>DASYBG010000011.1:0-108744 GCA_036500865.1 Polyangiaceae bacterium
CCCCCAGGCTTTTCAGCAGCGAGCCCCCGACGTAAGGTCGCGATATGTCTCGAAGGCCGTCGATCCCTTTCCTCATTGGACTTTCCGCCGGCGTCCCGGCGCTCTTGCTCGCCTCGGGCGCCCGCGCGCAGCAGACCGTCACCATCAGCACGACGGACACCGGAAGCAAGTACGAGGGCATCGGCGCCGTCAGCGGCGGCGGCGCGACTTCCGTTTTGCTGCACGACTACGTCGAGCCGCAGCGGTCCGACATCCTCGACTACCTCTTCAAGCCCAACTACGGCGCCGCGATCCAGGAGCTCTACGTCGAGATCGGCGGCGACGGCAACTCGACCCAGGGCTCCGAGTCCAGCCACGAGCACACGCCGACCGACAAGAATTTCAATCGTGGCTACGAGTGGTGGCTGATGGAGCAGGCCAGGGCGCGCAACCCGAACATTCTGCTCGACGTGACCGCGTGGTCCGCGCCCGGGTGGGTCGGCAACGGGACCTTCTTCTCGCAAGAGACGACGACCTACCTCGCCGACTACATCGCCGGGGCGAAGTCGGCGCACGGCCTCGATCTCGATTACGTCGGGTGCCGCAACGAGAAGGGCATCGACGAGAGCTTCCTCGAGACATTCCGTACGACCCTCGACGCGGCGGGCATCCCGACGGGCATCCACGGCTTCGACAACTGGAACTATGCGACCGGCGCCGCTTCGCCGTGGAATTGGGTCTTGGACCTGACGACCAACGCGACCCTCGCGACCGACGTGTACGCGATCGGCGAACACACGACCTGGGGCGACGCCGGAGCACCGACCGCCGACGTCGTCGCGGCCGCGAAGGCCGCGGGCAAGTCCATCTGGGACACCGAGGAGCACATCTACGAGCACGGCTTCCAGTGCGAGATGGATATCGCGAGGTCTTATCTCCAGAACTACACGCAGAGCGGCATCACCAAGACCATCTATTGGTATCTCATCACCGCGTTTTATCCGATTGAGCCTTTTTACGACGTCACGATGGCGGTGGCGAGCAGCCCCTGGAGCGGGGCCTACACCATCAACGACGCCCTCTGGGGGTACGCGCACCTCACGCAGTTCGCGCAGCCGGGTTGGCAGTTCCTGGACCACGCCTCCGGGACCCTCTCCGGCGGCGGCGACTACGTGACGCTGCTCTCGCCGAACGGGACGGACTTCAGCGTCGTCGCCGATACGGCCGGCGCGACGGCCGCGCAGGAAGTGACCTTCGTGCTGCCCGACGGGCTCTCGCCCGCTTCGGTCAACGTCTGGCAGAGCGACGCCACCGCGCAGTTCCAGCAGATGCCCGCCGTCCCCGTGGCGGGCGGCTCCTTCACCGTCGCCATGGAAGCGAACGCGATTTACTCGATCACCACGACGACCGGCCAAACGAAGGGCGCGGCCGCGACGCCGCCGCCCGCGGCGAGCGCATTTCCTTTTCCCTATTACGAGAACTACGACCACTACGGCGACTTCACGTCCGTCGGATACAGGCCCTACTATCACGCCGACATCGCCGGGACATTCGAGCTCGCGGAGCGGCCCGACGGGACCGGCCAGTGTCTGCACCAGGTGGTGGTGACGCCGGCGCAGAGCTGGGCGCCGGAGCCTTCGGGCCCCTACACGATCGTCGGCGACAGGACCTGGTCGAACTACGAGGTCAGCGTCGACGTGTCGATCCCTTCGGGGGGGTGGGCGGCGCTCATGGGCCGCGTGGGCGGGGTGGGCAGCGGATACGGGACGGGATTCGCCGGCTACTTTCTCACTTTGGATACGACGGGCGCGTGGGGCTTCTACAACGGCATGGGCGCCGACACGAACAACACCACGGAGCTCACGAAGACCCTCGCGAGCGGAACCGCCACGCTCGCCGCGGGGGACTGGCACAACCTGAAGCTCGTCTTTTCGGGGACCTCGATCCAGGGCCTCGTCGACGCCACACAGGTGTTTTCGATCACCGACGCGAGCTTTCTGGGCGGACAGGTCGGACTCGCGACGCAAAGCTACTTGGGCTCGTACACCCCGGCCTATTTCGACAATCTCATCGTCAACACGGTGGGCGGCGCGCCGCCGGCGCCGACCCCCTTCACGCAAGACGCGCAAAACGGGATCGACGCGGGCACCCCGGCGACCGTCGGCACGGATGCCGGGGCCGGCGATGCGGGCCCGGAGTCCGACGCCGCCACGGGCGCGAAGACGACGAGCACCAAGAGCAAGGGCTGCTCGTGCACGACGGTTCGAGGGTCCGAGGGAGGGGATTGGTCCGCCGGCGCTCTCTTCGTCGCAGCGATCGGTTTGGGACGGTCGCGGCGCTCCGCTCGGCGTGGCGGCTCCGCGGCAGGGCACGAAGCGCGCTGACCTCGCGGTTCGGGTATTCTCGTACCCGGGGTCGCATGTTGCTCGAAGACATCTTGCTCGCCGCCGCCGTCGGCGTCGCGCTCGTCATCGGAGGCGTACCGATCTTCCGGCTCGTGAAGCTCGCCCCCTGGCGCCGCAAAGACCCGCTGGCCGAAGCACAAGAGCGGCTGCGGATCGCGAAGCTCGAGGTGGAGATCGCGAAGGTCCACCGCGAGACCGAGAAGATCTACGAGGGCCTCTACGGCGAGACCCTGGGCGACGAGCGCGCCGCGAAGGGCGCGCCCGGCGTTTCGGAGGGGGAGCCCGCCGAGGCCCCGAAGGAAGCGACACCGGACGGGAAAGCGAAATGATCAAGCCTGACTCGAACCTGCTCGTCAAACTCGGTATCCGAATCGCGGTCGTCCTCGCCGGAGTCCTCGTCGTCATCTGGATTTTCAACGGCACGATGGTCACCATCCAGGCCGACGAGATCGTCATCAAACAGGACCTCGTCGGCGGCCAGCTCCACGTCTGGGACACGCCGGGTCCGCACGCCGTCCTCTGGGGGACGGTGACGCGCTACAAGCGATCCGCCCAGCTCTGGTTTTCGGCCAAGGAAGACGAAGGCAAGACGACCGACGACAGCATCAAGGTCCGCTTCAACGACGGCGGCCACGGCAACATCTCCGGGTCCCTCCGGTACACGCTGCCGAGCGATCCGAACAAGATGCTGGCGCTCCATCAGACGTACCACTCGATGGAAGCCATCGACCACGAGCTCGTCCGCCAGGTCGTCAACAAGGGCGTCTACATGAGCGGTCCGCTCATGAGCAGCCGCGAGAGCTACGCGGAGAAGCGCGCGGATCTCATCAATTACATCACCGACCAAATTCAGAACGGCGTCTATCGGACCGAGCACGATCAGGTCAAAACGACCGACCCTTTGACCGGGCAGGAGAAGGTCGTCGACATCGTTCGTCCCAAGCAGAACGACCACTATGCCAACAACATCGAGCGCGAGGAGGAGAGCCCGATCCAAAAGTTCGGGATGAACGCCTCGAACATCACGATCAACGGCATCGACTACGACCCGGTGGTCGAAGCGCAGATCAAGCAGCAGCAGGAGGCGATCATGGCGGTGCAGCAGGCCATCGTGAACGCCCGGAAGGCCGAGCAAGACGCGCTGACCGTCGAGCAGCAGGGCAAGGCCGCCGCCGCCAAGGCGAAGTGGGACCAGGAGGTCGAGAAGGCGACCGCCGTGACCGCCGCCGAGCAGGAGAAGGCCGTCGCGGTGACCCAGGCCGAGAAGGACAAGGACGTGGCCGCCCTCGCGCTCGAAACGGCCAAGCTCAACGCGCAGCAGACCGTGACGACGGCCAAGGCCGCGGCCGACGCCGCGAGGCTCGCCGTCCAAGCCAACAACAACTTCCAGAGCCGCATCGACGCCTACGTGAAGGTCATGGAGGCGTGGGCGACGGCCTACGGGGCCCAGCGGCAGACGCCGGACGTGCAGCTCGGGGGCGGCGCGGGGGGCGGAACGGCCGCCGCGATGGACGTTCTGGCGGTCAAGGCCGCCCGCGACCTCCAGGTGTCACCGAGGCCGTAGGGGCTCCGCTATGGGCGCGCGCGCAGGCACGCGACGGCCAGGAGAGACAGGAGAGCGCCCGCCAGCGCGAGGGGCATTGCGCGCACCCCCACTTTGAGGAAGGCGCCGAACGTCACGTTCACGCGCTCGCGCCGCAGGGCGATGAGCCACAGAAGCGTCGCGAGCGAACCGGTCACCGAGAGGTTCGGGCCGAGGTCGACGCCGACGAGGAGCGCACGGCTCAGGAGCTCGGTCGAGCGCGACGACCGGAGTGTTTCGCCGACGACGAGGCCGACGGGGAGGTTGTTGGCGACGTTGCTCACCACGGCGACGGCGGCTCCGGCGACCGTGGAGGAGAGCCCGCCGGGCCACGCATCGAGCCGGAGCAGCCACCCGCGCGTGACGTCCAAGAGGCCAATCGTCCGTGTGGCCTCGACCAACACGAAGAGCCCTCCGACGAGCCCCAACGTCGGCCAGCTCACCTCGCGCGCGAGATCCCAGGGCCGGCGTCGCTCCATCACCGAGACGGCGACGGCGACCACGGCGGCCGCGGCGAAGGTCGGCAGACCGAGATCGGCGTGTATGGCCGAGGCGACGAGCAGGACCACGGTCGTGCAGGCGAGGCCGCCGAGGACGAGGCGACCGCTCGGTCCGAGCGGGGCGTACGCGTGGTCCTCCTCCACCGTGCCCGACAGGGCGCCGCGGAACGACGCGCGCAGGACGACGAAGGTGACCGCGATGGACGCGACGCTGGGCAGGAGGAAGGCGAGGAGCCACGCGCCGAGCGCAGGGGTTCGGCCGCCGTAGACGACGAGGTTCGCGGGATTCGAGATGGGAAGGACGAACGAGGCCGCGTTCGCGATGAGCGCGCACGCGAAGAGGTGCGGCAAAGGCTCCACACGCGCACGCTTCGTCGCGGCGAGGATCGCCGGCGTGAGGACGACGGCGGTCGCGTCGTTCGACATGAATATCGTGACGAGAGCGCCGGCCGAGTACACGAGCGCGAAGAGCCGCGAGGCCGAGCCTCGGGCCGCGCGGACCGCCCAGCCGGCGAGCCATTCGAAGACTCCGTGCACGCGCGCGAGCCCCGCGAGGAGCATCATCCCGATCAAGAAGAGGTAGACGTCGCGGCCCTCCGCGAGCGCGTGCGCCGCGAGAGTCGGTGAGATCGCCCGGCTGACGACGAGGACGACGACGCCGAGAAAGACCCAGTAGACCTCCGCCACGGCCCTCGGGCGCACGAGCATGAGCACGATGCTGATCGCGACGACGACGCCGACGAACGGAGCTCGGCCGGCCATCGGGGGGCGGATAGCACGCACTGTGCATCCGTTGGGATGGGACCGGGCTGGTCGGCGTCGTGACGAATCTCGGTCGGCTCGGCGACGGGGGGAAACGCGAGGCGGTCCGGACCCCCGCGTCGAGGCCCCCCGTCGGACGCGACGGCAGAACGATCTCATGCGCCGCCCCGCGAAACCGATGGCGTGCGAGCGATGAAGGGCTACCGTGACTCGCGCGGCCGGCGAGGCTCACGCGGGACTCAGGGGACTTCCGATGGGAGCGTTCGAAGCGCGGACGGCGCTCGATGGAGTGGAGCCGACGAAACGGCCGCATCTTTCCGCGCGCTTCACCACGAGAGGGCAAATACGATGAAACGATCGATGACGGTCACTTCGTTTTTCCTAATGGGGTTCGGCGGCATGGTCGCGTGCTCGTCCGCCCCGTCGTCGACGGAGACGGACGTCTCGCGTTCGACCGAGGCGGTCAGCATCTGCAATTGCCCGCTCGAGATGGGCGACGCGAGCTGTACGTGCGCGCCGGCCGCCGACGACAGCAAGCGCTGCCGGCACGACGAGCGATGGGATCACGGGCGATGCGAGCGCATGCCCAAGCCCGAATGCGTGAAAGCCTCGGACTGCAGCGGGCCCTTGCCGGACCTTTGTGAGGTGTGCACGGACGGCGGCGACGGATGCGCGCACTTCGCCTGCGTGGACGGGGAGTGCGAAATCGCGTTTTGTCCGTGAGGGGACACGGGCGCTCGCGTCGAGCGCGGTGCCGTGGGTGGGGGCACCGCGCGCGCCTTTCGCAGCGGGATCGGGGAGAGCCGCGGCGCGTGCGGCTCCCCCCGTGTCCCTGGTTTTTGCTCACGACGATGCGGTCTGCGGTTTAGGCGTGCGGCGTCGACGTACCGCCCGCGTTCGCCGCGGTGCTACCCCCCGATGTGACGACGGCCGGCGTGGCAGGGAGGGGCGTCGTGGTGACGGTCACTTCGACCGTACCTTTGACGCCCTTCTTCTGCTGGCTTCCCATCGTGTGTCGCGCGGCGCGTGTGGCCTTGCGCTTCGCGACCGCCACGGTCTGCTGTTCGGCCGATATCGGAGTCCTCGCCTTGGGCGCGGAGAGCCCGAAGTCGGCGAGGGAGTCGGCCGAGTCGCCGAACGTCGCCCTCACGTACTTCACGAAAGCGGAGATGACTCCGCTCAAGGAAGGCGTTTGGGCACGTTCGGCGACCAGTTTCGCCTTGGCCGCGACCTTCGCCGCGTCCGAGGCGGCCCGCAGATCGACGAAGCTCTGTAGGAGCGTCGTCAACTGCGAGACCGTGTACGACGCACCCCCGATCGTGAGCGTGACGCTCGCGTCCAGGAAGTGCTTGTTTGCGCCCGCGATGAGCTGCTTCGCGAGCGACGCCTGGGTTTCCTTTCCTGACTTGGCCATGGACCACTTCCTCTCTCCGATGATCGGGAGGGCGACTGCCGGAGCGGGATGCGCCGGCCTCCATCGCCCTTCCACATGGAGAAGCCCGGTCAGCGAGGCACTTCCGAGAAAAATAATTCATTTTCTTTTGGGGACGACGCGCTTTCGCGCACTTACGAGAACTCCTCGGAGCGGGAGAGGCGCGGACGCGACGGGGGAGGCCGCGTCCATCGACGAAGCGCGCGCCCTTCTCCCCGGGAGGAGGCGGCGCTTCGCGGGGGCGGCCGTGTCCCCCGCAAGGACGGGCATCTCCGAGGCGGATGCGGCCGTGTCCCCGGCGGCGACACGCCTCTCCGAGACGGGGACGGACGCCCCTCTCGCCGAGAGAGGAGCGTCTTCCGCGGGGGCGCACGCCTCTCGCGCGGGGACACGCCCGTCTCCGCCTCCATGATGTCCCCCCCCCACGGGGCACGTTCGCGTCCCCGCTTCCGTGATGGCCGCCTCCGCGACAGACGTTCGCGTCCGCCGCTCGGAGGTGCGCCTCCCCGGCGAAGGGACACGCCGCGAAAGCCCGCGCCGACGCCCCCGCTATGATGCGCCCGTGTTTCCAGACTCAAAGCACCCCGCCCCCAAGCGGCTCCGCTTCGAAGGCTCGCCGGGCTCCGCTCCGAAGATTCGAACGAACGGCCAGCAGCAGTCGCTCCTCGACGATCTCTACCACCGCGTCCTCTCCATGCCGTGGTGGCGGTTCTTCGCGAGCGTCACGGCGATCTGGCTCGGCGCGAACTTCGTCTTCGCCGTCCTCTACGCGACGAGCCCCGGCTGCGTCGCGAACGCGTCGACGTTCGAGGAGGACTTCTACTTCAGCGTCCAGACGTTCGCGACCATCGGCTACGGCGGCATGTACCCCGCCACGCGCTACGGCCACCTCGTCGTCGTCGTCGAAGCCCTCATCGGCACCCTCGGCATGGCGCTCATCCTCGGCGTCACGTTCGCCAAGTTCGCGCGCGCGACCGCCCGGGTGATCTTCAGCCACAAGGCCGTCGTGCACCTCCGCGACGGCTCCCCATACCTCGTATTTCGCATGGCCAACTGGCGCGGCAACATGGTCGTCGAGGGGCAGCTCCGCGTCTTCGTGCTGCTCATGGAAACGAGCCGAGAGGGGGACGTCATCCGCATCCCGCACGAGATCTCGCTCGTGCGAGACCGCACCGCGCTCTTTGCGCTGACGTGGGTGCCGATGCACCGCATCGACCCGTCGAGCCCCTTCTGGGGCGGCCAGGACGCGATCGACCGGCTGCGCAGGCAAGACGCGTCGATTTACATGGCGTTCACCGGGCTCGACGAGACCATCGGCCAGCCGATTCACGCGCGCCACGTGTATCGCCTCGACGACATCGTCTGGAATGCGCGTCATGCCAACGTGCTGACGGTCGAGCCGGACGGAACGCGCATCGTCGACTACGCGCCGTTCCACGACGTCGAGGTGCTCGGCGAGCCCTCGGACATCCCGTGGGCGGCGCAGTGACGGGCGAAGGGGGCGGCCGCGTTCCGCCCGAGCCTTCGGGCCCGGGATGCTACGCTCGGTGGGTCTTGAGGAGGCTGTCCCCCCGTTCGGTATGGCTGCTGGCGGCTGCGCCGTTCGTGCTCGTGGGCGTGGGCTCGCGCGCGCTGGTTTCGCGGGTGGGCGATGCGATGGTCGCGCCCCTCGTCGAGGCGGCGGCGGTGATGCACGCGGCGTCGAAGGTGGACGCGGTCGTCGGCGCGAAATCGCACGCCGCGCCGTCCGTCGTCGCCGGAGGGGCCCTGCCGGCGGTCGGTGGGGCGGAGCGCTCCCTGCCTCGCATCGTGGCGGCGGCCCACGCGGCGCCGGCGCCGCGCGAGAAGGGAGCCTCGGCGGCGCACCTCTTCATCGCGATCGATCGATTGATGAAGCTCTCCGCGGCTCGCCTCCGCGCGGTTCATTGGGTGGCGGTTCGCGACGGACGTGGAGCGCCCGCGGGCGTGCGCCTGTCGGGCGTGGGAGCGCTCGGGGTCGGACTCGCCGACGGGGACGTGGTCACGTCGATCGACGGCAAGCCCACCCGGACGGAAGACGACGCGACCGCCGCCGGCGTCGCCGCGTGGACCTCGGGCGAGGCCGCCCTGCACGCGACCATCGTGCGAAAAGACCAGGTGGTGGCCGTCACGGTAGAACTGCCTCCGCGGGGTTGACGGCGTTCGTGCGGGTGAGCGCTCGGAGGTAGCGATGTTCGACGACGCTTCCTCGGCCCGCGGGCGTGACCGAGATGTTGCTTTCTCGCTCGCCTACCCTCTCCATAATTCGCACCCATGCTGACGCGACGGACCTTTCTCAAGCTGGCGGGCGCCTCCACGGGCTTCGCGATGACGGGCTCGGAGTTCCTCGCGGGGAGGTCGGCCCTCGCCTCCCCTGCGAGGTTCCCGCGCGGATCGAACGGCATCGAGCACGTGGTCGTTCTCATGATGGAGAACCGGTCGTTCGATCACTTCCTCGGCTGGCTCCCCGGCGCGGACGGACGCCGCGACCTCGTCTATCCGTCGACGGACGGCCACTTCTATCCGAACTATCCGCTCGCCCCCGACTTCCAGGGCTGCGGATACAGCGACCCGGATCACAGCTGGGAGGGGTTCCTCGTTCAGAACAACTTCGGCCGGATGGACGGCTTTCTCAAGCGCCCCACCGCGCCCGCCGCCAACCCGGGGGTGACGCTCGCGCGCGCCAACACCTTCCCCATTGGCTACTACACGAATCTCCACGCCGACGGCCGCCGCAAGGCCGAGCCGGATCTTCCGGTCATCGGCGCGCTCGCCGAGCGCTACACGGTGCTCGATCGGTACTTCTGCTCGTTCGCGGGGGAGACCTTCCCGAACCGCTTCTACCAGCACGCCGCGCGGACGGACCGCGACCACAACAACAACGTCATCTCCACGCTGGCGAGCATCTGGGACCAGCTGTCGCCCATTCCGAACACGCTCGGCATCCCGACCGGCGGTTACTTCTTCCGCGATCTCCCGTTTCTTGCGCTGTGGGGAGCGAAGTACTTCCCCTTCTGGCATCCGTTCGCGCCGGGCGACGTCGACGCGCTCGGGATCCCGGTGACCACGCCTTCGTTCCTCGACGTCGTCGCGCAGGGAAATCTGCCGAACGTGAGCTTCCTCGACCCCGCGTTCGACACGGAGGGCAACGGCACCTCCGCCGACGACCATCCGCTCGCGGACATCCGCCTCGGAGAGCGCTTCATCGCGGACGCGTACCACGCGCTCGCCGACGCCGGTTACCTCGACAATACGGTATTTATCGTGACCTTCGACGAGTGGGGCGGGTTCTACGACCACGTGCCGCCGCCGCAGGTCACCGACGATACCGACCCGGCGACGGTCGATCACACGGGAGACGAGACGACGCCCACCGACGGAAGGCTCGTGCCCGACTACACCCAGCTCGGATTCCGCGTGCCGGCCATCGTGATCTCGAACCTCGCCGCCCCAGGCGTGGTCCATCACGGACCGTTCGAGCACACGTCGACCTTGAAGCTCATCGAGTCGACGTTCGGGCTGCAGTCGCTCACGGCGCGAGACGCGAACGCGCGGGATCTCGGCGAAGTGCTCGAGGGCTCTCCGTGCCATCGCGTCCCCGCGGGCGCGATCCCGACGAGCAGCGAGGTGCCGGGGCCGGCCAACGATGCCGCCGCCGTGTGCAGCGCCGCGAGCGTTCAGTCGGTCTCGCCCAGCCCGGTGCAGTTCGGCCGGCCCGACGACGAACAGAAGACGTACCCGCGGTCCGGATGGCCGACCGGGTCGGGCATGGCGGAGTGGGGGCGACGGCGCCGCGGCGAGTAGACGCCGGCGTACGTTACAGTCTGTTCACCTGCGGCGCGGAAGGCGGCCTAAAGTAACGCCCCTTGACCTCGCGCACGGCGCTCATGCTCTTCGTGTTCGCCGCGTGCGCGGCGGTCGGCGTGCTGCGGGCCCCGCGAGGCCACGCCGCTGGGGAGGCGCCCGCCGCGCGGGCCGAGCACGTCCTCGTCGGCCTCTCGATGGACACGCTCAAGGAGGCGCGCTGGCAGCGTGACCGCGACATGATGGTCGCGCGCGCGAAGGCGCTCGGGGCCGAGGTGCTGGTGCAGTCGGCGAACGGCGACGACGCCCGGCAGATCTCCGACGTCGTCGGCCTGCTGACCCGCCACGTCGACGTCCTCATCGTCATTGCTCACGACGGCAAAGCGATGGCGAAGGCGGTCGGTCTCGCGCACGAGGCGGGGGTGCCGGTTTTGGCGTACGACCGGCTCATCGTCGATTCGAACGTCGACGCGTACGTCTCGTTCGACAACGTCCGCGTCGGCGCGCTCCAAGCCAAGTACGTGGTCGATCACCTGGCGACTCCCGGCAAAGGCAAGATCGTCCGGGTGCTCGGCTCGAAGACGGACCACAACGCGGTGCTCGTCAAGAAGGGCCAAGACGAGGTCCTCGCGCCGTATCTCGAGCGCGGAGACATTCGAATCATCCACGAAGACTGGGCGGACGACTGGAAGCCGGAGAACGCGAAGAAGATCGTCAACGCCGCCATCTCGGTCCACGGCCACGACTTCGAGGCCGTCCTCGCGTCGAGCGACGGCACGGCGAGCGGTGCGGTGCAGGCCCTTTCGGAGGAGGGGCTCGCGGGCAAGGTCCTCGTGACGGGCCAGGACGCGGAGCTCGTCGCGTGCCAGCGGGTCGTCGGGGGCACCCAATCGATGACGGTGTACAAGCCGCTCCGTCATCTCGCCGACTCCGCGATGGAGCTCGCGGTCCAGCTCTCCACCAAGCACGTCATCGTCGCGAAGCAGAGCGTCTACAACGGCAAGGTGGACGTGCCGGCGGTCCTCCTGGACGTGGTCGTGGCCACGCGGGAGAACATGATGGAAACCGTCGTGGGGGACGGCTTCTTCACGCGGCAAGAGGTGTACGGGGGGCCGTAGGGCGGGGGTTGCGGCGGCGATCTTGAGCCGAAATGCGCGCATGGCGGCACTGGGCTATCGTTGTCGCGCCGTAACCTCTTGCTTGCGATGGTCCGACCTTTGAGAAGAACGACGTTTCCCTTAGCCCTTGCCGTCGGAGCGCTCGCCGCGGGCGGCTGCGTCACCACTTCGCCCACCGAGAAGCCCGATGGCTCGCCCGGCTCATCTTCGTCCTCGGGCGGCGGGAGCGGGAGCGGGGTCGGCCCCGACCTGGACGCCACCGCGCCTTCCGACGGAGGTTCGGGCGGCAGCAGCTCTTCCGGAGGCGGCGGGGATGGCGGCCCGGCGTCAGGCTCGCCTTCGTGGAACAACGTGGCGATCGGCGGCGGCGGCTTCGTCAGCGGCATCGTCTTCAGCCCGGCGCAGAGCGGCCTCGCCTACGCAAGGACCGACGTCGGCGGCCTCTATCGCTGGAACGACACGAGCGCGCGGTGGACGCCGCTGACCGACTCGTTCCCCACGGCCCAGGGCAACTACCTCGGGGGCGAGAGCATCGCGCCCGACCCGGTGGATCCGAACATCGTCTACGCCGCCGCCGGCATGTACCTGACGAGCGGCAACGGGGTCGTCCTCCGGTCGACCGATCAGGGGACCACGTGGGCGGTCAACACGATCGGCGTTCCGATGGGCGGCAACAATACGGGCCGCGGCATGGGCGAACGGCTCGCGGTCGACCCGAACAACCACGCCGTCTTGTTCTTCGGCTCTCGCAGCAACGGCCTCTACACGAGCACCAATTCGGCCACGAGCTGGACCCAGGTGACGTCGTTTCCGACGATGGGCGACGCGACCTACGGCTTGCCCGTCGTCGTCTTCGACAAGTCGAGCCTCGACGCCGCCACGGGCGCGTCGTCGAACATCTACGTCGCGGCGGCCACCAAGAGCGCGGGCAGCAACCTCTATCGGACGACCGATGGCGGCGCGACCTGGGCGGTCGTTCCGGGTGGACCGACGGGGCTCATGGCGCACCACGCCTCGCTCGGCAGCGACGGGACCCTCTGGCTGGCCTACTCGGGCGACTATGGCCCCAACAACGTCACGGGCGGCACGCTCGTCGGACAGGTCTGGAAGTACGCGACGGCCAGCGGCACCTGGACCAACGTCACGCCGGCCACGAACTGGGGCGGCATGTCGGGCGGGATCAGCGTCGACGCGCAAAACCCGCTGCACGTCATCGTCTCCACGCTCGACTGGTACGCCCCCGACCGCGTCCTCGCGACGACCGACGGCGGCACGACCTGGCAGGTCATCGCCCAGCCGCCGATCAACGGCAATACGCGAGGATCGACGTACGACGTCCAGGGCGCGCAGTACTGGCTGTCCGGCGGCGCCAACATCGGCACGGGCGCGACGAACTGGGTGGAGGCGGTGGCGCTCGACCCGTTCAACCCGGCGCGCGCCATGTACGGTACGGGCGCGGGCATCTGGACGAGCACGAACATCGGATCGGCCACGGGCGCGAACGGGCAAGGCGTCACCTGGGCGTTCCTCGACAAGGGCCTCGAGGAGACGGTCCCGACGTCGCTCATGCCGACCGTCGACGGCGCCTTTCTCGGGGCGGTCGGGGACCTCGGCGGGATGCGCAACGCGAACCTCGATGTCTATTCGTCGACGGGCGAGTACTCCAATCCGCTCGACAATCGGACCAGCGGAATCGATTTCGCGGCGTCGAATCCGAACTTCGTCGTCCGGGTGGGCAACAGCGGCCAGATCGCCTCCGACGTCGCGTACTCGAACGACAACGGCCAGACGTGGACGCCCTGCGCCGCCGCTGCCACGGGCTACACGACGGCGAACGAGATGAACTCCGTGGCGGTCGCCGCCGACGGGAGCGCGTTCGTCGTCGCCCCCGCGAGGAACTTCGGAACGGCGGCGCGCACGACCAACAGCGGCGCGACCTGGACGGCGGTGACCGGCTTGCCGACGGGCGCGGTGGTCGCCGCCGACCGCGTGATGCCCGGCACGTTCTACGCGACCACGGCGGGCATGCTGTACGTCAGCACCGACGGCGGAGCGACGTTTGCGTCTGCGAACACGTTCACGGGGAACGGGGCGCCGCGGCCGGTCTTCGGGCAGGCGGGCGAGGTCTGGGTCGCCTCGACGGGCGGCCTCTACCAGTTCACGGGGGCCGGCGCGACGCGCACGGTCGTCACGACCGTCACGAAGGCGAACGGCGTCGGCTTCGGCATGGCGGCGCCTGGGAGCTCGCATCCGGCGGTGTTCCTCATCGGGACGGTGGCCGCCCAATACGGCTTCTTCCGATCCGATGACGGCGCCGGCGCGACGTGGACGCGCTTCAACGACGACACGCACCAGTTCGGAGCGCTCCAGGGAAACTTCATCGCGGGCGACGCGAACGTCTACGGGCGCGCATACTTGACCACCGGAGGCCGCGGGTACGTCTATTACGATATGCCCTGACCGGAGCCGATCGCTCGAGAGCATGCCCAACGCAGACGACTCCACGGTCCGCGGCTTCGGCGACGAATGGAAGACGTTCGATCACGTCGACCGCAGCGACGACGAGCTCCGCGGGTCGTTCGACGAGTACTTCTCGGTCTTCCCGTGGGACGAGCTCCCGCCGAACCCGGTCGGCTTCGATCTCGGGTGCGGCAGCGGCCGCTGGGCGCGCATCATGGCGCCGCGGGTGGGGCGCCTGCACTGCATCGATGCGAGCGCCGAGGCGCTCGCCGTGGCGAAGCGAAACCTCGAACGAGCCGGCCATTGTGTCTTTCACCACGCGAGCGTCGACGCGATCCCGCTCGACGACTCGTCGATGGACTTCGGCTATTCGCTCGGCGTCTTGCACCACGTGCCGGATACGGAGGCGGCCATTCGCGCTTGCGTCGCGAAGCTGAAGCGCGGCGCGCCGCTCCTTCTCTATCTCTATTACGCGTTCGACAACCGGCCGGCCTGGTTTCGCCTCCTGTGGAAGGCCAGCGACGCCGGCCGCCGCGTCCTCTCGCGCATGCCCTTCCCCGTGCGTCTCGGGATCAGCCAGGCGATCGCGGCCGGCGTGTACTTCCCATTGGCGCGCAGCGCGGCGCTCGCCGAGAAGGCCGGCGCGGACGTCCGCGCGGTGCCCTTGTCGTACTATCGGCACAAGTCGTTTTACGCGATGCGGACGGACGCGCTCGACCGATTCGGTACCCGCCTCGAGCAGCGGTTCACCGCCGCGCAGATCGAGACGATGATGACGGCGGCGGGCCTCGAGGACGTGCGCTTTCGCGACGGTGTCCCCTACTGGTGCGCGGTGGGCCGGCGCGCCTGAGTCGGCGCGGTCGATACGACGAATACGCTACGACGCAGAGGACGGCGGCGCGTCCCGTAGCGCCGATACCAGGGCCTCCGCAGGGTGGCTCGGCACCATGCCCATGGCGCGCTCGACCTGCGTCCGGCACGAGTGACCCGTCGCGAGGATCCTGCCCTTGTCCCGCTCCGGCTCGATCTTCCGCTTCCAGGAGAGCGCGAAGATGCCGAGCGAGTCGTCCTTGTGCGCGACCTCGTGGCCGTAGACGCCGCACATGCCGCAGCACCCGCTCTTGACGACCTCGAGCGGCACGCCCAGCGCCGCGAAGACCTTCGCCCACTGCGCGGGCGCCTTCGTCACGAGGGCCTGCTCGGTGCAGTGCGACAGGAGCCGGAACGGCGCGACGGCACGCGGCGCGCTGCGCGCCTCGACCTTGCCCGTCTGCTCCGCGAGCCACTCCTGGAGGAGCGACACGCGGAAGCCGGCCTCGCCGTGGAGCTCTTTCGGATATTCGTCGCGGTACGTGAGGACCACCGCGGGCTCGATGCCGACCATCGGGAACCCCGCGGCGGCGACGCGCCGGAGGAGCGCGGTATTGCGCTCGACGACGCCCCGGAAGCTCCGCAAAAATCCCTTGATGTGGAGGGCCTTGCCGTTCTCGAAATACGGCAGCACATGGGGCTCGAAGCCGAAGGCACGAAGGAGCAAGCAAGAGGCCTCGAGGACGGCCGGCTCGTAGAAGGTCGTGAACGCGTCTTGCAGCACGACGACGGCGCGCGCGTCCTTCGGAAGGCGCTCGATGTCCTCGGGGCGCGACACCGGAATGCCGTGGCGCGCGAGGCGCTTGGCCGCCGTGTCGGGGTCGAGCAGCGGCGTGTCGGCGATGCCGACGACGCGTCTCAAGAAGAACGCGGCGAGCGCGTTGCCCATGAGGGCGTTCATGAGCCTCGGCACGACCACCATGAGCGGGAGCAACCGCTCGAGGAGCGCGACGAAGTAGTCGCGGAGAGGACGCGCGTAGCGGCGGTGGTAAAGCTCGAGGAACTGCGCCCGGAAGTCGGGCACGTCGACGCGGACCGGACACTGCGTCGCGCAGGCCTTGCAGGCGAGGCAACCGGCCATGGCGTCGTAGACCTGATGCGAGAAGTCCTCGGAGCGCCGCGGGTGGACGAGCCGCTGCCACGCGCGCGCGATCCACGGCAAGCTCCCCTTGGCCTCGAGCGCCTCCGTCGCGCCGACGCCCCTGCCGGCGAGGAGGCGCAGCCACTCGCGCATCATGGAGGCGCGGCCTTTCGGCGAGTGGATTCGGTCGCGCGTGATCTTCGACGACGGGCACATCACGTTGTCGGCGCTGACGTCGAAGCACTGGCCGTTGCCGTTGCAGTGAATGACCGGGCCGAGCGCGTCGCGGTCGCGCACGGCGATTTGCCGATCGAGCTGGCCGCGCATCGTCGGCCCGTCGACGCGGGCGAGGACGTGGCGCGTGCCGGCGGGGGTCGCGATCTTTCCCGGGTTGAGCTGGTTGCGCGGGTCGAAGAGGGCCTTGATGCGTTGGAGCTCGGGGTAGAGGACGGGCCCGAAGTGGTGGGGGACGAGCTCGGAGCGAAAGCCCTTGCCGTGCTCGCCCCAGAGCAGGCCGCCGTGGCGCGTGACGAGCGCGGCGACGGCGTCGGTGATGCGGCGGATGCGCGCTTCGTCTTCGGGGTCTTTCAGGTCGAGCGCGGGCCGCACGTGGAGACAGCCGACGTCGACGTGGCCGAACATCCCGTAGCGGAGGCCCTCGGCGTCGAGGATGGCGCGAAACTCGCGCACGTAGGCCTGCAGGCGCTCGGGCGGGACGACCGTGTCTTCGACGAAGGGCACCGGCTTGCGGGCGCCGGGGGTATTGCCGAGGAGGCCCACGCTCTTCTTGCGGAGGTTCCACAGGGCCTCGCGCTCGTTCGCCTTCCACGTGATGGAGTGCCCGTGGGGTGTGCCGGCGACGTCCTTGCGGCGGCCGATCTCGGCGACGAGCGCGTCGAGCTTCGCCTGGACGGCGGCCGCGTCGTCGCCGCCGTACTCCACGAGGTTGATGGCGCGCGTCGTCTCGGGGCCCGGGTCGGAGACGAACTCGCGCACCGGGTCATAGATGACGTCGCCCTTGGCGAGGGTGAGGACGGTCTCGTCGAGGGTCTCGACCGAGCCCGGGTCGGTGCCGAGGATCCACGCCGCGCCCGCGAGCGCGTCGTCGAAGCTCGGGTAGCGCAGGACGACCATCGCGCGATGGCGATGGTCGCGCGTGAGGCGCAGTCGTGCTTCGGTCACGACGCCGAGCGAGCCCTCGCTCCCCGTGAGGAGCTGAGCGAGGTCCACGGTCGACCCGTCGGAGCTCGCCATGTGGGCGAGGTTGTAGCCGGTCATGTAGCGCCGGAGCTTGGGGAAGGTCGACGCGATGTCGTCGCGCCTCGCGATCGCGATCTCGCGCGCGAGCTTGTGGGCTTGCGCGAAGAGGCCGGGGTCCGCGCACAGCGCGTCGAGCTCGGCGCCGCCCACGCGCGCCGTGCGGTGGACCGTGCCGCCGCGGACGACGACCTCGAGGTCGACCACGTGCTGGCTCGTCTTGCCGTGGATGCGCGAGCCTTCTCCGCAGGCGTCGGTCGCGATCATTCCGCCGAGCGTCGCCCGGTTCGAGGGCGAGAGGTTCGGCGCGAAGAAGACGCCGTGCGGCTTCAGGAACGCGTTGAGATCGTCGAGGACGACGCCCGCCTGCACCGTGACCCAGCCCGCTTCGAGGTCGAGGGCGAGGATCTTCGCCATGTGCCGCGACAGATCCAGGACGACGCCGCTCGTGAGCGCCTGGCCGTTCGTGCCGGTGCCGCCGCCGCGCGCGGTGAGGGCGATCTCGTGGAAGCGCGGCTCGTCGAGGAGGCGCATCGCGAGCGCGACGTCGGCCGCCGTCCGCGGGAAGACGACGGCCGCGGGCAGCACTTGGTAGATGCTGTTGTCGGTGGCGGCCGAGAGGCGCGTCGCCCGATCGGAGCGAACTTCGCCCCCGAACCCGGCGCGCTCGAGCTCGTGGAGGAACGCGGCGACGTTCGGATGGACGGCGGCGTCGGGGTCGAGGCGAGGGACAACCGCGGCGTACACGACCGCGGTGTCTTGGCATGCGGGGTGGCCCTTTTCAAGGACGGGCCCCGCCTCGGACGCGCCCCGTCAACCGGGGAAGTGCGATAGGTACGGTTTGGCCTCTTCGAGCACCCGCGCGTACGAAGGCCTCGCCTCGAGGCGCGCGAAGTACGCGGCCAAGTTTTTCCGGTCCGCGCCGAACGGCGCCACCTTGTTCGCGTAAAAGAGCGCGGGGGCCGCCGCGCAGTCGGCCATCGTGAATGCATCCCCGAGCGCCCACGGGCCGGCGCCGACCCACCCGTCGGCGATCGCATACGCGGTCTCGAGCTGGCTCTTGGCCTGCGCGACGCCGTACGGGTCGCGCTGGTCCGCCGGGCGGATGCGGTCGCCGACGATCTTTTGCATCGGAAGGTGGATGTAGAGATCGAAGAAGCGATCGCGGAGCCGGCAGTCGCGCGCCTGGTCGGGATCGCGCGGGATGAGGCGCCGCTCGGACGCGCATCGCGCGTCGAGGTACTCGAGGATGATGGTCGACTCGGGCAGCACGAGGCCCTGCGCCTCGTCCTGGAGGACGGGGAACTTTCCGATTGGCCAGAGGCCGACGAACGCCGCCCGATCGACGGGATCGGAGAGGTCGACGAGGCGTTTGTCGAACGGGACGTCGAGGTCGTAAAGGCCGATGAGCGCCTTGTGGCAAAAGGACGAGAGCGGGTGGAAGTAGAGCGTGAGGGACATGGCGGGCCTCGTGAGGAGCTTGGGGAATCAACGGTCGGGGAGGCACCACCTGTGGCCGTTCGATCGAACGGGCACGGCGAGCTCCCCGCAGACTTCGGCGATGAGGTCGGGGTTGAAGAAGTAGTTCTGCAGCCGGGCGACGCGGTCTCCGTCGACCTCGACGCGCGTCAAGGCACGTACGGCGTCGCCGTCGTGGTGCGCGTAGAAATGCAGGAGCACCCACCCCCCGCGGTGCGCGCGGGCCTCGACGCGCGGGGGGCTCGGGACGACGCCCTGCACGAAGCGGGGCTCGATGCCGCCGCTGACGTCGGCGGTGGCCATGCGCTTCACGCCGAAGAGCATGCCATAGAGCACCGTGCGACGTGCCGCCTCGGGGCCGTACTGCGTCGTCGCGCCGACGACCTCGACGGTCGCCTGGTCGAGCAAGAGCGCGGTCAGCCGGTCGAGATCGCCCGCGTTGAACGCGGCGCAAAATGCATCGAGCACGGCGGGGGCGGGGCCGGTCGATCCTTGCTCGCGGGCGAGCGGCTCGACGAGCTTGCCCCTCGCGCGGTGGAGGGCCGTCTTGACGGCGCCGAGCGTCGTGGAGAGCGACTCGGCGGTCTCCTCGAGGGAGAACGCGAATACGTCTTTGAGCACGACGGCCGCACGCTCCTGCGGCGAGAGCTGACCCAAGAGCGTGCCGGCCGCTTCGCGCGTGCGCCGGGGGTCGACGCCCGCCGGCGCGTCCTCCACGTCGGCGTCGAGCGGCTCCTCGCGGCGGCGACGGGTGCGGTCGACCCAGAGGTTGTAGGCGACGCGAAAGAGCCACGCGCGCGGGTTCGGGGGCGCGTCCCCCATCTGTCCCAGGGTGACGAACGCGCGGGCGAGGGTGTCTTGAGCGAGATCCTCGGCGTCCCAAGGGCTTCGCGTGAGGTGGCGGCAGTACCGGTAGAGGTCCGTTCGTAGCGGCTCGTACGTCTCGAGGAAACCGTGCCACGATGACCGCACCGAACGCGGCAGCTCGCTTGTGGGCCTCATGCCCGATGAACGTAGACGACCGGCAAAAAGATACGGCTACCCCGCGCGATTTGTCGTCACGCGCGTTGCCGGCAGCGCATCGAAACGACTGGAGGTCCTCATGTCGAAAGCTCCCGGCCACCAGCAGCACCCTGATCACAAGGTCCGCGAAACGCGCCTCGAGAGCCCCGTGAAGGTCGAGATCGACGGCGAGGTCGTCGCCGACTCCCGCGACGTGGTGCGCGTCGACGAGGACGGCAACCCGCCGCGCTACTACTTCCCGCGGGCCGACGTGAAAATGGACAAGCTCGCCCGCTCGGAGACGACGAGCGTCTGCCCGTTCAAGGGAACGGCCCACTACTACGGGGTGCGTGTCGGCGGCCAGCTGCTGAAAGACGCCGTATGGACGTACGAGACGCCCTACGAGGAGCACGCTGCGCTGAAGGAGCGGCTCGCGTTTTGGGAGGGGCGATTCCCGGAGATCGCCATTCGCCAGGGTTGAACGCGGCGCGCCCGTGCGCGCCGTCTTGCCCTGTCGTCAGTTGTTCAGCGCGCCCCCGTCGATCCACGCCGCGATGAACGCCACCTGGTCCGGCGTCAGCGCCGCGCCGGACGCCGGCATGGCATTGCCACAGGGCGGGTTCACGCCGAGCACCTTGGCGTTGACCTTCTCGTAGATGAGGCTGTCCGGCGAGTCCCCGGGGACCACGCGGAGAAGCTGCGGGCCGCCGTCGGCGTCGACGCCGAGCGAGGCGCACATCACGCCCGACGCCCCGGCGCCCACACCCGCTGCGGCGACGCCGACGAGGTCCGCGTACGCCAGTGCTTGCGTGCTCATGTCGAGCATGCCCGTCGTGACGCCGCCCTTGCCCGGCTGATGACAGCTCGTGCAGCGCGAGCTGATGATGGTCGCGTAGACGTTCGTGAAGGTCGGCGCGAGGGCGTCGCAAGTCACCGTGAGCGACTCGGTCGACGTCGTCGTGCAGCCCGCGGCGCTCGGCGATACGGTCAAGGTCACGGTGACGGGGCCCGGCGTGTCCGGACAGGTGAACGTAGGCGTGGCGCTCGTGGGATCGCTGAAGGTGCCCGCGCTCGCCGTCCACGCGAAGGTCGGCGCGATCGAACCCGCCGATGCCGCCGAGGAGAGGGCAACGGTCGAGTCCACCGACGTCTCGGTGGGAGACGCCGAGAGGGTCGTGATGTTCGCGCAGACCTGCGTCGTCCCCGTGACGGCGGCGCTCCCCGAGTCCGCGGCGCCGGTGCAGTAGAGCGTGACCGCGACGTCCGCCGTCGTTCCCGCGCTGATCGCGAAGGTCGCCGAGCCGGCGCACGAGAGCGTCCCGTCGGTCGTCGCCGCGGTGAGCGCAATCGTGTAGCCGCTGCCCGAGGGGAGGCCCCCGACTTGGAAGGCGATGCTCTCGCTCGATTGGACGTTCACCGTGCCCGACTCCGAGAAGGAGGTGGTGGCGTTGGTGATGGTCCACGCGACCGAGCTGATGGTGACGCCGGGCGCGAGCTCCAACTCGAGCCCCACGCGGCCGACGCTCTCGGCGCCAGGCGGGTTCGCGCTCGAGCACCCGAGGCCCCACGGCGTCGACGCCGCCAAACCGAGGAGAACTGCGTAGCCCAGGAAAGTCTTCATCGGGATTCCCTCCATGTCAGCGTCGCGTTCGACTCTCGAACGCGGGCGAATAGAGCGCAAAAGCCCGGGGCCTGGGGTTCCGATTGCGTGAACTCGCCGTCGATTCTCGAGCAGGGTCGTGCGTCACGAGGCACGGTTCACGCCTGTCCCCCCGACTCGCCGACGGATTGAACGACTCGCCCGCGCGGCTCGATCGAGCGGCTTACGGAACGCAGCGACCCGACGAGTCCGGCGGAGCCGGCTTGTAATCGTCGGTGAGCGTCTCCAGAAAGCAGACGAGATCGGCCACCTCGCGCTCGGTGAGCGGAGCCTCCGATCCCGGGGCGCGCCCGTCGAGCGGCATCTGCGTGTCGATGTTGGCGCGATACGCCGCGGGGAGATCGTCGTACTTGTGGACCGTCCCCCCGGTGTATTGCGTCGTGACGAGGCCGTAGCGCGGGAAGGCGGGGTCGGGGTGCGCGACGGGCTTTCCGCCGACGGTCGGGTACCAGAGCTCGGGCCGAGTATCCCGAGTGACGTAGAAGCGAACCGCCTGCTCGAGCGAGTGCATGACGCCGTTGTGGAAGAAGACGTGCCGCGTGGCGACGTTGCGGAGCGTGGGCGTTTTGAAGGTGCCGCAGAAGGGGTTCTGCCGGACGCCCTTCTCCACGCGGTTCTTGCGGAGGGGACCGCAAATGCCCATGTCCGTGTACTTGGGGTCGCGGTTGGCGGGGATCTCCGCGTTGCGCGGGACGCCGATGGCCTCGTACGAGTAATCGGTGAACATGCCGGAGCTTCCGTCGTTGTTGCCGGGCCCGTGGAAGTGGCAACCGGTGCAGTTGCCCTTCTTCGTGTCCACGAAGACGGCGAAGCCGCGCTCCTCGGCGGGCGTGAAGGCACCCTCCGGCTTGTTCTGGGCGCGAAGGTCGAACTTGCTCGTGTACGGATGAAAGCTCGGGTCTTCGAGCTGGAACGACTGCAGCGCGAGCGCCACGTCGCGGAACGCCGCGTCGACGTCGTCGAAGACGCGCGCGCCGAAGGCCTCGACGAAGGTGGCCGCGCTCGGCGACTTGCGAAGGGCGGCGACGACCTCCGTGCCGCTCGCGTTCGCCATCTCGAAGGGAGACAGAAGCGGCATCGCCGCCTGCTCGGCCAGCGAATCGGCGCGGCCGTCCCATGCGAAGCCCCCGCCCGGCGCGGGGTTGGCGACGCCGTCGGGGTTGTCCAGCAAGTCGGCGTATCCGGGCGTGAACTCCTTGTACCGGATCGACGGGACCGCCCGGAGGCCCGGCGAGGTGCCCTTGTTGCCTCCGAGCTGCACGGCACGGTCGTTCGGCGGCCCGTACGCATGGTCGGGGTCGTGGCAAGTCGCACACGACATGGCCTTCGACGCCGAGAGGCTCTTGTCGAAGAAGATGTCTTTGCCCGCCCGCGCGATCGGCGTCAGGCCCTCGGCTCGCGGCGGAGCCTTCCTCGGGGCGCCCGCGTGGACTTGCTCGGCGAGCGTCGGCGCGGCGTCGGCGGCGCGCGCGGAGACGATCGCGCCGAGGGCGGTCGACGCGGCGCCGCTCGCGCTGTCGCAGCCGGCCGCAAAGGAAGCGAGCAACGCCCCGAACGCGAACGAGGAAGGACGAATCCAGCGATCCGCCCTTCCTCGACCACGCAAAGACAAGTGAAGCAAAGACGCTCTCTCCTCAGGGAGTCTGCGAGAAGTCGAACACGTCCCAGAGGTCGTCGAGGGCCGGGGAGTTGACCGGGACGTACGGGTTGGCGACCGCCACCTGCGGGTTCGGGAGGTTGTCGCGGCTCCGGTTGGAGACCGGCGCGAGCGACCAGTTGCGCTCGATGAACTTCAAGATCGACACCTGGTCGGCGTACGAGTGGTTGATCTTGCCTCCCATCGAGAACGGGGAGACGGCGATCATCGGGATGCGGGTGCCGTCACCGAAGAAGTCAATCGGCTGGACGAAGCCAGAGTCGTAGTAGCCGCCGCCCTCGTCGAACGTGACGATGACGAGGGTGCTCGCCTGGAGGTCCGGGTTGGCCGCGAGCTTGGTGAGGATGTTCTTCACGTAGGCTTCGAAGAGATCGAGCTTGGACGACTGCGGATGGCCGTCGGTCGTGCCGTCGGGGTGCGCGAATGAGACCGCCGGCAGCGTGCCGTTCGCGATCTCCGAGTACATGTCGGTCGTATCCTTCATGTGCGCGTTGCGCGCGGCGTCGTCCGCCATGAAGCGCGTCTGGTACTCGAAGGGGTTGCAGATCTGGCAATACCCGCCGAGGTTTTGCAGGGCGCGGTTGTACGCGCCGCCGTAGAACTGCCAGGAGATGCCCTTGTCGCTGAGCGAGTCGCCGATCGAGCGCATCGACTTGAGCGGAGGAACGAACGTGCCCGTCGTGTTGAGGACGCCGTTGGGCAGGTACGCCGGGTTGGTGTTGTTGAGATAGTAGTAGGTGTTCGGCGCGCAGTTCGGGTTCGGCGCGTAGGGGAGCGACGCGAGGTAGTTGACGATCGGGGCGACGCCGGGCTGCGTCGTGTCCGAGCAGTTGCTGAACGCGCCGTCGACCGTGTAGTTGTTGTTCGTTCCGGTCTGCGGGTTCGGGTTCGCGATCTGCGAAACGGGCGGGGGCACGGGGTTGTCGTCGCCGTCGGTCCAGGGCACCGCGTCGCCGAAGCCGACCATCGAGTGGTTGGCGCCGGTGCCGCCCATGAACGACTGGTGGAAGTTGTCGCTCATCGCGTACGTGTCGGCGAGGCCCTTGAGGTACGGCACGTCCCCGTTCTGGACGTTGAAGAACGCCATCGGGTTGCCCTGGCCGTTGTTCGCGGTCGAGAACGACGTCAAGACGAAGGGAAAGAGGTCCTTCGCGCAGCCCGACGGATCGCCGGCCGTGGCGTTGGCCGTCGCGCAGTCTTCCTGCTGCCACATTTGATAGAAGCGGTGGGTCAGGTCGCCGGTGTACGCGTCGTACGGCATCGTCGGGCCCGTGAGCTGGAACGGCCCATTCGGCAGGTTCGCCGCGTTCGTGATGCGCGTATCGAGCGTTCGCACGGGAAGGCCCGTCGCGCCCGTCGTCGCGAGGATCAGGTCTTCGGGAGCGAGGTCGGACTCGATGGCGGCCACCTGGTCGACGGTCTGGAAGGGACCCGCGGTCGCGCGCTGCGCTTGGGGCGCGCCGTTCGTCGTCGGCTGCGGAAGGACGTCGTAGGGCGTCCGGCTGTCGGCGCCGACGTAGAACGCGGCCTCCGCCGTCGCGGTGGACTGCGCGGCGAGGCCGAAGTTCGGGCCGGGGGTACCATCGGCGTTGACGATGCCCTTCGAGAGGAGGTTCGACACCGTCTGGCCCGCGACGGGGACGTAGGTGCCGAAGGTATGATCGAAAGAACGGTTCTCGCCGATGAGGACGATGACGTGCTTGATCGGGCTCGCCGTCGCAGGCTCGGTGCACTGGACGTCGACCGATTGGTGCGACGAGCAGGCCGCGTCGCCGTCGAAGACCGAGAGGGTGATCGTCGCCGTGCCGGCCGCGGCGCACGTGAACGTGGGGTTCTGCGAGGCGGCGTTGGTGAGGACGCCCGAGCTGGCGGTCCAGCTGTAAGAGAGCGGCGAGGGTCCGTTGTCGGCGTCGACGGCTGCGCCGGTGAGGGCGAGCGAGCTGCCGGTCGTGACCTCGGAGGGGCTCGCGCCGACGGCCGTGATGGTCGGACACGCGTTGACCGTGCCGCTGACCGAGATGCTGCCGGTGCCGGGCTGGACCGAGCAGGTGACGTGGATGGGCACTTCGACGGTGGCGGCGCTCGTGACGCTGAAGGTGGCGGTGCCTGCGCACATCGCCGTGCCCTCGAGAGACTTGCCGCTGAGCGAAATCAGATACCCGTTGCCGAAGGGAATCCCGCCGATGGTGGCGCTGATGGTGGTGCTGTTGGAGACGTCGATGGTCCCCATCCGGCTGAATCCGGCCGGCCCTGTGATGGTGTAGCTCAGTGTGTTGAGCGTCGTGCCGGGCGCGACTTGGAGCTGCAAGCCCACCGTGCCGACATTTTCGGAGCCGTTCGAGCCAGGCTCGCTGGGCGAGCTGGAAGAACATCCGCCAAACAGCGCGGTCGTCGAGACCGCACTCAGCAGAATCGAACCGATGAGCGATATCTTCATGTCAATCGTCCCTCTCTCACGAGGCGGATCGTTGGCGCATTGGCCACTTCCCCGAGGGTGTCTCGGTGGGCCGGCGTTGGACTCTACCGATCCAGATCGCGCGATTCGGCAACATCTCTGCGCCAGGTTGCCCCGGCGCAGCGCGCGACGATGGCGCGACGACGACGTGAAGGCGAGGTACCCGGCGCGCGTTACGGCATCGGCATCAGCTCGACGACCTCGATGAACCCGTCGGGCATCGTGAAGTGCGGGTGCCCCTTCAGGCTCTCGGCGAGCGCTTCCTTCGATTCCGCCTGCAAGATGGAATAGCCGCCGAGGTCGTTGGTGGTCGGCGACGCGCCGCCCTTCGTGACCTTGAGGCTCTTCCCGAGCGGGGCGCCCATATCGACGATCGACGAGGCGGCCTTCTTGCTCCAGGCCATCCACATCTCCATGCCGGCCTTCTGCTGCTCCGGCGTGGAGTTTCTCATCTGCTCGAAGCCGGACGTCGGCGCCTTGTACAGAACCAGGAACTTTTTCATCGTCGGTCCTTTCTCGAGAGCGTGGTGAGCCGTCTCCGCCCGGGACGCGCCGCGGAGTGTCTCTCGCGCTTACGCTCTTCTCGCGTGAGCGGCAACGACCAACGCGCGCCCGTCACGCGATCGATACGCGGGCGGGGGCTACGACGCGAAGCCCCGTGTCGAGCGACCGAGCGAGCCTCGCTTCAGGCGGGGATGGCGCGCTCGAGCTTTCGCACGGTGGCGAGGAGCAAGGCCGGCTTGAACGGCTTGACCATCCAACCCTTGGCGCCGAGCGCCCTCGCCTTCTCGAGGAGCTCGACGGCGCCCTCCGTGGTGAGCATCAGGAACGGCACCTTCGAGGTGCCCTCCTTGTGGAGCAACTCGAGGAGCGCGAGCCCGCCGAGCCTCGGCATGTGAAGGTCGCAGATCGCAAGGGACGCGTCGGGGTTGGCGCGGATCGCGTCGGCGCCGGCGAGCCCGTCTACCGCCTCGACGATGGCGTATCCCGCCGTGGAGAGGACGTCGCCGACCTGCTCGCGCACCGTCAGGGAGTCGTCGATTACGATGATCTTCTTCGTCATGGTGGGCTTTCTTTCGCGCCGCTTCGCTGACGCCGACTCACTCGACGATGCGCGCGAGCTGGAGCACCTCGGCCTTGAATTTCACGTTTTGCGCGGCCGCCTGCTTCAAGTTGAGGACCAGTTTCGGGCGAGCTTCTTCGACGGCGAAGCCGACCACCGCACCATTCTCCGCGTGTCGCGCCGACGTGCCTACGGTCAAGACGTCCACGCCGACGAGGGCATTCGCGATTCGCCTCGTCTCCGATTCGAGCCCGACCGTGAGGTACACGAGCGCGATGCCCCCCGCGCGGCAGCGCTGCGCGAGCACCTCCGGATCGGTGTAGTCCCCCTCTTCGACTTTGGCCGGCACGCCGCCGATCTTCTCGAGCTCCCCCAGCGCCCTCGCCATGCTCGCCCCCTCGAACACGGACTCGGAGTTCCCCGGGCGATGAAGGACGAGGATCTTCGCGACGGGGCCCGCGCGGGCCAGGAAGTTCCGGTCGAACGTGACGAGGCGTGACACGAGGAGCGCCTGAAGGCCGAGGGGCACGCCCCCTTCCGCGCTGGACGACCGGCAGACCCCCACGAGAAGAACGGTGAGAACGAGCCCCACGGCCCAGCGCGCCACACGCCCCCACGGGCGGAGGCGCGTCCGCGCGTCTGCCCCCCGATGTGTGGCCCGCGGGTTCATAGCGGCAGGTCGTATCGAAGTGTTCCGAACGCCACGAAGCGGATCGTCGGCGTGAGCTCGGCGGGCCCGCGCACGGTCGCGGAGGGGTCGTAGCCTTGTATCGGTCCGGCGACGTAGGGGACGACGGTGCCGGTGGTGTATGAACCTCCGAGTCGATACGAGAGCCCGGGGACGCCGGGCACGTCTTGCGAGAACGTCAGCCGGATCTCGGCGCTCGCGGGGGCGTACGGCGGCGGATCGAAGTTGCCGTCGAGGATGCGGTCGGCCGGGCGGGTTCCGACGAAGGTCGCAGCGAGCGCGACGGTCGGCAGCGATCTGGGCAGCGCGTACGACACGCGCGCGTTGCCGAAGATCTGGGGCGCCACGGGCAGCGGCTCACTCCCGTCGGGCGAAGAGCGGCGTGTATAGGCGCCGACGATCGACGCGCCGTAACGGAAAGACGAGCCGATGGCGCCCTCCACGCGGGCGTTGTATCCGAAATTGTCGATCTCCGAGACATTTTGATATTGCGAGATCCCGCTCGGGAGCGTCTCGATCGACAGCATGTCGGTCCACCAAGTGCGGAACGCGCCGAAGAGGATCTTGTTTCGGCCGAAGCGCTGCTCGATGCTCGACTCGACGCCGCGGACGTACTCGGATTTGATCGACGGATTGCCGATCTGGTAGGGCGACTCGTAGAGCGCCTCGAAGAACGTCGGCGGCCGGAAGGCCTCCGCGTAGATCAGCTTGAGGACGCCGTCCTGCCATACGTCGATGGCGACGGCGGCACGGGGCGCGAAGTGCTCCCCGCCGCGCGGGTCGGCGTCGTAGCGGGCGCCGAGATTGATGTGGAGCAACTTCACCGGATTCAGTCGCTGCTGGATGTATGCAGCGCGAACGACTTCGGTGACGCTCTTCTGCCCCTGGACATTGACGAGCTGATTGCTGTTCGCGTCGACCGAGTCGGACTCACCGCCGACGTCGCGGACGATGCCGTTGAGGCCGACGAGGGTCGTGTACTTGTCGCCGCCCGTCCAATCGTAGGAGCCCTGCGCCTCGAGCCCGACCCACTGCGAGTGACCTTTGACCTCGAAGAGGCATGGACCCACGGTCGGCACCGCGCAGACGCTCGTGTCCGAGTTGTAGGTCTGCTGGTAGTAGTCGTAGGCGTCGGCGTAGCCGCGGAGCGAGAGGGTCAGGTGTTGGCCGAGCCGCTTCTGGTACTGCGCGTCGAGCGAGATGAAGCGGTCCCTCTCCCAGCTCCGCGGCTCGTCGAAGTCCGTCATCTGCTGGTCGAAGCCCTGGACCGGCGTGGAGCGCTTGTAGAGCTCCGCGCGGAACATGACCGCCAAGTCGCCGATGTGGAGGCGGCTGTAGAACGTCGGGACGATCGTCGAGTATTGGTTGTTGATTCGGCCCGCCCAGACGCCGAGCGGCGTCCGCGGTCCGAAGTTCCGCGGCGTCCCGTCGGCGTTCGTGGCGTCCTGGGGACCCCACTCGAAGGTCGGGCCGCTCTGCTGATAGACCTCGGCCTGGGCGACGATGTCGGCCCGGAGACCGAAGAGCGTCCGCTCGGCCCCGATGCCGGCGCCGAGGCGGTACGAGCCTCCGAGGTCCGCCGGCGCGACGCTCGTGATGTCGCCGTTCCTACCCTGCTGCGGGGAGAGCCCGCCTTCGGCGACGAGGTGGAGGCCGCTGTACGCGGCGGCGCGCTTGGTCACGACGTTGATGACGCCGATCATGGCGTTGCCGCCGTAGAGGACCGACCCCGGACCGAGAATGAGCTCGATGTGATCGATGATTTCGAGGGGGACGCCGGCGCCCTGTTCGAAGTACGCGGTGCCGTCCCACGGCTCGTTGTAGACGTGGCCGTCGACGACGAGCAGCACGTGGTTGCCGAAATCCGACGTGAGGAGCACACCTCGGCCGCCGACTTCGACGGAGTGGAGCGGATTCTGCGTGACGAGCCCCATGCCGAGGAAGTCGATCGCTTCCGCCAGGGATCGAATTCCGTAGCGCCGCATGTCGTCGGCGGTGATGACCGAGGTGGTCGCCGGCGCGTCCTTCGCCAATTCTTCGGTCTTCGACGCCCCGCTGACGAGGTGCTCGTCGAGCAGCGCGGCCAGATCCTCTTCGTCACCCGCGCGGGCCTTGGGCCCGGCGAGGAGCGCGGCGAGGACCGTCCCGACGGCGACGAGGGCGGGGAGCCGCCTTCGAGTTCGCAACCCGGCGCTCATATGCGCATTTACGGCGTCCGGCTGAGCCGGGATAGGGCTCGCCCGCGCGTCAGAGAGAGAAGCCGAGATCGAGCTCCGCGACTTGGAAGCCCTGCCCGCTGAGAGGAAGGTCGAGGGCGCGCGCGTAGACGAGGCCCGGCGTCACGTCCGTGCGACCGATCTTCACGTCGGTCGAGACGCCGGCGGAGAAGAAGTAGTCCACGCGGGAGTTCGGATCGACTACGACGTAGGTCGGCGTGTTCCAAACGCGGGTCTCCGAGAGAGCCGTCGAAAACGAGAGTTGAGGAAGGACCGCGTACGACACGGTGGCAGTCGTCCCCGTCACCGTGGCCGCCGCTCCGATGGGATCGGTCTCCTGGCCGCGTACGCGGAGGAGCTCGTGGAGCGTGGAGTCGAACTGCAGTGTCAGTCGATCCAAACTGTATTGTGCATGAACGCCGGCGAAGATGTCTACATGGTTGACGGCAAACATGGCGCCGCCCCAGTCGATGCTGTTCGTCCAGGCTCGGAGCGCCGCGGGCGACGGGGAGTTTCCGCCGCCGGAGCCGACGGGGATCGTCACGCCGGACAGGCCGCCGATGCTCAAGCTCTTCGTGACGGGGAAGAGAACGCTCGCGCCGAGAGCCGGGTTGGCCCACCCCGCCGCGCTCTCCAACCCCGTCGACGCGTTGTAGACGGACCCGACGCGCGCAAAGGTGGAAAACGAGCTTGTCCACGCATACGAGGCGCTCAGGACCGTCATCAGCGTCGATTCGGCTCCATTGCCGCGGAGCACGAAGCTATTCGAGAGACCCCCCGAGAGGCCGATGGGCGCGGGAGGCGCGGCGCCGTTGGCCGCGTCGGGCGTGGGCTCCTGTGCGAGCGCGCGCGATGTCCAGCACGCCCCCGCCGCCACGACGAGCGCCATGAAGAAATGAGTCGCGATACCGCGGCTTCGAATGGCCCGCATTACCGTTAAAACGGCAATGGGGCCGCAAACTTGAGCGCGTTACGGCGATACCCCCGGTGCGGGGCGCAGGCTGGGAGGGCGCTGCGAGGGGCGCAGGGAGCTACCCGCGTCCGCGGCGGAGAGCAGGCGCTCGCGGCGGCCGACGAAGAAGAAGGCCACGCCCACCAGCGCGAAGAGGGCGAGCGGCACGATCTGCGTGAGCTCGAAGAGCGCCCGCTGCGAAGATGTGACGGAGCCATGGGCGTCGAGCACCACGAAGCCGGCGGGGAGCGCGGTATCGGCGTCGGCCCCCATCCCGAAGCCCGGCCAGACGAGACACACCGTGGCGAAGAGCGCCCACCCGAACGTGAGCACCGTGGCCGCGAGCGCGCCGCGATCGCCGCCCGGGACGCGATATGGTCGGGCGGCGTCGGGGTCTCTTCGCCGGAGCAAATACAGCGCAGGAAAGACTCCCATGTACGAGATCGTCGTCGTCGAGATTCCCAGATTGAGCGACGCCACGAAGAAGCGCTCCGAGCTCCCGCCGGCGACCGCGAACGCGGCGATCATCACGGCCGTCGCCACCAGGCCCGACGCGAAGTTGAGGGCGACCGGGGTCCCCCAGGGTTGGGAGAACTTGCCGAAGGCGCGCGGCCCCGCTCCGTCCAGGCACGCCACCGCCTGGCTGCGATCCGCGCCCATGATCCACGTGATGCCGCTCGTCGCGAGCGCCACGATGAACCCGAGGGCCGCCCACCCGCCGAGCACCTTGCCCGCACCCTGTAGGACGACGACCTCGGTCCCGTCGGGCGCGCGGTCGACGTGGCCGCCGTAGACCGTGAAGACGAGCTGCATGGCATCGATGAACCCGCGAAGGCCGGTGATCTTCTCGGTCGGGACGACGAGGAGGATCGCGAGGATCGGCACTCCGTAGCAAAGGATCGACGCCAGCGCGGCGCGGAGGACCGCGAACGGCACGTCCCGCTTCGGATCGACCATCTCCCCGCCGGCGGCGCTCGGCAGCTCGAATCCGACGAAGTTGAAGAAGAGGAGGGGAACGACGGCGATGAACCCGCCGAAGGTAGGCGCGAGCTGGGGAAGGCGAACGCCGTGAACGCCGTGCGCCATGCCGTAAAGGGCGACGCTGACAGTGAAGAGCGCGAGCAGGCCCATGCGCGCGTACGCGCCGCAGAGGGTGACCCACTTGCCGTATTTGAGCGAGAGCACGGTGGAGAGAACGCACGCCCAGATGAGGGCGAAGCCGAAGACGTATTTGCCGGTCGCGCCGAGGTCGAAGAAGAACGCGTTCCACGTCGTGATGGCGGTCATCGTGAGCGCGCCGCCCAGCCAGATCGGGTTCGAGACCCAGTAGAAGACCGCCGTCATCGCGGCGATGGGACGGCCGAGCGCGCGTCGCGTCCACACGTACGCGCCGCCCTCTTGCGGAAACGCGGAGCCGAGCTCGGCGATCGAAAGCGCGTAGGGCACGAAGAAGAACAGGGCGAGGAAGACGAGCCAGAAGAAGCCCTCGCCCCCGCGCGACGCGACGCTGCCCAACGTGTCCAGGCCGACGAGCGTGCAGACGAGGAAGAAGAAGACGTCCCCGCGAGAGAGGTTCTTTTGGAGCTTCGGCTCGCTCGTGGGCTCCTCGGTCATCGTGATTCGTCCCCGGTGGTTCGGGCGATCGCGAAGCGGCCGTCGCGCGCGAGGGCGCGGAGGTACGTCTCGACGAGCGCCGCGTCGACGGGCGGGCATGCAAGGTCAGCCCCGAGCGCGGCCCGCGACGACGACGACGCGAAGCCGCCGCGGATCGACGCCTCGAGCTCCTCCCGCGACAGGCTCGACAGGTAGTGAAGGAAGCCCGCGCGGCCGTCCGACGCGAGATACGCCCGGACGAGCGAGCGCCACTCCGTGAAGGGCACGGCGCGGAGCGGGTACCCGAGCCCGAGGATGGTCTCGAGGAGCGCGCTCCAGGCCGGTGCCTGCGGCGCGACGAGGTGAAAGGCGTCGCCGGCGGGCTCCGTCTCCACGAGGCGAACGAGCGCGCGGCTCGCGTAGTCGACCGGAGTGATGTCGACGGCCACGTCGAGGATCGGAGCCGCGCCCACGCGGCCGCACGCGTCGAGCAGCTGGACCAAGAAGTCGTCCTCGTTGTACGCCCCCGTGGACGAGTGGCCCATGAGTCGCCCCGGGCGGTGGATGAACGCGCGGACTCCGCGATCGCGCGCCGCTTCCACGAGCTTCTCCGCGACCCACTTGCTCTGCCCATAGCCGGTCTCGAGGAGCGCCGGCGAAGAGCCCGTGCGCCGCTCGGCCAGTGCGTCGGGCGCGCGGGGATCGGCGTCGGCGAGGACCTCGACGGTCGACACGTGGTGCAGCGACTTGGGTCGCCCGGTCGTGGCGAGGCGCAGCGCCGACTCGACGGCGAGGACATTGCTCGCCCGAAGCGACGCATACGGAAGGAGCATGTGGACCCGCGCCGCGACGTGCACGACGGCGTCCACCGACTCGCTCCACGCTCGGAACGCGTCGGCGGTGAGACCGAAGTGCGGCCGTTCGGCGTCGCCACATACGATCGTGACGCGCGAGGCGAGGACCGCCCGATCGACGGCGCAGCCGCGGCGCGCCAGGGCCGCCACGACCCGGGCCATGCCCGCCGCCGCCGTCTGCGCCCGCACGAGGCAGACGACTTGCGCGCGCGTGTCGCGAAGAAGATCCGCCAGGACGAACGCCCCGTAGTACCCGGTGGCGCCCGTCAGAAAGACCGTGGAGAGCGGGGCTCGCGCGGCCTGGAGGCGGCGCGGCGCGATGTCGGGATTGAGGATCGCGTCTCGCTCGAGCGCGCGGGCGAGCGCCGCGGCCTCGGTCGTCCCCTCCTGGCTCTTCTCCAGGGCCTCGGACACGTCCTTCAGCGACTTCGACTCGAGCAAGAGGTGCGCGGGGACCCGCCGGCCGAGTCGATGCTGCAGGATCGACGCGGCCCGGACCGCGGAGAGCGACGAGCCGCCGAGGCTCGTGAACTCGTCGGATACGCCGACCTGCGCGATCCCGAGCACCTCGGCCACCGTCTCGGCGACGACCTTCTCGACGGCCGACCGCGGCGCGACGAACTCCGCGCTCCGCACCGCCACGGTCACCGCCGCGAGGGCGCGCCGATCGATCTTGCCCGCGGGCGTCAGCGGGAAGCGCTCCACGACGTTCAGCCGCGCCGGCACGACCGCAGGGGGGAGCAGGCTCGCGAGATGGGCGCGAAGACCGGCGGGGGTCACCTCGGCTGCGGACCCCATCGCGTGGGCCTCGAGTTCGATCTCTCCGGCCTGCGTGGTCCGCGCGACGACGACCGCCTCGACGACGCCCGGGAACTCGCGGAGGCGAGACTCGATCTCGCCGAGCTCGATGCGCACGCCGCCGACCTTGATTCGGTGATCGGCCCGGCCCAAAAACTCGAGGTCGCCGTTCGCCCTCAGGATCCCGCCGTCGCCCGTGCGGTACATCCGGCCGCCGCGGAGGAACGGATCGACGACGAACCGTGCCGCGGTCAGCGCGTCGTCGCCCAGGTACCCGTCGGCCACGGCGAGACCGCCGACGCAGATCTCCCCGGGCGTGCCCACCGGCGCGAGGTCGCCCTTGGGATCGACCACGTACGCCGACACGTTCCGGAGCGGGCACCCGAGCGGCACGGCGCGCCAGTCCCCGTCGAGGGGCTCGCGGGTCGCCTCCCATACCGTCGCGACGATGGTCGTCTCCGTAAGGCCGTAGCTGTTGACGAGTCGGACGCTCCCGGCGGTCGCGCGTTGCCACGACGCGAGGACGTCTGGCCGCGCGACGTCCGCGCCGAGGATGACGAGCCGCACCCGCGGGGGGAGCGTGGCCGAGCCGTCGGCGAGGCGCATCGTCAGCTCGTGCCAGAGGGCCGACGTGATGCTGAGGACCGTCAGGCGCCGCTCGACGCACTCGGCGAGGAACGCTTGCACGGACTCGATCGGGGGGGCGCTCCGCACGACGAGCGTCGCGCCCGCCGTCAGCGTGACGAGGATCTCTTCGAGGCTGAGGTCGAAGCCGAGCGAAGCCGCCTGCAAGACCCTGTCTTCGGCCCGCACGCGATACGCGTCGAACGCTGCCCGCACGTAGTTGGCGAGCGCGCGGTGCCCGACGACGACGCCCTTGGGTTGGCCGGTCGACCCCGACGTGAAAAACGCGTAGGCGGCGTCTTCGGAGCGGACGCGCGGGCGCGTGGTCCCCTTGCCTTCGGCGGCAGGCGCCGGACCATCGACGAGGACAAGAGAGGGGCGTCCATCTTCGCCCGTGGCGCCCGGGAGCCGATGGGCGAGCGAAGCGCACGTCAGGACCAGGCGCGGGGCCGCGCTCTCGAGGACGGCCTCGACGCGGCCGGAGGGATATCCGGTGTCGATCGGCACGTACGTCCCGCGAGCCTTGAGGACCGCGACGAAGGCGACGACCGCGTCTGCCCCCCGCTCGAGGTACACGGCCACGCGATCGCCGGCGGCGACGGCGCGCGCGCGAAGACGATCGCAGAGCGCGTTCGCCGCGTCGTCGAGCTGCCGGTAGGTGAGCTCTCGATCTCCGTCGACGACCGCGATCGCGGCGGGGCTCCTGCGGACGTGGTCCTCGAACCACTCGACCGCGGTGGGGAGCGGCTCGTCGAGCGTCACCCCGGACACATTGGAGCGCGCGAGGATCCACGCGCGCTCTTCGCCGGCGACGATCGGGATCGCGGAGACGGGGCCCGACGCCGATGCCATCCCGACGACGAGCGCGCGGAGGTGCTCGGCGATCCGGGAGACGGCGGACTCCTCGAAGCGCGCGGCGCGACAGCGCAGCTGCAGCGCGACGGCCTTCACCACGAGCGTGACGTCCGCGGTCGCGTGGTCCTCGTCGAGCGCGAAGACCACGTCCGCGTCGGATGTCCCCGCGACGCGGTGCTTGGGCGGCGGCCCCTCGATGCGCGCCGCGGAGGCCATCGCGGTCCCCGCCCGGCGCACGAGAGCGCGCGCGTCGGGGTCCCCTTCGAGATCCACGCGGGCGACGTCGTTGCGGCCCCGGGAACGGATCGCGAGCGATACCTTGTCCCCGCCCGAATACCGCGACAAGAGGGCCACCAAGGCGCCCGCGAACACGGCTTCGCGGGGCGCCCCCTCTTCCGCGGCAAGCCGCGAGAGCCGCCCGGAGACCTCGGGCGAGAATACGAGCTCGCGCGTTCTCAAGACGCGTGCCTCTCGCCGGTCACCTCGTCGAGGAGGTCGCGCGGCATACCGTCGGGCACGCGCCGCAGCGCAGCGCCGAAGTAACTCCTTCGCACCGCCCTCGGAATGCCGCAGAAGATCTCTTCCACGATGCCGCCCATCGCGCGCGCGAGGTCCGTCGCGCGGATCTCCTCGGCGCCCTCCTGGCCGAGCAGGACGACGTCGTCGTCGACCTCCACCTGGGCGAGGTCGGTCACGTCGACCATCGTCATCTCCATGCAGATGGATCCGACGACGGGGCAACGGCGGCCGCGGATGAGCACCTCGGCGCGCCCGAAGAGCCGGCGCGGATAGCCGTGCGCGTAGCCCACCGGCAAAGTCGCGATCCGGGAGGGTCGCGCGGCGCGCCACCTCTCGCCGTACGAGACGGTCGCCCCGGCCTCGATGGAACGGAGCCGCGCGATGCTCGTGACGACGCGCATCGCAGGACGGAGCTGGGCGCCGCTCGGCTCGTCGCCGCCGAAGAGCGCGATGCCGGTGCGGACGTGGCTGAAGTGCGCGCGCGGAAGGCGAAAGGTCGCCGCGGTGTTGGCGGCATGGATCATCGTCGGGCAGTGCCCGGCGGCGAGGAACCGCGCGTGGACGCGCTCGAACGCGTCGAGCTGGGCGTGGGCGGCCGTCGACGACGCATCGTCGGCCGAGGCGAGGTGCGTGCAGAGGCCCGAGACCACGATCTCGGGATGCGCGGCCGCTGCTTCGAGGAAGGACGCGACGTCGCCCTCGGCGAGCCCGATACGCGACATGCCCGTGTCGATCTCGACGTGCGCCGCCGCGCGCACGCCGCGCTCGCGCGCCGCCTCCGCGAACGCCTCGAGGTCGGACGTCGACGCCAGGACCGGCGTCAAGCGCGCGTCGAGCACGGCGCCGTGGTCGCTCGCGTATTGGCAGATCATCGCGACGACCGGCGTCTGCACGCCGTCGCGCCGGAGGGCCTGGCCATCCCGCAAGCTCGTGACGACGAACCCCGCGACCGTCCCGTCCCGCTCGAGGGCCCGCGCGACCTGGACCAGGCCGTGGCCGTACGCGTCGGCCTTGAGCACCGCGAGCACCCCCGTCTGCGACCCCACGAGGCCTTGCACGCTCCTCGCGTTCGCGACCACCGCCCCGAGGTTGACCTCGACGTGGACGTGGTCGAAGTCGGGCGACGGTAGGATGCTTCGACGCGTCCCGGTACGCTCCTCGGCGTCCGGCATCTGCGAAGCCACAGAAGAGGCGCCTACGGTCCGCTCCATGATTTCGTCAGAACGGACGTCGGGCGTCTCGCTTGACCGAACCGGGGGGGAGAGCGCAGTCACCCGCGCACCAAGGATCCTGGGGACCGACGACGTTCGCTTCATCACGGCGACTGCTCAGGCGACTTTCGACGCCGCCGGCGCCTTCGACGAGAGCGCCGAACGGCGGGGCCACTCGATCATGGCGGGCGGGAAGTGGCAGACCACCGTCGTTCCCGCGCCGTAGACGCTCTCGACGGACATGCGGCCACCACACTTCCTGACGACGTCCCGGACCGCGCCCATCCCGAGGCCTCGTCCCGAAATCTCCGTCGCCGAGGTCCGCGTCGTGACCTTGTCTACGAAGAGCGCCTCCTCGAGGTCCGACTCCGTCGCGTGGGGCAGCCCGAGCTCGCCCGCGCGCTCGCGGATCTTCTCCCAGTCGATCCCCCGACCGTCGTCGACGATCCGCAGCTCCACCCCCTGCCGCGTCGCCTCGAGGAGGATCTCGACCTTCGCGAGGGTCGGCTTGTGGACGGCCACGCGCTCCTCGGCCGCCTCGACCCCGTGGTCGAACGTGTTGCGGAGGACGTGCGAATAGACCGACCAGACGGGCGCCCAGTGGGCGGCCGGCAAGCGCAGACTCGACGGCGTGACCCGAACGTCGATCGATGCGTTCGTCTTGCCGAGGCGGCGCGCCAGCGATCGGCCCTGCTCGGCCACGCGTTGCAAGCACCGATCGGCGAGCTCGTGGGTCCAGCTCCGCACGGTGAGGACCACCTCTTCGTCGCACCCCCGCGCCTCGAGCTCGGCGAGCAGCCGCTGATGTTCGTGGGCGTGGATCTCGACGCGGCGATCGCCCGAACCGCTCTCGAGCTCCGCCGCCAACGACCGCACATGGTTCCAGGCCGCGCGCAGCAGCGCGATCTCTTCCACGGTGGGCGCGTCGTCCTGCTCCTGCGTCCTCGACTCGATGCGGTGGCACACGGCCGCGACGCTCTCGATCCCGTAGAGACCCGTGTCGCCCTTGAGCGTGTGGATGTCGCGCATCACGCTGGAGCGCGTCGCCCCGCTGGCTTGACCTTGCTCGATGGCGTCGACGAGCCGCGAGGCGCGGAGCAAGAAATCACGGAACCCGGCCGGGTCGACGAGGATGCGGCGGAAGACGTTGAGCGCGTCCCGCTGCGACTGCTCGACGCGCTCGCGTTCGACCCGCGCGGTCACGTCCCGCACGACGACGAGGACCTCGTCGAGCACCTGGTCCGCTTCGCTCCCCGACCAGATCGGCGAGTAGTCGAGCTCGTACGAGCGGGCCTGATGCTCGAAGCGGCGCGAGATCTGATCGAAGATGACTTCGACCGGCATGAGATCGTCCTGGAGCGACATCCACGCCAGGCGCAGCAAGCGGCCCATCGCCGGCGCGAACGTCTCGAAGTAGTCGCAGACCTGGGAGCGGTGCGCGGGCGCTCCGAACCACTCGTCGATCGATCGCGAGCGCTCGTCGGAGATCGTCCCGTCCTTCTTGACGGTCATGAGCCCCTCGGCAACGTTGTCGAGGACTCGCCGGAGATCGCGGTTGCGGCTCGATATCTGCGCCTCGCGGCTGGCGATGGCCGCGCTCATGGTCGTGAAGGCGCGCGACAGGGCGCCGACCTCGTCGTTCGTGTCGAAGTCGACGTCGACGACGTCGCCCTGGCCCAGATGTTTCGCCGCCTTCGCGAGCTTGGCCAGCCGACGAACCACCAGCGTCCGGCTCAACGCGAGCAGAACGCCGGCGAGCCCCAGCCCCGTCGCGAGCGACGTCGCCAGCGTGCGCCGCTGGGCGGCCGCGATCGCCGCGTTCTCGCGCACCAGCGAGAACTCGACGAGGACCACGCCGAGGACCTCTCCCGACGCGCTCGTGACCGCGTGGCGGACCGCGACGACCTGCGCCGTCCGTTCGACTTCGGGCACCGGCGGAATGAGCGGCGGGGGCTCCGGCGGCGGGACGCCCCGCGCGGTCTCCGCCACCTTCTCACCGGGAAGCGCGCCGTCGGCCCGCCAGACCGCCGCGTAGACGACCGCGGTGTTGGCCATCAGGAGGGCGACGTGTTCGCGCACGCCGACGTCGTCGCTGAAGGAGAGCGGCGCCGTGACGCCGGCGGCGAAGAGCTCCGTGACCATCGTCGCGGCGTGCTCCTTCGCGGAGAGCACCTGCTCGCGCTCGTTGCGGCTCACCTCGAAATAGGCAAGCACCGTCACGAAGCTGAGGACCAAGAGGACGGCCCCGGTCAGCTTCGTCCCGACGGAGACGAAATGCCGATGCCCCGGCCCTGACGCTGGCCCAGGAATCGGCGCCCTCTCCGGGGTCATACTTTGAAGGTACGGACGGTGCGTGCTCGAGTTCACTGCGCGAATGTCTTTGGTGAGCGGGTGTACGCGGCGGGAGCGAATCGGGAGATGCTGGAGTCTCCTCAGAACTCGACGAAATCCCCCTCTGCGACGACGTCCACCTTCGGTCCGACGCTCGCCGCTTCCCCCACCGTGGCCTCGAACCAGACGAACACGTCGAACCCGGCGCCCGCGTAGACCAGCGGCCGCGCCGTGCGCTCGCGGATCGTGACGACCAAGGCGTACCCCGAGACCGCCCGGGGAAGCTTCGTCTCCACACCGACGCCGACTCTGCGGAACTGGTTTTTCACCCGGCCGAGGAGCTGGTTGCTCATCTCCATCGCGCAATCCCGCACCCGCACCCAGTCCGCGGCGGATTGACGCTTCAGCTCCGTCGACCGCGCCCCGTTGGGCCCGAACGTGGCGAAGAAGTCGAACGTGCTGAGGAACGTGAGCGAGCCGTTCATCGTCTCGCCGCCGAAGTCGACGATCCCCGCCGCGTAGTTCTGCGGGTTCGCCATGAGCGGAGCGATGTCGGTGACGGCGTGCTTCTTCGGGCGCCCGCCCGCGGCGGAGAGGAGCTCCTCGCACGCGCTCGGCACGAGGCGCTGAACCGCGTCCAAAATGTTGTCGTCCTCGCGCCTGGTGCGTGGAGCGACGGACCGACCGTTCGGCAATGCGGGTGGAAGTGAGAGCGTTGGTTTGAAGGAGTCCACGGCAGAAGCCCGCCTGCATACCTAGAACGGCACTCGCGGGCGGGACCTAAATCCGCGGGCCCCCTTGGGCCCGAGGCCGGGCTTTCGCAGGACTACGTCATCGCGTCGAAGATGTTGCCGAGGAGGCGCTCGCCGATGCGCGACGCGGGCGCGAGGAGCGCCTTCGTATCGCGTCGAATCCGCTCGACGCCGTCGGGCCCGTGGGCGAGCGTGACGAAGGGCTCGTCGGCGCGAAGGAACGCGTCGACCTCCTCGGCGCCGGCCTCGCAGTGGAACTGCAAGCCGAAGAGCCGCGCGCCGAGTTGGAACGCCTGATGGGGACACACGGCGGTCGACGCCAGGAGGCGCGCCCCCGGCGGAAGCGCGAACGCATCGCCGTGCCAGCTCAAGACGGGCCCCTCGATCGGCAAGCCCTTCAGGATGGGGTCCGCCTCCGTTCCCCGGTGGAAGCGCACCGGCGTCCAGCCGACCTCGTAGACCCTCACGCCTCCTTCGCTCGTCATCGGACGGACCGTTGCGCCCGCCGCCGCCGCGAGGAGCTGCGCCCCGAGGCAAACGCCGAGGACGGGCGCCTGCTCGCGAATGCACCGCGCGAGGAGCTGCATCTCTTGTCGCAGGTACGGGAATTCCGGCCTCTCCACGTCGCCGACGCCCATCGAACCGCCCATCACGACCAGGACTTGCCCCTGCTCGATCCGCTCGGGGACCGCGTCGCCGCGATCGAGCCGCCGGACCTCGAGGATGCAGCCGCGGTCCGACAGGATGGACGCGATGCGCGCGGGGCCCTCGAAGGGCGCGTGCTGGAGGACGATCGCGGACCTCACGCGGAAGCCACGAGCGCGCGCGGTCCAAGCAGCGGCTCGGCCGACGCCAAGTCGCACGGAGGGTAGAAGCGGCGGTCGCCCGCGCCGAGGGCGCCGCCCGGGTGCAATCGCTCCATCCCCACTAGCTTACCGTCGAGCGGTTTCCCCTCGATGTCGACGGGGTCTCGAACGGCAAAACGGCATCCCCCCCCTCTCGCGCGCATGGGCGGACTTCGTGGGACCCGCTCGCCGCGGTCGGCCTTCCCGCGTATGAAGGAACGCGGGCGAGGCGCATGCTCAAGCAGGATTACATCGAGCGAATGATCGCGCTGCTCGCGGACGCGATCGGGCGCATCGTGGGACTCGCGCAGAGCGGGCGGCACGAAGAAGCTCAGCGCGAGATCGACGCGGCCTGGTCGGGCATCATCGGCCTGAGGAGGGCGGACCTGCAGCGACTCGACGACGAGACCCTTCGGGCGCTCGTCGGACCCAAGTCCGAGGCCGCCGTCCGGCTCCTCGATGCGGAGGCGAGTGTCCGCGAGGCCGCAGGGGACCTCGCGACGGCGACCCGTTTGCGTCACGTCGCAGCGAGCCTGAAGACGACCCCGCGGTCTTGAGGCAAGGCGAAGGGGCTACTGCTTGGTCGTTTCGTCCTCGACGTCGTCGGCGTCGATGGCCGCCCGAACGCTGCTCTCGGACTCCACGACCGCCGCGCGCGCCGCCGCGGCCATCCGCACCGAGCTCCGATCGAGCGCCGTCTCCGCCGCGGCTTCGTCCAGATTCAAGGCGCCGCAGCACGTGCATTGCAGCGCTGGGGCCGTTCCTCCCTCCATCCGGTATTCGCCGCGGATGAAACTTTCCTTGCCGCAGACGCTGCACTTCATAGGTCCCCGCCCTTCCCCCATTTCAACCTTACGGCATTTGGGGCGCCGACTCGAGCTACAACGAGCCGGCCAGCAGGCTCTTCCAGAATAGTGTTGCTCGCGCCCCCCATCCTTGGAGAAGTCGTCCGCCGAGCCGGCGTCCGCCCGTGGTCTCGAGGCGAGCCACTTGGGTCCCAAGCCCCGCCCGCCGAGGGCCCCTCGCCTTGCCTCCGCCCTTGCTGCTTCGGGCGCCCGATGCGATCGAAAAGTCGTCGCCACTGCGCTAAATGCTTCGCCCCATGCCCACTCCCCCCAGCCCCCCGTTCTTTCCGGCGGTGGAACCGATCCGCTACGTCGGACCCGACGCGTCCGCCCCGCTGGCCTTCCGTTATTACGACAAGAATCGCGTCGTTCGCGGCAAGCGCATGGAAGACCACCTTCGCATGGCCGCTTGCTACTGGCACACGTTCACGTGGAACGGCTTCGACATCTTCGGGGCCGGCACCTTCCAGCGGCCGTGGCACCGGGACGGCGACGTCCTCGAAGTGGCGCGCCAGAAGGCCGGCGCGGCGTTCGAGCTCTTCGAGAAGCTCGGTATCCCCTTCTTCTGTTTCCACGATCGCGACGCCATCCCCGAGGGACGCGACATCGGCGAGTCGAACACGCTGCTCGATCGCATCGCCGACACGTTCGCCGAGAACATGCAGCGCACGGGCGTCCGCCTCCTCTGGGGCACGGCCAACCTCTTCTCGCACCCGCGGTTCATGGCCGGCGCCGCCACCAACCCGGACCCCGAGGTCTTCGCCTTCGCCGCCGCGCAGGTGAAGAAGGCGCTCGAGATCACCCATCGCCTCGGAGGCGCCAACTACGTGCTGTGGGGCGGCCGCGAGGGCTACGAGACGCTGCTTAACACCGACATGAAGCGGGAGCTCGATCAGCTCGGACGCTTCATGGCGCTCGTCGCGGAGCACAAACACAAGATCGGCTTCAAGGGGCCGCTCCTCATCGAGCCGAAGCCGCGCGAGCCGACCAAGCACCAGTACGACTACGACACCGCCACGGTCCACGCGTTCTTCCAGCGCTACGGCCTTCCTCCCGAGGACTTCCGCGTGAACATCGAAGCCAACCACGCGACGCTCGCGGGGCACAGCTTCGAGCACGAAGTCGCCTACGCCCTCACGAGCGGCATCTTCGGGAGCATCGACATGAACCGCGGCGATCCCCAGCTCGGCTGGGACACCGACCAGTTCCCGAACGACCTGAGCGAGCTCGCCCTCGTCGTCGCGCGCATCGTCGCCGCCGGCGGCTTCACGACGGGCGGCTTCAACTTCGACGCGAAGGTGCGCCGGCAGAGCATCGACGCCGAAGACCTCTTTCTCGCGCACGTCGGCGGAATGGACAACCTCGCGCGGGCGCTGCTCATCGCCGACAAGATGCTCGAAGAGGGCAAGCTGAAGGCGCTGGTCGACGAGCGGTACGCGGGTTGGAACCAGGCCCTCGGCAAGGAGATCATGGGCAGCGGGTCGACGCTGGCGCAGATCGCCGACAAGGCCGAGAAGGCGAAGCTCGATCCGAAGCCGCGGTCGGGGCGGCAGGAGATGCTCGAGAATCTCGTGAATCGCTATTTGTAGTCGCGGTCGTGTCCGTCCCGCGAGGGCGCGTGGTGGGTGCCCCTCGCGGACGGCCGATGCTTCGAATGGGGGGAGGCTGGTCGCCGGGGGCGCCGAAGCCCGAGTCCGCTCGACCATCCGGACCGCCTCCGGCCGAGCCCGCTGCCGCTCGGGCGCTCCATCGACGTGCGCGGGCTCCCACCGCGCAACCGATGTCGACGCCATGCGCACCGCCAGACCCGCGATATCGCTTGCGCGGTCTCTCGCGATTCGTGGCAAAGTTGAGCTTGAACGTTCCTGCATGGGCGCGTCCATAGACGCTCCAGTCCGACGCGATCGGGGGTAGCGACATGTCGCGGTGGGCATGGGTCCTAGTGTTGGCCGCTCTCGCGGTGGGGCGCCGAGCGGAGGCCGCGGAGGTCGGCTCGGAGAGCGATTTCTGGTCCGTCGACGTCCACGCGTTCGCGAGCCAGGGCTTCATCTTCACCACGCACAACAACTACCTCGCCGACAACACCAAGCACGGGAGCTTCCAGTTCTCCGAGCTCGGCATCAACTTCACGAAGGAGCTCACGGACAAGCTCCGGATGGGCCTGCAGCTTTTCGCGCAGGACCTCGGGCCGACCGGCAACTATGACGTGAAGGCGGATTGGTTTTACCTCGACTACCACTTCAGCGACTACCTCGGCTTCCGCGCCGGCCGCACCAAGATTCCGTTCGGCCTCTACAACGAGGTCAACGACATCGACTCGGCCCGCGTCCCGATCCTGCTTCCGCAATCGGTCTATCCGCTCCAGGACCGCAACTACCTCCTCGCGCAGACCGGCGTCGAGCTCTATGGCTACGCGCGCATGCGCTCCGCCGGAGCGCTCGAGTACCGCCTCTACGGGGGGACGATCTTCCTCAACGCGAACAATACGCCCGGCAGCCCCGAGCAGGTCGTGAACGTGAACGTCCCGTACGTCGTCGGGTCGCGCGTCCTCTGGGAGACGCCGCTCGACGGGCTCCGCGTCGGCGTGAGCTTCCAGGCGCTGCGCCTCGACACCGACATCTTGATCAACTCGACCCCCGTCTCGGTCGGCGTCCCGGTGATCCTCGCCGTCGGCTCCGCCGAGTACACGGTCGGCGATCTCGTGCTGACCACCGAGTACAGTCGGTGGTTCGCCCAGTCGGACAGCAGCAACACGGCCGTCTTTCCGGCGCTGTCGATCGTGAGCGAGCGCGCCTACGCGATGGCCACCTACCGCGTGAACCGGTGGTTTCAGCCCGGCGCGTATTACTCGATCTTCTTTCCCGACGTCGACCACAGGTCGAATCGCGCGGACCTGCAGAACGACGTCGCCGTCACGCTCCGGTTCGACCTCAACCCCCACTGGCTGGTCAAACTGGAGGGTCACTACATGGCCGGGACCGCGGGTCTCGACCCGACCCTCAACGACGGCGTGCCCCTCGCCTCTCTCGACCGTTACTGGCTCGCGTTCTTCGCGAAGACGACGGCTTACTTCTGAGGCGCATGCGGGCGACTCCCATCCTTCTTTGGCGGATCGTGGCGGCGGCGCTGTGCGCGCTCGTCGTCTTCCAGGCCCACGCGGCGACGCCGGCGCCCGCGTTCCAGGTCGTGGTCGATCGGAGCAATGCGCTCACCGCGGTCGACCGCCGCTTCCTCGCCGATGCCTTCTTGAAGAAGGTCACGACCTGGCCCGACGGGAGCATCATCCGCCCGGCCGATCTCGCCCCTTCGTCTTCCGTGCGGCGACGATTCAGCGAAGAGGTCATCCGGAGATCGGTCGAGGCCGTGAAGGGGTACTGGCAGCAGCGCATCTTCTCCGGACGCGACGTGCCTCCTCCCGAGCTCGACGGCGACGATGCCATGGTCGAATACGTGCTCAAACACCAAGGGGCGGTAGGCTACGTGTCGGGCGCCGCGAACGTGGATGGGTTGAAGGTCCTGTCGGTGAACTGATGCGGCCCATGCACATTTCGCTGAGGGCCAAAGTGATGACCGTCGTCGCCGTGACGGCGGTGGCCTTCGCGTCGCTCGTCGGCGCGAGCGAGCTCGTGGCCCGGCGCGTACAGCACCAGCTCTACGCCATTCGAGAGCACTACGTCCCGAGGGTGGAGCTCGAGCCCGCCCTGCGCGGTCAGCTCGAACGCTTGGAGCGCGCCTTCCAGGACGCCGTCGCCAGCCACGACGTCGACGCGCTCGACGCCGTCGGTGACCTGCGGCAAGCCTTCTTGGCGCAGCTCGCGGCGGGCCAGGGAGCGCTCGACCCGAATGCGGCCGACGCCCTGCGCCTCGCCCTCGCGACCTACTGCGCCGAGGCCGACGACGTGTCTCGGCGTCTCATCGCGAACGAGACCGGCGAGGCGCTGGGCGAACGGATCGCGGCGATGCAGGCGGACCAGTTCCGGTTGACTGCGCTCATCCAGACGTCGACGTCGGTCGACCGCCAGGCCCTCGCGAGCGCCTTCACGCAGGCGGCCGCCGCCGAGTCCGAGGCGGGGTCGTACCGGCTGGGCATCAGCATCGCTTGCCTCGCGGTCGCCTTCGCGCTCGCCGCATGGATCGGCCGCGGCATCATTCGCTCCTTCGCGGCGCTCGCGGAGGGCCTCGACCGGTTCGGCGCCGGAGACTTCCGCCGGCACATCCACGTGAAGGGCCACGACGAGTTGGCCGACCTCGCCGAACAAGCGAACGCGATGGCGTCCCGGCTCGAAGTGGTGTCGAAGGAGCAGCAGCAGTCCGAGGCGAAGTTCCGCTCTCTCATGGAGTCGGCGCCCGACGCCATGGTCATCATGGGACAAGACGGGCGAATCGCGCTCGTGAACGCCCAGACCGAGCGGCTCTTCGGCTACTCGCGCGACGAGCTGGCCGGCGCCCCGGTCGAAATCCTGATGGCGGAGAAGCACCGCGCCGCGCACGGCGAGGGCCGCGCGTCGTACTTCCGCGAGCCGCGCATCCGCTCGATGGGCGCCGCGCTCGACCTCTACGGCCGCCGCAAGGACGGCACCGAGTTCCCCGTCGAGATCACGCTGAGCCCCATCGACACCGAAGAAGGCACGCTCGTCTCGGGCGCCATCCGCGACGTCACGGAGCGAAAGCGCATCGAGTCGGCGCTCCGTTTCTCGAACAAGGAGCTCGAGGCCTTCAGCTACTCGGTGGCGCACGATCTTCGCGCGCCGCTGAGAGGCATCCACGGCTTCAGCCACGCGCTCCTCGAGGACTCGGCCGACAAGCTCGACGACGAGGGCAAGGAGTTCCTCCGCCGGATCTGCGCGGGCGCCGAGCGCATGGCGGAGCTCATCGACGCGCTCCTCACGCTGTCGCGGGTCAGCCGCATGAAGATCCAGCGCCAGTCGGTCGACCTCTCCGCGCTCGCCCACATCGTCGTCGGGCAGCTGAGGGCGAGCACCCCGGACCGCACGGTCGAGTTCGTGGCGGAACCCGGCATCCGCGCGAACGGGGACGCGCCGCTCCTCCGGGCGATGCTCGAGAATCTGCTCGGCAATGCGTGGAAGTTCACGGGCGCGCGGCCCGAGGCGCGGATCACCTTCGGCTGCAAGTACGAGGAATCGGCACCCGTCTACTACGTTGCCGACAACGGGGCGGGGTTCGACATGGCGTTCGCGAACAAGCTATTTGCCCCGTTCCAGCGCCTCCACACCGTGCAAGAATTCGCGGGAACGGGCATCGGGCTCGCCACCGTGCAGCGCATCGTCCGGAGGCACGGCGGCGAGATCTGGGCGGAGGCCGCGCTGGGCAAGGGGGCGACGTTTCTTTTCACGCTCGGCAATGCCGAGGGAGGGGTATCGGCATGAACGCATTGGCAGGCGGCGGCGCGATCCTCCTCGTCGAGGACAACCCCGACGACGAGCTCTTGACCCTCCGCTCGCTGAAGAAGCACAACATCATGAACGAGATCGTCATCGCGCGCGACGGCGCCGAGGCGCTCGATTATCTCTTCGGGACGGGCGCGTATGCCGGCCGGCCGCCCGAGCGGCTCCCGCAGGTCGTCCTGCTCGATCTCAACCTCCCGCGCATCGGCGGGCTCGACGTGCTCCGCCGCATCCGGGAAACGCCGCGCACGAAGTTCCTGCCTGTCGTCGTGCTCACGTCGTCGAACGAAGACGAGGACGTCATCGAGAGCTACTCGCTCGGCGCGAACAGCTACGTGCGCAAACCCGTGAACTTCGAGGCGTTCGGCGTGGCGGTGAAGACCCTCGGCCTATTTTGGCTGCTCATGAACGAAACGTCGCCCGAGCGCACGACACCCTGACGCGCACGCGCGGACGAAGTGCGCGAAGATGCCGCCGTCCCCGTGACGACGGTCCTCGACACCATCCAGCGCCTCCTGCCCGTCGGCACCTTCTTGCCCGATACGGAGCTCGAGCCGTGCGCGGTGCGCTGGCAGGACCCTCCCCTCTGGCCGCCCGACGTCTTCGCCGTCGCGGCGACGCTCGTCAACGTATCGGGGTGCTACTCGCACGCGAGCGTGACGCGCGGAGACTGGTGCCTCCCCGGCGTGCCCGACGCGTTCGCGGTTCGCGCGCGGGAGCTCGGCACGATCTGGAGCAACGCGCCCGTGGACGACGCGGGCGCCTTCGAGCGGCTTCGCCGGCGCCTCAAGGACCTCTGGAGCGAACTCCTCGCCGCCGGACACCACTCGGTGGTCGTGCGTCTGGGCGGACAGCTGCCACGCTGGTGCGCCGCCGCGCTCGAGCTCCTGGCGATCGCGGACGAAGCGTCGGACGGGATGGGGTTCGACTACGGCTCCAAGCTCTCCGCGCTGCTCGAGGCCAAGCGATTCGGCGACCAGCGGAGCTCCTCGCGCCGAACGGCGACTCTGTGCGAGCTCGTCCCGCCGGAAGAGTGCTGCGTGCAGCCCCGGGCGCGGACTCCGCAGGTCGGATGCACGCTGCGCTCTCTCTCGCATCACCTGGCCCTTCTGCCTCCGATGGGAGAGGTCACGACGCGGTATCTGAACCGGCCCGACGCGCCCGACGGCGACCGCCTCAACCTTCTCCTGGTTCCGTTCCCATACGCGGTCGACGACGGAGTGTTCACGGAGTCCTCGCGGCACGCGGAGGAGGGCTGGGGCACGTTCTCGGTCGTGCCTTCGTGGCTCGACGGGATCACGGCGGAGGACTTGGGAGCTTTCCTCTTGGGGCTCGTGGCGCAAAGCAACGCGCGCCTGCAGGCGGCGGGGCGCGGAGAGCTCCACGGCATCGTCCTGCCGGAGCTCGCGTTGACGGACGCCTTCGCCACGCGCATCGCCGCCACGATCGCTCGGCAGACTTCGCTCGAGCTCTTCATCTCGGGAGTACGCGTCCCTCCGGCCCAGGAGGGCGGCCTCGTTCGCAACACCGTCTACAGCTTCCTCTCGCTCGGGAGAGAGAAGAAGCCCATGTCGTGGGAGCAGGCCAAGCACCACCGGTGGCGCCTCGATCCTTCGCAGCTTCGGAGCTACGGCTCGACGCTCGACCACGACGTTCGATCTTGGTGGGAGAACATCGACGTCGCCAATCGCGAAGTCGTCGTGTTTGCGTTCCGCAAGGGCGCCACGCTGACGACGCTCGTCTGCGAGGACCTGGCGCGCATCGATCCCGTGCAGCACGTCGTTCGCGCGGTGGGCCCCAACCTCTTGGTCGCCCTGCTCATGGATGGCCCTCAGCGGAAGGATCGCTGGCCGGCTCGCTACGCCGCCGTTCTGGCCGACGACCCGGGGACGAGCGTACTCACCTTCACCTGCCTCGCGACGGTCGAACGCTCCGACCGATCGTACGCCGCCGCGACGAAGACGCCGCTGGCGCCGCGGAGGGCCGTCGGCCTGTGGAAGGACGAGCAGCGCATGGTCTGCCTGGAGATCGATCCCACCCATCACGCCCTCCTTCTCTCTCTGTCGCTCGAGGAGGTCGAGGAGTGGACGATGGACCGGCGCTCGGACGGCGGCGCCACCATCGCGGTCCGATACGTGGCGCACGAGGAGCTCCGCGCCGACACACCTCTCGTCGCCGCGCGGTCCGCGCCCCCGCCTCTGGAGGGCCCAAATTGACCGGTCCACACGTCGGCGCTAGATTGGAGTCATGCTCGTGGGAAGCCCAAGCGACGAGAACGGGCCGGACGGGTATCCGCGCGACAACGCGGCCTTTCGCGAGGCGGCGGCCAAAGTGCTTCGTGCGCGCCAAGGGGACGCGGAGCAGGCGCGTCGCTTTCTGCGAAAGCTGAGCTCGAGTCTTCAGGACTCCGACTCGGGCGACAAGTAGGCGACCGCGGGGCATCGTACCGCCGGCAGGGGGAGATGCCCGCCGCGCACGAGCGCCCCGAGGGACGCAACAAGGAGCGAACGCGTCGGGGCCGCGCTCGACTCGAAAGTCGGGCGAGTCTCCCGAGTCCAATCCTTGGGACGGGCCGCGCCCCGGCCGTAGGGCCGCAGGTGAGTCTTGTCGAAGAGCGACAATCCCGGGTAAATTCCCTCGACGATGCGATGGTGTCCGCTCGTCCGGCGTCCGCCGCGCGGTGTGTCGTGAGCGGCGAACGACGAGGGCCGCCGCAGCCCGCGCTGCCCGCCGGCGCGAAGGTCCCCGTGTTGCTCGTCGACGACAAGGCCGCCAATCTGTTGGCCCTCGAAGCCGTGCTGGAGCACGCGGATTACGAGCTCGTTCGGGCCGAGTCGGGCCGCGCGGCGCTGCAGGCGGTGGAGCGGCGGGAGTTCGCGGTCGTCCTGCTCGACGTGCAGATGCCCGGGATGGACGGCATCGACACGGCGGCGCAGATGAGGGACGTGGCCAAGGGCGGCCACCGCGTGCCCATCGTCTTCGTGACGGGCATCGACGGCGACGCGGCCCTCATCCAGCGCGCCTACTCCGAAGGGGGCATCGACTTCATCCAGAAGCCGATCAAGAGCGACGTGCTCCGGGGGAAGGTCTCCGTCTTCGCGGAGCTCTACCGCGCACGGCAGAGGCTGCTCGTCGAGCAAACGAACGCGACACGTGCGTTCCGCGCCCTGACCGATCTGGCCGTGGCGCTGTCCCGCACGCGCGCCCCGGACGAGGTCGCTCGCGTCATCGTCGACGACGGGATGCGCCTCGCGAAGGCGGACGCGTGCGCGCTCTGGACGCTCGACGACACGGGGACGCGGCTGGAGCTCATCGGACGCCACGGGATCCCCGAAGAGGTGCTCGCGCGCGCCGCCAACATCGAGGAGCGAGAAGCGCCCTCCGTCTTCGCGCTCCTGCGAACGGGGACGACGACGTGGTCGGAGACGGGCGAGGAGTACGCGCGCATTTACCCGGAGCTCGCCGGCATCGAGGTGAAGGGACCGCGGACGCGCGCCTTCTGGAGCGTACCGCTCATCGTCGAAGGCCGCGCCGTGGGCCTGCTCTCGATGGGCTTCTTCGAGGACCGCGCCTTTGCCCCCGACGAGCGCTCCCTCGTCGACGCGCTCGGCCGGCAGTGCGCCCAAGCCTTGCTCCGCGCGCGGCGAATGCAGGGGGAAGACCGCGCGCGGGCGTGGCTGACGACGACGCTTCGGAGCATCGGCGACGCGGTCATCGCCACCGACACGTCCGGCGCGGTGACGTTCATGAACGCCATCGCGGAGCGGATGACGGGGTGGAACGAGGCGGAGGCGCGCGGGCGGCCGCTCGGCGAGGTGTTCGCGATTTTCGCGGAGGAGACGCGCGCGCCCGAGAACCCGGTCGCGAAGGCGATGCGCGAAGGTCACGCGGTGGAAGGCGCGGGCCACACCGTGCTGCGCGCGAAGAGCGGCGTGGAGATTCTCATCGACGACAGCGGGGCGCCGATCCGCGACGCGAGCGGGGCGCTCCTCGGGGTCGTGCTCGTGTTCCGCGACGTGAGCGCGCACAAGCGGGAAGAAGTGCGGCGGGATTTCTTGGCGCAGGCCGGGGCGGTGCTGGCGTCGTCGCTCGACTACCGCGCGACCCTGGCGGCCGTGGCTCGGCTGGCAGTGCCGCAGCTGGCCGACTGGTGCTCGGTCGATCTCCTGGAGCCGGGGGCGCGGGCGCCGCATCAAGTCGCGCTCGCGCACGTCGACCCGGAGAAGGTCCGGCGGGCGCGCGCGCTGGCGCAGCGGTATCCGTCGGACCCCAACGCCCCCACGGGTGTGCCGCACGTCGTCCGCAGCGGGACCTCCGAGCTCTATGCGGAGGTCTCCCGGCCCATGCTCGAAGCGAGGGCGAAGGACGAGGAGCACCTCCGCTTGCTCCGCGAGGTCAACATCGAGTCGGCGATGGTCGTCCCGCTCCGCGGCCGGGAGCGAACGCTCGGCGCGATGTCGTTCCTCTTCGCGGACTCGGGGCGCCGGTACTCGGCGCAAGACCTGGCGTTCGCCGAGGAGTTCGCGCGGCGCGCGGCGATGGCGATCGAGAACGCGCTGGCGATCGAGGCGGCGGAGTTCGCGCACGCGCAAGAGCGCGTCCTGCGCCAAGAGGCGGACATCGCCAGCAAGGCGAAGGACGAGTTTCTCGCGGTCGTCTCGCACGAGCTGCGGACTCCGCTCAACGTGATCCTCGGCTGGACCGTCACCCTCCGCCAGCGCTCGCCTGGGGAGGAGCTCGACCGCGCGCTCGCGATCGTCGAGAGAAACGCGCGGCGACAGGCGCGCCTCATCGAGGACGTGCTCGACATCTCCCGCATCACGAGCGGCAAGCTCACGTTGAAGGTGACGGGGGTCTCGGTCGCGGAGGTCGTGGCGAACGCGGTGGAGGCCGTGACGCCCGCGGCGGCCGCCAAGGAGATTCGCTTCCAGGTGGAGTCGGATCCGTCCCTCACCATGCTGGCCGACGGCGACCGGCTGCAGCAAGCCATCTGGAACTTGCTCGCGAACTCGGTGAAGTTCACGCCGGCCAAAGGGTCGGTCAAGGTCGTCGCCCGCCGCCACGAGGGCCTCGTCCAAATCTCCGTCACCGACGACGGCGAGGGCATCGCCATCGACGCGCTGCCGTTCATCTTCGAGCCGTTCCGCCAGGCCGACGCGTCGACGACGCGAACGCACGGAGGGCTCGGCCTGGGTCTGGCCATCGTGCGGCAGCTCGTGGCGGCGCACGGGGGCACGATCGAAGCGAGGAGCGAGGGACCGGGTCGAGGCGCGACGTTCGTGATGACGCTGCCGGCGCGCGTCGACGTGCCGACCATCCGCTCCCCCGCCCTCGCGGACCCCGACGCCGAACCGCCCGGCGCGACGCCCAGGCTCGACGGCCTGAGCGTGATCGTCGTGGACGACGAGGAGGACGCGCGCGGCATCATCGAGCGGATCCTCCTCGAGCGGGGCGCGACGGTGACGACCGTAGAGACGGCGAAGCAGGCGCTCGAGCGGATCGCGGCCCACAGGCCCGACGCGGTCGTGAGCGACATCGGCATGCCGGAGATGGACGGCTACGCGTTCGTCCGCGCCATGCGCGCGTTGCCGGCGCGTCAGGGTGGAGGAACGCCCGCGATCGCGCTGACGGCGTACGCGGGGACCGACGACGCGCGGATGGCCATGGAGGCCGGGTTTCAGGTGCACCTCGCGAAGCCGGTCGAGCCCTCGGAGCTCGTGATGACGGTGGCGCGGGTGGCCGGGATGAAGGCGTCCCGCTCGAGCTAGCGCCCCGCTCTGCAGCCGTCGCGTTCATCTCGACGGCGGTGCGCCCGAGAAGCCTGGGCGCGCGCGCAGGGTCGCCGGTGGGTCGGGCCGGGCGGTGAGCCGGCGCAGCCCGGGGGTAAGCCGGCATGCCCAGGTCGTCGGGAACGCCGGCCATCGGGTAGGCCGGCGCGCCCGAGCCGTCGGGCGCCGCAGCCAAGAGGTAAGCGGGCCGCACGGAGGGGTTGGCCGGCGCGGCCAGGCGAACGGCGAGCCGCGGCCACGCGAGCGGCGGCGGCGGCCCAGGGGCGAGCCGGCGTGGCCATGTCGTGGGCCGCGCTCGCGGAGGCGACGGGCCCGCCCGACGCGCCGAACACGGGGCGCGTTCGCCATTGGGGCGAGACGCCGACATCCGTCACGAATTGCGCGCGCCGTGTCCCGCTGCAGCCGCGGACCGCAAAGGTGAGCCGTCGAAGGCGCGAGATACGGCTATCCGGGCCACGACCCCCATGCTTCGCCGCTACACCTTCGCGTTCGCCGTCTCGACGGCGAGCTGTCTGAACTACACGACGCCCCCCTCCCCGGCCGCCGTCTCCGACGCGAGCGCCGACACCTTTACGCCGGACGGAACCACCCCGACGCCGCAACCCGGCACCTGCACCCCCGACGGCGGATCGCCGCCGCCCATGGCGCCCAACGGCTATTACACGCAAGGCGCGACCGTCTGCACTCCCGCGGGCACGCCGCACCTCTTCCACGGAGTGGACCGGCCGACGCTGGAGTTCTGCCCCGACTCGACGGACCCGTCGTGCACGCACCTCTCGGCAGACGACTTTCAGCTGATGGGGAGCTGGAACGCGAACGTCGTCCGCGTCGCCCTCGACCAGGACCGCTGGCTGAGCGCCGCGGCCCTCTACGATCCGAACTACGCGTCGACGGTCGACCAGGTCGTCGCGTGGGCCGAGGCCGCGGGGCTCGACGTGATCCTCGATCTCCACTGGTCGGATCGCGGAGACCTCACGGTCACGAGCAGCGCGAAGCAGGCCGCGGGAAACAGCGAGCAACAGCCGATGGCCGACGTGAACTCGATCGAGTTCTGGAAGGAGGTCGCGGCGCGCTACCGCGGCGACGGGCGGGTCCTCTTCGAGCTTTACAACGAGCCCAACTCGGTCTCGTGGTCCATATGGCTCTATGGCGGAATGTCGGGCGGCTACGAGTACGCCGGCATGCAGATGCTCTACGACGCGATCCGGAACGACGCGCACGCGGACAACGTCGTCATCGCGGGCGGGCTCGATTGGGCGTTCGACCTGTCGCAGGTCAAGCAGTACCCCATCCAGGGATACAACGTCATGTACGCGGCGCACGTGTACCGCGCGGGCGACCCGGGGTCCCAGTGGCAGACGAACTTCGGCTATCTCGCGCAGCAGAACGTCGCGCCCGTCATCATCACGGAGTTCGGCGACAACCAGAGCACGCCGAACTGCACGAGCGCGTGGGACACGTCGGTCATCGCGTACGCCGACCAGTGGAGCATGTCGTGGTCGGCGTGGGCGTGGTACGCGACCGGCTCGGGGACGCTCGAGAGCCTGTGTGCGTTTCCGTCGATCATCTCGGATTGGTCGGCGACGCCGAGCGTGCAGGGGCAAGCCGTCCTCGCGGCGCTGCAGAATTACCCTCGAGCGGAGGACGCGGGGACGGACGCGGCGCCCGAAGCGGCCGCAGACGCGGGGGACGACGGCGGTCCGGCGGGCGACGCCGACGCGGGTGCCCTCGACGCGACGACCGGCGACGAAGGCGGCGCAGGAGCCCTCGACGCGACGACCATCGAAGCCGAGGCCGGGTCCGCGGGCGCGGGCGACGAAGGCGACGCCGGGATCGGCGACGAGACCGGCGACGCGGCGGACGCGGACGCGAGCGCCGACGACAGCGACGGCGACGACGGCCCCGACGGCGGCGAATAGACTCACGCGGACGCGGACAAAGTCACCCATTCGCGCCGTTGACGGCGGTGACACCGCGCGATACGCGGCGGTCATAGACCATGAGAATCGAGGGGCGGCTCGGTCTGGGGTGGACGGCGGCGGCGTGGTCGTCCTTGTTCGCGGGCGCGTGCGCGCAGTCTCCGGTGGTGACGACGGCGAAGCCCCGAGCGCCGGCGGCGGCGCAACCGGCCGCCCTCGCCGCGGAGCACGCGCCGAAGGCCGCGTGGGTGTCGGTGGGCGGCTCGACGATGCGCGGCTCGCTCTTTCCCGAGGGGAAGTTCGTGCTGCTCGGAGGACGGCGCGCGTTCGTCCGCGCCGACGGTTCGGTGGACACCGAGCGAGTTCCGTCGCCCGAGCCGCTCAGGCAAATGGTGCTCGTTCCGACGGCGGCGGGAGATCGCTTCGTCGGGAGCGGAGCCCAAACGATCTACCGCTTCGACGGCGCGCTCGGGGGGGCCACGGTCCTCGCCACGTTGAAGGAGCCCATCGGGTGGCTCGGACAAGGCCCGGGCTTTTTGGCCGTGTGGGGGACGAGCGACGCCGGTCACCCGCTCCTGCTGGATCCGGAGACGGGCGCGGAGCTGCCGCCGCCCGCTGGCTGGCCGAAGCTGCCGATGCGCCAGATCGCGTTCCGGAGCATGAGCGACGGCGTGGTCGACTTCTGGGCCGTCGGCCGCGAAGCGACGGCGGACGCGGGAAGGACCTTTCGCCCGCTGGCAGAGACGGCGCCGCACGACGTGCCCGAAGCGTCGTGGGTGGTTCGCGCGGGGAGCGAGGTCCGCGTGTGGCACCGGCTCGACGGGTACACGACGGTGAACTTCGCGACGGGCGCCGCCGGCGGCTATGCGGCCGATCCGATCGAGCACGCGCCGACGCTCCGGTGGATCCAAAGGGCGATGGTCGATCCGCTCGGGGAGGCGGTGGAGAAGGGAATCCTTTTCGAGCGAGGGGCCGCGGCGGTGGTGGAGCGCGGGGGACTGCTGGCGCGCGTGGACCTCGCGCATGGCTCGGTGACGGACCTCGTCGAGCACGAGGGCCACGATTGCGTGGTCGGCACCCGCGGCTCCGAGGGCCTCTTGGCGTGCCCGGACCAAGCGCTCCAGTCGTTCGCGCTCGCGGGGCCGCTCCGCCTGCGGACGCTCGACGTCCACGTACCGCACTTCCTCGAAGCGACGCGCGGCCGCATGGGGGGCCTCGTCTTGGACCAGGGCTGCACGAGAGACGCACCCGAGGAGTCGCTCTGCGCGCTGCAGCCCGACGGGACCTTCCAGACCGTGCCGCTCCCCGGCGGACAAGGGGACATCGCGGGGACGGGCGTCAATCGATTCGTTCCTCTCCCCGACGGGCGCGTGGCGTTCCTCCGTGCGTCCGCCTACGGCGAGGAGCAGGCCCGCGTCGTCATCGCCGACAAGCACGGCCAGGTCCTCGAGCTTCCGGAGCTCAAGCTGCCGGAGGCAGAGCGCTCGTTCGAAGTGCTCGGCCGGATCGAGCTCGGCTCCGATCAAGCGCTCCACGCGATCCTGTCGATGACGTCGGAGCCTGCGGCGGCCTCGCTCGTCGCGCTCCGCGAACCGCTCGACGGCAGCCCGTCCACCACCACGGAGGTCGCGGGGAAGGACGGGCGGCTCCAGGAGGGGCACGCGATCGCGTTCGACGAGCGAAGCATCCGCGTCTCGGGCGACTTCGGCGCGACGTGGACCCCGCTGCCCATCGCGGCCGGCACCCTCTTTTCGCCCGAGGATCTCCTCGGCATCAACCTGAGGCTCGGCCTGCGCGCGGGGTTCCGGAGCGCCGACGTGGAGGTCGGCGAGGTGGGGATCCGCGTGGGACGTTGGGCGCGCGTCGGTTGGGAGGGCGAGAGCACGTTGCCCCGGCCGCAGGCCGCGCCGGCGGCGGGAGTCGCCTTGGAGTGGCCCGCGCAGAAGGCGCGCACCATCACGTGCACGACGCGGGCGACGCGCACCCCGGCGCCTCCGCTCGACGGAGCGTCTCGGAAGACGAGGCTCGACAAGGCGGCCGCCCACCCGGCGCGCAAAGGCCACGCGAGGACCGAGTACTTCGGCAACGAGACCGACCAGCCGGCCGCGACGCTCGACGGATACGCCCCGGCCGAGCGTGCGGAGGCGCCCTCGGAGTGGACGTTCCGCTGGATGGATCCGTTCGAGCCGGGCACGCCGATCCACACGTGGACGGGCAAGCCGATGCCGGGCGCGACCTTCTACCCGACGATCCGCGCCGTCGTGGCGGCACGTGGCCGCGTGGTGTTCGCCGTCTCGGACGGCGTGCACGGAGAGATCGTCGACGTGTCGCCGTCGGGGGTGACGCGCAGGACGGAGACGGACGCAGGAGCGCTCTTCGAGACGATGACGGTCGGCGCGGCCCCGGGGAGCCCCGTCGCCTGGTTCTCGACCAAGCCGCGCGCCCTCCTGACGTGGGTGCCGGGCGAGGCGCCGCGGGAGGTGACGACGTACGGCCAGACGGTAGGACCGATGACGAGCCGCGGGGTGGTGCTCGCGCTCGGCGCGCCGACGCGCGACGCCGTGCCGTTGGTTCTCCTCGAGATGGACCGCGCGGCCGTGCGGTCCATCCCGCTCCAAGAGGCCAGCACTCCGCTCGATCTCGACGGATGGACGGCGTTCGACGTAGGCGCGAACCTCGAGGCTTGCGCGAAGGGAGTCGACGGAGAGCTCCGCGTCGCGGGGCCGAAGGCGGCGAAGTTCGAGATCGACGGCGCCGCGTACGAAGGACACGAGCTGATATACCTTGTGCACGCGGCGGCGGGCGCGCCGCCGTGCATCGCGGGGCTGCAGGGCGTCGTCGACGCGAGCGGCGCTGCGGACAAGAAGAAGAGCCGCCTCGTGTACCTCGCCGTCCCGCGGCTCGACGCAGGGACAGGGTTCGAAGAAGGCGGCACGCCGCGCGTGAGGACCGTGCGCTGCGGTTTGTAGCGCGAGGGCGAGAGGGCGACGCGCACCTGGTCTAAGCTGCCGGACCGGCGCATGCGTCGCGCGTGGATTGGACTCGGCGTTTTGGCATCGATCGTTGCGCTGAGCGCCGCGCTCCTCGCGCGGTATGCGGCGAACGGGGGCATGACGGCGCGTCGTCGGCCTTCGTCGTTCGAGGCGTCGGTCGCCGGGTGGCTCGTGGATCTCGGCGTCGGGAAGGCGGACCGAGCGCGGCCCAATCCGGTGAACGGCGGACCGGACAGCGCCGACGTGAGTCTCGGGCGGGACCTCTATCGAGCCCATTGCCAGGCGTGTCACGGCGCCGACGGGCAAGGCAAGACTGCGGCGGGCGAAGGCCTCTACCCACCTCCGGCCGATCTCCGGCGCGCCGCACTCGAGGCGCGAAAGAGAACGGATGGGGAGCTCTTTTACTTCGTCCGCAACGGGGTTCGCGACACCGGCATGCCCGCGTGGCCCTGGTCGGACACCCAGATTTGGGAGGTGGTCGCGTTCGTCCGCCAGCTCCCTCCGAGCGCCGGCGCCGAACGGCCACGACGCACCGGCGCGCCGAGGCCGAGCGCCTATGTCGGCTCGGCGGCGTGCGGGGCCTGCCACGCGGCCATCTACGAGCGATGGGCGAAGACCCCGATGGCGAACGTCGTCCGCGATCCGAGGGAACACCCGGAGGCCATCGTCGGCGACTTCGCCGACGGCGACCCGCTGGTCGACTTTCGCCCCGAGGACGTCGCGCTCGTCTACGGCAGCTTGTGGAAGCAGCGCTACTTCAAGAAGGTCGGCAACGACTACTTCGTGTTCCCCGCGCAGTGGGACGTCGTGCACGAGAAGTGGAGGCCCTACTTCGCCAAGGACGACTGGTGGGCTCCCCTCTACCCGCCCGACAACTTCCAGCGGCCGACAGGGCCGCTCTGCGACGGTTGCCATTCGGTCCACTACGACGTCGCGACGAACACGGTGACGGAGTGGAACGTGGGCTGCGAACGCTGCCACGGGCCCGGCGGCGCGCACGCGAAGACCGGCGCGGCGGAGGACATCGTGGATCCGGCGCGCCTCGGGTACGTCGCGGCGAACGACGTCTGCATTCAGTGTCATTCCCAGGGGCGACCGGTGCAAAGCACGATCGGCGGGCGAGCGTACGATTGGCCCGTCGGCTACGAGGTGCCGGGCCGATTGAGCGACGTCTGGCGGTTGGAGGAGCACCGGCTGGGCGAGACGACGTTCACCCACTTCGCGGACGGGACCGCGCACAAGAACCGGATGCAGGGCAACGACTTCGTGACGAGCGCGATGTACACGCACCGGGTCACGTGCTTCTCGTGCCACGACGTCCACGGCACCGAGCACCCGGCCAACCTTCGCAAGGCGGCCGGCGACGTGTGCCTGGACTGCCATGGGCCGAGCTCCCCGAACGGCCCGCACGCGCGGACCCTCGAGGAGCACACCCACCACGAGCCGGGCAGCGAGGGGAGCGCGTGCATCGCCTGCCACATGCCGAAGATCGCGCAGACCATCGGCGACGTGAACGTCCGCAGCCACACGTTTCGCTTCGTCCCTCCGAGCGAGACGGATCGCGACCATGTCCCCAACGCGTGCAACGTATGCCACGCCGACCGGACGGCGCGGTGGGCGACCGACGCGCTGGCGTCCTGGGAGGAGCGATCGCCTTGGCGCGCGGGCATGTGAGGCCGTCGTCCGCCCTGGGCGCCTCACTCGCCGCCGCCGCTCTTCTTTCGTCCGCGCGGGCGGACGCCTATCGGCCGTTCGACGGGACGGACGCCGACACCGCCGAACCGCAGGTGTTCGAGCTCGAGCTCGGCCCGGTGCATTACTTCCGGGAAGGCGACCAGAACGTCCTCATCGCTCCCGCGCTCGTCTTGAACCTCGGGCTCTTCGACCACACCGAGCTCGTCATCGACGCGGAAGACTTCGTGGCCGTCGGCAAGCTCGAGCCGGGCGTGGAGCGCGTGAGCCTCGAGGGAGACGACTTCCTCGTGAAGCACGTGTTCCGGGAAGGCATCCTCCAGGGAAGCACCGGGCCGAGCGTCGCCGCGGAGGGAGGCGTCCTCCTGCCGCTCATCCCGGGAGACGCCGGCTTCGGCGCGTCGTTGGACGTCATCACGTCGTATCGATGGTCCTGGGGCGCGGTGCATTGGAACGAGCTCTTTGCCTATTCGCGAATCCACCACGCCGATTTGTTCACGGACCTCATCGTGGAAGGGCCGTACGATTGGACCGTGCGGCCCGTCGCGGAAGGTTTCTACGACAAGGATTTCGCGGGCGACGCGTCGACCTCGGTCCTCGTCGGCGCGATCTGGCGCGTCCGCGACTCGCTCGCGTTCGACGTCGGGCTGCGCGGCGCGCGGACGGGGAACGAAAACGAAGCCGAGGTGAGGCTGGGCTTGACGTGGTCGGTGGCGCTGGGCGCGTCTCGCGACGGGGTGGCCTCGGGGCTCATCGATGGGAGGAGGCCGGAATGAGCAGAGTCCTCGTGACGGGCGGGTCGGGTTTCGTCGGCAGCCGATGCGTGCTGCAGCTCTTGGCCGACGGCCACGAGGTGAAGACGACGGTGAGGAGCCTCGCGCGCGAGGCCCAAGTGCGCTCGATGCTGAAGCAAGGCGGCGCGGAGCCGGGGGACCGGCTGTCGTTCTTCGCGGCCGATCTGGAGAAAGACGCGGGCTGGCCAGAGGCCGTCGCGGGATGCGACGCCGTGCTCCACGTGGCATCGCCCTTCCCCGAGATGATCCCGAAGGACGAGAACGAGATCATCGTGCCCGCGAGAGAGGGTGCGCTCCGCGTGCTGCGCGCCGCGCGCGACGCGGGGGTCAAGCGCGTCGTGCTGACGTCGTCGTTCGCGGCGATCGGTTACGGGCACCCCCAGCAGAACGCGCCGTTCGACGAGACGAGCTGGACGAACCCGGACGGCGACGACGTTCGGCCTTACGTGAAGTCGAAGACGTTGGCGGAGCGCGCCGCGTGGGACTTCATGGCCCGCGAGGGAGGCGGCCTCGAGCTCTCGGTCGTCAACCCGGTGGGGGTCTTCGGTCCGGTGCTCGGGCCCGACTATTCGACGTCGATCCTGCTCGTCCAGCGTTTGATGGATGGAGCGATCCCCGGGTGCCCGCGCGTCTACTTCGGCGCGGTCGACGTGCGGGACGTCGCCGACCTCCACGTACGCGCGATGACCCACCCGGCGGCCAAGGGCGAGCGGTTCCTCGCCGTCGCTGGGGATTTCCTGTCGATGCTCGGCATCGCGAAGGTGCTGAAGGAGCGCGCCGGCGCGGCCGCCAAGCGCGTGCCGTCGTTACAGCTGCCGAACTGGTTGGTGCGCGTCGCCGCGATGCGCGACCCGGCGGTCAAGCAGATCGTGCCCGAGCTCGGGAAGGTGAAGAACGCCACGAGCGAGAAGGCCAAGCGTCTGCTCGGGTGGGCTCCGCGCTCGGCGGAAGACGCGATCGCCGCGACCGCGGAGAGCCTCGTGCGGCTCGGTCTCTTGAAGGACAGCGCGAAGAAGGCGGCGGCGGCCTAGCGGCGCGGGGCCTACCAGTTGCCCGACAGGCGGAGCCCGCGGCCGTCCGGCGCCGCGCTGAGCCCCACGTGGAGATCCCGCGTGGTCGCTTGCGACGCCGCATGGCGGGACGTGACAAACAGGTACGTCCCGACGGCCAGCGCGACGATGCCCGCGCCGCCCGCGATGAACATCCCCTGCTGATCGAGGCGGGCCGCGCGGTCGTCGTCGAACGCAGACTGGTTCGCGCAGGGCAAGCCGGGCGGACAGGCCGAGTCGCGGCGGCTCGCGCTCTCGGCCATGGCGACGCCGAACGCGACCGCGACGCCGACCCCGACGATCCCCGCCCCGCCGACGACGAAGCCCGCCGTCCTTCGCGCGCTCGTCCGGCCGGATGGGGACGCCGTGACCTCCACGGGCGCGGGCGACGCCGGAAGCTCGGCGGGCGGACCGGGCGCAGGCGACTGGGCACCGGCGGCCCACGCGTCGGAGGGCGGCGGAGCCACGAGCGGGGCCGCGCCGAGAGGCTCGAACCGGACCTCGATGCGATCAGTCCCCGCCGCGGGACCGAGGTGGATCTTGCGCACCCACGCCGTCTTGCCGGCACCCGTGGCGTCGATGGTGTGCTCACCGGGGTCGAGCGGAATGGCCGTCCCCAAGGCCTCGCGCGGGAGCGGGGCGCCGTCGAGCTCGACCTGCGTCAGGCTGGCGGGATCGATGACGTCGATGACGACGCGGTGGAGGCGCTTGTCGAGCGAGGCGACCTGCGCGCGGGCATACTGCTCGCGGGCGTGGTCGGCGCTTCGCACGGCCCACGCGATGGCGTTCTGGAACTCGGTCCACGCGGTCGCGGTCTTCCCGTCGCGCTCGTGGCACGAGGCGAGGTTGAGGAGGGTGCCGAGCGCAGCTTCGACGCGCTGGCTCTTGGCGAAGAGATCGCACGCGGCCGGGATATCACCGGCGGCGAGGCGCGATTGGGCGTCGCGGAAGAGGGACTCGGCGATCGTGGAGCTCGCGGTGGCCTGCGCGCGGGCAGCGCCCGGGGCTGCGGCGACGGCAACGGCGAAGGCGAGCGCGAACGTGGTGGAGGGGCGCACGAAGGTGGGGGTCCTCGGTTGGGCTCAGTTGCGCTGCAGGAGGATGCTGTCGATGGGCTGCGGGCGTGCGCTCGGAGCGGCCCGGCGATCGTGCGCGGGCGCGGCGGAAGGTGCAGGGTGCGGGGGGACCGTCGAGGCGGCCGGGGGCCGGGACGCGACGGAGCTCGTCGAGGCGGTGACCGGAAGCGGGGCGAGGACTTCGCGGGGGGTCGGTGCGTCGGGCTTCGAGGTCGACGACGGGGCTTCGGCGACGGGCTCCGGCGCGGCCGTTCGCGGGACGTCGATCGAAGCCAGCGGGGGCGGCGGGGGCGCGACCGCGGGCGAGGCCCGCGGGTGCGAACGAAGCGCGAGCGCGATCGACACCGCGGCCGCGACGGCGAAGCCCCCCGCCGCGAGCACGGGCCACCGCGGCGGGCGCGGGGGCGCGACCTTGACTGGACCGCTCCCACTCCAAGGGCCCGCCGAAGGTCCGAGCTTCGGATCGACCGCAGCGACGGCTTCCGCCCCATCGGCCGCCGCGGGCGTCATCGGTGCCGCCGGCCCGGTCGGCGCCACGGGCGCCATCACTGTCGACGACCCCACCGGCGCGATCATCGTCATCCCCGCGTCGGACACCGCCGGCCCCGCGGAGCGGCCGTCGCGGCGGACGCCGAGGACGCGGCAGACGCGCGCGACGCTGTCGCCGTGTCCCCCTGCGAAGGGCTCGAGCGCCATCGCGAGCTCGGCGGCGTTGGCGTAGCGGCGATCACGGTCACGCTCGAGACAGCGATCGACGACGTCGGAGAACGCCGCGGGCACGTCGGGCCGCGCCTTCGTGACTGGGGTGTAAGGTTGGACCAGGATCGCCGCGAGCACCTCGCCGAAGTTGTCGCCGATGAACGGCGTCGTCCCGGTCAGGAGCCGATACATGATGACGCCCAGCGACCAGAGGTCGCTCCGCGCGTCGACGGTCTTGGCGCTCCGGACTTGCTCCGGGGACATGAAGAGAGGCGACCCGAGCATCTCGTGCGTGCGCGTCGCGGCGCCGTCGTCGTCCCGGCGAGGCGCCTTCGAGATGCCGAAGTCGAGGACTTTGATCGAGAGCGAGCCGTCCGGCCGCGCCGCGAGGAACAAATTGCTCGGCTTGAGATCGCGGTGGATGATGCCGAGCGCGTGGGCGTGGGCGATGCCCTCGAGCGCCTGCAGCATGCACTGGGTGACCTTCTCGACGGACATGACGCCGTCGGCGGCGAGGATGGCCTCGAGGTCGCTGCCCTCGAGAAACTCCATCACCATGTACGCGGCGCCGCTCTCGAGGGTGCCGACGTCCATCACGGTCGCGACGTGCTCGCTGTGGATGCGGGCGGAGGCGCGCGCCTCGTTCAAGAACCGGCCGATCGCGTCGGGGTGCGCGGCGAGCTCGGGGAGGAGGAGCTTGATGGCGACCGTCTGGTGCAGGAGCTCGTGGGTCGCGGCGAACACGATGCCCATGCCGCCGCGCCCGATCGAGCGGACGACGCGGTACTTCTGGGCGAGGAGGTCGCCCGGCGCGGGCAGGTACGACGAGGACGGCTCCACGGGATGTCCGCCGCTCACATCAGCTGGAGCACGACGAAGCGGCCCGTCACGTTCTGTGTGTTCCAGAACGAAAGGATGATCGACGTCGACGTGCCCGTGTAGCCGTTCGACCCGCCGCCGCGGAGGAGCTCGGGCCCGAGGGCGCCGCGCAGCGTCCCTTGCCCGAAGCCGAGCAAGCCCCCGGAGACGGCGCCGCCGTCCGGAGGGAGCTCGGTCAGGAGGTAGTCGAAGGACACGGCGGCCGGGTTCAGGTCGAGCGTGCGGGCCATGAGAAAGCCCGGTTGCGTCGGGCCGACGGGGCCTCCGGCGTCGACGATGCCCTCGGCGTTGACGAAGCTCGTGTAGCCCGTCGTGCCGCCCGCGCTCGTCTTGACGATCCACTCGGAGTACCCGCTGAACGGGACGACGCTGCCGCTGAAGAGGACGCGCGCGGTGAAGCCATTCGAGGCGGCGATGGGGACCGTGATGACGCCGTTGCCGTTGTATTGCTGATCGAAGATCTTCACCCACCCGGCCGCGCCGGCGTCGGGCGTCGGACCCGCGGGCCCTTGCGGACCCTCGGGACCCTGGAGCCCCATCGGGCCGATCGGTCCGGTAGGTCCGGTAGGTCCGGCGGGACCGGCGGCGCCCGTCGCCCCCGTAGCGCCGGCGGCGCCCGTCGGCCCTTGACCGACCTGCGGTTCGACGCCAAGGCACCCGGACGCGGACACGCCAAGCAACGCTGGCCCCGCGACGGCGTACAGCATTCCGACGACGAATCGCAATCCTGCCATTCGGACATCGTAGAGCCAAAGGCGCGAACGTTGGGGCCGTATGAAGGCTACGCGCGCGCGGACACGTAGGACGATGTCCCCCACGCCTCCGGTTCGATCACGCTCGCCGCGCTCGCACGACCCGGCGAGCGGCCTCTAGTTCGTGTGGGTCGTCAAGTAGCCCATGACGGTCGAACCCCAGGTCGAGGGGGTGAGGCTCGTCGCGCTCGTGGTGATGTTGAGCAAATCGGGCGCGCAGTCGCTGAACGGCTCCGCGTCCCAGGCGAGCGTCGAGATCTTCTTGGTCTCGACGTCGGCGAAGAAGGTCGCCGCGCCCGACCCGGTGAAGCTCCCGTACTCGCCGACGATGACCGGGATGTTCGCGTACGTGTACGAAGCCGCGGTGGGCGGGTAACCGTGAATCTCGTAGACGACGTTGTCGTACGGGAGCGGCGTCGTCGCGTAAAAGCTGATGTCGCTCGTCCAGCTGTTGCCCTGGACCGAGACGAGATGGTGCGGGACGCCGAGCTTGTCCTCCTCGCCGCGGATGACGCCGACCGCGTGGCTCATCGCGGCCGAGAGCACGGCGCTCGTGCGCTTGTTGCCGCCCGGCTCGTTGGTGAGGCCGAAGAGGACGAAGGGCGACTGAGCGAAGGTGTCGACGAGCGCCTGGTACACGGTGTCCGTGCCGCTCGGGTAGGTGGCCGCGTTCGGCGTGTTGGTGCTGTTCGAGGGGATGCCCGTGGCCTCGGGGTCGCCGTCGGTCGTGTCCTGGAGGATCATCGACGCTTCGCTGCGAAGGGTGACAAGGACGTAGACGCCGGGGTGCGCGCCGATCGCGTTGATCGCGTTCGTCATGGGCGTCTTGTACTGGGTCGGGTTGGCGAGCCAGCTCGTGATCGTCGGATCGCTGTCCATGGAGAGCGAGATGCGGAAGAAGTTCGTCTTCCACGTGCCGATGAGGCCCGACGCGATCTGTTCGATCGACTGCTCGGGGCTCGTCATCCACAGCGTGCCGTTGTATCCGCACATGAAGATGTCATCGATGTTCACGCCCCGGCCCATCCAGACCGTGCTCGTCGTGCCGTTCGTGACGTAGATCTTGTTGCCCATCGTCGAGAGCCAGCCGGAGGGAGTCCCCGCCGAAGCGCCCGAGCTGCTCGAGCCGCTGGAGCTGCCTGAACTGCCCGAGCTGCTCGAGCCGCTGGAGCTGCTGGAGCGTCCGCCGCTGGAGCTCGAACTGCCGCCCTGGGTGGCTCCCGAGCTCGACGATCCGCTCGAGCTCCCCGACCCTCCCGAGCTCCCCGGTGCGCCGCCATCCTCGTCGCCCGATGGGTTGGAGCTTCCGCACGCGTTCCCCCACACGACGATGCCGGCGCCGATGAGTGCAGTCACGAAGCCGTTGGAACGCAGACGAAACAACTTCATGCACTCAGTGTGCATCGGCCTCCCGCTCCACCAAAGCCCAGCGTCGACGCCGGCATCTCCTTACCCGGCCGTACCAGGGCCGTGTCCCTCGATCGGGTGCGGCTTTGCGGCCTCACCCGTCCGCGTCGTCCAAGGCGAAGACGCCCCGCGCGCAAGCTCCATGCACGGTGGTAGATCGTCGCCCCTGTGAAAGCAGCGGGGCTCGTCTTCATCGGTGGGGGTCTTCTCCTTTGTTGTGCCCGCTCGACGCTCCCGGCGGCCTCCCCCGCGTCCGCCATCCTTCCGTCGTCGATCGCGGAGCTCGACGCAGAATCGACGAGGCCGGAGCTCGACGCGGCGGGCGCTCTCTCCGACGCTGCGGATGAATCCTCGACCTACGACGCGGGTGGCGACGAAACGTTCGAGGAGGGCTCGCTCGACGCGGCGGATGCGCTCGTCACGTTCGACGCGACCCTCCCCGACGATCCGATGGCTCTCCACCACGAAGACGCGGAGTCGCTCCGGGCGCTCATGGGCAAGGCGGGCGCGCTGCCGTTGCCGTTGGGCGGACAGTGGCGGATAAGCCAGGGGAACCGCGCGATCTCGAAGCACGCGATCGGACGGCGCGCGTGCCTCGAGCGACTGAGCGGCGTGGTGGTGCAAACGCCAGAGCAGCTCGCGCAGTGCGGCGAGCCGAACATGGTCCCGGTGTGGCCGAGAGGATCCCAGAGGGCCGACGCCCGCTTCTGTATCGACGTCTTCGAGTTCCCCGATCGGGCGTGCGAGCTCCCCTTCGTCTACGTCTCGCCGTCTCAGGCAGAGCGCATCTGCGAGGCGCAAGGCAAGCGCCTCTGCACGCAAGACGAGTGGAGCCTCTCTTGTCGCGGCGACCCGGAGGGCGGCGCGGATCGCGTGTACGCGTACGGCGACGAGCTCGACCTCGGCGTATGCAACACGAGCAAGCCTCGCCTCGCGCAGAACCCGGTCTGCGAAGTGTCGACCGAAGAGAAGGTGTGGTCGACGTGCGGGACGAACACCGAGCCGAGCGGGTCGTTCGCGGGCTGCCGGTCACGCTTCGGCGTGTTCGACCAGCACGGGAACGTCGCCGAGATCATGACGCGGTACGAGCCGGCCGACGGCGAGGTGAAGTCGCAGCTCAAAGGGAGCGCGTTCTTCTACGTGGACGTCGCCAAGAAGCCGACCGACCCGGGCGGCTACTGGACGAAGTACCCGGACGACTGCAACTTCGACCCGCGCTGGCACGTGGAGAAGCTCGAGCTGGCGGCGCACGTGAACTACCACTTGGGGTTTCGGTGCTGCAAAGGCCTCGGCGCTCGGCCGGACGCGGGTCGCTGAGCCATCGCCCGCGGCCCGCCGCCGGAAGGATGGCTACCGCGATGGTGCCGGCCCCGCGGGCGCGCTCGGCGCGGCGTCGTCGAGGGCCAACGCGCCGGCCGGAGTCGGGTTCGCCAGGAGCGCGCCGTAGATCTCGAGCCAGCGCGCGTACGGCTTCAGCGAAGGCTCGCGGCGCGCCGCCAGCTCCGACGACGCCGCCTCGATCCGCTTCGACAGATCGACCACGAGGGGCGCGTGCATCGACACCGTGAGCGCCGCCGCGAGGCGCAGCACGTCGAGCCCGTCCGCGTCGCTCCGCCCGTTCGCCTGGCCGCGAAGATCGTCGGCCCGCGCGAGCGCCGCCGCGAGCCACTTCTTCGCCGACGCCGCGTCCTGACGCCGACCTGCGTTCCATGCAAGCTGCGCGTCGGCGAGCATCTCTTCCCGCGCGATCTCGGGCCGGGAGGAGGCGCGCAGCCGCTCGTCGAGGATGGCGCGACGCACTTCGATGGCTCGCGCCTCCTCGCCCCACTGGTGGAGCTCTCGGTTGGCCGAAGCCCGGAGGCCGCTCGCGATGAGGCGATAGGTGCGCGCGACGCGGTCGGCAGAGGCGTGTGGCCACTGGAGCGTCGCGACGACGGCCGGATCGAGGAGGCTCTTGTCGACGGAGTCGAGGTCGGCGAGCGCGCGGGCGGCGGATTTGGCGCCGACCTCCGCGGCGGCCCGTGAGATGCGGGCCACGAGGCGGTTCCGGGCGGCAGCGGGTCCGGTCGACGCGTCGACGATCGGAATGGCCTCGTCGTAGAGCGCGAGGGCGCGCGCGAAGTGGCCCGCGGCGAGGTTGTCGACGGCGGCCCAGTCGAGGGCGAGCGGCCGGTATTTGGCGAGCGCCGGGTTGCGGGCGATCATCGCGAGCGCCCCTTCGCCGGCGGCGGCCGCGTCGGCGGCTCGCCCTTCGTGTAGGATGGCCTGCGCCTTCGAGAGGAGCACGTCGAGCCCCTCGGAGTTGTCCGTATAGGGGAGCTTGTCCCGCTCGAGGAGATAGCTGAGGGCGATGCGGTAGTTGCCGACGTCGGTATGGAGCAGCCCGAGCTCGCCGAGAATCATCGCGCGAAAGCGCGGGTTGTCCCCCGCGAGCTCGAGGGCGACGAGATAATGGACGTTGGCCCGCTCGGCCTCCGCGAGATCGCCGGTCACGAGATATTGCTCGTGGAGCAGCGAACCGAAGAGCGCCTCGGCGGCCCGCTCCTCGATGAGGTCCGACCACGACGCGTGGAGCGTGGCGAGCGCCTCCTCCATCGCCTTCGCGTGGGCCTCCCCTTCGAGCTTCGGGAGCTGGCGCGCGATGAGGTACGCCTTGGCGAAGCGGGCGTAGGGCACCGGGATCTTCGGCTTGTCGTACCGCGCGGCGATCGCCGCCGGAGGCTCCCCGAGCTTCAACGCCATGTCGATGGCGCCGGCCATGGCCTCGAGGGACCCCGTCTGCTCGGCGACGGAGTCGAAATCGGCCCGGGCGTCGGCGAAGCGCTTCGCCCCGAGCCGCTCGTAGGCGCGCGCCAGGATCACGCGCTCATAGATGTCCTCGACCTCGCCGCGCTCGTGCGTGCCCGGCTTCACCTCGTGGATGTCCCGCTCCATCAGCGCGTCGAGCACGGGGCTGTCGCCCGTCTCGTCGGCGCGCTGTACGGCGTCGACGACGAGGGCACGGCGCCGGCCGGGCCGACTTTGGGCCGCGTAGAGCGCGAGGAGGCCGTCGCTGACGGTCTTCGGCGAGTGGGCGTCGCGGATGGCGAGGACCGCGCGGGCGAGGTCGAGGGCGTAGGCGAACTCCGGCTCCTGATCGGTCGCGCGGGCCCGCTCGCGCACGAGGAGCGCGTCTGCCTCATTTTGAAGGAGGCCGCGGGTCATCGCCCGGACGCCGGCGCGGGCGTAGTGGAGCTGGTCGTCGCGCGAGAGGCCGCCGTTGGTGGAGAGCGCCCTGCACACCGCGACGAGCGCCTCACGGTCGTCGAGCTTGCGGTAGAACGCGTCGGCCCGCTCGTAGTACGCGAGAATGATCGGCGGCGGGGTCGTCGCGTCGACGGTGACGGCTTCGAGCTCGGTCCGGGCCTGGGTTATCTGGCCCATGGAGTCGAAGATCTCGCTCCGGACGAGGTGGATGAGATCCTCGGCCATGGGGCTCTCGGCTTTGCTCGCGTCGAGCTTGTCGATCCGCGCGCGGGCCTCCGTGCGAAACCCTTCCATGAGCCGCCCCTGCTCGCGGCGCCGCACGGCGCGGCGCTGCTCGACGAGCAACCGCAGGGGCGTCGAGATCCCGGCGCTCGTGGCGTCGCGCACGGAGTGAATCAGCTCGGCGTAGTAGTCCGCGGCGCGGAACTCCTCGAGCTCGAGGTGGACCATGGCCAGCGCCAGCATCGCGAGGCGGCGGCCGACAGGGGTGGTCTCGCGCGCCAGGCGGCGGCTCGTGAGGAGCTGCTCTTCGACGCGCGTGTCCGCGTCGTCGATGGCGTTGTCCAGCTGCTGCATCGTCCACTTCTCGGGGACCTCGCCGTCGAGCGGCAAGGAGTAGACGTCGAGGCTCGCGTCCTGCGAGCAGGTCGCGATCAGGCGATTCGCGAAGGGCGACGGGTACTCGCAGTTCCACGACGTGTCGGTGAGCTGCTCGGGCGGCCCGGCGACGGCAGCGCCCCCGACGAACGAGAGGGGCACGCGGAAGAGAACACCGTTGTCGCTCGCGTCGACGGTCCCGTCGTGGTTGGTGTCGGCGAAGAACTGCGCGAAGTAGAGGGAGCGGCCGTCCCTGGCGAAGGCGGGTTGGCCGGTCACACCCGGCAGCTGCAGGGCGATTTTCATGGGCTCGGCGGTGGCGGCGGACGCCAGCGGGATCGCCTCGAGCGTGGGCGCGGCGTGGGCGGCGAAGGCTGGACCGACCGTCTCTACCGTCCGCGACACCGGGACGTAGACGAGCCAGCGCCCGTCGGGAGAGACGGCGGGGCTCGTGATGTTGCGCGCGACGAGCGGTCGCGCCGTGAGGGTCGCGCCTACGGTGACTTCGACGACGCTGAGGTCCCCCCGGATCGACTCGCGGTCGACGAGCGCGATGCGACCGCGATCGATCCACTCCGCCTGCAGCGTGGCGGAGGTTTCTTCGAGGCAGCGCCGGCCTTCCCCGTCGGGAAGGTGGCGGAGGCAGAGCTGCCCCGAGACGCGCTCGCGAAAGGAAATGTAGAGGAGCCACGCGCCGTCGGGGCTGACCCGCGGCCACGTCACGTCGGCGCCCTCGTCGAAGAGCGGTCGAGTGCGGCCGTCGGCGATGTCGCGCGCGAAGATCTCGGTGGTCGTATTGCGGTTCGAGACGAAGTAAAGCGTGCCGCCGTCCGGCGAGAGCTGTCCGAGCAGGTCGTCGGCCACGCCCACGGTCAGACGCCGAGGCTTCTGGAGGTCGTCGTCGTCGACGTTGTCGGCCCACGCGTGTCCCCCGCTGAGCGACGTCGCGAGGGCCGCGACCGCGACGCCGGAGATCAGCACGACTTTCCTTGCCACGTTCCGTCGCTCCCCTCGACCCATCCCCCGCAGACGACGTTGCGCACGTGATTGTCCCGCCACGCGCGGCGGAGCTCGGTCTCGGAGACATCGGTCCGTTGCTCGTGCATCCACCTCCACAGCTGTCGACGCGCGCGGTTCACACGCTCGACGAGGATCTGCGTCTGCTCGGCGTCTTGGCCGCCCTTGCAGGCGCTCCGCGTGTCGACGATGAGGCCGTCCTTCCCTTCCCCGACGCAGTGCTGCCCGAGCAGGCCGTCGAGGCGATCGGCGTCGGTCAGGTCGCTCTCGTCGACGAGCGGCGCAGGACGGATGCCGAGGACTTCGAGCTGCTCGGGCGTCAGCGGCACGGGACGGGGCTCGATGGCGGCGCGATCGAGCCTCTGCTCGAGGTCGTCGAAGGAGCCGGAGGCTTGTTGTTCGAGCGCGGTCGCGCGGTCGACCATGACGATCTCGGGAGGCTTGAAGCAAGCGCCCGTCGCGGAGAGGGCGGCGCCGAGGACGATGACGCGGACTCGGTTCATGGGTCTTCCTTGGGGTCGGGCTTGTCCTTGGTGCCGTGGCCTTCGAGCATCGGGCCCACCATCTTGTCGAAGATGGGGCCCATCGGAATGCCACGGAGCTCCCCGATGCTGATGAGCCGCGCGAGACCGCCGAGCTCGAGGTGGGCGCTCGCGAAGCCGTGATCGAAGACCAGGCGGAGCTTGTCGGGGTAGCCGAATCGGAGCGCGGAGCGGATCCGGTTGATGGCGGGATCGACGTGGAGTGGGTCCTGGAGGTCGAGCAGATCGAGGAGGTGTCGCTCTCCGATGTGGAGGATCTCGGCGCGTCCGTCGATGGTCCGATCGCCGGCGGAGATCGCGACGGCGACGTTCCCGTCGAACGGCTCGCCGTGGGACGATTGCACGCCGCTCGCGCGCACGTGAAGCTCGACGGTCGACTTGACCCCGTCCCAGTCGACGCCGCACTGACCGGTGATGGTGCCTCCGCGGACGCCCATCTCGAACTGGCGGAGCGAGACGAGGTTCTGGTCGACCTCGAGGTTGCCGACGAGCGGCGCGATCGAGACGAAAGGCGTCTTGATGCTCGCGATCGAGAGGAATCCGCTGCGCGTGAGGAGGGGGTGCTGGTCGGTGAAGCGAAGCATCGAGTACGGGCTCCGCCTCTCGCTGCGCTGGAGCGCGACGCCGTCGGGTCCGACCTCGATGGCCACCGTGACGGGCACCTCCCCGTTCGCGGCTTCGACGGCGACGCCGGCGCGGGCGAGCACGACGTTCACGTCTTGGCCTTTGACGGTGGCTCGCACATGATAGTGGACGAAATCCGGTGAGGTGACGCTCGCCTCGGCGCCGACCTTCCCGCGCCCCGAGAAGCGCTCGGGCACCGTGGAGAGCTTCGCGAGGTCCTGCGTGACCGACGTCGTGACCGAGAGGCTGCGCCGGCTGGCGCCGATGTCGACGTTCCCGCTGAGCGCGATCTCCGTTCCGGCGAGGCCGTTGGCAGCCTTCAACTCCGAGATGTGGACGACGCCCTCGGGGGTGCGCAGGGCCGACAGAGCGAGGGAGAGGTCCCCGAACGGATACGCGGGTACGACCGTCTGCTCGACGGAACGGACGGCGAGGTGCTGCTCGAGCTGGACCTCGGGATCGGCGAGGCTCCCGCTGACCGCGGCCGTGGCCGAGTCGTCGATCCCGCCGAAGTCGAACTGACGGCTCCCGACGTCGAGGTGCACCGAGCCGACCTCGAACCGGCTGTCGAGGATGCGCCGCGCGCCGTCGACGCGCATTTCTCCGTGCCAGCCGAGGGAGGGCGTCGCCACGGCGGTGTCCCCGTGGCTCCAGCGGAAGTGGCCGACGTGGAGGTCCGTCTTCCCTTCGATCGCGACGGTGCGAACGGGGTTCGGCTCGACCTCGAACGTCCCGTCGCGGCCGACAGCGTCGACGACGCCAAGGAGCGCGCCGTGGGCGGAGAGGGTGAGCTCGAGCTCGGACAGATCGAAGGCGTCGAGGTGGCGCGTCTTCGCGAGGAGCGGCGCGACGCGGCCGAGGTCCGCCAGCCGCGCGTCCACGTCGTAGAGGACGGCCTTGCGGGCGCGATCGAAGGAGAACGTCGCGGAGATCTTCGAGGTCGCGCGGCCCTCCGACGCCAGCTGGAGCTCGAGCGAGGGGCGTTCACGGTCGACGGCGGCGTGGAGCGTGAGGTGGTCGTCGATCGCCGCGCCGCCCTCGATCGCGAGGCCCGGCGCGCGCAAGTCGAGGTCGGCCTGGTGTCGCGCCATCGTCCCCTGCGACCGAAGGCTCACCGAGAGAGACCGTGCCGCGAGGTCGCCGAACGCGGGCCCTTCGACCTCGAGCTGCGTCGCTTGCCGGAGCGCGGGGTCTCCGGAGCCGAGGCGGTCGACGTGACCGCTCGACCGAACGGCGAGCCCCATGCGATCCCACGGCGCCGCGGCGATCGCGGCCTGCGGTAAGAAGGGCCGGAGCATCGCGAGGGTGGCGGTCTTGGCTTGGAACGCGAAGTCGACGGCGTCGGGCGCCTTGGTCGCGTCGAGAGACGCGCGAAGCGGCCCGAGATCGATCGCGGCGCGTACAACGCCGACGCTCGCCGCCGGGTGATCGGCGACGGGCGCGACGTCGTGCGCGTCGATCGTGACGTGGAGAGGCACATCCGCGAGGACGCTCCCGGTGGCGCCCGAGAGGCGAAGCCGGCTCGCCTTCACCTCGAGCTCCCCGGCGTAGGGGGGATGGCCTTCGAGCCGCGCGTGGGCCCGTACCGTCAGATCGCCCGCGGTGGCGCGATTGCCGGGGGCTCGGACCTCGAGGGACCCGATGTCGCTCGAGAGGGTCACGTCCCCACGGGTCGCCAGCGGGTGATCCGCGTCGGGCCGAAGCCCCTCCACCTGGAGGTCCAAGCGACCGTCGCGCGCGATCGCATGCGATGCGCCCGACCGTTCGACCCGCGCGAACCGCGCTCCCACGCGGCCGGTGACGACGCCGTCCGCGCCCTGGTGGCCGTCGGCGTCGACCGCCAGATCCTCCACGTCGATCGAGTCGTGCCCGGAGGGCAGGTGCGCGGCGGCAAGCTTCAGCGACCCTCGGCCCGCGACGCCGCCACCCTGCGCCGGCTCCGCGTGAAGGGTGAGCGCGCCCTCCCCCACGTGCAATGCACCGGGGGCCAGGCGTGCGTCGACTTCCGCGAGGTCGATGTCCACGTCGACGGCGCCGCCGTCGGCGAGGTGCACGACTGGCCCAGCCCCGAGGCCATGAACCTGGTAGCGCGCGTGGGCCCGCTTTGCCGTGACGGGCGCGAGGCCGGGCGGGAGCCATTGCAGCAGGCGCGCAAGGTCGATGTCCCCGCTCGCGGTGCGCACGATCGGGTCGCCAGCATCGAAGACGTCCACGGCTGCGTCGGCGGTCGCCGCGCCGTCGTCCGCCTGGGTGTGATCGACGCGGACCTCGGTGCGGCCTGCCGCGGGGTCGAAGCGAAGGTGGGTCTCGGCATGGAGGTGGTGTTCGGCGGGGACGTCGGCGGCGAAGCTTTGCTGGAGCGTCCGAACGTCCAGAGCCCCGGCCCACGTCGACGAATTCGCGGTGACGGTGAGCCAGAGGTTGGCATGCGCCGCGCGCGCTTCTCCGTCGGCCGGGGTGCGCGTCAGGTGGAGGTCGAGAGGACTCGTGGGCGTGCCGAGGTGTGCAGCGACGCTCCAACCGCGCGCCGTAGGCTCGGCGGAGGTCGCGGTCAGTCCGAGCGCGAAGGTCCCGAGCTCGCTTCGGGCGGCGACGTGGCCGTGGTCCGTCTCGACGAGCACCAGCGCGATGGGCCCGACGTCGAGGCGGCCGATGGGCGGTGCCCCGCTCAGGAACTTCGAGGCAAGATGCGAGAGAGGAACGGGCGGACTCGGTGGCGACGCAGGAAAGGCGTCGAAGGTCGTCCGCCCGTGCTCGTCGACCGCCACCGTCAGCGTCACGTCGGAGATGGATGCGGCGTCGAGGGTGGGGCCGCCCCCGAACAAGAGCGAGCGAAGCGACCAGCGGACCTCCACGTGGCCTATACGGACGAGGTCGGGCGCGAACGGCCGGACCTCCTCGGGAGAGCGGACGACCAGATCGTCGAGGGTCGCGCCGGAGAGGCCCTCGAGCCGCAGCGAGCGGTAGTCGACGTCGACGCCGCCCGACGCGCGGGCGATGCCCTGGATGCGGCGCTTCATCCACGGACGGTCGAGCGAATGGAGGACGACGGCGAACGCGGCCCCGAGGAGCAACAAGGATGCTGCCGCGCCGGCGCCTGCCATCACCGCCCACCGGCGCCATCGCCCACGGGGACGAGCCTCAGCGCCAGAGGGGGTGGAGCGCAGTGAGCGGAGGAAACGCATCAGGCCCGCGACTTCGCGACCCATTTTCATTCAGTGACGCCGCCGGGGCAAGCGCCAGCGCGCGCGTGCGTCGGACTACGGCCGCGTCACAAGAGCGCCATCTCGCTCGGTGGAACCCACGACGAGCGCCACGAGACCGAACACCGCGAGCAAGGCCGCGAAGACGACGTGTGCGGCCTGCGGCCCCGCCGCGCGACCGAGGAGACCGACGCCGACGACCGGGAAAGCGTTCGCCGTATAACAAACGAGAAGATAGGCGGACACCATCTCGGCTCGCCGGTCGGGCGGCGCCATCTCGTTGACCGCCTGAAGGCTGCCGCGATAGCCGAACGCGACGGCGCCTCCCCCCGCAAGCGTCGCGGCGAGAAGGACAGGAACCGAGCGGACGGCGTCGGCGACGATCAGGAGAACGAGCCCGACGAAGAGCAGCCCCGTCGCGCATCGCAGGGCCGTTCTCGCGTGCGTTCTCGGGACGAAACCCGCCGTGACGGCGGCCGAACCGAAGAACACGCCCACGACCCCACCGACGACCGCAACGCTCGACACGTGCATTCGCTGGGTGACGAGGCCGGGCACAAGGGCTCCGAAGAATCCGCCCAAGGCGAAGGTGGCGAACGCCATCGACGCGGGAGCGACGAAGCGCAGACGCAGCCCTTTCGGCACTCCGATCCGCGGGTAGAGAGAGAGATCGCGCCAACGTCGTACCGGGTGCTCGACCGTTTCGGGTGTCGCGCTGACGACCGCCATCGCGAGGCCGATGAGCCCGAGGCAAACGACGTAGCTGGTTCGAAGCGGCCACGGAGCCGCGCGCGCGAGGAGTCCGCCGGCGAGAGAGCCCGCCGCGAGGCCACCGAGATTCCCGGCGCTCGCGACCGTGGCGGCACGGACGCGGTCGAAATGGGGCTCGAGCTCGGCGATCCACGCCGTGAGAGTTCCGGCGCCGAGGCCGGCAGAGAAGCCGCTGAGCGCCCGAGCCGCGAAGAGCCACCCCGCGGACCGAGCGCCGAGAAAGAAGAGGGCGGCTGCGACCGCGAAGCCGAATGCAATCAACGTGGCCGGTCGGCGACCGATCTGGTCGGAAACCCTTCCGAGAACGAAAAGGACCGCAAGATTGCCACATACGTAACTCCCATAAATCTCCGTGACGACGAGCTCGGAGAAGTGGAAGCGCTGCTCGTAAATGGGATAGAGCGGCGTCGGAATCGTGCTGAGAACATAAAGGACTCCGAGCGTCGCGGTCGCGCCGGCCAGCGCGAGCTCTCGAGGAAGCCTGGGATGGACGAGCGGGGCGGCGTGCTGCATCGCGCCTCGTCATGCAAGCGGTCTGCCCGTTTTCGGTCGAGGGGTCGACTCTCGGGCGAAACGTCTGCGTGGCCCGATTCAGGATGCGTCCGTCGCGAGAGCGCGCACGACGTCGGTGAAGCTGAGGAGGCCCACGGGCGTGGTCGCGTGGAGGACCGGCGCGGAGCGGACGCCGGAGTTTCGCATGAGGCGAAGGCAGTCGAGGAGGGCCGCGTCGCGCTGGACGCAGATGGCCGGCTCGCTCAAGACGTCCGCGACCCGGAGGCGGTCCACCACGTGGGAGTCTCCTTCGCAGAGGACCTGAACGACGTCTTTCATCGTGACGACGCCGAGGGCGCGCCGGGGGTCCTCGGGCAAGACGACCAGGCAATGGATCTTGTGCTGGGTCATGATCGCGGCGGCGCGGCGCACGGTTTCGTGGCGTCCGACGGTCACCACGTCCGCGACCATGATGCTCCCCGCCGTCAGCTGTTCGAGCTTCATCGATGGCTCCTTTCCCACGTGAGGTGACCGAGCTCCGGATCCACCGAGAAGCGCACCCCGCGCATCGGTTCGTCGAGCTCGAGCGCCGCGCCGCCGATTTGCACGACGACGCCGGGCAGGGCCTCGCCCGATACCACCACGAACGCGGTGCGGGAGAGCACTTCGCGTCGGCCCGCGAGTGCCACTGCCTCCGAGAGCGCGCGCGTCGCTAGGACGGCTTGTCCGCGCCCGGTCTTGCCGCGCTTGGCGTCACATCGCCCTTCGAGGTCGGCGAGCGCCCCACGCGCGCGTCCGATCGCGCGCGCGGCCTTGGCCCTCTCGACCGCGACGACCACCGGGTCCTGCGGTACAGGCACCGGCTCTCCGGCGACGAGCCACGTGCGCGTTCCGTCCGCAGCGCCGGCGTCGCGGACCACGACCGCCTCTTCCCCTGCCGCCCGGCCGCCCCGCACCAGGCGGCTGACCTCCACGCGGCGCCCGGCCAGGTCGGCCCCTACGGCGTCGGCCACGCGCAACGTCGCCGACGATCGGAGCGTCGAGAGCTCGGCGCGCCGCGCGGCCACGTCTCCGCGCGCCGAGACCACGGAGGACGGGCCGCGAACGCTCTCGCCGACGTGCGCGTGGCCGCCCGCGCGCACGGCGCCCCCGTCGACGCTGCCGCGGACGACGACGTCACCGCTCGCGGTGACCCGGAGCGTGCGCGCGACGTCGCCCTGGACCGTGATGGATCCGTCGATGAGGAGGTCGCCCGACTCGAGATCGACGTCGCCCGCGTGCGTGTAGACGTCGCTGACGTCGAGGCTTGCCCCGGGGCGGTAGAACACCGCGCCCGCGCGCTTTGCGCGAACGACGCCGTCGGACAGGACCTCCACGCCGGGACCAAACGCCATCCCGATGGGCTTGCCCGGAATCGCGGAGAGCTCGCGGCCCGTGACGGTGCGGCCTGCCGTCCCTGAGCCCGCGGGCGTGCAGGTGCCGAGGCGATCGCCGACCGCGGCGAGCTTGAGCAAGCCCCGCTGATGGAAGTCGAACGTACCGTCGGCGAGCTCCCGGCCCGGCCGGAGCGCAAGCTCGAAGGCGGGCTCGAAGGCGGCCGCGCGTCCGGCGGCCGGCTCGGTCGCGAGGGCAATGACGACGTGCTTCACCTCGGCCTTCGGTCGGCCGAGCGCGTCGAGGACCATTTCGCGCGCCACCGGATCGATTCCGTGCGTGATGCCAGCCTGCGCCAGCGCTCTCTCGAGGTCGGCCTCGGTCGCCGGGCCGCCCGGCCGAACGTCCACCGTGGCCTTCGTCCCTCCGGTCGCGACCGCGATGGTGAGCCGACTCGGACCCGACGCTGCCACGATCCCGAATCTACCACCCGTGCGGCTCCCGACAGGCCAGAACCACGCGATGGACGTCGTCGGTATGGCTCGAGCTCCGGGACTACCGGGCGACGCTCAAGAGCCCGCGCACGGACGGCGCCATCGCACGAAGCCTCGCGGACGCTCGGGCGAGGTAGCGCTTGGCGGTCGCCAGAGAGACGCCCAGACCATCCGCGATCTCGGTCAGCTCCTTCTCGTGGACGAAGCGGAGCTCGAGGACGCGGAGGCTGTCGGGGCCCAGCCGGCCCAGCATCTCGCGCGTGTGCCGGATCGCGTGATGGAGCTCGACGCCGTCGTCGACCGTGGCCTCGGGGAGCTCGCCGGTCTGCGTGAGAAACTCGCGCCAGCGCCTTCTGCGGCGGCGGCGCTCGTTCGCCGCCACGCGGAGGGCGATGCCGATGACGAAGCTTCGGAGGGCGCTCGGGTCACGGAGCCGCGGCAAGCTCTCGAAGCAGCGGGCGAACGCCTCCTGCACGAGATCGTCGACGTCGTGGCTCGCCGGCGACCAGAGGCACCGCCGGACGACCCCGCGGTACCGTTCGACGATGGCCGACGCCGCGCCGGCCTCACGCGCGAGCGCGGCGACCACGAGCGCCGCGTCGGAGGGCGATGTGGTTGTCTGCACTCGGCAGTGATTGGGCCGAGCCGGGGAAACCCGTCACGAGAATCGACGAGCGGCCGGAACGACCCCTCTCCCATCAGGACGATCGAGGTCTCCGAAAGGATGCGCGGGCCGTGAAGGGCAAGCCCCTCGCGCGCTCGTGGTGGTTTTCGCGCGTGAGGCGGGCCTCGTGCGCGTCGAGCACGTCGCTCCGGGTGACGATGCCCATCACCCGCCCCTCCTCGACGACCGGCAACCGACCGACGCGCTCGCGGACCATGGCGTCGGCGGCCTGACGAAGGGAAGCCCCTGGGTCGATGACGACCGGAGGGCGGCGAACGAGGTCGGCGACGCGCGCGGCGCCGTCGAAGCCCGGGGCGAGGAGATCTCGCCGCGTGACGACGCCGGTCACCCGGTCGTTCGCGTCGAGCACGGGGAACCCTTGGTGATGGCTGCCGGAGCCCCCCTCGAAGAGCCAAGCGCGGACGGCCTCCACGCCCTGGTCGGCGTGCAGAGTGACGACGGGGCGAAGGGAGACGTCGCGAACGAGGACTTGCTCGAGGTAGTCCGCGGCGTACTGCGAGGGCACGGGGCGGCCCCTTCTCGCGATCTTCTCCGTCATGATCGAGTGGCGCATCAGCGCGCACGACACGAGGTACGCGGCCGCGCACCCCCCGAGCAGCGGCAGGATACCCACCGATTGCCGCGTCGTCTCGTACGCGAAGATGACGGACGCGAGCGGCGCCCGCGACGCGCCCGCGAACATCGCCGCCATCCCCACGAGGGCGCCGAGCCGCACGTCGACGCCCGCCGAAGGCACCATGGCGCCGATGATCGCCGCGCACGCCGCGCCCGCGCCGCCGCCGACGGTGAAGAGCGGCGCGAGCGTTCCGCCCGAGGTCCCGCTGCCGAGCGAGCAGAGCCAGGAGACGAGCTTCCAAGAGCAGAGGACGAAGAGCGCGGGCCCGGCCAAATCGCCGGACACCATCTCTTGGATGTTGTCGTAGCCGACGCCCATGGTCCTCGGCGCGAAGATGCCGATGAGCCCCACCGGGACGGCGCCGATCATGGGCCACCACATCCAGTGGATCGGGAGGCGCTCGAACGCGTCTTCGACCGCATAGACCGCCTTCGTGACGAACACGGAGGCGAGGCCGATCACGGCGCCCAGGACGACGTAGCCGAGGACGGCGGCCGGCGGAGGCTCGGCGAGGTTCCGCACGGCAAACGCGGGGCCCGCGCCGACGAAGAGGTAGCGGACGGTGGTCGCCGACACGCTCGCGAGCGCGACGGGGATGAGGGATCGAGCGCGGTATTCGAAGAGGAGGAGCTCGATCGCGAGGAGCGCGGCCGCGAGCGGCGATCCGAACGTCGCCGCCATGCCCGCCGCGGCGCCCGCGGCGAGGAGGGTCTTGCGCTCCTCGGCCGAGACCTTGGCAAATTGACCGACGAGCGAGCCGAGGGCGCCGCCGGTGGCGATGATCGGCCCTTCGGCCCCGAACGGGCCGCCGGTGCCTATGGAGATGACCGCGGAGAGCGGCTTGAGGAAGAGGACGCGGGCGGGCACCTTGCTCTGGTTGAAGAGGATCTGCTCCATCGCCTCGGGGATCCCGTGACCGCGAATCGCCGCCGATCCGTACCGCGCCATGAGCCCGACCAGGAACGCGCCGGCCACCGGAATGAGGGCGACCCACCCGCCGAGGTGGTTGCCCGCCGGGGAGACGCGGTCGAAGGTGAACCGCCCGTAGAAAGAGACGTTGGTGATGAAGACGATGCTGGCGGTCAGCACCTGCGCCACGACGGCTGCGGCGGCGGCCAGGACGCACGCCGCGGCGGAGATGCCGAGGACGCGGGCATCGACGATCGCGGGCTGCCTCTCGGCGCCGATCGCCGCGAGGCCCGGCCCCATCGACGGGGCGATGGGCAAACCGGCGGTGGTCGAGGCGCGCTCGATCGCGTGGGCGTGATCCTCAATGTCGCTCACGACGGCTCCTCGCGCTCTTTTCGGGGGCTTCTTCGAAGAAGAGAGGCGCTGTGCCGTGGGTGGGCTCCACGGACTCGACGACCTCGGAGAGGGTGACGCGCAACCGCCGGAGCTTTGGAGGCGGCATCTCCCGCAGCGCCGCGATGAGGCGCGCCTGGTACGGTTCGGGCGCGCGTCCGAGGAGGGCCTGTCCCCGGCGCGTAATCGACAGGACGCTCCGTCGCGCGTCGGCCGCGTCGCGGCGGGAGGTGACGAGTCGCTGGGCGACGAGCCGCGAGACGACGACCGAGACGGAGCTCGGGTCGGTGAGCGTCCGCTCCGAGAGACGGCGCACGGACATGCCGGGCTCCGAGGCGAGCTCACTGAGCACGAAGAGCTGCGCGCCGCTCATGCCCGCCTCTCGCTCCGCGACGTGGGCGCTCGCACGGAGGCCCTGAACGAGGCGGCGTAGGGCGTCCATCGCGAGGGTCGCCTCGTCGGGCTCGCCGGTTTCGGCCGGAACGGTCGATTGCATGGGATCCCATGTATCACACGCCCCCGGACCGTGCTTGACCGTCTCTACTTGCCGTCGTCGTCCGCACGTGCCGGCGGGAGCTCCGACGCGCACGCGCGGAGCCGCCGTTCGAGGAGCGACTTCTCCGCGTTCGTGGGCGCTCGGTCGAGCGCGCGCGCCAAATGCGCCCGCGTAGAGGCGCGCCCTCTCCCCCCGGGCGGTCGCTGCCCGAAATCCGTCAGCGCCCGAAGTTCATTCCCTTTTGCACCGCGCCGCGGGCCGCCATCGCCTCCATCCAGCGCTGCACGTGGATCGCCCCGTCGAGGGCCGCGGGGTGGGATTCCTGCGCGGCGGCGAACCAGGGATAGGTCATCATATCGGCGATGGAGTATTGCCCGGCGATCCATTCGCGGTTTTGAAGTCGGTTGTCGAGCACGCTCGTGAGCCGCTTCGACTCCTCCAGAAACGCGCTGTAGACCGCCTCGTTGCGCGGCTGCTCGCGACCGAACTTGATGAGCTGGGCGAACGTGGGCCCGGGGCCGCCGACCTGCCAGTACGTCCACGAAAGGACCTCGGCGCGGCCGGGCCCGAGGGCCGGGAGGAAGCGCCCGGACTTGTCGGCCAGATACTGGAGAATCGCGCCCGACTCGAACACGACGATGAGCTGACCGTTCGCGCCTTCGGTGTCGACGAGCGCGGGGATCTTCCCGTTCGGGTTGATGGCCAGGTACTCCCGTCGCTTCTGCTCGTTCTGTCCGAGGTTCACGAGGTGGAGCTCGTAAAGCCATTCGAGCTCGGCGAGGAGGATCGGCGCTTTCTTCCCGTTCGGCGTGTGCCACGTATAGAGGTCCAGCATCGCGGTCGTGGTGGTCTCGGTTCGGCGGTCAGGGGTTTGCGCGGTCCGTGGCGGAGGGTCGCCTGCCCTTCAGCTGGAGTCAACGCGGGGGGTCGCGTAGCCTCTAGCGCAGCCGTGAGCGACCACGCCGACCCGTTCGCGCGAACCGACGCAGACCCCGCGCTCCGGCCCGGCACGCTCCTCGCGGGGAAGTTCCGCATCGAACGCCGTCTCGGCGCGGGCGCGATGGGCGCGGTCTATGCGATCGTCCACGAGCTGACGCGCCACCGACGCGCGATGAAGCTCCTTCATCCCGACGCGCAGCAGGTGCCGGACCTCGTGCGCCGTTTCCTGGACGAAGCCTCCGCGGCGGGGCGCGCGGGCGACCCTCACCTCGTGGAGACCTTCGACGCCGGGGTGCTTCCCACCGGCGAGGCGTACCTGATCATGGAGCTCCTCGAAGGGGAGACGCTCGACGCGCTGCTGACGCGCGAAGGCCCGCTTCCCGTGTCCCAGGCCGCAGAGATCGTCGCGCAAGCGGCGGAGGGCATCGACGCCGCCAACCGCGCGGGCATCATCCATCGTGACATCAAGCCGGCGAACCTCTTCGTCACCTCGGTGCAGGGCAAGCCGTTCGTGAAGGTCCTCGACTTCGGCGTCTCGAAGTTCGCGACGACGACGAGGGTCCAGCTGCGGACGACGCAGCCCGGCGCGGTCTTCGGGAGCCCCGCGTACATGGCTCCGGAGCAGATGCAGGGCGAGGCAGACCTCGACGCGCGTGTCGACGTCTTCGGGCTGGGGGTGGTGCTCTTCGAGTGCCTGACGAAAGCGCTGCCCTACGACGCGCCGACGCTCCAGGGCCTCGTCGCACGGCTCGTCGCCGGGCGGCCGACGGCGGTCGCGTCGTTGCGGCCCGAGATGCCGGAGGAGCTTGCGGCGGTGGTCCATCGCGCGGTCGCGCAGAAGCGGGACGAGCGTTACGCGACGGCCGGCGAGCTCGCGGGTGCGCTCGCGGCCTTCCGTCCGTACGACGCGGGCGCGCGCGCGATCCCGGAGCCGCGGGCGCCGTCTCGCCGCCTTCCGTCGCGCGCCGCCATGGTGCGGGCCACGGTCTTTCTCCTCGTCGTCGCCGGAGGCTGCCTCGCCGCGCTCGCACTGACTCGGCCCAAAGAGGCGGCACGAAAGGCGAACCCGGCCGTCGAATCGCCCTCTGCTCCGCCGCCCGCCACGGCGCCAGCCACGGTCGTCGTGAATCCACCGCGACCGGTCGAACCTGCCCTCTCCGCCACCGAGGTTCTGCCTCCTCCTTCCACGGCGACGACGCCCCCGTCACCGCCCGCCGCCGCCCAGGCCACGAAGCCCGCCCGCGGACACGTCGTGAGCAGCGCCGAGCCCGCGCGTCCCGCGATCGCCCCGGCCGCGCCTCCCGCAAGCGCCAGCGCGAGGTCGAACTCGTCGCGCATCGGCCTCGCAAAGAGCCCGTTCGACCCGTGAGACGCCCGACGCTCAGAACGCCGCGGCCGCCGTGATCGAGGCCGTGCGCAGACCGATCGACGGAACGAAGCGCCACCCCTCGAGCACGGGCTGCGAAGGCCGCTCGTCGTAACGGTGTGGGTTGTCGCCCGTGAGGAGCAAGACGAGGCCTGTCACGAACACCGCGCCGCCGGCTCCCGCGCCGATCCAGCCCGCGGTCCGTTCGTTGTGGAGGGTGTCGACCTTGGATTGGGCGGCGTCGAAGGGGTCGTCGCAGGCTGCAGTGAGGCCATTGGGACCCATGGGGTCGCAGACGGCCATCGGGGCCCTCTGGGCGATCTGGACGTCGAGCTGACTCTGCGCATCGGGCAGCTGGCTCTGGGCGACGAGCGCGAGCGCGGCCCCACCCCCCGCGACCGCCGCGCCGACCACCATCGTCACGATACTCCACGTCCTTCGCGAAGACGCGCCCGCTGCGTACGCCACGCGCGTATCGGGCGTGGGCTCGAGCACGAGCTGCACGTGCGCCGTCGCGCCCACCGGAACGTCGACGTCGCGATCGCCCTCGATGAACCCCGTGCGAGCGAAATGCAGCCGGTGCGCGCCCGCTGGCACGAGGACCGGCCCGAGCATCACGCCGAGATCCTGCCCGTCCATCCGCATCACGGTCTGCGACTCGCTCGACTCCACGTCGAGCCACCCGCCTTCGCGCGAGAGCGACGCGGCGTCGATCGCCGGTTCGAGGGTGACGTCGCCCTGCGCGCCGTCGCCGAGCGTGAGCTCACGCGACGAGGACGTGTACCCGGCGCGGCGGACCTCGATGCGATGCGCGCCCGGCACGACGGCGATCGTCGTGTCGAGCGGTGTCTGCCCGACGCGTTTGCCGTCGAGGAGCACGTCGGCGTGCGGTACGTGGCTGTGGAGCGCGACGTGGGCGAGCACGCCTTCGATCGGGACGAGGTCGAGCTGCACGTCGGTCCGCTCGTGGGCGGCGACGCGGACCTCCTGGCGCGCGGGCGCATAGCCGCGCGTGACGATGCCGACGACGTGCGAGCCGCTCGAGACCTCGAGGGGGTCGGCCATGGGCCACTTGGCGACCTCCACGTTGTCGAGCTCCACGGTCCCCTCGGGGACGCTCGCCGTGATGGCCACCTGACCGATGCGATCGAGCTCCTTGGGCAGCACTTCCTTCGCGCGGGCGAGGCGCTCGGGAGCGACCGCCTCCGGCTTGGCGATCACTTGCCGCAAGGCCTTCGCCGCGTCGACCGGACGCCCGAGCTCCGCTTCGACCAGGCCCACGTTGAAGAGAATGACCGGCAGGGGCGCGAGGTCGTACGCGCGCTGGAACTCGGCGAGACCTCCGGAGAGATCCCCGTCGTCGACGAGCCGAAGACCGCGATCGAAGCGCTCGGCGGCCTCGCCCCGCGCATCCGCGCGCGCCGTCGACGTCGACCACACGACCGAAGCGGCGGCGAGGAGCGCGAGCAGGTTCGCCCGCGGCGAGGTCACTGAATGGGCCCCGTCGTCGCACACATCGTCGACAGGTCCGGGCTGATGATGCCGCCATCGAAGATGAAGCCGCCCGTGCTGGTGTTGATGCGGATGCGCCCCGCGCCGCCGCCGCCGCCGACGTCGAACAGCGCACCGGCGTCGGCGTCGATCCCGTCACCGCCAGCGGTCGTCGTACCCGCGCTTCCTACGCCCGCGGACGGGCTGCCACCCAACGCGGGTACGTTGCTCGCCATTCCGCTGACGCCATTCTGGCCTTGGGTGTTCTGCGCGCCACCCCCTCCGCCATTGGCGGCCACCGCGCCCAGGATCGTCACAGAGGGCGCCTCGAGCAGGATGGCGCCTCCCGCGCCGCCACCGCCCGGCCCCCCGATGTTCTGGCAGCCCGCGGTTCCGCCTTGGCCTCCCGCATTGATCGCACCGAATGGGCCGATCGTGATGCTGACGCCTGCGGTGATCTGGATGGCGCCCCCCCCGCCTCCTCCGAGTCCACAGCCGCCGTTCCCCCCGGCCGAGCCTGCGATGAGCGGCGAAAGCGTCGAGCTCGAATAGTGAGGACCGCCGGCCGCCGATGTGCCCGTCGAGGCGCCACCAAGGCCGCCGATACCGCAAAAGCTACCCCCCGCGGCCGCGCTTCCCGTGTTCGGCGGAACCGCGCCGTTTCCCCCTGCGCCGGGTCCCGGGTTGCCGGCGGCCGGCGGATTCGGTTCCACGAAACCGCCCGCGGTGCCGGGCATCACGACGATTTTTCCCTGAATGTTCACCGTCGTCTGGGCGGCGATGACCACCGGCAACGTGCCCGAGAGCGTGAGCGTCTGGCTCTGGTCGACGATGAGGCTCTTGACGACGTAGAGGTTGGCGAAGGTCCCGTCGCTCATCATGACCGTCGCGCCGGCGCCCTGGGTGAACTGAGGATCCGTGAGCGCTCCCGCGTCCGCGAAATTGACGGTCGTGGGATCGAAGTTCGACGGTGTGAACGAGAGAGACGAAGTGCTCGAAGGAGCATCGGCCCGCCCATCGCTCCCCGCGTTCGCATCCACGGACCCCGACGCGTCCGGCGCCGGGCCTCCGCCCGCATCGGGCGGGCCGCTGCCCGTGTCCGGCGCGACCGCGGAGTCCGTGCCAGCGTCGTCGTTGTTCGTGCTGCCTTCAGGGCTCACGCTCGCATCCGGCGGCGGCGCGGGCGAGTCGGGCGCGGCGCCGTCGAGGAGGTGCGGCGGCGTATCGGCGATGACCCCGGACGAGTTGAGCTCGGGCGGGTCGGCGCAGTAGTTCCGGTTGTTCAAATCGAGCGCGCACGTGCGGCCGGTGGCGCCGTCGATGTTGCAATCGCTGTCGGTCATGCACGTGTCGCGGCAGTGGTAATCCGACGCGCACACGAGCGGGATGGGGCACGTGTTCGAGACGTCGCAGGCGACGCTGTTCTCGACGGGGCTTCGGCAAACGGCATGGCCCTCATCGTCCGTGACGCAGGAGCCGCCCGAGCCGCAGTCGGCAGAAGTCTTGCAAACTGGCCGGCACACCAGGCCGATGGTGCAGACGAGACCCGGGTCGCAGTCGCTGTTCAACGCGCACTTCACGTACAACTGCTCCGCCGTCTTCGAGCTGCTGCAAGCCCCCGACGCCGCCACGATGGCGCCCGCCGTCAGCCCCAGGACCCCCAAGCCCCGCATGCCGGCCCTTCGCGCGAAGCGGAAAGCGTGACCGAGCACCGACGCGCGTTTCCAGATTGTTGCCTTCATAAGCGCTCCCGCCTGAATGTCCCCGTGCGCGCGCGTGCCCCCGCCCTCCGCGTGGCACACGCTTTACGCCTTCCTAGTGGCTCGTAGCGCGCATCTCGCGCTCAGGTCAACGAAAGCCCCTCCGCCAGGGAACATCGTCCCCCGGAGGCCGCACGGCAATCGGTCGTTCGGATGACAGGCTAGGCCCGACTCATGAGCGCTGCGGAGCCGCGCCGCGATCGGCGCCCCGGACCCCGCTCCGCGGACCGCTCGGCACGTCGCCCTCGCTCAGCAACCTTCGCACGGCGGCGAGAAGGTCGTCGGTCCCGAGCGGCTTTTGCAATACCAAGATGGGCTCCGGCGCTCGCAGGTTGTGATGGGCCGTCCACACGATGACGGGCTTGCCGGCGAGGAGCCCCTCTTGTCGAGCGCGCGCCACCATCTCCAGACCGTCTCCGTCGCCCAGCCAGAAGTCGGAAATCACGAGGTCGACGCCCTCGCGCAACGCGCGAAGGCCACCCGCGAACGAATCCGCCTCGGAGACACGGTAGCCGTCCCGCTCGAGGGCATAGGCAAGGAGCTCCCGCGTATCCTGGTTGTCCTCGACGACCAATACACGCGGCGCGTTATGAATCGACGCCATCCTCGCTACCCCTGGCCACCCTGCTAGCAGCCGGCGTGCCTCTCGCATCCTCGCGTGACACGAGCACAAATTGCCCCTGAAGCGCCTGCGAGATGTCCGCCCACGCCCGCGCAATCCGCTGAAGTTGCTGTGTCAGTCTTGTCTCCACTGTGTCGGCGAGGCTACGGCTTGCCAGACCGACGCCCGCCTTCGCCGCCGAGCGCCAATCGGCGCCGCGCCCCGTCTTTCGCCTCCGTATCACGTCGCTCGCCGCCGCAGGCATCCCGCTTGCTGCGCCCAGTCACGGGTGACGCTGGGTGACAGCGCCCGAGTGCAAACTCCATGGGAGGAAGCCGATGGCTCACGAAGAGGCCGCCAAACAGTTCTCGTTCCGGTTGCCCGAGGGTCTGGTCGCGAGGGTGGAGCGGTGCATGGCCGATCTGCAGGCTTCTGGCCTCGACGTGACCCGGGCGGACGTGGTCCGCCTCCTCTTGAAGCACGGACTCGACGCGACCCATTGCAAGCTCGATCTCATGCTCGGGGGCAAGGCGTCGAAGAAGCGGCCGCGCAAGCGGCAACATTGATGGGGGTCGCCCACCATCGCGCCCCGGCGACACCGTCGGCCACTGCGATCGAAAGTCCCGCCCGTGGCTGAGTCCGTCCGACGAACGGGGGGCTGGCGTGTGTCGTCGAGGGCGCCTTGACCGCAGAGGAGCTCAGCCGAACGCTCTCCGACGAGCGAGAGAAGATCGTCTCTTCGTTCGTCGCGGAGGTGAAGCGGAGGAGCCCGTCTCCGGCCGGAGTGGCGCGTCCGCTCCTTGTCGACGAGATCCCGACCTTCCTCGATTCGCTCGTGGCAGAGCTCTCCCGGGTCGCCGCCGGCGCGGCGCCCGGCGCGATGAACATCGCCGGTGAGCGGGCGCGCCGTCACGGGGGCCAGCGGTGGGCGCTCGGCTACGACCTCGAGGCCCTGATCGGCGAGTACGCCGTGCTCCGGCAATGCGTCCTCGACGCGGTCAACGCGGCAGGCCTGAGCCTCTCGGTCGACGAATACAGCGCGATCGCGCGCTGCCTGAACGTGGGCTTGGCCGAGGCCGCGGAGGGGTACGTCAAGCATCGGAACCGCGAGATCGAGGAAGAGCGCGCGAACCTCGCCTTCCTCGCCGAGGCGGGGCAGATCCTGTCCTCGTCGCTCGACTACCGCTCGACCCTGAGCCGCCTGACGGGCCTCCTCGTGCCGCGCTTCGCCGACTGGTGCGTCGTCCACCTCGAGAGCGGCGCGGAGCACCCGCTGCCGGTCACGCACGTCGATCTCGCCAAGGTCGACGCGCTTCGCCGGCTCTACGCCTCGCCATGGCCGAGCGGGTCGCCGTTCGCGCCGGACGCGGTCATCGCCTCGGGCGAGCCGCGGCTCGCGCAGGACCTCGACGAGAAGGACCTCGAGTCGCTGACCGAGAACCCCGACGAGCTCGACCTCCTCCGCCGCGTCCACGTTTGCTCCGTCATGACTTTGCCCCTCCGCGTCCAGGACAGCACCTTCGGCGCGCTCACCCTCGCGTACGGCGACTCGCGCCGCCACTACACGCATGGGGACCTCGTCCTTGCGGGGGAGCTCGCGCGCCGCGCGGCCGTCGCGATCGACAACGCCAAGCTCTACGAGCTCTCCCAGAAGGAGCGCTCGCGCGTCGAGGCGGCGACCCGCGCGAAGGACGAATTCGTCGCGATGGTCTCCCACGAGCTGCGAACGCCCCTCAACGCGATCCTCGGCTGGGCGCGGCTCATGCGGGGCGGGACGCTCGACGAGGCGCGGCGCGCGCACGCGCTCGAAGTCATCGAGCGGAACGCGCAGGCGCAGGGCAAGGTCGTCGGGGATTTGCTCGACATCAGCCGCGTCATCACCGGGAAGATCCGCATCAACCCGTCTCAGGTCGACTTGAGCAACGTCGTCGACATGGTCGTCGAAGGTCTTCGCCCCGCCGCCGACGCGAAGCGCATCCGGATCGAGGCGGACCTCGATCGGGAGCACTCGGTCCTCAGGGCCGACGGCGAGCGGCTCCAGCAGGCGGTTTTCAACCTGCTCGCCAACGCGATCAAGTTCACGCAAAAGAGCGGCCTCGTGTCGGTGCGGCTCCGGCGGGTCGACTCCGACCTCGAGCTCGCCGTCGAGGACGACGGTCAAGGGATCGCCCCCGCCTTCCTGCCGCACGTCTTCGAGGCGTTCCGGCAATCCGACGCAGCCTCCTCGCGCTCCCACGGTGGGCTCGGCGTCGGCCTCTCGATCGCCAAGCACATCGTGGAGCTCCACGGCGGTTCGGTCGAGGCGCGCAGCGCCGGACGCGGCAAGGGCGCGACGTTCGAGGTCAGAATTCCGGTCAGCCCATTGGTGTCGCCGACGCTGGGCATCTCGCGGGTGCCCGCGACCAAAGAAGGCGTCACGCAGGTTGCCATTCCACCGGGCCTCGACGGGGTCCGCGTGCTCGTCGTCGACGACGAGGCCGACGCGCGCGACCTCGTCGCGTACGTGCTCGAGATGTGCGGGATCGAAGTGCGCGTCGCGGCCAGCGCGGGGGAGGCGATGACGGTGCTCGGCGATTTCACGCCGCATCTGGTGATCTCGGACATCGGGATGCCCGACGAAGACGGCTACCTCCTCATCCGGAGCATCCGCACGCTCGCCGACGAAGAGCGCAAGAACGTCCCGGCCATCGCGCTGACCGCGTTCGGGCGGAACGACGACCGGACGCGCGCGCTCGTGGCGGGCTTCAACATGTACATGGCCAAGCCGGTGGAAGCCGACACGCTCGTCAGAGCGGTCGCCGATCTCGCGGCCCATGCGCGACGCTGATCGCGGACTCGTGACGGCCGGCTGAGCAGATCACAAAGTGATCAAAGTTCGGGCGGTCGCGTCGCGGCGGGGCGTGGCAGGGTCTCGGGCGCGGGGGAACGCAGCGAAGACTTCACCGCGCGCCCCCCCGAGGAGGATCCCATGCCCGACCAATACCGCGCCACGTTCGACAGCGGAGAGTTCGAGGCCGCGCGCGCCCCCGACGCCGCGAAGACCGACGACGAGGGAGAGCGCTACGAGTCGGCCGCGCGCGACTACGTCCAGTTCGTGAACCCGCACCTCGGCGAGCTCCTCGAGCGGGTCGCCCTCGACAAGTGCTTCGTCGGCGCCGAAGGGCACGTGCTCATCGACGCCGAAGGAGAACGTTACCTCGACGCCGTGTCCGGCTACGGCGCCGTGCCCTTCGGCCACAACCCGGACTGGGTCTGGCAGGCGGTGAGGGACTTCGAGCAGCGACGCGAGCCGTGCATGGTGCAGCCTTCGCTCTTGCCCGGCGCCGGCGAGCTGGCCGAGGCGCTCGTGCGGCGCGGCCCGCCCGGGATGCGCCACGTGACCTTCGGAAGCAGCGGCACGGAGGCCGTCGAGGCCGCGATCAAGGCGTGCCGTCTCGCGACCGGCAGGCTGGGAGTCCTCTCGACGGAGAACGGCTTCCACGGAAAGACCTTGGCCGCGCTCTCCGCCACCGGCCGCCCCTTCTTCCAGGAGGGATGCGGCGCGCCGGCGGCGGGCTTTCGCTTCGTCCCCTACGGAGACGCCGACGCGCTCGACGAGGCGTTGCGCGAGCACGGCCACGAGACCGCCGCGTTCATCGTGGAGCCCATCCAGGGCGAGGGTGGCGTCGTGGAACCGCCGGCGGGTTACCTCGGCCTCGCGCGACGGATCTGCGACCGACACGGCGTGCTCCTCATCGTCGACGAGATCCAGACGGGCCTCGGCCGCACGGGCGCGCTCTTCGCGTGCCAGAGCGAAGGGATCACGCCCGACGCGTTGACCCTGGCCAAGGCGCTGGGGGGCGGGCTGCTGCCCGTCTCCGCGTGCCTCCTCTCCGCGAGCGCCTGGACGCCGGAGTTCGCGTCCAAGCACTCGTCGACGTTCGGCGGGAACGCGCTCGCGATGCGCGTCGCTCTCCGCGTCGTCGAGCGCCTCGCCTCCGAGGAGCACGGCGTCATCGAGAACGTCGTGCGGCAGGGGAGCTATTTGAAGCGCGGCCTCCGCGCGCTCCAGCGCGAGCACGGCTCGGTCATCCGCGAGGTGCGCGGTCGAGGGTTGATGCTCGGCGTGGAGCTCGGGGTGGATCCGTCGTTCATGGCGAGGGGCGTGGGAACGTTCATGACCCGCCTCGGGGAGCACTTGGCCGCCTTCGCGGCGAGCTACCTGTTGAACGTCTGCGGACTCCGCGTCGCGCCCACCCTCGCCGGGGGCAACGTGCTGCGGGTCCAGCCGCCGCTGACGGTGACGCGCGACGAATGCGATTGGATCATCCGGGCGTTCCAGCAGCTCGCGCGCACGATCGGCGCGGGCCGGTCCGACGAGTTCGTGGCGCATCTGGTCGCGCCGAAGGGCTCGAAGCGACCGCGGACCGAAGCCGTCCGGGGCGGCCAGTCGACGCGGACCGAGGACGCGGCGGAGGGCGAGGGCCGCTTCGCGTTCATCGTGCACTTGCTCGACCTACGCAGCATGGCCGAGTGCGATCGGTCGCTCGCGGGGCTCTCGTCGTCCGAGCTCGGGGAGCTCGCGCACCGCTTCGAGGATTCGGCCAAGCCGTTCCACGCGTCGAGCGTACGCATCCAATCGACCTCCGGACAGACGGCGCGCGGCGACTTCATCATTCTCCCGAAGACCACGACCCAGCTTCTTCGCATGTCGCCCGACGAGGCCCTCGAGGACGTGGCCTCGGCGGTTCGCCTGGGCAAGGAGCGGGGCGCGCGCATCGTCGGACTCGGAGGCTACACGTCGGTGGTGGCCCAGAACATTCGTGCGCTCCTCAAGATCGGCGTCCCCTTGACGACGGGCAACAGCTACACGGTCGTCTCCGCGGTGGAAGCCGCGGTCGAAGCCGCTCGGACGACCGGACGGTCCATGGAGCACTATCGCGCGGCCATCGTCGGAGGCGCCGGCAGCATCGGGAGCGCTCTCGCGTCGCTCATCGCGGAGCGCGTGGCCTCCGTCGTGCTCGTCGGGCGCGAGGGCGATTCGGCCGCCATGCGCAAGCGCTACGCCGTCATTCTGGCGCGGATGGTTCGTCACCTCGCGCGCCGCCGCGCTCAAGGCGTGCGCTTCGCGCCGGGCAGCCTCGCCGACGAGCTCTCCCGCCTCCAGTGCGGCGAGGAGCTGTCGCAGAGCGAGGGCCGCCTGCGGCTGACCGAGTCCGCCGAGCAACGCGTGCTCGCACAAACGAGCGAGCTACCCGTCCGCTTCACGGTGGACTTGCCGGCGGCGGTGGCCCAAGCAGACATCGTATTTCTCGCGACCAGCAGCCCCGATCCTCTGATTCAGCCGGACATGGTCCGTCCCGGGACGGTCGTCTGCGATCTCTCGCGCCCCGCGAACGTCAGCGACGACCTCTTCCAGCGGGGAGACGTGCTCGTCATCGACGGCGGAATCGTCGCGGTCCCCGGTCGTCCGGACCTCGGGTTCCGCTTTGGCCTCGCGCCCGGTCTCGCCTACGCGTGCATGGCCGAGACGATGATGTTGGCGCTCGAGCACCGCTACGAGCACACGAGCCTCGGGCGCGACCTGCAGGAAGAGTCGCTCGACTCGTTCCGCGATCTCGCGGGCAAGCACGGCTTCCGGCTCGCGGAGCTGCGAGCGCGCCAACGCCCCATCGACCTCCGCGCCTGGCGGAGCAGAACCGCCGCCTGACCGAGCGCGGCGCTCGCGGTCCCCGAGCCGACTCAGGGCAACGGAGGAAACGAGCTCGGCGTCGTCATCGTGCCGGGCCGCACGATGAACGACATCGAGCCCATGCTCTTGGAGGAGGCCGCGCCGGCGGTCGCGCTCACGACCATGAGCCGCGCGGGCGCGGTCGTCGGAAGGTTCACGAACGCCGCGATCCCCGACTGATCGGTCGCCCCCGCGCTCGTCGCGGGGACTCCTCCGACGAGGTAGAAGCCGACCGTCTTGGAGTCCGAGGCGTCGACGCTGAACGTCACGCCGGCGGCGGGGCCGAAGGCGCAGTCGACGGCGTTGACGACGATGTGTCCCCGCGTGGGATCCGGGCTGGTGTTCGTCGCCGCCGTGATCGAGAGGACCTCGTCCGACGCCAGGAGGAGCGTCCGGCCCCGCCAGCCGTCGGCGACGACGAAGGGCACGGGATACCAGATGGCGGGAAACACGGACGCGCCCGTACCCCCAGCCTTGCCGCCCGTCACGTCGAGGTACCCGTCGAACCCGGACAGCCCCGAGGGGATGCTCAGCGTGACGAGGCCCGTCGCGTCGGTCACATGACTGTCGAGCGGGCTCGCGCACGTGAAGTCGAGCTTGCTGCACGCCTTCACCGTGGCCCCCACGAAGGGCTGCTCGGAGAAGAAATTCACGAAGGTGACCGAGAAGGAGAGATTGCCCACGGTCGCCGGCTTGGGCCACGCGATGGGCCCGTCGAGGCAACTCCAGCTCTGGCCCGGCGCGCACGCCGCCGCGCACTGACTCTGGCAGGTGAACAGGTTTCCGTAGTCGGCCGTGCCGAGCGGGAACTGCGCCTGGCACTGGCTCGGGCAAGACGCCGCCCCGAAGCAGTTGGCGATGCACAGGTTCAAGTCGGCGCACGCGGTGTTGCTCGCGCACGCGGCCTCGAGGGCGCAGCAGGAGCCCTCTTCGCAGGACTGACACGAGTCGACCGCGGAGGCGAACTCCCCGCACGTGCTCCCGCACGCGTCGGCGCACTGCTGGACGCGGCAAGAGCGAAGCGCGAAGAGCGTGTCCGGCTGCGCGTCGAACACGGCGCACTGGGCACGGCACGCCGCATCGGAGCACTTCGCGAGGCAGTTCGAGGCCTGGTCGCACGCGGAGTCGCCGGCGCAGGCGCGGGCCTGCGAGCAGCAGTTCGTGTCCATGCACGACGCGCACGACGCCGACGGGTGCAAGAGCTGCCCGCATTGGCCCGCGACGAGCGGCGGTCCGCCCGCGTCCTCGAGGGTGGAGTTCTCGGCTCCCGCGTCGCTCTCCACGGAGCGATCGTGAAGTCCGAGGATCTGGACGCACCCCGACGCGGCGAGCAGCGCGAATGGGGCGACCCGCGCCGGGCGATGGATGAGAGGCCTCACTGTTGGTCGCTCAGCGGGTCGTCGTCCACCGGAGTCCTGCGAGCCACGAGGGCGCGAGCGACGGTAGGCCGGTTCGCCGACGAGCGAGCGACCTGCGGCACGCGCGGCGCCGTCGCGCCCTTGGAGGACGGGTCGGCCCCGTCGGCGACGACCAGGGAGGGCAAAGGAACGACGGGCTGCGGCGCCACCGGGGGCGCGACGACGGCCATGGTAGGAGCGACGGAATCGACGGGGCACGCCGCGGTGTGCGCGGTCGCGATCGCGGCCCCGCGCGACTTCCCCGCCGTCCACGCGAGCACGGCCAGCGCGGCGGCGCCCATCAGCGCGATCGTCAAGACCGCGAGACCGAACGCGCTCCGCCTTGGACCCCCGGCCCCTCTCGGACCCTCGGACGCGATCAACGTCGGCATGGCGACCCCTTTGGCGCTGATTTCGGCGCTCTGCTCGGGCGCCGCGAGCGGCGGTGCGCGGCCCTCGAGCCCGCTCTGCGAGGATGGAACGCCGCCGAAATCGACGACCGGGGTCGTGCGGCCGTTCACCGAGACCGGAGGAGGGATGGAGCTCGGCACCGGGAGCTCGGATTCGAAGGGCAAGCCGACCGCCCGCGCGAGCGACTCGATCTGCTCGTAGGCCGTGCCGAAGCGAGCCGCCCACTCGGGGTGGCATGCCCGGAGAAACCACACGTCGAACTCGGGGCCGAGGGTGGCTCCGCGCTCGGACGGAGCCTGGATGGGCTCATTCAGGATTTCGTACAGCATCTCGGCGAGGTTCGTCCCCGTTCGGTACGAGGCCCCCGTGAGCAGTCCGTAGGCGATGAGCCCGAGCGCGAACAGATCGGTCCACGGGCCGACGTTGGCGTGATCGCCGCGTGCCTGCTCGGGGGCCATGTATTGCGGCGTCCCGAAGATTTGCCCGCTCTGCGTCGTGCCGGTCGACTCCGCCGCAATCTTGGCAATTCCGAAGTCGAGAATCTTGACGACGGGGGTCCCGTCGTCGAGCCGGGTCAAAAAGAGATTCTCCGGCTTGAGGTCGCGGTGCGTGATGCCGAGGCGATGGGCCTTGTCGAGCGGACGCGCCACCTGGCGAAGCCACTCGACGACGTCTTCCGCGGGAACGGGTTTGCCATTGGCGATTTGCTCGAGGTCGCTGCCTTCGAGCAAATCCATGACGAGATAAGGCGCCCCACCGAGCTCGGGCGCCACGTCCGCGTCGAATATGCGCACGACGTGCTGGCTGCGAATGCTCGACGCCGCGCGCGCTTCGCGCTTGAACCGAGCGATCGCGTCCGCCGACGCGCCGACGTGCGCGCGCATCAATTTGAGCGCCAACACGTCTCCCGTGACGGCGTGCTCTACGGCATATACCGTCCCCGTCGCGCCGGAGCCCAAGACGGAGCGGGGCCGATACCTGCCTCCGATGATTTCGGGCAAGTCCACTGGAAGCACCTGTGCGGCGCATGTTAGAGAGACCGTCGATGTTGTCAATGAGGGGCATAAACGATCGGAGCGTCCCGCGGGGCACGTGAATTACTCACGTGAAACATGCATGAAAACTTTCTGCAGCCATTCCGTCGCAATTACGGCGCTCGTTTCGTGCTTAGTTGTCTCGTCTCCGGCGCGCACCGCGCACGCCGATCCCTCCGCGACCGACAAGTCGACGGCCACGCAGTTATTCAAAGAAGGGCGCGCGCTCCTCGAGGCGGGCCACGTCTCCGCGGCATGCCGCAAGCTCGAAGAGAGCCAGCGGCTCGACCCGGGCGGCGGCACGCTGCTCAACCTCGCCCTTTGCCACGAACAAGAAGGCCGCACCGCGACCGCGTGGGTCGAGTTCACCGAGGCCCTCGGCATCGCCAAACGAGACGATCGGCCTCAGCGGGTCGAATTTGCCCGCATGCACATCGCGCAGCTCGAGCCGTCGCTCTCGCGCCTCGTCATCGAAGTGCCCCCCGTGGCCGATGTGCCCGACCTCGAAATCCGGCGCGACGACAGCATCGTCGGGCGCGCGGCATGGGGCTCGCCCGTCCCGGTGGATCCGGGCGACCACGTCATCGAAGTATCGGCGACAGGGAAAATCCCGTGGAAAGAGGCGGTGGTCATCGCGGCGAAGGGAGACTCGAAGGCCGTGACCATCCCCGCGCTCGACGACGCGCCCTCCGTGAGCGGCCCTGCAGAGTCCTCTGGGGCGCAGGGCCGAACGCCCGCGGTGCGGGCGGCGACACCGGCCGACGCGCCGCCCTCCGCGCCGGCGCGCGACGAGGCCAAAGAGTCCGGTTCCCTGGCGCCGGCCTGGATCGCGCTCGGCGTCGGTGTCGCGGCCGCGGGCGTGGGAACGTACTTCGCGCTCCATGCCCTGTCGGCCAAGAACGACGCCGATCTCGAGTGCCACGGGAACGTGTGCCCCGCCGCGCAAGGCGTCTCCGACAACGACGACGCGATACGGTCCGCGAACTTCGCGACGGCGTCCTTCGTGGTGGCGGCGCTGGGGGTCGGCGTGGGCGCCGTCCTCTTCGCCACGCACTCGTCGCCTCACGCTTCGTCCGCGTCGACCCGACCCCCGACCGTAGCGGTCACGGCCGGCGACTTGTCGCTCGGACCGGGGCGCGGCGAATTCACAGTCTCCGGTCGGTGGTAATCCACCGACAGCCGACGAACGGCGCGCGTCGTGCCTCCGCGAGTCGACCTGTTTCGCGCGGGTGACAGCTTGGTTTTGGGGCTCCGCATTCATTTCGCGTAGATGTTTCGTGACGAGGCGATCGCGCGGTCGCCGGGCGTGGCGGCTGCGACATGCCACCATGAAGATGGTATTGTGCCCGGCATGTCGGGCGGCTGGCACGACGACAGCACGCTGGAGGATCTCCCTCCGCAGGGCCGGAGCACGTCGGACCACGACGATCTCCACGTCGTCCTCGAGTGCGATCGCCCGGCGGCAGGCTCGACCCGTCACTGCCTCGACGACGTCGACCAAGTCCTCTTCCGGCGAGGCAAGGAGCGGCGCGCCCTCCGAGAGGAGGCGGCGGGCATCCAGCGCCTCGTCGTCGAAGTGCCGGACTCTCGCATGTCTTCCGTGCACGCCACGATGCGCCGCGCGAGCGACCGCTGGCTCCTCGAGGACACCAACTCCCGCAACGGCTCCTACCTCGATGGGCGGCGCGTCCAGCGCGCTCACCTGGCCGACGGGGCCGTCTTTCAGTTCGGGCACACGTATCTGCTTCTCCGGTCGCGGACCCTCCCCGAAGGCCGCGGCGAGGGCCCGCGCGACGCCGCCTCCGCTTCCGACGGGTCGGCCCTCGCCACCCTCGACCATCAGAACGGCGCGCTCTTCGCGCGCATGCTCGACGCGTCGCGGGGCCGCATCGCCGTCCTGCTCGTCGGCGAAGCAGGGAGCGGAAAAGACAGCCTCGCGCGCGCCGTCCACGCCGCCGGCCGCCGGGGCGCGTTCGTCGTCGTGCCGTGCGCGCTCCTGGGCCGTCACGAGTCGGGCGACGGGCCCGACGCTGCCGCGGGGCTGGCCGACGCGTTCGCTCGGGCCGCGGGGGGAACGCTCTACCTCGACGAGATCGAAGGGCTGAGCGCGGAGGCGCAGGTCGCCCTCCTGCCGCTCCTCCGATCGCGTCGCAAGGCGCGGGTCGCGGGGGTTCTGTCTTCTCTGCGATCGGGGGAGGCGGCGCCTGCCGTCCCCCGCATCGCGGCCGACCTCTTCGCCGAGCTCGCGGGGTTCACCGTGCCGCTGCCGCCCCTCCGCGATCGGCGCGAAGACCTCGGCGCCCTGCTCGCGACGATGCTCTCGCGTGCGGCGCGCCCGCGCGGACCGGCGGTCACCCTCGACCCGTCGATGGGACAGGCCCTGCTGCAGCACGACTGGCCGTTCAACCTGAGCGAGCTCGAAAGCTGCGTCCGCTCCGCGATGACGTTGTCGGGCGAGGGGCCGCTCCGCTGGTCGCCGCCCGCGCGCCACCACGGCCGCCCGGCGGGAACGCGCGAGTCGTCCCCCCCGCCCCGAGAGGCCGCCGCCCAGGGCGAGTCGACCACCGTGCCTTCGGAGCCCGGGGCGGAGTTCGCGCAGGCCCTGCGCCGCGCGCTGCGGTGCAACTTGTCGGTGTCGGGCCTGCAGCGAAACGAGCTCCTGCGCAGCCAGATGGTGCTCGAGGCCACCCAGGGCTCCGTCGCGGAGACGTCGACCGTCCCCGCCTTCCGCGACATCGTGCGCGGGTCGCTCGACTCCTTGGAGAGCTCATCGCCTCGCGGCAGAAAGCAAGCGCAGGTCCTCCGGCTCACGTTCATCGAGCCCGCCGGCACCCAGCAGGAGGCCGCGGACCAGCTCGCGATGGCCTTCGGCACCTATCGCCGTTACGTCACGTCGGCGTTGGCGGAGCTCACGAGCATCCTCTGGTTCCGAGAGCTCTCGGCCCGGCGCCGCCGCGAGCGCTCCGACACGGGCAGCCTCGGCGAGACCGCGCTGGCCGACTCGGCCTGACGCCGCCGCGTCCACGGTCCACGCGCGCGCGCCCTGCGCCAACCTTGCGGGGGCCAGGTGGCGCTGGCCTTCCAGCCACGCCCGCCCCTGCGGCTTGGCGTCGGCGACCGAGAACGTCGCGACGAGGGCGACCCCGGGCGGCCGGCGCTCGAACAGGCGGTCGACGAAGGCGAGCGAACCCGCGTCCGCGGCGTGCAAGCCGTCGACGATCAAGTACACGCCGCCGGCGCCCGCGAGGGACGCGAGTATGCGGATGAGCGCGTCGAACGCGCGCGAGCGGCTCACCACCGGTCCCGCCCGACGCCTCCCCGCGAGGACCGGGAACTCGGACGACGCGAGGGAGAGATCGCGACCCAGCTCCGCGTCGGGAACGGTGCCCGCGAGGAGCGCCGCGAGCGCGTCCACCGCCGCGTCGAGCACGTTGTACGCGACGTGCTCGCCCTTGCGGCCACGGCCGGCGAGCATCACCCCGCCCCCGCGGCGCGCGAACTCGCCGGCCCAGCGGAGCAGCGCGCTCTCCCCACGCCGCGGCTCTTCGACGATCGCCGCGTCGAAGGCGCCGTCGGCGACGCCCTCGATCCGCACCGCCAGCCAGGCCCGCGTCCCGTCCAGGTCTTCGTCGCGAGCAGCGGCGCGATCGACGACGCGGTGGCCGTCGCGCTCCTCCGGCGCCCCGAGGACGCGGAGCGCCGACCCCGCGTTCGGCCTCGCCCGATGATCTTCGTGGACGAGGTCGTCGCAGAGGCCGGCGAGGTTCGCGGGGACCGAGGCGCGGGACCGGGCCGACGACCCGACCGACCCGCGGCCGGGCAGGAGCGCGTCCGCCATCTCGACGAGGAGGACGCCGAGCGAATACATGTCCGACGCGAAGGTCGCCGGCTCGCCGCGCAGTTGCTCGGGCGCGGCGTAGCCCGGCGTGCCGCCGCCGAGACGATCGAACGCCCCGCCGTCCTCTCGGCCGATCGTCGCGAGGACGCCGAAGTCGAGCAGCTTCAGCGTGCCCTGCTTCGCGACCATGACGTTGCTCGGCTTGAGGTCGCGATGCACGACGCCGTGGCCGTGGAGGAAGCGCAGGGCGGTCAGGATTTGCCGGGCGACGTCGACGACGAACGCGGCGGGGCCGTCGGCCGCGAACGAAGGAGGGAGGCCGCCCCGGGCCACACGCCGCAGATCCTGGCCTTCGAGGAACTCCATCGTGAAGAAGGCGCCCACGTCGTCGGTGTAAAGATCGTGCAATCGGACGAGGTTTCGATGGCGGAGCGGCGCCATCGTCCGAAACTCGCGCTTGATCCGCAGGAGGCCCGACGACGACGCCGTCTGCACGCGTTTGAGGGCGACCTCCCGCCCGACGGCGCGGTCGTAGGCGAGCCACACGGTGGCCGTCGACCCACGCCCGAGCTCGCGCAGGAGGCGGTAGCGCTCCTCTGCGCTGCGTTCCATCGCGCGGACTCGGCTGTCCGTCGGGCGCACCACGCCCTTATACCGGCTTTACAGGCCGAGATCGATCGTCGGCCGCTCGGCGGGTCCCGGCCAGGGCGGAAGCGGCGGAAGGCCGATGGCGATCCGCACGGGCCCGAAGGAGCGGCGATGGAGCGGGCACGCGCCGAGCCGCGCGAGGGCCTCTTTGTGCGCTCGCACGGGATAGCCCTTGTGGCGCGCGAAGCCATAGCCCGGATACTCGGCGTCGTACGCATCCATGCGCCGGTCGCGCGACGTCTTCGCGAGGATCGATGCCGCGGCGATCGACAGACTGCGCGCGTCCCCGTGCACGATGCGCTCTTGCGGCAGCGGTATCTCGCGGATGCGGCGCGCATCGACGAGAAGGTGCTGCGGCGGCGAGGCCAGCTTCGCCACCGCGCGGCGCATGGCGAGGATGCCCGCCCAGTAAATGTTGATCCGGTCGATCTCCTCGGGCTCCACGTAAGCGACCGCCCACGCGATCGCGCGCTCCCGGATGACCTCCGCGAGCCGATCGCGCTCCTTCTCCGAGAGCTTCTTCGAGTCGTCGACGCCCGGCAAACGCGCGCCCACGGGCAGGATGCACGCCGCCGCGGCCACCGGTCCGGCCAGAGGGCTCATCCCCGCTTCGTCGACGCCCGCGATCCGCTCCACGCCGGCATCCCACAGCGCCATCTCGAAGCGCAGCATCTTGCGGAGCCGCTGCCCCTCGGCGCGGTTGTCCCGCCGCTTGCGCGCGATGGCCTCCAGGAGGACCCGCGCGCCGGGCCGCGTGTCCTCGGCCAGCGCGCGCTCGACGTCCTCGGGGATGGGCCGACCCTCGACCACGTGACGTCGCCGGAGATCGCCGAGCGAGGCGGGGCGCGCCGTTGCCATGACGGCTCACGTTAGCGCGTCCCGCCCGGGTCGGCCGACGGGTCGCGGCCCCGCTCGGCTTTGCCTTCAACCGCCGAGCGCGGGATCGCTCCAGCTGTCCTTGCCGGTCTCGACGTGGCCCGCGATGCGCTGCACGAAGCTCGCGTCGGAGTCGACCGTGAGCGTGAAGTCGTACCAGCTGAACGACCCGTCGAGCGACCAGTGCCACGTGACCGAGCCGCCGGCCTCGACGTGGTGGTGGGTGTCGCCGTGCTTGTCGTACGCGTCTTCGATGTGGAGCTTCACGTCGTCGGCGCCGCGGTTGTGGATCTCGAGGGTGATGCCGCCGGCGCTGTCGTAGACCGACCGCACGCTCAGGTTCGCGGCGTCGCGCCCGTGGAGGCTGCCCTTGAACGCGCGCAGGAAGCCGTTCGGACCGTACACCGAGAGATCGTAGTCGTTGCTCCCCGCCGCCCTCACCGCCCAGCGGTCGGAGACCTTCGCGTTCGGCCCGACCGTGTACGTCCACGGACCGGTCACGCCGTCGCCCGATCGGACCTGGAACACCGCCGTCGACTTGCCGGTGTTGCCGAACACGAGGTCCACGGCGCCCTCCGAGAAGTCCGCCTCCTCGCGGACGTGGATCTCGTAGGGCAGCGCGCGGAGCGGCCGCAGCCCGGGCTCCTGCTTCGGGAGCGGCGGGTTGACCGGCGGGACCGGCGAATAGTCGGGGTGCCGGACGGCGTCGGGCGGAATGTACGCGTCGGTGCTGGGCAGCGGCACGACGGCGCCGTTCGGCGCCTTGAAGTCGAGCGTGGACGTGAGGTCCCCGACGACCGCGCGCCGCCACGCCGTGATGTTCGGCTCTTCGAGGCCGAAGCGCTCTTCGAGGAACCGGATGAGCGACGTATGATCGAAGAGCTCGGAGTCGACCCAGCCGCCCTTGCTGAACGGCGAGATGACGACCATCGGAACGCGGTAGCCGAGGCCGTAAGGGCCGGGCGCGTAGCTCGTGCTGCCGGGGAAGATCTCGTGGGTGGTGTCGACCGTCGAGATGCCCTCGGCGCGCGACTGCGGCGGCGTCGGGGGGACCATGTGATCGAAGAAGCCGTCGTTCTCGTCGTACATGAGAAAAAGGACGGTCTTGCTCCACACCTCGGGGTTCGCCGTCAGCGCGTCGAGGAACTGCGAGACGTACCAAGCGCCGTAGTTCGCCGGCCAGTTCGGGTGCTCGGTGTACGCCTCGGGGGCCACGATCCACGAGACCTGCGGGAGCTTCCCGGCGGCGACGTCCTGCCGGAAGATGTCGAAGAGCGTGCCGCCCGCGCTGATGTTCGTCCCCGTGTCGGCGAGCTCGTGGAGCGGGTCGCCGGCGGGCGCGTTCTGGTACTGGTGGAAGTAGAGGAGCGAGTTGTCGCCGTAGTTGCCGATGTACGCGTTGTCGCCCCAGCCCCAGAAATGCGCCGCGTCGAGCCCGGCCCCCGCGTCTTGGTACACCTTCCAGGTGACGCCCGCGGCCTGGAGCCGCTCGGGGAACGTCGACCAGTCGTAGCCGGCCTCCGCGTTGTCGACGACCGGGCCGCCGCCGTTGCCGTCGTTGCCGACCCAGCCTGTCCACATGTGATAGCGGTTCGGGTCCGTCGGACCGAGGAGCGAGCAATGGTAGGCGTCGCAAACGGTGAACGCGTCGGCGAGGGCGTAATGGAACGGGATGTCGTCGCGCGTGAGGTACGCCATCGTCGTCGTGCCCTTCGCCGGCACCCACTGGTCGTACTTGCCGCCGTTCCAGGCCGCGTGCTGGTCGGTCCACCCGTGCGGCAGATCTTCGATGAACACGAGGCCGAGGTTCGGCGCGTCGGGGTGGAACGGCTGCACGGTCCCGCTTCCGTTCGGCTGGTTCCACACCGGGGCGCCCGACGGGAGCTTGATGGCCCGCGTGTCGCCGTACCCGCGCACGCCGCGCATCGTGCCGAAGTAGTGGTCGAACGAGCGGTTCTCCTGCATGAGGAAAATGACGTGCTCGATGTCGGCGATGGTGCCGGTCCGGTGGTGGGCCGGGATCGCGAGGGCCCTACGGATGCTGGGCGGAAAGGCCGCCGTGAGCGCGCCGGCGCCCAGGATCTTGAGGAACTTGCGACGATCGGTGGTCATGGAAGCCTCCCGCACGGAAACGCCGTCCGAATTGGGGGGCGACCCTAACGGCCTCCCTTTTCGACCCTCTGACTTTGTCGTCGCAATCGTGCAAACCAATGCGGCGCCCGAGTGGCGCGCCCGGGAGATCATGATGAGTCGCTCTTCTGCGCGTCGCCCTCGCCTCGCCGTGGCGTCGCTCGTCGCCGCCGCGGCCCTCGCGCCGGCCTGCATCGCGCGCCGGGGAGCCCCCGCCGGCCCCTCCGCCCACGCCGCCGCGAGCCCGTCCGCCGCCATCGCGGTCGTCACCATCGACCCGAACGAGCGCCACCAGACCCTCGAGGGCTTCGGCGCGTCGGTCGCCTGGTACCTCGACACCATCACCGGTCCGGCCGCCCCCGAAGGAATTTACGACCTTCTCTTCCCGGAGCTCGGGCTCGACATTCTGCGGTTTCGCAACCGCTACGCGCGGAGCCGCGCCGAGGACGGCAACATCGACCAAGAGGTGGAGATCCTCCGCCGAGCCACCGCCGCCCTGGGCCACGCGCCGAAGATCATGCTCTCGTCGTGGGCGCCGCCGGCCTCCCTCAAGGCCGACCACCACGAAGACTGCCACGACAACGCCGACTGCACCCTGGCGCGCGAAGACGGGCACTTCGTCTACGACGCGTTCGCGCGCTACTGGACCGACTCCCTCGTCCACTACGCGCAAATCGGCATCGTCCCCGAGTACATCACGATCGAGAACGAGCCCTCGTTCATCCCGCCGTCCTGGGAGGGCTGCAAGTTCGACCCGAGCGAGACGGCCGACTACCCCGGCTTCGACCGGGCGCTCGTCCTCGTGCACGAGGCCATCGCGCGCCTCTCGCCGCCCCTCGCCCGTATGCCGAAGATCCTCGCCCCCGAGGTCCTCGGAATCCACGAGAACCTTCTCCAGAATTACCTTTTGCCGATGGACGCGGGCCTCGCCGACGGAATCGCCCATCACCTCTACGAAAAGAGCAAAGACGGAGTCTGGGCGTGGCGTTCGCCCGGGCCGGAAGCATTCGTCGGCGACATGCGCGCCGCGGCCGCGGCCACGACCAAGCCGCTCTACCAGACCGAGTTCCAGACCGACGAGGACCGCGGCATCGACGGCGGCTTCGAGACCGCGTGGCTCATGCACCTGTCGCTCGTCGAGGAGGGCGTGGTCGCCTTCCTTTACTGGAACCTCGTCTGGGGCCATCAAGGTGGACTCGTCTCGATCAACGACCACAAGGCCCACGCGCGAGATCAGTATTTCGCCGTGAGGCACTACGCGCGCTTCACCGACCCGGGAGACGTGCGCGTCGGCGCCCGGACGGACGCGGCGGGCATCCTCGCGTCGGCGTTCGCGTCACCCGCCGGCGACCGCGTGACGCTCGTCGTCCTCAACAAGGGCGACGCGACCGCGACCCTGCGCGTCGACCCGGGCGCCTTCGCCGCGAAGCGCTCCTCCGCCTTTCGCACGGTCTTCCGCCCGGGCGCATCGGAGACGTGGACGCCGATATGGCCCGACTCGAAGGAGCCGCCGGGAGGCCGAACGCTCGACCTCCCAGCCCGATCGATGGCGACCGTCGTCTTGGCTCGTTAGCGCGTCTCGTCCGAGGCGCTTCGCTCGAGCCCGCCGATTTACGTCTTGTCCTTGTCCTTGTGAACGGAGTCCTTCACCGACGCGAGGAACTCCTTGATCGAGTTCAAGCCCTTGGTCGCGGCCTGCTTGGCGGCTTCCGTCGTCTCCTTCGCTGCGTCTTGCACCTTGTCGAGCTCGGGCTCGAGCTTGTTCCAGCGCTCTTTCGCTTCGAGGCCCGCGAGGTGCACCTTCAGGCGCGCTTCTTCGCGGAGCGCTTGCAGATGGGCGACCGTCTTGTCGAGCTCGGCCTTCAGGTCCTTCGTGGATTCGCTCATGTCGATCCTCCGTTTTCGGCGATGAGCACGTGGTGTGCCGCGCCGCGGCGTACGCTAGCCCTTCGCCCCGACGCTTCATACCCCCGTCGGTGACACTTCCGAGTCGTGCACCTCGAAGGGGAGCTCGCTCTGATACGAATAGCGATGCAGGGCGTGCAGGTGATGCGGCTCCGAGTGGCGGGCGCACCACCACTGCTGCCCGCCCGAGGCCGCGCGCGTCGCCAAACAATCGGGGCACGCGGGCTCGATCACGATGACGTGAGACGCTTCCGGCGGCGGCTTCGGGCCCGCCATGAACACGGGACAAGGCGCGCTCGCCATGACGTGCTCGGCCGTGGTGCCCCCGAAGAGATCCTTGAGATGAGGCCGCCGGTGCGTGCCGAGGACGATCATGTCGGCGGACACTTCGTGTGCCAGTTGGGCAATTTCGCGCGCCACATCGCCTCGGCGAACGTGGACGCCGAGGTCGAGCTGGGCGCTCCCGCCGAGCTCATTCGACTTGGCGCTGGCGTAGCGCTCGAGGACGCCGGCGGACTCTTTGACGTGCTCGGGGCCGGCGTCGGCGGCGAGCACTTCGATGAGGTGAAGGTGGCTACCGGGAATGCGCGCGGCGATGCGCACGGCTTGGTCGAGCGCGAAGCCGCTCGAGTCCGGATCTTGGATGGATTGGCCGACGACGATGACGAAGGGCGGACGGGTGCCGTTTTGGCTGGCCATGGCGGAGCTCCTCTCGGGCCTTGATCCGTCGCAAGCCGCGGGCCATCCACGAGCGCTCCGCCGGCGGTTGGCCGTGGGCTTGCCTCTCCGCGGGAGGCGTCCAAAGAAGAGTCGGGAGCGAAAGGACCACGAGACATGGCGCGTGCGATTTGGGTCGGCTCGATAAGCTTCGGCCTCGTCACGATTCCCGTGAAGCTCCTCCCGGCCGTCCGCGCCGACGAGGACGTTCACTTCCACTACCTTCACGCGAAGGACGAGGGGCGCATCAAGAACGTCCGCACCTGCGAGCTCGACGGCAAAGAGGTCGCCTGGAAGGACATCGTCCGCGGCTACGAGTACCAGAAGGGCGCGTACGTCATCCTGACCGACGACGAGCTCGCGGCCCTTCGGCCGGAGGCGACGCAGTCGATCGAGATTCAGGCCTTCGTCGACCGCGCCGAGATCGACCCGATGCTCTTCGACGTGCCGTACCTCCTCGAGCCGGACAAGCGCGGGCGGCACGCGTACGCGCTCCTTCGCGACGCGCTCGCGAAGTCCGGCAAGGTCGGGATCGCGCAGGTCGTGCTCCGCACGCGGGCGCACCTGGCGGCGCTCCGGCCGAACGATCGCGGCCTCGTCGTCGAGCTCCTTCGCTATCCGCACGAGCTCGTGGCGCACGCGGATCTCGATTTGCCGCCCGCGAAGGAGAAGGCGAGCGCGGCGGAGATGAAGGCGGCCGAGATGCTCATCGCCGCGATGGTCAAGCCGTTCGACCCGGCCGACTACAAGGACGACTACGAGGCCAAGCTCCGCGTCGCGCTCAAGGAGCACGCCTCGGGCAAGGCGCCGAAGCCCGCGAAGGCGAAGGCGCCCGAAGCGACGAACGTCGTCGACCTCGCCGCCGTCCTCGAGCGAAGCCTCGGCCAGCGCGGCGCTACGAACCGAGGTCGGTCAGCCCGGGATGGTCGGCCGGCCGCGGCCCGAGCGGCCAATGGAACTTCCGCTCGGCCTCGGAGATCCGCACATCGTTGATGCTGGCTTCGCGGCGCCGCATGAGGCCCGCCTCGTCGAACTCCCACATCTCGTTTCCGTGGCAGCGATGCCACCCGCCGTCCATGTGGCACTCGTATTGGAAGCGGACGGCGATGCGGTTGCCCGCGTACGCCCAGACCTCCTTGACGAGGCGGTAGTCGACCTCGCGCTGCCACTTGCGCGTGAGAAACGAGACGATGGCCTCGCGGCCCGTGAAAAACTCGCTCCGGTTGCGCCAGCGGCTGTCGGGCGTATAGGCCGAAGCGACCCGCTGCGGGTCACGGGTGTTCCAAGCATCCTCCGCCATGCGGGCCTTTTGCTGGGCGGCGGCGGCGTCGAACGGCGGAAGCGGCGGTCGGCTCATCGGAGTCACTCCTCAGGGTGCGAGGGTCGGCGGCGCGGCCCGCAGCGCGCGGTTCTCGGCTTCGAGCTCGCCGATGCGGGCGCGGAGCGAGGCTAGCGCGGCCTCGACGTCGCGGGCGTCGATCTTCTGCGGGATGTGCTGCGGGCAGTTCACGTCCCAGGCCTCCACCGTGAAGAGAATCGCCCGCTCGACGCGCGCCTGGTAGCCGGCCTTCGCGAGCCGCGCGAGGAGCGCCGCGTCCCCTTCGACGACGCGCGCGCGACCCCACACCTTGATGCGGCGGCGGTGCGCGTAGTCCATGAAGAAGAGGAAGGCGCGGTCGTTCTCGGCGAGGTTGCCGAGGGTGACGTATTGCTTGTTGCCGCCGAAGTCGGCAAAGCCGAGCGTGTGCTCGTCCAAGACGTGCACGAAACCCGGCGGTCCGCCGCGGTGCTGGATGTACGGCTGACCCGCGGCGCTGGCGGTGCCGAGGTAAACGCTGTCGCGCTCGGCGAGGAAGGCCTCGAGCTCGGAGGTGACCGTCGTCTCCCAGCCCTCCCCCTGCTCCATGCGCTCGTACAGGCCGCGCGAGCCGTGGCGGGCCTGCTCGGCCTTGACGGCGGGCGTGAAGGCGACGTCGCTCGGAGGTTTACCGCCCACGGTCGTTCTCCTCGGGTGCGTGCGGACAAGGGCGCCGGATGCGACCGCACAACGTAAGTCGCGGGGCCGGCGTTCGCCACGGCGTGCAATGCGCCTCCTTTCCGAGCGCGAGGACCTTCATCCGCTGGATGGCGACCTTCATCCGCTGGATAGCGACCTTCATCCGCTGGATGGCGACCTCCTTCCGCCGGATAGCGACCTTCATCCGCTGGATAGCGACCTCCTTCTCCTGAGGGACCGCCCGCACGCGCTCTACCCGTGCACGCCTGAGCAGGATGGCGAGAGTCTTCGCGCGCGGCCCGCGCCGTCAGCGAAGGCTGGCCACGTTTGCTTCCCAATCGCGCC
>DASYBG010000012.1:0-151816 GCA_036500865.1 Polyangiaceae bacterium
GTAATAGGCGTTCGAGACGCCCACTTGTCCCTGGGCCGCGAGGCGCATGATGTCGAACGCCGCCGACGCGGCCGCCCGCATCTGCGGATCGGAGCCCGTCGCCGTCGGGCAAGTCGACGACGACCCGCCGGAGCTCGAGCCCGCGTCGGTGATGGTCCCCGTCGCGGTGCACTGGCTGTAGTAGGGATTCTGGAACGTACAGGTGGACGCCGTGCAGCACGTCGCCCCCGTCCAGTTCAGACCGCCGCACTGCCCGTACAGCGCCGAGCAAGTCGTCGCCGCGGACTGCGTCGATTCGTTGCTGCTCTCCGACGACTCACCGGTCGGCACGGTGCAGGCCGCGATGCCCGCGAACCCCGCCATACTCGTGAACAACACTGCGCGGATTGCGCTTTTCATGGGAAGCCCCTTCGGCGAGAGACTCGCCAATAGTTTCTTCCCGTATCGCAAATGTCATTCCTTTGACGGAAGCGCGGATCCGGCGACAAGGCGCACATCCGAGGAGTGGAGACTTCACACTCCCGAGCTCGCGAAATCACTGGAAGAGCTTCGCGCGGGACGCGTCGCCGCCAAATGCGAGCCCCGGCCGCCGTCGAAGCAAGTGGCGCGGCCGGCCACTCGCTTCCCGATCCGAGTGGCGCCCCCGGCCACTCCGTCGCCGCGGCCGCCACTCCGGCGCGTGCCCCCGCGCGCGCCTCGAGGAGCGCGCGACTACATCTGCTTGACGTAGAGGTAGATCGTCGTCCCGAGGACCGACACCGGCAGCGAGAACGTGCCCCACTGCTGGACGCCGGCGACGGTCCGCGTCGCCCACTGTCCTGCATGCGAGGGGTCGGCGTAGAGGCTCGTGACGAGGAGCGCGAACGGGTTGGACTGCGGGCCGACCGCGTTGCCGCTCACGTCGTAGTACGCGCTGGGCTGCGTGTACGGGATGGGGTCGACCATGAGGGTACCGGTGCACGTGTCGTTCGGCTGGGAGTAGCAATCCTCGCTGGCGAAGCTGTAGCTGCCCCACGTAGTGGTCTGCCCGTTCACGGACACGATGAGGTAGGGATTGCCCCCCGCGGAGCCGCCGTTGAAGGGCGTCGCGGGTTTGCTCGTCCTGCCGGTGAACGCGCTCGGCACGCTCGACCGCCAGTCGACGATGTTTCGCATGAGGAGCGGACCGAAGGTGTGGGTGTTCTTCGTCGTCTCGAGGAAGTTGACGCCCTCGGTGCCGCACCACGCGCTGCCGGTGATGACGACCGAGTCGCCGGAGCCGTGGTCGAGCAGCTGGTTCGACTTCGGCCCGGGGTACGAATACCCGTCGAGGCCCTGGATGGCGGGGATGGAAGGGTATTCCTTTCCGTCGGTCGTCGCGAAGGCGTTCTTCAGGCCCGCGACGAGGAACTGGGCCACCGACGTGTCGAGCTGGGCGATCGCGAGCTTCGCCTTCATGGCGCTCGTCACGTAGCCGTAGAGCGGGTCGGTCGGGTCGAACTCGATCGTCGCGCCGCCGCTCGCGATGCGGTAGCGCTGGGACGCGAGGATCGAATAGACCCAATAGGCGTTCGCCTGGTTGACCTGTCCGGCCGCGGCGAGTCTCATGAGGTCGAACGCGGCAGAGGCGGCCGCGCGCATCTGCGGGTCCTGGCCTGTCGGCGAAGGACACGTGCTTGCGCCGCCCGATCCGGAGCCGCCGCCCGATCCGGAGCCGCCGCCCGAGCTGGAGCCCGTCCCGCCGCCGCTGCTCGTGCCCGAGGCGACGCACTGGCTGTAATACGGATTCTGGAATTGGCAGGTCGACGCCGTGCAGCACGTCGCTCCGGTCCAGTTGAGGCCACCGCACTGGTAGTACAGCGCCGAACACGACGACGATGCAGACTCGTTCGATTCCTGATTTTCGGACATCGCCGCGGGCACGGTGCACGCCGCGATGGTGCCCAGCAGCACCGTGCAAATTGCGCTCTTCATTCGGTTTCCCCTCTCGGACTTAATCGCCTGACGATTCTTCCGTATCGCAATCGTCGTTCCACGCGCCCCGCGTCGCCTTCGCGAGGACACTCCGCGACATGCGGGTTCGGGGCCGCAGGGGCTCGAACGCGCATAATTCGTCGCAGAATGCATGGTCGCGGTAGACCCTCCGCGGCGCGGACGACCCGGCACACATGGGCCCTACTTCGTCGCGCCGAGCACCACTCGTCGCCTCGCGCGCCACGAAAGTGCGGGCGGGGCCACAGATCCGCGCCGCTCAAGCTTTGGTCGGAGCCGCCGTTCCCAGCTGTGAGGAGTAGGGGGGGACCGACCCATGACGATCCAGGGTCCGAATTCGTTCTTCGACGTGGCGGGGACCTACGCGTCGGTGTCGGCGTCGCCTGCGTCGGCGGTGGACGCGTCGGGGTCGAACGGCGCGACCGCGGTGACGGCCGCGCCGCCGTCCACGGTGCGCGTATCGCCTTGGGCGCACGTGCTCGGCAAGCTCCAGCAGCTCCACGACGACGCGCCGGCGACGTTCAAGGTGGCCGTGGGTCAGATGGCCGACTCGGTCAAGCAGGCCGCCGACAACGCGGACGCGGACAAGAAGCAGGACCTCCTCAAGCTCAGCCAGAAGCTCGCCGACGCCGCGAAGACGGGAGACCTCACCGTCTTCAAGCCGACCCACCATCACCACTCGCGTCACCCGGCGTCCGTGCAGGCCGGTTCGCCGTCGCAGGGGACCCCGAACGTGCTCCAGAGCCTCCTCGATCAGATCGATCACGTGCTCGGGCCCGACGCGAACGCGGCGGGTAGCTCGTAGTCCTCGGGGGCGGCGGCGTGCGCCGTGGGGTCCCCGCGCTTCGGGATGACAGGGAGTGGGAATGGTGCGCGCGCGGCCCGCAAGGAGAGACGCTGGAGAGGGCGAGGGCCGTCGAGCAGACGCTGCGCTTGAGTGGGCCTTCGCCGAGACTGCGCCCGGTTTCCTTGGCTACCTGCGCGACGAGCGCGGGCTTCGCGCCGCCACGATCCGGGCATGCGCCCATGACCTGCGTCTCCTGGAGGCGTTCACGGCCCCGAGAGGCGCTTCGCGCGAGGCGATGCTCGCTTGGCTGGCGTCGCTGTAGCGCCGCTCGGGCTTGACGGCATACTTCGATAAAGATAGAAGTATGTCATGCCCTCGAAGTTGGAGCATCACGCGGAGCAGCTGGGCGCGCTCGGAAATCCGGTGCGCCTGGCGATCCTGCGCTACGCGGTGCAGGCGGGACCGGAGGGCGCCTCTGCCGGCGCGATCCAGGCCCACGTCGGATTGCCCGCGTCGACGCTCAGTCATCACTTGAAGCGACTCGTCGACGCCGGCGTGATGCAGACGCGCGGAGAGGGGACCTTCCATTACTACTCCGCGGACTACGCCGCGCTGCGCAAGCTGACGTCGTATCTCTGGGAGGACTGCTGCAAGGGCGGCGCGAAGGATGGCTGCTGCTGACACTTTCAGGCCCAATAATTCGAATTTTATGGAACTCAATGAGACCCGCATGAATATCCTCAAACCCCACGTTTCGCTGAATATCTCCAACATCGAGGCGTCCGTTGCCTTCTACGAGAAGGTCTTCGGCGTGTCGGCCGTCAAGCGCCGCCCCGGCTACGCGAAGTTCGACCTGCAGGAGCCTTCGCTCAACCTCACGATGCAGGAGGCGCCCCGATCCGGCGTCAACGCCAGCCACTTCGGCGTGCAAGTCGCGAGCACGGAAGACGTTGCCGCCGCGTGGTCTCGTTTCCAGGCCGCGGGGCTCAAGACGTTCACCGAAGAAAACACCACCTGCTGCTACGCGATGCAGGACAAGGTCTGGGTGGAGGACCCGGACGGCAATATGTGGGAAGTCTTCGTCGTCAAGGGCGACGCCGCGACGATGCACGATGACCCTGTCAAAACGGCCGCCGCCTGCTGCGCGCCTGCGGCGTTGCCGTCGCAGGACAAACCGGTGCAGCTCGGGAAGAAGAGCGGATGTTGCTGAGAAAACTTGTCGCCGAGGCGCTCGGCACGGCCCTGCTGCTCGCGACTGTCGTGGGATCGGGCATCATGGGCGAGCAGCTGGCCGGCGGAAACGTCGCGATCGCGCTGCTCGCCAATACGATCGCGACAGGCGCGGGCCTCGTCGCCCTCATTCTGACCTTCGGGCCGATCTCCGGAGCCCACTTCAACCCGGCGGTGACGCTCGCTGATGCAAGCCAAGGGGGCCTGCCGTGGCGCGAGGTGCCCGGCTACCTGTTCGCCCAGTTCGCGGGTGCCTTCGTCGGCGTCGCGCTCGCACATGTCATGTTCAAGCAGCCGGCCCTCTTCTTCGCGTCCCAACACGAGCGTTCGGGCGAGTCGCAACTGGTCAGCGAATTCGTAGCGACGTTCGGCCTGCTGTCGGTCATCTGGGGCTGCGTCCGACGAAGGCCGAGCGCGGTCCCGTTCGCCGTGGGCGCGTATATCACCGCCGCGTACTGGTTCACGTCGTCGACCTCGTTCGCAAACCCGGCGGTGACGGCCGCCCGCGCCGCGAGCGACACGTTCGCCGGCATCCGTCCCGCGGATGCTCCGGGCTTTATCGTCGCACAGCTTCTCGGGGCGACAGCATCGACGGCGCTGTTTCGTTGGCTCGTTCCCACGCTCCCCCAAGTTGCCCAGCGCGTCATCGACCGGGGGCCGGCGCCCGAGCCGGAAGCGCGCCGGGAGGTCGCGTGAAACACCTCGTCGTCATCGGGGGAAGCGACGCGGGCATCAGCGCCGCGCTGCGCGCCCGCGAGGTCGACCCGGGCTGGCACGTGACCCTCGTCTGCGCCGACGCATTCCCCAACTACAGCATCTGCGGACTTCCGTTCTTTCTGAGCGGCGAGACTCCGCGGTGGGAGAGCCTCGCGCACCGCACGCGCGCCGAGATCGAATCCCAGGGGATCGAGCTCTGGCTCGATTGCGTGGCGGAGAGCCTTGACCCTGCAGCCCGCCGCGTCCGCGTCACCCGCGCCGAGCGGGGGCCCCAACTCGTCTCGTATGACCGGCTCGTTATCGCCACGGGGGCGGTGCCCGCCCCGCCGCCGATCGCAGGTCTCGGTACGCCCGGCGTCTATCCGCTCCACACGATGGGAGAGAGCTTCACGGTGCAGGAGCACCTCGAATCACGCCAGCCCCGCAGTGCGGTCATCGTCGGCGGAGGGTACATCGGCGTCGAGATGGCGGACGCGCTCCGCCATCGGGGCCTCCACGTCACGCTGCTCGAGGCGGGGGGCGCCGTTCTGCAGACGGTCGATCCCGAGTTCGGTGCTCGCGTACGCGAGGAGCTTGCAGGGCACGAGGTGGACGTGCGGACTTCGGCGCCGGTGCAGAGCATCGAGCAGGCCGGCCACGGACTCCTCGTTCGCGGCAGCGGCTTTGAGCCGACCGCGGCGGACCTTGTCCTGGTGGTCACGGGGGTTCGTCCCAACGTAGAGCTCGGGGCCTCAGCCGGGGTGAGCCAGGGCTTCCGGGGAGCGTTGCGAGTGACCCGGCGCATGGAGACCCGTGTTCCGGACGTCTTCGCCGCCGGCGACTGCGTCGAGACCCATCACCGCCTACTCAACGAGCCGACCTATGTCCCGCTCGGCACCACCGCGCACAAGCAGGGCCGCGTCGCTGGCGAAAACGCGGTCGGAGGGGACGCCGTCTTCCAAGGCAGTCTCGGCACGCAGGTCGTCAAGATTTTCGGTCTCGTCGCAGGACGCACCGGACTGCGCGACGCCGAGGCGGTTCGCGCCGGATTCGCGCCGGTGACTCGCGAGACCGTCGTCTGGGATCACAAGAAGTATTACCCCGGGGCCTCCGAGCTCCGTATCCGCACGACCGGCGACGCTCGCACCGGCCGCCTGCTCGGCGCGCAGCTCCTTGGCCACTACGGCGCCGAGGTCTCCAAGCGCCTCGACGTCTTCGCGATGGGACTGTTTCACGAGGTCCGCGTGGACGCCTTCGAGCACATCGACCTGAGTTACACGCCGCCGCTCGCCAGTCCGTGGGATGCGGTGCAGATGGCCGCGATGGAGTGGACGCTCAACGCTCCTGCGTTGGAGAAGGACAGCCCATGAATACCGTGATCTTTGCGTGCATCCACAACGCCGGCCGTTCGCAGATGGCGGCCGCCTGGTTCAACGCACTCGCCGACGCAGGGAAAGCGCGCGCCGTCTCCGCAGGGACCGATCCAGGGACGCGCGTGCACCCGGAGGTACTCGAGGCGATGCGCGAGGTCGGGATCGATCTCGCCGACCGGAAGCCGCAAAAGCTCACGGACGATCTTGCGCGCGGTGCGCGGATGCTCGTCACGATGGGCTGCGGCGAGCAATGCCCCGTCGTTCCCGGACTCAAGCGCGATGACTGGCCGCTCGAGGACCCCAAGGGCAAGCCGATCGAGCGTGTGCGCGAGATCCGCGACGACGTCCGCCGGCGCATCGCGGAACTACTTCATGCGGAGGGCTGGGCGAGGTCGTGAAATAGTCGAGTCCCAAGAACCGCGGGCGGAAGAAGTGCAGCATGACGGACACCCAACGACCCGAACCTGAAGGGTGCGCTTCGAGACACGACGAGAGCGGGTGATAATGAGCCGGGATGACAGGGATGGGGGCATCGACTACCTTCCGCAGTCATCATGGGCAGTTATCGCAGCCGAACCTCGACGTCCGGGCGCAACCAGGCTGGAGCTCGAGCCCTCTGGCGCGCCACCGGCATGACCGATCGGGACTTCGACAAGCCCATCATCGCCATCGCCAATAGCTTCACCCAGTTCGTCCCCGGCCACGTGCACCTGCACGAGATCGGGCAGAAGGTGAAGAAGGTCGTCGACGCGGCCGGCGGCTGGGGCGTCGAGTTCAATACGATCGCCGTCGACGACGGCATCGCGATGGGCCACGGCGGAATGCTCTATTCGCTCCCGAGCCGCGACCTCATCGCCGACAGCGTCGAGTACATGGTCAACGCCCACTGCGCCGACGCGCTCTTTTGCATCTCGAACTGCGACAAGATCACGCCCGGGATGCTCATGGCCGCGATGCGGCTCAACGTGCCCACGATCTTCGTCTCGGGCGGCCCCATGGAGGCCGGCCGCATCGCCGGCACCCGCGATCGCGACGGCAAACCCACGATGACGAAGCTCGACCTCATCGATCCGATGATCGCGGCCGGCAACGCCGCCGTCGGCGACGACGAGCTCGCCCGCATGGAGGCCGCCGCGTGCCCGACGTGCGGCTCCTGCTCGGGCATGTTCACCGCCAACAGCATGAACTGCCTGAACGAGGCCCTCGGCCTCGCGCTCCCCGGCAACGGGACGCTCCTCGCCACGCACGCGCGGCGGAGTGAGCTCTTCGACGAGGCCGCGCGCCGTCTCGTCGAGATCACCCAGCGCCATTACGTCGACGGGGACGCCTCGGTCCTCCCGCGCAGCATCGCCACGTTCGAGGCCTTCGAGAACGCGATGGCGCTCGACATCGCGATGGGCGGCTCGACGAACACCGTCCTGCACATCCTCGCCATCGCCCACGAGGCCGGCGTCGACTTCACGATGGCCGACATCGACCGGATGTCCCGCAAGATCCCGAACGTCTGCAAGGTCGCGCCGTCGTCCCACTACCACGTCGAAGACGTGCACCGCGCGGGCGGCGTGCTCTCCATCCTGGGCGCGCTCGACGAGGCCGGCCTCGTGCACCGCGGCGCGAAGACCGTGCACGCCGCCACGATGGGCGACGCCATCGACGCGAACGACATCCGCCGGCCGACCGCGACGACCGAGGCCAGGAAGCGCGCGCTCGCGGCGCCCGGAGGCGTGCGCACGAAGGTCGCCTTCTCCCAGGACAAGTACTTCGCCGACGCCGACCTCGACGCCGCGCACGGCTGCATCCGCGACGTGGAGCACGCGTACGCGAAGGACGGCGGCCTCGCGGTCCTCCGCGGCAACGTCGCGGCCGACGGGTGCATCGTGAAGACCGCGGGGGTCGACGCGTCGTGCCTGCGCTTCGAGGGCCGCGCCCGCGTGTTCCACTCCCAGGAGGCCGCGTGCGACGCGATCATGGCCGACAAGGTCGTCGCCGGCGACGTCGTGGTCATCGTCTACGAGGGTCCGCGCGGCGGCCCCGGGATGCAGGAGATGCTGCACCCGACGTCGTTTCTCAAGGGCAAGGGCCTCGGCAAGGCGTGCGCGCTCCTGACCGACGGGCGCTTCAGCGGGGGGACGTCGGGCCTGAGCATCGGGCACGTGTCTCCGGAGGCCGCCGAGGGCGGCGCGATCGCGCTCGTCGAGGAGGGCGATCGGATCCGCATCGATATCCCCGAGCGCGCGATCGACGTCCTCGTGGAGCCGAAGGAGCTCGCCAGGCGTCGGAGGGCCATGGAAGAGCGGGGCCCCGACGCCTGGCGTCCCAACCGGGATCGCTACGTGTCGCAGGCCCTCCAGGCCTACGCCCTGATGACGACCAGCGCGGCCTGCGGCGCGGTGCGTGACCTCGAGCAAATCCGCTCCAAGCGCTGACCCGGCCGACTGGCAAAAAGGCGAGCCGCGGGGCCGGCTCGAAGACACCCGCGCCGCGGCCGGGGACGTGCCTCGACGATGGGGATCGCTCGGGTATGATTCGCGCCATGCCGTACGGGTTTGTCCGCCGCTCGCTTCCTTGGGTGTCGTGCCTTTGCCTCGCCGCCGCGTGCGCCGCGGGAGGCTCGGGCGGTAACCCCGGTGGGCCGGGCGGCAGCAGCAGCGGCGGCAACAACTCGAGCAGCGGATCGACGAGCAGCAGCGGCAGCGGCGGGACGTCGTCGGGCACGAGCAGCGGCGTTCACGTCTCCGACGACTCGGGCGTCGGCATCATGGGCGACGCGTGCCAGCAGCTCGACGTGCAGTTTCTGCCGAAGGTCCCGCTCGTCTATGTCCTGGTCGACCGCTCGGGGAGCATGTTCCAGCAGGTCGCGGGGCCGGAAGGCGGAACGACCGACGAGTGGGATCCGCTCCGCACGGCGACGCTCGCGGTGATTCAAGGGTTGCAGTCGCAAGTCGCGTTCGGGTTCTCGTCGTACACGGGCATCAACCCGAACACGACGCCGAACATGTGCCCGATCCTGACGCCCGTGCCCGTCGCGGTGAACAACTACACGGCCATCGACACGGTGTACGCGCCGCTCGGCATGCCGGCGTTCAAGGCGGAGACGCCGGCGGAGATGGCGCTCGAGCAGACGGGCCTCGCCCTCACGCAAGCGTCGGCGCAGCTCGCCGCGCAGGCCGACGCGGGCACGCTCATGGTCAACGGCGGGGTCGCGCAGCCGGGGGCGCAGTACATCCTCTTCGTGACCGACGGCGAGACCGACTTCTGCGACGACGGCGACCCGGTGTGCCCGGCCGACGCGGTCACCGCCGAGATCCAGAAGCTCAACATGCAGGGCGTGACGACGCTCATCCTCGGGATCGCCTCGGATCAGTCGAACATCTCCGCGCCGGTCCTGCAGTCGTTCGCCAACGCGGGCGCCGGGTTGCCGGCCCTCGCCCCGCCCAACGGCTCCGCGGGTGCGCCGCTCGCCCCGACGGACATCTACAACCAGTGCAACAGCGTCGCCGGCTGGCACACGCTCTTCACGGCGGCGGGCCTGCAGATGAACCAGGCGCTCGGCACCTACGCGCCGTCGACCACGACCAACGCGGCGGTCTTCAGCCCGAGCGCCACGGACGTGAACGACCTGACCAATCAGATCGGCTCGGCGCTCGCGGGCGTGAAGAGCTGCTCCTTCGACCTGCAGGGCAAGATCAAGGTCGACCTCGCCAACGCCTCCGAGGGGAGCGTCATGATCGACGGGGTGAGCATCCCGTTCGACGCGACCAACGGCTGGACCATGTCGAGCGCCACGCAGCTCGACCTCGTGGGCACCGCCTGCAACACGTGGCGGTCGACGGGCAAGGACATCAAGTTCAAGTTTCCCTGCGACGTCATCATCATCGTGAACTGAGGGCCATCCCTTCGCGCGGACGCGCGCGTGAATGAGCGGGACACGCGCGGCTGTCCGCGCGAGACGTGCCCGAATGAGCGGGACACGCGCCGCTGTCTGCGCAAGACGCGCATGAATGAGCGGGACACGCGCTGCTGTCCGCTCGAGACGCGCGTGAATGAGCGCGACAGGTGCTTCTGTCCGCTCGAGACGCGCGCGAATGAGCGAGACACGCGCGCCTGTCCGCTCGAGACGTGCTCGTGTCGGCGAAACACGTGCCTCTGTCCGCTCCACGCGCCCGCGTCTCCGCGAGACGGGCGCCCGTGTCCGCGAGATGCGCGCGTCGCTCGGCTAATAGGGCATCCCGGGGAGGCTCATCGGCACCTGATAGAGGCCTTTGTTGTTGCCGAGGCCCGTGATGTACAGCGTCTTGTGGTCGGCGCCGCCGAACGCGACGTTGGTCACGGCCTGGAAGGCGCTCGTGGGCAGGCTAATCATGCCGATGAGCGTCCCCGCGGGGCTGACGACCATGACGTTCGTCGAGTTTTGCGCGGCGATGTAGAGGTCCCCGGCGCAGTCGATGGCCATGCCGTCGCCGCTGAAGGTGTTCAACGTCGCGTTCAAGAGCGAGCCCGTGCCGACGCTACCGTCGGACATGACCGGGTATTTCCAGATGCCGTTGTTCGTCGTGACGAAGAGCATGCTCTCGTCGAGCGACAGGGTGACGCCGTTGGGCTCGGCCAAGGTCGCGTCGATGACCGACACCGCGTTCGTCCCGGCGGCGACGCGATAGAGGCGCGTCTGCAGCTGCGGCTTCGTCGCCGGCGCCTGGTCGTCGGGGTCGGAGAAATACACGTTTCCGTCGCTCCGGACCGCGAGGTCGTTCGGGGAGTCGAACCGCGCGCCCATGTATCCGGTCGCCACGGGCGTTCGCGCCATCGTCGCGAGGTTGAAGGTGCTGATCGACCCGTCTTCGTGGACGGCGCCGTAGATCGTATTGTGGATGTCGACGGCGAGCCCGTTCGAGCCCGAGTCGGCGATCGCGACGGAGACGGTCCCGTCGGTCGTGACCTTCAGCATGCGCGCGGGCGGCGGCATGCCGTTCACCGCCGTCCCGATCTCGGAAACGTAGAGCGCGTCGCCGTTCCACACCGGGCCTTCGATGATCCCGAAGTTGTTGTTGTCGTTGTTGAACGTGTCGCTCGGCGGCAGCCCCGCGATCTTGGTCGGCGCGAGCGCCGTGAGGGCCGCCGACGTCGGCGCCGTGAACGTCGTCCCGGCGGGACAGGAGTAGCGGAGCGTCCCCGCGTCGGCCCCGCCCGACTCCGAGCCCGCGTCCGCGCCGCCCGAGGAGCTGCCGCCCGAAGAGGACGACGACGTGCCGCCGCTCGAGGAGCCCGACGAGCTCGAAGAGCCGGAGGAGCCCGACGAGCTCGAAGAGCCGGAGGAGCTCGACGACGACGTGCCGCTCGAGGAGCCCGACGAGCTCGACGACGAAGAGGAGCCGCTGGGCTCTCCGCCGTCGGGGCTCGTCGTCCCGTTGCTCGCGCAGGCGGCGAGGCCGACACCGAAGAAACAAGAGACCCAAGACCGCGCGGGGCGGGCGAAAAGCATGCTGCGCATCGGGGGCGCAGCCTACCATAGGCGTCCTTCGGCCCTCACGCGGGCATGCGTTCACTGGCCGGTCGGCAGCACGGGGGCCGGCGCCACGGTGGGCGTCAGGAAAGCCTGGCTGAACGAGACGAGGAAGGCGTACGGCGGGATCGGCGTCCCCGTCGCGTCGAGCGGGCGATCGAGCGGGAACCCGAGGTCGGCGCGGAAGACGATGCGATCGAGCTGCGGGAAGAGCGCGCGCAGGCCGATGCCCAGCGACTTGTGGAGCGCGAAGTCGCTCTCGCCGCGCCACGCCGTCCCCGCGTCGAAAAATCCCACGCCCGCGAGCTCGCACGACAAGATCTCGACCGGCCGGCTCCGCAGCTCGACGTTGTACGAGACGTAGTTCGATCCGATGAAGAAGTTCGTCGGATAGCCGCGGAGGCGGTCGTCGCCGCCGAGGACGGTCGTCTGGTTCAGGTAATTGCGCCAGCGGTAGACGGTCGTCGCGTCGAGCACGATGCGCCCGAGGCTCCCCACGGTGGGCGAGACGAAGTGGATCGTCGGCTGGACCGCGGCGTCCGCGATGCGGCTCACTTCGGGCTCCGTGCGCGAGACGAACGAGGCCCGAAAGAGCCCGTCGCGGACGGCGATCGTATACTGCACCGCCCCGTAGAGCTCGAGCACGTCGCGCGACGCGCCGAGGGCGCGGAAGCTCGGAGCGACGCGGAAGACGACGTCGTGACCGAGGGAGTAGTCCTCCTGGAGCGCGAGGGTGTCGAAGTCGATGACGCGGACGAAGCGCTTTCGATAGCCGTGGTACTGCACGAACGGCCCGACGCGCGTGTCGCTGACCGGCACGTTCGCCGCGTCGAAATCGGAGACGGTGGCGGGGTCGACGCCCTGGAAGTTCGTCGTGTAACGGCTCGCGGAGATGCCCGCTCCGAACGTGAGGTCGTGCTTGATGTCCCACCCGAAGGACCGAATGAGCTCGTAGTTGGTCTGGTACTGGCGTGCGTCGTACTGAAAGGGGACCGAGCCCCCCGTGGGCGCCACGTAGCGCGCGAGCTGCGCGTTGATGTAGCGGCGCAGGATTACGTCTTCCCAGGAGACGCTCGCGTCCCACGCCCAGGGCACGAGGGCCGAGTAGAGCGGCTGCCCCGCGATGACCGACCCGAGCGAGCCCTCGGGCTTGCCCGAGTTGCGGTTGACGACCACGTCCACCGAGGCCATCGTCGCGACGCGCGAGTCACCCAGGCGCGGGGCGACGTAGCCGAGGCCGAACGTGTACGAGAGCGGCTGGTACTGGAAGTGCCCGTTCAACGTCTGGTGCGTGCCGAGGAAGTTCCACTCGGCGGGCTGCATGTCGAGGAGCTCGAGGCCTCCGGCGGTCAACGTCGCGTTCCAGTTGAGTCGCAGGCTCCACACGTCTTTCGTGATGACGAGCAGCCCCACGCGGCCGGGCGTGCTGCCGCGGGTGGCGAGGATCAGAACGAGCGAGAGCTGGGGGAGACGGCGGAGGTTGCGGATCGTCTCGTCGACGAGGACCTGCTGGTACGGGTCGCGCTCGCCGAAGAGGAGCTCCCGCCGGATGACCGACCGCTGGGACGTGACGTGGAACACGTTCAGCCAGCGGGGCAGCGGGTCGCGCTCTTCCAGCACATCGAGCGGGACGATGTCGACGCGCTCGACCGTCTTGCCCTCGGGGGCCGGGTCTTCGGTCGCGCGCAGGGCCGCGAGCACCTCGGCGATGGTCTGCTGCTCGTACGGGGAATACACGGAGCCGCGCTCCGCCGGCGGCGGAGGATCGTCGGCCCGCGCCGGGCGCGCGGAGAGCAGCGGCAGCGCGCCGATCGCGGCGGCCACGAGCGACACCCGCAGAGTGCCCGGCCGCATCGAAGACGAGATGTACCCCATCTGACGCGCATTGCGGGGATGACAAGGCCGACCACGTCGCGTAGGTCCGTCTGAGTGAGCGATCCGCGTGCCGCGCCTCCGCGCCCGATCTGGGCCGTGGCTTTCGTCGTCGCGTTCTGCATCGGCAGCGGAGACCTCGAGTGCGGGCCGCCGCTCACCGGAGCGCCGCGCCGCGGGCAGGAGCTCTATCGGAAGATGTGCGCCGTTTGTCACGGGGCGACCGGCGAGGGGTACGCCGCGGACGACGCCCCCTCGCTCGTGAGCCGCGAGTGGCTCGCCTCGGCCAGCGACGACTTCATCCGCGCCGCGATCGCCCAAGGACGCCGCGGCACCACGATGTCGTCTTGGTCGGTCAAGCGCGCGGGCCCCCTCTCCGACGCGGACGTCGACGCCGTCGTCGCGTTCCTCCGCACCGCGCAAGAGCCCCGGCTCTCCAACGGCCCGGTGCACCTCGACGAGCGGCCGCTCTCGGGCGACGCGGCCGCGGGCGTCGACGTCTTCGCGAAGAACTGCGCCGGCTGCCACGGCGCGCGGGGCGTCGGCGGCTCGGCGGTCCACATCGGCGGGCTCGACTTCCTGCAGTCCGCGAGCAACGGGTTCCTTCGTTACGCCGTGGCGCGAGGCCGCCACGGGACCGCGATGCCCGCGTTCTTGTGGAAGCTCGGCCCGTCGCGGATCGACGGCGTGGTTGCTGCCCTCCGCGGGTGGCAAGCCTCCATGCCCCCGCACTCCGCCGGCATCGCGCGCGCGGCGCCGCTCCCGCTCGGACCGACGCCCCTCCACCCGAGCGGCCCCGAGCCCGAGGGCTTTCACGCCGACCCGGCCACGACCCCCGTCGACGTCGTGAAGGGACAGTTGGACCGCGGCGCCCGGATGGGAATCCTCGACGCGCGGGCCCCTTCGGACTATCTCGGCTCCCACATCTCGGGGGCGGTGAGCGTGCCCTTCTATGATCCCGATCCCTACCTCGCTTTGCTTCCCAAGGACACTTGGCTCGTCTGCTACTGCGGGTGTCCGCACGCGGAGTCGGGGCAACTTGCCCACAAGCTCGTCGCGCACGGATTCAAGAAGGTCACGGTGCTCGACGAGGGCATCAACGCGTGGCGCGCGCGCGGCTACGCCATGGGCGCCGGCGTCGACCCCTGAGCGCGCCGGAATGCGCACACTCGGGCGAAGGCATTTGCACGCTTGCTGCTTGGCATTCGTCCAATGGACCGAATACCGTCGCTCCAACCAGCAAAGGTGGAAGGTCCTCCATGATCCCGATGTCACGCACGTTGATCGTCTTTACATCTCTTGCGGCGCTCCCGGCGCTGGGGTGTTACGTCGAAGCGCGCACGGCCGACGCGGAAGAGGTCGGGGCGCCGCCGCCGGAGCCGCCTCCGCAAGTCGAGGTGGTGCCCGCGTCTCCCGGTCCCGACTACGTCTGGATCGCGGGCTTTCACCGCTGGGACGGGCGGGGCTACGTTTGGGTGCGCGGACACTACGACCGAAGGCCGCGCCAGCAGGCGCAGTGGGTCCGCGCCCACTGGGAGCGGCGAGGCCGCGGGCACGTCTGGGTCGAGGGGCACTGGAACTGAACGCGCCCAGGGGAGGCGCGCCGTGAGCCTCCTCGCTCGAAGCCTCTGGGGTCTGTCGGCGGTGGCCGTCGCGGGGTGCGGCGGCGGCGACTCCGCGATCCAGAGCCGGTTCGCTCCCGACTTCGCGACGACGCGCCACACGGTCTCGGTGTTCGGGGTGTACCGCGACGGTCAGATGAGCAGCGAGTCGTGGCTCACCCTGGGGCCGCGCATTTCGGCGGCGCTCGGCGCGAGCCGCTGCGAGGCCGCGTACTCCGAGCCGCTCGTCACGAGCCGGGCCGCCATGTGGTCGGCCGTCGAGGACTACGCGCGTTCGAACGGACCGACCGACGACCTCCTCGCTCAGCTGGCGCCGGCCGCGAACGGCGATCTCATTTTGGTCATCACGAGCGCCGGGCACATCCCCGAGAAGCACGCGTCCGGCGCGAACGCGGAGGCGATGCCCACGATGAACGCCCCCGGCATGGGCGGTCGCGGGGGCGGCGGCGGAATGGGGGGTGGGATGGCCGGGGCGTCGGGCGCCCGCGGGTCGCACGAGTCGTCGCGTTCGGGTCCGGGTGGGGACGCGCTCGACTTGTCGGCTTCTTTGTATTCGGTCGCGGCCGGGCATTCCGTCGGACTCGTGTCACTGGAATACCAAGGACAGAGCGCCGACGAAGCGATCGCGCAGCTTGCGGCGAAGCTCGCACAATCACTCCACGGTGCGACGTGCGTGGGATGGAACTGGGGCGCCAAGATCGACGAAGATCGTTTGCGCCAAATACGTGAGCCGTAGAAGACGGCATTCACACTTATTCCACAGACACCCTCGACCGTACTCGCGAACGCACCCATCGACGCGAAGATGGCCGATCCTCGGCGATCTCGCGGCGTTGGCGAGGAGGAGCAAGCCTAATGTCGGATCGTCGCGTTTCGCAGCGGGTCACGAGCTCTTCGCCCGCGCTCGAGCACGAGATCCACGACGAGCCGCGGGCTCCGGCCTCCGTGCGGGCGCAGTCCGCCGTCGTGCGCACGCTCGCCGACGCGCTGGAACAGCTCGCCCTGCCGGGCGACATGGCGGTCGGACTCCGCGAACAGCTCGCCGAAGAGTTGGCGCGCCTGGGCTCGCGCATCGAAGAAGCGGCCGCGCTCGATCGCGTGCGCGACGGCGAGTAAGAGCTCCCGCGGGCGTTTCGCGTACGTTGGGGTAGGCTGCCGCCCCCCACGTGATCCGCCTCGATTCCGTTTCCAAGCAGCACGGCAGTCAGATCCTCTTCCTCGACGCCTCGATGGGCGTCTTCCGGGGGGAGAAGGTGGGCTTGGTAGGCCCGAACGGCGCCGGCAAGTCGACGGTCTTCCGGTTGATGGTCGGCGAGGAGCAGCCCGACGGCGGGCAGGTGGTCGTCGACCGCGGGGTGACCGTGGGATACTTCGACCAGAACGTCGGCGACATGCGCGGCCGCACGGTGCTCGCGGAGACGATGGCCGGCGCGGGCGAGGTGTCCGAGGTCGCCCGCGAGCTCCACGAACTCGAGCACGCCATGGCGGACCCGGCCCGGGCCGACGAGCTCGAGGCGATCGTCGATCGATTCGGTCATGTGCAATCGCGCTTCGACGAGCTCGGTGGGTACGCGCTCGAGTCGCGCGCGCTCGAGATCCTGGCCGGCCTCGGCTTCCGCGAAGAGGTGATCCAGGGCGACGTCGGCGCGTTATCGGGCGGATGGAAGATGCGCGTGGCCCTCGCGCGAATCCTCCTCATGCGCCCCGACGCGCTGCTCCTCGACGAGCCGACCAACCACCTCGACATCGAGTCCATCATCTGGCTCGAGCACTTCCTGCACGACTTCGAGGGGGCGCTCGTCATGACATCCCACGACCGGGAGCTCTTGAACCGCCTGGTGACGAAGATCGTCGAGATCGACGGCGGCGAGATGACGACCTACTCGGGCAACTTCGACTTCTTCGAGGCGCAGCGCCAGCTCGCCGAGGCGCAGCAGGAGGCGCAGTACGCGCGCCAGCAAGCGATGCTCGCCAAGGAGCAGGCGTTCATCGACAAGTTCAAGGCGCGGGCGAGCCACGCGGCGCAGGTCCAGTCGCGCGTGAAGAAGCTCGACAAGATCGACAAGGTCGAGCCCCCGAGGCGCCGCCGCGTGATCGAGTTCGACTTCCGCGCGCCGCCGCGGTCGGGCGAGGACGTCGTGAAGCTCGAGGCGGTGAGCAAGGCCTACGGGATGCGCACGATCTACGACGGGCTCGATTGGCTCGTGCGCCGCCGCGAGCGCTGGTGCGTGATGGGCGTGAACGGAGCGGGCAAGTCGACGCTGCTCAAGCTCGTGGCGGGTGAAACGGAGCCGGACACGGGGCGCGTCGTGCGCGGCGCCGCCGTCAAGCTCGCGTACTTCGCGCAGCACGCGATGGATCTGCTCGACGCGCAGAGCACCGTCATCGAGACGCTGCGGGCCACGTTCCCGCTGGCGACGTTGGGCTCGATGCGGTCGCTCGCGGGCGCGTTCGGGTTCTCGGGCGACGACGTGGAGAAGTCCTGCCGCGTGCTGTCGGGCGGCGAGAAGGCGCGGCTGGTCCTCGCGACGATGCTCTACGACCCGCCGAATTTGCTCGTCCTCGACGAGCCGACCAACCACCTCGACATGGGCACCAAGGACATGCTCGTGAAAGCGCTCGCGTCTTTCGAGGGGACGATGCTCTTCGTGTCCCACGATCGCCGGTTCCTGGCGGCGCTGTCGAACCGGGTCTTCGAGCTCACCCCGGAGGGGATTCACCTCTACGGGGGAGGCTATACCGAGTACGTGCAGCGCTCCGGGCACGAGGCGCCCGGCACGGGCTGACGATGGCAGGGCGACGCGGCGGGGCAGGCCCGGTGATCCTCTTGCTGGTCGTGCTCGCGGCGGCCGGGGTGGCGGCGCTCGCCGCGACGGGGAAGCTGCCCTTGGTGAAGAGCGCGCTCGCGCCCATCGCGTCGGCCGTGGCGCCGATGGCGTCGGCGCTCGGCGCGGCGACGTGGATTCCCGGGCCGGCGACGTCCGCGCCGCCGGATGCGGGCGCGCCGCCGGACGCGGGACCGAAGTACACCCGGCAGACGACCCCGCTCTCGAGCGCGCAGCTCGGGGAGCCGCTGGTCAAGGGGTCCTTCGTCGGCGCGTGCGGCGCGCCGGACAACATGAAGGTGACGGTGGACCTCTCGGTGCGCAAAGGCCACGCGGAGAAGGTCAGCGTGCAGACGTCGCCGCCTGACCCGAAGATCGCGGCGTGCATCGAGCACTCGGTGCGCGCGCTGCGCTGGGACGCGAGCCCGCACGTGGGGCGGCTGACGGTGACGTACTGAGGATTGCGATCTCGAAGGGGGTCCTTCGGCCCGGCGCGCGTTCAAGGCACCACCCGCACTTCGTGCACGCTCGCCTTCTTCTCCAGGAAGGTCTTCATCATGGGGGCGAGGAGCTTCCGGTTGCCCGCGAGGTCTTTTGCTTCGTGGGCGTCCTTGTCGAGATCGAACAAGAAGAAGACGGGGCCGCCCTCGGAGAGGAGCTTCATTCCCGGCGTCGGGCCGTGGATGATGGCGTGGTGCTCGTGGACCTGCGGTCCCACGGGCATGTCGAGGTAGACGTCGCGCTCTTCGCTGTCGGCCTGCGCGGGGTCGGTGATCGCGTTCGCCGTGCTCCGGCCGGAGAGCTCGCCCGCGGGGGGCTGCGGCAGCTCGAGGAGGTCGAGGAGCGTCGGCACGAGGTCGACGAGGCTCCGCTTCACGTGCACGCGGTGGGCGGGGACGCCCGGGACGTAGACGACGAGCGGGACGCGGACGAGCGGCTCCCACAAGTCGACGCCGTGACCGGTCATTCCATGCTCGCCGAAGGCCTCTCCGTGATCCGAGGTGACGACGATGACGGTGCGGTCGGCCCAGGGCTGCGCGGCGATGAAGTCGAGCAGCCTCCCGAGGTGGTGGTCGGTGTACCAGACCTCGCCGTCGTAGAGCGCCTTGGCCGGGTTTCTCCCGGGGCGCGCGAAGCTCGGCGCCTCGGAGTGGGGGACGTAGCGCTGGTGGGGATCGAAGTAGTGGACCCAGAGGAAGAAACGGCCTTGCACGTTCGCGGGTTCGGACAACATGCCGATCGCGAGGTCGCTCAGCGTGTCGCTCGTGACGAGCGAGTACGTGGGCGTGTTCGGCCCGTCGCCCATGGCCGAGAGGTCCCAGAGGTCCATCCCCTGGGTCAGGCCGTATTTCGGCTTGAAGTACCAGTGCGGCGCCATGCCCATCGTGCGAAAGCCGGCGGCGTGGAGGCGCTCGGCCAAGAACGTATTTTCCGGGCCGTACACGTCGAAGTGGGCGCCGTTCCTCGCGCACTCGCTCGCGTACTTGCCGATCATCATCGGGCCGACGCTCTTGCCCGTGTAGGAGGCCATCGAGTACGCGCGCTCGAAGACCGTCGACCGCGCCGCGAGCGCGTCGAGGTGCGGCGACACGGGCGAAGAATAGCCCATGAAGCCGAGATCGATGCGGAGGGTGTCGACCGTGATCAAGACCAGGTTTCGGCCGCCCGGCTGCGCCGCGCTCACGGGAGGCGGAAGCTCCTGCGGACGCGCCGCGGTCTCGCGGGTCGCGACCTCCGCGCCCGCGACGTCGCCGCTCCTCGCGACGGGCTCGCCCGTGGGCTCGTCGGTCGCGGGCTCGCCGCCCTCCTCGTGGACCTCCGCCTCTCCGCAGGGCCCGATGCACGTGGTCGCCGCGACGGCGGCCTTGGGATGGGAGTTCGCTCTCGAGAGCCCGGAACAACCGCAGGCGGCAGCGAGCGCGACCAGCAGCAGGCTTCTCAGAAGATCTCCTGCACGAACCCGCGGCGAACTTCGATGACGGCCACGGTCGCGCGGGTGATCCCCTGGATCGCGACGGTATGCGCCTCGAGCGAAATTTTCGCGTCGGCTCCTTCGTCGAGGAAGCCGGAGTCGTGCGAGAGGCTCCCATCGAGCACGCTCAGATAGAGCCCGGTGCCGAGCGCGGATTGGAGGCGAATCCTCTCTCCGGATTCGAGCGTGGCGATCCCGAAGCTCACCGGGGCGCCGAGCGGCAACGACGCCGGGTCGTGGCCCGTGCCCGAGGGGGTCGCGACCCAGGTGAGCCCTGTCGTTTCGGGATCGAAGGAGCGCGCGGCGAACGGCGCCTGCTCGTGCGCCCGGGGCGCGACGAAGGCGGCGAGGGCGATGCGCAAGCGCCCCGTTCCCCGGTTGTGGCCTTCGTACGTGGTGCCCTGGCCGCCGACGATGCGCGCCGCCGTGCCCCGTTTGAGCTCGACGGGTGGGTCGCCCGCGTGGGTGATGTGGCACGTGCCCTCGAGGACGTACGCGACCGTCTCGACCCCGTCGTACGCCTGAAAAGACGCGGTCGCTCCCGGGTCGACGACGATGTCGTCGAAGACTCGCAGCGCGCCGTACCCGACGTGCGCCGACGAGAAGAGGTCCGCCGCGGTGGCGAGGTCGCCCAGGTATTGCCGGAAGCGGTACCCGTCTCGTTCGATGGTCGAAATTGCCTCGCGATGGCGAACGTCCATGTGCGGTTTGTTCGCACTGCGAGCGTTCAAATGCAAGGCCGCGGGACTTCGGCGAGACGGGCGCGCACGAGCTTCGTCGGTCAAGCTCCAAGAAGAGCCTCGCCCTTGGCATCGTTCGCGCAAGGCGAGATGGTTCGCGCGATTCGCGCATACCCGAGAACACCCCGGAGTCTCGCACGTTGCGTATGTCCCGATTTGCCCTCTGGCCGGCGGCGGCCGTCGCGGTCTCGATTGGCTCCGCATGCATGATGGGGAGCCCCGCGGCGCCGAGTCCCAATGAGGGCGAGTGGTGGGGCGCAGATGCTTCTTCGCCCTCGCCCGATGCCGCTACGGCGGTGCCTTTTCAGGCGGATCCTCCCGCGGTGTACGTCGCGAAGGTGAAGAACGTGCTCGTGGGCCTCCCCCCGACCGACGACGAGATTCAGACCGTCGCGGCCGACCCGTCGCAGCTCAAGGGCCTGATCGACACGTGGATGTCACTGCCGCAATACACCCAGAAGATGCTCACGTTCTTCGAGCTCGCGTTCCAGCAGACGCAGGTCTCGATCACGGACTTCGCCGATCAGGCGTACCCCGGGCAGGCCGACATCAACGGAGCCACGCAGCCGCTCCTCGTGCAGAACGCGAAGGAGAGCTTCGCTCGCACGGTGCTCGAGCTCGACGCCGAGGGCCGCCCTCTCACCGACGCGCTGACCACGCAGACGTTCATGATGACGCCCGCGCTGATGGAGCTCTACGCGTTCCTCGACGCGTGGCAGGTCGACGACACCGGCAAGGTGACCGATCGGTTCAAGCAGGCGAACCCGGGGCTCACGATCACGGTGGAGGCGGCGCAGGGGCCCATCCCCATCGCGCAGACCCTCGACCCGACCAATGCGAACTACATGCACTGGTACGACCCGGACGTCGCCAACCTCGCGACGACCATGGGGGCGGGCTGCGGGCAAGACCCGGTGACGTACCCCGCCGCCGGCAACATGCTCCATTACCTCATGTACGGCGGCTTGCTCGGCCGCAAGAACGCGGCGGGCGCCACGTGTACGCAGTACGGCGGGACGGCGACCTCCGGCCAGCTCACCGCCGGCGACTTCGACACCTGGCAGATGGTGACGGTGCGGCCGCCCGCGGCGGGCGAGACGACGACGCGCTTCTACGACCTGGCGACGTTGCGCACGGCGTCCGAGCTCGTCCTCGTCACGCCGAGGGTCGGGTTCTTCACCACGCCCGCGTTCTTCGCCAACTGGCAGACGAACACGAGCAACCAGATGCGCGTCACCACCAACCAGGCGCTCATCGTCGCGTTGGGCTCGAGCGTCGACGGGACCGACCCGACGACGCCCGTGTCGACGGCGGGGCTCGACACGACGCACGCCGCGCAGCCCGCGTGCGCGGAGTGCCACCGGACGCTCGATCCCACGCGGTCGATCCTCGCCGCGACCTACTCGTGGAACTACCACCAGCAGGTCGACCCGGCGTTTTCGGGCGTGCCCGGTTCGTTCGAGTTCCGCGGCGTCACGGTCAACCCGATGACGAGCGTCGCCGGGTTCGGCAGCACGTTGGCGCAGCACCCGCTCTTCGCCGGAGCCTGGGCGAACAAGCTTTGCTACTACGCGAACTCACAGGCGTGCGACGCGAACGACCCGGAGTTCGTACGGGTGGTGGGCGTCTTCCAGGCGGCGAACTACTCGTGGCGGGCGCTCGTCCGCGAGCTCCTCTCGTCGCCCATCACGACGCACGCCGCGCCCACGCAGACCGCGGTCGACGACGGAGAGATCGTCGCCGTGTCGCGCCGGGACCACCTGTGCGCCGCGCTCAACGACCGGCTCGGCCTCACCGACGTGTGCGGCCTCGACGCGGTGAACAAGACGACCCTCGCGACGACGGTGCCGCAGATCGTGTCGGGCCTCCCTTCGGATGGATACGGGCGGGGCGCGGTCGCGCCGGTGTTGCCGAACCAGCCGACGCTCTTCTATCGCGCGGGTACCGAGAACATTTGCGAAGCGGTGTCCGCCCTCGTCATCGACGTGCCGAGCGCCAAGCAAGTGGCCGGCGTGACGCAGTGGTCGAGCGCGACGCCCGCGCTCGTCGCGCAGGCGGTCTCCGACTTCGTGGCGACCGTGATGGCGATCACGCCGTCGGACCCGCGCTCGGCGCAGGCACAGGCGATCTTGTCGTCGCACTTCGCGGCGGCGGTTCAGTCGGGCGCGACCGCCACCAACGCGCTCAAATCGACCTTCGTCGCGGCGTGCTTGGCGCCGTCGGCCGTCGCGATCGGGATGTGAGGACGATGGGCTCGATAATCACCCGCCGGCACGCGCTCATGTCGACGCTCTTCGGGGCCGGCTTCGTCGGCCTGCGGACGCTGGCCACGGGCCTGCCCGCGTCGTTTCTCTTGAACCCGCGGAAGGCGCTGGCGGATACGCCGCCAGCGTGTCCGACCGGCGCCGCGGCGCAGTACATCATCCTCAGCACGTCGGGCAACGGGGACCCGATCAACGCGAACGTGCCCGGCACCTACGACGACCCGGCCATCGCCCACAGCACCGACCCCACGATGGCGGCGACGTCGCTCATGCTCGCGGGCCAGACCTACACCGCGGCCGCGCCGTGGGCGACGCTGCCGCAGAACGTCCTCGATCGCACGTCGTTCTGGCACGCGATGACCAACACCCCGATCCACCCGAAGGAGCCGAACGTGCTCCGCCTGATGGACGTGACCCAGGGCGACGAGATGCTCCCGTCGATCCTCGCGAAGCAGCTCGCGCCGTGCCTCGGGACGATCCAGCAGCAGCCCATCAGCTTGGGCGCGTCGTCGCCGTCCGAGGGCCTGACGTTCGGGGGGCAGGCGCTGCCCATCATTCCGGCGCTCTCGCTCAAGGCCACGCTGACGAGCCCCGCGGGCCCGCTGACGACGCTGCAGCCTCTCCGCGATCAGACGCTCAACCAGCTTTACGACCTCTATCGGACGGGGGCGACGCCGGCGCAGCGCTCGTTCATCGACTCGCTCGTGCAGTCGCAGCAAGAGGTGCGGAACATCCAGCAGAGCCTGCTCATGCAGCTGTCGTCGATCAAGGACAACAGCCCGGCATCGCAGATGCTGGCGGCCGTCGCGCTCATCCAGATGCGGGTGACGCCGGTCATCGCCGTCCATATTCCCTTCGGCGGCGACAACCACCAGGACGCGCTGCTCAAGAACGAGACGACCCAGACGGTGAGCGGCGTCGCGACGATCGCGTCGCTCATGTCGCAGCTCGCGACGGCGAGCCTCTCCGATGAGGTCACGTTCCTGTCGCTCAACGTCTTCGGGCGGACGATCGGGCCGGCCAACACCAACGGCCGGCAACACAACCCGAACCACCAGGTGTCGATCGCGATCGGCAAGGCGTTCAAGGGCGGCGTGGTCGGAGGCATCGCGCCCCTCGCCGGCGACTACGGGGCGCTCGCCGTCGACTCGAAGACGGGGACGGCCAATCCGAGCGGAGACGTCTCGGCGGTGAGCACGCTCGCGTCGTTCGGGAAGACGGTGATGGCCGCCGTCGGCGTGGACTCCGCGACCATCGCGACGCAAATCACCGCGGGGACGGTGGTCACCGGAGCGCTCGCCTGACGGACCGGCGCTCCGCGAAGGCCGCCGCCTAGGTCGTCGTCCCGGTGTGCTTGACCGGGATGGGGCAGGAGTGCCGGCCGGTCTTCTCGTCGTATTGCTGGTGGTAGCCCTCGGCCTTCCAGAAGCGTCCCATCGGCGCGATCTCGGTCGTGATCTTGTCTTTGTACTGAGTCTGCTCGCGGGCGAGCGACGCGCGCGCTTGTTCGGCTTGCTCGGCGGAGAACGTGAAGATGGCGCTCCGGTACTGATCGCCGATGTCGGGGCCCTGCCGGTTCGGTGTGGTCGGGTCGTGGGAGTCCCAGAAGGTCCGAAGGAGGCCGGCGTAGGTGACCTTCTTCGGGTCGAACTCGACCAGCACCGTCTCGGCGTGCCCCGTCGTGTGGGTGCATACGTCTTCGTAGGTCGGGTTCGTCGTCCGGCCTCCGGTGAAGCCGACGGCCGTCGCGACGACGCCGGGCACGTGGCGGAAGGTGTCCTCGGATCCCCAGAAGCATCCCTCGGCGAACGCCGCGAGCTGGTCGCCCGAGGCGGGGACGAGCGGCGTGCCGGCACCGACGTGCCCCGGATCGGTGCCCACAGGGTGTGCGTTGGCCGCGGCGGGCTTTCCGTCGGCGGCTTCGGAGGAGGCCGCGTGGCAAGAGTAAAGGGCGAAGCCGAGGAGGAGCGTGGAGGGCAGGATCGTCGAGCGCATCGTGCCCAGACTACGCTCGAAGGGGGGCGCGGTTTCGCGGCAGGCGGCGGAGAACTACACTCTACGATCCATGGTCGAGGCGCTGATGGTGCGACCCGGTGTCGTCATTCCGCCCGACGCCATCGAAACCAAGGCCGTCCGGTCAGGCGGACCGGGCGGTCAAAATGTGAACAAGGTCGCGAGCAAGGTGGAGCTCCGGGTCGACCTCGCGCGCATCGTCGGGCTCGACCATGCCGCGTTCGAGCGCCTGCGCGCCCTCGCCGGCGGCGCGCTCGACGCCGATGGCTGGCTCCGCGTGACGAGCCAGCGGACCCGCGACATGCGCACGAACCTCGCGGACGCGCAGGACAAGGTCCGCGCGCTGGTCCTCCGCGCGCTCGTGCGCGTGCGGCCTCGCAAGAAAACGAGGCCGACGCGCGGGAGCGTGGAGCGTCGCATCGACGACAAGAAGCGCCACGCCAAGGTCAAGGCGAACCGCCGTGACGGCGAGCGTTGACGCGCCGTGACTACGCGTGCCTGGGGATTCTGCCCCTAGGAACCGATTAGCCCTCTTCCGGCTTTCCGCCTTCGATGACCGGCTCCGGATTCACGGAGAGAGCCTTGCGGCGGTTGGCATGGGAGGCGTGCCCCCCTTTGCGGCCCGCTTCGCGCGCCTCTTCACTCGTGAATTCGTGCGCCGTTCCAGCGGAGTGCGCCGCCTTGCCCCCCTTGCGCGCGATCTCGCTCACCAACTTCCGGTCCATCGCGGCAAAGCCGCGTGGCCGGCGCGATTTCGTCTCCGTCCCCGCCGCAGGTGGCTGCGGGGGGCGATCGGGTTGAAGGTCGTCTGCTTCCGTGGTCGTGTGCTGCTTTTCCATGGTTGCCGTGCCTTTGCTTGGCCCTCGCACCACAGAAGGTAAGCACGGCTCGACCATGTGCAAGTCGTCGCCCTATGCCGAAAGTGCCCATGCTGTCAAGCAGCACCCGGCGGCTTTTTGCGCGGCCTGGTCGGATGCCGAGATGTCGTCGCGTTCGGCCTGGGATCACAACGCCGCGTGCAAGAGGAGAAGGCCGGCCAGCGCGACGACCGAGATGAGCGTTTCCATGACCGACCAAGAGCGGAGCGTCTCGGCGACGCTCATTCCGAAATACTCCTTCACCAGCCAGAAGCCGGCGTCGTTCACGTGCGACAGAAAGAGGGAGCCCGCGCCGATCGAGAGCGCGAGGAGCGGCGCGCCCGCGCCGTGAAGGTCGCGCGCGAGCGGGGCCATCATGCCCGACGCCGTGACCGTCGCGACCGTGGCGGATCCGGTGGCCACACGGATCGCGGCCGCCACCAGCCAACCCAGAAGGAGAGGGGGGAGGGCCGCCGATTCCGCGGCCTTGGCGAGTGTGTCTCCGATCCCGCTCGACACGAGCGTCTGCTTGAAGCCGCCGCCGGCGCCGATGATGAGGACGATGGCCGCGATCGGTGCGAGGCTGTCGCCGAGGAGCGCCCCGACCTGCCGCGCGCTTTTGCCCCGCTGGTAGCCGAAGGTCACCATCGCCACGAGGACGGAGGCGAGCATCGCGACGACCGGTTGTCCGAGGACGAGGGCCGCCGATCGCGCGGGCCCCGTCATGCCGGTGAGGTCGGCCGCCGTGCGCAGGAGCATGAGCACCACCGGCAGGAGGAGCGTGGCGAGCGACACCGCGAAGCCCGGGGCTCGCGCCGTGGAGGCGCGCCCGAGGTCTTCGACCAGGGAAGGAGGCGGCTCGGGGTGGATGCGACGGGCGACGAGATCTCCGAAGACGGGGCCGGCCAAGACGAGCGTCGGCACGGCCACGACGAACCCCAAGGCGAACGTGAGACCGAGGTCGGCGTGGAGGGCGGTCGCCGCGATGAGCGGTCCCGGGTGAGGAGGGAGGAGCCCGTGGAGGACGGAGAGGCCGGCCAGCGCGGGGATCCCGACGCGCAAGACGGAGCCGCCGGTCTTGCGCGCGAAGAGGAGGACCATCGGCATGAGCAGGACGACGCCGACCTCGAAGAAGATCGGGACGCCGATCAGGGTGGCCGCGAAGGCCATGGCCCACGGGGCGCCGCGGGGCCCGGCGCGCGCCAGGATGGCCGAGACGATGGTGTCGGCCCCGCCCGAGTCGGCGAGGAGCCGGCCGAACATCGTGCCGAGGGCGATGACCAGGCCGACGCTCCCGAGCGTGTCGCCGACGCCCTTCTCGAACGCGGAGACGACGCCATCGGTCGGGAGGCCGGCGGTGGCTCCGAGCCACGCCGACGCGAGCATCAGCGCGATGAACGGGTGCACCTTGCCCGCGCCGATGAGGGCCACGATGCCGGCGATCGCCGAGAGCGCGCACAGGACGAGCCTGGTGTCGTGGGCGCCCCACATCGCCTGCGCTGCAGCCGGCACGCGCCGACATTACTCGAGGCCGGCGCGCGCCGTGGCCCTCTCGTCGGCGCCCGACTTCAGTCGAGGTTCACGGTCTGCACGCCCCAGTAACCGCTCGTCAGGAAGATCTGGTCATTCTGGCGCGCGGAGGAGCCCACCCACCAGCCGTTCGTGCGGGCGAACTGGTCGTACGCGGGCGGCGCGCCCGGCGAGAGGCGGTAGATGTCGATACCCGGCGGCGAATAGGCGTCGCCCCAACCCGAGCTCACGAGCATGCGGTCGCCCTCGACGTCGAGCAGCCAGCCCCACCAGCCCGGCGAGCTCGCGACCCGGTCGACGGGGCCCGACGGGTTCGTCAGGTCGATCTGGTGGAGCTCCATGTTCTGGAGGTTAGTCGTCGGGTCGTAGTCGTAGCTCTGGGTCGTCGTGTAGGCCGTGTTGCCGCGCACGATCACGTTGCCCACCCACCCGTCGAGCGGGGTCGAGCTCTCGAGCCGCGCGACGTTGCCGGTCACGCGGACCACGTCGAACTGGTTCACCGAGCTACCGTTCGACCACTGGTAGTCGATCGTGTAGAGGAGCGACGGGTCCGTCGCGGAGCCGCCGACGAGGAAGCCCGGCACGTTGATGCTTCGCGTGACCCGCGGGTTCTTGCGATCGCTCAGATCGATGGCGTCGAGGTAATAGCGCACCGTGCTCGTCGTCGCGGTCGGGTTCGACCAGACGTAGTGCGTCGTGTAGAGCACGTCGCCGACCACCTGCATGTTGCCCCACCAGCCGTTCGGGTCGTCGGTGATGACGAGCGACGATACCGTCGGCGCGTCGGGGTTGGAGAGATCGGCGGCGAAGAGGTCGCTCGCGGCGCTCACGTATTGCCCCGAGGCGCCGTAGGTCGGGTACCAACGGCGGAACGCGAGGGTGGTCGCGTCGACCTGCACGATGTCGCCGCCGTAGTACCAGTCGTAGACGAAGCAGCCGCCCCACGGGGCGTACCCATAGAAGTAGGGATCGGCGGGCAGCTTGACGACGCCGCGCGCTCGAGCGGTGCCCCCCGCGAGGTCGACCACCTGGATCTGCTGCTGCCAGGTGGTGCACGAACCCGTCGACGGGGGCGGGCAGGGGGCCGGGACTTGGACCGTGGTGACGACGTACGAGAAGGTCCCGTTGGTGAAGACGCGCGCGTTCACCCCGGCCACGTCGACGGTCGGCGCCGAGGACTCGTCGGTGTTCTCGTCCGCGTCGGTCGAGGGCAACATGCGTACTTCCGACTGGGACTGGTCGTTGCCCCACCAATCGCTCGAGATCTCGGCCACGGTCGTCCCCGCCGGCTGCGCGGCCACGACGTTGCGCGCGAGCGTGAGCTGTCCGGTCACCGTCGGCGCCGCGGGGTTCGAGTAGTCGACGACCGACAGCGCCTGATCGCTCAGCGAGAGGATGCGGCCGTTGGCGATGATTCCGCGCTCGACCCACCCCTTCGTGAACGCGGCGCCCGCCGTCACGAGGCTGCCGCCCGTGCCGCTCGACGGGGGCGTGTATTCGATGAGCTGGACGCCGTTGTTGTATTGCAGCGTCGAGGCGCTCCAGCCGCTGAAGGGGAGGACGACGAGGCCGTCGGTCGAGTCCATCGTGAAGGCCTTGAACGTGTCGGCCGCGGGCGTCCACGCCCAACCGTCGCCGAAGTCCGAAGTGCCGATGAGCGACGGAGACGCGGCGTCGCTCACGTCGAGGTACTTGAGCGAGACGTCGCTGCTGGTGGCGTTGTCGTCCTGGCCGAGGGCGAAGAGCTGGTTGCCCGCCGGGATCATGATCCAGACGTTGCCGGGGATCTGCACTTGACCCGCAAGCGCGGGGGCAGCCGGGTTCGACAGGTCGAACACCTCGAGCGGCGTGCCGCTCGGTCCCCCGGAATACCCATATCCGTACGTGGGCGAGAGGTACATGCGCGCGGCGGCGCCGGTCCCGTCGAAGCGCGCGGTGGCGGCCCAGGTCGTCGACGCGACGGGGACTTCGGAGAGCACGTTGGGTCGATCGGGATTGCTGAAATCGACCGTGGCGAGCTCGTAGCCCGATCCGTTGCAGCCGTACTCGGCGCCGTTGCAGCCGATGACGTGCGCGGTCACCCCGTCGGCGAAGTCGAGGTTCCAGCGCCCGTTGTCGGCGCCCCACCCCTGAACGCTCCCGTCGACGACGACCGAGCCGCGCTCGACGATGTTTCCTCCCGGGTCGCTGATGTCGAGGTACTGGAGCGCCGTCTGCGTAGAGGCGATGCCGTCGCTCGACAGCGCCGGGTGGGCGAGCATGATGGAGTCGGGGGTGACGTTGAAGACGCCGCCGTAGCCGGGATACGACTTGGAGGCGACCTCCTGGATGATCCCGCCCGCAAAGGAGACCGAAGACACGATGACCGTGGGCCCTGCCTGCGCCGCGGACGAGACGGCGCCGTAGCCGTACGTCCACCCGTAGTCTTCGCTCACGGCGTAAAGGACGTTGGAGCCGACGACGCGGGTGTCCTGGACCCAGCCGCCCAGCTTCGCCTCGCCGAGGACCTTGATCTGCGTCGGGTCCGTCGCGTCGAGGCCGCGCACGATCGACCCGTGGAACGGGGCGCCGCCGAGCGTGCCGTACCAGTCCGCGACCACGACGGTCGCGATTCCATTCTCCACGAACATCTGCACGGGCGTGCCATATACCGGAGACCGCCCGAGGAGCTTCGGTTGGTCGACTTGCGTAATGTCGAACACCATGAGACCGCGGTACGAGTTCAGGTAATAAAGTCGATTGCCCTCGACGCGATATAGGTCCGTTTCCTGGACGGTCCGCGGGGTCGACGCGCTGTCTCCAGCCGCGCCTGCGGCGGGGGCGACCGAGCTTGCCTGGGCGCCGGCTTTCGAGGCGCCGCCCGCCGTCGCGTTTCCCGTCGTGAGCGCGGACCCCGACGACGCGCCGTAGGGCGGCGCCGAGGAGAACTCCGTTTGGCCGACGGAGGGACCACCGGTGCCCGAAGAGCCGCTGCACGCCGCCAGGCCGATCGAGACGGAGGCGAGCGAGAGAGCGGCGGTGCCGAGCGAAGACCAAAGAGGATGACTGCGCATGGAGGTGAGGCGAGCCCTTCGCACGTGGGGTGCCAGCCCGAGGTCGTCGCGTTTTGCCGCGGATCTGGGGCTCCATGGCGGCCCGACTGTGCCAGCTGGCACAGCGGGCCCCCGCGCGTGTCTGGGGGTGGATGTCGTACCCGCGTGGCGCCGTCGCCCGAGCGTGGCCCGAGCGGTGCGGGTCGTGTCGAACGCGCGTTCCCGTCGGGATACGAGATCGCTACGGACCCGAACGTCGCACGAAACGAACACGCAACGATTGCACAGCGCACGTGAACAATTCTCGGAGGGACGCTCGCCGTGACGAGTGCGCGCGTGGGGCGTCAAGCCGAAGTGTGTCCCGACGCATCGCGCTTCGCCGGGCGTCGGTCGCCGCGTACGTGTCCTATGCACCCAAGCAAACCTTTACTTTCACCACTGCCGTCGGCACCATCGCGCCGAACATCGCGGACCCATGCACGGACTCGACGAATGAGAAAAGACGCCAAGCATGTTGCGGTGGAGGAGCCAGCCGAGAGCAATCCCTCGTCCGCGCCAGACGGGAAGACGAGCGCCGTGTGGTCGCGCAGCCCGGTTTCGTCGAGGGAGCCGCGCCACGGCGTCGCCTACGCCGATCTCGAGGGAGGTCAGGGGAGGGAGGTCTTCTTCCGGCCGCACAGGTACCAGCGCGAAGACCTGGGGCCCGTGCAGCCGGTCGTCCGCCTCGTGGTGAACCGCGCCGAGAGCGCGAAGATGCGCGAGTGCGCGCTCCACGACGTCTCGCAGAACGGTGTGGCGTTCGAGTGGCCGGCGGAGCTTCCGGTGGAGAGTGGGGCGCTCATCGGGGAGCTCGTCGTGAGCTTCGACGGACACGAGGCGTACGCGGGGCAGGGCCGGGTCGGCTCGGTCCGTGACGTGGTCGGCAAGAAGGTGGTCGGCGTCTCGTTCACCGATTCGCTGATGAACATCGGGGACGTGCTCCATCTTCGGGACGTGCGATCCTGGAACTTGAGCGGGTCGTCGGGCCTGGGCCTCCAGGACCGGCCGTGGCAAGTGGCCGGCTGCGACCGCTTCAAGGGGCTCGTCGGCGATCTGCGCCTCCTCCTCGACGACGCGTCAGAGCTCCTGGTACGGCTCGAATCGTCGCTTCCATGGAGCGTCGCTCGCGGCGACCAGGACTCGCCCGCCCGCCGCGCCCTCATCGAGCGCATTCACGACGAGTTCGTCGTCGAGTTCGTACGCTACTCCGAGGAGATCGACGCGGCGCTGCGCGGCGTGGCTCCGGCCGACGTCGAGTCGCTCAAGGAGTACTCGCGCCGGCACCTCCAAGGCTACTTCATGCAGGCCCCGTGCATGCATCGCGCCCTCCACAAGCCGCTCGGCTACCCCGGCGACTACGAGCTGATGAAGGACATGTACGAGACGCCGTTCTCGGGTCCGACGCTCTTCAGCAAATCCATGAGCCTCGCGGTCCTCTCGACGCGGGCGGTGGTGGCGCTCCGCGCTCGGAAGGACCTCGTGAAGCGACAGCTCGACGCGCTCATCGAGGCGAAGGGCGGGAGCGAGACGCTCCGCGTTCTGTCCATCGCGGCGGGGCCGGCCCAAGAGGTCTACGAGCTCTTGCGGGACCGAAAGTCGATGCCGGCGAAGATGGATATCGTCCTCTTCGATCAGGACGAGGGCGCCCTGTCGTACGCGTACGGGCGGCTCAAGAAGGTCGTCGACGCGAGATGGCCCGACCGCGTGCGCATCGTCTATCTCCACGATTCGATCAAGCGGCTCCTCAAGGACCCGGACATCTTTCGTTCGCTCGACAGGTTCGACGCCGTCTACTGCTGCGGGCTCTTCGATTACCTCGAGCTCCCGACGGCGATCACGCTTTGCCGGAACCTCTTCACGAACCTCGAGGCCGAGGGGACGCTTTACGTCGGCAACCTCGTCCCGAGCAATCCGAACCGGTGGCTCATGGAACTCCACCTCGACTGGTTCGTCATCCACCGGACGCGGTCCGAGCTCCTCGACATGGCCCGCCTGGCCGTGCCCGACGCGCGGGCCGAAATCCTGGAAGAGACGACGGGCATCAACCCCTTCGTGTGTCTCCGGAAGACGTGAATGCGCTCCGCCCCGCTGGAAGACGTCGAGCGCCGCTGGACCGGGTGGCTGCTCGCGAGAAACCGGAGGGGCACGCGGTTCGCTTTGTGGATGGCGCTGGTCCTCTATCCAGGCTTCGGCGTCCTCGATTACCTGGTCGCGCCCCGCGAGTGGCTCTGGATCCTGTACGCGACGCGCGGTGCCGTGCTCGCCGCGACGCTCGCGATGTTCCACCTCGTCCGCGGTCGGCTCTTCGACAAGTTCCCGAACGCCATTTCGGCGGCGTACGTCACCTTCGGGTCCTTCGGCATCAGCCTGATGACCGTGTTCATGGGGGGCTTGTCCTCGCCCTACTATGCGGGGCTCTCGCTCATCATCGTGACGATCGGCCTGCTGTTCGTGTGGCCGGCGCGGGTCGTCTTCCTGACGCACGGGACGATCATCGCGTCGTTCATCTTGCCGAATCTCTTGCTCAAGGGCACCGGCTCGATCGCGGCGGTGTCGAACCTGTTCTTCCTCGTATCGACGGCGGTGATCATCAGCACGGGACAGCTCTACGCGTATCGCACGCACCGCGAGCAGCAGACCAACCAGCTCGTCATCGAGCAGACGAAGGCCAACCTCGAAGAGGCCCACGAGCGGCTCAAGCAGCTCGACCACTTCAAGTCCCAGTTTTTCGCGAACATCACCCACGAGCTCAAGACGCCCCTGGCGATGCTCCTCACGCCGCTGGAGCTCATGCTCGACGGCACGGCCGACGTGATCGAGGCGCAGCGCTCGACCGTCGAGGCGATGTACCGGAGCGGCATCAAGCTGCTCAAGCTCATCGCGGACTTGCTCGACCTCTCCAAGCTGGAAGAGTCGCGGCTGCGCCTACGCGTCGAGGCGTGCGACCTCGTCTCGTACGTGACCGGGCTCTTGGCCGAGGTGAAGTCGCTCGCGCAGCGCAAGGGCATCGCGCTCCACTTCCAGACCAACGTCGATGCCTGCACCGTCTGGTGCGATCTCGAGCGCATCGAGCGCGTCCTCATCAACCTTCTGTCGAACGCGACGAAGTTCACGCCTGCCGGCGGCAACGTGTGGGTCTCCCTCGAGGACACCGGCGACACGCTGGCGGTCGCCGTGAGGGACGATGGCCCGGGCTTCCCCGCGGAGATGAGCGAGCGCGTGTTCGAGCGCTTCTTCCAGATCGACATGGCGGCCTCCCGTCGGTACGGCGGCACCGGCATTGGCCTCGCGCTCGCCAAGGAGCTCGTCGAGCTCCACGGCGGCCGGATCGCGGCGAGGTCGTCTCCCGGCGCGGGCGCGACCTTCGTCGTGGAGCTCCGCAAGCACCGCGCGGACCTCCCCGAAGCCGCCATCGATCGGAGAGAGCGGCGCAGGGACCTGCCGGGCGGGCAGCGCGAGGCCGACCGAGGGCTCGCCGAATGGACGACGCACCTCGCGGGTCGCGAAGAGTTCCGACTGCTCGAGATCGACGAGGCCACCGAGCAGCGTGTCATCGATCGCGACGTAGATCGCAGCGATCGGGCGCACACGATCCTCGTCGTCGAAGACACGCCGGACGTCGTGCGCGTCATCCACATGGCTCTCCGCGACCACTTCCGGATCTTGGCGGCGTCGGGCGGCGAGAAGGGCGTGGAGCTCGCATCGCGCGAGATCCCAAGCCTCGTCATCACCGATTTGATGATGCCCGACGTCGACGGCCTCGCGCTGACGCGCAGCCTGCGCGCGGACGCGCGGACGCGCCACATCCCCATCATCATGCTCACCGCGCGCGCGGACCTGGAGGACCGCGTCGCCGGGCTGGAGACGGGCGTGAACGCGTACCTCGCCAAGCCCTTCTCGGCACGGGAGCTCCTCTCGACCGTCCGTTCGCTCCTCGGGGCGCAGGAGACGACCGCGGACATCCTGCTGGCGCAGCGCATGGACTCGCTCGAGGCCGTGGCCGGCTCGCTCGCGCACGAGATCAACAACCCGCTCAACTACATCAAAAGCTCGCTCGAGCTCGTCGCGGGCCAGCTCGAGGACGTGGTGGCGCTCGCCCGGTCGGCGGGCCCGGCGGAGGCCGATGACCAGCGGCTCGGCGACGCGGTCGTTCAATCGCGCAAGCTCCTCGAGGTCGCCGAGTCGGGGCTCAAGCGCATCGCCTCCACCGTCGCCCTGATGCGCCGTTACAGCCGCGAGGGATACAGCCGCGCGCCCCAGCCGTGCGACGCGTTCGCGGCCGTCCGCGACGTGGTGAGCATGGTGGTGCCGGCCACGGGGCGCGACGTTCGCGTCGAGACCGAGTTCGAAGGCGCGGGCGTCATCGAGTGCGTGCCCGAGGAGTTCAACCAGGCGATGACGAACATCGTCCAGAACGCCGTCGAGGCCGCGCCCGAGGGGCACGGGCGGGTCCACATTCAAGGCCGCGTGGACGACGACTTCGTCGCGATCGCCGTGACGGACAACGGCCCGGGCATCCGCCCGGAGGATCAGGCGAAGGTCTTCACGCCGTTCTTCACGACCAAAAGCCCCGGGCGCGGGACCGGCATGGGCCTCACCATCGCGCAGCGCGTGGTGACGAGCGCCGGGGGCGCCATTCGTCTCAAGAGCCAGCTCGGGGCGGGGGCCGAGTTCCTCGTCCGCGTACCACGGGCTCGATTGGCGGGGTTGGGGGTGCGGCGAAGCGCATGAAATACCGCGTCCTCTACGTCGACGACGATCCGGCGAACCTCTACGTCTTCGAAGCGGCGTGCGCCAACGAGTTCGAGGTGCGCACGGCCGGCAACGCGGAGGCGGCGCTCGAGATTCTGCGCCGCAGCGACGTCGCGGTGCTCCTCACCGACCAGCGGATGCCCGGTACGACCGGCGTGGAGCTCGCGGCGGCGGCGCGCGAGCAATTCCCGGACACCATCCGGATGCTCGTCACCGCCTACGCGGACCTCGACAGCGCCATCGACGCCATCAATTGGGGACAGGTGCACCGGTATCTGCGCAAGCCGTGGGACATCCGCGAGCTCCGGGCGACCCTCAAAGAGGCGTGCGAGCTCTATTGGATGAACCGCGAGATCGCGGACCTCCGCCGCAGGCTCCTCGAGACGGAGCGTGTCTACGCGATCGGCGTGGTCGCGACGAGCATCGGACGCGAGCTCACGCGGCCGATCGGACAGCTGAACGAATCGCTGGCGATGGCGCGCCGCTCGATAGAGACCGCGTCGAAGCTCCTCGGCGCCTTCGGTGATGGCTCACACGGCGTGCGGGTCGAGGTGGATGCCGTCGACGCGCAGCTCGCGAGCGCGCAGCTCTCGGCGCGGGGGGTCTTCGATCTGCTCCGGGGGATCGATCTTCCGGTGCGCGAGCGCCCCAACGAAGCGCAAAAGGTGGCCCTCGACGAGGTGATTCGTTTGACGTTGCAAGTCCTCCGCGGGGAGTTCAGGACCCGCGCCCAAGTGCGGCTCGACGTGCGGCCCGTTCCGCCCGTGAGGAGCTCGACGGCGAGCATGGGCCAAGTCGTCCTCAATCTGCTCGTGAACGCGCTGCAGTCCTTCCCGGCCTCCGCGGGTCGCGAGCCGAGTGCCAGCGACAACCTGGTCACCGTTCGCCTCTTCCCGAGGGCCGCGTACGTTTGCATGGAGGTCGAGGACAACGGCGTGCCGATCCCGAAAGAATCGATCGGCCACATGTTCGACCCGCTGAGCCAGCGGGTGGAGAGCGGCAACCGCCTGGGCCTCGCGATCTCCAAGCGCATCGTCGAGGAGCTCGGCGGCCGGCTCGACGCCGAGCAGCTCGCGGAGGGCGGCACGAGGCTGCGTCTCGTGCTCCCCGCGGCGACCGAGGACACGATCGATCGGTAGTCGGGGAAAGTGCGGAGTGTCTCCGATCTCGTGATTCGCGGGAGACGATGCAAGTCCCCAATTCCTCCCCCCCGACTACCACCTCCGTCCGCGCGCCGCGTGTCCTCAAAACGGGCGACTCCGCTCCGCGCCGACGGGGATTTGCTCGGCGTGGATCGCCGTCCGCGAGCGCGTCAAGTCCGTTCGACGATGGAGGAAGGGGCCGCTCGGAGCGCGTCGTTCGCCCACAGTGTGCGGTAGATCCCGGCGTCTGCAGGCGTCGCGCGCCGTGTCGTGGGGGCCATCAAGTCTTGGTGCGGCAAGCGCGGCGACCGCGACCGAGGCATCGGTGCGCGGGAGGCGGGGGCGCGGTTGGCCCCTGCAAAGAAGGACGCCGCGCACGTTTTGGCAGGGGAAAGCGATTGGCCAAACATCGATTCGAGATAGCATCGCGCCGCTGCCACGTGCTACACACTGCCGCGATCATCCTCTAGGACAAAGGTGTCGGAGACGGATGGTCGGGGTCGCGGGCCGGAGCTGAAGAAGGTTTCCCGCTCGGCCCCGCACGGCAGGCACGACGGCAGGTTTCTATTGACCGAACGGCCAGCAAAGCGCTTTTCTCACGCAAGGGAGCTTCGAACATGGCGAAATCGAGCACGGCGAAGGCGAAACCACTCTCGAAGAGTGCAATCCTCCAGGCGGTCGCAGACGCGGTCGGAGAGGAGATCTCTCGCAAGCACGTCAAGCAGGTCGTGGAAACGCTCGTGGACGTCGGACATCGGGAGCTGAAGAAGAACGGTATCTTCGTTCTCCCGGGCTTCGCGAAGTTCGTGGTCGTGAAGAAGCCGGCGCGGCCCGCCCGCGAAGGAATCAATCCGTTCACGAAAGAAAAGCAGAAGTTCGCAGCCAAGCCCGCCAGCAAGGGTGTCCGTGCCCGCCCGGTCAAGGCGATCAAGGACGCGGTGACCTGAGGGTCGCTGGTGCAGCGCCGTCGAGATACCCTCAATCGCCTCCGGCGATCGTGCCCGCTCCGCGGGCGGGCGCTGCACTAGATTCGTCCCTTGGGCTCCGCCCGAACCCGAACTCGCTCCAGCGAGTTCCCTAGCGCACCGCCTCCTGCGGATGTTGATTCCACCTCGACGGCGGTGCACTGGTCGTAGCTGCGCACGTGCACATCGTCGTGGGCCGAACGCCGGCCCGCGACGGCACTGCGTGTGGGGGTGGGTCGTCGGCTGGCTTTGCTTCTTCGTGCCGTTGGGCACCGCCCACGCGAAGACGATTGCCCTCTACGTGGACGGCCCCGACGCGGTGCGCGTCCGCGGGGCAGTGGTCTCAGCGTTGGGACACGGCGTCGATATCAGCGATGACGGAGCGTTCCGCTCCGGGCTCGCGCAGGCCGGGCGAAAGAGGGCACTCGAGGGAGAGCTCGACCCCGAGCTCGGGCCCCAATCGATTGCACAAATCGAGGAGGCCGCCCGCGAAGTCGGTGTCGACGCGGTCGTCGTCGTGCGCGTGCATCAGGACGGCAAGTCGCGATCGGCGATCGTCGCCCTCGTCGATACGTCGATCGGATTGGTCCCCGTCGGCACCGTGCCGCTCGACCCGACGTCGCCCGATCACGATGGCGACGCGGTCGCGCGTGCGTTGCGGGGGGTGCTCACGAAGTATGGGGGCGAGGCGGAGCCTCCGCCGGCCGCAGCGGACCGCGCGTCGAAGTCGTCGGTTCTGCCCGATACGCTGCCGCCGCCCGGCCCGCGGGGCGAACGTGCGGCGCGGGGGGAGGCCTTCGACGCGACGCGAGCGTTCGCCACGTCGCTCTTCGACCTGGATTTGGGGGCCGAGGCCGACGGACGCCAGTATTCGTATCGAAGCGGCATCACGCCCGCCGCGAACGACTTCGGCCTCTTCCCCGCCCCGGCCGTCGGCGCGCGCGCGAAGCTCTTTCCGCTTCAAGACCTCGGGCGTCCGTGGGCGGACATCGGCGTCACGGCCGACGCGTCGTTGATGCTGATCCAATCGAGCCAGCTCGGGGGCGCGTCGGCGACGTCGCTGCCGCTGGCCTACGGGGGTGGCCTTTACGGTCGTATCCATCCGACGCGGTCCGAGCGAATCCTCGTGGGCGTCGCCGCCGGATACGCGTTGACGTCGTTCGGGCCCATGGGGCCGCCCACCGCCGAGCTCCCCGACGTGCACTATCGCGCGGTGCGCGCCGCGGTCGATGGGAGGTTCGCCTTCGGGAAGTTCGCGGTGACGGCGGCGGCCGGGTTTCGTTGGATGGTGGACCCGAGCGGTATCTCGACGAGGTTCTACAACCCGAGCGGCTATGGGCTCGACGCCGAGGTGGGCGGGTCGTTCTCGTTCGCCAACCAGTGGGACGTGCGGTTGGCGGGCCGCTACGAGCGATACTCGTTCTCGTTTTCGCCCGCCGCGGGGACGTTTGCCGCCGGCGACGCGCTCGACCAGATCTTCGGAGTGAGGCTGTCGATCGGGTTCACCTACTACTAGGAAGCGCGGCGAGAGAATCGGGGTCGTAGGCGGACGACCTTCAGCCCTCGGGAAGGGGGATGAACTCTTCGTCGTCGCCGGGCACCTTCGGAAAGCGCCCTTCCCGCCAATCGGCCTTCGCGCGCTCGATGCGCTCCGCCGAGCTCGCGACGAAGTTCCACCAGATGTGCCGCGTACCTTCGAGGTGGGCGCCGCCGATGAGCATGACGTCTGCGGCGGCCGCCGCGCGCACCCTCGCGGGACCGGGCCGAAGCACCACGAGGGTCCCCTCGCAGAAGCTCCGGCCGTCGCACTCGACCGAGCCGCGAACGACGTAGACCGCGCGCTCCGCGTGCTCCTCGTCGACCGACAGGGTCGCGCCGGGCGCGAGCCGCGCATGTACGTAGAGGGTCGGCGAGAGGACGCCGGTGGGCGCGCGGAGCCCATAGGCCGTCCCGGCGATCACACGGCACTCCGCGCCGGGCCCCGTCCATGCCGGGACGGCGGCCGCCGCGTGGTGCTCGAAGCGTGGCTCCGTCTCTTCGTGTTCGAGGGGCAGGGCCACCCAGGTCTGCAGGCCGTGCATCGCGCTCCCCTTGGCGCGAAGCTCCGCCGACGACCGCTCCGAGTGGACGATCCCGCGCCCTGCGAGCATCCAGTTGACGTCCCCCGGGCGGATGGGCTGCTCGTTACCGAGGCTGTCACGATGGATGATTTCACCATCGAACAGGTAGGTGATGGTCGCGAGCGCGATGTGCGGGTGCGGTCGCACGGTGATGCCTTCGCCGGCGGGGAAGAGCACCGGGCCCATATGGTCGAAGAAGATGAACGGGCCGACGAGCCGCCTCGCGGGGGAGGGGAGGGCCCTTCTCACCGTGAACCCACCGAGGTCGCGCGGGCGCGATTCGATGACGAGGGCGATGCGTTCGCTGCCGTCCTCGACGTCGCCGGTTTCCTTGTGGGGCGATGGGCTCATCGCACACTCTTGCCACGAAGACGCCGGCGCGTGAAGCGGCGCTCCGACGTCACCCGCGCCGGTCGTTCGCCCAGGTCGCGATGACGTGCGCGAAGAGGTCGATGCCCGCGACCGACGATTTCGTCGTCGTATTCGACGAGCCGCCCGTGGAGGTCAGACGCTCGGGTCCGCCCCGCCGCGTCGTCAGTCGCTCGTCGTAGACGGCCCACGGCGCCCGTTCGCGAATCTTGTCGACCGTGATCTTGAAGTTGGCAGTCGCCATCGGCGAGATGGCCGCGCCGTGACCGGTCCACATGGTCCCTCGTTCCCGGAGCAGCCAGGGCGTATCCCCACTTCGACGAAAGACGTAGAGCACGGGGTCTCGCTGGGACGTCTCCGTCCGTGTTTCTCGGGTGACGGTCTTCGTCAAGACGAGGCCTCCCGTCAGCACCGCGCGTCCCATGGAGATCGTTTTGTCTCGGGTCTCGGTCGCGAGGGTCGTCTGCTCGCGGTGAACGGCCGCGATGATGGCGCCGACGTCGTCATAAGGCAAAACGTCGGGCCGGTCGTCGAGCAAAATGGCGGATTCGCTCAATCGGAACCGACGCATCGAGATCATCGCGCCGGCGGAGACGACGGCCGACGTATCGAATGCGACCGCGCCATGACCGCGCGCGCGGACGCGCGCCAATACGTCGAGGGCTCGCCCCTCGTCGGCGGTCGTCATCACGACGGCCGGCATTCCCTGGGCGAGCGTGAGCCGGGCCTCGTACGCCGTGACGTTCAGATCCGCCGCGAGGGCGGAGGCCTCCGCGTCGAGGCTCGAATGCAGCTCGGCGAGGGCGACGACGAACACGCTCGGAGGCTATCACGCGCGCTCGGCGCACCGCGCCCCACGGACCCTCCCGCTTCAGCCGGCGGGCGCCCAGTACCCCTCGGTCCACACCCACTCTTGCCCGTCCCAGAGCCACTGCGGAGCCACCCACACCCAGCCCGGATACTGGGGCGTAGTCCACCAAGGGCCGCCGAACCACACCCATCCGCGACCACCCCAGCCCCAGTAGCCCCTGCCCCAGTGGGGCCCGCCGCCGCGGGGGCCGACGAAGACGCGCCCGCCGCCGAAGTGGCCACCGGACCCGAAGTGTCCTCCCCCGCCCCCGCCGAAATGCCCACCGCCGCCGAAGTGCCCACCGCCGAAATGCCCGCCCCCACCCCCGCCGCCGTGGCCTCCGCCGCCGTGCCCGCCCCCGCCGTGGCCTCCGCCGCCATGCCCGCCGCCACGCGCGAGCGCGGTGCCCGCCGATGTGAGGCCCACGGAGGCAGCCAAAGCGCCTGTCCACAAGAGGGTCGTCCACTTGCTCATGGCCGATTCCTTTCGCAAGGAGCGTACCCCCGCCGCCGAGGGTTGCCAGTGGCCCCCCTTTGGGCTCCTCGGCGGCTGAACCGTCCGCCCGAAAAGACGCATCAAGTCACGCCGCGCGCGACGGTTGGACCGCGGCCGTGGCCCAAAGGCAGAGACGTCGCACCCGCTCGCATGGGTCGTGGCGGACGAGCGGCGGCGGTGCAACGCGCCGAAAGAGGACAATCGTTGCGCCCGCTCGATCGGCTGCGTTATGCATGAAAAGAGAAGTTGCGCGAGGGGTGTCCCATGTCGAATATCGCTGGGAAAGCGTACGCGATGAACCTGCTGACGCCCATTCCGGGGCTCGCGGCGTGGATCAACAAAGCCATTTTCTGGTTCGTCGATACCAGGTTATTCGCGTCCAAATTGCTCGGTCTGGAGACTTTGTCGCTGATCCACTATGCGCGCTGGGTCATCGTGCGCGCCCGAGATTTCCCGCGCTTGAGCGCCGCACAGAGGGAGGAGAAGCTCTCCTATGCGTACATGCTCTTCTTCAGCAACTTCAATGGCACTTGGGAGCAATACGTAGACTCGTTCTCCGCCGCGATCCCCTCCGGGCTCGATCTCTTGTGGCACGGAAACGTCGGCTGGCCGAACTCGGTGCCCGAGCAGCCTTTCCACCGATACGTCCAGCGCAATCAGATAACCACCGACTACTATTACAGCGCCTATCCGATGGCGGCATCGAACGACGTCAAGTCGGCCACCCGCGTCAAGGACGAGCTCCGCACCTTCGTCGCGGAGACCGCGAACGCGTCGACCGACTACTTCATGGCGCGGTATCGGGCGCTCCTGAAGACGCTGCAGAACGACCTCAGCCCCATGTCCGCCAGCCCCATCGTGAGCCTCGCCAGCGCCGAGATCGCCAAGCGCCGCGCGCGGGGCTCCGGGCAGACGCCGCCTGTCGTCCCGGGCCGTCCGCCGAGCCGCAGGCCTCCTCCTCGGGTGCCGAACGACCAAGCCGCGCGGGAGCAGAACCATGCCGAATGAGCGTGGCGACGCGTACGCCCTCACGGCGCTCTGCCCCATCCGCGACGACGCGCGCGCGGAAACGTCCTTCGCGACGCAGATACGCGAGCGCCTGAAGTCGATCGAGCTCGACGCGCGGAGCCCCATGGCGAAGGTGCCCAATACGTACCTGTGCCGGCTCTTCGTCCTCGACGAGGTCCCCTACCAAGACTCGCCGGCCGCCTACGAACGCCTCGAGAACAAGTATCTCGTATTCGTGTGCGAGCTCCACGGAGCGCTCGATCCCTATCTGACGGGAATGTGGGAGCGCGCCGGTGCGATGATCCGGCGGGTATGGGAGCACTGCGTCGGCTTCGAAGAGGTGAGCGACGCGCCGTCCTTCGTTCGATACATGAAGCGGTGTCAGGTCACCACGACGTACTACTTCAACGGGTCGACCGACGAGCCGCTCGCCGAGCAGCTCAAGGCTCTCTACTTGAAGCAGGAGTTCGCCAAGTTCGTCGCCGCCCACCAGGGCGCCGCCCCGGAGGAGATCCGGCGCGCCTTCGGCGAGTTCGTCGGGCGCGTGCAGCCGTCGAGCGTGGCGGGGCCCACGTGGAGACCGGGCGCTTCGGAGCTCGACGGCGCCGTCGTCGACGCGAGCGGCTCGAGCACGTGACCGCCCGGCGGCGAAGGCGCCGCCGGATCGGTGGCTGAAGATCGACGCTTCGGGAGGGTCGCGATGAGCAAGCTCGATTTGCACGACATCCAGGGCAACATCCTCAAGGCCTACGGTCGCTATTTCTATCCGAAGGCCCGCTACGCGTGTTTCGGCGTCACCGAAGCCGACGGCGCGCGGCGGTTCGTGCAGGGGCTCGTCACGCTGGTCACGACGGCGGCGCCTTGGGCGGCCAAGGGTGCGGAGCGCCACGCGAAGCCCGAGTCCACGGTCAACGTCGCCTTCAGCTATCACGGCCTTCGAGAGATCGGCGTCCCGCGCGACTCGCTCCAGAGCTTCCCCGACGAGTTCGCGATGGGCATGAAGGCCCGCATGGACATCCTCGGAGACGACGGACCGAGCGCGCCCGCCCGGTGGGACCCGGTATGGCGCGAACGAGAGGTGCACATCCTCGTCTGGATCAACGGCAACTCCGTTGCCGCCATCGAGCAGAAATACGCCGAGGTCGCGGGCATCGCACGCGGGTGCCCGGGGGTCGAGCTCCTCCGCGGTCACCGCGGCGCGGGCGGCCGCGACGATCAGGACTGGCAGGACGCCTCGGCGATCTACGCGGACGGCCAGCCGACGGCGCGCGAGCACTTCGGGTACACCGACGGGATCAGCAATCCGTTCTTCCGCGGCATGCCGGCCTCGGAGTCGAACGTGATGGGCGGCGGGAAGGTCACCGGCCTTCCCGCGCAAACGGGGGCCGGTTGGGAGCCGCTCGAGACTGGTGAATTCCTCCTCGGATACAAGGACGAAGCCCAGGAATACCCCGAGGCGCCCTCGCCGACTCTCCTCGCGCGCAACGGCACGTTCATGGTCTACCGGAAGCTGCACCAGAACGTAGGCGCGTTCGACGGGTATCTCGAACGCGCGGGCAGCACGTTCCCCGGCGGCAAAGAGGCGCTCGCGGCCAAGTTCGCCGGGAGGTGGCGCAACGGCGCGCCGCTCACCACCTTCCCGACGCAAGCCGAGGCCGACACCTTCGCGGCGAGCTGGGAGCGCGCCAAGGGAGCCCTCGCGCAGGCGAAGACCGACCGGGAGCGGGCCGAGGCCAAGGCGCGCCTCGCGGATATCGGCGTGAAGCTCACGGCGTTCGACTATCGCGGCGACATCGACGGCGGTCGCTGCCCGGTCGGAGCGCACGTCCGCAGGGCCAACCCGAGGGGCGCGCTCGAGTTCGCGCAACGGGGCGCGTTCGACTCGCCGGGTGCGCTCTCGAATCGGCGGCGCATTCTGCGTCGCGGGCTGCCGTACGGCGACTCGCGCGAGAGGACCGACGACGGCGATCACGGCATCGTCTTTCTCGCGATGAACGCAAGCATCCGCCGGCAATTCGAGTTCGTTCAGCAGCAGTGGATGAACTACGGAAATGACTTCGGGCTCGCCAACGACAAGGACCCGCTCGTGGGCAATCACGGCGCCGTCGGAGGGGACGGCGGCCTGCCGGGCGGCCGCATGACCATCCAGACGGGCGCGAGCGACCCGAACCCGCCCTACTTCTGCGCGGGGATCCCCCGCTTCGTGGAGACGCGCGGGGGCGACTACTTCTTTCTCCCGAGCTTGACGGCGCTGAGAATGATCGGCGACGGCAGCATCGACCCGACGTGACGAGGAGGGATGCCATGGCCGACGCCACGCTCATCACGTTTCCCCCGAGCCTCGACTGCGAGCTCAGTCGATTCTTGGCGAATCACTACCGGATCGACTACCGCGAGGAGCGGCACACGCTCTTCTTCTCGTCGTTCTACACGCTGAAGGCGGGGGCGACGGTCGTCTTCCCGCTCCTCACGGGGCCTTCGTATCAGCTCAGCACGGTGCGGCAGATCGTCGACCGGTTCGATCCCATCGCCCCCCACGATCTCAAGCTGCTTCCGATGGGCGCCGATCGCGCGCAGGTGGAGGCCGACTGGAAGACCTTCAACGACACGCTCGCGTTCGCGACCGCGGTCTTCGCGTACTACCACCTCCTTTCCCACAAGGACATCATGGTAGGGCCGCTCTCCGAGGGCGCCCCCGACGTCGAGGTCGGTGCGGTGGAGTCCGCGTATCCGGTCTTCGCGGGGTTGCTCCGTGTCCTTCTCGTCTTGACGCAGGGGCGGGCGGAGCAAGCGCTCGTCCGAGCCCGCGCGGTGCTTCGAGGCGTGGACGACCGCCTGGCCGATGGGCGCGCGTATCTCGTCGGTGGCCGGTTCTCGCTCTCGGACATGGCGTTCGCGGTCGCGGCCGCCCCGTTGGTCTTGCCCGACGGGTACGGCGGTCCGCTGCCGGCCTTCGACGAAATGCCCGCGGCGATTCGATCCGCCGTGGTCGAGACGCGAGCCCGCCCCGCGGGGCGATTCGTGCAGCGTATCTATCGCGATCATCGCGCCGAAGGGGACCCGCGAGCGATGTCCGTGCTGGGCACCGTCGCGTCGAAAGGAGAAGACCATGAGCATCCTGGGCCGGCTTGAGACCGCCATCGGCGATTGGTTGACGTCGACGGACACGCTCCGCGCGGCGTCCGCGGAGCTGCGAAAGCTCGCGCCGATCACCGTCGCGGGGGGCCGCACCTTCGTCTTCCGGCGCGACGACGTCGCGGAGGTGTTGGGCAACGAGCGAGCCTTCGGGGTGACGGAGATTTACGCGGATCGGATGGCGCGGACGACGGGAACGTTCTTCCTCGGGATGGAAGACACCCCTCGGTATCGGCGCGAAGTCGGCCTCGCGCGTGGCGCGGTCAAGACCACCGACGCGGCCGCGATCACGTCGATCGTGACGTCGCGTGCGCGCGAGCTCGTCGGCGCGGCGCGGGCCCGCGGCGGCGTGATCGACGCGGTGTCGGACTTCACTCGCCTCGTGCCGCTCCGGCTCGTCGAGACCTACCTGGGGGTCCCCGGGCCCGACCCGGACACGATGAAGCGGTGGATGCGGAACATCTTCTGGGACATCTTCCTCAACCAGGGTGAAGACGCCGCCGTGCGCGAGAAGGCGCGGGGTTGCAGCGACGAGCTCCGGCCGTACCTCTTGGGCCTCGTCGCGGAGCGCCGGCGAAAGCTGGCGTCCTGCACCGACGTCGACGACTTCGTCACGCGGCTCGTGCGCGAGCAGGCGGCGGACCCGACGATCGACGACGACCTTCTGCGGCGCAACATCGGCGGCGTCATCGTCGGCGCGGTCGACACCCAGTCCAAGGCCATGGCCCACGCGCTCGACCAGCTCCTCCGAAGGCCCGCCGCGCTCGAGTCGGCCCGTCGCGCCGCGCTCGCCAACGACATGACGAGCCTGCGGGCCCACATCTGGGAGGCCCTTCGGTTCGATCCGCTCAACCCCGTTCTCTTCCGGAAGTGCCACGCCGATACCGTGGTGGCCGACGGGACGCGCCGGCGCACAGTCATCGAGGCAGGGTCCATGGTCGTGGCGTTCACGCTCTCCGCGATGTTCGACGAAGAGGCCCTCACCGACCCGAACGAGTTCCGGCTGGATCGCCCGAGCACCACGTACATGCATTTCGGCTTCGGCCAGCACACGTGCTTCGGCGCCTTCATGAACGGCGTGGTGTTGCCCGCCGCGATGCGGGAGCTCCTCGTCCTCGAAGGCCTCGCCTACGACGAGGACGGTCCGGGGAAGATCGAGTACGAGGGCCCGTTCCCCGATCGGATGAAGCTCCGTTTCGACGTCCCGCGGTGACGCGGTCGCGGTCGCGGGCTCCCCTGGCGTCACGCCTTGCCGAGCGGAGCGTCGGTCAGGCGGGGGATCCGTCGCAAGGCCGCGAGCGCCGCGTGATGGCCGCACATTCCGTGGACGCCGGCGCCGGGCGGCGTGGACGACGAGCACAAATAGACGCGTGGGTGCGGCGTCGTGTACGGGTTCCACCGCGCTACCGGTCGTGCGATGAGCTGCGCGAGGTCGCCGACGCCGCCCGTGATCGCGCCTCCGACGAGGTTCGGGTTGTAGCGCTCGAAGTCCGCGGTGTTCATCGTGTGGCGGCCGAGCACCCGATCGCGGAAACCCGGGGCGAAGCGCTCGATCTGCTTCTCGATCACGTCCGTCAGGTCGCGCGTGGAGCCCGCGGGAACGTGGCAGTACGCGTACCCCGTGTGCTTGCCTTCGGGCGCGCGCGACGGGTCGAACAGGCTCTGTTGGCAGACGAGCACGAAGGGGCGCTCGGGCTGCTCGCCGCGCCACACGGCGGCCTCGGAGGCGGCGATCTCGTCGAGCGTTCCGCCGACGTGGACCGTCGACGCTCCGAGGATCGCGGGGTCTCGCCACGGAATCGGACCATCGAGCGCCCAGTCGATCTTGAAGACGCCCGGCCCATATCGGTAGCGGCGGAGGCGTCGAACGTAAGAGGGCGGCAGGATGGGCTCCGCGATGGACGCGAGCTGCGCGGGGCTCGTATCGAACAGATAGACGCGCGCGGCGGGGAGCTCCGCGAGGGACCGTATCCACCGCCCCGTCTCGACGCGTCCGCCGAGGGACGCGAGCAACCGCACGAGCGCCTGCGCGATGGCCGCCGATCCGCCCTCCGCGACCGGCCATGGCTCCACGTGGGCCGTCATGCAGAAGACGAGCGCCACCGCCGCCGTGGTGAGCCGGTCGAGCGGAAGGATCGAATGGGCCGCGCACCCCGCGAAGAGCGCCCGGGCGCGGGCCCCCGAGAAGCGATCACGCGCGAGTCCGGACGCCGACCGGATCGCCTCGAGGCCGAAGCGGAGCATGCGGAGCGGGTGCTTCGGAATGCGGAGCGGGCCGAGGACGTCGTCGAGGAGGTCGTGGGGAGCGGCGAGGAGCGGTCCCACGAGCCTCTCGTACGCGGCCCCGTCTTCTCCGAGGCTCTTCGCCGTCTCGACGAGAGACCCCGCCAAGAGCACCGCCGGCTGGCCCACGAGCGGGTGCGCCACCGACGCGGTCGGCTTCATCCAGCGGAGGCCGTGCTCCTCGAGCCGCAGGGTTCGAAAGAACGGCGAGAGCACGCCCATCGGGTGGCACGCCGAGCAGACGTCGTGGCGGAAGCCGGGCCGCGTCAGTGCGGCCGTCCGCGTGCCGCCGCCGAAGTCCTCTTGGCCTTCCACGACGAGCACCGACGCTCCCCGCTGGGCGAGCGTCACCGCGGCCGAGAGCCCGTTGGGACCCGAACCAACGACGACCGCGTCGACGCAGGTGCTCACGCGGTCGGCGTCCACGGCTGCCGCGAGCGCAGCTCTCCGTGCAGGCGAAACGCCATCCGCTTGCTCAAGGGCCCCGCGGCGGTCGCTCGGTCGTACATGCGCTCGAGCGGATGGTAGACCGCGGGCGGGCCTTTCTTCAGGAGAAGCATGGCGCTGACGACTCTACGAGCCACGGCCCCGTCCGGATCCGGCGAGCGCGTGGGATGCGGCCCGCGCCGCGGCGGCGGCAAGGTAGAATCGCGCCGGTGCGTCCTTGCGCCCTCGTGGCCCTCCCTCTGGCGGGATTCGCGGCCGGGTTCGTGGACGCGATCGCCGGCGGAGGGGGGCTCGTCACCGTGCCGGCGCTCCTCGCCGCGGGACTGCCCCCGCAGCTTGCCATCGCGACCAACAAGGGACAGGCGTCGTTCGGCGCGCTCGCGTCGTTCGCGTCGTTCTGGGTCCGCCGCGGCATCGATCGCCCTCGGGTTCCCATGGCCTTCGCGTGCGGGCTGGCGGGCTCCTTCGCGGGGGCGGAGGCGCTCCTCCACATGCGTCCCGAACCCCTGCGCCCCATCATCGTCGTGCTGCTGCTCGTCGCCGTCGCCGTCGTCGCGTGGCCCCGCGAGCGAGCGCTCGCCGCGATGCAAGGCGAAGGGCCCGCGCCTCGAACCTGGGCCATGGCGGCGCTCGGCCCCGTGGCCCTCGTGCTCGGCTTCTACGACGGCTTCTTCGGGCCCGGAGTCGGCTCGATGCTCATCGTTGCCTTCGTGCTCCTCTTCCGAGAGCCCCTCGCGCGCGCCTCGGGAAACGCCAAGGTGGTCAACCTCGCGTCGAACCTCGCCGCGCTCGCGCTCTTCGCCTCGCGGGGCGTCATCCTCTGGCGGGTCGCGCTGCCGATGGCCGCCGCCAACGCGCTTGGCGCGTCGGTCGGCGCCGGGCTCGCCGTCAAGCACGGAGAGCGCTTCGTGCGGCCGGTGCTCGTGCTGGTCGTGCTCGCGGTCGTCGTGAAGATCCTCGTCGACATCGCGCGTTCCTAGTGCGCGCCCCCGCTCACGGCGAGCGCGCCGCGTTCGTTCGGGGACGGCGCGTCACGCGCTGGCCCGCTCTGGCGCTTCCACCGCGCGCCCGTGCGATTCTCGGTTGGATCGCGCGAGGTCCGGGAGGAACGCGGCGAGCATCCCGATCGCCGGGAGATAGGCGCACACGCCGTAGACGCGGTCGATGCCCGAGGAGTCGGCGAGCGCGCCGAGTAGGGCCGCCCCGATCCCCGCCGCACCGAACGAGAGACCGAAGAAGAGGCCTGCGACGAGCCCCACCCGGTCCGGCACGATCTCCTGCGCGTAGACCACGATCGCAGGGAACGCGGAGGCGAGGACGAACCCGATGACGACGGTGAGCACTCCCGTCCAGAAGAGGCTCGCGTGCGGCAATAGGAGCGTGAACGGAAGGACGCCGAGGATCGAGAACCAGATGATGTGCTTGCGACCGAAGCGGTCCCCGAGAGGGCCACCCGCGAGCGTCCCCGCGGCGACGCCCGCGTACGTCGCGAAGAGATGCATCTGCGCGCTCTGCACCGACACGTCGAACTTGTGCATCAAGTAGAACGTGAAGTAGCTCGTCAAGCTCGCGAGATAGACGAACTTCGAGAACGTCAGCACCAGCAGCACCGCGAGCGCCCCGGTCACCCGCCCGCGCGAGACGGCGGCGGTCTTTCTTCCGACGCGTTCGGAGCGCGCCTCCGCGAGACGCGCCAGACCTTCGCGTTTGTACCAGAGGCCCACCTGCGTCAGAACGAAGGTCGACACGAGGGCGAGCCCGGAGAAGTACCCGAGGCCCCGCTGCCCGAAGCGCGCGACGACGACGGCCGCGCCGATCGGCCCGAGCGCTCCGCCCGCGTTGCCGCCCACTTGAAAGAGCGACTGCGCGAAGCCGGGGCGGTCGCCCGCGGCCATTCGTGCGACGCGCGACGACTCGGGGTGGAAGACGGCGGAGCCGATCCCGAGGATGCACGCGCCGAGGAAGAGCCCTTCGTAGGTCTCCGCGAAGGACAGCGCCAGCAACGCGCCGAACGTGAACAGGGTGCCGATCGGCAACGAGAACGGAGCGGGCCGCCGGTCCGCGAGAAGGCCGACGACCGGTTGCAGGAGTGAGCCCGTGAGCTGGTAGGCCAGCGTGACGAGGCCGATCTGCGTGAAGCTGAGGTGAAAGTCGGCCTTGAGGGTGGGGTAAGAGGCCGCGATGAGCGACTGAAGCATGTCCTTTATCATGTGACATGCGCTGATCGAGAGGATCACGCCGACGACGGTGCGTTTCGAAGGCGTCATCTTCGTTCGCCAGGGGTGACGACGCCGAGGTCGGGCGCCGAGGGGACGAAGCGAACGCGCCACTCGTGCCCATCGGGATCGCGCGCTTCGATCGCTTGATCCTCCAGCCGGAGCTGCACGCCGGCACGCCTCAAAGCGACGGCCGCGGCGCCGAGACGTCGGGGTTCGTTGACGAGGAGCGCGAAGCTCTTGTCCGCCCGGGGCGGTGGGTGCGTGTCTCGCGATACCCTCGCCGACGCATCGTCCGGCGGGCTCTTTCCGCGGCGAGGCTTCTCTTCCAAGGTCAGCGACAGCGGCGGCGAGTCGAGCTCGAACACGGCCATGTCCGGCCGGTGGACCGACGGCGCGGCGCCGAGGAGCGCCTGGTAGAAGGCGGCCGAGCGGTTGGTGTCCACTACGCCCAGGCGGATATGTGTCTTCATAATGAACATGATCGACCTCCGTCGCCGCGGGAAGGCTTCGGGCACACGTGTCCCGTCGCCGTCGGCAGGGCGTTTTTTGGCGGCGACCTCGCGCGACGCCGCGGTGAATGGCAGGGCTCGACGACCGCCCTCGGAATGAGGGACGTGAGAAAGCTTCTCGATACGAAATCCACAAAAGCTGAAGGCCGCCTCGGGTCTGCCCGGGCGGCCTTCGATGCGCAGTCGCGCTGGAAAGTCTCGCCTTTAGGGCAGTGGCTCCGTGTGCCAGAGCGTATTGACGGTCGAAATACGGGTCGTTACCGCAAACTTCGCGCACGGGGACGCGCAGCCATGGGAGCGACGGCTACCCATGAAGGGCGCCGCGAGGCGCGTGCTGTCCAACCGCTTCATCATCGTGGCGTATTGATTAGCGCTCATTGCATGAATCGTCAAGCACCAATCGAATACGACTTTCGGGGTTTGCCGCCCTACCCGCGACAATCGCCGCCATTTCGAGCGCGGAAGCGCGCGTGTCTTCGCGCGAATCACGCATACGGCCATCGCGCGCGATGATCAGTGGACGTAGCCCGTCGCGGGGGGCGCATCGACGCAGCCCGCCTGGCATTGCACATCGTTGCCACACGCGTCGGCGCAGGGGATGTGGCTCCCGGGGCCGGCCTTCGCTTGCGTGCTCACGAGGAAGGCGCAGCCGCCGAGCGCGGCAAGGGCAGCGAGCCCCAGCGCGCGCGCGAACACGGCGCCGATTTGCTTCCTCCGAGCCACGGCGAGCAGCATAAGGAAAGCCCCGGCGGTCCGCTATGGCGAGACGGTAAGACCCGAACCCCCTCCGCTGCAAAGGCCGTCAACCGCGCGCGTCGTGCGCGGGAACCAGGAAGGTCGCGGGAGGTCCGACGGAGGCGAGGCGCGCACTCCGCCTCGCCCGCGTGATCGCGACGTACATCGCGCGCCTCGAGGCCACGTCGTCGCCGAAGGACGCCGCGGACGCATCTGCGACAATCACGTGGTCGAACTCCATCCCTCGCACTTGGTCGATCGTCGTGATGTCGACCCCCGGCGCGAGCGAGAAGTCTCCGCCCCACACGAGTCGCGCGGCCACGAGCGCCCTGCGAAGGTCGTCGGCGATTCGGCGTGCCGCGCGTGGCGACCGCGTCAGCACCGCGATGGCGGCGCGCGGGTCGTTCTCGGTGAGACGCTCGAGGGTGGACGCGAGCCACGCGGAGCGGTCCGGCGCCGAGGCGAAGAGCGCGATCGGCGTCCCCTCGGGGTCCACCGGCGTCTCGCCGAGAGCCTGCTTCGCCAACGTGAACACCTCTGGAGGACAGCGGTAGCTCACGTCGAGAACGACCCGCTCGTAGTCGTCGCAGCCGAGCGCCTGCATCGCTTCGGACCAGCCGGCGAAGTGCCCGTCGACGTCGAGGCGCTGGTCGGCGTCCCCCGCGACGATGAGCGTGCCGCCCTTGGCGAGGCTCCGGCCCAGGATGGCGAGCTCGATCGGGGCGAACCATTGGGCTTCGTCGACGACCAGGCAGTGATAGGTCCGCGGGCGCGCGGGGCGCGCTCTCTCGCGGGCCGCGCGAGCGCGTTCGATGGCGAAGAGCACGGCGTAGTCTTCGGTGTCGATCGACCCGGCGTCGGCGTCGGGCGTCCCCTCGTCGAGGGAGCGCCGATCGACGGGGACGAGGCGCTTTCTGTCTTCCACGTGGGCCCACGTCTGCTCCCCGGTCAAACCGAACTGAACGTGGGTGTGCTCCAGCGTCTCGGCGACGGCGTGCCGGGGCACACGACCGTCGGACCGCGCGACGAGTTGCTCGAGGAGCAAGCGGTCGCCGAAGAGGTGCTGCAGGTCCCCGCGGACGGCGCGGGTCGAGCGGTCGAGGGGCGGCGCATCCTCGTCGTCGTCGATGACGCCGGGAGGACGCTCCGCGATGAGCGCCACGGCGCTGGCGACGGCCGGATCGCGCTTGAGTCTCATCGTGGCCGCGGAGATGTCCTGGCTCTCCCGCCGAGGTAGATCGGGGAACACGCGGCGCGCTTGCCGGCGGGCGAAGTGCTCGTAGATCCAGACCGGCCAATCGGCGCCGAGATGAACGAGCGTGCGCTCGCACAGACCGCGGAGACCCTCGGTCGGCACGACGACCGCGGCGCGAAAGGGGCGGCGCGCGGCCCGCGCGAGGTGGGCCAAGCGATGGAGCGCGACGGTGGTCTTGCCGTGGCCGGCTTCGCCGAGGACCAAGGTCGCCCGTCCCGGCGGCAGGCCCACCGCGCGCTCTTGCGCGGGGTCGAGGGTCAGGTCCACGCAGGCTCAGCCCGGCGGACGGAAGGCGCGGTAGGGATCGTGGGCCGCACGCCGGATGACCCCGTCACGCGCGTCGAGCGCCTCGATCGTCCATCCATATCCCGCATAGAGCGCGACGTGACCCGGCCACCAAAGGATATCGCCGGCTCGAACCTGGTCGAGGGGCACTTCGCGGAGCGCGCCCGCGATGGCCTCGGACGAATGCGGCAGGCCCACGCCGACGGAGCCCCACGCCTCGCGAACGAGGCCCGAGCAGTCGAAGCAGGACGGACCGACGCCGCCCCAGCAGTAGCTCTTGCCGACCTGTCCGCTCGCGAACATCACGGCCGACCACGCGCGGGACGTCGTGGGCGGCTCGCGCCCTGCCCACGCTCGGTCGACGAGCCAGTGGGTACGCGGCGCGTGCGCCGTCGCGTGTGCGCAACCGACGAGCAGGAGCGGGGCCAGGAGGGGGCCGAGGCGCATGCCCCGATGGTCCCTCAGGACCCGAGGAAATGCGTAATTATCGGCGATTCAGGGCGTCAGGGGGAGGCAGGGGAGGGCGGGGCTCGTTTCCTCGAACCGTTCGCGCGGGGGAAGAGGCGCGGGATCGCTTGCGTCCCCGCGCCATCGCGGGTTACCTGACGCGGTCACCGAGGAGTCCCACCCTGCGCATCGATGCCATATCCGTAGGACGCGACCCCCCTCGCGAGGTCAACGTCGTCGTGGAAGTCCCCGTGGGCGGGGAGCCGATCAAGTACGAGCTCGACAAGGCGTCGGGCACCCTCGTCGTCGACCGCTTTCTCTATACGGCGATGCGATACCCGGGAAACTACGGCTTCATCCCGCACACGCTCTCGGAAGACGGAGACCCGTGTGACGTGCTCATCGCGAACCAGCGCGGCATCATCCCCGGCGCCGTCGTGGCCGTGCGTCCCATCGGAGTCGTGAAGATGCGCGACGAGGCCGGCGACGACGAGAAGATCATCGCGGTGCCCTCGCCGAGGCTGACGCGCAGGTACGAGTCCGTGCTCGACTACGATGATCTGCCCGACATCACGGTCATGCAGATCCAGCACTTCTTCGAGCACTACAAGGACCTCGAGCCGAACAAGTGGGTCAAGCTGCTCGGCTGGGGCCACGCCGAGGAGGCCTTCTCGGTCATCGAGGCGGCCATCGAGCGCGCACGGAAGTAACGAACGCGCGTCGCGCTACTCCGCCGGGTGCGCGCTCGGGAGCATCGGGTGGTGGTCCCGAGGCGGCGGTCGGTTCCTTCCGGCGTGGCGCACCCTCTCGACGGCGAGGAGCAGCGCGGGGAGCGAGACCAGCGCCACCGTCAAGCACGCCACCTCGCCCATCACGGCCAAGAGGCCGAAGAGGAAGAGCGCGCGGTTCTGCGCCATCAAGAGCGACGAGTAGCCGATGATGGTCGTGAGCGAGCACAGCGCCACGGCGGCGCCCGTCGAACGAACCGCCCCGAGGATGTCGCGGCCGCCGTCGCGCTTGTGGCGGCTGACCACGTTCACGGCGTAGTCGACACCGATACCGAAGGTGATGGGGAACGCGATGAAGTTGGCGAAGTTCACCCGGACGCCCAAGAGGTGGCTGAAGCCCGCCATCCAGAGCACCCCCACGACGAGCGCCCCCACGACGAGCGCGCTCGACCTTCGATCGCGAAGGAGCAGGAGCACGGTGACGATCACGCCGGCGAGCGCGGCGAGGCTCGCGATGGGGCCGTCGTGCCGTACCGCGGCCACGATGTCGGCGGAGAGGGGGAGCGATCCGGCGAGCCGCGGAGCTCGTGGTCCGGAGGTCGAGTCGCGGGCGATCGTGCGGAGGGCACCGACGAACGACTCCATTGCGTTCGCGTCCCACCACGCGCTCGACGGCTTCGGATACACGAGGACCACCTTGTCGACGGAACCGTCTCGCTCGCGGAGGCCCAACGTGAACGAACGAGGCAGGTCCTCCAGGGTGACCGGGCGCGGACTCTCGCCGAGCAGCCGATTGACGTAGTCTCGCTCCGCCGGCGCCATGGCGGCGCGGATGGCGGGGGTCAGGTCGTCCTGGATGGCGGCGATCTCCGCGAGCTTTTCGCTTTGCCTCGCGGGAAGGACGTCGTCGATCGTGCGGACGGAGTCGATCCGGCCGGCGAGGGGCGCTTGGTCGAGGTGCGCCCGAAGCGCGGCGGCGAGCGATCGCGCGTCCTCGGGGTCGTCCGCGAGAAACACGAGCGGCTGGAGATAGCGACCGAGGACCAGATCCATCTTCCGGCCCCAGTAACCTTCGCCGTGCTCCCAGGTGTCGCGCCTCCGAAGGCGCGAAAAGTCCGACTCGATGTCGCTCTCTCGGAACCCCGCGACCTCGAACGTCGCGACCGCGGTCAGCGCCAGCGTCGCGAAGAGGACGGCTCGCGGCGCGCGGGCCACGGCGCGAGAGACCCAGTACGTGAAGCGGGTCGACTCCGCGCGGTGGCCGGCGGGCCGCGGAGCGATCGCGCGCGCGCCTGAATCGAGCCACGCGATGAGCGACGGCATGAGGAGAAACGCGAGGCACCACGCGAACACCATGCCGAGGCCGCCGATGAACCCGAACTGCCGGAAGCCCTGGAAGCGGGTGATCGCGAGCGCCCCGTACGAGACGGCCGCAGCCGACGCGGCCGCGAGCGTCCCCGTTCGTGCGCCCGATACGGCGCGCTCGAGGCTCGCACGGACGGGAAAGCCTGCGCGCCGCTCTTCGACGTAGCGAGAGAGCAGCACGATTCCGAAGTTGATGCCGTTGCCGACGATGATCGACCCGAGGAACGCCGTGTTCGAGTTGACTGCGGCGACGCGGAAGGGCGGCAACGACGCGGCGCCGAAGCTATAGGCCGTCGCCAGCAAGAGCGGAGCCGTGACCACGAGCACGCTCGGCCACCAGCGGAAGTAGACGACGATGGCCGCCATCACGGCGAGCACGACGACCACCGACGACCACGACAGGTCGCTGAGGAGCGCGCGGAGCTCTTCGGCCGAGATGGCCGCATCGCCCGCGAAGCCCACCCGGAGACTGGGCGGATACCGCCCCGTGGCCCGCAGGCGTGCGACGTCGGCCGCCACCCGATCGACCATCTTGCCGGCCGCGTCGGCTCCCGACGAGAAGCCGCCGAGCTCGATGAGGAGCACGCTCAGGTGCGCCGCCGCGTTCGTGTAGCGATCGCTCCCGCGGTTTGCGGCGCCCGACCCGCCGAGGCGGCCCTCGTACTTCGCGCGGATGTCGCTGAAATCGACCGATGGAGGGGGTTCGTCTTCGTCGATGAGCGCGCCCGTCTCGCGCGATACTTCGTAGTCGCGCCGGGCCTCGAGCCGCGTACGAATGGCCTCGAGGTCGCCCATGTCGAGGTACATCGCGCCGTGACGATCGAGGAAGGCCCGCTCTTGGGCGTTTCCCGTTCGCACGGACGCCACCATGCCCGACGGATACGCGCGCACGCGCGAGGCGAGATCGTCGAGAAAGCGCTCCCCGTCGGGCACCGCCGCGCTCGTTCCGGTGTCGACCACGACGCCGAGGTACTGGCGGCCGCTGAGCCGCCTCTTCAGCTCGTCCAGCGCCACCACGCTCGGCGACTCCTTGGGCAGGAGCTCTTCGAGGTCGCTTCGCAGGTGCGCGAAGAGCCACCCCGTTCGCCCGACCGCCGGGATGGCGAGCAGCAACGCGACGACCCAGAGGAGCCGTCCGTGCCTCAGCGTCCAGTCAACGAACCGTCGCGCGCTCAAGCGGACCTCCGGGCGATGCGAGGGACGGGGAGCGTCGCGCGCGGCTCCGACGCGCGATCACGGCCGCCACGGCGGCGTAGCTCGCGATGCAGAAGCCGAGCCCGAGCACCACGTCCACGATCCAATGGTGGTCGAGGTAGACGGCGGCGAAGCACATCCAGACCGCGAAGATCACCGTCGCGGCGCGCCCGCCGGGGCCCAGCCATCGCCATCCCTCGATCGCGATGAGCAGGGGGTACGCCACGTGGAGCGAGGGGACGCTCCCGAACACGTCGTTCGAGCGCCCGTACATGCCGCCGAAGTAACGAACGCCGAGCCACGCATCGACGCGCGCCAGGTTGGGGCCTTCGCTCGCTGGCGCGGCGAGGTCGACGACGCAGCCGTGGGCGTGGAAGTACCAAGGCGGCGCGGCCGGGTAGAGGTGGTACGTGACGAAGCCGAGGATGTTCATCGTGAAGAACGTCCACCCGAAGCGCTTGACGGCGTCTTCCGGGGCCCGCGCATAGAGGTAGACGGCGAAGGCCACGACGACGAAGAGGAACGTCCCGTAGGGGACCGCGCAGATCCGATCGAGCCAATCGTTCGGGTGCGCCTGCAGCCAGTCCTGCACGGTCCACCCGGGGCGCCCGAAGAGCGAAGACTCGATCGCGCGGAGGTCGCAGTCGTGGACGCGGGCCGCCGTGACCCCGACGTTCCGCACGATGCCCATCGCGTCGTACGTGAGGCCGAGCAACCCGAGGGGCAGCACCGCGACGAAGAGCCGCCGCGTGCGCTCGTTGCCGTACGCGAGGGCGGGCGCGACGATCATGAGCGCGAGCTGCTCCCACCGGACCTCGTGGAGGGCGATCCGGGAGAGCCCCCAGGCGACGAAGGGCAGGGGCAAGAGGATCCCGAGGCCCGGCCACAGGCTCCGCACGTGCTCGAGGGCGAGAGCGGGGCCGCGAATCATGCGGCCCACCACCGCTCGCGGTCGACCACGTCGAAGACCTCGCGCAGCACGGCCAGACCGTTGTCCGCGGTGGCGGCGTCGATCGTCAGCGCGGGCTGGATCCGAAAGCTCGCGGCGTACGCCATCGTGAGGAGCCCCCGTTCGAGGCAGGCGCGGAAGATCCGCTCGGTGACACGGCGCGGGAGCCTTTGCCGGGTCTTCTTGTCGCCGACGAGCTCGACGCGGAGGAAGAGCCCCCGCCCGCCGACATGCCCGACGAACGGGTAGTCCTCCTCGAAGGAGCGCAACGTGCGCAGCATCGCGCCGCCGACGGTGGCCGCGTTCTCGACGAGACCTCCCTCGTCGATGGCGCGCAGGGCGGCGGCGCCCGCGGCGGCGCCCAGCGCGTTGCCCCCGTAGCTCGACGACGAGCCCGATGGGTGCGACCACGGGCGCGCGGCCGCGATCGCGTCGGTCGTGAGCAGGCCGCTCAGCGGGAACCCGCCGCCGAAGGCCTTCCCCAGGGTCACGACGTCGGCCGCGACGCGCGAGTGCTCCATGCCCCAGTAGCGGCCCGTGCGGCCGAAGCCGGTGATCATCTCGTCGGCGATCAAGAGCGCGCCGTGCTCGTCGGCCAGCGAGCGCACAGCGGGGAGGAAATCGTCGGGCGGGACGACGTTTCCGGCGGTGCCTTGCATGGGCTCGACGATGAACGCCGCGATGGATCCGGCCGACTGCGCCCGGAGCTGTTTGCGCCCGAGCTCGACGCACGCGACGCCGCACCCCGGGTGCTGCAAGCCGAGGGGGCAGCGGTAGCAGTCGGCGTACGGGATCTGGTGCGTGCCCGGCGCGAGCGGGCCGAAGCCCGCCTTTCCCTCGGCGCCGAGGAGCGACATCGCCCCGAGCGTCTTGCCGTGGAATCCCCCCCAGAAGCTCACCACCTCGTGTTTGCCCGTGTGCGCTTTCGCCAGCCGCAACGCGCTCTCCACGGCCTCGGCGCCGCTCGTGTAGAGCTGCAGCCTGTGGAGGCCCGGCGCGGGCTCGTGGGCGGCCACCCGCTCGACGAGATCCACGCGCGCCGCGCTCGTGAAGGACCCCACGCTCGCGCGCGCCGCTTGCTCGGCGATGGCGCGCGTCACGTCGGGATGGGAGTGGCCCAGCGCGCCGACGCCGATGCCACCGATGAAGTCGAGATACGTGTTGCCGTCGACGTCGGTCACGGCGCTTCCCGCCGCGCGGTCGACCGCGACGCCGCTCATCACGGCATAACCCTGAAGGCCTGGCGCGATGTGGGCGTCTTCACGCGCGCGCAGGGCCGCGCTCTTCGGCCCCGGGATCGCCGTCTGCAAGTGCACGCGCTGATCTCGCCACACGAGGCCGTGCGACGGGTGCGGATCGAAAGCACGGGCCTCACTCGGCGGCATGGCGGGCCTCCTCTGCGCGTGACCGGAGCGCGCGCGCCAACGCGGCGAACCGATGGACCGCGGACGCGTTCCCCACCACCGCGATGAGCCCCATCGAGAGGGCGAGCGGCGCCACGGCCCACCCGCGCCCCGACGAGGTCACCGCTTCGACGAATCCCGACGCCGCCGCCCCGCCGACGAGGCACGCTGCGCGCTCCGCCCTTCGCATCAATCCGCGTGGCACCTCGTGGCTGGCGCTCGGGTACACCTCCGCCTTCGTCGACGCGAAGGTCACCTGCTGGGCGGCGAGGCTCGCCACGAGCACGAGCGCGAGGAGCGGGACCGACTCGTGCCATGCCACCGCGAGCCCGCCGAGCAGGAGCGCCTCCGCGATTCGATCGCACGCCGCGTCGAGCACCTCTCCCGCCGGCGAGGCCGTACCCGTCGCGCGGGCGACCAGCCCGTCGAGCGCGTCGCACGCGAACGACAGCGCCCCGAACAGCGCGCCCAAGCCGTACCGCTCCCACGCGAACGCCGCCGCCCCGAGCCCGGCGAGCGGGAGCGACGCGAACGTGATCGCGTTGGCCGACACGCCGGCGGCCGCGAGCGCCCGTCCCACGGGCTGCGCGGCCCAATACGCTCCCCGGAGCACGCCCGCGGGCAAGATCACGCTCTCGCCGGCGCGCTCGATCCGCTCGAATCGAGGGTTTCGAGCGCGCCCCACGGCTCTCCAGGCCATCGCGACCCCGGCGGCGAGCAACCCGAGGACGGCCACCGCGACGAGGTCGATCATGCCACGTCCTCCAGGGTCGCCCGTCCGTCGAGCGCCACCTCGGCGCCGCCCATCCGCGCCGAGGCCAGCGCTCCGCAGATCACCTGCATCGCCCGCACAGCGTCTTCGGTGTCGCGGCCCACGAAATCGCGACGCTCGATCGCGTCGGCGAATCCGTGGATCACGCCCTCGAACCAAGCGCCGTGCCCGGCGTCTCCCCAGTGCGAGGGATGGCGATGCCGATCGCTCGTCGGCTGCCCGTCGTGGCTCCTCACCACGACCTCGACCTCGTCGTCCTCGACGCGCACCGCGCCGCGCTCGCCGTGGAGGGTGTAGACCACCCGCCGCAGGCTCGCGTTCCACGACAGCTGCGCGCGCAGCATCCCGCCCGGGAACCGCGCTTGGAAGGTCGCGTCGTCCTCGACCTTGTCGCCCGCCGCCGAACGCGCCCACGCCCGAACGGCGGACGGGTATGCCCCGAACCATTCGAACGCGAGGTACGCCGTGTGCGGGCCGTGGTCGAACAGGATGCCGCCGCCCGAGTGCCTCGGGTCGCGCCGCCAATCGGGATACCACTCGTCGACGCCGCGCGCGTGGCCCGTCCGGAAGGTGTCCATCGTGACCATTCGCACCGGTCCGATGACGCCGCGGGAGAGCACTTCGCGCACCGCGCGGACGACCGGGGCGTGACGATAGCTGTGCGCCGGGTAAAGGACGCGACCGGCCCGGAGCGCCGCCTCGGCCATCGCACGGGCGGCCACCGCGCTCGTCGCCATCGGCTTCTCGCAGAGCACGTGGAGGCCGCGCTCGAGGGCCTCGAACACCATCGGCGCGTGCTCGGACGGCGGGGCGCAGATGTCCACGAAGTCGAGCGGCTCCTGCGCGAGCAACGCGTCGAAGCTCGAATACACCTTCGCCCGCGGCAGCGCGCGCGCCACGGCCGAAAGCCGCGACGCGCATGGCTCCACCACCGCCGCGATCTCAAGCGGCGCCTCGGTCGATGCATAGGCCGGCGCGTGGCCGCGCTCCGCAATGAAGCCGAAACCGACCAACGCTCCTCGGAGCGTTTTCATGATGCCTCGCAAGAGTGAGACGAGAGAGCGACGAGAAATCAGGCAGCGGGTGCCGACACCTGCTCGAATTCTTCTTCGTAATCGGACCGCGTCGGCGAAGACGGCGTGGCGACGGGAGCGTGCCCCGTGATGCGCCGCAGTTCGTTCTTCAGCATCCTCATCTGGACGAAGAGGTCGTGCGTCGCCGTCTGGCCTTGCGGGGCCATCGGCGCCTTGAAGTAAAAGCTCAACCACTCCTGGATCGCGCTTCGGCCCGATCGCTGGGCGAGGTCGGCGAGGAGGGCCAGGTCGAGGACGAGCGGCGCCGCGAGGATGGAATCGCGGCAGAGGAAGTTGATCTTGATCGCCATCGGGTAGCCGAGCCAACCGAAGAGGTCGATGTTGTCCCAACCCTCTTTCGCGTCACCGCGGGGCGGGTAGTAATCGATCCGGACTCGGTGGACCAACTGGCCATAGAGGTCGGGGTTGTCTTTGGGCTCGAGGATCGAGTCGAGAACGCCGAGCTTCGACGACTCCTTCGCCTTGAAGGACTCCGGGTCGTCGAGCACCTCACCGTCGCGGTTGCCGAGGATGTTCGTCGAGTACCAGCCCCGCAGGCCGAGCTGCCGCGCGCGCAGGCCTGGGGCGATGATGGTCTTCATCAACGTCTGCCCGGTCTTGAAGTCCTTGCCCGCGACGGCCACCCCTTGCCTCCGCGCGAGCTCGACGGCGGCAGGATGATCGACGGCCAGGTTCGGGGACCCGTTCACGAAGGGCACCCCCTCTTGCAGGCACGCCCATGCGTAGAGCTGCGAGTTCGATATCTCGGGCGCGCTCTTCAGCAGTCCTCCCTCGAAGGCCGACACCGACTGATGCACGGCGCTCGGCAACTGGTGCACTTCGGTCGATCCGCACCACACCGCCACGGCACGCTCGCACCGTTTCTCCCGCACCGACCGGCGAATGTCGTCCCGGAGCGACTCGACCATCTCGGCCTTGCTCCTCGCCCGCTTCACGTGCGTGCCCGAAAGCCGGCGAACCCACTCGGGATAGAACGCCGCGGTCATGGGTCGTATCGCCTCGAGCTCGTCCTTCACGAGCGCGAGGTGCTTGTCCTCGAGGACTCCAGCGTGGACCGCCGCCTCGTAAGCCGAGTCGGGAAAAAGATCCCAACCGGCGAACTCGAGGCGGTCCAACCGCGCGAGAGGCACGAAATCGGAGATCTTCTTGGCCTGTCCGTCGGTGCGTATCGTCCCGAGCTGCGTCAGCGAACCGACCGGCTTGCCCAGGCCGCGCCGGGCAAGAAGGACACCCGCCATGAAGGTCGTCGCGACCGCGCCCATCCCGGGCAAAAGAACCGCGAGCTTCCCCTCCGAACCGGCTTTGTCGAGCATGATGAACCCTTAAGCGTTTGGTGGTTTTCGCAGAGAGGCGCATGCGCCAGACGAGGAGGCAGACACGCCAGAAGAGGCTGGGCAGCGCGGTTCGCGCGCTTCGCCACTGTCTGACGAAATACTGGATGCAACGTCCGTGTCGCACGTTGCGCGCGAGACACCGTTTCGACCTCTGTCGTGGGATCCGTCGTCACCCGGACGGCCCCGACTCTGCCGTGGAGTCCCAATGAACGACGATGCGTCCGGTCGGCGCGCACCCGCCTGATCGCGGTGTCGCGCGCGGCCCTGCGCGATCTTGGCGAACCGAGCAGCATCGTCGCGCGTGTGGTAGGTCGCGCGTTCATGGTCGTCGTGATCGTGGCGCATCCTTATCCGGACAAGTCGCGGGCGAACCGCGCGCTCACGCGCGCGATCGAGGGCCTTCCGGGGGTCGAGCTCCGGTCGCTCTACGACCTCTATCCCGACTACGCGATCGACGTCCCGGCCGAACAAAATGCGCTCCTCCGCGCGTCCACCGTCGTCTGGCAGCACCCGATCTACTGGTACGCGGCGCCGGCCCTCCTCAAGCTCTGGTTCGAGAAGGTGCTCCTCGTGGGCTGGGCGTACGGTCAAGGAGGGACCGCCCTCCACGGCAAGCGCTGCCTTTGGGTCGCGACGACGGGCGCCGACGCGCAAGGCTACGGCCCCGAGGGGGCTCATCGCTTCGCGTTTCAAGCGTTCATTCCCGTCGTGCAGCAGACGGCGCAGTTCTGCGGGATGACCTGGCTCGACCCTTTGATCCTCCACGGAGCGCACCGCGTGACGCTCGAAGAGCTCGACGCATTCGCGGTGCGTTACCGGGCGCGGCTCGAGGCGCTCGTCGCCGAAGAGGAGCGCCGTGCAAGCTGAGCACTCGATGCTCGTCGACGCGATCGTTTACCTCGGAGCGACCGTCGTCTTCGTCCCGGTCGCCAGCCGCTTCAAGCTCGGTTCGGTCCTCGGCTACCTCGCCGCCGGTTGCGTCATCGGCCCCTCGGGCTTCGGCTTCGTGAGCGACGTCGACTCGATCCTCCACTTCGCCGAGTTCGGCGTCGTGCTCATGCTCTTTCTCATCGGCCTCGAGCTCGATCCGAGCCGGCTCTGGGCCATTCGCAAGAGTGTGTTCGGCGGCGGGGCCATCCAGATGGCCGTGTGCGGCGCGGTGCTCGCCGTCGCGGGTCTGGCGGTCGGTCTCTCGTGGCGCGGGGCCCTCGTGGCCGGCCTGGCGGCGGCGCTGTCTTCGACGGCCATCGCCGTCCAAACGATGCGCGAGCGAGGAGTGCTGGGGTCGCCGATGGGCAAGGTGTCCTTCGGGATCCTGCTCTTCCAAGACGTGGCCGCCATCCCGCTCGTGGCCGTGATTCCCCTCCTCTCGTCCGACGGCGGCTCGGAAGGCCTGCGGTTCGCGGGCTTCGCCAAGGTCATCGCCGCCATCGCGGCGGTCGTGATCGTCGGCCGGTACGCCACGCAGCCCCTCCTTCGCGCGATGGCGAAGACCAACCTCCGCGAGGTCTTCACGGCGTTCGCGCTCTTTCTCGTCGTCGGCATCGCCCACGTGATGGCGCTCGCCGGCATCTCGATGGCGCTCGGCGCGTTCCTCGCGGGGGTCCTCCTCGCGAGCTCCGAGTACCGCCGCGCCCTCGAGACCGACATCGAGCCGTTCAAGGGCCTGCTCATGGGGCTCTTCTTCATCGCGGTCGGCATGTCGATAGACTTCGGGCTCCTCGCGCGTCAGCCGGTGTTCCTGGTCTTGCTGGTCCTCGTCTTCGTCGCCCTGAAGACGGCGGCGCTCCTTGCCGTCGCGGGCCCGCTGGGGGTTCCGAAGGAGACACGGGCGACGTTCGCGGCCCTCCTCTCGCAGGGAGGCGAGTTCGCGTTCGTCGTGTTCGGCATCGCGCGCACCGCCCACGTGCTGCCCGGCGACTGGGACAAGCGGCTCACCCTCGCGGTCGCGCTCTCGATGGCCCTGACGCCCCCGATGGTCCTCGCGGCCGCGGCGCTCGAGGCGCGGCTGTTTCCGCCGAAGGCTCGCGAGGCCGACGTGATCGACGCCGAGGAGGCGCCCGTCATCATCGCGGGCTTCGGTCGCTTCGGTCAGATCGTCGGTCGCCTCCTCTTCGCGAGCGGGCTGAAGGCGACGGTCCTCGATTTCGACCCGGACCAGATCGAGGTCCTCCGCCGCTTCGGCTTCCGCATCTTCTACGGCGACGCGACCCGCCTCGACCTGTTGCAGGCGGCCGGAGCGGCGCAGGCCCGCGTCATGATCGACGCCATCGACGACGTGGACGCGAACCTCCGCCTCGTCGACATCGTCCGCCAGCACTTCCCGCACCTGACCATCGTCGCTCGGGCGCGCAACGTGGGGCACCTCTACGAGCTCCGAAAGCGCAAGGTCGACCTGGTCGACCGGGAGCTCTTCGAGTCGGCCCTCTCGGCGGGACGGCGAGCGCTCGAGGCCCTCGGCGTGCGACCGCACGAGGCCTACGAGCGGGCGGCGAGCTTCCGCCGGCACAACCTCGCGCTCCTCGAGAGCCTCGGCAGCGAGGCGCTCGGCGAAGAGCAGCGCACCGCGAGGGCGCGGGCCGCCCGCGACGAGCTCGAACGGCAGTTCCAGATGGACCGCGACGAGATCGAGCGCCTCGAAGGGGGCGACTGGCAGGCCGAGCGCGAGTGACCGGGGCAGCGAACGTTCGAGACGGTACGCCTGTCGAGTGCCCTTCCGCCGCGCCTTCGGGGTATGAAGCGGGTCATGAAGAGTGCCGGGGCTTGCTCGTGACGTACTGCGTGGGTCTCAAGGTCGCTGCAGGCATGGTGTTCGCGTCCGACTCGCGGACCAACGCCGGCTTCGATCAGATCAGCACCTTCCGGAAGATGATCGTCTACGAGCGCCCGGGCGACCGCTTCATGGTCATGCTCTCGTCGGGCAACCTCTCGATCACGCAATCGGTGCGCGAGATCCTGCAAACCGAGAACCTCGGCTCCGGCTCCGACGCGACGACCATCTGGAACGCGAAGAGCATGTTCGACGCGGCGCGCGTCCTCGGCCATGCGCTCCGGCACGTCTACGATCTCGACGGGCCGGCCCTGCGCTCGGCGAACGTCGACGCGGGGTGCACCCTCGTCTTCGGCGGCCAGATCAAGGGAGAGGCCATGCGCCTCTTTCTCGTCTACTCGACGGGGAACTTCATCGAGGCCACCGCCGAGACTTGCTACTTCCAGATCGGCGAATCCAAATACGGCAAACCCGTGCTCGACCGAATGCTCGTGCCGAGCACGCCGCTCGCCGAAGCCACGAAGTGCGCGCTCGTGTCGATCGACTCCACGCTCAAGTCGAACGTCTCCGTCGGCCTCCCCATCGATTTGCTCGTCTACAAGGCCGACGCCCTGAAGACCGACGAGATGGTGTGCATCGACGAGGCGAATCCGTACTTCTCGATGATCCGCGAGTCGTGGAACCGGCGCCTCCGCGAGGCGTTCGAAGGGATCGACGACCCGAACTGGGAGCAGACCGCGGTCGACCATCCGCTCAAGGTCCCCTCCGCGCGCTACGAGGTGCTCAGGAAGATCGCGACTCCCGGGGAGAAGATCATCTAGCGCGCGTGCGGGCTATCGGCGCGGCGCCGCCCCATCGGCGGCGAACGCTCGGAAGGCGTCGGCGTGGTCGGGGTGCCATCGCGAGAGGGCTGGGCGGTTCCGGATGATGTCGTCGGCCGCCCACTGGATGCGCCGCTCGTCGAGCGGCCGGGTCACCTCGTTGTCCGGGCACAAGAGATAGAAGTCGCCCGCGTCGATCCCGGCCACGAGCACGTCGATGACCTGCTCCGGCGTCCACGCGGCGGCCGGCTTCGCGGCGGTCTTCGCCGCGGCCCCACCGGTCAACGCGGTGAAGGTGAAGCCAGGAATGAGCAAGCGCGCGGAGACGCGCGCGCCGGCGACCTGACGCAGCTCGTGCGCCAGCTGCTCGGTCAGCACCTTCACTCCCGCCTTCGACACGTTGTAGGCGGCGTTCCCCGGGGGCGTCGTGATGCCCTGCTTCGACCCGACGTTGACGATCACGGCCTCCTGCCCGTGCGCGAGGATCCTCGGCACGAAGGCCTCGAGTCCGTAGAGGACGCCGAAGAAGTTGACGTCCATGAGCCGGCGCCACTTGTCCGCGTCCTGCCAGGGGCCGGCCCCGTCGCCGATGGCCGCGTTGTTCATCAACACCGCGACATCGTCGAACGCGCCGAAGGCCGTCTCGGCGAGCCGCGCCACGTCCTCTCTCTTGGCCACGTCGGCCTCGACGGCGCGAAGGTCCTGCTCGCCTCCAGGGAGGACCGCGACGAGCGCGCGCGCGGCCTCGGCGAGCGCGTCACGGTTCACGTCCGCGATGCAGAGCTTCATTCCGAACGACGCAAAGCGATGGGCCGCGGCGAAGCCGATTCCGTTGGCCGCCCCGGTGACGACGGCGACGCGTCCCGGTCGAAGAGCAGGATGACGGTGTGTCATGCCACCCGCTTATCGCGCCTCGCCGGCCCCGTAAACGTCCGCGCGAAGACGACGGAAAAGCGGACGTCCCGCGTCAGAGCCTCGCCGCCGCCTCGCGGAGCTTCGCGCGCGCATCCGCCGCCACGACCGCCCCGTGCCCTGGGATCACCCGAACGAGGTCCGGCTTCGCCGCCACCGATTCGAGGTCTGCCCGGAGCGCCTTGCGGTCGCGCGCGAAGACCAGCTTGGTCGGTCGGGGAACCGAGAGCGTTCCGGTCGGGTACAGGAGCACGCCGAGGACTCCGGAGAGCTTCGGGATGTTGAGCAGCGTGTCGCAGTACACGGCGGAGAGCCCGTCTTCGCTCCGCACCAAGACGACGCCCTCGCGCTTGCCGATTCCGTCGATCTCCCGGAGCGACACGCTCGCGTCGGTCGGCACGTCGGCGTATGAACCCGCGCAGGGCGTCGCCTTGGAAGCGCGGGCGACGGCGCCGCTGGGCGCGTACACCTTTGCCTTCGGATACCGCCCTTGCATGATGAACGCATCTTGCCGGTGAAACGCGTTCGGGACGAGGATCGCCGCCACCTCTCCCCACGCGTCGATGCGCGCCATGCTCGGCTCGTCGAGCGCGATCGGGTTGTGCATCAAGATGCGCCCGTCGCCGAGCCGGACGAGGATCATCACGCGCTTGTTCCAGGCGCTGAGCACGCCTTCCACGCGCCACACGTTGGGCGCGAGCTCCTCGATCGGCGCGTGGGGGAGAACGGTCCAAGTCTGAAAACCGGCGGCCATGCGTGGGTCCTCTACACTTCCCGATGGTGACAGCCAAGACAGACCACGAGTTCCAGGGAATCGATCACGTCCAGCTCGCCGCTCCGCCTGGATGCGAGGCCGAAGCGCGCCGCTTCTTCGGGCAGCTCCTCGGCCTGACCGAGCTGCCGAAGCCCGCGGTCCTCGCGGTGCGCGGCGGCGTCTGGTTCGCGTGCGGTTCGCAGCAAGTTCACATCGGCGTCGAAAAGGACTTCCAGGCGGCGCGGAAGGCGCACCCAGCCTTTCGCCTCTCGGGCGAGGCGGCTCTGGGGGCCCTTCGCGAGAGGCTCGTCGAGGGCGGCGTGACGGTGCGCGATGGCGAGCCGGTGGAGGACACGGTGCGCTTCTTCGCGGACGATCCATGGGGAAACAGGCTGGAGTTTCTCGCGGAAAGAGAGAGAGCGCGCGTATAGTGGCCCGTTGGAGGTCTTTCACATGCGCGCGATTCTCACGGTGGGCGCCTTTGCTTCACTCTTGTTCGCCTGTGGCAGCAGCACGACGGGCAACCCCGCCGTCGGAGCCGATGGAGGACCCGTCAGCTCCGGCTCGAGCTCGGGCGGGAACTCGTCGGGCGGTACGTTCACCGGGTCGTGCTCGTCGCTCGGGCACACGTACATGTTCCACTTCACGTACGTGTCCGGCGGCACGATGTGCATGCAGGTGCGCCGATGGACAGCACGTCGACGATCGACCCCGACGCAGGTCCTCCCGCCCCCATGGACGGAGGCGAGAACTGCACCACGAACCTGAACGGGTGCAGCTACATGCAGTCGTGTTCGGACGCAGACGACGCGGGCGACAGCGACTCGATCTCGGTCTCGTACACGGTGGCGGGAGACGGCACCATCAGCGGCACCGAGTCGGTCAACATCAACATCGCCATCCAAGGGCTCTCTTTGAACGAGATGTGCACGTACACCGTGACCGGCACCAAAGTGAACTGAGACCGCGGGGGGGCCGGGACATGGTCGCGGGAATGATGGCGGTGGTGGCGGCGGGTCAGGCAGCGGCGGTTCTACGGAAAGCCGTCGAATCGGCGAACGAAGTGTGGGGCGCCTACGCGGCGGCGCGCGGCCTGGCCTTTCGTGCGGGCCGCGTCGGCTGGGCGCTCACGGAATGGCCGCGCATCGAGGCGGCCATCGACGGGATCTCGGTGGCTCTCGAGCTTGCGGCGACGGCAACGGCCGAGTGCCATACGCTGGCCCTCGCGACGCCGCTCGCCCCCGTGCGGGGCCACCTCGAAGCGACCCCGGAGCGATGGGTGTCGCACCTGGCGAAGCTCCTCGGTGCCGAAGATCGGCAGACCGGGGACACCGCGTTCGACACGGCGTACGTCGTCAAGGCGACCCGCGACGAGCTCGTACGCCTCCTCCTCGACGAGGCGGTGCGGGGAGAGGCGCTCGCTCTCCGGTCGTCGCGCATCGCATACGACGACGGGAGCGATCACGGACACGCCCCGATCGTCGTCGTCGCGTTTCCAGGAGCCCTCGCTCTGCCGCGATCCATCGAACGGGCCCTCCACCTCGTGGCGACGCTCGCCCGCGTTCGCTCGGACGAAGGCCCTTACCGCTGAACCCACCTGCGCGCGCGTGCCAACGCGTCCGTCACGCGCAGCCTTCCGGACCGCAGACGGCGCCCTCGGAGGCGTCCTTCTCTTCGTCGCCGGCCTGCCCGGCCTGCGCCCAGGCCTCTTCGAGCGCACGTGAGAGGACCTCCGCCGGCTGCGCGCCGGAGACCGCGAGGCGGCCTCCGAAGACGAAGAACGGCACGCCCGCAATCCCGATGGCCCGCGCGGCGCTCTCTTCGTCGCGGACCTCGCTCGCGTAGCGGTCGCTCGCGAGGGTGGCCCGCGCCTCGTCCGCGTCGAGCCCCGCCTCCGCCGCGAGCTTCACGAGCACGTCGGCCTCTCCGATGGCGAGGCCCTCGGCCATGTAGCCGCGGAAGAAGCGCTCCTTCACGGCGCCCTGTACCCCTCGCTCGGCGGCGAGGTGGAGCAGTCGATGCCCGTCGAACGTGTTGCCGGACTTCGCGTGAAGGAGATCGAAGGAGAGCCCGTCGCCCGCGGCGACGTCGGAGACGCGCTGGATCATCGCCTCGGCCTCGGCCTTGCTGCGGCCGTACTTCTTGGCGATGTGGGAGGCCTGGTCTCCCTCGCGGACGCGCGGCGCCGAGGGATCGAGCTCGAAGGCCCGCCACACGACCTCCACGTCCTTCCGGTGCGGAGAGCTCGCGAGCACCTGGTCGAGGCGGTGCTTGCCGATGGCGCACCACGGGCAAACGATGTCCGACCAAACGTCGACTCTGAGGGACTTCTCTGCCATGACCTGGGGAAACCTAAGACCGGCGCCGGCCCATGGCGAGGGCGCTCAGAAGCTCCTGCCGTCCACCTTGGTCAGCTGGAGCGTTTCGGGGTCGACCCCCTCGAGACAGCGAACGTTGACCGCGACCGTGTCGGCGCCGCTCTTGCCCTTGCCGCGGGCGAACGAGCGCACGCCGCAGGTGGAGCAAAAAAGGTGGTGGATACGGTTCTTGTTGAACTGGTAGTCGGTCAGCGCGTCCTCGCCGGAGTGGAGCTTGAACTGCTCCGCGGGCACGAACGCGAGGAGGTAACCCGCGCGCGAGCAGAGCGAGCAGTTGCACGCGTTCACGCGCGCGAGGTCGGTCGACACGTCGAAGCGGACCTTCCCGCAGTGGCAGGAACCGGAATACGTCTTGAGCTCGGCCATGCGAAACTCTTAGCACCGGGACGGCTCGCTTCCACGACCTCGGCCAGGTGAATATCGCGACGAGGGCGCCCCGTTCCGCTCGGCCGTGTTCGCCGACTTCATCGCGGCGCTGGCGCCGGTGAACGCCCTGGCGGACGCGAGCGAAGGCTTCGTGTGGCGGCTCGAGGGGTAAGGCGGAGGAGACGCGACGCCGGCGCAAGCCCCTCATCGAGCCTCTCCAGATCGATCCCCCTGACGATCCTGGGCGTTCATGGTCACGAGGGTACACCCCCGTCGCAGCCTACGAGATCGGTCCCCCTGATGATCACGAGCGTCCACGGTGTCGAGGGGGAACGCTCATCGAGGCGTACAAGATCGATCGTCCCGACGATCCAGCGCGTTCGTGGTCGCCAGGGCGAACGCTCATCGAACCTTCCAAGATCGATCATCCCGACGATCATGAGTGTCCAGGGTGACAACGGTGCGTGTTCGACGAATCTTCCAAGGTCGATGACCCTCGCGATCCTTGGCGTTCATCGTCGCCAGGGTGATCGCTGAACGAGCCTTCCAAGATCGACCACCCCGACAATCGCGAGCAAGGATGGTCGCCAGGGTGATCGCTGAACGAGCCCCCGAAGCTCGGTCACCCTGACGATCCTGAGCGTTCAAGCGCCAGGGGGCTTTCGAGCCGCTCCGCACGAGAGGAACTTTCGGGCGGCGTCGAAAGGGCCTTCGCGTGTGACTCGGGGAGGGTGAGCGGCGATCAGCAGCGAAGAAGCCGGACGCGCCGGTGCAACCGCCCGAAATAGACGAGCTGCACAGCAGCGGCATAGGGTCTGCCCTCTCGGTGAAATGCCTCACGGAACACCGCAACGACGGGGAAGCGAAGACCGGTCTCGGTCGCGCTTTGGCCACTCCCGGACGCTTCCATATCCCCTCGCTCGACGGGCTGCGGGCCATCTCGTTTTTAATGGTATTTCTGGCGCACGCGGGGCTCGACCGGATCGTCCCCGGGGGATTCGGGGTCACGGTATTCTTTTTCCTGAGTGGATATTTGATAACGACGCTCATGCGAATGGAGGTGAGCGGCACCGGGCACCTGAACATAAAGCATTTCTATTTGCGACGCGCATTGAGAATATTTCCCCCATTTTACATCGTGCTCACCCTGGGGACGTTGCTCGGCAAGATCGGACTTCTTCGCAGCGAACCGGCACCGCAATGGATGCCGGTGACGGCGCAGGCGCTTCACATTTCCAACTACTGGATTGCCGAGCACGGGTGGAAAGGAATTGCGAGCGGCACGGGGGTCTATTGGTCGCTGGCCGTCGAGGAGCACTTCTACGTCGTCTTTCCGGCCGTATTCCTTCTTGTGGGCCGACTTCATCTCAGCGGCCGACAGAAGGCCATGTGTCTCTGGGCTGCATGCGCGCTCGTCCTCGTATGGAGATGCGCGCTCGTTTTCGCGTGGAGCGCTCGTGTCGACCGTACGTATCTCTGCTCCGATACGCGATTCGACTCGATCCTGTTCGGGTGCGCTCTGGCGGTTTGGAACAACCCAATAATGGATTTCGATCGCCCGACATCGAATCGCGCGATATACCGTTACGGTCTCGTTGCCGCCGGGGTGTGCCTGTTGCTCGTGACATTTGTCGTGCGATCGAGCGTCTTCCGCGAGACGCTTCGGTATACTCTGCAGGGCATTGCTCTGACACCCATATTCGTGGCTGCCATACGATGGCCTCGTTGGTTCCTCTTCCGTCCTCTCAACTGGGCCCCGACAAAGTTTATCGGTACGTTGACGTACTCGCTCTACCTGGTACATCAGGCGGTCCTCGCCATGATCGAGCAGCACATGCGGTGGGGGCCCGCTGCGCGCGCACTTGTGGCACTGCCGCTCTCCGTCGTTCTTGCCTGGACAATTTACTGGTTCGTCGAGAAGCCCTGCGCAAGGGTTCGTCGTCGCTTGTCGACGGCGGAGCCGCGGGGACGGCCACTTGCTCGTCCGCGGCGATTGTGGGCGGAAACACAAGGCCAAGCGCCCTGACCCATCGTCGACGCTAGGCCGCCATCCGTTTCCGCGCGGGGATCGTCCTTCCCGCCTCCAGATCGAGCCGCACGGGGACCACGATCATCGGCAGGCCTCGGCGCTGCAGGCGCTTCTGCACCATGAACGCGGTCTCGTTGTGGAGCACGCGGTTCCAGAGCGTGTCCTCCTCGAAGATCAGCTGGCCGGCGACGAACATCGCTTCGCGGTACCGGCTCGTCAGGTCCGTCGCGATCTTTTCGACCTCCACGGCGACCTCCGTCCCGATGGCGAACGCGCTCGCCGCCGCGAGCCCCAGCGACTGCGCATAGCGTTCGTACTTGAGGAGGTTCTCGCGGGTGCGCGCCTCGAGGCCCGCCAGCTGGTCGGCTCCCTTGAACGACTCGGAGTCGACCACGGCGACGCTCACGAAGATGACGCCCGCGAAGTGACGCGGGAACATCCGCAAGAGCGACAGGAGCGCGTGCCGCCCGAGGCCGCTGTAGCCGCCGACCAGCAGGATGGCGACCGCCTTGTCGTGGTCGGGGTCGCGACGGCCGTGGTGCTCGAGCAGGCCGCGCGTCCCGGCGGCGGCGAAGGGCTCCTCCGACGGGAGCACCGGGACCTCCGCGGAGGACGGCTCGCGGATCGAGGCGTCCTCGAACGGGCAGGGCAGCTCGTCGTCGAGCTTTCGGAGGGCCGCGACGACGCGCTTGTAGTGCCGCTTCACGAGAAAGCAGACGACGACGAGGATGGTCGTCACGAGGATGGTCACCCAGCCGCCCTCCGCGAATTTCTCGAAGATCGTGATGACGAGGATCGTGGCGCAAAGCAGGAGTCCGGCCAGGTGGCCGACGAGGTGCTTGCCCCAGGTCGGGTGGTCCTTCCGGTGGGCCACCCAGAATTTACTCATCGCGAGGTTCGAGAGGCTGAACGTGAGAAACACGTTGATCGAGTACATGACCACGAGCTTCGACACGTCGCCGCGGGTGTAGACGAGCGCGGCGCACGCGAGCAGACCCATGAGCGCCACGCCGTTGCGCATCGAGAGGCGGTCCGAGAGCGCGGCGAACCGGTGGGGGAGCCACGAGTCGGTCGCCATGTTCGCCATGACGCGCGGTCCGTCGAGGAACCCGGCCTGCGCCGCCACGAAGAGGAGGGCTCCCTCCGTGATGAGCGATCCGATGACGAAGGCCTGCCCCACCTGCACGCCGCCGATCGACCAGCCCCCCGCCACCCGCTCGAAGAGGACGGCGTTCATCGTCTTGCCTTCTTCGGGCCGGGCGTGGACCAGCAGATACGAGAGGAGGATGCCGCCGGCCGTCACCGCGAGCGACACTGCCATGAGCGTCATCGTCCGCTTCGCGGTGCGCACCCGCGGTTCGCGCATCATGCCGACGCCGTTCGACACCGCTTCGATTCCCGTATAGGTGCCGCCGCCCATCGAGTAGGCGTGCACGAAGAGCTTGATTGCCCCGAACGTGCCGAGCGCAACTCCCGTACGGCTCAAGTTCCGGTGCACTTCGCCGGCGACCTCGACACCGTCGCCGATGTGCCCGCCGATCGCGACGACGAGCAGGATGACGTGCGAGACGACGAAGAGCGCGAAGACGGGCACGAGCGCCGTCACCGACTCCTTCACGCCCCGGATGTTCATCACCGTGAGGAGGCCCACGCCCGCGAACGCGAGGGGCAGCTTGAGCCAGTGCCAGGCTTCGGGAATGAAGCTGAATACGGCGTCGGCGCCGCTCGCGATCGAGATGGTGATCGTGAGGATGTAGTCGACGAGCAACGCGGCGCCGGAGGCGACCCCCGCTTCGGGAGACAGGAGGCGAGACGCGACGACGTACCCCCCGCCGCCCGAAGGAAACTGTTCGATGATGCGGCTGTATCCGTAGCTGATGACGAAGACGGTCCCGGCCGTGGCCAGCGCGAGGAAGAAGGCGAGCCCCGTGTGTTCGCCGAGGGCGCGGAACGCTTCGTCGGGGCCGTACGCCGAAGAGGAGAGCCCGTCGGCGCCGAGGCCGACCCAAGCGAGGAGCGCGACGAGAGAGAGTTTGTGAAAGGCGTCGGGGTCTTTGACGTTCTTGGGAGGGCCGAAAACGAGTCGCCCTATGGCGGAGGACATGAGAGGGGTGCCTTCGTTGCGGGCGCTGGCGCCCATTGACGCAGTGCGAAAGCTAGCGTTGGCGCCGTTAAGAAAACGTTCAGATTTGGGCGACCCGGAACGCCTCCCCGTCCAATCTTGATGAAGAGCGGAGGGATCTTTGCGAAATCCTAACCGCGCGCTCCGTACGTTTTCTGGCGAAGGGAGCCTCCACCCGTGCTCGCCGCTCGCCGGAACTCGCGCCGCTCCATCCGCCCCGCCACCGCCTTTGCTCCGGCCCGCCGTCGCGACGGCGCCCCGCTCCCACGAGGCAACGTCCTTTCGCTCGCGACCTTTCGGGTTGCTCGCGTGCCGACGCGCAAGCCGCGCGGGTCGTGGCACGACGGAGATGCGGTGATCGCGCTCGCGGTGTTGTGGGTCGCGAGCGCCGTCCGCGTCGCCGGCGCGTTCGAGCGGCGCGAGGTCTTCGGCGCGGAGGCGACGCTCGCTTTCATCTGCCTCGTGCTCGCGCCCTTCCTCGTATTTCGCGGGAAGCGTGGAGGCGGCGGGCCGCGCTGAACGTGCCCTCCGGCATCGTCCGGGCGTTGACGACGGCGCGCAGATGGTCAGACGCGGTTCTCCGTGATGATCTTGCCGTCCCATTCTCCTCCTGCGGGGACCGAGGCATGCTGATGAATCAGCTGCCATTCGTCGTCGCGCCTCTCGAAACAGTCCGTCTCGCGGACGACAAGGAGTTTGGCGTCGCCGTTCTTGAGCACGACGTTCACTCTCTGGATCGTGCAGACAATGCCCATGTGGCCGTTCACGACAGTGGTCACGTCGAGAATGTCGACCCTGCACGACTGGAAGCTGCCGAAGACTTTGTCGAAGAACTTCAATGCAGGTTGAACACCCCTCGAGGCGAAGGCAGGGATGTCGAACCAGAGAGCGTCTTCGGCCCAGTGCTTCGTGCTCTGTGCTCCCGTCATCGATTCGCTCATCTCTTTGACGATGGAGACGAGAGCCTCCTTGTCCTTGTCCACGCTGTCAGCGGTGCCCGTGACGGGTGCGTATGTGGCCATGGTGGTCTCCTTCCGGGCCCTCTTCTCGGCCCAGCGAAGAACGTGAGGCCTCCCGTAACGGGAGGGTCAACCCGCTGGCGTACGATTTCTCGCGTGACCGCGTCGTCCCCCGAGAGGCGACGGCTCCGGTCGGTTGCGCGGTACCCGAGTCGGCGGCAGAGTGGCGCGCGCATGAGAGGGACCGTTTCGATCGGCGATTTCTCGCGGATGACGCATCTGACCGTCAAGACGCTGCGCCACTACCACGATGTCGGCCTGCTTGCGCCGGCCGAGACCGACAAGACGACCGGCTACCGCTACTACGCGAAGGCGCAGGTGCCGATCGCCCAGGTCATTCGCCGGTTTCGCGCGCTCGACATGCCCGTCGAGGAGGTTCGCGCGATCCTCGCGACGTCGGATCCGCAAGCACGCAGCAAGCTGATCGCGGCTCACCTCGGGCGGCTCGAGCGGCAGCTCGAGGAGACTCGCGCGGCGGTGGTTTCGCTACGAGCTCTGCTCGAACGCCCGGAGGCGCCCATCACGGTGGAGCCGCGAGCCGTGCGCGAGGCGCCCACGCTCGCCATCTCGGAGCGGATCCGCGTGAAGGAGATCACGGCATGGATGACCGCCGCCTATACCGAGATCTACGACGGGCTCCGCTCGCAGGGCGTGAAGGCGGCGGCCGCCTCCGGCGCTCTCTGGTCGACGGACGTATTCACCGAGGGTGAGGGCGACGCCACGGTATTCGTGCCCGCCGGAGGAGAAGTGCGCCCCATCGGTCGTGCGCGCCCTCTCGTCGTCCCCGCCGCGGAGCTGGCGATCACGGTTCACCACGGCGCGCACACGGACGCGGATCGAACGTACGGGGCGCTCGGCACACACGTCGCCGAGCACGAGGTCGGGGTCGATGGTCCCGTGCGCGAATACTACCTTGTCGATCACTTCAACACGCCCGACGCCACGCTGTGGCGTACGGAGATCGCGTGGCCCATCTTCCGGGCCGCGAAGGTCATCGGAGCCTGACGGCGAGCGAGGCCTGCCAAGAACGCGCTCGCCGTCACCGCACCTATCTCCGAGGCCGGGAGCTACGGCGTGCAGCAGAGAAGCGCGTGCGCGGCCCCCGGCGTCCCGATCGAGGTAAAGGCCGGCGTGCTGATCCCAGCCACGTATTGGCCCGCGCGGCACTGCCCCTTGTAGTAGCCGACGTCCCAATCAGGGGCCGCATAGGCCGCCGAATCGCCGTTGTAGAACACCTGAGAATCGCAAGATTTGTGCGTCACCGACGCCGGGCAGCACAGGACGCTCGTCAACACACCGTTGCCCGACGCCTGCGAAATTCCCGCAACGTACTCGTCGGCGGCGCACTCCGTCTTGTAGCTTCCTGGGTCCCAGTCCGTACCGTTGTCCATGTCGCCGCGGTTGTCATCGCTCCTCACCGCGCGGGCATAGCATTCGGTCCCGGAGTTGCCGTACGCGGCCTGCGCTGCGCCACACTCGACGTCCTCGCTCCACAGCTGACCGGGGACTCGAGAGACTCCGTACATCGGGGCGCCCAGCGCGCACTCGCCCTTGTAATCACCGACGGCCCAGTCCCCGAGCGAGGGCGGCGCGTTCCCGGGGTAGCCGAAGTCGCCATTCCGGAAGACTCCCACCGTACTCGTGAAGAATTCTTGAGTGAACGTGGTGCTCGACCCCGTGGGCAACGTCCCGTAGCTGCTCGTCGAGGTCTCCCCCGTGATGTATTCGAGGCCGAAGGCCTGAGAAACGGCGCACGACGGGATGTGAGCCTCGGCGGTGAGCGCGTTCGCCGCACTGTACGTGATGGTTCCCGCACCCGATTGAAACGTGGCTTCACATAGGTCGCTCCAGCCAACGATGTCGAGCTGCAAGGTGAGAATCGGTGTAGGTTCCGTCATCTTGGTGCTCACCGTTTCGTAGGGGGTCCCCAGATTGTCCCTTGCCTCGTAAGTGGCTTGTGTGACGTTGTCGTGGGAGTCCGTGGTCAAGAGCCACGTGAACGTCGTTCCCGCGGGGATGGTGAGGGGATTCGTCTGGGCCACGTTCGGCGCCCCCATGAATTGAGGGTTGGGCGCAATTGGCGGGGCACTGTCCTTGGAGTTGTTCGCCCATTGCTGGCTGAAGCCGTCGACTTGTTGGTTTACCTCGATGACAAATTGCTGCCAATTCAGCTGGGAAGACGTGAGGCCCGTCGCAGGCCCGTTCGCGTTCAATTGCATCGAGAAGCCGGCGTTGCCGGTGCCTTGCGTCACGGTCCCCCCACAATCGGCCGAAGCCACGACGATGTCCTGCGTCACGTTCAGAGTCACCTTGACCCCCGTCAAGGGTTGGCAGTTGTTGTTGGCCAAAGTGTAGTTGGAGTCACTTCCGAGCGGGATGGGAGGCGTCGCCTGGGCGTGGGCGTCGGCAATCGATACGAGCACGAAACCGGTCGATAGCATGAAAGCAACTGCGGTGTGAACGAATCGCATGAGGAAGTATCCTTGCCTTTCAAAAGATGGATATGGAACGGACGAAATCGGGCGCGACCCCTGCACCGCGGCGCGAGGTGTCGAACGATTTCGCGTGCGATAACGCACGAACCATACCCATCCGAAAGGCACCTATTTCCCGGGAGTTCCGAGGGCGCGGCCCGGGGGGTAGGGCAAAGCAGAAGACAGATGATTGTCTGCCCGGAAGACAAACCCCGGCAGCCCTGGAAGACACGCTCCGAGCCGTCTCCGGCGTCGGGGCGTGCCCAACCCACCCTCGTGCGCGGGTAGGAGACGCAGGTGTTTGCGAAGCGGGGAGACGCCAGGCGTTTACGAAGAATGTCCCGACGAGGACCGGCTCGACGTAGGACCGGCGTGCGCCGACTCCGGAAGCGCGGCGACCATGGCCCAGACCGCCTGTCTCAGCACGTCGTCGCGGACCGAGTGGCGCCCCACGCGGACGGCGGTGCTGCCGTGCCAAACCTGCGTCTTCGACGTGGCGTCGTACACGTCGCAGGCGACGCGCTCTTGCGTAGACTCGTAGTTGGCGGCCTCGGGGTCGACCGCCGAGCTTCGCGAGATGCCGAAGCTGAAGCGCACGATGAGCTGGGGATGGTCACCGTCCTCGACGTAGCCCCGGTGCTCGAGCGCCTCGGCGAGAAACCGTTGCACTTTGGGCTCGGCGCTCAGCGAGCTCGGTCGAAGCTCGTAGTCGGAAGGAGGGGCCTCGGGCAAACCGAACGCGAACGTCCGGTATTCGCGAAGGGGCACGTCCGCTGCGGCGACGCTCTGCACGTCCCACGCGGGGGTCGACGCGGAGCACGCGGTCGCATACGAGAGAGCCAGGAGGATGAGATAGGGAGTTTTCATGGGTCCCTCTTCGGGTAAATGGGAGCACGAAAGCGTGAGTCCAAGGACCGTGCCAGGCCTTCGTCGGGCCGAGATGTCGGGATCTTCAGGCCGTGATCGGGAGCCCCAGGGAAGGTTTCCCAGGTGCCCGAGGAGGATCTTCCATGGGTCAAGCCGCCCCTGAGCCGAGCGCCGTGACGGGCCTGCGCGGATGGACGACGAAGGAGGCCGCCACGCGCCTCCGGGACGTCGGCCCCAACAGAGTCCCGGAGCCACGTCGGCGCCCTGTCCTCGCGCTGCTGCGAAAGCTGAGCGGCCCCGTCCCGTGGATGCTCGAAGCCAGCCTCGTCTTGGAGATCGTGCTCCACAAAGCGACCGAGGCCGCCATCATCGCCGCGCTTCTGGTCGTCAACGCCATTCTCAGCTTCACGCAGGAGCACCGCGCCCAGCAGGCCCTCGCGCTCCTCCGCTCCCGTCTCACGGTGATGACCCGCGTGCGACGCGACGGAGATTGGGCGCTCCTCCGCGCCGAGGACATCGTCCCGGGCGACGTGGTTTACGTGAGAATGGGCGACATCATTCCGGCCGATCTGAAGGTCGCCGAAGGTGCGATCCTCCTCGATCAGTCGTCGCTCACCGGAGAGTCTGCGCCCGTCGAAGCGCGCGTCGACGATCGTGTCTTCGCAGGGTCGGTCGTGCGACGCGGGGAGGCGACCGGCGTCGTGGAGGCCACGGGACCGCGGACCTATTTCGGCAAGACCGCAGAGCTCGTCGGACGGGCCCGGAGCGCCAGCCAGCTCGAGGCGCTCGTCCTCGGCATCGTGAAGTACCTGGTCGCGCTCGACGGGGTTCTTGCGGGCCTCGTTGTCGCTTACGCGCTCGCGCGCTCGTTGCCGTTCGCCGAGGTCGTGCCCTTCACCCTGATGCTCCTCATCGCCTCCGTTCCGGTCGCGCTGCCGGCGACGTTCACGCTCGCCACCGCGCTCGGCTCCGTCGAGCTGGTCCGGCGCGGGGTGCTCGTCACCCGACTGGCCGCCGTGGAGGAAGCCGCCGCGATGCAGGTCCTCTGCTCGGACAAGACGGGGACCCTCACCGAGAATCGCCTCACGTTGGCGAGCGCGCACCCGTCCGCCCCGCTCGACCGCGACGAGTTGCTCCAACTCGCCGCCTTCGCGTGCGACGAGGCGACCAAGGATCCGCTCGACGTGGCCATCCTGGCCGCGCGCCCAGCGGGCCACTCCGCCTCGCCCGCGACGCGCCTCGAATTCACGCCCTTCGATCCCGCGACCAAACGCGCCGAAGCGCTCGTCCGTCGGAGCGGCGAGACGATTCGCGTCGTCAAGGGTGCCCCGCAGGCCGTCACGGCCCTGGTCGAACCGCGGGTCGACGTGCGCGCGGACGTCGATCGCCTCGGCGCCGATGGGGATCGCGTCCTCGCGGTCGCCGCGGGTCCGGAGGGACGACTGCGCTTCGCAGGGCTGCTCGCATTCGTCGACCCGCCGCGTCCCGAGTCGAGCCGGCTGATCGAGAGACTCCGCGGCCTCGGTGTGCGCGTGCTGATGGTCACCGGGGACACCGTCGCGACCGCCGCGAGCGTCGCGCGACAGCTCGGCGTCGGAGACCGCGTCGCGAGCGCGGAGCACGTCGCACGAGCACCTCTCGACTTCGACGTCTTCGCGGGGGTTCTGCCGGAGGACAAGTTCCAGCTCGTACGAGCGCTTCAGAGCTCCGGGTGCGTGGTCGGCATGACGGGCGACGGCGTGAACGACGCGCCCGCGCTCAAGCAGGCCGAGGTCGGGATCGCCGTGGCCTCCGCGACCGACGTCGCCCGGGCGGCGGCGAGCATCGTCCTCACGCAGGCCGGACTCGAGGGCATCGTCGCGGCCATCGAGACCGGCCGGCGCATCTATCAGCGGATGCTGACGTATACGCTCAACAAGATCATCAAGACCATCGAGATCGCGCTCTTTCTCAGCATCGGCTTGTTCGCCACCGGAGCGCTCGTGACGAGCCCGCGCCTGATTCTCTTGCTTCTCTTCACGAACGACTTCGTGACGATGTCCATCGCCGGCGATCGCGTGTCTTTCTCCCCCAAGCCGGACCGCTGGAACGTCCGCTCGCTCGTCCTCAGCGCGTCGGTGCTTGCGGCGGCGTGGCTCGCCTTCTCGCTCGGCGTCCTGTTCGTCGGGGCCCGCGTCCTTCATCTTTCCCACGCGCCCCTCCAGACGCTGGCATTCCTCGTGCTGGTGTTCGGGGGTCAGGCGAACGTGTATCTGGTGCGGGAGCGCGGCAGATTCTGGGCTTCGATGCCGAGCCCGTGGATGCTCGTCGCTACGACCGCGGACCTCCTCATCGTCGCGGTGCTCGCCTCGACCGGCACGTGGATGGCTCCCCTCGCGCCCTCCGTCGTCGGCGCTTTGCTCCTCGCCGCCGTCGTCTTCATGTCTCTCGTCGACATCGGCAAGGTGCGGCTCTTTGCCCGGACCGCGGACACGAATGGAAGCACCATCGCCGACGACGGGTGAAGACCGCTACGCCAGCTCGCGTAGGAACGACACGACCAGCTCTCCCAGGCGCTCGGGTTGTTCGAACGGAAGGCCGTGACCGGCGTTCGCGAACCGTTCGATTCGCACGTTGGGGTTGAGGCCGCGAAGTTCCGTGGCCATGTCGAGCGTAACGACGGGGCTGTCGCCGATGACGAGCAGGCTCGGGACGTCAATCGCGCGCACCACGTCGCGATAGTCGGGGTTCGGCGGCGTGAGCACGTCGAAGGCGGCCATGCGGGTCTTCAGTCTGGCGTCGGCCTGGAGCTCGACGATCTCGGGCGAGCGATGCGGGTGCCGGGCTCGGGCCTGCGCGACGAGGTCGGACTTCTGCAGGCCGAGAGCCCGGCGGTGTTGATCGGCGACGTCGCCGTCGCGTACCTCGCGTTGGCGCTCGGGGCTCAGGAACGTCGGGTCGACCAGGACGAGGCCACGGATGATCCCCGCGCCTCGACTCGAGACCACCGCCGCGGTCATGCCGCCCATCGAGTGGCCGAGCAGAACCGGACGAAAGAGCTCCAGGTCGTGGATGAGGCCGACGACGTCGCTCGCGAGATCGTCGTACCGGTACCCGTGGTGCGGTGCGCTCGATGCGCCGTGCCCTCTTCCGTCGGGCATGACGACATCGAATTCGCCCTCGAGGGCGCGCGCCAGGGGAGTCCAACAGGCGCCGCTCCCCAGCAATCCATGGAGGAGAACGACGGGAGGTTTCGCGCCTCCGGATCGGATGTAGTGGATGCCGACGCCGTTCGTTTCGCAGACTCCACGGATCCAGGTCGTCATCGGAGGGAACTTACTCGTCGCCGCCGCGCGTGCGCGACGGCTATCTCGCTGGCGTGCGCGCAGGGTCGGACGTTGACGTTAGACATCGAACGAGTGCCGCGCCGAGGTCGAGATCGGAATGCTTGCGCCGGCGATGGAGTGGGAGGAGTCGCTCCGGTCCTTGCCATGCCTTGACGTATCGGAAGACGACGTTACGATATATCGCGTAATGACACGACACGAAGTCTCCAGGCGCGGCCGCGCCACTCGCGAAGGCCGCGGACACCACCACGAAGACCATCACGGCAGCCGCCGCATGCGGCACGGCGACGTCCGCGTTGCACTGCTGCTCGCCCTGTCCGAAGGACCGGCGCACGGCTACGAGCTCGGCCAGCGCCTCTTGCGCGCGAGCAACGGCGCGTGGCAACCGAGTCCGGGGTCCATCTATCCGACGCTTCAGAGTCTCGCCGACGAGGATCTGGTCAGCTCCGACGAGCAGGGCCAGAAGCGCATCTATACCCTCACGCCGAACGGCGTGACGTTCCTGAAGGAGCGCTCCGCGCGCGGAGAGGCTCCGCCGTGGCAGGACGCCCAGGAGGGCCGGTCCGGCGAGCTGCGCGAGGCAGTCGTCGGACTGAAGCTCGCGGCAAGGCAGATCGCCGCGGCCGGGACGTCCGAGCAGCGCGATCGCGCGGTCGCAATCATCCTCGATGCCCGCCGCCGCCTCTACGAGCTTCTGGCGAAAGGCTGAACGTGACCACCGCCTCCGTCACCGGCGCCACCCCGCGAACGCGAGCCTTCGGCGCGCTGTCCATCCGCGGCTATCGCGCCTACCTCCTCACCTTCATGCTCACGATGATGGCCGACAACGTCGAGCACGTCGTCAGCTACTGGGTCATCTTCCAGAAGTTCCACTCCCCAGCGCTCGGCGGCTTCGCTGTCGTCTCTCACTGGCTGCCTTATCTTCTCTTCTCCGTCGGCGTCGGCGCGCTCAACGACCGGTTCGATTCGCGTCGGCTCATCCAGGCGGGCGCCGTGCTCTTCATCGTCGCGTCCGCCGGGTGGGGATACTTCTTCGTCAGCGGCACGCTGCAGATGTGGCACGCGATGCTCCTGCTCGTGATCCACGGGTGCGCGGGCGTGCTCTGGATGACGTCCAGCCAGGTGCTCCTCTTCGACGTCGTCGGCCCCGCGGAGCTCCCGAGCGCCGTGCGCCTCGCCGCGACCGCGCGCTACCTCGCCGTGCTCGTCGGCCCCGTCGTGGGCAGCCTCATCATGCTCACGCTCGGCCCGACGCGCGGCATCTTCCTGAACACCGTCTTCTACCTTCCGCTCATCCTGTGGCTCGTCGGTGCCCCGTACGGTCGTCATTTCCGGGGTGACCGGCCGCCGCCGAAGCGTGCAGTACGCGGCCTCGCCGATATCGTGCAGACCGCGCGCGAGGTGCGCGGTATCCCCGTGCTCGGTGCGATGATCATCCTCGCCGGAGGCGCGTCTTTCTGGGTCGGCAACAGCTACCAGGCGCAGATGCCCGGCTTCGCGCACGACCTCGGGCACGGGGATCCCGGCACGGCGTACTCGATGCTGCTCGCCGCCGACGCCACCGGCGCGCTGCTCGCGGGATTCCTCCTCGAGAGCCGCGGAGGCATCTTCGCGATGCGCCCCGTCTCGGCCATCCTGCTCGCGATGGGCTGGGCCTCGGCGCTCTTCGGCTTCGCACTCATGCGCTCGTACCCGGCGGCGCTCGCGCTCCTCTTCCTCGCGGGCTTCTTCGAGCTGTCGTTCAACAGCACGACGCAGACCCTCGTGCAGATGAATGCGCCGGACGCGAACCGCGGGCGCGTGCTCGGGCTCTACAACATGGCGGCGGCCGGCCTGCGCACGTTCAGCGGAATTACCGTCGGGCTCGCCGGCAGCGTCGTGACCGTGCACCTCTCGCTCGCGTGCGCGACTGCCGCGTTCGTCGCGACGGGAGCGGTCTTGCTCAAGATCACCGCGGCGGCGCCGACGATGTCTTGTTGATGCGCGCCGTCCCGCCCGACCGCCGGCGGCAGTCGCCGGTCGTCGCGCACTCGGCGACGAGGCGAACGCGAGCGAGGTTCGTTGTCAGCGGCGTCCTCACCCGCCGTTCCCACCGGCGACCCGCTCCTCTGCGAACGTCTCGACCGCGACGCCCCCGGTCGCCAGCACCAGGTCGATCGGCTCCCCCACAACCACGCCGGCCGCGTCGGGCAGGGTCGTCGTCAGCTGCTCGAGCCGCGCCCTCTGGAGAGGCCAAGGCGTGTGGTGGACGCGAACCCGGACGACCCGGCCGCCGCGCGCGGGCCCGTAGAGCGCGTACCGCTCCGTCAAGAAGTGCTCGAGCGTTCCCGGCGTCGCCGCATGCGGCTCTGCCTCGACGGGCGTCCACTCCACGGAGAGCGATGCGTCTCCACGGGTTCCGAGGCGACGGGTCCGATAGCTCCACGCGTCGCCGCTTTGGGAGCACGCCATCTGCGCGCGAAAGTAGGGCAGGCGATAGAGCCTTCGGCCTCCCCAGACGGCGAGCCGGCTCTGCGCGTCGAGGCTGAAGAACCAGACGCCGGGCACACCGTCGGCGTGGACATAGGTGCGGAGGTTCGTCTCGAGGAAGTCGGCGATGGGCACCGGGCCGAAGCGGACGTCGTGCATCGTGAAGGGAACGAGGCCGACGTAGGCTTTCTCCGCGAAGACGTCGATCGCCAGCGCCGCCGGCACAAGCGCGCGGAGGACCCCGACGGGGACCTCCCAGTGGACGAAGAGGAGATCCCGCCAGGCTTGATGCCCCGTCCGCGCCGTGCGGCAAGCGTCGCGGCGCGCGGGCGTGACGCGGTCGAGTTCCACCACGGGGGGACCTTGCCGCGGGTGGCCCGCCCTGTCGAGGACGGGAGGCCTCAGCGGGCGAGCTGCCACTCCACGAACTCGACCAGTCGCCGGTTCACTCGGTCGGCGGCTTCGAGGGGGACCCAGTGTCCGGCGCCCTCGATGACGACCGTGTCCTTCAGCCGGGGCACGTGACGGCGCAGGTTCACGATTGCCCGGTGCATGTGGCGCACCAAGGGATCTCGATCGCCGTACATGAAGAGGGCGGGCGCGGACACGGGCAGCCCCACGAAGGGCGCGGTGAGCTCCCAAGAGAGATCCATCGCGCGATACCAGTTGAGGGCCCCGGTGAACCCCGTTCGCACGAACTCCGTCACGTGAAGCGCGACGAGCTCGGGATCGAGCCAGGGAGGCAGGTCGTCGGGGTCCTCCGTTCCTTCGAAGAGGCGCGTGCCTCTCGGACCACTGGGCCGCCAACGGCGCTCGGCAGGCGCGTCGCCCGACGCCGCATGGAAGATGCGCCGAAGTGCGCGCTCGACGCCCATCTCCGCGAAGTCCGCCTCGGCGGCGCCGGGTTCCTGGAAGTGAAGGACATAGAAATAGCCGTCGCCCGCGAAGTGACGCATACGCTCCGTCGGGCGCACGGTGCTCCTCGGCGAGAATGGCGCGGCCAGCGCGGCGACCGCACGGAACCGATCCGAACGGAGAAGGGCGCAGTTCCATGCTACGTGCGCTCCCCAATCGTGCCCCACGACGACTCCCTGCGGCTCGCCGAGGACGTCGAGCAAGGCCACCATGTCGCCCACGAGGTGGAGCATCGAGCACCTGCGCGTGTCGTCCGCGCCGCCCGTCGCGCCATACCCGCGCTGGGTGGGTGCCACGGCGCGGAACCCCGCGAGCGCAAGCGCGGCGAGGGAACGCTTCCACATGCAAGGGAGCGACGGAAAGCCATGCAAGAGGAGCACGAGCGGCCCGCGCCCTTGCTCGAGCACTTGCATGCGGAGGTCTTGCACGTCCACCCAGCGCTCGACGAGCGGCGCCGTCACGCGGCCCGCTCGTTCGGGTAGGGGACCATGCGGCCGTCTTCCGGGCTCCAGAGGTTGCCGCGGAAGCAGGCGAGGACGTGGGCCGGATGGAGCGAGTTGTTCGGCGGCGTTCGAAGCTCGGGCACCCCGCGCATGGCCTCGTAGAGGCGATAGAAGGGGACGAGCGGGTTCAGGTGGTGCACGTGATGCACACCGATATTCCCGGTCAGCCAGGCGAAGACCGGACCCGCCTCGAGGTAGCTCGCGTACTCGACCGCCGCGGACGCGTAGGTCCACCGCTCTCTCGGGCGAATGCGCACGCTGGGGAAGTTGTGCTGCGCGTAAAACAGGTATGAACCGAGGGCGGTGGCCAGGCCCATGGGGACGACGACGATGCTCGCGCAGAGAGACGGACCCCCCAATCGCCACGTCCCCGCCAAGAGAACCCCGTGGAGCGCGAGCGCAACCGGGCCGGCGAAATGCACCTTCGGGTCGCGCAAGAAGGGCGCAATGCACATGCCGTGGGCGAACGTCGTGAGGTAACCGAACGCGATCCCCAGCGGATGCCGCGCCAGGCGATAGCGCATCTTCTGGCTTCGCGTGGCGCGCGTCCACATCGCCACCGTCATGACCGGATAGGCGCCGATCTGTGATCCGACGATCTGGCCGTTCTTCGCGTGATGGTAGTTGTGCGAGTCTCGCCACGCGCGCGATGGCGTGAGCACGAGCAGGCCGAAGGCCGACCAGAGCGAGCGGCCGACCGACGAGCCGCGAAAGACGGCGCCGTGCATCGCGTCGTGGAAGATCGAGAACCCGCGGACGAGCAAGAGCCCCTCGAGGATGCTCGCCGTCGCGCGGACGCACCCGTGCCTTGCCGCCCCCGCGACGAAGCCCGCGGCCACGACGAGACCGAGGGTGGACAGCGTGGCCCGCCACGTCCGCGCCCGGTCCTCCTCCGCGAAGGGCTTGAGGCGCCCGAGGAGCTCGGCTTCCGCCCGGTCTATCGGCATCGCCCGAGGTTCATCGGCCCCTACGCGCGCCCCGCGCGCATCGACACGAGCTCGGCGACCCGGTCCACGAACGCGCCGACCGTGTCCAGGCGGACGAGGTCTTCGTCGGGGATCAGCAGGTCGAGCTCCTCCTCGAGCTCCGAGATGGTCTCCATCAGCGCGAGCGAATCGAGCCCCAACTCGCCCACCCGCGAGGTCCGGGAGAGTCCAGCGAGCTCCATGCGGCTGCGCTTCTTCACGATCGATACGAAGCGATCGAGGATGTCCGCACCAGTCATTCAGTCAATCCTCCTCAGCTCGAACTGCGCGAGGCTCGAGTAGTGCCGCTCGAAGGCGCGCACGCATGTCGACAGGTACCGGTCGTAGTCGTCGAACAAGCGATCGCCCCACCTCCGGCGGATTGTCTCTTCGTTCAGGCGGAGGCGGCGCAGCCACTCCGCCGTAGTACGCCCGTAGTGCTCACGGCGCGTGTGCATGGTCATGATCTCCCAGTAAGGGCTCACCGCCTGGACCACGTCCTCGGCGCGCGGGTTCAGGCCGCCGGGGAAGATCGTGTGCGTGCAGAAGTGGACGTCGCGCAGGTCGCGCCTGTCGCGCGGCGTCCTCACGCGCAGGATGGTCTGCAAGGCGAACCACGCGCCGGGCCGTGTCAGTCGCCAGCACTTCTCGAAGAACGCGCGGTAGATGTCGACCGCTTTGCCGGCGCGCGCCTCGTCGGGCGAGCAAAGGTGGTCGAGCATGCAGATGGAGACGACCGAGTCGAACCGCTCGTCGGTCTCCCACTCCGTGAAGTCGGCCTCGACGCACTCGGTCCTCGGCAGCCGCCCCTCGTTCACCGCACGCGCCTGCTCGGGGGAAAGCGTGATCCCGACCGCGCGCGCGACGTCGCGTTCGAGGGTCAGGTAGCGGAGGCACGCGCCCCATCCGCAGCCGATGTCGAGCACACGGGCCCCCGGGCGGACGCGGGCGCAGTCGCACAGAAAGCGGAGCTTGTTGCCCTGCGCGGCCTCGAGAGAGTCACAAGGGTGCTCGAAGAGGGCGCACGTGTAGCTCATGTCGCTGTCGAGCCAGAGCCTGAAGAACGCGTTGGAGACGTCGTAGCTCTTCTCGATATCTGCCTGGCCCGATCCCACCGACCACCTCCGTCGCGCGCTCGCGTCACCTTGCGGAGCGTGCGAGGCACGACGGTACCCGCGCCCTCCGACGCAAGGCCATTGCAGTGGCTTTCACCCGGGCCGCGCGTTTCGCGTCCGCGCCCGGCCAGCGGGACCCCTCAATTCGAAGGCTCGTAACCCAAGTTGGGCCCCAGCCAGCGCTCCACTTCCTGCGTGGTCATGCCCTTTCTCACGCGGTAGTCGGCGACCTGGTCCCGATCGATCTTCCCGAGCGTGAAGTAGCGCGACTCGGGGTGCGCGAAGTAGAGGCCGCTCACGCTCGAACCAGGCCACATGGCGAAGGACTCCGTGAGGAGCATTCCGGTGTTCTTCTCCACGTCGAGCAGGCTCCAGAGCGTCCCCTTCTCGGTATGGTCCGGACACGCCGGATATCCGGCGGCAGGTCGAATCCCTCGGTACTTTTCGGCGATGAGGTCGTCGGTCGAGAGGTCCTCGGTCTTGCCGTAGCCCCACGCCTCGCGGGCCACCTTGTGCAGGTACTCGGCGAACGCCTCGGCGAGGCGGTCCGCCAAGGCCTCCGCCATGATCGCGTTGTAGTCGTCGTGTTTGGCTCGGAAGGAGTCGCACAGCTCCTTCAGTCCGATGCCCGTCGTCACCGCGAAGGCCCCGAGATGGTCCCGGAGTCCGGTCCCTTCCGGCGCGACGAAGTCGGCGAGCGAACGGTTTGGACCGCCCTTCTCGGTCGTCACCTGCTGGCGGAGGAAGTGGAACGTGGCGAGCGGCGATGTCCGCCCTTCATCGGTGTAGAGCGCCACGTCGTCGCCGATCGCCTGGGCGGGGAAGATGCCGTACACGCCGCGCGCCTCGATGAGCTCATTTTTGATCATCTCGTCGAGGAGCGCGTTCCCCTCGGCGAAGATCTTCCGCGCTTCCTCTCCGTACTTTTCGTGGTCGAGGATCCGCGGGTAAACGCCCTTCAGTTCCCACGTGTGGAAGAACGGAGTCCAATCGATGTACGACCGGAGCGTCGACAGGGAAACGTCGTCGAAGACGCGCACACCGGCGATCGGCCGGCCGATGTCCTCGGCGCGCCACACGATCGGCGTGCGGTTGGCTCGGGCCGTCTCCAGCGGGACGAGCGTTTGCTTCGTCCCTTTGTGCATCCGCCGGACCTGCTCGTACTCCGCGCGATGGTTGGCGACGAACGCCGCGCGACCGTCGTCGCTGAGCAGGCTCGTCGTCACCGGCACGGCGCGGCTGGCGTCCAGAACGTGCACGACCGGCTCGCTGTAGAACGGGGCGATCTTGATGGCCGTGTGCGCGCGGCTCGTCGTGGCGCCGCCGATGAGGAGGGGGAGCTTGAAGCCCTGCCGTTCCATCTCCCGCGCGACGTGGGTCATCTCGTCGAGCGAGGGTGTGATGAGGCCACTGAGGCCGATGACGTCGGCCTTCTCGGCCTTCGCGCGCTCGAGGATCTTCTCGCAGGGGACCATCACCCCCATGTCGACGACCTCGTAGTTGTTGCACGCCAGCACCACCCCCACGATGTTCTTGCCGATGTCGTGGACGTCCCCCTTCACGGTGGCGAGCACGATCTTTCCCTGCGTGCGGACGGTCTCCCCCCTCGCGGCGAGCTCCGCCTTCTCGCGCTCCATGAACGGCGTCAAATAGGCGACCGCCCGCTTCATCACGCGCGCCGACTTGACGACCTGCGGGAGGAACATCTTGCCCGCGCCGAAGAGATCGCCGACGACACCCATCCCGTCCATGAGGGGGCCCTCGATCACCGCGAGCGGCCGTCCCAGCTTGGCGCGCGCCTCTTCGGCGTCCGCCTCGATGAAGGTGTCGATCCCCTTCACGAGCGCGTGCGACAGGCGCGCCTCCACCGTCCCCTTGCGCCACTCCTCTTCTTCCTTCTTCGCGGCCGCCGCGCCGGCCCCCTGTGCCTTCAGGCGCTCGCCGAAGTCCACGAGGCGCTCGGTCGCGTCGGGGCGACGGTTGAGGAGCACGTCTTCGATGAGCTCGCGGAGGTCGGGGGCGATCTCCTCGTAGACCTCGAGCATGCCCGCGTTCACGATGCCCATGTCCATCCCGGCGCGGATCGCGTGGTAGAGGAACGCCGAGTGCATCGCCTCGCGGACGTGGTTGTTCCCGCGGAAGCTGAACGAGATGTTCGATACGCCGCCGCTCACCTTGGCATGGGGGAGGTTCGCCTTGATCCAGCGCGTGGCCTCGATGAAGTCGACCGCGTAGTTGTTGTGCTCTTCGATGCCGGTGGCCACCGTGAGGACGTTCGGATCGAAGATGATGTCTTCGGGCGGGAAGCCGACCACGTCGACGAGGAGCCGGTATGCGCGCTCGCAAATGCGGATCTTCTCGGCGTACGTCGCGGCTTGCCCGTTCTCGTCGAACGCCATGACCACGACCGCCGCTCCGTATTTCCGCACCTTGCGGGCGTTCTCGACGAACTTCTCCTGGCCTTCCTTCAGCGAGATGGAGTTCACGATGCCTTTGCCCTGAAGGCATTTGAGGCCCGCCTCGATGACCTCCCATTTGGAGGAGTCGACCATGAACGGGACCTTCGCCACCTCGGGCTCGCTCGCGAGCAAGAGGAGGAACCGGGTCATCGCGGCGACCCCGTCGATCATCCCCTCGTCCATGCAGACGTCGATGACGTTCGCGCCGTTCTCGACCTGCTGGCGGGCGACGCTCACGGCCTCTTCGAAGTTGCCCTCCTTGATGAGCTTCGCGAACTTCGGCGACCCCGCGACGTTCGTGCGCTCGCCGATCATGATGTACACGCCCTCTTGCTGCGTGAACGGCTGCGATCCGGACAGGCGGAGCGGCTCGAACTTGACGGCGGCGGCGGGCTCCCCCGCCGTACCGCTCGGCTCCTTCTTCGCGACGCGCGGCTCCTTGTGCTCGAGCGCCTTGGCGATGGCGGCGATGTGCTCGGGCGTGTTGCCGCAGCAGCCACCGGCGATGTTCACGAGGCCCGCGTCGGCGAACTCGGCGAGGTAGCGGCCCATGTCCGCCGGCTCGAGGTCGAACCCCGTCGGCGAGAGCGGGTTGGGTAGTCCGGCGTTCGGGTAACAGGAGATGGCCGCCCCCGACTTCTCGGAGAGCTCGGAGAGGAAGGGGTACATGAGGTCCGGCCCGAGCGAGCAGTTGAGGCCGATCGAGAGCGGTTTCACGTGCTTCACCGCGTTCCACAGCGCCTCCACGGTCTGGGCGGAGATCATCGTCTCTCCGCCGCGTCCGACGGCCGCCGAGACCATCACCGGCAACGTCACCCCCTCTTTCTCGAAGACCTCCTGGATGGCCACGATCGCCGCCTTCGCGTTGAGCGAGTCGAAGATCGTCTCCACGAGAATCACGTCCGACCCGCCCGCGATGAGCGCGCGCACCTGGTGCACGTACGCCGCTTTGACTTGATCGAAGGTGACCACGCGGAAGCCCGCGTCGTCTGCGTCGGGTGAATTCGACAGCGACACGGTGAGGGGACCGACGGCGCCGGCCACGAAGCGGCGCTTGCCGTCCGCCGAGCCCACGCGGTCGGCCCATTCGCGGCATTGTCGCGCCGACTCGACGTTGATCTCCCACGCGAGCTCGTTGAGCATCGGGTCGTCGAGGATCTTGTCGTAGAACTCGGCGTCCTTTCTCCCCCCGTGTTCGCGCGGATCGTCGACGAAGAACTCGCTCTGCCCGATGCTGGTCGCGCTGAACGTGTTCGTCTCGACGATGTCGGCGCCGGCCTCGAGGAAGCGCCGGTGGATGTCGCCGATCATCTTCGGCTGGGTGAGCGTGAAGAGGTCCCCGTTGTTGAGGAGGTCCTTCTTCGACTGGGCGAAACGCGTCCCGCGGATGTCGGCCTCCTTCATGGAGTAGGTGCGGATGGTGGTGCCCATGGCGCCGTCGATGATGGCGATGCGCTTCTCCAGAAGTGCCTTCAGCGGATGAATCTCTCGAGCGGTCATTGGGGGGTGTTTTTTTCGTTTTATGATCTGGGGAGGCTCTTCGAAGACCCCGGCTTGGGCTTCTGGGCGACGGATAGAACGACCTGAAAATGGGGCTTCTTCGTTTCGCGGCAAGCGACGTCCGTGAAGGTGACGGTGAGGCCCGCCCGCGAGAGCAGGCCCTTGAGGGCGCGCGGAGTGAAGCCGGGGTGGCGCTCCCCGTAGGGCGTCGTCACGTCGCGCATGTCGTGCGCGTCGAGCGTGAGCAGGACGATGCGGCCCCCCGGCCGAAGGACCCGAGCGCACTCCTCGAGGGCCCGCTGCGGCTTCTCGGCGTACGTGAGCGTATGAAAGACGAGGATCGCGTCGAACGAGGACGCGCGGAAGGGCAGATCGTGCACGTCGGCGATCTCGGTCCGTGCGTGCGGGTAGCGCTCGAGCCGCTCCTTCGCCGCCTCGATCATCCTCGGGTTCGTGTCGATGCAGGTGAGCGCACGGCAATACGGCGCCAGGTATCCGGCCGCCGCCCCGTCCCCGGAGCCCACGTCCAGCACGTCGCCGAGCTGGAGGAGCGCCGCGAGGCCGACGGCGAGCGACTGCCACGTGCGGCCCGGCGAGTAGTGACGCTCCATCTCTCCCGCAAAGGACTCGGGGAGGGCACCGCGACGTTCGGCCTCGAGCTCGGAGAGGCGTCGCTGGTCGCCCTCGAGCGTCGGATCGTCGGAGTCGGCCGCCTCGGCGAGGACGACCCTCGCTGTCTCCGGGAGCGAATCCTTCGCGAGCGCGTAAAAGCAGCGCGGCCCGTCCTTGCGGTCCCGCACGAAGCCGCCCTCCCGCAGGCGAGCGAGGTGCGTCGAGACGCGCGACTGGGATATCCCCGTGACGCGCACCAGGTCCGTCACGCTCAGCTCCCGCTCGCGCAGCAGGGCGCACAAGCGGATGCGGCTCTCGTCACCGAGGATGTTCAGCGTGCCGACGTATCCGGGGAGGTCCATACATCCGTCTATCGAGATAGGAGGATGTATGTATTTGCCGCAGGCACCATGGCGTGTCAAGCGCGCGGAGGTGCCGGTACCCCGGACGCCACGACCTTCTTCGACTGGGGCCATCGAATGCATCACCGCCGGAGGATCCACCCTCGAGCTCGTCCCGCGCTGCTCGCGCCGTCCGGTGCCGTGAGTGCCGCTACGACCCCGCTGGCTGTCGATGCGGGGCGGGACAACACTCCTCGGACGAGGACGAAGCGTCCGCGGAGGGGCCAACGAGGCTCGCGGCGTCGAGGCCGCCGTCGCAATGTGCGGTCGAATGCATCGACCGGTTCACGCTGCGAGTGCGAGCCACAGGCCAGCGACCCCGTCGGGGCCCTCGCGACGCATGCCGTGGCCACGAGATGTCGCGCCCCCAGGGCAGACCTCCGTCACGGAATGGCCGCCCGCGGCCAAACCGTCGCGCCTCCTCTATTGGTCGAAGACCGCGTCGTGCGGCGCCTGCCGGTGACACGTGTTGCAGTCGCCGTTCACGTTACCCGAATAGGTCTCGCCCTGGGGCGGCACCGTTCCCCGCCAGATGATCTGCACGTCTCCCGCCGCGTCGATGTTCTGGACCTCGAACCACTCCCATCCGAGCGCCCCCCCGGCGTTGTACGTGCCGCCGCGCTTCGCCATGGCGAAGGCTTGGCGCGTGGCGGGGTCCCCGTCGATGCCTTCCTTCACGATGACCGTGCCCTCGGAGAAAACGCCGCCGTCGGTGGGCGACGGGCGATTGATGTATTCGACGAGCTCGGCGCCTGGATGCACCGAACCTCCGGCGCCCCCATCGTCGAACACGGTCGTTTGCGACCACGAGCGGTAGCCGTCGAAATCCGCCGCGTACGCGATGAAGGACGCCGCCCCGTCGTTCGCGTCGACCGTGTCGTCGGCGCACGACGCCAGCGACAGTACGATGGCCGCCCAACCAACTGCTTGGAGGGGGCGGCCCATCCTCTGCCGTGTGCGGGTCACGTCGCGCCTAGGGTGCTTGGAGGTGCATGCGGAGACCGGCCAGGGAGGACGTCCCTTGCGCTTCGACGAGCACGTCCCCGGTCCGGCAAAATGAGACGTTTCCCGACGAGGCGAGCGTCAGCGACTGGCCGTCCGTCACATACGTGTCCGATTGCTGCACTGTCTCGTCGTCCGAGAACTGGCAACGGCAAGTCCCGGAGTCGGGCGCACACGTCACCGCGTACGGACCGGCAAAATACGTTTGCAGACCGTCGCACGCTTGCTCCGACGGCCCGACGAGGCCGAGCGCGACCAGGCAGGCGCCGGAGAAGACTTCCTCGATGACGAAGGCGAAATGCGCGTCCACCTGCTCGGTGCCTTGGGTCGGGTCGTTCGTGGCGGACGCATAGATCACGGTCCCCGTCGCCGTGAAGCTCGACTGCGAGACGACGCTCTGGCACGCGGGATCGGAAAAGGGCGGCGTGATCGTCAGGCAGTCGGAGTCGATCTCCCAAGTGCCCGATACATCTCCACCGCACGCCGCGAAAGGCTGACACACCTCGATCGACGGTGGAGGCGGCGACGAGCTGCAAGCACAGACTCCGAGGACTCCGATCACGATGGGGACGCACGGGCTCTTCACGTCGGCGGTGGAGGCGCAGTAGAGCACCGCCACGACGTCCCCGATGCAGCGATTCGGACACCGCCCCGCGACGTGCGAGTGAACGCGCCGACCGGCGCGACGGTTCGGGCCGCTGTCACCGAGACAACTTGCTCCACTCATGAAGTTCGAAGTGACCGATCGGCAAATAGCGAGCGACTCCTTTTGCACTCATCCGAATTGCGCTTGTGAGCGCCGCACGTCGCGCGTATTCCCGCGGACATGCGAACCCACGCCCGCATCTTCGTGCTCGCTTCCATCGCGCCTCTCCTCGCCGCCTGCAGCGACGGTCCACTCGAGCCCGGGTCGGCGGAGGGCACGTCGACCTCGTCGATCACGGTGCCGATGCCGATCAAGCACGTGGTCATCATCGTCAAAGAAAACCACACCTTCGACAACTACTTCAGCTCGTTTCCCGGAGCTGCGGGCACGGTGAACGCCTCGGGGCAGAACCTCTGCCCCACGACGACGGGGAGCGTGGCCGCATGCAGCGAGCCGCCCGATGCGCCGACGCACGACATCTGTCACTCGCACAATTGCGCGCTCACCGACCTCGACGAGGGCAAGCTCGACGGCTGGAACCATTCGGGCGGCAGCGACACCGGCGACGGGTTGGTCTATCAGCAGTACACGCAGAAGGACATTCCGAACTATTGGGCATATGCCAAGAACTTCGTCCTCGGCGACAACTTCTACGCCGACGTGCTCGGCCCGAGCTTTCCGGGGCATCTGTTCACGATCGCCGCGCAGGCGGGGTGGGCCACCGACAACCCGCCGACCGATCTGCCATTCAAGGTGACGCTCGTCCCGCCGGCCTTCCTCGGCCCCCATCCGTACTGGGGGTGCGACGAGTGGACGGGAGACACCGTGCCGATCTTGTCGGGCGGGGTGACGCCGAACAGCGTGACGCCGTGCTTTTCGATCCCTTCGCTGCCCGACGTGCTGCCGGCGGGGGTCGACTGGAAGTTCTACGGGACCAACTTCGACGGAACCTTCACCGAGACGTGGTCGATGTTCGACGCCGTCAAGAGCGTGCGCAACACCTCCAGCAAGTGGGCGAACGTCGTCAACGTGAGCCAATTCTCGGCCGACATCAAAAATGGGACGCTGCCCGCAGTCTCTTGGTTGGTCGACCAGGACCAGTTCAGCGAGCACCCCGACGTGACCGTCCCCGGCCTGGGCCTGCCGCTCGGCGGTGTTTGTGCCGGAGAGGGATGGACGGTCAGCTACGTCAATCAGTTGATGCAGAGCTCCTATTGGTCGAGCACCGCGATTCTCTTCACGATGGACGACTTCGGCGGCTGGTATGACCACGTGGTGCCGCCGCGAAAATACGGTGGGACCGCGACGTCGCCGTACGGACTGGGATTCCGGCTGCCGCTCATCGTGATTTCGCCGTATGCCAAGCCCGGCTTCATCTTTCACGAGCAGTCGGAGCAGGCATCGATCGCACGCTTCGTCGAGCGCGTCTTCGGCGCGACGACCACGCTCAGCTCACTCGACCCGGCGGCGCAAGACGGTCAGGCCAACGACCTCTTCGACGCATTCAACTTCACGCAGACGCCGAACCCGCCGCTCGTTCTCACGCCGCGGTTGTGCCCCGTCGACCTTTGAGTCGAGGGGGCCTTCTGTCTCGGCAATCATGAAGAAGAAGGCGGCGTCGCGCATCGCGTTCCGCGCGATGAACGGGCTGCCGGCGCTCGTCGTCGAAATCGACGACCCGCCTCCGCGCGTCGCGCCCAGGCTCGTCGTGCAGTGCCATCCGAGCGCGGAGGGTCGCATCGCGGGGGTCCATAGGGTGTTGGCGCGGGCGGAGCTCGCGCCGGTCTCCGCCCTGGGCGTCTGAGCCGACCTGGAATCACATTTGCTCTGCTCCTTCGGCAAAGGAGCCGAGCCATGACAACGCGACCCACCCTCCAGTGTGACGACGAGGCCACCATCGCCGGAACGGCCGCGGTCGAAGGTCTCGTCGAAGAGCTGCAAGCCGGGCTCGACCGACACGACGCGGACCTTTATGACCGGCGGTTCGCGGAGAACGTCCTCTGGGGCTCCCCGTTCGGCGCAACGGTCTACGGGTACGAGCCCCTGCACGACGTCCACGCCAGGTTCCAGGCGCGCGGCGTCGGCGCTTCGTCTCGCTTCGTCATCGAACGAATCGTCGTGCCCGCTCCAGATGTGGCCATCGCCCAAGTTCGCCGTGTGGCTCCCGCGCAGGCTCCCGAACTGCCCCCGGCACCGGGTGGCATCCCGAACGCAGGGTCGTTCTCCGAAATGGCGATGTACGTCCTGATTCGAAAGGACGAGCGGTGGTGGCTCGCCGCGGGACAGAACACACCCATCCGGAAGCGAGAAGCGAGACATCCCACGGAAATGTCCACCGGCACCGAGAGCATGGACGTCGGCGAGCAAACGGGCGATCTTCGTCCTCGCCCATGAGCCCTCTCTCCATCGATCCCAAGACCTCCGCGCTCCTCGTCATGGACTTCCAGAGCGCGACCGTCGACTCCATCCCGGTCGACAAGAACGCCCTCCTCGGTCGCATGGCGGGCCTCGTGGAAGGCGCACGCAAAGCCGGAATGAAGGTCATCTACGTCGTCGTCGGCTTCCGCCCGGGCTACCCGGAGGCGAGCCCGCGCAACCAGGTGTTCGGCCCGATCCGCGCGACCGGCCGCTTCATCGAGGGTTCTCCGGAGACCCAGGTGCACCCGGGCGTCACCCCGAAGCCCGACGACGTCATCGTGACGAAGCGCCGGGTGAGCGCGTTTTGGGGCACCGACCTCGAGGTGCTCCTCCGCTCTCACGGCGTCGAGACCCTCGTCCTCGCCGGCCTCGCCACGAGCGGCGTCGTTCTCTCGACGCTTCGCCACGCCGCCGACGCCGACTACCGCGTCGTCGTGGTCGAGGACTGCTGCGCCGATCGCGACGCCGAGGTCCACCGCGTTCTCATGGAGAAGGTCTTCATGAGGCAGTCGACGGTGGTGAAAGCCGAAGACGTGCTGGCGTCGCTCGCCTCGGCAAACGACTGAGGCCGCCCCGGGGGGGATGTTCGCGAGGGCCCTCGACCCGCGGCATGGGCCGCGTGCTACGCGATCTCCCTCCGCCCGCGACCCCCGAGGTCCTTCACGCTCGACACGAGCGCCCCTGCGTCCACGGGTTTGGCCATCAGCGCCTCGAACCCCGCCGACTGCGCCTTGGTCCGGTCCTCCGCACGGGCGTACGCCGTCAAGGCGATCGCGGGCGTCGTGCCGCCGAGGTGCTTCGGCAAGCTCCGGAGGTGCCGCAACAGCGCGTATCCGTCGAGGTGCGGCATCGCAAGGTCACTCACGAGGACGTTCGGACGGAACGTGCGCAAGAGGTCCAAGGCGTCCCGCCCCGACTCCACGAGCTCGACGACCGCGCCGTGGCTCTGGAGCACGCCCCGGACCAGCTCTCGAGAGTCGACCTCGTCGTCGACGACGAGCACGCGCAAGCCATCGAGGTGGCAGATCGGGGCGGCCTCGGGCCCCGGGCCCGCGTGCCGCTCAGGCGTGGCCAGCGCGGGCAGCAAGCGTGTCGGCAACCGGATCGTGAACGAGGCTCCGGAGCCCGGCAGGTTCTCCGCCGCGATGGTCCCCCCGTGCGCTACGGCCAGCTGCTTCGCGATGGCCATGCCCAGCCCCAATCCACCGTGGACGCGCGCGATCGAGTTCTCACCCTGGCGGAACGGTTCGAAAATGTAAGGCAAAAAATCGAGCGGTATGCCGGGCCCCGTGTCGGCCACGCGCACCGTGACCGCAGAATCGTCCCTGGACGCGGCGATCTCCACCCGGCCGCCCGAGGGCGTGAACTTCACGGCGTTCGAGAGCACGTTCCACAGCACCTGCGCCAACCGATCTCCGTCGGCCGCCGTGGAGCCGAGGCCTTGCCCGAGTCGCATCTCGAGCGCGATGCCCTTCGCGTCCGCCGATGGGCGCACGGCCTCCATGGCGTCGAGCAAGAGCCTGGAGACGTCGACGAGCGAGACCTCGAGGCGAAGTTGCCCGCTGACGATGCGCGAGATGTCGAGCGTATCCTCGAGGATACGCGCCTGCGCCCGCGCGTTCCGTTCGATGGTCGCGAGCACTCGTTCCATGTCGACCTTCGAGTCCCGCCGCGCGACCTCGGTCCATCCGAGGATGGCGCTGAGGGGGACCCGGAGCTCGTGCGACAGCGTCGCCAAGAACTCGTCCTTCATGCGATTCGCGATCTCCGCCTCTTTGCGGGCCTCCGCCATCGCGCGACGGGCGCGTACTTCGGCCGTCAAGTCGACGCAAACGGCGAGCACCGCCTCCGGCCTCCCCAGCGCGTCGCGCAGGGGCATGAGGTTGATCCTGGACACCGTCCCCTCGCGGGCGTCGCCCGTGGAGGCCGAGGGGTTCGATGGGTGCTCGTCGAGTTGAAAGCTCGATCCATCGCGTATCACCTGCTCGCAGTAGCCCGCGACTTCCGCGCTCTCCTGGAGGCCGGCCTTCGGATCGCGGACGAGATACCGGGTGCGATAGGCTTCGTTCTCGAACTCGCGGGCCAGCTCACGCCCCCTCCATATCGAAATGGCGACGGGCGCCGCCTCCAGCACGGCGTAGAGGCGCCCCCGCGCGCGCTGTCGCGCGACCGCCCACGACGCGCGGTCCACCATCGCCTGGAAGAGGCGCATCTCCGAAGTAGTGAACTCGTTCGCGGTGGTCGAGCCGATGTAAGCGACGCCGATGACGTCGCTGTCGTGCACGAGCGGAACCCCATAGAGGGCGCGGAGCCTGCGAGCCCGCAGCCAAGCGCTCTCGACGACGAGCCCGATCGCCGCGCCGGTCACGAACTGCGCGCTGCCGGTCGCCGCGATGCGACCCGTGAAGCCCTCTCCGATGGCGATCATGCACCCGTTCGCCACCTCTTCGGGGACGCCGATGGAGGCACGCGGCACGAGCACGCCCCCGTCGCGAAGGAGAATGGTCACCGTATCCGCCAGGTCTGCGGCCTCGATGAACACCGTCGTGAGCATGTGCAAGAAAGGATCGAGATCCTCGGTCTCCAGCGCGGCGCTCGCGATTCGCTCGAACGCCTCCAAGCGGCGTTGCGCCTCGCCGAGCTCCCGCGTGCGCGCGTCCATCCGCGCGCGATGCGCGAGCTCGCGATGGCGGTAAAGCTCGACGTAGCTCTGCACGCGAGCTCGAACGATGGCAGCGTCGAATGGTTTGACGATGTAGTCCGCCGCGCCGAGCGCGTACGCGCGCCTGGCGTATTGCTCATCGCGATGGACCGCGGACAGAAAGAGCAGGGGTACGGCGCGACCGTTGGGCAGCGCGCGAAGCCTCTTCGCCGTCTCGAAGCCATCCATGACGGGCATCTGCGCGTCGATGAGCGCGGCCGCGAAGGTCTCACGCTCGACGTGCTCGAGGGCTTCGCGTCCCGACGTGGCCTCCACGAGGCGCACCTCCAGGCGATCGAGCACCGCTTCCAGCGCGACCAGGTTGGCGCGTCGATCGTCGACGAGCAAAACACTCGGCTGCTCCACGGTTTGCAATGGGCTCACGCTTTCGTGTGGTGCACTGCACGTTTGCCATTCGCGACGCGGTATCGCAATCGAGGTCAGGCGCGATTGCACGACTCGCGGATGCGCTCGCTCGGTGGAGATCGCCGGCCCGGCCGCGAGACGGTGCTATGAAGGCGCCCTCGCGAGCTCGCGCCAATTCGACGAGATGCGCTGCCGCGGCAAGGGGCGGCGCGGGAGAACTCCAAATGCCTCTCGATCATTATGTCACGTTGGGCCGGTCCGGTTTGCGCGTCAGCCCGTTCTGCCTGGGCGCCATGACGTTCGGCGAAGACCTCGGATGGGGCAGCAGCGTCGCCGACTCGCAGGCGATCCTCGACGGGTACATCGCCCGCGGCGGCAACTTCATCGACACCGCGAACCTCTATACGAAGGGTCACTCCGAGAAGATCATCGGCGATCACGTCGGCCACGATCCAAGCAAGCGCGACCGCCTCGTCATCGCGACCAAGTTCAGCGCCAACCAATTTCCCGGCGATCCCAACGGCGGCGGCTCGAGCCGCAAATCGATCATCGCAGCGTGCGAGCAGTCTCTTCGCCGCCTGCAGACCGACTACATCGATCTGTACTGGCTGCACAACTGGGACAAGTTCACGCCGATCGAAGAGACGATGCAGGCGCTCCACGATCTCGTGCAATCGGGCAAGGTGCGCTACCTCGGCGTGTCCGACACGCCGGCATGGAAGACGACGCAGGCGCAGCTCATCGCGCAGTTCCGCGGCTGGTCGCCGTTCATCGGGCTGCAGGTCGAGTATTCGCTGCTGGAGCGAACGGTCGAAGGGGAGCTCATCCCGATGGGCCTCGAGCTCGGCATGGGCGTCACGCCGTGGTCGCCGCTCCGCGGCGGCGTGCTCAGCGGCAAGTACACGCGGGAGAACGCCGGCAAGGCCGGCGTCACGCAGCGCGCTTGGAACGTGAACCACCTGAACGAAAAGGCGTTCCTCGTGCTCGACGAGCTCGCGAACGTAGCGAAGGCGCTCGACACGAGCGTGGCCCGCGTCTCGCTGTCGTGGGTGCAGAATCGGCCGGGCGTCACGTCGACGATCATCGGCGCGCGCACGCTCAAGCACCTCGAGGACAACCTGGCCGCGCTCGACGTCGCGCTGACCGCCGATCAGACGGCGAAGCTCGACGCGTTGACCAAACCCGCCCTGAACTTCCCGGCGTCGTTCTTGCCGTCGGCCGGCGCGATCCAGAATGGCGGGACCACGGTGAACGGCGAACGCTTGGATCCGTCGCCTTGGGGGGTCACGAAGAAGGGCGAGGCGTATTAGCCAGCGCGGGGCCGTGGGCGGCAGGCCACCACTGGCGTCAGTCGACCTTGAAGAACACTGCCCCGAGCGGCGGGAGCGTCGCGCTGACGGAGTGCCGCCGGCCGTTCCACGAGATCGGCCTCGACTCGACCCCTCCCAGGTTGCCCTGACCGCTCCCGCCGAGCTCCTTCGCGTCGCTGTTGAATATCTCGCGCCACCGTCCGGGGCGGCTCACACCTATCCGGTATTTGGTCCTCGGCACCGGCGTGAAGTTGAGCGCGACGAGGACCTCCTCGCCGGCGTCGTCCCGGCGCAAGAAGGTCAGCACGCTGTCCCTCGCGTTGCTGCCGTCGACCCAAGAGAAGCCGCTCGAATGCACGTCTCCGCGGTGGAGCGCCGGCTCGGTCTTGTAAAGGTGATTCAGCGTGCCGACGAGGCGCGCGATTCGCCCGTGCGCCTCGACGTCGAAGAGGTGCCAATCGAGGCTGGCCTCGTGGTGCCACTCGTTCCACTGGGCAAACTCGTCCCCCATGAAGAGCAACTTCTTGCCCGGAAGGGCCCACATATACGAATAGAGGAGGCGCACCGACGCGAACTTCTGCCAGAGGTCCCCCGGCATCTTCCGCAGGATCGAGCCCTTGCCGTAGACGACTTCGTCGTGCGAGAGCGGGAGAAGGTAGTTCTCCGCGAACGCGTAGATGGACCGGAACGTCAGGAGCTGCTGGTGGTGCGACCGATAGATCGGGTCCATCGCGAAGTACCGGAGCGTGTCGTGCATCCACCCCATGTCCCACTTCAAGCCGAAGCCCAGGCCGCCGAGCTCCGTCGGCTTCGACACGAGCGGCCACGCCGTCGACTCCTCGGCGATCACGTGCACGTCGGGGTGGTCGCGATAGATCGTGACGTTGAGCTCGCGAAGGAGCGACACGGCCGCGAGGTTTTCTCGCCCGCCCTGCGCGTTCGGAATCCACTCCCCCGGCCGGCGCGCGTAATCGAGGTAGAGCATCGACGTGACGCCGTCGACACGGAGCCCATCGACGTGGAAACGATCGAGCCAGAACATCGCGCTCGAGAGGAGGAAGCTCCGGACCTCGTTTCGCGAATAGTTGAAGATGCAGCTGTTCCATTCGGGATGAAAGCCCTGACGCGGGTCGGCGTGCTCGTAGAGATGGGTGCCGTCGAAGTAGACGAGGCCGTGACCGTCGGCCGGAAAGTGCGCGGGCACCCAGTCGAGGATGACGCCGACGCCCGCGGCGTGGAGGGCGTCCACGAGCGCCATGAAGTCTTCGCTCGAGCCGTATCGATGGGTGGGCGCGAAGTAGCCCGTCACGCCGTAGCCCCACGACCCGTAAAAGGGATGCTCCATCACGGGCATCAGCTCGACGTGGGTGAAGCCGAGCCGGGCCACGTACTCGGGGAGCCGGCGGGCGAGCTCGCGGTACGTGAGCGATCGATTCCCGTCTTCGGGGACCCGCCGCCAAGAACCGAGGTGGACTTCGTAGATGGAGATCGGCTCGTCGAGCTTGTCGCGCCGTCCGCGCGCCTCGAGCCACGCCGCGTCTCCCCAGGCGTATCGATCGTCGGTCACGATCGAGGCCGTGTTCGGTGCCGCCTCGTGCAAAAACCCGTACGGGTCGGCCTTGTCGACGACGTAACCGTCGTAGCGCGACTCGATCCGGTACTTGTACCGGTGTCCGACGCGCGCGTCCGGGACGACTCCGTGCCAGACCCCTTTCGCTCCGACGGGCGCGAGGGGCGACGCGTTCGGCCGCCAGTCGTTGAATTCGCCGATCACGCTCACGGCCCGCGCGTTGGGCGCCCACACCGCGAACACGGTGCCGCCGTCGACGGCGTGCGCACCGAGCTTCTCGTACGCGCGCGCGTCTTGGCCCGAGTGGAATCCCGAGAGGTCGATTTCGCTGAGACGTTCAACCCGCATCGACTTCTCGCATCAATTCCTCCAAACCCACCAAGGGCGTGTCCACCCAATCAGGCCGATTGTCGAGCTCGTAGTGGAGCTCGTAGACGCATTTCTCGAGGCAGAAGAACCGGAGCAACGCCTTTCGGTCCGATGGACGCTCCGGCAGCGCCGACGCGCCGGCCGCCGCGTCGTAGGCCTCGAGGAACGCCCGCTTGGCCAAGGCGTACCAAAGCGAGCCGCCCCCCGCCGTGAGCGACGCATAGTGGAGAGAGCGAAGCATCCCCGCGACGTCCACCATCGGCGAGCGCTTTGCCTTGCGGTCCTCGAGCGACCTCGCCGGCTCCCCCTCGAAGTCGATGACCACGAAGTCGCCCCCGCGGACGAGCAGCTGCCCGAGGTGCAAATCGCCGTGGACGCGCGTCTTCCAGCAAGGCTCGACGTCGAGCATCGCGCCGACGATCTGCCGGTAAGCTCCCTCCGCGCGGAGCACCGCCTCGAGGCGAGCCCGCACCCCCGCCCGAAGGACCCTCGCCTGCGCGTCGGCCTTCGCCAACACCGCCGAAAGCGATCGCCCGACGGCGTCGGCCAGCGTCTCCCGTTCGCGGCGGGTCAGCGGCTCCGCGACGAAGCGCGGGTCCTGCGTCGGCGCGGCGAGCGCGGAGTGCATCGCCGCCACCCGTTCGGCCATGCGCCGGACGAACGCCGTCTCCTCGGTCTCCGCGCCGGCGCCGATCGCCCGGAGCGTGTACGTCCACGCGTCCCCCTCGTTGGGCACGTACGTATGGACGACGGCCATGGTCGGCGGCTCGGCGGAGCCCCGATCAAGCTCCAGGGCGGCGAGCAGCGGCGGCGTGCTCGGGAAGCCCTCTCGGGTCAAGTGCTCGCTCATCTCGAGCTCGGGCGAGCGCCCTTCGTCGAGGCGGCGAATGATCTTGAGGATGCTCTTTGCGCCGAACACGACGCTCGTGTTGCTCTGCTCCGTCTCCACCGGCCGCGGCTCGTCGATACCCGCGATCGGCCCGAACGTGCGCGCCGAAAGCAGCGGGGTCCCGCCGTCGGCGGACCACCCCTCGGCCGACGCGCCGCGTGCGATGAACCGCATCCACGACTCGAGCGCTCGACGGGACCCTACGCCATCGACCAGCCACGCCGGCCCCCCGCCTTCTCGACTCACCTCCCCGATCACGAACTGCGGCCGCGTCGCCTCGACCAGGCGCGCGTCACGCGTCCGCTCGACGACGAGCGCATACTCTTCGCTCGGACCCTCCGCATAGCCGACGCGAACCACCGCCCAGGCGATGTCGCCGTCCGCGTCCGGCAGCGGGAACACCTGCGCGAGCGACGCGGACGCGATGGCGCGCGTCTTCGACCGGAACCACCGGCGCGGGGCGATGTACGCCGGCAGCCGTGCTTCGAGCTGGGCGCGTGAGGCGGGAGAATGCAGGCCGTCCATCCGGCTCGTCATGGGTTCGCGTTCGAGGGTCTCGCGTCAGCTGTAGTAGTCGAAGTCTTGCTCCGTGCGCAGGTGCCGGCGCACGGCGAAGACGCTGGCCGGAAGGAATTCCGGGTCGAGCTCGACGTAGGCCTGCGGCCCTTGAAAGCGGTGGCGCTCGTCCGAAAGCAGATCGTGCGCCTGAAAGGCTTCGTCGGGGCCCACGCCGAGCGCCGCGAGGTCGAGCGCCACGTGCCCCGCGTGGCGGTGGTGCGAGTCCAGGTTGACGACGACCAGCACCACGTGGGCCCCGTCCGCGCTGCGCTTGCTGAACGCGAGGAGGGCGTCGTCGTCGGTCGGGTGGAACGTCACGAGGTTGTCCTGGAGGGCCGGGTTCTCGCGTCGGACGCGGTTGACGAGGGTGATGAGGTCGCCCAGGCTGTCTTGTCGCTGAAGGTCCCACGAGCGGATCTGGTATTTCTCGTTGTCCGCGTACTCTTCGGCCCCTTCGCGGGCGGCCCGGTCCATGAGCTCGAACGCGGGCCCGTAAATCCCGTAGTTGCTCGACAGCGTCGCCGCCAAGACGAGCCTCTGCACGAACGCGGCGCGGTTCCCGAATTCGAGGTGCGTCGGCAAGATGTCGGGCGTGTTGGGCCAGAAGTTCGGCCGGTAGAAGTCGGAGAGCGGCGGCCGCGCCAGCGTCGTCACGTAGTCGGTGAGCTCGCGCTTGGACTGCCGCCACGTGAAGTACGTATACGATTGCGTGAAGCCGAGCTTCGCGAGCGCGTACATCAGCTTCGGCCGTGTGAAGGCCTCGGCGAGAAACAGCGCGTCGGGGTAAGCCGCCTTGACGCGCGCGATGCACCACTCCCAGAACGCCAGCGGCTTCGTGTGGGGGTTGTCGACGCGAAAGACGCGGACTCCCTTCTCGCACCAGAACACGAATATGCCGTGGAGCTCTTCCCAGAGGCTCTCCCAGCCCGCGCCGTAGAAGTCGAACGGATAGACGTCCTCGTATCGCTTGGGAGGGTTCTCCGCGTACTGGATCGTCCCGTCGGGCCGGTGCAGAAACCACTCGGGGTGCTGGGTCACGTAGGGATGGTCCGGCGAGGCCTGGAGGGCGATGTCGAGCGCCACCTCGATGCCGAGCTCGCGCGCCTTTCGCACGAGGGCCTGGAGGTCGTCGATCGTCCCGAGTCGTGGGTGAACGGACTTGTGGCCGCCTTCGGGGCCGCCGATGGCCCACGGGCTCCCGACGTCGTCCGGGCCCGCGTTGGGGGCGTTGTTGGGCCCCTTCCGCGCGGTTCGACCGATCGGATGGATCGGCGGCAAGTAGAGGACGTCGAACCCGAGGGAGGCCACGTACGGAAGCCGCGCGGCAACGTCGCGGAGCGTCCCGTGCCGTCCCGGTGCGCCCGCCGAGCGCGGGAACATCTCGTACCAGCTGCTGAAGCGGGCGCGCACGGGGTCGACGACGATGACCACCGGCTCGGACTGCGTCGCGTCGCGCAGATCGGGGCACTCGGCGACCGCGGCGAGGATCGGAGGGGACGCGGCGGAGGCCCATCGATCCGCGGCGACCAGGGAGCCGTCCTCGAGGCGCGCCGCCGCGCTCCGCAGCGTGTCCGCGCCCGCCGCGTCGGCCCGCGAGGCGTAGGCCTTCAGCAGCAGCGCGCCGGCCGCGAGGTCGAGCTCCACGTCTTGACCCGCGTCGATCTTCTTGCGCGTGCCCGCCCGCCACGTCTCGAACGGGTCGATCCACGCGAGGATCGCGAATTGCCATTGTCCGATTTCGTCGACGAGGAACGACGCCTCGTAGCGCTCTCCTGCGACCGACTGCAGCGGCTGGCGAAGCCACTCTCGGGCCGCCGGCCGCCGGACGAGCAGCGCTCCCGCGACCGCGTCCTGTCCGTCGCGGACCAGGTCGCAAGAAGCCGACACGCGATCTCCGACCACGCGCTTGACGGGGTATCGCCCGCCGTCGACCCGCGGGGCGAGCGCCTCCACGAAGACCCGGCGCCGCGCCGCCGGAGAGATGTCTTGCGGGCCCTCGCCCGAGAATGGCAAACGCGGCAGAGGCGGGAGCGACGCCGGCGGAGAGCGGTGCGACGCCATTCTCGAGCATTGTCCCAGCGAAGGCCCTTCGCGCCGAGGAGAAAAGCACATGAGCACGCGGACGAGCCCATCGACGCAGCGCCGAGCGGGTGAGCCTGGTGAGCGTCCGCGCGCGAGCGCGCCCCTATCGAACGAGCGCGGCCGCGTGCGTGCCACGAGCGATTTGACGGAGTCACGCACGGGTCGCAAGAATGCTCGACCATGACCACCGTCGCGCGGCCCACCGGACTCAGCGACGGCGTGGCCGCCCCGAACAGCGCGGACGATCCCCTGTGGTACAAAGACGCGATCATCTACGAGCTCCGCACCCGCTCGTTCTTCGACTCGAACGGCGACGGGATCGGCGATCTCGCGGGGCTCGCCGCCAAGCTCGATTACGTCGAAGACCTCGGCGTCACGGCCATATGGCTCTTGCCGCTCTGTCCGTCCCCCGGCAAGGACGACGGCTACGACATCGCCGACTACATGGATGTCCAGTCCGACTTGGGGACGCTCGACGACCTGAAGACCGTGATCGCCGAGGCCAAGCGCCGCCACATTCGCATCATCACGGAGCTCGTCCTCAACCATACTTCGGACCAGCACCCGTGGTTCCAGCGGGCGCGGCGCGCGCCCGTCGGCAGCGTGGAGCGCAACTTCTACGTATGGAGCGAAACGCCGGATCGCTATCGCGACGCGCGGATCATCTTCAAAGACTTCGAGCCCTCGAACTGGACCTGGGACCGCACCGCGAACGCCTATTTTTGGCATCGCTTCTTCTCGCACCAGCCCGATCTCAACTTCGAGAACCCGGCGGTGCACGACGCGCTCTTCGAAGTGGTCGACTTCTGGTTCGGCCTCGGCATCGACGGGCTCCGGCTCGACGCCGTCCCCTACCTCTACGAAGAAGAAGGGACCAACTGCGAGAACCTCCCGGCGACGCACGCGTTCTTGAAGAAGCTCCGCGCGCACATCGACGGGAAGTGGACGGGCAAGATGCTCCTCGCCGAGGCCAATCAGTGGCCCGAGGACGCCGCCGCCTATTTCGGCCAGGGCGACGAGTGCCACATGAACTTCCACTTCCCGATCATGCCCCGGCTCTTCATGTCGATCCAAATGGAGGACCGCTTCCCCATCATCGATATCCTCGCGCAGACGCCGCAGCTGCCGCCGACCTGCCAGTGGGCCATGTTCCTCAGGAACCACGACGAGCTCACCCTCGAAATGGTCACCGACGAGGAGCGCGACTACATGTACCGGGCGTACGCGCTCGAGCCCGCGATGCGCTTGAACCTCGGCATCCGCCGCCGGCTCGCGCCTCTCCTCGGCAACGACCGGCGGAGGATGGAGCTCCTGAACGGCCTGCTCTTCTCGCTCCCGGGCACGCCGGTCCTCTATTACGGCGACGAGATCGGGATGGGCGACAACATCTACCTCGGCGACCGAAACGGCGTCCGCACACCGATGCAGTGGGACTCGGACCGGAACGCCGGCTTCTCGCGCGTCAATCCGCAGAAGCTCATCCTGCCGGTCATCATCGATCCCGAGTACCACTTCGAGGCCGTCAACGTCGAAGCGCAGCAGAACAACACGCACTCCTTCTTGTGGTGGACCAAGCGCCTCATCGCGCTTCGAAAGCGGCACCGGGCCTTCGGCCGCGGCACCATCGAGTTCCTCCATCCGGACAACGCGCCCGTCCTCGCCTTCGTCCGGCGCTTCGAGGACGAGACGATTCTCATCGTGGCGAATCTGTCGCGGTCCATCCAGTACGTCGAGCTCGACTTGAAGAGCCACGCGGGGCGCGTCCCGCGAGAGCTCTTCGGCGGAGCGCGCCTCCCCGCCATCGGCGACAAGCCGTACGTGCTGACGCTGGGCAGCTTTGCCTTCTACTGGCTTTCTCTCGACGTACCGGTGAAGAGCGAAGCGCGCAGGCGCCTCGACGCGTACGCGCCGCCCTCCATCGAGGCGTCGTCGCTCCAGCGACTCACGGCCGGGGACGAGCGCGACGCGTTGCGGACCCTCTTGCCCGCGTTCCTCGCGTCACGGCCCTGGTTCCGGGCACGGCACCGAGACCTCGTCTCGGCGCGCGTCGACGACGCCGTGTCCCTCGGCCGCGGCGACGAGGCCTTCGTCATCGCCTTCGTCCGGGTCGAGCTTCCGAGCGGAGACGTGGAGACCTACGCTCTGCCCCTCGCGTTCGTGCCGCGGAGCGACCCGCGCGAAGTCGCGGACGACGCCGTCGTCGCGTCCGCCCGGATCCACGGCGTCGAAGGATGGCTCGTCGACGCGCTCGCCGATGCCGCGTCTGCACGGCCGCTCCTCGACGTCGTGCTCGGCGGAGTCCGCGCCGCCGGCGGGGCCGGTGAGCTCGTCGGCCGGCGGCTCGACGAGGGACCGAACGAGGACGTCGGCGCGGCGAAGGCGCTGAGCGCGCACCACGCCAACGCGACCATCCAGTACGGCGACCGCCTCCTCCTCAAGGTGTACCGGAGGCTCGACGACGGACCCAATCCGGAGCTCGACGCGACTCTGCAAATCGCCAAGCGCGCGCCCGGCCTCGTCCCACGTTTCCTGGGCGCCGCGGAGTACCGCTACGGGCGCGGCCAGCGGAGGACCGTCGCGGTGCTGCAGCAGTTCGTGCACAACGAGGGCACCGGGTGGGAGCACACGTGCGCCGAGCTCGGGCGCTTCTACGAACGCATCCTGACGTCCGACGTGGCGCGCGCGGCGCCGCCGCTCCCCCAAGGCTCCATCACGTCCCTCGTCACGCAAGAGCCGCCCGCGTCGCTCGCCGCCGCAATGGGCGGCCAGCTCACGTACGCCGAGTTGCTCGGAACGAGGACGGCCGACATGCACCTCGCGCTCGCGGCGAGCGACGATCCCGCGCTCGCGCCGGAGCCGTTCTCCTCCTTCGACCGGCGTTCGACGTATCAGTCCTTCCGGAATCTCATCGGGCGCGTCATCCGGGAGCTCCGCGCACGGCAGCGGGACCTGCCGGAGCACACCGTCGCCCTCGCGGCCCACGTGGTCCAGCGCGAGAACGCCATCCTGGATCGCGTGGCGCCGCTCCTCCACGCCGCGAGCGAAGGCATGCGGATGCGCATCCACGGCGACTACCACCTCGGCCAAGTGCTCTATACGGGCAAGGACTTCGTCCTCATCGATTTCGACGGCGACGCGTCCCTCTCCACCCAGGAGCGCAGGCGCAAGCGCCCCGCGCTCCGCGACATCGCCCGGATGATGCGATCGTTTCGCTACGCCGCCTCGTCGGCGCGCCTCCACAGCGTCGTGCGCCACGAGGACCAAGAGCGCCTGCTCCCGTGGGAAGACCTGTGGTCGTTGTGGTCGACGGCGGCCTTCCTGCGCGGCTACCTCGCGAAGGCCGGCGGCGCCAGCTTCCTTCCGGCCAACGAGGCCGGCCTCACGATGTGGCTCGATCGCACCCTGTTCGCGCGCATGCTCCACGAGCTCGAAGAAGCCGTCGTCGACGGGAGCGCTCCGATCGACGTCCCGCTCGCGGACATCGCGCGGACGGTCGACGGCTAGGAGAAGCGCGCCGCGAGCACCCTACGGGGCGCCGGGGGACGACGGAGGCGTCGGGTGGCCGGTGGCGCGAGCGTGCACGTAGACCACGAACGTGATGCGGGCACCGACGTCGGCGGCGAGCCGCAGCACGTCGGGGGTCAGCGCGAGCTCGAAGCTCGAGGGGGCCGAGCCGGCCTCCACGCCGACCGAGAAGTCGCGCCGGAACGCTCCGCTCCAGAGCTCCCGGGCTCGCGGGGGGAGGGCGCCGATCAAGCGGACAAAGCTGCGTATGGCGGCTTCGGCATCGATCGGTTGGGTCGTGAGCTCCAGGTTGGCGAAGTACCCCTCTTGCACCGCCGTGCATGTCAGCGCCATGGCCTCGGGTTCGAAGGCGTCGACCAGCTCCGTCAGCGCTTCCGTTGCGCGCACCTCGAGGTCGACGTTGAGAAAGCGCGTGCGGCTTCGGTCGTTCATCGCAGGAAGATCACTTCGCGCGCGCCGCCGCGGCGATCGACTCGACCTCCGCCGGCGTGAGCTCGATCGATCGCGCCGCCCAGTTCTCTTCGAGGTGTTCGGGGCGGCTCGTGCCGGGGATGGGGAGCATGATCGGCGAGCGGGCGAGGAGCCACGCGAGCGCAATCTGCGCGGGGCTGACGTGGTGTCGCGCCGCGGCCGCGGCGATGGCCGTGTCGGGCTTGGCGTGCGCGCCGATGGCGAGAGGAAAGTAAGGCATGAAGGCGATGCCGCGGGCCGTGCAAAGGTCGAGCACGTGCTCGGGGGCCTCGACCTCGGCGTGCGTCACGCGGGCGATCTCGCCGCCTCCGCCGGAGACGCTGTAGAGGTTTTGCACCGACACGATCGGCGTCTTGGTCAGCGCGAACTCGATCTCGGCGGTCCCCACGGTCGAGAGCCCGAGGTGGCGGATCTTGCCTTCGCGTTGGAGCGCGATCATCGCGTCGAGCGACTCCGCGAACGGTACGGGCGAGGCCTTTCCCATGTACCGCAGGTGGACCACGTCGAGCACGTCGCGCCGCAGGTCGCGGAGATCGGTCTCGCAGCCTTCGCGGAGCTCTTCGGGGCGGCAGAACGGCGCCCACCCCTTGTTGGGCAGGCGCTTGCCGCCCAGCTTGGACGCGATGACCAGGTCTCGCGGATACGGGTGGAGCGTCTCCGCGATGAGGCGGTTCGACACGTGCGGGCCGTAGAACCACGCCGAGTCGATGAGGTTCATCCCGAGCGCGACCACACGGCGAAGGACTTCGCGCGCGCGGGGCGGGTCTTCGGGCTCTCCCCACACGTCGGGGCCGGGCAAGCGCATCGCGCCATATCCAAGGCGAACGACTTCGAGGTCACCGAGACGGACGGTGGAAGGGCCGTGAGCGAACGCGTGCGGCGGGGTCGTCATGATGGGTCGTCCTTTTTACCGCAGACGGGCGGGGGCGGCCCACGTCCTCTCGATCCCGCCCGTATCGCGCGAAAGAGGCACCCGCACGTGTTCGGTTCGCCCCGGATGGGTGGTACGGGAACCACACCGATGCGCGCGCAAAGATGCGCCACGGTATCTTCTCCGCCGAGGACGACGATGAACCGCCCGGAGCCGCGCGCGTAAAGATGCCTTCCATGCCCCTGCGCGCTCCCCGACGCGCGCCCCTCCTCCCGTTCCTTCTGTCGATCGCCGCGTGCATCGTCCCTCCGGCGAGGGAGACAGCCCACGGCGCCGCTGCCGCCGAGCCGCACGACCTCGGGACGGCGAGCGCAGGCGCCGCCCGATGGGCGGGACCGGACGGCGGCTCGGAGACGATGGTCTTTCTCCTGATGGGCCAATCGAACATGGAGGGCGCGCCCAAGCCGGCTCCGGAGGACGAGACCGAGAACCCAAGGGTCGTCGTCCTCGCCTACGACACCTGCCCGAACCTCGGTCGCACGTACGACGAGTGGTACGTGGCCAAGCCCCCGCTCCACGGCTGCTATGCCGGGGTCGGCCCCGGCGACGGCTTCGGCAAGGCGATGGCCGCCGCCTACCCGAACGCCACGATCGCCCTCGTGCCGCTCGCCGTCAGCGGCGCCGACATCGACCTATTCCGCAAAGGCGTCGTCTCGACGCGTCGTCGCGAGTTTCGTATCCCTCCCGACAATCACTGGTCCGGCGCCTACGATTGGATGATCGAGCGGGCGCGGCGCGCCCAGCGCGTCGGCACGATTCGGGGGATGGTCTTCCACCAAGGCGAATCCGACACGGGCAACGCCGCCTGGGTAGCCAAGGTCAAGGGACTCGTCGCCGATCTTCGGGCGGACCTCGGCATCGGCGACGCGCCCTTCGTGGCGGGCGAGCTCCTCTACTCGGGCTGCTGCGGGCGATGGCACAACCCCCTCGTCGCGCAGCTCTCGGCGCAGATCCCCGGCACGCGGGTCGTGTCGGCGGAGGGATTGTCGGGGATCGACGCCGCCCACTTCGACCTCGCCGGCCAGCGAGAGATCGGCCAGCGCTACGCCACCGCGATGATCGCGCTCCTGCACGGCCCTGCGCCCGCCGCGGCGGCTCAGGGGACCGGCATCGAGAAAGACACGCAGTAGTTCGGTTGCGCCGTCTGCGTCGTCGAGCCGACGAAAGGATCCGAGTCTCGCAGGCTGCCCCAGCGCGCGGTGCCTCCCGGCATCGGCGCGCCGTCGGCGGTGTACGCGTAGCCGACGGTGACCGTCCCCGTCGAGACGTCGCTGCCGCAGGTGATCTGCACGCTGTCGCCGGCGATGGCCACGGAGGCGATCGTCACGGGAGCGCCGTTGAGGAGGACCTCGAAGCCGCGTCCGGCGGTCCATTGCGGATACCCCGTCGGATGCGGCGACGGAAACGTGTCGTCCCAGGCGAGCGGCTCCACGGGCACGTGGAATTGCACCGTCACGACGCTGCCTGCGCGGGTGGCGGCGGTCGGCTGGAGGGGCTGCCAGTCCTGCCCGGAGACCACCTTCTGGAAGAAGACCTCGCCGTACTTCTCGCCGAGGGCCTCGTAGCCCGCGGTGCTCAGGTGGACGCTGGTCGTGTCCGCCGCGGCGTAGGGATATTGGTATTTCGGTCCCGTACAGACGATGTCGCCCGGGTGGTCCACGCCCACGCGCCACTCGGCCAGAGTCGAGGCCGACGTGAAGCCCATGCCCGCCGGCACCGACTCCTGCTGCGACACGAACATGGGGATGCTCTTCGTTTGCCCGGTGATGGCCGACAGGTCCTCGTTGTAGTCGGACCAGAGCTGGACAAGGGCGCTCTCGTAGGCCGAGTTGCCCGCGTCGGACTCCCCGTGCGTGATGACGATCGCGCCGACGCCGTAAGTCTTCTTGGCGGCGGTCGCGAGCCGCGCAATCGCGGCCGCCTCGAACAGCGTGGCCGCATACGCCCGTCCCGTGCTCATCATCCCCGTGTCCATCTCGGTCGCGGTCTTGTCGATGACGCTCATCGCCTGCCCGTCCTCGCCGACGACCGTATGCACCGTGACGTAGTCGCCTCCCGGGGTGGCCTGTTGAACGAGGGACGTGATCTCGTCGGCCATCGCCGTGTGCGGCGTCTCGCCGTAGATGTTGAACGGATAAGCGCTCGGGTACGTCTGCGCCAACGTCCGAACGGGCTCCACGAGAGGCACCATGGAGAGCCCGGCGGCGGTCGGGTCGAAGGGCGGGACCGTCGCGAAGCCGAGCGACAGCTTGAGGTTGTGGTACGGCTGCGTCGTCGCGTTGATCGGGGTGCCGAACGCTCCGACCGATAGGCTCTGCCCCGTTCCGACGACTCCCACCCAGTCCCAGTTCGACGACGCCTGCGCGTCCGCACCCGCGTCGGAGGTCGCGGCCTCGCCGTCCGTCGCCGCCGCGTCGCCGCCGTCCGCCAGCGCACCGGGGCCCGGCTTGTTCGAGGCGGTGGGGCTGCTGGAGCAGGCGCCGAAGGCCACGAGCAAAGCCACGCGGGCGGGCGCCACGACCGAAACTCGAAGTGCCATCGGGATGAGCCTCTCTATGTGAGTCGCAGGGGAGATGCCACGTCCGGCGGCGAAGTCCTCTCATCCGTGGCGCGCGAGCTCTCATTTTTCGCGCGCTGCCCTTTTCGTGGGCTCGCAGGCGGTTCGCCCCATTCGGACACGTTCGACAGCGCTACCATGCTGGGACCGCGGACCTCCGGGAACCGCCGTTCCCCTCCCGAGCCTCCACGCGATGCGAGGAAGTCGGGAGGGGAGCCGCGGGACGGCGGATGCGGCGTGACCAACGAAGGAAGAGGACGATCGGAGGCTAAGCCGTCGTTGTCGGAGCCCCCGGGGCCGACGCCGGCGCGGGTGAAGCCGGGGCGGCCGGCGCAGCCGCGGCCGGCGTGACCGTCCCCTTGATGGCCGCCTTCTGCTTTTTGCCCATCGTGTGGCGCGCGGCGCGGGTGGCCTTGGCCTTGGCGGTCATGGTCACTCTCTCTTCGGGCGTGAGGACGCGCACGGCGCGGCCCGTCAGCCCGAAGTCCGCGAGGACGTCCACCTGTCCTGCGAACGCGACGAGGAGGGCCTGCTTCAGCCGGACACGTACGGCTTGCTCTTGGCGTACCCCGTCCTGTCCTTCACCACGGCGTTCTGCCACGTGGCTCTGGACGTCAGCACCGCGTTCGCGTCGTCGATGCGTGCTTGCAACGTGGCGGCGATCTGCGCCGGCGTCTGGGGGGCTCCGCCGATGAGGATCGCCGTGATCGCGGCCCCGTGCTTGCCCATGCCGTCGATCAGTTTTTGGTCGGCCGAAGTGCGGTCCAGCCGATTGTTGTTCGGAGTATTGCGGCCCATGGTCGTTGTCCTTTCGTAGGCTTCGTCGATGAGAGGGACGCCGTCGCGCGAGGCCCCATGCCGCCCGCGTCGACGCCCTCACCGGTAATGCCCAGCGAGAGGGGCCATTCCGAGAAAAATAGGTAGGACAACGTGGGCATGAGCCCGTCGTGGGTCGAACCGCGGAGCTTCTTGGCCGCCCTCTCGTGTAACGCTCTGGAAGGCGAAACGAGGCCATGGTCAGCGTGTGGCCCGAGGGACGACGGCTCTCGATCGCGTGGACCCAGGGCCTTTCATCGATCGATGGCGCATCTCGACCCCGGGAACGACGCGCCTCGCATCGGTCGACGACATGTCATGATCGGGCAGACGATCGACCTTCCTTCGATCGACGACGCGTTTGCCACCATGGAACCGCGCGCCTCGCATCGATCGACGGAGCGTCTCGGGCGGGTCGTCGACGCACCTTGCGTCGATCGACGAGGCAGGGTGATCGGGTCGTCGACACGTCTTGACCGGGCCGACGACGCACCTCGTCTCGATCGACGACGCGCGACGACCGGATCGACCGCGGACGTCCTATCGATGGATGCTCCGTGTGGACCCCGTCGATGGCAGATCTTGCGTCGATGGACGACCCGCCCTCGTCGTGTCGAAGGCGCGCCTTGGAGGGGTAGAAGGCGCGTCATCGCCGCGGAGAAGATGGCCCTTCCATCGGTAGAAGGCGCGCCGTCTCCGCTGGGAAGGTCGACTCGCCGAGGATCGAACGCGGGGCACCGTCGCCGATGCGTCCGTACGTGGCGAGCATCCCGTCTCCTTTTTCCTCGGTCTCCTCGGTGGCCGGATTCCGGGGAACCCCTCGGCTTCTCGCGACTCTCTCCATGAAGGGGGGGGAACAAGGAGCCCCATTCATGCTCGTCGCCGTCGTCCTCTTCGCGATCGCCGCCCTCGGCGGCGTCTTTCTCGCCTCTCGTCGTCTACAGAGAAAGGAGCTGCCGCTCGGAGTCGCGCTCGTGCATGGTGCTTTCGCGGCGGCCGGTCTCGTGGCGCTCTTTCTGGCGATCCACGCGGCGAGCGGCGCCGGCAACGCGAAGCTGGCGCTCGGCATCTTCGTCGTGGCGGCGCTCGGGGGCTTCCTCCTCTTCTCGTTTCATCTTCGCAAGAAGGAGCTGCCCATCGCGGTCGTCGCGATCCACGGCGCCGTCGCCGTCGCGGCGTTCGTGATCCTGCTCGCCGCCTACCTCTCGTAGCCCGCACGACGTCCATGGGCGCGCCGACAGGTCTTCGGGTGTTCGGTCATCCGGCGCACGCGATGCTGAGCCACTTTCCCATGGCGCTCTTGCTGGTCGTGCCCTTGTGGGACGCCGCCGGCATCGCCTGCCACGACGCGCTCCTGCGGGTCATCTCGTTTCAGCTGCTCGTCGCGGGGCTGGTCGCCGCGTCCTTTGCCGCGGTGGCGGGCCTCGTCGACTACGCGGCCATGATCGAAGGCGCAAAGCGGGGGACGACCACGGCCGCGCGCCACCTGGTGGTGATGATCGCGGCCGTCGGCGTGGACGGTGTCGCGGCCGCGATCCGCGTCCATGCGGCCCCTCTCGGCGGGGGGCGGGCCGCGGTGGGGCTCGCGCTCGAGGCGCTCGCGGCCGTCGGGCTCATGGCCGGAGGGTGGCTGGGCGGCGAACTCGTGTTTCGGCACGGTGCGGGACACGTCGTCGTGTCCGCGTCATCCGACGAGAGGAAGAGCGAACAAGGGAATTGAAGGCGTCGCTCGGAGTGGAAAGGGATTTGCACATTGTAGGCACTCTCCACCCATGAGGGGACGCCGGCCTCGGCGTCTCCGCGCGCGGCCCGTGCGCCGCGAGAGGAGTGCCATGGACGAAAGAGTATCGCGCCGCGTATTGCTGCTTCGCGCGGGTGCGCTCGGGGGTCTCGGTGCAGTCGGCCTGGCTTGTCTGGCCAACGTGTCTTGCGGCAAAGAGAAGCGCCCGGCGCTCTCGTGCACGGACACCACGTCGCTCTCTCCGGAAGACCGACAGATGCGGACGACGCTCGCATACCACGATGCATCGCTCGATCCCGCCAAGACCTGCGGGCAATGTCAGCAGTTCATTCCTGGCGTCGCGATCGGCGTTTGCGCGACGTGCAAGGTCGTCAAGGGGCCCGTCAATCCGCGGGGTGGATGCAAGGCTTTCGCGCCCAAAGCCGTCGTTTGATCGGGCGGATGCGCGAACATGGATGACCCATCGTGTCGTTCTACCCCGTTGCGTCGATCCGCCACGACCGAGCCGCCTCCCGCGCTCGCGATTCCATCGGCCGGCCGGCGGCACGAGGGATGCTCCTCCGGCGGAGCGGAGGTCTCGTCATGATCGCCAAACCAGATCACCCCCGTCTGCTCCACTTTGCGATCGCGGCGGCGCTCGCCCTCGTCGCGTGCGGCGGTGAAAAGCAAATGCAAGCCGCGTCGCCCCCCGCACAGTCGCCCTCGTCGTTGGGAATCGCCAACGTACAACCCATCCAGACCGTTCCGAATACGCCGAAGGCGTCGAACGTGGCAATCTCCGAGGACGTCCTTCGCGCTTGCAACATCCCGGACGCGGACGCCTACTTCGCCTTCGACTCGGCCCACTTGGCTTCGTTCGACCATGCCCCGCTGGACGCCGTGGCGATCTGCTTCACGAGCGGGCCCATGAGGGGCCGAAAGCTGCACCTGGTGGGGCACGCGGACCCGCGAGGAATGCCCGAATACAACATGACTCTTGGCCAATCGCGAGCCGACGCGGTGGCCGGCTACCTCACGTCGAAAGGCGTCTCCTCCGCCAACGTGGGCTCCACCTCCCGCGGCGCGCAAGACGCCACGGGCAGAGACGAGACGGGCTGGTCGCACGATCGCCGGGTCGACGTGCTGCTCGCGGACTGACGACCCCTTGGCCGCGAACGGCGCCTCAGTCCGCCGAGCGTTCGGGCGGACCGGTCACCACGACCTCGGCCGAGCGCCCGTGCCGGACTCGCACCAAGAAGCCGCCGGAGGCCATGGGACGCTCGGTGTATCCGTCGGCGTTCGCGACCTCGCGCCTCTCCAGCCGAAGTCCGCCGGCGACGACGCTCACCGGCCGGAAGGTGAGCCGCAGCGCCTCGATCGCGTTCGCGTCGAAGGTCGACCAGGCCACGCGCGATCGCTCGTAGTCGACGTGCTTGACCACCGTGGTCGAGCTCAGCAAATGGTCTTCGCCTCGGGGCGCCCACTCGGGGACCGCGGCCATCGCCAAGAGAAAGTGGCGAATGTAGTCGCCATAGCCGTCGCTGAACCACCAGCCCTCGTTCGGATCCTCGGCGACGGCGACGACCCCGTCGTTCCGGCACGCGTAGGTCGCCCAGTTCAGCGAGCGTGCGGCGCGATCCCGCGCGGCGAGGTCGCCCGTGACCTGTGACCAGAGAGCGAGCGTCGCGCCGAAGCGCGCGGTGTGACTGGCCATCTTCATCGGGTCGTCGCGCTGCTCGCTCATGACGGTGGCGCCGTACTGCACGCCGCGCTCGAAGGCCGTATCGCCTCCGAACTCGTGGACCGTCCAGGAGAGCAGGTGCTCCACGTGCGCGCGCCACGAGGGGTCCGCGTCCCGGTGCGAGATGAGCCACCGCGCCGTCCGCAGGGGAGCGTACTGATTGATGTTGACCTTGGCGTCGGAGTGAATCGCGATGTCCTCGAAGTATCCGCTCCAGGCGTCGTTCGCCATCGGCACCTGCAAGAGCCAGCGGAGGGCCAGCGAGCGCGCGTGCCGGTAGGACTCCACGTCCCCGAGGTTCAGCCGATCGAGCTCGTCGAAGAGCATGAGCGCGCCGACGACGTTGGAGGAATACTGCTCGCGGACCTCGTTCGTCCGGGCGAATACGCGAAAGGGCCAGGGCGACTCGGTCTCGCTGCCAGGGCGGACGTGGCGGGCCAGCGCGTCGGCGCAGGTGAGCGCACCGTCACGAAAGGCGGCGTCGCCCGTCATCTCGAACATCTGCAGGTATGCGAACCCCAACTCCCCGACCTTGTCCGGCTCGATGACCCCGATGCCGTCTCCGCGCCCGCACATGTCGCACCACGAGTCGTCGGCTCCTTCGTAGTCGGGCGCTCCCGCGGCCGCGCTGGCGAAGGGGACGTGGGCCCATTCCCAGTCGCTCGGCGTCGTCCCGTGCGCGAGCTGATAAGAGAGCGCCTTGCGCGCCACTCGAACCGCGGCGCCGTCGCCGCTGAACGCGTACCAGAGCACGGCCGAGTCGGTCAGCATGGCGTAGAAGCTCGCCGGATTGTGGGGCCACGCGATCCCCTCGAACGTATTGGGGTCGAAACGCGAGAAGGACAGCCAGGTCTCGAGCCCGTTGTCCTGCACGGGGAACTTCGTTTCGAGCGCCGTCCACGCCAGCCGCGCGACGTGCGCGTACGGAGAGTCGTCGGTGGACCAAGACACGAGCTTGTGCTGCCCGTCCAACCGGACGTGGCGACCGAAGAGCGCGGATGGGGTGGCGCCGCTGAAACCGGGTTCCACGATGGTGGAAGCACCGACGGCCATCGCGAGGAGGGCGGCGCGCCGGAGCAAGCGATAGGGCGCCATCGGCGGAAAGTGTAGCCTCCCGGAGCGGGGCCGGAAGGGGCGGTAGGACCCTGACGAAATCCCGATCGCGTTCGGGAATGAACCTGACCCATGCGCGGTTGGACTCGCGGAAACTGTGTCGGATCGTCGCCCGCGCGCGCCGCGCTTTCGCCGTTTCTCGGCCTGGCCCTTGCTGCTGGGGGGGCTTGCCGCGCTCTCGGTGGGGCTCGCGCTGCCGTCGAACGCTCCCGCCGCGACGGGGCGCGAGCGGCTCGACGGTCGCGATCGCCTGCGCGACGCGCTGCACGGGCCCGATCTCTTGACGAGGTCGTCCATCGAGGAGCGCGACGACGCGCGGGTCGTGGGGCGTGGTGCAGTCGCTTGGGCCGGCCCGTCCGGCGAGCCGCGATGGAAGCTCACGTTCCTGCTCGCTCGGCCGGCGCACCTGGGACTCCTGCGTGCCCGGTGGGGGCAGTCGCCGACCCTCGGCGTGCCCACCGAGTTTCGATGGGAGGTGCTGCGGCCCGCAGCCGATGCGACGAGGTGCGAGCCCGAGGCGGCGAGCGACGACGGCGCCTGGGAGTTTCTCCAGGCGGCGACCCCCGATCCTTCGGCGTGGAAGGACGTCTCCGCGCGACCTACGCGCCGCTCCTGGTTCGTGGACGCCGACGCGTGTGGGTTGCGGCTCGTCGTGGACCGGACCAACGCCGGGCCCCCCGTCGTCAAAGAAGTGCAGGCCATCGAGGGCGCGCGCAACGTGCTCGAGCGCGGTCGTGCCAGCGACGACGGTGCGTATCCGGGATTTCGAGCCGAGGCGGCCATCGACGGCGCCTATGCCACGCGCTGGGTGGGCGCGGCCGGCAAGGCGCGGTGGACCCTGCGCGTCGACTTGCCCGAGGCCACGACGATCGACCGCGTGCGCGTGGTGTTCGGCTTCGACGCGACCAGCGTCCCGCGCGCGACCGGCGGCAGGACCTACGCGGTCTCCTGGGCGCCCCTCCACTATGCGATCGAGGCGAGCCGCGACGGGTCGAACTTCCTTCCGCTCGCCCGCGAGCCCGTGCGCGCCGACGGTTCCCCGTTGCCGCTGCGGCGCCGCCTCGTGACCCTGTCGAAGCCGCAGCGGATACGCGCGCTGCGGATCGTCATGTCCGGCGCGACCGGCGAGGACGGCCTGATGGATCCGCGTGGCGCCCCCGTCGTGCGCGAGTTTGCCGCGTTCCGCGCGGACGACGAGCGGCCGGTGATCGCGCCGCCTTGGATACTCAGCGTCAACGCGAATCCTTCCGCCCAGGTCCACCGGAGCGCCGGCGGGGAAATCGCGAACGATGCGTTTCACGCCAAGTTCCTCCAGGCTCGATTCGGTCCGCTGTTGCCGGCGCTCCGATCCGACGACCGATTCGCGCGGTCGCTCGGGCCTCGCGGGGAGTGGCTCGACGCGCCCTCCACCGGCAACGCGGGGGAGGCTCTCGAGTCCATCGAGGGGGACGATCCCCAGCTCGACACGCAGCTCTTGGCGCAGAGCAGCCCGCCGCCCATCGTGGTCTTGAGCGGCTCCAACGACTGGGACTACGACGTGCATGTCGGGCCGGATCTCCTCTTTCCCGCGCATTGGCACTGGGATCCGCTGCGAGACCCGCGATTCGGCGGCATGGGCCAGCTCGCCGACGCCGTCCAGAGGCGCGTCGCTCCGTTTCTCGGGTTCTGCGGCGGTGCACAGATTCTCGCGCTGCTCGAAGCACGCGGCTCCGAGTCGTCCTCCGGGCTCGACGACCTCGGCATGATCGATCGGGTGATGCAACGCACGAGCGGCCGGCGTATCCGCGGCTTCCCCCCCATGGTCGATCTCGACCGGGCGTGGCCCACCGATCCACACGCGCCACGCGCCAAGGTCCATTTTCGGGCCGACGACAGCCTCTTCGCGGACGTGGCGGGGCCGCTGGGCCGCTCCACCACGCAGGCTCTTCCGGAGTGGCACACGGACGCGATTCGGCCCGACGCGTTCCTGCAGAACGGCCCGCTCCGCCGCTTCGCCCTCGTGGCGACGAGCGCGTTCTGCGCGCCGGACGTCCTTCCCGAAGCGTCGCAGGACGGTGTGTTCCGCGATCCTCAGGGTGCCGCGTGGTGCGCGACGGTCCCCGAGGCGTTTCGCTCTCGCGACGACGGGTGGCCGGTCATCGGGGTCCAGTTTCACCCCGAGCAACGTGACTTCGTGAACGCGGCGCCGGGCGACCCGCCGGAGTCGGTCGCCGATGCTCGGCTCTTTCTGACGGCCGCCTACGAGGAGATGGTCGACGCGTACGAGCGATTCGCCCGGTAGGCGCTACATCTCCGCGACCAGCGCCGCCACGAGGTCGGACGCCGGGAGCGCGCGGGCCAGCGGCGCGCCTTGCCCGGCCCACTGCGCACCGAAGCCCGTTTCTTGGGAGCGCTTGCCTGCCGCATGAAGCGACTTTCCGAGATCGTAGGCGATGGGATAGTCCGGTACGTCGCGCGGGGAGACGCCGGCGGTCGACGCGGTGAAGCGGTTCGCCAAGCATCGCGCCGGGCGCCCGGAGATGGCGCGGGTCATCACGGTGTGATGCGCGGCGTCGCTCGCCATGGCCGCGCGGTAGCCGTCGTCCGCCAGCGACTCTTTCGTGGTCACGAACGCGGTCCCGAGCTGCGCAGCGCTCGCGCCCAGCCGGAGCGCGGCGGCGATGCCTGCGCCATCCATGATGCCGCCCGCGGAGACGACGGGCACGGGGAGGCTTCGAACGAGAATGCGCGTGAGCGCCACGGTGCCGAGCCGATCGTCCTGCGCGTCGGCGTCGAAGACGCCGCGATGGCCCCCCGCTTCGTACCCTTGCGCGATGACGGCGTGGACTCCGGCGGCGACCAGGCGACGCGCCTCGTCGAGCTTCGTGGCGGAGCCGAGGAGCACGATCCCCGCGTCGCGAAGGGCTCGGACGCGCTCCGGTGACGGCACCCCGAAGTGGAAGCTCACGACCTTGGGGCGCTCGGCGAGGAGGGCGGCGAGCATGTCGTCGTCGACGAGGAAGCTTCGATAGATTTCGGAGAGGGTCTCGGGCGCCCGCGCGCCCAGTCGTTCGAACTCCGGACGAAAGCGCGCGATCCACGCCGCCTCGCGGGCCGGGTCCGGCTTCGCGGGGATATGGCAAAACACGTTGACGTGGAGCGAGCGAGTCGAGCGTTCGCGGAAGGCGGCCATCATCGCGCGCGCTCCCGCCGCGTCGGTGGCGCCCAGGCCCAGCGATCCGAGCGCCCCCGCGTCCGCGACGGCCGCGGCCATGGCCGGCGTCGACACACCGGCCATGGGCGCCTGCACCAGCGGATGGTCGATGCCGACGAGCTCGAGGAACGGCGTCATAGGATCTCTTCGATGACGTGCCTCGGTCCGTTCGGGCCGATCTCGCCGGTGCCGAGAGCGAGCAGCCGATTCAAGAACGCGTACTGCGGCGCCGCGGTCTCGAAGCGAGGGAGCGTGTGAAAGTAGGCGCGTGCGTCGTCGCGCAGGCCGCTGAAGATCATGTGGACGAGGGCGCCGTCGTCGGTCTCGAGGGTGACGCGCAGATCCAGCTCCACGGCGCCGTCGGGCCTCTGGAGCGCCCAGTCGGCGCCGCCCGGGAGGACCTTGCCGCGAAGCCGCTCGCCTTCGAAGGCGCCGCCGACGACGGGGAAGGTCATGCGCTTGCCGAGCGGCGTCGGGCCGAGCTCCTGTGTGGCCGCGGTCTCGAGGGTAAGGACGAGGAGGGGGCGAGTTTTCATGGCGCCGTGCTCTCAGACGATCTCGTCGATCGTATAGATGGGTCCCGTCGCCCTGCGGTCGCCCGAGGCGACGGCCAAGATGCGATTGAGAAATGCGTATTTCGGGTGCCCGGTCTCGAATCGCGGCGTCGTCCGAAAGTAGTAGGTAGAAGGGTCCACCGGTTCGCCCCGTGCAAGCGCCGCGAGCACCTCGGGCGGACCGTGCCGCAGGCCGAACGACGCCATGTGAACGAGCGCGCCGTCGTCGGTCTGGAGCGTGACGCGCAAGTCGAGCTCGAGGACGCCGTCGGAGCGGAGCAGGGTCCAGTCTCCACTCCCGGGCAAGACGTGTCCGCGGAGGCGCGGTCCTTCGAAGCGCCCGCTCGTGATCGGCGCGGTCGTGCGCGTTCCGTGCGGGACGGCGCCGATCTTCTGCGGAGGCGCCACGGCCACTTCCAACGTCATGAGCCGGCTGAAGTTCATCGCGCGCATCTTCGCACGAGGGCCTGCAGGTGGAAGGGCTCCGGTGAGGCGCGTGCCGAGGTCAGGGACGGCGCGCCGCGATTTCGTGCTCCGGCTCCGTCTCGATCGACTCGTCGACCTCTTGCGCTCCGTCGACCGCGTTCGGGTCCGCGACGCGGACCGCGGGGTTGCCGGCATCCACGCGCACGAACTCGCCATGGCACGCGGACTTGGGCGTGCCGAAGCGGATGCCGCAGTGCTGGCAGACGGTTCGTTTTCCGATGCGCCGCCAGGGCAACGTGTTGCCGAGGAACGACTCGCCGCACCGAGGGCAGGGGAAGGCCGTCACCTTGCGACGGAAGCTCTGGGAAAGGACCAAATTCGTCAGGGAAGTCGCGAGGAGCACCATGCCGGGCAGCGCCGACCCTCGCATGGCGAAGACAAGCCCAGTGCACGCGAGGTACGCGAGCGCGATCCCCCGCCTGGGCCAGAGGCCCAAACGCCGGAGCTTTGCCCACGCGACGAGGTAGGGATCGGGCGGGATGGGTCTCGGTGCGCGGTAGGGCGAATCGCTCACCGGCGGGAATCTAGCGCCCTTCGAGCTGGATGAGGCCTTTGCGCACGAGGGCGACCAGGCCCTCGATGACGGCCGCCTCGGGGACGGATGCCTTGGCCGCGGCGGACAGCAGCTCCGTCGTCGCGATCGCGTCCTCCATGCAGCTGAGGATGTCGCGCTCGATGGGATCGAGTCCGTGCTCGACGGCGATGGCGGGACCCAGGGCGCGCGCCTGCATGACGGCGGGCAGATGGACGCCGAGGCCGCGTGTCTCCGTGAGCGCGATGGGTGTCGTGCGGGCGACGCGCCCGGCCTTGAGGCGGTCTTTCAGGGCCGGGTCGCGCGAGAGGCTCTCGGCGGCGAAGATCGCTTCCCATTCGTGGGCGGCGTCTCTCGCAGGAGGCAGGGCTTCGTCCTCCCGCGACCACGGGTCGTCGCTCCACTGGAAGGCCAAGAGAACGGAGACGACGCGGACGTAGCCATGGTCGGCGAGGTTTTTGGACCAGCGACCCACCGACGCCAAGATGGCCTCGGGGTCGTCGCCGGAGGCGTGCGCGATGGCGTAGGTCTGCGCGGAGTGGACGCGCAGGCGAAGGACGTGAACGTTCATTCGGGTGTCGCGAAGCCACGCGCGGACGCGGCTCATCAGGGTCTCGCCTTCGCGCTCTCCGAACTCGGTGACGATCTGCGCCGTGCCGCCCTTCGCGAGGTGGGCGGGCAGGCCCTCGACGATGCGGCGCAGGACGTCTTCGCCCGAGGGCCCGCCGTCGCGAAAGCCGATCTCCTGGGCGGGAGCCGGAACGAACGGAGGGTTCGCCGTGACGAGATCGAAGAGCCGCCCGGTCACGGGGGCGTAGAGGTCGCCGCACAGCGCTTGCACGTTCGAGACGCCGAGGCCGCGCGCGTTGAAGGCCGTGTACTGGACGGCGCGGGGGTTGATGTCCACCGCCGTGGCGGTCTCGGAATGGAACGCGGCGAGGAGGGCATGGATTCCCGACCCGCAGCAGAGATCGAGCGCGTCCTTCACGAGCTTGCGGAAGGTCGTCCGCGCCAGCCAGCGGCTGTCGGTGCCGACGTACATGACCCGGTCGTGGGGGACGATCGACCCGGCGCCATGCCCGAGCTGCGGCCACGCGTGATCCGCGAAGATGAGGCGCCGGCCCACGGGATAAAGAGACGCGAGCGCATGGATCGAGTCGCCGTGCCGCTCGAGGATCCCCGCGCGAAACAGGGATTTTTGGTCCGGCGACGCGAGCAGCGCGTCGGCTTCGATGACCGAGAGAGAACCTTGCAGCACGAAGAGCTCGATGGCGCAGGCCAGAGGGTCCCGATCGCGGAGGCGCTCGCTGCGATAGATCGGCAATGCCTTCCCCGTGATGTCGTTCAAGTCCTTCAGCCCGAGGCGCGCTCGCACGCCGGCTTCGTCGAAGCCGATGGAGAGGAGTCGGGCCCGAGCGCCGGCGGTATCCGCGGCCGCCGTTTCCATTGCAAGCGTCATGGGGGATCCCGTTCGATCTCTTCGCGCGCGGATCCACGAGCTTTGCACGTATCGGGAACGTGAGCGGGAGTTTGATTGACGCAAAGAGAAGACGGGCTAGCGAACCACCGGGGTCTTTCCCGTTCGGCCCCATCGCAGGGGACGCGCGTCAGCGACGAGACGGGCGCTTACAGCTTCTCGGTGAATTCAGGTTCGTATTCGCTCGACATCTCGGGCCCGTGTAGTTCGCTTATGCCGAGCGTCTCGAATCTGAACAACGTCAAGACGAGCCAGACGCACGGCGCCTCAACACGTCCCATTGACAGGGGCAGTTGGTCCCGAGTAGAGCGGTTCGGCTCCGGCGAGCTGCGCCGAATCGCCCCACCGAAAGGGAAATGCCCCATGTTCTTCAGGTCCGCCGTCGTTCTCTCGTGCGCCTTCGCCGCCACCTCCCTCGTCGCGCAAGACGCGCACGCGGCGACGATCGACAAGGAGTCGTTCAAGGGGTCTCAGATTTCGACCACCTTCGCGTCGACCACGGCCATCACGTGCGCCGACGGCTCCGCCGGCAGTGTGTCGGCGAGCGGGTTCCTCTCCGGCTCGGACTCCGTCACGAAAGAGACGGGGACCCCGAAGACGACCTCGAACGGCATCTTCGTGGAGATCGACACGTATTCGAACAGCTGCACGGGAGCGAGCCTCTCGTTCGGCGACGGCGGAATCGCCGATGGGTACGCGCCGCCGAACAAGAAGCTCGCGAGCGGCGGCCTCGAGGGCGTCGCGTCGGTGCAGGACTTCAGCACGGGCCTCAGCATCTCGGTCGACGTCGCGCTCGTCATCGAGGGGACCGGCCCGATCACGTCGGAGAAGTCGCACTCTCGGACCAAGACCGTGCAAAGCCCGGGGGGTCCGGTCACGATCACCATCACGCGTTCGGCGAGCAGCAGCCGCGACGGCGTCGTATCCGGGACGATCACCGTCGACGGGGTCGCGCTCGACGCTCAATTCTCGTCGACGACGCTGTCTTCGAACGCGAGCACCGAGATCACGATCACGAAGAAGTAAGGGCCCTGGCTCTGGGCGTGGGTGCGCCGGAGGCGTAGATTGTACGGGTGAAAAAAGAGCTCGCGAAGCGGATCAGCTCGGCGCTCGAAGAGGTGAGCGCGGCCGACAAGGACCTCAGCGAGCTCCTTCGGCGCATCCGCGTGGCGCCGCGCGCCGAGAAGACGACCATAAGCAACGCACTCGAGCAGGCGCTGGCCCGCCTGCGGGTGGCACAAGCCGACCTGCTCGCGCTGCAGCGAGCGGGGTTGACCAAGAAAGATTAGCCGGCAGAGCGGAGAGAAGCGCCACGACGCAAGGAGCGGGGGGTCTGGTGCTCTGTGTCTCCGCTCTGGGATCCACTCGGAAGGCGTTTCTCCGAGCTCAGAGAGCGCGGAGCGCGCGTACTGACGAAATCGCGGAGATTGCGTTCCGTGGGTCGCCGGCGCATAGTCGGCTTTCGCGGATTCGGCCGTCGGGCGTGACGACCGAGCGCGCGTTTTCGTCATGAAGCGCGCGCTCGATTCGGAGGCCTCATCGACTCGAACGGCAGTTCTGGAGGGATCCGGAAGATCGCAATGCTGGGCAACCATTTGCCCAGGCAATGTGGGATCGCGACATTCACGACGGATCTGAGCTCGGCCATCGCGGCAGAGCATCCGGCGATCGAGTCGTTCGTCCTCGCGATGAACGACCCCGGGCGTCGCCATGCATATCCAGCGTGCGTTCGTTTCGAGATCGCCGAGAGTGAGCTCGCGGCATATCGCCGTGCGGCGGACTTCCTGAACGTCAACGCGGTCGAAGTGGTCTCGGTGCAGCACGAATACGGGATCTTCGGGGGCAAGGCGGGGCGCCACGTGCTGCAGCTCCTGCGCGACCTGAGAATGCCGTTCGTCACGACGCTGCACACGATCCTCGCCGAGCCCGATCCGTCGCAGCGAAGCGTGATGGACGAGGTCATCGCGCTCTCCGAGCGCCTGGTCGTCATGAGCAAGGCAGGAGCCTCGCTCCTCTGCGACGTCCACCGGGTGCCTCCGAGCAAGATCGACCTCATCCCCCACGGCATCCCGGTCCTGCCGGGAGCCCATCGGAGCAAGGATCGCCTCGGGGTCGAGGGTCGCCCGGTGGTTCTGACCCTCGGGCTCCTCTCCCCGGACAAGGGCATCGAGCACGTCATCGACGCGCTCCCCGCCATCCTCGCGCACTTCCCGGACACCCTGTACGTCATCCTTGGCGCTACGCACCCCCACGTGAAGGAACGGCACGGTGAGACCTATCGGCTCATGCTCGAGAATCGAGCGCGAGCGCTCGGCGTCGACTCGAACATCATCTTTCACAATCGATTCGTCAGCGATCGCGAACTCGCCGAGTTCCTCTCGGCGGCCGACATCTATGTGACGCCGTACCTCAAGCAGCAGCAGATCACGTCCGGCACGTTGGCGTACGCCGTCGGCTCCGGGAAGGCGGTCATCTCGACGCCCTATTGGTATGCGAGCGAGCTCCTCGCCGACGGGCGGGGCATCCTCGTCGCGTGGCGCGACCCGCCGGCGATTGCCCGCGAAGTCATCGGGCTTCTGGGTGACGAAGAAAAGCGGCGTGCGCTCTGCGAGCGAGCTGCCGCGTACGGGCGGGACATGGGTTGGCCCGCCGTCGGCCGGCGCTACGTGCGGACGTTCGAGAAGGCGCGGGCCGATCACGCGGAGCGGCATCGGGTGGTCTTTCAGACGAAGACGCTCGCGAGTCGACCGGTCGAGTTGCCCGAGCCCAAGCTCGAGCACCTCATGGCGATGACCGATGCGACGGGGATCCTGCAGCATGCCGAGTTTGGCGTTCCTCGCTATGAAGACGGGTATTGCCTCGACGACAACGCGCGGGCACTCCTCGTCACCGCACTCCTCGAGGATGCGGGCACAGAGAACGCCGCCGCCGTGCGAACCCTCGCGTCGCACTATCTCGCGTTCGTGAGGCACGCGTTCAATTCGGAGCGAGGCCGCTTTCGGAACTTCATGTCGTACTCCCGCCAGTGGCTGGAGTCTTGTGGTTCGGAGGACAGCCACGGCCGGGCCTTGTGGGCCCTAGGGTCGCTCGTGGGGCGGTGCGCCGACCCCGGCAGGCAGAGCCTGGGTGGTCACCTGTTCCATGCAGCGCTGCCCGCCGTCATGGAGTTCACGAGTCCGCGCGCCTGGGCCTACGTGCTCCTCGGCATCGACGAATACCTGCGGGCGTTCCGCGGCGACTGCGACGTGCAGGCGGTTCGAAAGACGCTCGCGGAGCGCTTGCTGGAGATGTACCGGAGGACGAGCAGCAGCGATTGGCGATGGTTCGAAGATGGCCTCGCGTATTGCAACGCCCGTCTCCCGCAGGCGCTCATCGTATCCGGTGCATCCATCGACAGCGCCGAGATGACGAAAGCCGGTCTCGAGTCGCTCGAGTGGCTGTCGAGCGTTCAACGGTCGGCCGATGGATGCTTCGCACCCGTCGGCTCTCTGGGATTTCAAGTGAGGGGCGGCCCGAAGGCGCTCTTCGATCAGCAACCGGTGGAGGCATGTTCCATGATCTCGGCGTGCATCGAAGCGTTGCGGTTCACGGGCGACGACCGCTGGGGCCATCGTGCCTGGCGCGCCTTCAACTGGTTCTCGGGGCAAAACGTCCTTCGCGAATCGCTCTACGACGTGACGACGGGCGGTTGCCGCGACGGCCTTCACGCGGATCGCGTCAATGAAAACCAGGGGGCCGAGTCGACGCTGTCTTATCTGCTCGCGCTCCTCGAGATGCGTGCCGTCGATCGCCCGGCGAAAGCCGGCGAATCGATCGTTCGTCCGACGTTCTTGCCGCCGAACGGCGCGTCGATGCAGACAGGGAGCGCTACTTGACGGCCCTCCGCGGCCACGACGTCCTCTTCCGGCGGCATCCGACCAATCCGATCCTCAAGGCGGCCGACTGGCCGTACCCGATCCACACCGTCTTCAATCCGGGCGCGGCGCAACTCGCGGACGGGACGACCTTGTTGCTCTGCCGCGTCGAGGATCGGCGCGGGCACTCGCACCTGTGCGCCGCGCGTTCGAAAAACGGGGTCGACGGCTGGGTCATCGACCGAGAGCCCACGTTCCTCCCGGACCCTGCGAGGTATCCGGAGGAACTGTGGGGAGTCGAGGATCCGCGCATCACCTTCGTCGCGGAACTCGGGAAATATGCAGTCGCCTACACGGCGTTCAGCAAGGGTGGCCCCGGGGTCGCGCTCGCGCTCACGACCGACTTTCGGCAATTCGAGCGCTGCGGATTGATCATGCAGCCCGACGACAAGGATGCCGCGCTCCTCCCGCGTCGCATCGACGGCAACTTCGCGCTCGTCCATCGTCCGATGCACGACTCGGGCGCGCACGTATGGATCTCGCTGTCGCCGGACCTCACGAACTGGGGCAGCCACAAGCTGGTGCTCCAGGCGCGGCGGGGCGCGTGGTGGGACGCGAACAAGGTGGGGCTCTCGCCGCCGCTGATCGAGACGTCCGAGGGCTGGCTGATGCTCTACCACGGCGTCCGGCAGACCGCGGCGGGCTGTCTGTATCGCTTGGGGATCGCGCTGCTCGCGCGCGACGAGCCCGAGACGTGTCTGGCCCGAGGCGATTCTTGGATCTTCGGGCCCGAGGCCCCCTATGAACGGGAGGGGGACGTGGGTCACGTGGTCTTCCCGTGCGGCTATACGGTCGGCCCCGACGGCGACTCGCTGAACCTTTACTATGGCGCGGCCGACACGAGCATCGCTCTGGCCACGGGCAGCATCCGCGAGCTTCTCGCGTGGCTCAAGCGAAGCCACACATCCTTGTCGTAGCGCGACGAAACCCTCGCATTCGGCCGGTTGCTCAGCTGACCTGAGCCGAACGAGTGTTCCGCCGCGCCGGTCTTGCCGGCGCCAGGAGACCAGAACGAGACCTCGTCAGGAGCGATACTCGGCTGTCCCGTCGAACTGGACATCGCGGGAACACCCGCTCGACCCGACCGAGCCCTCACAGTGATGGCTCCCGCGGAAGGCGGTCTCCCGCGCCTGGAGGGCGCGCATCACCACGCTCGTCAGGTCATGGTCTCCGTCGACGCAGCGCGGATCGCCGCACGGCACGAGAAAGAGCGCGGGGGCGCGATCGACCAGGATGCGGCGGACGTATTTGACGCGACCGCCGGCCGAGTGCTCTTCGATCTCGAGCTTCAAGCTCTGGAGTGCGGGGACTTCGCCGGACAGCTTCGGCGCCTCGTCCTCGCGCCGTCGGCGCTCCGCGAATCGCTGAGCCTCCAGTCCGTGCTTCCGAAACGGCATCATGCGAGGAAGTTAACCATCGTCGTCGCATCGCGCTCGATGTACGGGGAAACCGACCCCGGCCAGCGTCCTCACGACGAATCCATGGGTCGACGGGCTTGGCTTGGCCACGTGCTCCGGAAAGCCGGCCGCGACGACGCGTGGACGGAGGCGAGGCCCCCGCCCCGGCGAGAGTCGTGCTTCCATCGGCGATAGCGTCCCGTGGAAGCCGTCGCCATTTTGTTCGGCCTCGTCGCTGCGGCCTACGTGTTCGTGTTGCCGTTGGTCGCGCTGGTCGTCGCGGTCCGAGCGTCCCGCGGACGACGGCAGCTCGACGCGCGCGTGCTGCAGCTCGAACACCACTTGTGGAACCTCGAGCTCTACGTGCGTCCGCGGCCGCAGGCACCCGGCGCGCCCATCGGCTCGCCGCCTGCGGTCGAGCCGTCGCCGTCCGCCGCCGAGCCCATGCCGACTCCGCCCCCCGCGCCCCCGCGCCGACCGCGCCGGAGTCGCCCGGCGTGGAGGCCACAAGGGCCGCTTCTTCGCCGGTCCATGGGCCGTCGCCCGAGGCTCCGCCGCCGTCCCCAGCCGCACCGGCGGCGGTCGCGCCGAGCGCAGGGCCTCGTCCGTCGCTCGAAGAGCACCTCGGGCTGACTTGGCTCACGCGAATCGGTGCGGGCGTTTTCCTGCTCGGCGGGCTCTTCTTCTTCAAGTACGCCGTCGACAACGCGTGGATCGGTCCGACGGGACGGGTGGGCATTGGGTGCGTCGTCGGGCTGGGCCTCTTGGGGATCGCCGAGGGCATTCGCGCGAAGACGCGCCCGCGCTTCGTCAACGCCCTCGTGGGCATCGGGCTCTCCACGCTCGTCGTTTCGTTGTGGGCGAGCGCCGTGTTCTACGCCCTCGTCCCGTCGACGGTGGCCTTCGTCGCGACGTCCGCCGTCCTGCTCCTCGGGGCGGCGTTGGCGCTCCGTCATCGCGCGGAGCCGACGCTCCTCGTCGTCCTTGTCGGCGGCCTTCTCAATCCCGTCGTCTTGTCGACGGGCGAAGATCGGCCGCTCGAGCTCTTCGCGTATCTCTTCTTGCTGACCTCCGTCGCGCTGGCCGTCGCCTCGAGGCGAAGCTTTCGGGTCGTGCCCTGGCTGGCGATCGTCGGCGTCGTCGTGCTCTTCGGCGGCTGGTACGCGAAGTTCTTCGACACGAGCGATCGGCGTGTCACCCCGGACGCCGACGTGCCTCCCGCGCTGCTCGTGGGTGCGTACCACGAGGTCCACGCGCGCCTCGTGCCGCTCGTCGCCGTCTTCGCCTTCAGTGCGTTGTGGTCGGTCGTCGCGCTCGCCCTCCGTGCGGAGAGGGCGACGATTCGAGGACGAGAGCCCCGCGCGCCGCGCTTGTTCGCGGCGATCGTCGCGCTGGCCGCGCTGGTCGTCTCCCATGCGGGGGCCACAGCGCTCTTGCCCGACTCTCCGCGGCTCGTCGCGCTCGTCGCGATAGCCCTGGCCGTCGGGGCGATCGCGCTTCTTCGCCGGCTGGCGTCGACCGAGTTTCTCATCGTGCCGATGTCGACCGGGTTCGTCTCGCTGCTTGTCGTATGTCGCGACATGCCGAGGGCCGATGGTCTCGTCGTGGCGCTCGTGGGCGCGTGGACCGTGGTCTATGTCGTCGGCTTTCTGGGCGGTCGCTCCGGCACGGAGCTCTCTCGTGGAGCCGCGATTCAGGCGAGCGTCGCCGCGGCGTTTGCCGCGAGCCTGGCGGGCGCCGTTCTCTTCGAGACACGGCCGGCGCTCTTCGCGCTCCTTCTCGCCGTCGCGTCGGGCTTCATCTCGACGCTCGGCGCGCGCGCGCGGCAGACTTGGCTCGGCGTCGCCGCGGCCGCGATGGGCGCGCTCGCGCTCCTCGGCGGAGCGCCCGAGACGCTCGAGCACGCGAGCGCCGCGTCGTCGGGCGCGCCCTTCGACGGCGGGTTCCTCGCCGCGACCGCCGTCTGGGCGTCGGTCCACCTCGTGGCCGTGGGCGATCCTCCGCTGAGGCGCGGCGAGCCGATCCGGTGGACGACGACGCTGACGGCCTCCATCGCGACGCTCGGCTTCGTGGGCGTCGTCGTCGCCGGGACGGCCGACGACGTTCCGACGCTGCGCGCCCTCCTGACGGCGGCCGCCGGATGCGCCGATCTCTTGCTCGGCACGCTCTTGTTCCGCGCGGCGGGCGGCGTACCCGCGACGCTGCTCGTCGGACAGGCGCTGGGACTCTTCGCGGCTTCGCTCGCGTTCGGCTTCAACGGGGCGACGGTGACCGTGCTCTGGGCGGTGCTCGCGGTCGTGGCAGCCCACATCGCGGCGCACCCGGTGCTGACGAAGAGCGCCTCCGTGCCCACGGCCGCCGGAGAGATACGCACGCAGCGCGTCTGGCTCGCGGTGGCGGTGCTCCTCTTCATCGCCACGCTCGTACACGTCGGCCTCGACGTGGACGCCGTCCAGCAGTCCGCGGGCCGCTATCTTGCGTCACGAGGGCGAGAGGGAGCGCTCGCGGCGCCCGCGTTCTCGAATTCGCGTGCCTACGCGCTGGCAGGCGCCGGCGTCGCGCTCCTGTTCTCGGCGCGCGCCCTCGTCCGTGTGGCTTCCTTCCGCGTGCCCGCCACCTTCCTGGCCGTCCTCGGCTACGCGCTGCTGCTGGCGCTCGTCGTCACGGAGACCCGCGCCGCGCTTCTTCATCTGCCGCCCGCGCCGGGGCCTGGTCTCGACGAGTCGGAGTGGAGCGTCTTCGCGGGAGAGGTGGAAGCGGCGCGAAGCGCGCAGCAAGGGTCGCTCTCCATGATGACGACGCTGCTGGGCGCCGCGGCGGCGACCGCGCTTCTGGGCGTCGGCTTCGCGGTGCGCGACGCCTTCCATCGCTACATCGGGCTCGCGCTCTTCGTGCTCACGTTGGGCAAGCTCGCCCTGTGGGACGTCTGGCACGTGGAGCGCATCTACCAGATCGCGCTCCTCACCGGCGTCGGTGCATTCACTGTCGGCGGCGGCTTCCTCTACGCTCGCTTCGGCGCCCGCCTCCTCAGTCTCCTCAAGACGGGGGGCGCGGCCGCTCCGCCGCTCGTCCTTCTCGTCGCGTTCTTCGGGGCCGCGGGAGACGCGCGCGCGGACGAGCCGAGGTTCGCCGCGTATGCCCAGCGGCGGACCGTGACGGGCATCGACGCCGGAGGCGACTACGCGCTGGCGGTCGACCTCGCCCTCTTTCGAGCGAGCCTCTCCGACGCGCTCCTCGCCGACGTTCGCATCGTCGGCCCCGATGGCAACGAAGTGCCGTATCTCGTCGAGGACGTCGCTGCGACTCGACCGAGCGCCGTGGTCCCTTCGCGCGCGGTCGACGTGAGCCTGCCCGGGGTCGGGCCCGTGTCGTCCACCTGGACGATCGTCGACAAGGGGGCGACCCACTGCCGGATCGCGCTGGCGCTCGAGGGCGACGGGTTCCTTCGCAAAGTGCGGGTAGAGACCGGCGAGGAGCCGGGGGCGATGACGACGGTCGCCGACGGGGCGTACGTCTATCGGATCCTTCAGGGCGGAGACAGTGTCGCCGAGAGCGTCGTCACGTACCCGCCGTCGATTGCGTCGCTCGTTCGCGTCACGCTCCTTCCCGACGGGCCGAGCACCCGGGTCGGGATCCGCGGTGGCGAGGTGTCGTGCGCGCCGGCGATCGCGGACGAGCCGGTCGCGTGGGCTCCTTTCGCGATCGAGGGTACGTCGCACGACGCCGCGACGCGCACTACGCTCGTCACCCTCGACGCAGGCGATCGCGGGATCCCGATCCGCGCGCTTGTCCTCGACGTTCCGAACGGCGAGTACCATCGTCGCGTCGAGGTCGAAGCCACGAACTATCGCTCGCTGTGGCCAGCCGCGGGGGGCGGGTTCGTGTACCGCATCGAGCCCAGGCCGGGGGTGATCTTGGCTTCGGCGCGTATCCCCGTCACGGCGGTGCGCAAGCGCTACTACCGCGTACGGATCTGGGACGGCGACTCGCAGCCCATCGACGTCGTGGGCGTGAAAGGCGAAGTCCGCGCCCGGAGAATCGTGCTGCGCACGGCGCGGGAGGGCGAGCACACGCTCTACGTGGGTGACGAGCTGGCGGAGCCGCCGCATTACGACCTCGCGGACATTCTGCGGAGGCACGACGCGGAGCCACCGCGGCGCACCGCCACGATGGGAGCCCTCGTGGCCAATACGGACTTCGGTGTGGCCGCGCGTCCGTCGAGCCGCGCCTTCACGGAGCGGTACCGGACGGCGTTCGGGATCGGGTTGGCGGTTCTCCTCGTCGGCCTCGCCCTCTGGGCAGTGCGCCTCCTGCGGGCGAAGGACGCGGCCTAACCGGGCAGGGTCACCGTATTTTTGCGTGCTCGACGGCGTTTTGTGGTGACACGTCCCACGATCTTGTTCGCGGTCGTGACGGCGCTTACGCCTTCGCAACACCTTCTCTAGATGTGCGGTCCACTTGTCGTATCGAGCGCTGGAAGAGGGACCGGATGTCCATGATCAAAGCTCGCTCGACGCTCGGACTCTCTGCGTTCGCGCTCTCGCTGTTCGCGGCGTGCGCGGCCACCGGCCCGGGCCCGGTCGGCGAAGACGACGGCGGGACCTCCGGTCCCGGGTCCTCCAGTAGCAGCGGCGGGAGCTCGAGCAGCGGCGTGGGCTCCTCCAGCAGCGGCCCGAGCTCGAGCAGCAGCGGCAGCTCGTCGAGCAGCGGGACCAAGGGCCCATCCGACGGCGGTTCCTCGCAGACGGACGCCACCACCTCTTCAGACGCCACCATGTCCGCGGACGCCGGCAAGGGTACCGGGACGAGCACGGGCGGCGCGGACGCGACGGTCGACGCGCGCGTGACGGAAGCCGGATCGGCCGCGCGCGACGCGGCCGGCGACGCACGGCCCGATGGTGGAACCTCGACGACGACCGGGTCGAAGGACGGCTGCTCCTCCGGTCCCATCAGCACCTTCGCGGGTGCGCTGGCGACCGGCATCACGTTCACGGACACCAGCGGGATGCCGGTGAACGCCCACGGCGGCGGCATCATCGAAGAGGCCGGCGTCTTCTATCTGCACGGGGAGTTCTTCCTCAGCACGACGACGAACAACGACTTCAATGGCTTCTCGATGTACTCGTCGACCGACCTCGCGACGTGGAAGAACGAGGGCATCATTCTCCCGCAGCAACCGAGCGGCGAGCTCGGGCCGGTCCGCAAAGGCGAGCGCCCGCACATCATCAAGTGCCCGAGCACGGGCGAGTTCGTGCTCTACGCTCACGCGGCGTCCGAGGACTACCAGACGGACAAGGAGGTCGTCTACGCGACCTCGCCGACGGTGAATGGCCAGTACGCGTTCCAGGGATCCCTCACGAACTCGAGCGGCCTCATTGCCGCCCACAGCGACATGAGCGCGTACGCGGACAGCACCGGCGCGTACGTCCTCACCGAGAGCGGCGACGTTTACACGCTCGCGAGCGATTGCCACAGCTGGTTGACGGACCAGACGTTCGACGCCGTCAACGGCGACTCGGGCGGCTCCGAGTCGCCCACGGTCTTCAAGGCGGGCAGCACGTACTACTGGATTGGCTCGTACAAGACGGGCTGGCGCGCCAACAACAATTTTTATTCGACGGCGCCTGCCGTGACCGGACCGTGGACCTACCAGGGCTTCGTCGCGCCCGTGACCGACCCCACGAACAACATCTCCGACCAGCGGACCTGGCTCACGCAGAGCACCTGGGTGGTGCCGATCACCGGATGCGGCGGGACGACGTACATGTATTGGGGCGACCACTGGTACGGCAACCAGGACACCACCGCGCCCGGCGTGCACAACTACTTGGCCACGTACGTGTTCCAGCCCCTCATCTTCACGGGGACCAAGATCGGACTGCCGACGTACTTCGCGAGCTGGAACCTCGACGTGGGCGAAGGCACCTGGTCGCAGTAGCGATCACTGGCGGAGCCGTCGGCGATCAGCCTCGCGCCCGTCGCTCGAGGTTCTCCTGCTCGGCGGCCGTGAAGCGCGCCCACGGCACCGCTTGGAGCCGCGCGTACCCAATGGGCTCGCCGGAGAGCTCACTCACGCCGTAGGTCCCCGCCTCGATCTTCTGGATCGCCCGCTCGATGAGCGCCGAGTGCGAACGATCGTGGGCGGCACGGCCGAGCGCCTCGTGTTGCACCAGGCTCGCCTCCGCTTCATCCATCTGGTCGGCCGATCGCTCGCGGGTCTCGCGGACCGATGTCAGGGCTTCTTCGTGCCCCTCGAGGCGGGACCGCTCGGCGAAGAGGCGCTCGCGAAGCTTCGCGAGCTGAGCGCTGGTGAGTGGATCCGGGCTTTCGAGATCGGTCATGGGGGCCCTGGCTCGTACGCCTCCCGCTCCCTCGCCGCAAGCCCCTGCTGGTTGCCGTATACGGCGGAGCGGAAAGCGCATAAGCTCGCCGGCCTCGACTCAGGGAAGGGCTGGCGACGAAATGCTTGGATCGCGAACGAAGCTTCGGGGTGTTGTGGTGTTCGCAGTCTTCGGGACCGCAGTGGCCGGCGCCATGGTCAGCGGGTGCGGTGACGACACCGGCTCCGGCACGACCCCCGAGGACGCACAGGCCGACGGTGCGTCCCAGCCGGACACGGGCGTACCCGACGTGGCGGCGGAGGCGGCTCCGCAGGACGCCACGTTGGACACGGGCCATCCGGATGCATCTCCCGACGTCACGGTGAGCGACGCCTCCCCGGACGTCGCGCAAGACGCGTCGCATCCGGACGGATCGTCGCTCGACGCGACCGCGGACGCGCAGGTGGATGCCCGCCCCGATGCCTCGGACGCCGGGGCTCGCGACGCGGCCGACGCCGGCACGCCCGATTCTTCGGACGCGGCGTCGCCGGGCGATGGCGGGGATGGGGGCGACGCGGGTGACGGGGCCGTGGCGTGTGTGACGACCATCGGTTCGTTGGACGATAGCGGGCCCGGGCAGCTCCTCTTTGGATTCGATACCCAGGCGGAAGCCAGCGCGTGGACCCAGTACACGTTCCCGACCACCTCCAGCTCCTTCGTGTTCACTCAGTCACCCACCGAGGGCCCGGCGGGCTTCGGGTGCCCGGGTGCCATGTCGCTGGCCGTTACCTACACGGGATACGGCGTGCAGTCGGGCGTCGACTACAACTTCCCCACCGCCCAGGACTGGACCGGCCGCGTTCGCCTCCATATGTGGATCAAGGTCGTGACCTCGGACTACACCACGATCAACGGAGTGGAGGAGATCGTCTTCTCGCAGAACCTCGCCTCCGACACTCCCACCACGTACATCGACGACTTCGGCGGGTTCCTCGCTGGCTCCGGGTACGCATCGGGGGGATGGCTCGAGCTTGTCACCGATATCTCGACCCCGACGGCCAGCTACTTCCCGACGACCGTCGTCGGGCTCGAAGTCCGGCTCACCACGGTGAACAGCATGGCCGACGGGGGACCCGCGGTACCTCCGCCGGCGACGCTGCTCGTCGACGACATCTGGGTGGAGTAATCCTGCGGCGGTGCGACGGATCCGCCACGCTTTAGCTCCCCACTGGGGCTTGCGGCCAATGCTTCACGCGGCGGCCGGTTTGGCCGTTCTCCGTCCTTGTGAGCACGGATACGTCCTACCGGCCGCGCTGTGTTGATTGCGGCATGGACTCTCCGATGACGAACACGAACTACACCCTCATCAGCCAGACGGGGTGGCGCCTGACCCGCGCGCAGCACCAGGACACCGTCACGATGGAATGGCGGTGTCCGAGCTGCTGGGCCCGCATGAGGGCGCAGAGCAAAGACAAGGACAAGGACGGCAAAGGGCGCCGCGATTCGGTACCCTTCGGGGGGTTCTTCCGGGGACGCAAGCCGTAACGCCGAGGCGTCGCGCGTCATGAGAGATCTGAGAGCGTTCGTGCTGTCGTTGGGCGCGCTTTCGTTTGCGCTTGCGCTCTTCGTCCAGAGTGCGTGCATCATCGATCCGCCGGGGCTGACGGACGGCTTCGGTGCAGGATCGAGCTCGAGTTCAAGCTCCGGATCCAGTTCCGGGTCGAGTTCGAGTTCCGGGTCGAGCTCGGGATCCAGCTCCGGGTCGGGCTCGGGCGCCATGGACGCCGGAGCGGACTCGGGCGGTGAGGCCGGCAGCCCGCCCTCGGCACCCTCTTTTCTCCTTGGCGCCGACATCACCTATACGCAGCAGGATCAGGCCTACGGGGCCTCGTACGCGGACAATGATGCCGCCGCGCCCATCCTGCAGATCCTCAAGTCGCACGGTTTCAATTACATCCGGCTGCGGACGTTCGTCGATCCGACCCAACCGGCTCCGAATCCGCAGGGTGGGACGTTCCCGGCGTACTCGCCCGATGGCTTTGGCGACCTCGCCCACACCGTGACCTTCGGCCAAGAGATCAAGGCGGCGGGTCTGGGGTTCTTGCTCGACTTTCACTACAGCGACACCTGGGCCGACCCCGGCAAGCAGATCAAACCGGCGGCGTGGGTGAACGACGATCTTCCGGCAGCCGTCACCCATCTGCACGACTACACGCTGGCGAACATCCAGACGCTCGTCGCCGCGGGGGCGCGACCCGACATGGTCCAGATCGGCAACGAGATCACACCGGGGATCCTCCTGACGCCCGGGACGCCGCTCGGGCCGTCGACGAGCGACGGGTGGCCGCAGCTCGCGCAGCTGCTCAACGCCGGCATCGCTGCGGTCCACGAGGTCGACCCCACCATCGCGATCATGCTCCACCTCGATCGCGGCGCCGACCTCCCGAGCAGCATTGCGTTCATCGACAACGCGCTCGCGAACGGCGTCGTGTTCGATGCCTTCGGCGAGTCTTGTTACGTGGCGTATCAGGGCCCGCCGAGCGTGTGTCAGGCCACGTTCAACGGGCTCGTCGCGCGGTACCCGACGATGAAGCTCGTCATGGCCGAGTACAACGCCGACCCCACGGACCAGATGGACACCGAGATTCGTCAGGTCAACGACGTGGTCTTCGGGCTGCCGAACCAGCAAGGCCTCGGCACCTTCTTCTGGGAGCCGACGCGGAACATCAACGCGTCGAGCCGCGGGATCTTCATGGCGAACGGCAACGTGTACTCACCGATTCCCGCGTGCATCGTCCAATACGATCAGATGAAGGCCGACTACGGGCTGTGAGCGGCCCCCCGGCGTGCTCGCCGCGGCGGTACCGTCAGAGGCACTCGGGCTTGAACGTTTTGATGCCGCCGGAGAAGTAGTAAGGCGGATTGCACCCACTCTCGGTCGTCGCCGAGGGGGCGGTCTTGGGCTTGGGGACGAAGACACCCGCGTGGCGCGGAACGTCGTTCGCGGGCGTCGTCGCGGTGGCGCTCGGGTGGGCCGGAGGGGCCTGGACCTGGGGCGCGATCTTCTCCAGAGCGAACTCGATCTCCGTGTCCTGGGTCAAGCTCAGCGTCCGTGTCTCGGGGACATAGCCGGCGGCGCGCGCGCGAATCGAGTGTTCCTGGCCTCCGCCCGCCACCTCGAGCGAAAGCGGGCCGGGTCCGCGGTCGACCCCGTCGATGTCGATGGACGCTTCGGGCGGCATGACCCGCACGCGAACATGCACGAGGGCCGGTCGATCGGGCGCCGAGATCGCCGACGCGGGTGGGGTCTTTGCGCTGAGGTACCAGACGCCCAGGGCCGCCAGCGGCAAGCCCAAGAGGGCCCCGCCGACGAGCCAACGACGCCAGCGCGGCCCGGTCGTCGCCGCCGAGCGTGAACCGCTCTTCGAACGTCCGCCTCCCGCGTCTTGCCCCAGGCCCGAGTTGGAAATGGCCGACCCGAGGATCTCTCGGTTGCGTTCCCGTTCCTCGCTGAAGGCTTGCGCCAGTGCGGCCCCGGCGTCGCGCACCGAGCAGGCTCCCCAGCGCCGCGTGACGTAGGCGCTCAAGTCGCGCTGCAGATCCAACGCCGTCGCATAGCGCTCCTCGCGCGCGGTGGCCGTGGCCTTCGTGACGATGTGCTCCAGGCGAGGGTCCATCCCGGTCTTGCCGTCCGGGCGAGGGATCTGTCCGGTCGCGAGGCGATGCATCACGGCGGCGTCCGTCATCTCGCCCCAGATCCGCCGCCCGACGGCGGCCTCCCAGATGATGCATCCGGCCGCGAAGATATCCGTGCGGCGGTCCACAGGCTGCCCGAGCAGCTGCTCCGGCGCCATATAGGCGAGCTTGCCTTTGACCTCGCCCGTCTCCGTTCGCGACGCGTTGCCCGCAGCCTTCGCGAGGCCGAAGTCGAGGACCTTTACCGCTCCGTCGTAGGTGACGAACACGTTGTGGGGGCTGATGTCGCGGTGCACGATGTTGAGGGGCGCGCCGGCGAAGTCGCAGAGCTCGTGGGCGTGGTGGAGCCCGACCAACGCTTCCGAGACGATGGTCAAGCGCATGGCTTGGGTCAGCGCGGTGCCCGTGAGCACGGCCGAGAGCGGCTTGCCGTCGAGGTACTCCATCACGAGAAACGGGATCTCCGCGTCGACGACGTCGTAGACCTGCACGAGGTTCGGGTGGTTGAGGCGTGCGGAGAGCCGGGCCTCGGCTTCGAACATCTCGCGAGCGGAAGGATCCATCGCGAGCTGCTTGTGGAGCATTTTGAGGACGACGAGTTTCGAGAAGCCGCTCGCGCCGACGCCGTACGCGAGCACGGCCCGCGCCGTCCCGCCTTCGCCCAGCTCGCGGACGGCCCGATAGACCATCCCCGACGAGTCGATCAAGGTGGGCTGGGTTCGCTCCTCGTCGTCGGCCCCCGGGGTGGTAGGCGTCGAGGAGGAGCTCATCCTCTTCCACTTCCCGCTCATGTTGGTCGCCGCCCTGGCTGGGTCGTCACCAGGACATCGTAGCCGAAGCACCCCACGGGCGATCGTGCTTGGCGACGCCATGCATCGGACCCAGATCCAGGGACAAAATGGCGGCCGACGGATGGCTCTCGGACGGCCGCGTGAAGTACACGACGGCGGCGCTCGCCACGGCGACGATCCCGACGCCGAGGGCCACGTCCGCGATGAGGTACTCCGTCTTCATGGGCTGAACCTCGGCGTCCGTGCAGCGCGGTGCGCAGCTACCCTCGAGCGACGTCTGCTTGGCGCGTCCCAGCCCACCGAGGATGCCGAACGCCGCGAGACCGGCGACACCGGTGCCGAGGAGGGGGTAGACCAGCGTGGGGACGGGCCGCCGCTCGGGCATCGGGGTCGGCGTCGTGGAATGATCGTCGCCGGGGGTCGCCTGCGGCGGCAGCCCGGGCTGCGCGGTCGAAGGCGCGGCGGCCTGCGGCGAGGCGAACTTGATCGAGACGAGGCGCAGGCGTTGGCCTTCCGCGGCGTTCACGGTCTCCTCGTGGGGCTCGAACGTGGCCAGCTCGACGCGCACGGTGTGGCGGCCCGGATTGACCTTGAGCGCTTGCGACCAGTCGGCGACCGCTTTCCCGTCGACCGAGACCTTGGCGTCGCCGGCCTCTTTCCCGTCGGCCATGACGTCGAACACGAGAGTCGGCGTCGCTTGGTCGAGCTCTCCGATCCAGTTTCCGCAGTCCGCGATGATGGGGCCCGGACACGAGGCGCTCGAGCAGACCATCAGCTGCGTTCGTGCCTCCACGAACTTTCCGCCCTGCCGGAGCTCTTGGGCCGACCGATAGGCCTCGATGCATTCAGCGCGCGCCGGTGCGCGCGAGGCGGTGTCGTCGGGCGCGGCCGCCGGGGTGGCTTCCGGCGGCGCGGCTCTCCCGGTCGTGCTGACGAGGGCAACGACGGCCGCCGCCGCCGCTCCGACGAGGGCCTGTACGGACGAGGGCGCGAGGCGCTGTCTGGACCGGTTCAACACTGGGCTCCTACTCTCCGCCGCCATCGTCACCGCCTCCGTCGTCGCCCGGTGGTGAGACCGGCGCGAAGCTGAACGCGTCGGCGTTGAGCCAATTGGTCGGGCTTGCGCTGACGTAAAAACCGACCTGGCAGGAGGCGGTGGTGACGTCGATGTCGATCGAGATGACCTCCCAGCTCGTGGATGTCACCGTGGCAGGGATGTTGGCTCGCTGGTCCGTGCCGCCGCAACCCATGCTGAAAACGTAGGCCGCGTTGTTCACGCCGCAATTGAAGTTCCCCGAGAACCGATAGGTGCCGGGAGGCACATTGGTGAGCGTTTGCGAGATGCTCACGGTGAACGAGTCGGTCATCGAATACGTGGCGAGCTCGTACTGCCCGTCGATGGTGTACGAACCCGTGCCCGGGTACTGGGTGTACGCATACTTGCCCATCGCCGAAGCGGGCATGAACGTCCACCCGGAGTAGGCTTGCTCGAAGCTGGGATTCACGAGGGCCGGCGGCGCGGGGGGGCCTGCCTCGGGCTCGCTCCCGGCATCCGTCGGCGCCGTGCTGTCGGGGCCCGTCGTTCCCGTGTCGATCGCGGCCGAGGCGTCGCCCGTGTCCGGCCGAGCGTCGAACCCGCCGTCGGTCGTTCCGGCGTCGGCTCCTGCATCGGACCCCGAGGTCGCATCGGCGTTCGCATCCGGCCCTTCGACGGGGCCCGAATCGACTTCGCCCTGCTCCCTCGTCAGGTAGCTGAAGTCCTGCAGCGAACAGGCGGCGAGGCTCGCGGCCAAGAGGCTCTTCGTCGCGGCCGGGCCCAGTAGCGCCCGAAGGGTCCCCCAGCTGGATGTAGGAGGTCTGAAGTTCGTGGTCATGGCTCGAGCGCGGACGCAGAGAACATCGAGGCGCACCAGCCTATCAGCTTGACCGGGATCGCGGCTCCCTGCTTATGGGAGTACGGACACCGGGGTACGAACTTGAGACGCCGGCCTTCGGGGCGGAACGCGCGGCACCCTTGCCGCGTCGCGTCCACGTTCGGTGGAAGGGCTCGCCCGGGCCCGGAACTCAGGGAGATCTCGGCTCTTCCGTGATGCCGTCGAAGGACATACCTCGCCAGACCGGGTGCGAGTCCGATCCTCGACTACTCGCCGCGTCCAAGCCACACACGAACCTCGCCCGGGCCGTCTCCCGGCTCGACGTGGACGACACGCGGCCGGCAGCACACCGGACAATCCTCCGTGTACGTCTGCCGGGCGCCACCGCCGCTGTCGACGAAGATCTCCTCGGCTTCGCCGCAGAAAGGGCAGGCGACCGCTTCGCTGCGGCGCCTCGCCTTCTTCTTCTTCATCGCGGACCGAACGGGCGCGGCTCGTGGCCCTACTTCTTGGCCTCGGCGGCGACCTTCTCCCGGTATTTCTTGACCATCTCTTCCTGCTCTTGCTTCGGCACCACGGCGTACCTTGCGAACTCCATCGTGAAGGTACCCTTGCCCTGGGTGGCCGAGCGGAGATCGGTCGAGTAGCCGAACATCGTGTTGAGCGGAACCTCGCAGGTGACGCTCACGTTGTCGCCGCCCACCGTCTCGAGGATGACGCCCCGGCGCTGATTCACCTGGCCCACGACACCGCCCTGAAATTCGATGGGCGCATCGATCTCGACCTTCATGATCGGCTCGAGGATGGTCGGCGCCGACTTCGCGTATGCCTCGCGAAAGCCCATGATTGCGGCCGTCTTGAACGCCATTTCCGACGAGTCGACCGCGTGCGAGGCGCCGTCGTTCACGACGCACCGTATGCCCACGATCGGGAACCCGATCATCGTCCCCTTGCGCACGCCCTCCTTGAAGCCCTTGTCGCAGGCGGAGATGAACTCGCGCGGGATCGACCCGCCCGTCACGTCGTCGACGAACTCGTACGTCTCGACGGCGTCCGACGGGAGCGGCTCGATATACCCCATGATCTTCGCGTACTGCCCCGAGCCGCCGGTCTGCTTCTTGTGCGTGTAGTTGATCTCGGCGCGGCGCGTGACCGTCTCGCGGTAAGCCACCTGCGGCTTGCCCGCGACGACCTCGCAGTTGTACTCGCGCCGCATGCGCTCCATGTAAATCTCGAGGTGGAGCTCGCCCATTCCGCTGATGATCGTCTGCTGCGACTCTTCGTCCTGGTGGACGCGGAAGGTGGGATCTTCCTTGGTGAAGCGGTTGAGCGCCTTGGAGAAATTGGTCTCTGCGCTGCGGTCCTTCGGGGCCACCGCCAGCGAGATGACCGGCGCCGGCACGTGCATCGACGTCAGCGTGACGTTGACCTTGCCGTCGGTGAACGTCTCTCCGGAGCTCGCCTCGACTCCGTAGAACGCCACGATGTCGCCCGCCTCGGCCGACTCGATCTCTTCGCGGTCGTCGGAGTGCATCCGGAACATGCGCGGAACACGGACCTTCCGCATCTCGTTGCTGGTGTTGTAGATGGTGTCGCCCGCGACGACCTTCCCCTGATAGACGCGGAAGTACGTCAGCTGGCCGTACTTGTCCTGCGTCAGCTTGAAGGCGAGTCCGACGAACGGCTTGGTCGGGTCCGACTCGATGACGATCTTCTCCTCGCCCTTGGTCTGATCGTGCGCCTCGTTCACGACCTCGGTCGGATTGGGCAGGTAGTACGCCACCCCGTCGAGCAGGAGCTGCACGCCCTTGTTCTTGATGGCGGACCCGCACATGACCGGCGTCATCTTCAGCGCCAGCGTCGCGCGGCGGATCGCGGCTCGAAGCTCCTCGGTGCCGATCGGCTCCTCGTTGAGGAACTTCTCGGCGAGGTGATCGTCGACGTCCGCGACCTGGTGGATGATGTCGTGGCGTGCCTCTTCGGCGCGCTTGGTGTACTCCGCGGGGATCGGCTCCTCACGGACCTTTTCGCCGTCGTCGCCGTCGAAGAAGTACGCCTTGCCGATGATCGGGTCGACGATGCCCTTGAAGGCCGACTCCTCGCCCATCGGAATCTGGAGCTTGACCGGGTGGTGGCCGAGCTTCTCCTTGAGCATCGTGGCGACCCGGTCGTAGTTGGCGCCCGGATTGTCCATCTTGTTGACGAAAGCGATGCGTGGGACGCGATAGCGCTTCATCTGCCGGTCGACGGTGATCGATTGGCTCTGCACGCCCTTGCCCGAGTCGAGTACGAGGATTGCCCCGTCGAGCACTCGGAGCGCGCGCTCGACCTCGATGGTGAAGTCGACGTGGCCGGGGGTGTCGATGATGTTGATGTTGTGCGGCTGGAGCTGGTTCAACGAACCGTTCCAGATGCAGTACGTCGCCGCGGACTGGATCGTGATCCCCTTCTCGCGCTCGAGGTCCATCGAGTCCATCTTTGCGCCGACGCCGTCCTTGCCGCGCACCTCGTGAATCTGGTGGATCCGCCCCGTGTAGAACAGAATGCGCTCGGTGAGCGTCGTCTTGCCCGAGTCGATGTGCGCCGAGATGCCGATGTTACGGATGCGTTCGAGGGGGATGGATGTCGCCACGGGAGCGTCTTTCTGTGTGCCAGGGAGAGGCGAGTCAATGCCGAGAATACGTCCGGCGGGGTGGGCGGAGCCTACCTAATCGCGAACGGATGGCTTGCCTATCACGAAATGGTGGCGTTTCAATGCGCTGAGCCCGAGCGTCCACCGCCCGAGCTCGTCGCTCTGCCACCGCCACCCACCACGAAAAGGGCTCGGCCGCCGCGACGCGGCGCCTCCGGAGCGCGAATCAGGGCGTCGTTCGCCATACGCTCGCGAGCCACGGTTGCTCCTCGCGCGGCATGTCCTTCGGCCGGTAGTAGTGCGTGACCTCCTCGTATCCGGCCGCGGTGACGATCGAGGCCCAACGCTCGAAGTCCCAGTAGCAGCCGTAGCGATCCCCGCGCCAGCCTTCGTCGTTGTCACCCCGCGGGTTCGAGCTGAAGAGCACTCCGCCCGGCTTGGTCGCGGCGCGAAGCTCGCCGAGAACCCGCGGCAGCTCGCCGCTCGGGACATGGAAGAGGGAGGCGTTGGCGAAGACACCGTCGAAGAGCGCGGCGGGGAGGGAAAGCGCGAGGAAGTCCTGATGGAGGACCTCGCAGCCCGAGTGGTCGCGCGCCATGTCGCAAAACGCGGCGCAGCCCTCGACACCGATCGCGACGTGTCCGCGCGAGCGAAAGTAAGCGAGATCGCGCCCGGGTCCGCAGCCGAAGTCGAGGATCGTGAAGGGGGCGGGCCCTTCGATCGCACCGAGCAGCGCCGCGTAGTTTTGCGAGACGTCGTGGTCGATCGTCCCCTCTCGGAAGCGCACCGCGTTCTTCTCGTAGTGCGCGAGCGTCCCCGTGCTCTCGGGTCGGGGTCGCTCGGGGGGGGGGGCATGCAGCGAAAAACGGGCGATACGGGCGCGCCGGCGGGCGGACCATCCGACAGCCGTGCGCGGGGGTCAAGGGCGCATCGCGAGCGCCGCCACCCTAGTTACCGAGCGGGCCCGTGCTCACTGCGCCGTGCCGCCCGACCCCGAGCAGAAGATGACCTGCCCGCAGCTCACCTGGCTCCCCGGCGGTTGGCTGGGATCGCACTCCGGCGCGCAGCACGAGCCGTTGTAGGCGACTTCGCCGGCGCCGCAGCAGAGCCCACCGGTGCACGCCGTCCCCGCCGCGCAGCAGTTGAGCGTTCCCCCGCATCCGTTGGCGTGTCCGCAGCCCGCGTTCCCGAAGTCGGCGCACGTCTTCGGTGTGCACGACACGCAGGTGTCGTTCGAGCAAACCTCGCCCGCCCCGCACTGTATGCACGCGGTCGTCACGCCGCAGCCCAAGTCCATCGGAGCGCAGCCCGTGACCGTCCCTGCGTCGAGCGCCTCGGCGCACGTGCGCGGCGCGCAGCAGCCGCCGTCGTAGCAAGTCTCGCTGCCGCAGCTGCCGCAGCTCACCGCAGCCCCGCAGCCGTTGCTCACCGAGCCGCACGCGCGCCCGTCGCAGGAGGGGGGGGTGCACGGCGTGCAGGCGCCCTTCACGCATTGAGTCGCGCCCGAGCACTTCGCCGGACACGCGATGCTGCCGCTGCCGCAGGCGTTCGCGACGGTCCCGCACGAGGGCATTCCGCCGTCGGGCGTGCACTCCGGCGGGATGGGGCCGCACACTCCGCCCGTACACGTCTGTCCGGCCGGGCACGCGCAGGCCATCGTGTGCCCGCATCCGTCGGTCACTGTTCCGCAAAGCATCGTGTTCGGGTCGGGTGTGCACGTGAGCGCCATACACTTGCCCGCGTCCGGCGCCGTGCTCGCGCCGGCTTCGACTGCTTGGCAAGCGCCGTCGACGCAGACAAGCCCCGCCGAGCACCCACCGCAGGCAATGGCGACTCCACACGCGTCGAGTCCCACGACGCCGCACCGCCCTGTACATGCCTTGGGCTTGCAGGATTGGGTCTGCGCGCTGGTCGGATCGGCGACGCAGACGCTGCCGCTCGCGCAAGGGGCGCCGCAAGCGAACGATTGCCCCGAGCAAGGATCGACGAATCGCCCGCACGAGATGCCCGGCGGACAGCTCGTGATGGGCGTGCATGCGTCGAGGATCGTGAGAGAGGGTGCGTCCATCGCCGGTGCGCCGCTGTCCGAGGGCCCGTCGGACGCGGAGGCGTCGAAGCTCTCTCGCGTCCCGTCCTGCGAAGCATCTGCGGGCGCATCGTCCGGCACCTGCGCGCCGCATGCGGTCAGGAATGCGCCGAGCAGCGCGGATACCCACAGCGTCCACGAAGGGACACGGAGCGAACTCCCGTTCGGCCGAGACATCATTTTACATATGAGCGATAACGATATTGGGCGCCACTCAAGAAATGAAAGAAGGCGCGCGCGCCGACGACAGTGGCCGCGACGGACTCACAAAGGGACCGGGGACAATTCTTCTTAGAACTGCACGGGCGCCGGCATGGGGTCGAACGGGCTCGCCGTCGACCGCCCCAGTTGCCCCGATGCATTCCATCCCCAGCAATCGATGCTGCCATCCCCGAGCAGCGCGCACACGTGATTGAACCCCGCGGCGAGGAGCTTCGCGTCGGTCACACCGGCTACCTGCGCGGGCCTCGCCTGCACCGGCCCGAGGTTCGCGCTGCTCCCCGTCTGCCCGTACAGCGTGCTGCCCCAACACCACACGCTCCCATCGACACGCCGGGCGCAGGTCGCGTACTGCGTGAGCGAGAGCTGCACGACTTGGCCGAACATGGGTACGAGCGCCGGCGTCGCCTGCGGCGACCCGCTGTCGTAAGGGATCCCGAGCTGGCCGAAGCTGTTCGCGCCCCACATGGCGACCTCTCCGGATTGGAGGACCATGCCCATGTGAAATCCGGCGGAGTGGGCGAAGTCGAGGACACCTCCCCACGTCGGGTCGAGGTCGACGGCCGTGGGCACGGGGTGCGACAGGCTGTCGGTCGCGTCTCCTCCGTCTCCCACGTCGCCGAGGCCAAGCTCACCGTAGACGTTCTCACCCATGCACTCTCCATGCGGTGCGGAGCTCGCGAGAAGCAAGTACCGAACAAGCTCGCGCTCACCGTGTTCACGTCCGATAAGGTCAGCCCCGCCGGCGTGTCGACCTGGGGCATCTTCGCGACCCCCGCTTGCCCGAATCCGTCCTTGCCCCAGCAAGTGACCGGGCCGCCCACGAGCTTCGCGCACGCGTGGTATCCGCCCGCGGCGATCTGAGAGGCCATCCCCGGCGGAAGGACCTGGACGGGAGTCGGTGAGAGCACACCGCCCCCGTCGGGCGCGACGCCGCCATCGACCCCCAGCATGCCGAACTCGGTGTCGCCCCAGCACCACACGCTCTCATCGACGCAGGGCGCAGTCGAACGTGACGCCGGCCCGCACGGACTGGGCGGCCCCGATCCCGGAGACGATCGTCGGTTGGTTGCCGGTCGTCGCGTTGGGTCCACCGGCCCCGCTGGTGTCGTCGCCCCAACAGTAGACGGAGCCGTCGGCGAGAACCGCGCACGTATGGTTGCCGTTCGCGGCCACCTGGACAGCGCAGACCGACGCGTCACACGCCAGCGACCCGTCACCCGAATCGTCGCCCGCCCCGTTCGAACCGTCGGCCTGCCCTGCGCCGTCCGATGGGCCGGCGTCCGTGTCCTTGGCGGGGCCTCGCGCAGACGAGAAGTCCCCCAGGATCGACGTACACGCACCGACCAGCACGGCAAGCAGCGCCAACGCTGCTCCGCGCCGTTTGGATCGTACGCCCATCGGACGATGCTATCGCGCTCCGACGCCGGCTCACTAGGACAGCTGAGCATGGCTGGGAAAGGCGGCACGGCGCTCGCGCGAGAGCGAAGTGGGACGAATGTTCCCGAACACATCCGCAACGACGGGTCGGCGAGGGTGGACATGAGAGACAGCCCGCGAATTGAGCTCACCGGCCGCTCTTCGCCCTTGCGATGCCACTGGCGGACCCCGAAGCATGGTGCCGGCCGCGCCGCGCGGCCCACGACACATCGGAGGATCCATGAGACTCAGGACACCCTTGCACTTCTGTCTCTACGGTTTACTGCTGGCCTCTTCCTCGGTCGGCCTGATGGCCTACGCGCAGGGCCGAGGCAGACCAGAGCGGAGAGCACCGCCTCCCTTCAAAGCGCATCCCGCCGGAGCGCACCCGCGCGGGCCGACCGTGCACCCGCACCCGGTTCGGGTGCTCGCGCCGCGATCGGTCGAACATGGACGCACGGGGTGGACGCACTGGGAGCACCCTGAGTTCGAGCGACCGGTCTACTACTGGGATTGGCCTCACGTTCACACCGTGACGTGCACCGCGGAGGACTCGTACGGCGACCAATATCCGGTCAGCGAAGCGGCGCCTCCGAGCTTCGGGCTCGCGAACATGACCGAGGTCGAGGACGACGCGCTCGATCGTTGCTACTCGGAGTCGGGACAGGACGCGACTTGCGTGCTCGCGACCTGCACGCACATCTGACGGCGCGGTCTCACGACCGCAAATAGGCGAGTACGGCCCGCACGGCTTCCTCCTTCGCTGCGCCCAGCGAGAGCCGTGCGGGCCGCCTGTACACCGCACCGTGCGAGAGCGCCTCGACCATGTGCGGGAGGACGAAGAGCATCCGATCGAGGTCGCGAGCTGCATACGGCTCTTTCGCGCGAGACGAGATCGCCAGCCGGAACGTGCTCCGAAGGCGCATCTCGAGCGTTTGCGCGCCGTCTTCCCCGTGGGGGACCGTCGCCATGACCTCGTGCAGCTCGAGGTCGGACGTGTGCGCCTCCACCAACGCCTCGACCAGGGCGCGCACGAAGGTCTCGAGCGACGCCGCTGCGTGCTCGACGAGCACGCCCTCGACGACGCGGCTGATCGTCTCGACGTGCCGGACGTGCAAGGCGGTGAAGATCGCGCGTTTGTCGGGGAAGTACTGGTAGATCGACCCGACGCTGACTCCGGCGACCTCGGCGATTCGGTTCGTCGTGACCCCGTCGACGCCGTCGCGCTGAATGACCCTGACGACGGCGTCGAGCACGGCCTCCACCGTCTGCTTCGAACGCCGTTGCGTCGGCAGGCGGCGCGACGGAGTCTTCTTCGCGGGGACCTTCATGCGGGCACCCTCTCCTAGGAGCCTGTAGCGCGTAGGCCCATTCTGGACGGCGGGACGGGTCCAGGCGGCTGGGGTGGAGGGTGCTGGGGTTCGAAGGGTTCGGGCCTTCGGATTGCCTTTGGATCGCCGACGAGGCGGCGCAATCCGTCGTGTCG
>DASYBG010000013.1:0-99044 GCA_036500865.1 Polyangiaceae bacterium
GGGTCGATCGTGAGCTTCTGCGGCAGGCACTGGACGCTGAGCGCGTTCTTCAGGCGATTGACGATGGCGTTCACGGCAGGGCGATACCCATAGACCGGGTCCGAGTCGCTCGTCGCCGTCGTATGGATGGGGCACAGACTCGAGACGATGCCTTGCCCGCCCATGTGGTGCGCGACCACGAGCTCGGCGATGCCCGGGTAGGCTTTGCCCTTGATCTGCGTCGTCGTGTAGTTTCCGTTGGCGTCCTTCTGGCAGAGCTGCGTATTCGCGCTGTTGGAGCCCACCGCGCAGTCGCAAGCGCCGGTAAACTGCATTTGCGTGCAGTCTTTCGGCGCGGGCAGCGTGAAGACGCAGGCGTATTGAAGGTCGGCCTTGTTGGTGGCCCACTCGCGCCCGTTGATGGGATCGCACGTGTCGCCCGAGGTCGGCGTGCAGGGTCCGCGCGGGTTCTCCGACTCGAGCATATGGAAGTCGGCGCCGTTGAAGTTGTAGTTCTCGGGGTCCTGGCCGGTGATCTTCAGCCAGTCCGCGTCGGTCAGTGTGTCCTTCTGTGGGCAGTCCGCCTGGTTGGTGCCGGCGGCGCATTCGGGGTCGACGCCCGCCTGCGCCTGAAGGAGCTCGTGGGGCACGCCGCCAATGATGGCGTAGTAGACGAGGTCCGGCGTCCGCGGGCCCGGCTGAAGGTTGCAGAGGTCCGCCGTGGTCGAGGTCGGGAGGTTCTGCGCGAAGAGCGGGTTCACGCAATTGAGCTGCGCGGCCTGATCCCCGATGTAGTTGCCGGAGCTGTCTTCCTCGTTGTCACGATTCGGCACCTTGGGGCTCGTCAGCCCGGTGACGTAGCGAGACGACGGGTAACCCGGATAGACGCCGAAGCGCTGCTTCGGGTGAAAGAAGCGGACGTTGATATTGTCGTTGCTCGGGTCGAGGTATCCGTTGTTGCCGCCCGGCGGGTCGACCGGGCACTCGGTCGCGAAGTTGGCCGGCATGACCGAGCACGACACACACTTCGGATCGAGCGGGTTCGCCGCGCACTCGACCGTGCCCTCCGGCGCAGCGGTCGTGGTCGACGAGGGCCAGGGGCTCTGCTCGAAGAGGTACCCGAACGAGTTGACGGAGATGGGGTTCGCCACCTCTTGGGTCTCGTCGGTCACGACGATGATCGCGACGAGCGAATCCGGTCGGAGGAAGTTCGCCCGCTGGTTCAGGATCGTGCCGTCCACGCCCGAATAGCTCGCGTGGAGACCCGCGTCGACGTTAATGCTGGCGTACGGATCGGGCTGGACGAGGAACCGATACCAAGCCTCGTTCTGGGCCTCGAACCCGCAGCCGTGCTCGTGGACGCCGCTGATCATCTGCGTGAAATCGCCGATGAGCGTATTCGGCGTGTTCGCGTCGCCGACCGTCGTCTCCGCCGGAACGGGGGGCATCACCGCCCCGGCCTGCATGTTCGCGGTCACGCTGGGAAACCACGCGAGAAAGTTGAGCGGGCTCGGCGCGTTGGCGATGGGGGTCTCGTTCGCACCGCCGCGCGCGATGAGGTACGCGTTGTCGTTGTTGTGCGAGTTGAGGGCCGTGTTCGCGGGGTTCGGGTCGGTCGCGTTGCAGGTCGTCGCGCTGCCGCGGCCCCCGAGCGAAGAAGAGACGATGCCGAGGTGCATGTCGTGGACGGGCGGGAACTCGAGCGCCGTGCCGTTCCCACACACGCCGTTGTTCGACGGCCCCACTGTCGCGCCGTTGACGTCGACGCAGTTCGGCGACACGAGGCGGTTGATCATGTCGGGCACCGCGAGGCCGAGGAGCTGCTGCTTGTCTCCCATCGACGCGGAGTTGTCGATCATGAAGAGGATGTCGAGCTTGTCGACCGCCACGCTGTGAATGACGTTCGTGAAGTTCGTCTTCAGATTCGGGTCTGCCGTCACGACGGGGCGCGTGAGACACGCCGCGCCGACGACGCCGAGCACCACGGTGGCGCGCAAGAGTGCGGCCGACTCCTTGAACCTTCGACTCATGATCGCTGCTCCATCGTGGTTTTTTCGACCTTCTGCGGTCGGCCTGCCGGCAGCTTGCCGGGGCGGACGGGTGCTGGCTACCGGGCAGTTCTCGTACCAGATGCGCCGCGTGGAGATTACCGAAAAAAGCTGGGGGTTCCACGAAAGCGAGCGTCAACTGCGTTGGCGCTCGGTCTCCACGGTTGGCATGCTCGGCCCCTCGTGTGGGTCTGGCTCTGCCGGGGCCGGCGGCGTCTGAGGGAACGCCGTCCGCAAGGCCCGGACGTGACGCGCCGTGACACCGGGGACGGCGAGGAGGTCGGCGTCCTCGGCCGCCCGGATGGCGGCGAGGTTGCCGATGCTGGCGAGGAGGGCCATCTTCGCGCGCTCGCCGAGGCCCTTCACGTCGTCGAGGGGAGAATGCATGCGTCGCTTCTTCCCGCGACGCATGCGCGCCCGGTTCGAGAAGCGATGCGCCTCGTCGCGGAGCCGCGCGAGGAGAAAGAGCGACGTGGTGCTGCTCTTCAGCGGTATCGGGTTCTTTTGGCCGGGGAGATAGACCCGGTCGGTGAGCGCCTCGCCCAGCGCGGTCTCGCGCTCCTTCGCGAGGGCCACGATCGCGAGGTCGTGCATGCCGAGGTCGTGGGCCGCCGCGAGCGCGACGGCGAGCTGCCCGCGGCCCCCGTCGACCACGAACAGGTCGGGGGCTTCGTCGTCGCGGTCTTTGTGCGTCTCGGGGATCGCGAGGCCCTCCTCTTCGGGGGGCGGCCCCGTGTCGGCCTCGATGCGGTCCTCGGAAGGGGGCCGGAACGGCCGAGTCACGAGCGTCGACACGGGCGTCGGCGGAGGGCAGCTCGCCGCGCCCGGCTCCGCGATCGCGCCGGGCAGAGCGGCGGCCTTGATGGCCCTCCGGAAGCGGCGCGCCAAGACCTCGTACATCGCGCCGTAGTCGTCGTTCAGACGGCCGTGCGAGCCCGTCGGCATCGCGTCGCCGCGCACGTTGAAGGAGCGATAGCGGCGCTTGTCGAGCTCTCCATCGGTCATCGCGACGATCGCGCCGACGGTGTCGCCGCCGCCCAGGTGAGAGATGTCGCAACACTCGATGCGGCGCGGGAGAGCCGCGAGCCGGAGCCGCTCCTGGAGGTCTTTCAGGCGGTCCTGGAGGTCGTCGCTCTGCCGGCGCTTCTCCACGAACGAGTGGCGCGCGTTGTCGTTGGCCATGGCGAGCAGGTCGACGCGGTGTCCGCGCTTCGGGACGATGAGGACCACCTTGTGGCCGGCGCGATCCGAGAGCCATTCCGCCATGCCCTCGACACCATCGGGCTCGCACGGGAGGATCACCTCGTCGGGCACGAGCACGGGCGCGAGATCGGCGGTCCCCTCCCCTTCGCCCTCCGCCTCGCCGCCCCTCACGAGCGCCCCGCCGTGGTGCTGCGCGATGAAGGCCGCGATGATCTCTTCGTCGGGGATCTCGGCCTGCCGGATCGAGTACGTGGTGACGTCGGCGAGCTTGCCCGCGCGCACGTGTAAGAGGGCGATTTCGACGATCTCACCCTCGCGATAGAGCCCGACGACGTCCCGGTCGACGTCGTCCATCGTGACGACCCGCTGCTCCTCCCGCACCTTCTCGATCGCGCGGAGCTGGTCGCGGTAGACGGCGGCGAGCTCGAAGCGCATGCCGCGCGCCGCGCTCTTCATCTTCTCTTCGAGCTCGCGCGAGAGCTCGTCGTGCCGCCCCTCGAGGAACTTGGCCACGGCGTCGACCTGCTCGCGATAGAAGCCGCGGTCGACCTCGATCACGCACGGGGCGGGGCAGCGGCGGATCTGGTGCTGGAGGCACGGCCGCTTTCTGCCCGCAAACTCGACGTCGCTGCACGTCCGGAGCTGGAAGTGCTTGTTGACGAGGTGGAGCGTGCGGCGCGCGGCCGTGGCCGAATGGTACGGGCCGAAGTAGCGGGCGCCGTCGGGCGTCGGCCTGCGGACGACTTCGAGCCGCGGCCACGTCCCCGCGGCGATCTCCCGCGCGCTCGGGGCGCGCGACGAACCGTCGGCGGCGGATGGCGCGTCGCCGACCTTGCCCAGCCGAAGGGTGATGAAGTCCTTGTCGTCGCGGAGCTTGACGTTGAAGCGCGGGCGGTACTCCTTGACGAGGTTGTTCTCGAGGATCGTCGCCTCTTTCTCGTTGGCGGTGACGATCGTGTCGAAGTCGCCGATGGTCCGCTGCAGAATCGGAATGAAGGCGCGCGCGTCGCCGCTCGAGTCCTGGAAATACGAGCGCACGCGGGAGCGGAGCGACTTGGCCTTTCCGACGTAGACGACGGCGCCCTTGCGGTCCTTGAAGACGTACACGCCGGACTGCACCGGGAGCGCGTCGAGCTTCTGGATGACGGCCTCGGGGAGCATGGCCGGGAGAAACATACCTCCACAGCGAGGGCGCGCCTCGCGCAGAGCGACGCGACTTTCGCCGGAAAGAGTCTCCGAGTGGCAGCCCTCCGGACGGACTAGGGTGCGGCCCTAGCGCTCGACCCAGTAGGGCGAGCCGGCGGTCCCGAGCTCGCCCTCGATGTCCGAGCGGAGCTCGTCGTCGACGACCCGCGGCAACACAGTCCGGAGCAAGAGGTGGCCCTTCGGCGACTTCAGCCAGTGGGCGACGCCGATGAGGGCCCGTGCCACGGCCGGATCGGTGGTGACGAGCAGCTCCTCCAGGCACGGCGCGACCGTCGAGAGCGTCGCGCCTTGCATGCACATCACGTGGACGAGCTCCGCGCGCTCCACAGGGGGCGCCCCCGCGAGCACGGCGGGCAGGCGACGGTCGCGGACGCTGAGCGGCGGCTCTCCCCAGAGGAGCGCCATCGCCGCCTCCGCGCGCGACGCGCCGTCGCGCGCCGTCGACGTCAGCGCCGCCTCGAGGACCGGTCGCACGGCGCTGCTCTTGCGCCAGACGCGCGCGGCCACGGTGAAGACAGGCGACCACGGACGGCCCAGCGCCGCGAGGGCCCACGCGTCGTCGAGCCCGCCCGACGCGCGCAGACGATGAGCGCATTCGATGGCGGCGTCGAGGGCGCCCTCGTCTTCCTCGGCCACTTCGAGGACGCGCTGAGCCAAGACCCGCGCGGCGGGCGCGTCGCGCCCAAGGGCGACCGACGCCGCTCGCCGCAGCCGGCCCCAATCGCGTTCGGCGAGCGCGAGCGCCATCGGCGATACGAGGCGCCGGTCGACCTCGCGGTCCGGCCACGCCAGGATGAGGTCACGGGCCGCCGAAGAGCCCACCTCGTCCTCGAGGGCCAGCGCGAGCGCCCGCTCGAGGAGCTCTGGGGGAGCGCCGACGAGCGCGAGCACGCGGAGCGCGTCGTCGGGGATGCCGCATTCTTCGGACGCGACGTGACGGGCCGCGAGCGCCCGAAGCGGAGCCACGTGATCGACAGGGATGGAGCCCATCGTCGCGAGATCCCCGAGGCGCCGCATCCATCCGAAGCTCTCCGGCTCGGAGAAGCGCGAGGCGACCGCGCACAAACCCTCGACGCCCGCGGCGCCGAACCGGGTGGCAATGAGCGCGGCCCAGTCCGACGCGGGCGGCCTGTCGGAAGCGAGGCCCGACGGGTCGCTGCCGCTGGTGGCCCTCGGGTGGGGGGCAAGCGGCTCGTTCGAGAGCGTGTCGTCCGCGACGAACTGGAGAAGCAGGACGAGCGCCTCCCGGTCGGGGGCCTCGGCGAGAAGCGCGCGCGACATCGCCTGCCTCGCCTCCGCCACGCGGCCCTGCAAGACCACGAGCCGCGACGCGAACCGGTCGCTCGGCGGAGCGTCGAGGAGCGACGCGCCCACGAGCTCCGGTGGATCGGAGGGCGAGGCGCCTGCGAAGCGACGTCGCCACTTTTGCATGGCGGGGTCGCGCACCGAGGGCGCCGGATCGTTCGCGGCGATCCTCAGCCGCGGACGGGCGAGGTCGTCGGGGAGGCGATCGAGCGCCGCGAGCGATTTCGCGCGGTCGTACGCGCGAGCGCACTTGAGCCAGTGGTCGACCATCGCGGCGCCGGCCTCGGGCAGCGCGATGGAAAGGGCCTCGGTCGCCCACCCGGCGTCCATCCACACGGCGTCGTGCTCTGCGTCGATCCAGTCGAGGAGCGCCTCGGCGGCGTCGTCGAGCTCTTGGCTCGACGGGCTTGGGGAGTGCGACAGGGCGGACCTCGCCTTGAGGCGCTCGAGCGCGACCAGCACGGCGTCGGCGAAGATCCGCTCGTTCTCCTCGTGCTCGTCGTCGGCGAACGGATCGGGGACAGCGTGCGCCACGAGGTCGCGCAGCAAACGCACGACGTGCGACGCCTCGACGCCGCAGGTATGCCCGCCCGCCAGGACGCGGAGCGCGTGGGCCCGCACCGCGAAGCACGGAAGGCCGAGCGCACGCCGCATCGACGCGACGGCGGACTTGGATCCCTCGATGCGGCCCACGAGCTCGATGGCGATGACGCGGCTCGCGTGCGTCGGCCCGTCGTCGACGACGTCGGCTAGGCGCGCGGCCAGCGCGTCACCCGCGCCGCCACCGCCCGCCAGATCGGCGACCCACTCTTCGTCCGCGAGGAAGGCGTCGGCCATACCGCGTTCACCGGCGCGCGCGATTTCGACGAGCAGCTCCGCGGCCTCCGGGTGGTCGACCGGGACGAGCCCCGCCACGTTCGCGGCGCGTTCGCGCTGCCGTCGCGTGAGCTTGGGGGCGCACGCGACGAAGAGGCGGAGCAGCCGCACGGCCTCGAGCGGCCAGCGGTGCATCTCGAGGAGCTCGACGCCGAGGCGATCGGCCCTCGCGAGCAGCCGCTTGACCGCCAGCAGCTTGGCCTGTTCGTCGCTCGTCCCCCACACCTCGCCGACCGCTGACGCCAGGACCTTGCAAGCCGCCTGCGCCTTCGCGCGCGACCGATCCACGACCTCGGCGCGGTCGCGCACGATCGGCTGGCTCACGGCGACGACCCCGCCGCGCGCGACATCGCTGTCGTGCGCCGCCTGCACACGCTCGAGAAGCTGGGCTACCTCGCCCGGTCTCGCGAACGTCCAGGCGAAGTGCTTCGCGAGCGTCGCGTCGAGCTCGTCATGGCGATGCATGGGTCTTTCGGTGGGGTCGTTCACTCGGAGGGCGCGTCCACGTCCCCCCCGGAGGTTTGCAACTCAGTATAGTCCGACGATCTGGGCCCGCGTCCAACGGCCGCGCCAAGCACACACACGGCACGAACCTCGCATTCACGAATCGGGCCCGCGGGTCAGGGCATTAACGTCTGGGTCCGGAACGTCAGCGTTCGATCGCTCGTCGCGATCTGGCGCACAAAGAGCTGCACGAAGCTCCCGAACAGCGCGTCGCTCGGGCCAATCCCCGCGCTGCCGGTCGGGCGCGACATCCAGCGGCGCATCTGGTCGACGATCTCGGGCGACACGGGGTTCACGTCGACGACGACGCCCAGGAAGTAGGCCTGCCCGGAAGCGAGCAAGCTGCGGCGGGCGATGGGCAGGTCGCGCGCCTCGGAGCAGAGCCGGACGACGCCGTCGAGGACCGCGGCCTGATCGCGATCCCGCCCCGGCTCGGTCACGTGGACGCGGTAGACTTCGTCCCACAGGTCGTACGTGACGCGGCAGATTCTCGCCGCCAGATCGATGGGCGCGTCGTCCCCCTCACGATAGAGGTAAGCGCGCATCGCGATCACCATCGGAAGACCGCTCGACACCTTGTCGACGATCGCCGGGTCGGAGAGCACGTCGCGGTACGAGAAGCTCGCGCGCAAGACGTCGTGGTCCCATGCGTAGTTCGCCTGGCGCAGAGGGAGCGCCGCCGGGTGCGCCGGCTGCTGCTGGGCGGGCGGCTGCTGGGCACCGACGGCGAGGGGCATCAGCGATCCGGCGAAGGCGAGGGCGGCGCGCACGAAGCCCGCGCTCAAGATACGTCGTGTGCGTCTCACGGGCGGGCCGCGCCTTGCCCCTGCCCGCGCACCGGGACGATGCCCAGGCCGATCAAGTTGGAGACGCCGAAGACGAACCCGCCCGCCTGCGTGTCGATGCGCAGGCCGGCGTTGAACGTGAAGTCGACGGGAACGGCGCTGAAGCCGGAGTAGCCGCGCGGAGGCGACGTGAAGTCCGCGTCGTTGGCGAGGCCGTAGAGGCCGACGCTGCCGAAGAGGTCCACGCCGTAAATCGAGCGGACCCCCCGGTAGAGCGGGATCCGGTACTCCGCGTTGATCTTCGCCGCGTAGTTGCCGTAGCTCGTCTCCACGATGTCGGTGCCGAGGAGGTTCGGCGCGAGGCCGACGTCGAACTTCAGGTCGAGCACCCGGTCGGGCAAGAGATCGCTGAGGTCGCCCACATAGAAGCGCTCGAAGAGCGGCGCGTTGCCGAAGACTCCGCCGGCGTAGGCCTCGAGCTGGATGACGTGGCCCCACGAGAGCGGGAACCACTGCGAGCCCCAGAGGACGACCTTCGCGTAGGGGTAGTCGCTCCCCATCGGCGTGAGGGAAGCCTCGAGGCTCGCGATGAGCTCGTAGCCGCGGGTCGGCAGGAAGGGCTCATCGCGGGTGTCGGCGGTGAACGTCGCGCCGATGGAAGAGAGCAGGCTCGAGCCGCGAATCAACATGAAATCGATGGGCACGACGTCGAGGCCGCGGAAGTCGCTCGCGGCGAGCGGCAGCGAGGGCGCGTCGATCTTCTCCAGCCGGTAGTCGAGGACGATCTGCGACGAAATGCCGAGGTCGTGGCCGGCGGCGATGCGGCCTCCGAAGCGCTTGTACGCGGCGATGGCGAAGTCTTCGGAGGTCTGGGAGGGGGTGCCTTCGTCGACGAGCACGTCGTGGTTGCCGAAGAAGTCGCGGGCGGCGTTGTAGAGCACCTCGGTTTCCGCGACCCAGTTGGTGCCCAAGAACTGCGGGTCCGAAAGGCGCGCGCGGAGCGCCAGCTGCTCGTCGGCAATCGCGAACGCCGCGCCGAGCGCGATGCCGGTGCCCGCGAGGTTCGTCTCGGTGACGCGCGCTCCTCCGTATGCGGTGAGGGGCCGGACCGTACCGTTGGACGCGACGTCGCTCGATGCGCCGAGCCAGAGCCCGTCGACGACGATCGTGTTCCGCTCGGCCACGGAGACGACGAGGATGACATTCCCCCGGCGCGTCCCCCGCCTCAGCGAGAGCTGTACGTCGCGAAAGAAGCCCGTGCTGAGGAGGCGAAAGCGCGTCAGCTCGAGCTCGCGGGAATCGACGTCGAGAACGTCCCCCATGTGGAAGGGCACGTACCGCAGCACCGCGCGCGCGAGCGTCGTGGTGTTGCCGCGCACCTCGATCCCCTCGAGCATGTACTTCGACCCGACGGGCGCGGGCGCGGGCGTGAGGGCCGCGGGCGCCGCCGCAGGCGCGGGCGTGGCGGCCGACGTCGAACCGGGCACCGGAGTGCCGACCGAGGATGGAGGCGGCTCCGGCGGCCTGGGCGCGGGCGCTTGGGCGCCCGAAGGCGGCGGCGACTTGGTCCCTTCACCCCAGGTGGACGGAGCTCCCTGCGCCGCGGCGGTCGTGGCGATGAAGACCGAAGCGCCGGCGAGCAGCGCGACGCGGGCGCCTCGCATCCAGGCCGTCATTCTCCGCGGCGCGAGCGAGCGCGCCGACCCCACCGAGGCGGGGCGGCCCTATAGAGGATGAGCTCGGGCAAGCCCGCACATGCTAACGCGTGAGGGCTTAACGCGGCGCAGCGCGACCCGTAATTCTCAACCGGAGCGAAGTCCGCTTCGCAAGAGGAGATCGGCACTTGTTGACAACCCCGCAGATACGTTCGGTCGACGTGGAGGGTACGGCACTTGCTCCCATGGGCGTCATGCCGATCGCCACGACGACTCACAGCCCTCCCGGCGCGACCCACGAAAAGAGCGCGGGCGCTCCTCTCCCGAAAGAGCCGGCGCGCCAACCGCTCGCGACCGCGACGGCGGAGCCGCGGGACCACGATACCCGCGACGCCCTGGAGAACCTCTACGACAACTTGGCCTGCACCGACTGACGACATCCGTCGGGGGTCGAGACAACGGCCGGCCTCCTACGCTATGAGCATGGCTCGTGGGCGCGACCAAGAGCGCGGCAAAGCAAAGGCGCGCGCCCGCGAAGCGCCGCGCCCCACGACGCGCCGAGGCCGCGTCGACGGGCCTCGACCCGGCCGCGTGCCTCGATGACGGCTCCGCGCCGGAGGTCCGCGATCTCGTGGAACGGATCGGGCGCGAGGGCGGCGCGTTCGTCGCCGCGTACAAAGACCCGTTCGGAGGCCGTCCGCTCGTCCTCGCCGTCCTGCCTTCGGATCGCGTCGAGCCGACGCCGTTCCAGCGCGACCTGTCCGACGCGCACCACAAGCGCCTCGCCGAGGTCATCGCGAAGACCGGGCGCTACCTCGACCCCATCATCGCGATCACCGCGCCCGGCGGCGGCTTCTGGACTCCCAACGGGAGGCACCGCCTCGAGGCCATGCGCCGGCTCGGCGCGCGCGCCATCACCGCCATCGTCGTGCCCGACCGTGAGGTCGCGTGGCAGATCCTCGCGCTCAACACGGAAAAAGCACACAACCTCAAAGACAAATCCCTCGAGGTCGTCCGCATCTACCGGAGCCTGCTCGAAGACTCGGGAGATCGTCCGGAGTCGACCTTCGCGTTCTATCTCGAGGACCCGGCCCTCGTCACCCTGGGCGCCTGCTACGAGCGCCAGCCGCGCTTCGCGGGCGGCGCGTACCACCCCGTCTTGCGTCGCACGGAGCACTTCGTCGACGAACCGCTCACGCGGGCCATCGGCGCCCACGAGCGGCTCGCCGAGCGCGTCCTCGAGCTCGAAGACCACGTGGCCGCGGCCGTCGCGAAGCTGAAAGCGCGCGGCCTGACGAGCCCGTACCTCCGCTCCTTCGTCGTCGCGCGCATCAACCCGCTCCGCTGGATCAAGGGGACCCTGCCGCCGGCGGCGGACGTGATCACGCAGATGCGCGACCGCGCCTCGCGCTTCAACGCCGAGAAGGTCAAGCAGGAAGACCTCGCGAAGATGGGCGGCGCGGCGGCGGACGAGGACTAACGCGCTTTTGGCCGTGGAGCGGCCACCCGAGACGCGGTAGCTTGGCGGCGGGGCATGAACCTTCGTCTCTTCTTCGCGGGCGCCGTGACGCTGGCCTTCGTCGGCGGCTGCGGAGGGAAGCCGTCGCAGATGCCGGTGGCGGAGCACTGGGATCAGTACGTCGAGCCGTTCGGGAGCAGCGGACGGGGCCTACGGTGGCGGCCCGCGGTGTGCGACGGCTTCGACCTGCGCCCCGATTTCGCGACCCTCGACGAGGCGAGCCTGATCCGGTTTCTCCAGCAGCAGCACTACGCCGTGCAGGTGGAGCGCCAGCAGGTCGATCCGAAGCAGCCGGCGCTCACGTTCCTCTTCGTCGCCGTGCCCGGCGCGAAGACCATCCCGCTCCGGGTCGCGATCCTCCCGACCCCCGACGACGCCGGCGCATCTCTCTACGACGCCCTCATCACGCGCGGCCGCGGCTTCTGGGGGTTCCGGCGAAGCAACCTCGCGGTGCTCGGTCCGGTGGGGAGCCGCGAAGAGGACCTCGAGTTCGCGGCGAAGAGCAAGCTCGCGTGCTGGGGCTCGCTGGCCGTGGCCGACGGCGACGACGTGGTCGTATTGGCCGGAGGGTACGCCGATCCTTGAGTCTGGACGTGTCGCGCATGCGTTGCGTCCGGGCCGCCGCTTTTGGTAAGGAGCGTGCTGTGGTGATCCGCTGGCTTGCTTGGCTGCCCGCCATCGCAGCGTGCGGGGGTGGCGGCGCCAACACGACCGTGTTCGACCCCAACGGGGCGAAGGTCGCGCCGGTGGACGTCGCGACCTCGAGCGACGTCGAGCACCCCTTCCCTGCGCTCGATAGCCCTGACGTTCCCGGGGGGCGCGGGTGGATGGGCGTGTCCGTGCTCGCTGATCGCGTCCGCTTTGCCCGCCCGCGCGGTTGGTCGGTGCGCGATGCGAGCCTCGAGCCCGGGCACGCCTACGTCCGCTACGTCTCCCCCAACGCCTATTCATTCGCCATCTACGAGCGGCCCGACGGCGCGGGCGAGGACTGGCACGACATCTTCCAGCGCTACGAGGGAGACGTCGCCGCGTCGGGCGCGAAGATCATCGCGGCGCACATCCCCGTCGCCACCGCCGGCAATCAAGGCCGCGAATACACGGTCGAACGCCACATCGAAGCGAAGCCGCCCATCGTCAGCCACAGCCGCGAGATCCTCGTCCGCGGTCAGAGCCGCGTCGTCCTCGTCCAAATCGTGACGGACGAAGAGAGCGTGTCGCGCATCGCCAGCGAGGTACTCGACGTGGTCCGCCGCCTCGAGGTGCTCTGAGATGCAGCCGCCCCGCGCCTGGCCGTTCGCCCTCACGCTTGCCGTCGCCGCGGCGCCGGCGGTCGCCGGGGGCTGCTCCCATCCGCCGCCCGTGTCGACGATCGAGGACAAGGCTCGGCGCGATGTCCCCATCGCCATCTGCCGCAAGTTCCTCGCGGTCACGGACAACGCGGACGGTGGGCCTCCCAAGCCCGACGTGTACTTCAGCGCCATCGTCCCTTCGTTTCACGGCTTCTCCGCGCCGCTCGACAACGGGGCGCGGAGCTGCGTCGGGGACCTGCTGTCGGCGGGCGCGGGCCCCGGGGCGGCGCTCTCGGTGGTGACTGCCGACGACCTCGTGTCGGCCTCGGACGAGAGCGGGCTGCAAGCAACGTGGCTCCGGTCGTTCCATGCAGGCGACCGCGTCGCCGCCGGGCCTCTGGCGCTCGTCCGGCCGCGGGCCGCGGAGCTCGACGTCTACGCCCTCGGCGACTACCGCGGGAGCGCCAAGCACTCGCGGTTCGAGCTTGCCCGCGTCGGCGCCGTCATGCTGGTCGTCGCGCACGACGAGGGCTGCGCGGACGTGAAGGTCGACACGGAGTGCGAGAGCTCAATCGTCTTTTACGTCAAGGCCGGGGGACGCCTCGTCACCGCGGCCAAGACGCCCGCGCAGCGCATCCAGTACGGCATGATGAAGGACATCGGCCACGTCAAATACCGGTTCGCGACCGATCCCCCCACGTTCGACGCGCACGCGGTCACGATCAAAGAACACCTCTCCGTCCGCGATCAGGCCGATGAAGAGGTCCGCCGGGTCGAGGGCGATCGCGTCTTCTCGCTCCAGAACGACGGTACGCTCGCGCCCAATCAGGACTCGGTCTGGGCGCAGGTGCCGCCGCCGAAGTAGCCCGGCGGCGCCGGTCAGCGCGTGGGCTTGCCCTCGCGCTCCAGGAACTCTCGGTACACGGCGGCGAACTCGGCACCGAAGACCAGCTCGAAGGCGCGCGACTCGCTCGAGAGCTCCTCGTGCCGCTCCTTGAACGCGCGCCACACGGCCTTCTGGCGGCCGCCGATCCCACCGCCGGCAGCCGCGCGCTCGATGTTTTCGGGAGATAGCTCGTCGAGGAGCGCCTGCACTCCGCGCATGACGCCCTCGACGAGAGAGACGTAGTGCATCGTGATATCGGCGAAGATGGCCTCTACGGCCTTCGGCGCGTCGTAGTCCTGGGAACGCCAGTCGAGGAGAGCCGACGCGAGGGACGCCGCGTCGCGCGCGCCCTCGACCCGCATGGCGCTCTCCGACCGATTGATCGAGCGCTGGACCGCCGACCGCTGGAGGTACGTCTGCGAGACGAACTGCTCGTGCGCCGCCCGCATCGGTACGAAGCAGCGGCAATACACCTCGATGGTGTCGTGCAGCTTGGTCACGAGCCGCGCGACGTCCCCGGTCGTGCGGAGCTCGGCGCCGGGGACGAGAGAAGCCGCCAGCTCCTTCAGGCCCGAGAAGGCGAGGGCCTGCGCGTCCATCGCGAACTGCTCGGTGTTGCGGTGAGCCGCGCGCTTGCCGCCGTGCTCGGGCAGCGGCGCGTACGCGCGCGGACCTTCGCCGGGGCCTCCGATTTGGGAGAGCCCAGGGGAGAGCGCGGGGAGTGGCGGGAGGCTCTCTGCGGGGACCGACATCATCCCCGCCGGCACGCTCGGCCGCGCGGCATGAACCGGCGGCGGCCGCAGAGGCATCGCGCCCTCCATGGATAGTGGCGGGAGAGACGCGACCCCGCCCGCCGCGTCGATGGAACCCATGAGCGGCAGCGGCGGCAACCCGGGCGGGGGCGCGCTCCGCATGTCCGGCGGGTCCGCTCGGTACGACTCGCGGCCGATGACGGCGCCGCGCACGGGGGACTGGCGCGCACCCGCTGGAGCGTCTTGCTCGAACGGCTCGACCTGGACATGGATGTTCGGGCCCAGCGCGAAGACGTTCCCGCTCGACCCGAGCGGACGAAATTGGCCGGCGGGGACGCGCCCGGCGGCGCCCAGGTAGATGCCATTCTTGCTGTTCAGATCGCGGACGCCGAGCTGGCCGTCGACGAGCTCGATGATCCCGTGGAACTCGGAGACGTAGGGGTGCGCGATGATGCAGTCGTTGAGCGCGTTGCGCCCTATCCGCACGGGAAGCCGCACCACGACCTGCTCGCCGTAAACGGCGCCGTCCGTCGCTCGGTATCGGACGCGGAGCCCCAGCCCCATGACTTCCCCCGCACAGTAGCGCATCGGCGCGTGCCGACCAATTCCACGAACGGACGACGCGCGTCAGCGCTTGGCCATGTCGATCTCGCGAGGGCACCGCAAACGCGCGAAGAAGTCGCCCCGGAGCGCGTCGGCGCGGCCTTCGGCTCGCACCTTGACGCTCAGCGGAGGAATCTCGAGCGCGTAAACTCCGCGCGCGCCCGATGGGCGCAGCCCTCCGAGCTGCTCGAACAGATCGAAGAGCGAGAAGGCGTGGCGGCCGAGCTCCTCGGTCGGCCTGCCGCCCTGGACCCATTCGAGCTTGGTGTCGTCGCCGAACCACTTGGCCGTCGCCGACCACTGGCCCCTCGGAAGCGGCGTGTCCTTGGTGCCGACGGTGACCTTCACTGTGGTCACGTCGGTGGCCGTCCAATCGGCGAGAAACGACACTTTGAGCCCCGGGTCCTCCCCGTCGTGGAAGAACACATCGGTGATCTCCTGCGAGACGCTGAGGCACTCGAGGAGATCCGGCGCGAGCGGCTCGGCGCCGCGCTTGGTGAGGTACGCGCCGCTCCCGCCGCGCTCCACCCAGTTGACGAGCTTCGCGTGGACGAAGCCCCAGAGAAGCCCGTCGTTCGGCTTGAAGAAAGCCGCAAAGTCCGCGAAGTTCGCCGGGCTGCCCGAGGCCGCTTTGTTGAAAGGGTAATGGCCGTTGAGCTTCTGGTCCCACGCCGTCCAGACCGATTGCTGCCAGTCCTCCGAGAGCGTGCCGACGCTCTCCACCTTCGCGGCCTGCACTCCGCCGTTGACCGGAGGCATCAGCAACCGCCACAGGCGACCCCGCGTCGGCTCGTCGACGGCGTCGAGGAGGGCGGCCACGCCGTTGCTGGCCTCGGAGAACTGGGTCTTGTCGTCCGGGTTGGCTTGGTCGGCAGGCGCGTCGAGCGCGGCCTTGAGCTTCGTCAGAATCAGCCGGTACTTCTCGAGCGGCGGCGGTCCATCGGACGGCCGGTCTCCCGCCACGTCCCCGCTGAAGAGGAGAAGCGGCCGGAAGCTCTTCTCGACCGGCGAAGGCGCGGCGACCTTCGGGCCCGAAGCGTCGATGTCGACCTTGGCCCAAGGCAGCTTGCTCGCGAGGCTCCCGGTGACCGCCGCCACCAGGCCGAGCGGCTCGTCGTCACGGATCGCGTTCACTTTGAACTGGTGGAAGAGCGAGCCATAGAAGCCGTCCGGATCCTTGAAGGCTCCGAGCTCCGCGCGAGCCGCCGTGGCGTTCGGAGGCGTCTTGACGCGAAGCTCGTCGAGGAAGGCCATCCAGCGGCGGGTGTACTCGTCGAAGTACTGGGCGCGGATCTGGTCTCGGAGCGCGCGCTCGTCGGCCGGAACGCTCGCGTCCCCCACCACCCACCGCTCCGCCACCGCGCCCGGCGGCCAGGGGTGGGCGGACCGGAGCCCTTGCTCGATCTTGCTCCAGCCGTTGGCGGTGTAGGCGCCGGCCACCTGAACGTCCCCGCGGCAATCGAGAAACTCGAGCGAGGCTCCGCCGAACACGTCGCTCGCGCGGATGGCCGGCTCGTCTTTGGCCCAGAGGAGCACGCGTCGATAGGGCATCCCGCGCACGTCGAAGCGCTTGAGGTGCTCGCGTGCGGCCGAGAACCCGCGGGGCGAGGGCCACGCGAGCGTCGGGTCTTCTTCGAGTGCCGACAGGTAGCTCGTCGCATGCTTCGTCAACCGCTCGATCGACACGACGTTCGCGTCGGGCAGGAGCGCGCGCCACAGCTGCGCGAGACGCTGCGGCGTCCACGACGGATCGATGTGGCCCTTGGGGTCCGCCAGCGTCGCCGCGAGCTTCACGCGATCGTAGGACTCACGGAGCGGCGTGCGGTCGTCGTCGGGAAGCGGGGCGTCGGAGAGCGCGTGGGCCTGGCCGATTTGGTCGAGTTGACGTTCGAGCTCCGGCTTCGCCCGACGCAAGAGCCACGCGTGCATGCGCGCGACATAGAGCCGTTTCGCCGGCGCCAGGAGCTGCCGCGCCGCGCGGGGCCCGAACCAGCCCGGAATACCGGCCCCCGTGGCTTCGGCCTCGAGGTGATCGACGACGTCGGCCATGAGCTCGATCGGATCGTCGACCGTGCCGGGCTGTCGCGATGCTTCGGCGCCGGCCATCGCGCGCGCCGCCGTGTCGACCTCGCCCGCGGTACCCGCGTTGTGCGCGTAGCTCACGATCGCCGGCACGAGAACGACGAGCGCCACGACGAGCGCCACGAGGCCCGCGCGCAGCTCGCCGCGCATTCGCCGGCGGGTCCCGCCCGGGGAGCGGACGGCGAGGTTGCGATCGGGGACGATGACCGACCCGAAGATGTCCCGCGCGAAGTAGCTCCTCGTCGCCGAGTCGCCGGGGCGGCCGATGCCCGGGGCGGCCTGGCTCGCGCCGGTGAGGTAAAAGCCACGGAAGACGACCGAGCCGTCGGCGGCTCCGGAGCGCATGAACGTGTCCACGAACGGCGCGAGGGGAGCGCTCGCCTTCCTGAGCTCCAACGGGAACCGCATCATGCGTTCCCGACGCGCGGGATCGCGCTCGGCGGCCGCGCGGTCGAGGACAATGGTGTGCACCCGCTCCGCCAGGACCTCGACCTCCGCCGCGACCGCGCGCGCCGGCTCGCCGAGCCGCGGGTCGTCGGAAGCGAACGACGCGCCCCACACGGCCGACAGCTCCTCGGGAGTCAGCGCAGCCCACATCTCGGCGAAGCCCGCGACGAGGTCCGCCTTCGTCAGCACGAGGTAGACCGGCAGCACCATCTCGAGTCGGGCCGCCGCTTCGTCGACGCGCCGCCGAAGATCGGCCGCAAGCCTCCGGAGGGCGACGTCGTCGATGCCGGAGAGGTCCGAGAGGCTCACCGTGACCACCACGCCATCGAGCGGCCGCTCGGGCCGCAGGGGACGGAGCCCGTCGAGCATCGCGAGCCACTTCTCGCGGCCCTCCTCCTCGGAGACCGACTTGCCGGAGGTCTCGAGGACGAGGGTCTCCGGCGACCACCACCACTTCGAGAGCTTGGGGCCCGCGTTCTTGGCCGAGCCCTCGGCGGGTGTGAAGGCGAGCCCTGAGCGTTCGAGGAAGGTCGTCTTCCCGCTCCCGGCGGTGCCCACGAGCGCGACCCACGGCATGCGCGCTACGGAGCGGCCGCCCCTCCGGAGGGAGGCGACCCCGCGCCGCAAGTCCGATCGGATCGCCCTTGCTTCGGCCGCCGCCTCGAGCTTGGCCTTCTTCGCGGCGACGAGGGCGGGGTCCGCCGCCTCGGCCCTCGCACGGGCGCGCAGCCAGCGCACGAGCAGGACGGTCGCGAAGGCGGCGACCACGGCGACGGTCACGACGACGGCGACCCAGAGAATCTCGGGAAAGAAATACGATGCGGTCCACAGACCCGCGAGGATCAGAACGAGCAGCGCGAGGAGCACCCAGCGCATGCGCTACCGCCCGTCGGCGACGCCGCGCGCCGGCATGGTGTCTGCTGCGGCCACGTCGCGCCGCACCCGTTCGACCGTCTTGTCGAGCGCCCAGTCCAGGCTGAAGACCCCCGCCACGGCCACGACGAGGCACGCGAGAACGAGAGGAATGCCGAGAGCGTGGACCCGCGAGCGCGACCCGTGCCGATCGACGGGGACCCCGTTCGGCGCGATGGGCAACCCGCGGCCGGCTCGCGTGAGCTGGTCACGCGCGGCTTCGAGGTACGATCGTCCCGTCTGCGCGCCGCCCGCGCCGGGAAGGGCGCCCGTGAACCCGAGCGCCAGGCACAAGTAGTAGACCTCGAGCGCCGGCGAGGGAGCGTTCCTGTGGAGGAGGACGCGCATTCGCGCGAAGAAATTCTCCCCCGCCGCGTACTCCCGATAGAGCTGCAGCTGGAGCGGGTTTTTCATCCACTCGGCGCGGCCCGACCAGTTCGAGTGCAAGACGCGATCGTCGATGAACGCGACGATCGCGTAACGCGCTTCGACCGTCTCCACATCGGGGATGCCGGCCGCGCGGCAGCTCGCCACCAAGTCGCGAAGCATGCCGAGCATCTCCTGGCGGAGCGGCTCGGCACCCGGCAAGGCCCCGGGCTCGCCGAGCTTCGCCGCCGCCAGGAGAACATCCGCGCTCGCGCGGTACATCGCGTCCACAGAAGACCCCCTTCAGCGCAAGTACGTTGGCTCGATGGCATACACGGCGAGCCAGGTGTCCTTCCAGTCGGTGTCGGTTGGAAGGTAGAGCGCGATGGTGCTCGTCTTCGCGATCTCCTCCCAGAAGGGTCCCTCGCGCCGCAGGCGGAAGAAGCACGTTCCCGGCTTCACGGGCAGCGAGCCCGACGGGGTCCACTCGACCTCCGCCCGAACGCCGTGACGCGCCTGCTTGACGACATCCGAGATGTGCTTCCAGCCGGCCACCTTGAGGAGCTGGGGGACCCGGTCGCGCATGATCTGCTCGGACTGCGCGGATCGCACGGCGACGAAGAACTCGTGATTCGTGATGCGGGGCTCGGGGATCTTCCCCAAGAACATGCCGTCGGGACGGCGCTCGAGCGGGATCTCCACGTAGACCGGCACCGAGTCGATCGACAAGAGCGCCAGGACACGCGCGAAGAGGTTCTCGAAGACCTCGCCGAGCTCCCCGTAGCTGAACTTCGGGATGGTCGCCGGGTCCGCGTCCGGCGCGAAGGTGCACAGCTGGCCGACGAGGCTCGCGAGCTGCAAATAGACGTCCTCGGGGTGGACCCTCGGCGAGTCGAGCAGGTGCGCGAGGATCGGCATGGCCGCGTTGAGCGTGTGGAGGAGCCAGAATCGACGCGCGTCCGTGTAGTGAAACTCGATGCTCGACGGGTGCCGCTGCTTGCGCGCAGACGAGAGCTCGCGCTGCCTCGCGTTCACGGCGCCCACGATCCGCCGCAGCCCCGCGGTCAAGAACGGCGCGGCGGCGATGTCCATCACGGGGGGCACGAAGGTGTCCCGCGCGACGATGCGCCCGTCGGCCTGCCGAACGAGCTGCGCGATCGGCATGGTCGTCACGCGCTCGCGCGCCTCGGTCCCGAAGATGATCCGAAGCGTCGGCACGGCGACGTCGACGTCTTGCGGAGTGCCCCCGGTGTTGAAGTCGTCGACGCGCTGGGTGACCCGCGCGAAGCGCTGCTGAATGGACGGCTCGCCGGTGAGCGTGACGTTCGAGGCGCCCTCGCTCGTCATCGCGACGAACACGTCGAGCGGGGCGGACTCCGCGCGAAGGTGCCCATCGAAGGGCCGCGGCTGCGGGAGCGGATCGCCGGCGGGATCGCCGCATCGAATCACGAGACCATCGGGCCAGATCGCGGAGAGCTTCCTCAGCGCGAATTGGCCCGACTGGAGCATGCGCTCGTCGATCTCGAGTTCGGTGATGCCCCAGTCGAACCGGCTGACCGCGGAGACGCGGTCGCCGACGAGGCCTTCGAAGTAACGGTCCTGTACTTGAAAATGGTGCTGGCTGACGAAGAGGCCTTCAGTCCAGACGGGTTTGCGCCACATTGGCGGGGACCTGCGTTGAGGAACGGGTGGGCCCGGCGGCCGCGTGGCCCGCGCGCCTTGCAAAAACGGCCGCGCCGACTTTGAATTGCCACGGGTCGAAGCGAACCCGCCTCACGTCGAGATCGACTCGTCGACTCGAGTTTGGCAGCGCCGCCGGTACGAATCACCATACACGAGGCGCGGGTTCTGGGATAGGTCGTCGATTCGGGTGACAAGCCCATCCTCGAAGGCCGCGTTAGTTAACCTGGGCGGGCAACGATAGGCAAAGGAAGAAGAGAGGTCAGTCATGGCAGTCGATATGTTCATGAAGATCGATGACGTAAAGGGCGAGTCGCTGGACTCCGCGCACAAGGGGGAGATCGACGTCTATTCCTGGAGCTGGGGCGTCACCCAAACGGGATCGGCGGGCAGAGGCGGCAGCGGCTCGGGCGTCGGCCGCGCCAACGTCCAGGACTTCACCTTCACGACCAAAGTCGACTCGGCGCACGCGGTGCTCTTGGGGATGACCCTGCGCGCGAAGCCGTTCAAGACGGCGGTCTTCACGCAGCGCAAGGCAGGCGACAAGCCGCTCGAGTTCGTGAAGATCACGATGTCGAACGGCCACATCACGCGGGTGCAGTTCACGAAGGACGCGAACGACGAGTTCCAGACGGTGGCCGTGGACCTCAACTTCGCGCAGGTGAAGTTCGACTACACGCCGCAAGCGGCGGATGGCTCGGGCGGAGCCACGATCACCTACGGGCACGACATCGCGCAGAACGTCCCGATGTGACATCGGCCGCCGCGCCGTTCGCGGCGCGGCGGTGCTCCGGCCACTCGCCGGAGAGGTTCGTCATTGGGGTGCGCGGGCCTGAGTGCAGGCCTTGGCGTAGCGGCTCGTCTCGAACTCCTTGGCACCCCAATCGAAGTCTTCGGGCACGCAGGTGTCCCGGTTGTCGTCGGGGGACCAGGAGCCGAGAAAAGTCTCCGCCCTGTGGGATTCGGCGTCGGGGACGCGCGCCGTGGTCTCCCCCTCGGGGACCACGTCGCGGAGAAACTCCGGGTTGAGCTCGCGGATGTGGAGGGTCGTGGTCGACGCCGCGCGCGCGAGCAAACTGAGGCGCGCGCCCGGTTTGACCTGAATCTCCGCGGTGCTCTCCAGCCGCTTGCCGTCTCGGCTGAACTGGAGCCGGCTCAGGTTCTCGAGGATGAGGGCGTAGGCTTCGATGGAGGGGACGTAGCCTGCCGTCTCCTCCGGAAGCACGTGCGCGTGCACCAGATCCCAGAAGCCCGCGTTCTGGCCAATCTGAGAGAGACGCGCCACGACCGCGAACGGCCCCATGTTGTACGCCGCGAACGAGAGGTCCCACGCGCCGAGCTTGCGCTGCAGGTCCGTGAGAAAGTGGATCGCGGCGTCGGTGGCCTTGACCGGGTTCAGGCGCTCGTCGACGTCCCCTTCGACGACGCGCAAACCGTACATGCGGGCGGACTCCGGCATGAACTGCCACAGGCCGCGAGCGCCCACGGGAGACGTCGCGGACGGGTTGCACCCGCTCTCCTGGAAGACGACGGCGGTGAGCCACGTCGGCGCGCCGTATTTGATGAGGGTGCTCTCGAAGATATCGGCGTAGGCCGCGCACGTGAAGAGCCTCGCCTGGAAGCCCTGGCGGCCGGCGATGTTCTTCGTATTGAAGTCGAACGAGCTACGGAGCGACAACTCGTCGGAGACCGGCAGGTCGCTCGGAATCTTCAGCCTCCGCAGCCACGCGGGCAGCGGGCCTTGCGGGCCCGACGGCGTGAAGTCCTTCAAATCGATCGGCGTCAGCGCTTCCTTCGCGAGCGGCGTCCAGCCCCGTCCGCACGTGGCCGGATCGTCGCGGCAGGTCGACGCGAGCTTGCTCTGCATGTCGAGGAGCGCGCGGAGCTCCGGCGTCTCCGTCCCGCGCTCGTGAATGGCTTTGACGACCTGCGCGGCCAGCGGTTCCGAGCCGCCCATGGTCGCTGCCGGCACGACCGCGCCGGCAAGGGTCGAAGGCGGCGACGCATGCGTGGACGGCGGCGAGGGCAGCTTCCTCGCGTCGCTCGAGCGCCTCCCGAACACGACGATGGCGATCGTGGTCGCCACGCCGAGCAAGCCGACGAGCGCGATGATCACGTAAAACCAACGCGGGGCGGCCGGCTCTTGAGGCTCCGCAGACGCACGCGGCGAGCGAGAGTCGCGGCGCGCCTCGCGGTCGAAGGGAGGAGAAGAGGAGTGCCTCCCGCTGTCCCCCACCCCCGGCCGTGATCCAGGGCGGGAGGGTCGCCCGGGACGAGACGATAGGCGGCCGGCTCCAGGTGTAGGCGCAGGCGGCCGCGCGGGCTCCGACGGCAACGCGCGAAACCCGAAGAGGCCCGGCTTCTCGGGGCCGGCATCGCCACCGCCCAGCGCGGGGAGAACTTGTCCGCCGGCCTTTCGGAACGCCCGCAGTCCGAGGAACGTCTTGTGCAAAAGACTCGGCGGTGACCCCGGATGCGCCAGCGAATCGGGCAAGGCGCTCGCGGGCGGCTCGATCGGGAGGTCCACACGCGGGGGCGGCGCGGTCGACGGCGACCCCCCCGGCGGTCGGCGCCCGATGATGTGCTCGGCCGACGCCATCGTGGCCTCGGCTTTCCCGCGGAGGACGGGCCGCTCGGGCGGAGGATAGGAGCCGGCCGGTGACGGCGGCGCCAAGCGCGGAGGCGGCGACGGCGAGACCACGGGCGCGGGCGTGGAAACGGCTACGGGAGAAGCGGCGGGAGGGCGGCCCGCCACGAGGGGGTTCGGCTCGGCGAGGAGCGACGGCGGAGACACGCCGCGCCCCGGCTGGATCAGCATCGAAGGAGCAGCCGGCTGCGCTCCGCCTCCGACATCCGCGGGCGGCCAGCTGGGTCCGAGCCCCCGCGCGACCGCAGCGGCCGCGTCGAGCCGCACGGTGCCCGCGGCGGGCGCGGCGCGGTTCATCGCCGCGCGGAGACCGTCGGCGACCGCGCCGAGGGCCTGACCCAGGGCCTGGGGCGTCGCCGACATCACCTGCTCGAGATACACGAGTTGGCCCGCGACACCCCACCCCCGCGATTGCGCGCGTTGCCGGAGCTCTGCGATCTCCCTCGCCACGACCGCGACGTCGCCCGGCGCGCCACCGCTCGACTCGACGCGCCGCCGCCATTCGGGAAGCATGCCGGCGAGCCGCGCGACGAACGAGGCCTCGCTATCCGCGGCTCCCGCTTCCTGCCCCGGGCCGGACGATCTGGCCATCGTCAGCGTATTATCATGCACAGCCCGGCCGCCGCTGCAGCGAGAGGCCCTCTCGATGTTCCGTTGGCGCGGAACGCCCACCTCTCACGCCCCGCGTGTCGTCCGTTCGGATGAGGCACGGGAACCCGGCTTGACAGGGGTCGGGACTGATCGCTAACTGTCGCCGAGCCTTCGCAGGGCGGCATCTCCACGAGGTGTTCGCCCGAGGAGCCCGGGGCGGGGCGGTGGTCATCCCCTCCCGAGGGCGCCGGTGCAGCGGGGGCGCGGGTGGACGATGGTGAACCTCGACGAGTTGCTGCAGCCGGTGACGGCGGACGCACCCGGGGGCGCCAATTTGGAATACAGCCCCGAGTTCGCCGAGCTCGAGCGAACGGCCGCGGGCAAACCCGAAAGGCAAGTGGGCGCGAACATCGTGCCGGCCGAGGACCCGGACTGGCGCGCGCTCATCGCCAAGTCGAGCGCCCTCCTTGCCCTCACGAAAGACCTCCGCGTCGCCAACCATCTCGTCTTGGCCTGGCTCCGGGTCGAGGGATTCGTCGGCCTCGGCGACGGTCTCCAGGTCCTCGCCGATCTCGTCGACCGGTACTGGCCGTCGCTCCACCCGGCGCTCGATCCCGACGACGGCAACGACCCCACGCTGCGCGTGAACGTGATGGCCACGGTGACGCATCGAGACACCTTGCAGACGATCCGTGCGACGCCATTCCTTCGGGTCAAGTCGTTCGGCGCACTGGCCCTGAAGGACATCGAAGCGGCGGCGGTGCCGTCGAACGGGCAGGCCGCGCAAGCCGCGAGCATCGAGGCCGCCTTCCAGCAAGTCCCGCTCGAGGAGCTCACGGCCGCAGCGAACGCCGCGCAGAGATGCGTCGAACAGGCGCGCCGCCTCGCCGATGCGTGGGGCGCCCACACCGACGGCCTAGGACCCGACTTCACGGAGCTCCGGAGAGTTCTCGCGCAAATCGGGCAAGTGCTGTCGACCCGCGTGGCCCAACGCCAGCCCAGCTCGACCACCCAAGCCAACGGCACCGCGATGCCCGACTCCGCGTCCGCGAACGGTACCCACCCTGCTTTTGCCGGTGGTGTCCTCCATTCGCGTGACGACGTCGTCCGCGCTTTGGACGCAATTTGTGCTTACTATGCGCGGCATGAGCCTTCGAGCCCAGTCCCTCTATTCCTCGAACGCTGCAAGCGGCTCGTGACGATGTCATTCCTCGACATCGTCAAAGACATGGTGCCCGACGGAATGTCGACGATTCGAAACATCACGGGCAAGCGCGAGGACTGACGCGGCCGGCGATAGGCGCGCAGGTTTGGGCGGTGGCGGAGTAACGACGCTCGAAATGGCGGGCACGAAGCGACGAAGGGAACCAGGATGAGCAGCCAAAAATTCATCGCACGAAACCGAGCTCCCAGAGTGCAGATCGAATACGACGTGGAGCTCTACGGCGCCGAAAAGAAGGTCCAGCTCCCGTTCGTCATGGGGGTCATGTCGAACCTCTCGGGCAATCCGGTCGAGCCCCTCGCCCCGGTGGCCGAGCGCAGCTTCTCGGAGATTTCGGTCGACAACTTCGACGAGCGGCTCAAAGGCATGAAGCCGCGGGTCGCCGTTCAAGTCCCGAACAAGCTCACCGGCGAGGGCACCCTAAACGCGGAGCTCACGTTCGAGAAGATGCAGGACTTCACGCCGGGCGCGGTGGCCCGAAAGGTCCCCGCCCTCGCGAAGCTGCTCGAAGCACGGACACAGCTCGCAAACCTCATTACGTACATGGACGGCAAGACGGGGGCGGAGGATCTCATCGCGAAGGTCCTCAAGGACCCCGCGCTCTTGAAGTCCCTCGCCGCGGCGCCGAAGCCCGCCGATCCCGAACCGCAGAAGGGTGAGTGAGCCATGGCCGAACAACAGAGAGAGACCCAGACCGCTCCGGCCGCGCTCGAGTCGAACGACTTTGCGGCGCTCCTCAACAAGGAGTTCAAGCCGCAAACGGATCGGGCCCGCGAAGAGGTCGAAGGCGCGGTGCGGACGCTCGCCGAGCAGGCGCTCGCCGGGACGGTCACGACGTCGGCCGACGCCGTCCAGAGCATCCAGGCGATCATCGCGGAGCTCGACAAGGCCCTGAGCGCACAGGTCAACGAGATCATGCACCACTCCGATTTCCAGGAGCTCGAGAGCGCCTGGCGCGGGCTGCACCACCTCGTGAACAACAGCGAGACGGACACCCAGCTCAAGATTCGCGTCTTGAACATTTCGAAGAAAGAGCTCGGCAAGACCCTCAAGCGCTTCAAGGGCACGAACTGGGACCAGAGCCCCATCTTCAAGAAGCTGTACGAGGCGGAGTACGGACAGTTCGGCGGTGAGCCCTACGGTTGCCTCGTCGGCGACTACTACTTCGATCAGAGCCCGCCCGACGTGGAGCTCCTCGGCGAAATGGGCAAGATCTGCGCGGCGGCGCACGCTCCGTTCCTGTCGGCGGTCGCGCCGACGCTCTTCCAAATGGAGTCGTGGCAGGAGCTCAGCAACCCTCGCGACCTGCAGAAGATCTTCTCCACGCCGGAGTACGCGTCGTGGCGTTCCCTCCGCGAGTCGGACGACGCGCGCTATCTCGGGCTGACTTTGCCGCGCTTTCTCGCCCGGCAGCCGTACGGCGCCAAGAGCGATCCGGTGGAGGAATTCGATTTCGAAGAGGACGTGTCGAGTCAGGGAACCGACAGCTTCGCGTGGGCAAACTCCGCGTACGCGATGGCCGTGAACATCAACCGCTCCTTCAAGACCTATGGCTGGTGCTCGCGCATCCGCGGCATCGAGTCGGGCGGCGCGGTGACCGGTCTCCCGACGCACACGTTCCCGACGGACGACGGCGGCGTCGACATGACCTGCCCGACCGAGATCGCGATCAGCGACCGCCGCGAGGCCGAGCTCGCGAAGTCGGGCTTCATGCCGCTTCTGCACAAGAAGAACTCGGACGTAGCGGCCTTCATCGGCGCGCAGTCGCTCCAGAAGCCCGCCATCTACGATGATCCCGACGCGACGGCCAACGCGGCGATCGCGGCGCGTCTGCCTTACCTCTTCGCGACCTGCCGCTTCGCCCACTACTTGAAGTGCATCGTCCGAGACAAGGTCGGCGCCTTCAAGGAGCGCGACGAGATGCAGCGGTGGCTGCAGCAGTGGGTGCTCCAGTACGTCGACGGCGACCCGACCCACTCGTCCGAGGAGACGAAGGCGCGCAAGCCGCTGGCCGCCGCGGAGGTCGTGGTGGAGGAGATCGAGGGCGACCCGGGGTATTACTCGGCGAAGTTCTTCCTCCGGCCGCACTACCAGCTCGAGGGCCTCACGGTCTCGCTGCGCCTCGTGTCCAAACTGCCGTCCGCCAAAGCGGGCGGGTAGTCGCCGATGGCGGAGCTCACGCCGAAGGAGCGCCTCCAGCCGTCCCTTCTCGACCGGCTCACCGACGACGACCCGACCAACCGACAGGAGCCGCCCGAACGGCGGGTCCTGTCGCCGAATCGGCTGCGTGAGAGCGTTCGGCGTGATCTCACTTGGCTCTTCAACACGACGCACATGGCGGCGCTGGTCGACCTGACCCAGCACCCCGACGTGGAGCGATCGACCCTCAACTTCGGCATTCCCGACCTGACGGGCCGCACCGCCCAGAGCCTCGATCAGCCCGGCCTGGTCCGCGCGCTCCGTCGAGCCATCTGGGACTACGAGCCGCGATTGCTCCGCAACACCGTGAAGGTCGACGTGACGGTCGACCCCGACGGACACGGCTCCAACACCATGCGGTTCCATATCGAAGCCGAGCTGTGGTCCCAGCCCCTCCCCCTCCGGCTGTTCCTTCAGACGGACGTCGACCTCGAGGACGGGGAGGCGCGGGTGACCGAAGCCGCCCCGGGGTGAACCTTGGATTCGCGACTCCTCGAGTACTACAACCGAGAGCTCCGCTACTTGAGAGAGCTCGGCACCGAGTTCGCCCGTGACTTTCCCAAGGTGGCGGGGCGCCTCGGGCTCGACGAGTTCGAGTGCACCGATCCGTACGTCGAGCGTCTGCTCGAGGGCTTCGCGTTCCTGGCGGCCCGCGTCCAGCTCAAGATCGACGCCGAGTTTCCGCGCTTCACCGAGCAGTTGCTCGACCTCGTGTGCCCGAACTATCTGGCGCCGACCCCGTCGATGGCCGTCGTCCAGGTACGCCCCGACCCGCAACAAGGGAGCCTCAACGCCGGCTTCGTCCTTCCGCGCGGCACGGTCTTGCGAGGCGCGCTCAGGCAAGAGGTGTCGGTCTGCGAATACCGGACGGCGCAAGACGTGACCCTGTGGCCCTTCGAGCTCGTGAACGTCGCGTACTCGCCCTACATGGGCGACCTCGGCCCGGTGCCCTTCTCTCCACGCCGCCCGGTGAAGGCCGCGCTGCGCATCCGGCTCCGCACGACGAACGGGCTCCCCTTCTCGTCGCTCGAGTTCGATCGCCTGCCGCTCTTCGTCCGCGGCGGCGACGCGATCACCTATCGGCTCCACGAGGCCCTGCTCGGGTCGGCCGTCGGCATTGCCATCCGCGATCCGAACGGACAGTCGGGCGCCGTCTTTGGCGGCGACATCCGGCCGCTCGGATTCGAAGACACGGACGCCCTCCTGCCGAGCGGTCCGCGCGCCTTCCAGGGTTACCGGCTCCTGCACGAGTACATGGCCTTCCCGGGCCGCTTCTTTTTCGCCGAGTGCGCCGGGATCGGGCCGTCGGTCCGCAAGTGTCAGTCGCGCGACATCGAGCTCATCGTGGCGCTCGACCGGGTCGAGCCGGGGCTCGAAGCCTCCGTCACGACGTCGTACATCGGCCTCTTTTGCACTCCGGCCGTGAACCTCTTCCCGAAGAGGGCCGACCGCATCCAGCTGACCGACGCCGACCACGAGCACCACGTCGTCGCCGACCGCGTGCGTCCGATGGACTTCGAGGTCCACTCCGTGTCCGCCGTCACGGGCCTCGGAAAGAGAGGCGAGGCGCGCCGCGAGCTCTCCCCGTTCTACCGCCGCACCGCATGGGGCGACCCCGCCGCCGAGACGGCATACTTCACGGTGCATCGCGCGCCGCGCCTCACCTCGACGCGCCAGAAGGAGCTCGGCCACCGGTCGTCGTACTTGGGCAGCGAGACCTTCATCTCGCTCGTCGACACGCGGGGCGGCTCCTTCGACACCGACATCGCGCAGCTCGCCGTCGAGACCCTCTGCACGAACCGCGACCTGCCGCTGCGCATGCCCATCGGCGGGGGCACGACCGACTTCATCGTCGAGTCGGCGGCGCCGGTTCACTCGGTCCGCTGCATCGCGGGCCCGTCTCCTCCCCGGCCCTCTCACGCGTGGGGCGAGACGAGCTGGCGCCTCGTCAACCATCTGTCGCTCAACTACCTGACGTTGACCGACTCCGAGGACGGGCAAGGCGCCGTCGCCCTGCGCGAGCTCCTGCGCCTCTACGGCGACATCTCGGACTCGAGCGCGATACGCCAGATCGAGGGCCTGCGCTCGGGCGTCGGCCGGCCGATCGTCCGCAAGCTCCCCTTCGAAGGGGCGGCGAGCTTCGCGCGCGGCACGGAGGTGACCCTCGAGTGCGACGAGACGGCGTTCGAGGGGTCGAGCGTCTTTCTCTTTGGCATGGTGATGAGCCGCGTCTTCGCGCGGTACGCGTCCATCAATTCGTTTTGCGAGACCGTCCTGAAGACGCAACAACGGGGAGAGGTTGCAAGATGGCCGATGCAACTGGGCCGGCGGGCGAGCCTCTGAGCTGGCTCGAGCGGCTCGCGCGCTCGCCGGGGTCGTTCGACTTCCACGCGGCGCTCCGCCGCATCGAGGCCGCGTATCCCGACAAGCCGCGCCTCGGCCAGGCCGTACGCCCCGCCGAGGAGCCGGTGCGCCTCGGCCAGACTCCATCGCTCGGGTTCGAGCCTCACGCCATCGTCGACTTCACGCCCTCGAGCGGCGACTCGCCGGCGACCCTCCTCGTCGGCTTCCTCGGCCTGTGGGGACCGAACGGCCCTCTGCCGCTGCACTTCACCGAATATGCCCGGGAGCGCGTGAAGCACGTCGGCGACCGAACCCTCGTCAGCTTCCTCGACGTCTTCCATCACCGGATGCTGCTTCTCTTTCACCGGGCGTGGGCGCAAACGCAACCCGCGCCGAGCCTCGACCGCTTCGACGTCGACTCGTTCGCCAAGTACCTCGGCGCCTTCTTCGGCCTCGGCTTCGAAGGGACGCGCGATCGCGACGGCTTGCCGGACCGCGCCAAGATCTATTACGCGGGGCGCTTCTCCGCGCAGGCTCGGGGCGCCGAAGGGCTGCGCGACATCGTGGCGGACTACTTCAAGTTCCCGACCCGCATCCAGGAGTTCATGGGCGACTGGCTCACCTTGCCCCCCGACTGCCGCTGGCAGCTCGGAATCCCGGGCCTGAGCGGCCTCGGGAGCACCGCCATCCTGGGCGGACGCGTCTGGTCGCGGTCCGACCGCTTCCGCATCGTCCTCGGGCCCCTCTCCCAGGGCGACTTCAACCGGATGCGGCCCGGCTCCGAAGGCATGGCCGCCCTCGTCTCCCTCGTGCGTCTCTACACGAACGACGAGTGGGGCTGGGACGTCCGCCTCACGCTCGACGAGGACGCCGCCTCGCCCATGCGCCTGGGGCACGGCGCGCGCCTCGGTTGGACGTCCCGCGTGGGCCAGGGCGCGCACGAAGACTTGGTGTTCGACCCGATGTCGATGAGAACGCAACGCATCCGTGCGACGGCAAACGCTTCTTGACCACCCCAGCAGGCAATAGGTACCGACCATGGCCGATATCAGTCGTGCAGCACTCTTCGGAAAGCTCGACGAGCTTGCGTACCGGGCCCTCGAGAGCGCGACCGTCTTCTGCAAGATGCGAGGGAACCCGTACGTGGAGCTCTCCCACTGGCTCCACCAGGTCCTGCAGCAGCCCGACTCGGACCTGCACCGCATCGTCCGGCACTACGAGGTCGACTCCGCCCGCCTCGCACGAGACCTCCTCGAGGCGCTCGACCGGCTGCCGCGCGGCGCGACCGCCGTCAGCGACTTGTCGATCCATCTCGAGGAAGGCGTCGAGCGAGGGTGGCTCTACGCGAGCCTCAAGTTCAACTCGTCGCGCGTACGCGTCGGGCACCTCGTCATCGGCCTTACCAAGTCGGCCGGCCTGCGCAACGCGCTCACCGCCATCTCCCGTGAGTTCTTGAAGATCACTCCGGACGATCTCGTCGAGAAGTTCTCGAACGTCACCTCGGGATCGCCGGAGGAGCGCATGATCCCGGCAGGCGACGCCACGGCGGCCCCGCCCGCCGGCGAAGGCATGGCGCCCGCGCCGCTCGGGCGCTTCGAGGCGCTCGCCAAGTTCTCCGTCGACCTGACCGAGCGCGCCCGCAAGAAGGAGCTCGACCCCATCGCCGGACGCGACGAAGAGATCCGCCAGATCATCCACGTCCTGATGCGGCGGCGGCAGAACAACCCCATCCTCACGGGCGAGGCGGGCGTCGGGAAGACGGCCGTGGTCGAGGGGTTCGCCCACCGCATCGCCAGCGGAGACGTGCCGCCCGCCCTCAAAGACGTCGCGCTCCGGGTCCTCGACATCGGCCTGCTGCAGGCGGGCGCCAGCATGAAGGGCGAGTTCGAGAACCGCCTTCGTCAGGTCATCGAGGAGGTCCAGTCGTCGCCGACGCCGATCATCCTCTTCATCGACGAGGCGCACACGCTCATCGGCGCGGGCGGCGCGGCCGGCACCGGCGACGCGGCCAACCTCCTCAAGCCCGCCCTGGCGCGCGGAACGCTCCGCACGATCGCGGCGACCACGTGGGCCGAATACAAGAAACACATCGAGAAGGACCCGGCGCTCACCCGGCGCTTCCAGGTAGTGAAGGTCGAGGAGCCCTCCGAGGAGAAGGCCACGCTCATGCTCCGCGGGGTGGCCGCGATGCTGGAGCAGCACCACCGCGTACATATGCCCGACGACGCCATCCGCGCCGCCGTCTCGCTCTCGAAACGGTACATCCCCGACCGCCAGCTCCCCGACAAGGCCGTCAGCTTGCTCGACACCGCGTGCGCGCGCGTCGCGATCAGCCAGCAGGCCCTGCCCGCGCCCGTCGAAGACGCGCGCCGCACCGTCGAGGTCCTCGAGACCGAGCTCGCCATCATCGAGCGCGAGAACGCGGTCGGCATGGAGACCGGGGAGCGCAAGGCGACCGCGGAGGAGGCCCGCGACAAGGCACGCGCCAGCCTCGCGGGCCTCGAAGAGCGATGGAAGAACGAGAAGGGAATCGTCGAGCAGATCCTCTCGATGCAAGCCGCGCTCCGCAAGGGTGCCGCGCCTGGGGCGACGCCCGGGAGCGCGGAGGAGCGCACCACGCGCCTCGCGAGCCTCGACAAGCTCCAGCGCGACCTCGCGCGCATCCAGGGCGAGTCCCCGCTCGTCATCGCGGGGGTCGACGAGCAAGCGGTGGCCTCCGTCGTCTCCGATTGGACCGGAGTGCCGGTCGGGCGAATGGTCAAAAACGAGATCGAGGCGGTCCTCGGGCTCGCCGACCAGCTCGGGAAGCGCGTCATCGGTCAGTCCCACGCGCTCGAGAGCATCGCCAAGCGCATCCAGACCGCGCGCGCGGGCCTCGAGAATCCGAACAAACCGATCGGCGTCTTTCTCCTGGTCGGTCCATCGGGCGTCGGCAAGACCGAGACCGCCCTCGCCCTCGCCGAGGGCCTCTACGGCGGCGAGCAGAACGTCATCACCATCAACATGAGCGAGTTCCAGGAAGCCCACACCGTGTCGACCCTCAAGGGCGCGCCGCCCGGGTACGTCGGCTACGGAGAGGGCGGCGTGTTGACCGAGGCGGTCCGCCGCCGGCCTTACAGCATCGTCCTCCTCGACGAGGTCGAGAAGGCCCACCCCGACGTGCACGAGCTCTTCTTCCAGGTCTTCGACAAGGGCTGGATGGAGGACGGGCAGGGCACGCGCGTCGACTTCAAGAACACGATCGTGCTTCTCACGTCGAACGCGGGCAGCGACGTCCTCATGCAGGCGTGCAGCGGCGACGGACCGCGCCCTACGGACGCCGAGCTTCAGGCCGCGATCCGTCCGGCGCTGCTCGACGTGTTCCCCGCGGCGCTCCTCGGCCGCATGGTCACGATTCCGTATTTCCCGCTGAGCGACGAGATGCTCGGCTCCATCGTGCGCTTGCAGCTCGGGCGCATCGCCTCGCGCGTCCGCGAGCAATACGGCATCCCGTTCACGTACGACCAAAGCGTCGTCGATCTCGTCATCGCCCGGTGCACCGAGGTCGAGAGCGGTGGCCGCATGATCGACGCGGTCGTGACGAACTCGCTCCTCCCGCAGATGAGCCGCGAGCTCCTGCGCCGCAATCTGGACGGCGCGCCCGCGACCAAGGCCGAGGTCAAAGCAACCCCCTCCGAGTTCACGTTCTCCTTCGACGGCTGAGGGCGGCGCGCGCGAAGCCTCCCGGACCCACGCGAGGACGTGAGGGGTGCAATTTTGCACCTGCGCATATCCCGCGTCTCTGCTCTCGATTTCGGGATCGAATCGTGGCTGCCCTGGCATTGAACGGGGATTGGACCTCTGCGCCCCGGCGGTGTGGGAGGTCCGCCCCCCCGCGGGGTCGTGCCGGTGTTTTGCCGGGCGCCCCGTATCGAAGGAGTCTTTGGAATGCAGGGCTGTCGTAGGTTGGGCGTGGTCGTAGGTTTGGCGTGGACGTTGGGGGTGGCGGGTTGCGGAAGCAGCGGTGACGTCTCGGACGGCTTGAACGGCCACGGGAGCAGCAGCAGCGGGAGCTCCAGCTCCAGCAGCGGATCGGGTGGCGCGAGCGGGGGGAGCTCGAGCAGCTCGAGCGGCGCGGGTGCGAGCAGCAGCTCCGGGTCGAGCAGCGGCAGCGGAAGCTCGACGAGTAGCAGCGGCAGCGGGGGCTCCACCAGTTCGGGCAGCAGCAGCAGCGGCGCGGCCCCCGTCGACGGTGGCGCACCGCCCGGCGCATGCGGCGCGGGCGATCCCAACATGCCCGCGGAGCCAATCATCCCGCCGGCGTGCACCACGCTCAACGCGACGCGCAACGTCGCCGCCAACGGCGTCCCGAGCGAGAGCGCTCTAGACACCACCATGATCCAGAACGCGCTCAACGCGTGCGGCGCCGGCAAGGCGCTCCGGCTCGCGAGCAGCGGCGCGAACAACGCGTTCCTGACCGGCCCCCTCACGATCCCGTCGGAGGTCACCCTCTGGGTCGACGCCAACACGACGCTCTACGGGACGCGCGACCCGAACGTCTACAACTCCGCCTCCGCGCTCATCTCGGTCGGCGGCGCGAAGTCCGGAATCGTGGGCCAGGGCGTCATCGACGGGCAGGGCGGCGAGCCGATGATCGGCTCCACCCAGAGCTGGTGGGACGTCAACGGGACCGGCGGCGATAGCCCCGCGCTCATCTCGGTCCAGGGCGCCACGAACTTCACGCTCTACCAAATCACGCTCCACAACTCGCCGAAGTTCCACGTCAAGCTCAACGCCGCGGGCTTCGTCGTCTGGGGCGTCACCATCAAGACCCCATCCAAGACCACGAACAGCGCGGGCACCGCGCTCTCGCCGACGAGCGCGCACAACACCGACGGCATCGACCCCGGCGAGGCCGCGAGCAACGGCTTCATCGTGTGCAGCCGCATCAGCGACGGCGACGACCACATCGCGATCAAAGGCTCGAGCCCTACCGGCGTGACGAACCTCGTCATCGCCCACAACCACTTCGAGGCCGGCCACGGCATGTCGATCGGGAGCGAGTTCACCGGCGGCGTGTCGGACATCAACGTGTACGACCTGTCGATCGACGGGACCGGGACGGGCCTCAGCGGCGGAAGCTCGAACGGCATCCGCATCAAGAGCGACTCCAGCCGCGGGGGGCTCGTCAACAACGTCACGTACAGCGACGTCTGCACCCGCCTCATCGCCAACCCGATCTTGCTGACGCCGCACTACTCCACGCTCACGGGCAACGACATCCCCCAGTACACCAACATCAAGATCCAGAACTTTCGCTCGATGAAGAGCACCGTCACGCCGACCATCACCCTCGACGGATGGAGCGCGTCGGTGCTCAACAGCGTCACCCTCGACAACGTCGTCGTCGACGGGGTCACCGCGGCCGACGTCCAGGCCTCGTTCACCAACGTCACGCTCGGACCCGGCGCGGTGAACTTCACGCCCTCGGGGACCAGCGTCGGCGTGACCAACTCCGTCTCCGGGACGAGCACGCCGAACCCGTGCACCAACAAGTGGGTCACGTTCTGAGAGCTCCCGCCGGACGGCGCTCCGCACGCGCGGAAGCCGACCGGCACCCGCGGAGGGTCGCTCCGCGGCTCGTGGCGTACGCCGCCGCCGCCGCCTCGTTCGCCACGTTGGCCACGCGAGCAGCGGCCGACGAGCGCCGGCCCTCCTGGCAGCTCGACTTCGTCGCGCCTCCCGGCTGCTCGGCGGCGGCCGACTTCGTACGGCAGGTCGAGCGGCGGAGGGAGCACCCGGGCGCCGCGTCGGGCGACGAGCGACGCAAGCGTCTTCGCGTCGACATCCGCCCCGGACCGCACGGCGTCCTCGGGCGGCTGACCCTCTCGGACCCCGACGGCCGAAGCTCCGAGCGCTCGATCGAAGCCGCCGATTGCCGCGAGGCCGTGGACGCCCTTGCTCTCGTCGCCGCCCTCGCGATCGATCGCGGCGAGGCCGCGCCACCGTCCGCGGCCCCACCCGCACCGGCCACCCCTCCGTCCCCGCCGACCGCGGCCCCGACTCCCCCTCCCGCTTCGCCTCAAGGTCCGGCGCCGACGCCGGCGTCGACCTCCGCGGGACTCGCCCCCGCGCCCTCGTCTCCCCCGCCCCCGCCGAACCCGCAGGCCGCGCCCATCGGGTCCTCCCCCGGCCGCGCGGCCGAACCACCGCCGCCATCCTCGCCGCCTCCACCCGCCGCCGAGGCGCCGGAGGGCTCGTCCGCACGCACCGAGGCGGACCTCGCCCCGCAGGGTGGTGCGCGCTTGCCCGTATCCTTCTCCGCGTCGATCGAAGGGCTGGTCAGCGGGGGCATGGCGCCGGAGGCCACCGGAGGGTGGATGGCGCTCGCGGGCGTCGCCCTCGGAAGGTCGCGGGACGCCGGGAGACCGACCGTGCGCGTGGGCGTGGCGGGCGCTCCTTCGCTGCCGTTCGCGGGCCCCGAGGGAACCGCCTCGTTCGCATGGGTCGCCGCCGTTCTCGAGGTGTGCCCCGTCGCCCTCGCTCTGCTCCGCGATACGCTCTTCGTGCGCCCGTGCGGCGTCGCCGAGTACGGCGTCGTCCGCGCCACCGGCTCCGATACGTTGAACCCTTCGTCCGTCTCCCGCCCGTGGGCCGGCGCGGGGATCGGCCTGCGCGTCTCGTGGCGCATCCTCGGCCCGGTCTCCGTCGAGGCCTCCGCGGCGGGCCTTGGCGCGCTCGAACGCAACCGCTTCGTCATCGCGTCGGAGAGCGTCTTCGAGACCCCCGACATCGTCGCCCGCGGGGGCCTCGGCTTCGGTATCGACCTGCCCTGAGCGCCCTCGCGCCCGTCAGCGCGTCGCGTGGAAGATCTGCCGGGTGCCCGTCCGGTCCGACACGAAGTAGATCTCGTGACTGTCCGAAGAGACCCACGGGTCGCGCTCCGCGTACGCCGTCGTGTTGAGCGCGGTCAGGGCGACCGGCGGCGCGTACGGCGAAGTGTCGTCGGGACGCTCGGTCACGAAGAGGTCTTGCACGCCGTTGAGCCGGTCCGACGAAAGATACAGCGTGACCCCGTCGTCCATCAGGTACCCGTCGTCGTCGACGTGCCCCGTGTCGATCGATGTCTCGGGCACCGGAGAGGTCCAGGGCGACGAGGCGCCGGCGCGCGTCGCCGAGAAGAGCTGGTACGGGTCGTTCGAGGTCGGACGGCGGCTCAGCGGCATCTCCGTCGAGTGGTCGCCCGGGGGACGGGGGATCTCGTCCTCCGACGAGTTGAGCACCGTGACGGGGACCGGCACCGACCAGTCGTCGCTCCGCGTCGGCCGCGTCGACGTCCAGATGTCGAGCCCACCCAGCCCTCCGGGCCGGTCCGACGAGACACAAAGCGTGAGGCCGTCGGCCGAGATCGCGGGGCTCGTCTCGCGCGAGGTACTGCTCACGGACGTCACGAGCATGGGCGTCCCCCAGGGATCGCCCGTCGTGGCGCGCGTCGACTGCCATACGTCGCCGTTGCCGAGGCCCCCGGCCCGGTCGGACAGAAAGTACATCTCGAGCATGTCCGCCGTGAGCGTCGGCTTCTCGTCGTTGTCGCCGATCGAGGCGACCTCCACGACGGGAGTCGGCGCGGAGAACGGCGCGCACGCGAGGTCGGAAGCGACCGCGCACGTCTGGAAGGTGCCGTCCCCCAGGCGCCACGCGGGGACGTCGTTACACGCGAGCAGCGCGATCGCGACCGCCGCCATACCGAACCACGAAGCCTCCCGCGTCCGCGGCCGAGCCATCGCCCGCGCGGCTCACTTCGGCCCGTCGCCGAGCATCCACCGAATCTTGTCGGCGTGGACGCTCCTCGGATACTCCGCCCGAAAACGCTTCGCGAGCGCCACGGTCGCGGCACGATCGCCCCGCGCGTAGACCGCCTCGATCCGGAGGAGCGCCGCTTCTTCGGAGAGCGCGCCCCTCGGAAACCGCTTGCCGTACTCGTCGATCGCCCGCAGCGCGCCGGCCGTGTCGCCCGCCGCGACCAGCGATCGCCCGCGGTCCACGAGCGCCACCTGCGCCGGCATGTCCGCCCCCTCGCGCGCCGGCGCGCGTGAAGAGCCGGCCCTTCGCGGCGCGGCGGCCACCTCTTCGAGCGAGATCGGAGCCGGCGAGGAGACCGCGACGGGCGCGGCCACGGCCGGAGCCACCTCCGTGCGCGGCGCCGTCATCGCCGCGGCGCCCGGAGGAGCCGCCGCCTCCAGCGTCGACCCGCGGCGCTCGACGGCCACGTACGCCGTCGCGACCGCGCCGGCCACCACCGCCGGCGCCAACACGTACGGCACGAGCACCGACCACTTCGCCGCCTTCGCGAACGCCGTCAGCGCGTAGAAGAACGCCGCCAAACCAGGCACCATCCCCAGCGCCCGCGCCGCCGCCCGCATGCTCCGCGCGCTCGGCGCCTCTTCGGCCCCGACGCGGAGAAGCGCGCGCTCCCGTTCGTCGCCCGCGTCGGAGAGGCGCGCGTCGATCACGACTGCTCTCCATAGACTTGCCGGACGAGCACGCGGAACTTCTCCCGCGCGCGGCGCAGGCGGGACGCCGCGGTCCCGACGGGGATGTCGAGCAACCCGGCGATCTCCGGCGTCGTGAAGTCGTCGAACTCGGAGAGGACGAAGACCGCGCGATGGTCGTCGTCCATCCGCGCGATGAGCGAGTCGAGCAGCTCGCGCGCCCGCTTCTGCGTCGTGAGCTGATCGGGCTGCGGCAGCGGCGAGGGATCCATGTCGAACGTGCTGCTCGAGAGCTCGCGCTGGATCATGCGCCGCATGCCGTGGGCGAGCCGCACCGCGGTCCCGTAGAGGAACGCGCGCTCGCTCCCCTCGCGAATGCGTTCGATCGCCTCGAGCGCGATCAGGAACACTTGCTGGGCCGCATCGTCGGCCCGGTCGACGGGCACGCCCATGCGCCGGAGGAACCGCCAGACACCGACGTAGTTGTCGTCGAACGCCGTGTGGAGCCTGGCCCGATCGGCGGCGGCGGGGCGTGCGGCCTCGCCAAGGAGCGGAATAGGGAGAGTGCCTTCGAGCCGCATGGTGTCGCGCTGCCTCGAGAATCCTATCAGCGGAATGGCCGTGGTGCCGCTGTACCGTTCCCACCCGGCGAGAAGAGCGCTCGCGCTGAGGCCCGAGCGACGTAAAATGCCGTGGCCACCGGAAACGAGGGCCGCCGCGCGACGTTCGGGACAGAGGGGGCCCCGGGACGACGCACGCGCCCAAGGCCATCCAGCCCACACGAGCCCGACATTTCTCGGAAACGCGCCGCTCGTACGTTCGAGCCCGTCTTTTTCGTCGAGGTGCAAGAACGATGATGTCCGAAAGTCCGTGGGTCGCGCGCCGCTGGATGGGTTGGCTCTCGCCGGCCCTTCTTCTCCTTGGCCTCGCCGGCTGCAAGAGCCAGTCGGCGCCGCCGCCCCCCGCCGCGGGGCCCGGCACCCTCACCGTCGGCTTCATATACGTCGGGCCGAAGGACGACTACGGCTACAACCAGGCCCACGCCGAGGGCGCGCGCGAGCTCGCCAAGATGCCGGGAGTCACCATCCGCGAAGAGGAGAACGTCCCCGAGACCGTCGCCGTCCAGAAGACCATGGAGAGCATGATCAACCTCGACGGCGCGAAGGTCCTCTTCCCGACGTCGTTCGGCTACTTCGATCCGCACATCCTCCTCGAGGCCGGCAAATTCCCCGACGTCACGTTCCTCCACTGCGGCGGCCTCTACGACGAGACCAAGCACCCGAAGAACGTCGGCAGCTACTTCGGCTACATCGACGAGGCCGAGTACGTCTCGGGGATCGTCGCCGGCCTCACGACCAAGACCAACAAGCTCGGGTTCATCGCGGCCAAGCCCATCCCGCAGGTGCTCCGCAACATCAACGCGTTCACGCTCGGCGCGCGCTCGGTCAACCCGCAGGCCACGACGAGCGTCGTCTTCACCGGTGATTGGTCGATGCCCGTGAAGGAGGCCGAGGCGGCCAACGGCCTCGTGGATCAGGGCGTCGACGTCCTCACCGCGCACGTCGACTCGCCGAAGGTCATCGTCGAGCTGGCCGAGCGCCGCGGCGTCTACTCGACCGGCTACCACGCGAGCCAGGCCGCGCTCGCGCCCAAGGGATACCTCACCGGCGCCGAGTGGAACTGGGGCAAGATCTACACGCAGTACGTCGAGTGGATCCGCGACAAGAAGCCGTTCCCGCACCTCCTGCGCGGCGGCTTCAAGGACGGCTTCGTCAAGATGTCGCCGTACGGCGCCGCCGTCTCCGACGACGCGAAGAAGAAGGCCGACGCCGCCAAGGCGCAGCTCACCGACGGGTCGCTCGTGATCTTCCGCGGCCCGCTCAACGACAACGCCGGCAAGCAAGTCATCGCCCCGGGCGTCAACGTCGTGCAGACCGACGTGTCGCTCGAGAAGATGGCGTACCTCGTCGAGGGCGTGAAGGGAGCCATCCCTTGAGCCGGGACGCCGTCGAGACGATCGTCATCCGTCTCGGCGCGCTCGCCCTGTCTCTTTTTCTCTTCGGCGCGTTCGTCGCCGCGGCCGGGGCCTCGCCGCTCGACGTCTTCTATCAGATGTACCGCGGCTCCTTCGGGTCGGCGTTCTCCTTCCAGAACACGCTGCTCCGCGCGGCGCCGCTCATGCTGACCGCCCTCTGCACCGCCATCCCCGCGCGCCTCGGCCTCGTCATCATCGGCGGCGAAGGCGCGCTCGTCGTCGGCGGTCTCGCGGCGGCGGTCACCGGCCTCGCGGCGCACGGTGCCCCTCCCCTGCTCGCCACGACGGCCATGGCGGCCGTCGGGTTCTTGGTCGGCGGCGCGTGGACCGGCCTCGCCGGCGCCCTCCGCGCTTACCGAGGCGTCAACGAGACCATCAGCAGCCTGCTCCTCAACTACGTCGCCATCGCCCTCCTGAACCACTTCGTCGAGGGGCCGCTCCGCGATCCGGCGAGCCTGAACAAGCCGTCGACCCGGCCCATCGCCCCCGAAGAAATGCTCTCGCACATCCCCGGCCTCGACGTGCACTACGGGCTCGTCTTCGGCCTCGTCGCCTGCGCGGTCGCCCACGTGCTGATGGTCCGGTCGGTGTTCGGCTTCGGCTCTTCGATCGTCGGCGGCAACCTCCGCGCGGGGCAGCTCTGCGGGCTCCCCGTGCGGCGGATGATCGTCATCGCCGCGGTCCTCGGCGGCGGCGCGGCGGGCCTCGCCGGCATGGCGGAGGTCGCGGCGGTGCACGGCTGCGCGAACGCGTCGCTCATCGCGGGCTACGGCTACACCGGCATCCTCGTCTCCTTCATGGCGCGCCACGAGCCGCTCGCCATCGTCCCCGTCGCGCTCCTCTTCGGGGGCATCGACGCGAGCAACGGCCTCCTCCAGCGCGTCGACAACCTGCCGGACGCCACCGTCGGTGTCCTCCAGGGGATCCTCTTCGTCGTCATCCTCGCGAGCGAGACGCTCTACGGCCGGTTCGACTGGCTCCCCCGCGGGCAGCCCGCGGTGCGCGCCGCCCTCGACGCCGGCGTCGAGACCGTGAAGCCCGCGGCCACCGAGGTGTCCTCGTGACCCCCGCGGCGTCGACCAGCCTGGGCGCGTGGGGCGTCGCGCTCGCCCTCGGCGCGGGCGCCATCCGCATCAGCACGCCCTTCCTCTTCGTGAGCCTCGGCGAGTGCATCACGGAGAAGGGCGGCCGCGTCAACCTCGGCCTCGAAGGCACCCTCGTCATGGGCGCGATGAGCGCGTACGGCGTCTCCTACCTCTCCGGTTCGGCGTGGCTCGGCGCGCTCGTCGCGGGCCTCATCGGCGCCGCGCTCGGTCTCCTCCACGGCTGGCTGTGCAGCCTCCGCCGCGTCAACGACGTCGCCATCGGCATCGCCCTCATCCTCTTCGGCACCGGCCTCGCCTTCTTCCTCGGCAAGCCGTTCATCAAGCCGAGCGCGCCGCTCTTGCCCGCCATCGACTTCGGCTTCTGGAGCTCTTCGCGCGAGGTGCGGTCGGCCCTCCAGATCAACGCGCTCTTTCTCATCGGCGTCGCCCTCGCGCCCGCCGTCGCCTTCTTCTTCGACCGCACGCGCTGGGGGCTCGTCTTGCGGACCGTCGGCGAGAGCGCCGACGCCGCGCGCGCGATGGGCTACCGGGTCGACTTCGTGCGCTCGATCGCGACCATGTGCGGAGGCTTCCTGGCCGGCGTCGGGGGGTCCTTCCTCTCGCTCTTCTATCCCGGCAGCTGGAACGAGCGCCTCTCGAGCGGACAGGGGCTCATGGCCGTCGCCCTCGTCATCTTCGCGCGCTGGAGCCCCCTCCGCTGCCTCGTCGCGTCGCTCCTCTTCGGGGCGGCGAGCGCGCTCGGTCCGGCGCTCCAGTCCGTCGGCGTGATGTGGGGCTACCATCTCTTCAACGCGGCGCCCTACGCCCTCACGCTCGCCATCATGATCGGCACGAGCTCCGCCACCCGCGCCCTCGACGGCCAGCCCGCCGAGCTCTCGGCGGCCCGATGAGCGCCGCCGCCGTCGTCCCCGCCGGACCGCCGAAGCTCGCGGCCACGGGGATCCGCAAGCGCTTCGGCCATGTCTCCGTCCTCGAAGACGTCTCCTTGACGTTGCGGCCAGGGAGCTTCCACGCGCTGCTCGGCGAGAACGGCGCCGGCAAGAGCACCCTCGTCAAGTGCATCATGGGCTACTACCTCGCCGACGCCGGCCGCATCCTCGTCGACGACGCCGAGGTCCGGATCGCCAGCCCCCGCGACGCGCAGGCCCTCGGCATCGGGATGGTCTACCAGCACTTCACGCTCGTCCCGAACATGAGCGTCGCGGAGAACCTCGTCATGGCGCGCGCGCGCCTGCCGGCGGTCATCGACTGGCGCAAGGAGCAGGGCCGGCTCCGCGACTTCATGGCGCACATGCCGTTCCAGATCGACCCCGCGCGGGCCGTGCGCTCGCTCGCGGCCGGAGAGCGCCAGAAGCTCGAGATCCTGAAGCAGCTTTACCTCGGAAACCGGATCGTCATCCTGGACGAACCCACCTCCGTCTTGACCCCGTCCGAGGCCGACGAGGTGCTCGGCATGCTCCGCGGGATGGCGCGCGACGGCCGCGTGAGCGTCCTGATGATCAGCCACAAGTTCCGCGAGGTGATGGCCTTCGCCGACGAGGTCACCATCCTGCGGCGCGGGCGCGTCGCGGGTACGGCTTCGGTCGCCGACGTCACCGTCGCGTCGATGGCGGCGATGATGGTGGGAGGCGAGCCGCCGAGCGCGTCGGCGTCCCGGAGCGGGGGCGAGCCGGGCCCGGCGCGCCTCGCCCTCGAGGCGGTGGAGGCCCTCGACGCGCGCGGCGTGGGCGCGCTCCGCGGCGTCACGCTCGAGGCCCGGGCCGGCGAGATCGTCGGCATCGCGGGCGTCTCGGGCAACGGCCAGGACGAGCTCCTCGAGGTCCTCGCCGGGCAGCGCGAGATCGTCTCGGGCGCGATCGACGTCGACGGCGCGCCCTACGGCGGCACCCGCGCCGAAGCCCGCGCGCGCGGCCTCCGCTGCCTCCCCGAGGAGCCGCTCCGCAACGCGTGCGTGGCGACGATGACCGTCTCCGACAACATCGGCTTCCGCACCTACGACCAGCCGCCCAACACCGCCCTCGGGTTCGTCGTGAAGCGGGGCGAGCTCCGGCGGCGCGCGGCCGAGTGCGTCTCCGCCTATCGGATCAAGACGGCCTCGGTCGACGCGCCGATGGCGAGCCTCTCGGGCGGCAACGTGCAGCGGAGCGTCCTCGCGCGCGAGCTTCAGGGGACGCCGCGCATCCTCGTCGTCGCGAATCCTTGCTTCGGCCTCGACTTCGCCGCGGTGGCCGAGATTCGCACGCGGCTCCTCGAGGCGCGCAACGCCGGCGTCGCGGTGCTCCTCATCAGCGCGGACCTCGACGAGATCTTCGCGCTGTCGGACCGCATCCTCGTCATCAGCGGCGGGAAGATCGTCCACGAGACGCCGGTGGCCGACGCCGACGTGGCGGTGATCGGTCGGTTCATGGCGGGTCACGGCCACGGGTAGGACGGCACGACGGACCGCCATGGGCGCGGGGCCGTGTTCCCCCGCGGCTCCTTCGCGCTCGGCGCGCCCTCCCTCGCCGCGAGAGTGGGCACGCCGGCGCGGAGAGGGCGCGCGTCCGTCTGGGGAGAGGCCTTCCTCGCCGCGAGGACGCGCCCGTCCGACGAAGACGAGCGCGCGTCCGCCGTGGGGGAGGCCTTCCTTGCGGTGAGGACGCGCCCGTCCCGCAAAGACGGACGCGGGTCCGCCGCGGACGTGGGCCTTCTCGTCGCGAGGGAGCGTCCGTTCCGCAAAGACGGCCGCCCGCCCGCCGCGGACGCGCGCGCTCTCCCCGCGAGCAAGCGCCGGCTCGCCGCGGAGGCCCGCGCGTCCGTCGAGGACGCGGGCCTTCTCGTCGCAAGGGAGCGTCCGTCCGCCGAGGACGCGCCCCGGCTGGCGACGCGCAGGCGGCCGCCCGCCGGATTGGCGCTCGCTCCGCGTCAGGAGGGCGTCGCGCCCGCGGCGTTCGCCGGCCACCCCGTCGCCCTCGACTTCCAGAGCGCGAAGATCGCCGGATACACCGTGAGCTCGAGCAAGAACGACGTCACGAGGCCCCCGACCATCGGCGCCGCGATCCGCTTCATCACGTCGGCGCCGGTGCCCGTGCTCCATAGGACCGGCGCGAGGCCGAGGATCATCGTCGTCACGGTCATGAGCTTCGGACGGAGCCGATGGGCCGCCCCTTCGACGATGGCCTCCCGGAGATCCGCGAAGGTCCCGAGGCGCCCCTCCCGCCGGCGCGCGTCGTACGCGAGCTTGAGGTAAAGCAGCATGACGACCCCCGTCTCGGCGTCGAGCCCGGCGAGCGCGATGATGCCGACCCAGACGGCGACGCTCATGTTGTAGTGGAGGAGGTAAACGAGCCAGAACGCGCCGACGAGCGAGAACGGCACCGCCAGCATGACGATGACCGTCTCGGCGATGGAGCCGGTGTTGACGTAGAGAAGGACGAAGACGATCCCGAGCGTCAACGGGATCACCCACTTGAGCCGCGCCTTGGCGCGCTCGAAGTACTTGAACTGCCCCACCCACTCGAGGCGCGCGCCCGGCGCCACCTTCGCGTCCCGGGCCACGACCCGCCTCGCGTCGGCCACGTAGTCGGCGATGGGCCTGTCGGTGTCGACGAACACGAAGCCGACGAGCTTCCCTCCCTCGCTTCGAATCATCGGCGGCCCGAGCACGCTCCGGATCGTCGCCACTTGCGAGAGCGGGATCTCCGCGCCCGAGGGCGTCCCCACGAGCGTCCGGCCGAGGAGGGCGGGGTCGTCGCGGAACTCGCGTGCATAACGCACGTTGATCGGATAGCGCGCCCGCCCGGCGACCACGTACGAGACGTTCTCTCCTCCGATCGACTGCGCGACCACCGCGTTGACGTCCTCGACGCTCAAGCCGTGGCGCGCCGCCGCCTCCCGGTCCACGTCGACGTCGACGTAGAAGCCGCCCGTCGAGCGCTCGGCGAACGCGCTCCGGGTCCCCGGCACCGTCGCGACGGCGTGCTCGACCGCGATCGCCGTCTCTTCGATCGCCGCGAGGTCGTCGCCGAAGACTTCGATGCCGAGGGGGCTCCGCACGCCGGTCGCGAGCATCTCCGTCCGGGTCTGGATGGGCATCCACCAGACGTTCGGCATCCCGGGGAACCGAAGCTTGGCGTCCATCTCGGCGATGAGCGCGTCCCACGTCAGCCCGGCGCGCCACTGCGACCGCGGCTTGAGCGTGACGATGACCTCCGCCATGCCGAGGGGCGCCGGGTCGGTCGGCGTCTCCGCGCGGCCCTCCTTGCCGAAGACGCTCGCCACCTCGGGGAACTTCTTGAGCTCTCGGTCCATCGCCTGGAGGACCACGGCCGCTTCGTTCTCGCTCATCCCCGGCGGCGCGGTCGGCATGTAGAGGATGACGCCCTCGTTGAGCGGCGGCATGAACTCGTTGCCGAGCCGACGGGCCGCAGGCACGGTGAACGCGACGATCGCGAGCGCCGCGGCGACGACGCTTCGCCGGCGGTGGACGACGAAGCGAACGACGGGCGCGTACGCGGCGCTCAACCATCGCTGCACGGGGTTCCGGTCTTCGTCGTGGATCTTGCCGCGGACGAGCAAGACGGCGAGGGCCGGCGTGAGCGTCACCGCGAGGATCGACGCGAAGCCGATCGAGTACGTCTTCGTGAAGGCGAGCGGTTTGAAGAGGCGGCCCTCGGTCGCTTCGAGGGTGAAGACGGGCAAGAACGAGACGGTGATGACGAGGAGGGAGAAGAAGATGGAGGGCCCCACCTCCTGCATCGCGCGGACGATGGTCCCGGCGCGGTCGCCCCCGCGGCCCGCCCGCTCTTCTTCGGCGAGCTTCTTGTGGATGTTCTCGATGATGACGATCGACGCGTCCACCATCGCGCCGATGGCGACCGCGATGCCGCCGAGCGACATGATGTTCGCCGTGAGGTGCTGCTGCGCCATCGGGACGAAGGCGAGCAGGACGCCGACCGGCAAGGTCAGGATCGGGATGAGCGCGCTCCGCGCGTGCAGGAGAAAGACGAAGATGACGACGCTGACGACGACCATCTCCTCGACGAGCGTGCGCGTCAGCGTGTGGACCGACTCTTCGATGAGCTGCGAGCGGTCGTAGGTCGGCACGATGCGGACACCCTCGGGCAGGCCCGGCTCGATCTGACGGATGCGCTCTTTGACGGCGTCGATCACGGTGAGCGCGTTCTCGCCGTAGCGCATGACGACGATGCCGCCGGGCGCCTCGCCCTCCCCGTCGAGCTCCGTCAGGCCGCGGCGGATGTCCGGGCCGATGCTCACCGTCGCCACGTCCCGCACGCGAACCGGCGTCCCCTCGATGACCTTCACGGGCGCCTCGCCGATGTCGTCGGGGGTCTTCACGTAGCCGCGGCCACGAACGATCTGCTCGTGTCCCCCCATCTCGACGACGCGGCCTCCGACCTCCTGGTTCGCCGCGCGGACGGCGCGCACGACGTCGGCCATCGTGACATCGCGGCCGAGGAGCTTGGTCGGGTCGACGTTGACCTGAAACTGCCGGACGAAGCCGCCCACGCTCGCGACCTCGGCGACGCCGGGGACGCTGCCGATCGCGTACCGGAGGTTCCAGTCTTGGAGCGAGCGGAGCTCGGCGAGGTCGTGCTTGCCGCTCGTGTCGACGACGGCGTACTCGAAGACCCAGCCCACGCCGGTGGCGTCCGGTCCGAGGACCGGGCTGATCCCCTTCGGCAGTCGATCGCGGACGGAGCTCAGGTACTCGAGGACGCGGCTCCGCGCCCAGTAGATGTCGGTCCCCTCGTCGAAGATGACGTTCACGAAGGACATGCCGAACATCGATTGCCCGCGGACGGCCTGGACCTTCGGCGCGGAAACGAGCGCGCTCGAGATCGGGAACGTGACCTGGTCCTCGACCAGATCGGCGCTCTGGCCCATCCACTCGGTGAAGACGATCACCTGGACGTCGGAGAGATCCGGGATGGCGTCGAGCGGCGCGCGCTGGAGCGAGACCCAGCCCCAGGCCGTGAAGGCTGCGACGAAGAGGATCGTGAGCAACGGGCGGCCCGCGCTCGCCGCGATGACGCGCGCGACGAGGCCCGCGCGCGGCGCGGCGGCGTCGATGACCGGAGCGTTCACGGCCGCTCCGGCGGCGAAGCGGAGGGCGACGCGAGCGTGGCCGCGGGCGCGTGGCCGGCGTCCCCTTCGCCCGTCCCCTCCCAGTACTTCGCCGCGGTGCGGACGCGGGCCTCGGCGGCGATGAGGAAGACGCCGCTCGTCGCCACCCGGTCCCCCGGCGACACGCCGCCGAGGACCTCGTACATGCCGTCCGACTCGGCGCCGACCCGCACTTCGGTCGGGCGGAAGTGCCCGCCCCCGGTGTCGACGAAGACGAGACGGCGCGGCCCGGTGTAGACGACGGCGGCGGATGGGACTTGCACGCGCGTGCCGAGCTCGGAGAAGAGCGACACGCTCGCGTACATGCCGGGCCGGAGATCGAGCTTGTCGTTCGCGAGCTCGAGCCGGACGCGCCCCGTCCGCGCGGTCGGGTCGAGGTACGGATAGACGTACGCGACCTTCGCCTCGTAGGCGCGGTCCGGCACGTAGTCGAGGGTGACCGTCGCGCGCTGCCCGACGCGGACGTGCCCGAGGTCGGCTTCGTAGACGTCGGCGTCGACCCACACCGTGCTGAGCGCGGCGATCCGGTAGAGGCGCATGCCGGCGTCGACCGACGCGCCCTCGACGACGTTCTTCTCGATGACGAAGCCGTTCGCGGGCGACAGCACGGCGAGGTCCTCCGCGGGTTTGCCGGCCTGCGCGATGGCGTCGATCTGGGGATCGGAGAGGCCCAGCAGGTGAAGGCGCTGCCGCGACGCACGCGCGAGGAGACCCAGCCCCCGCGGTTTCGACGGCGCGTCCCCCGCGGCGGCGCCCTGGAGGCCGAGGAGGAAGTCTTGCTCGGCGTTGTAGAGCTCCGGGCTGTAGAAGGTGAAGAGGGGCTGGCCCTTGCGGACCCGCTGTCCCGTCTCGTTCACGTAGAGCTTCGTGATCCAGCCCCGCACTTTGAGGTTGACGTCCGAGAGGGCCGACTCGTCGTACGTGACGTGGCCGACCGCGCGCAAGGTGTCGCGCATGGGCGCGTCCACGACGGGCTCGGTGCGGACGCCGATGAGCTGGCGGCGGCCCTCGTCGATGACGACGTCGCCTTGCTCGTCCAGCGCGCGCATCACGGGGACGAGGTTCATCCCGCAGATGGGGCACGTACCGGGCCCCGCCTGCCGCACCGAAGGGTGCATCGCGCACGTGTAGTGATCGACCGGTCCGGGGTCCTTCCCCCGAGGGTCCGGCGCGGGCCGCGCGGGCGACGCCATGGCCGGCCCGGCGGACTCGTTCGACGGCGCGCCCCCGAACCAGCCGACGAGCGGCCGCCGGAAGACAATCACCGCGAGCGCGCCCCCGATCGCCAGAGCGACGAGGAACGCGGAGCGGCGGCGCGAAGGGCGCGGGGAGAGGCTCACGGCGACCCCTCGTCCCCGGCGACGCCCGGCATCCTGCCGAGCGCCCGGTCGAGCTCCGCCCGCCTGCGGTCGCAGTCGGCGAGCGCGGTCTGCCGATCGAGCTCGACACCGCGGAGGTTCTTCTCGGCGTCGACCACCGCGACGAAGGGCGCGTGCGACGAGACGAAGGCCGCGCGCGCCGCGTCGACTTCGTCCCGCGCCACGGGCAAGAGGTGCTGGTCCATCAGGACCAGGACGTGGCCCGCCTCCTCGAGCCGCTTCGCGGCGACGACGACCTGCGTGCGCGCGGCGTCGGTCAAGCGCGCGACCTCCGCCTCGTAGCGCGCGCGCATCGCGTCGGCCTCGTCGACCATCGCGCCGCGACGCCCGGTCTGGACGGGCAGATTCACGCCCAGCCCCACCATCCACCGGTGCTCCGGCAGATCCCACATCGAGCTATACGACGTCGAAATCGTGAAGTCCGGAAACGACTCGCGCGACCCGCGGGCGGCTCGGGCTTGCTCCGCGCGGACGTGCGCGCGGGCGGCCACCACGTCGGGGCGATGCTCCACGGCCTCGGCCTCCAGGCGGCCCATGGTCCCGGCGTCGGGGGACGCGGGCACGGAGAGCTCACGGGGAGGCGGCGGCAGCGGCGCCTCGGGCGCGCGGTGGAGGAGCTCGTTCATCTGCGCCACCGTGACGTCGCGCTGGGACGCGAGGATGACGGTGTCGTGCTCCATGTGCGTGAGCTCGAACTCGGCTTGAAGCGGGTCCTGCGCCGAGCCTCGCCCCGACTCGTACTGGGCCGTCGCGGCGGCCTGCATGCTGCGCATGAGGGCGACATGGTGCTGGTTGATTTCGATCGACCAGACGAGGGCGAAGTAATCGTCGAACAGGAGCGACGCCGTCAGCGCGAGCTCCCGGCGCGTGGCCTCGAAGTCGCTCCTCGCGGCGTCGGCCTCCGCGCGCGCGACGGCCTCGTCGAGCCCGAGCTTTCCCGGCCAGGGGACGCGCTGGCTCACCGTGGCGTCCCAGCCGAACCGCGCCGTCGAGGAGCCGATCGAGAGCGGCGCGACGTTCATGCTCACGGCGGGATCATCCAGGGCGGCCGCCCCTCGGATCCGCGCGATCGCGGCGCGCCACCCCTGCCGCGCCGATTCGAGCGACGGATTTCTGCGGAGGACCGACCGAACGTACGCGCCGCGTTCGAGGACGGGGCCATCGAGGGCTCGGTCGTCCTTGTCCGTGCCGGCGGCGACGTCCACGGCCGTGGGCGCCACGCCGGACGGCGCGTCCCCGAACGCGCTTTGTCCCGCGGCGGCGCAACCCATCGAAAGAAACGTGGGAACGACCCACCAGGGCCGACCCGCGGAGTGCCTCTTCATGACGATCTTCCTCGCGCTCTCGCGGACGTTCGGGTCCGCGTTGCGCTCGACGAGAGAAAAAGCCGAGGGCCGCGCCGAATCCGCGCGCTGGCCCCTACACGGGTAGGCGAGGCGCGAAGGCGAGCCTCGCCGGCCTTTTCACGTCAGAAAGACCATCAATCGCGCGCGGCGCTCGCCGGCCGGCCTTGGCGGCCCTCGCCAGCGCCCGTCTCCCCAGACGAAGCGCGTGTTCGCGGTCGGCGACATCGCGGTCGCGGCGTCCGCCGGCGGCAAGACGGCGACGATCCCCGCGGCCGGCACCGTGGGCGCGACGGAGCGCGCACCTTCGGGGACCGTCGGCATCGTGAGCATTCGACAGCAATCGAACGGCGCGCGGTGGACCGAGCCGAGAGGGCACGGCGGGTCGTGCGCCTCGCGCGACGCGCACGGGTCGGTCGCCGAGAGGCCGCGCGCCTCGCAGTAGAAGTACCGCGTCCGCACATGCCCGGCCCCGAAGAGAACCGCGAGCGCGACGAGGGCGCAGCCGAGCTTCGCGAGTCCCGCGAGCCACCTCCGCGGGCGGTGGCCGAGACGCTGGCGGAGGAGCGAACGCATGCGGGAAATGCCCTCTCATGGCGTATCACCCGGACTTTCGTGCCGCAACCGAACGCGCGGCGCGGGACTTTCGCCCGTGGCCCACGTGCGCCCGACGGGAGCCCCGGCGCGCGCAGTCTCCCGCTTCGTCGGCGCCCGCCGTCCGCCGTTCCATCGCCGCCGTCCGCCATCGCCCCGGCGGCGCCGGCATCCACCCCGCGCCGCGCAAACGATCGGCCCCGTCCCGAGAAACGCGGACTCGAAGTCCGCGAAGACGCACCCCGCGCAGGCGCCGTCGCGCTCGGCGCTTTCGACTCGGTCTGGCGTCTACGGCACGACCGTCAACGCCGGCGCGACCACTTTCCCCGCCGCGCTGGCGATGAAGTCTGCCGCGACCACGCTCGCCGGAATCCCCAGCGCCGCCGCGAGCGTCCGCGCCGCCGCGTCGTGCGTGTCGGCCGAGGCGATGTCCCCCGACGCCGACGCGCTCCCGCTGCCCGAGTCGATCGGCGACGCGACGTATGCCCCGCTCGCGTCCGGCGCCACGCCGCCGATGACGCCGGGGGCGACGTTCTTGCCAATCATGACGGTGACCGCGTGATTGCCGTAATGGTCGCGGCCCGTCCGGTTGGTGACCTTGGCGATCCCGTTCAGGTTGCGCCCGAACACGTTCCAGGTGGCGAAGGTCACCTTGTCGAGGAGGCTCAAGGACGAGAGGTTGCCCATCAACGTCTGGATCGCGGCGACGCCGCTCACCGTCTGGTCGGCCTCGGCCTGGAGGTTCTGGTCGGAGTGGTTGTCCCCGCCGAAGGGGATGTGCATCGTGACCACCGGCGTGACGTTCGCCGCGATGAGCGCCGCCGCCGCGAGCGACTGCCCCTTCACTTGATCGTCGGCGATCGCGCTGAGGGTCGTGCTGAGCTGCGCGGAGAGGGCGCGCACCTGCGTCTGGCTGGTCGCGAGCGCGTCGAGAAACTGGGACTGGACGCCCGTCGCGTCCGTCTTCGCCAGCGCGTTCAGCTGGTTCAGCGACGTGTCTCGCAGCGTCTGGAGCTTCGCGAGCGGGTTGGCCGCCGACGCGGTCAGGAGCTGCTTGAGCTGCGTCGGCCGGATCGACGCGAGCGTCCTCCCGCCGAAGCTCACGAGCTCACTCGCGTTCGAGCCCGCACCGAGCGCGATGGGCTCCGACTGCACGGTCCCGAAGCAAACGGACAGGTGCTTCGCGACCGACGAGACGAACATCTCGCCGCCGCTCAGGTCCCCGAGGAGCTTCATCACCTTCGGCTGGTCCCCGTGGACCGTCGTGCCCGTGGTGTGGTGGAAGAAGGACGTCCTCGCGAGGGTGGCGGGGTCGAGGCTGCCGCCCGACGCCGTCGGCGCCCAGGGCAGCGCGGCGCCGTAGGTCTTGCCGCCGAGGGTGATCGGCGTGGCCGCGACCTCGGCCTGCGTCGGATGAATGATGTCGGTCGCCTCGTAGGTGCCGGGGCAGTTGCAGTTGATCGGGTCCCCCATGCTCGAGGTGCTGACGATCAGGTACTGCATGTTCGCCTGCGCCGTGATGAGGCAGTTGAGGTCCTGCGCGAAGGCGCGGCGCGGGTCGAGCAGATACCAGGCCGGCAGGCCGGTCGCGAGGGCGCGGAGGCCGACGAGGCCCGTGCCGAAGAGCGTGGTCAGGAGGCCGTCACGTCGCGTGAAGCGGGTCGTCATGGGGATTTCCTCTCAAAGCCCGACCGAGACGGACGTGGGCGATTCGCACGCGAGGACGAAGGTCGACCGGAGCGCGTTGGAGGCGTTGCTCTGGGCTTGCGCGCTCGTCATGTGGCTCTGCAGGATGGAGACGGCGCTCGCGAACTTCGCGTCGCTCGGCGGATAGCCCATCACGCGCGCGACCATGTCGGGGATGGCGGTCGCCGCGCTGGCGCTCGCCCACAGCGTGTTGCTCGCGGCGTCGACGACCTGCGGCGCGATATTCTCGCAAAGCTGCTCGACGGCGGCGCGGAAGAAGAGGTTCGGGTCCCCGGGGGTGACGGGGGCGACCGTGCCGCGGCCGAAGGAGTCGGCGACGACGCTGCCGGCGATGGTCGCCGTCGCGGTCTGCGCCTGGCTCGGGAGGGGCACCGCGAGCGCGCAAACGTCGGCGATGCCGAGCCGGTTCGACAAGGCCGCGCAGAAGTGATCGCGCCGCGCGATCGAAATCGGGACCGTGTTCTGCGCGAAGCTCTGCGTCGTGACGGCGCCGGTGACGAGCGGCGACGCGAAGAGCTCCTTGATGAGGGCCGGGAAGTTGTACGGGGTGGTCCCGTTGCCCGCCGCGAAGTCCTTCGCGATCTGCAGGAACGTCGGGTCGGTGACGTCGCAGGGGTTCGAGTTCGCGTAGTAGCAGAGCTTCTGGGCGACGCTGACCGCGAACTGGTTCACGTCGCCGAGCGCGTCGCCGTTGGTGACTTGGCCGAGGAGCGGCCCGAAGTCGAGCATGCTCGCGCCCGGCATGTTCACGGTGGCGAACGCGAAGACGCCGCCCGTCGTGGTCGGCCTCGGGTTCGTCGTGGCGCCCGAGAAGATGCCGCCCGATGGGAAGTCGTTCCTGTCGTTGAAGTCGAACTGGTTGTTCCAGAAGCCGCGCATCGGATCGAGCGCCTTGTGGCAGCCGTAGCACTGCGACCCCGTGGTGGCGTGCGCCGGATCGAGGCCGGTGGTGCTGAGCGGGATGATCGTGTCTTCGCTCGTGAACGACTCGCCGAGCGCGGCGAGGAGGGTCTGGTTGGTCGTGACGCGGTGCTGGTTGCTGTCGTTGGTGTTCCACAGCGCGAGGAAGGCGGGCGTCGTGTAGAAGCCCACGCGCGGGAGCGCGACCTTGAGAGTCGTCAGCCCGCGCAGCGTCGGCAGATCGTACGGTTGAACGTAGGCGTCGCCCGCGGCCTTCGCCGCCACCGTGACCCATTGCCAGTCGGATACGTCGCCGTCCGTGAGGTACGGCTTCGACGGGTGCTCCCAGCACGTCGGCGTGGCCGAGAACGGGAACCTCGGCGTGTATCCGATGATTCGCTGGAAGAGCTGCGCGTATCCCGTGAACGTGCCGGTCGGCGTCGTGGTGCTGCCGCGGCACGTCGGGAACTGGGCGCTCCCGAAGATGCCGCCCGCGCTGGTCGTCGCCGGCGGCTCGTCGTCGAACACCATGTAATTCGGGTTGCTCGGGTCGAGCGTGTCGGCGAGCGCGATGGCGTTGCCGCTGTAGTCGATCTTCCAGGGAATCTTGTTCGTGGCGCCGAACGCGAACGGCTGGTCGTTCGGCATTTCGACCTGGAGGTAAACCATCTTGATTCCGGTGGTCATCATGAAGCGCTGCGTGGTGAGCGTCTCCAGGAAGGAGTGCCCTTCCTGGACGAGCTGCCACGCCGTCATCGCGAACTCGTCTTGGAGGTTCTGTACGAGCCGCGCGAAGGAGTCGTCGCCGACGGCCGCGGTGCCGAACGGGCCGAAGTCGAATCCCCCGTTTTGCAGGAGCTGATTCTGGAAGTCGACCGTCGGCGTAAAGCCGATTTGCTGGAACGTATTGCGGAAGAAGAAGAGCATCTTCGTGCGAAAGAAGGGCTGCGTCGTCGGATCGGTGATCCAGCCGTCGATGAGGGTCTGGAGCGCCGCCGCGCCCTGCGTCTCCGCCGCCATGACTTCGGCGTCGGTCGGCGGCATCCCGACGAGGAGGTCTTTGACCTTCCTCACGGCCTCGCTCGCCGTCTTGGGGTCCCACGGGGTCGCCGTCACGGTGACGGGGCCCGGGCCGATGGTCCCGGCGTCTCCGTTGTTGCCCGCACCCGGCGTCCCCGTGCCCGGCGTCCCCGTGCCCGGCGTGCCGCCCGATCCGCCCGAGCTCGAGCCGCCCGGCGTGGCCGAGCTTCCGCCGAATGGGGCCGTCGTCGCCGACTGGCCGCACGCCGCGAACGCGACGCAGCCCGCGAGGAGCACTCCCCTGCCCGTTCGTCCCGTTCGTCGAAGGTCGACCATGTGTGTTGTCTCCAGCGCGCCGCGGCGCGGGCGCGGACCATCGCGATCTCTCGGGACATGGGGCCCCGGCCACGAAAGCTTCGAGGCCTTTCGTGCATTCTTCTGCAATGGGAAAAGTCCGCCCACGACGCCTCGCGCTGGGCGCGGCGACAGGGGTCTGCCCTTCGCCGCCGCCTTCGGGTCGGCGGGCTACTTCGCGAAAACGAGCGTCAGCTTCTTCGTTTGACCCGCGTCGATCGTGAAGCCGAGCGAGCGCTTGTGCGCTCCGTCCTTCGTCACGAGCGTGAGGCGATGGTGGCCGGCGCGGACGGGCAGATGATGCTGGGGCGTCGTTTGCCCCACATCGCCATCGTCGATCAGGATCTTCGCGTCGGGCGGGTCGGAGGACACGTCGAGGAAGCCCATGTCGTCGGCCCGGGCGGGACGCGCGGACGCGACCAGCAGCGCGAGCGCGATCGCCGCGGAGTATCCGGCCAAAAGGAGCGCTCTCATCGTCGCGTCGGCGTTCTTGGGAAGGGCAAAGACGCGCGCGGATTCAACGGCCTTCTCGCCTCTTCCAAGGTGTCTCACAGGCGGCGCCCCCACACAAGAGAACGACTTCGGCGTCCTTCGGCACGGCGTCGCGTCTCAACGCTTCCACAGTCGGCTCTGCTCGAGGAGCTTCGCGACGAGCGCGGTCCAGCCGGTCTGCGCGCGCGCGCCGAGGCCCGCGCCGGTGTCGCCGTGAAAGTACTCGTAGAACGTCACGAGGTCCGCGAAGTTCGGGTCGGTCTCGGGAGGGCCGATGCCGCCGTGAACGGGCCGTCGCCCGTCGGGACCCGCCACGAAGAGCGAGATGAGGCGGCGCGAGATCTCGCTCGCGACCTGCCATAGCGTCATCTTGTGGCCGGACCCGGTGGGACACTCGATCTGGAACGAGTCGCCGTAATAGTAGTGGAGGCGCTGGAGGGCTTCGATGAGGAGATAGTTGACCGGCATCCACACCGGCCCGCGCCAGTTCGAGTTCCCGCCGAAGAGCGCCGTCCGGCTCTCGCCCGGCTCGTAGGTCACGCGGAAGACGTGCCCGTCGATGGTGAGCTCGTACGGCTCCGCGTGGGCGCGTGAGAGCGAGCGGACGCCGAAAGGAGAGAGAAACTCGTCGGAGGAGAGCACGCGGGCGAGCACGCGGGCGAGGCGGTCGCGCGGCACGAGCGACAGGAGACGATGCTCGCGCTGTCCGGGGACCTCCATGAGGGGGCAGTGCTCGTTGAGCTCGGGACGGTTCTCGAGGAGCCAGTGGGCGCGACGCCAGAACGCGCCGAAGCGCTCGACGACGTCGGGCTCGAGGGTCATGACGCCAAAGAGGGGCGTGATGCCGACCATCGAGCGGACGCGCACGGGGACCTCGACGCCGGGCCGGCGCATGACGTCGTAGTAAAAGCCGTCCGTCTCGTCCCAGAGGCTCACGTGGCCGCCGATATGGTTCATCGCGTGGGCGATGAGGAGGAAGTGCTCGAAGAATTTGTTGGCGACGTCCTGGTAGCTCGGGCTCTCGCGCGCGAGCTCGAGGGCGATGTCGAGCATGTTGAGGCAGTACATGCCCATCCAGCTGGTCGCGTCGGCTTGCTCGAGGGTGCCGCCGCCGGGCATCGGCTTGCTGCGGTCGAAGAGGCCGATGTTGTCGAGCCCGAGGAAGCCGCCCTCGAAGACGTTGTGGCCCGCGGTGTCCTTGCGGTTCACCCACCACGTGAAGTTGAGCATCAGCTTGAGGAAGATCGACTCGAGGAAGGCGCGGTCCGCGCGGCCGGTGGTGCGCCGCTCGATCTGATAAACGCGGAGCGCCGCCCAGGCGTGCACCGGAGGGTTCACGTCGCCGAGCTGCCACTCGTAGGCGGGAATCTGGCCGCTCGGGTGCATGTACCATTCACGCACGAGGAGGGTCAGCTGCTGCTTGGCGAACTCCGGGTCGACGAGGGCGAGCGGGATGCAGTGGAACGCGAGGTCCCACGCCGCGTACCAGGGATATTCCCACTTGTCGGGCATCGACAGGACTTCGCTGTTGTAAAGGTGCCTCCACTGGTGGTTTCTCCCGTGCCGTCGGTCCGCCGGCGGCGCGGGCTGCGCGGGGTCGCCCCGGAGCCATCGCTCCACTTCGTACGCGTAATACTGCTTGCTCCAGAGGAGGCCCGCGACGGCCTGCCGGAAGACGAGGCGCTCGCCGGAATCGAGGTTGTGGGGAACGATGGCGCCGAAGAACTCGTCGGCCTCCTTGCGGCGACGTTCGAAGACGCGGTCGTGGTCGTCGAAGGGCCGAGGGCGCGAGGCGCTGGTGAGGCGCATGCGCAAGGTGCGGCTCTCGCCCCGCGCGAGGTCGAGCGGGTAGTGCGCGCCGACCTTGGTCCCCGTCGCCGACGGGCTGACGGCGTCGCGGCGCCCGCCGACGATGGCCTCGTGGAAGGCGTCTTTGACGTACGGGGTGGCGTTGGGCGCGCCCCACAAGCGGACGGCGTTCGAGTCGTTCTCGGTGAAGAGGAGCTCGTGGGCGCCCTCGACGTAAAACCAGTAGGTGCCGAGGTGCGGCTCTTCGAGCTCCACGGTGGAGACGCCCGCGGGGCCGTGGGCGACCGCCGAGAGCTTCGGGCGCGCGGAGTGGAGCGACCAGCTCCATGTGTTCTTCAACCAGAGCTGCGGGAGAACGACGAGCGACGCGCGGGCGGGGCCCCGGTTCGTAACGGTGATTCGAACGAGGACGTCGTCCGCGTCTTCCTTGGCATATTCGACGACGACGTCGAAGTATCGATCTTCGTCGAATACGCCAGTCTGCCAGATCTCGGGCTCGGGGTCGCTCCGGGTGGCCGCGGCCGCGCGCGCGCGGAGGTCGTCGTACGGAAAGGCGCGCTGCGGGTACTTGTAGAGGGCGCGCGCGTAGCTCGCGGTGGGAGTGGCGTCGAGATACCAGTAAAGCTCTTTCACGTCCTCGCCGTGGTTGCCCTCGTTGCCAGTCAGGCCGAAGAGCCGCTCTTTGAGGATGGGGTCGGCGCCGTTCCAGAGCGCAGGGCAAAAGCAGACGAGCCCGCGGTTGTCGCAAAGACCGAGGAGGCCGTCGTCGCCCCAGCGGTAGGCGCGTGACGCGGCGTGGTCGAAAGGGAAGTATTCCCACGGCTCGCCGTTTGCGGAGTAGTCCTCGCGGACGGTACCCCACTGGCGTTCAGGCAAATAGGTCCCCCAGCGTCGCCACTTTTTTCCGTTCGCACGAGTCTCTTCGAGGCGACGATGCTCGGCGGTCGCGCGCGAGTGCATGGCCACGAGAGTAGACGATCCCTCGGGCGATCCGGGCGGCGCGCCGAAGGATGACGCCGCTCGCTGTACCGAGCGGGGGGGCTGGAGGGGGGACGCGCGCGGCGGCCAATCACTCTACTTGCTTCGCAAGGTCAATCCGCCGATAGTTCACGGCTATGCCGCGCGGAAAACGTCCGCCCGCTCACGCACGTGGTGGCCATGCATTCGTGCGGCCCGAATCGCACGCTGCCGCCCCGGGTCTGGCCGAGGACGAGCCGCCGTCGGGCGTCGTGGCGAGACCCGAGTTCCTCGCCTCCGTTCCGCGGCTGGCCGTGTCGAAAGAGGTCCTCGTCACGCTCCCGCTGAATCACCGCGCGGGGTTCATCGTGTCCTTCGTGGACGGGCGCTTCACGGTCGAGATGATCCTCGACGCGTGCGCGATGCGCCGCGACGAGGCCCTCACGATCCTCGGCGAGCTCGTGTCGCGCGGGATCGTCTGTTTTGCCTGAGGCTACTCGAGCTTCGCCACGAGCTGCGCCGCCTCGGATAGGATTTGCTCGAGGTGCGCGTTCGACCGGAAGCTCTCGGCGTAGACCTTGTACACATCTTCGGTGCCGCTCGGCCTCACGGCGAACCAGCCTTGCGCCGTCGACACCTTGAGGCCGCCCAGGGGGCCGCCGCCCGCCGCGGAGATCTGCCGTGACACGACCGGATCGCCGGCGAGCGAGGGCAGGCTCCAGTCGTCGGGCACCAAGCGTTTGAGCCGGTCGCGCATGCGCTCGTCCGCGGGGGCGTCGCGCCGCTCGTAGTGCGAAGTACCGAACTTGGCTTCGAGCGAAGCGTAGAGCGCGCCGGGGTCCGTCTTGGTGACGGCCACGATCTCGGCGGCGAGAAGGCCTAGGAGGATCCCGTCCTTGTCGGTGGTCCACGTCGATCCGTCGCGCGCCAGAAAGCAAGCGCCTGCGCTCTCTTCGCCGCCGAAGACGAGGCTCCCGTCCTGGAGACCGGGGACGAACCACTTGAACCCGACGGGCACCTCCAAGACGGACCGGCCGTGCGCCCGCGCGACCCGCTCGACGACGCTGCTCGTGACCGCCGTCTTGCCGACGGCGGCGTGGGCGGGCCAGTTCAGCCTGTGACGGAGCAGATAGTCGACGGCCGCGCTCAAGTAGTGGTTCGGCGAGAGGAGACCCGCCCCGGGCGTCACGATGCCGTGGCGGTCGGCGTCTCCGTCGTTGCCAATCGCGACGTCGAACTGGTCTTTGATGGCGAGCAGAGGCGCCATCGGATACGGCGAGGAGCAGTCCGTCCGAATCTTGCCGTCGTGATCGAGGGGCACGAACGAGAACGTCTTGTCGACGGCCTTGTTGGTGACCGTCAGGTGGAGGCCGTACTTCTCGCCGATGCGGCCCCAGTACTCGACGCTCGCCCCGCCCATCGGGTCGACTCCGATCTTCGGCGCGAGCCGGGCGATCGCCTCCATGTCGACGGCCTGGGGTAAGTCTTCGATATAGCGGTTGAGGAAGTCGTACTCGGAGACGAAGCCGGAGCGCGCGACGGCGTCGACGGACGTCCTCGGGACCGATCGCACGCCCTGGACGAGGAGCTCGTTCGCCCGCTTCTCGATCCACGTCGTGATGTGGCCCTCGGCGGGCCCGCCGTGGGGAGGGTTGTACTTGAAACCGCCGTCGTCGGGCGGGTTGTGCGACGGCGTGACGACGATGCCGTCCGCGCGCGGGCCGGTGCCGCGGTTGTGCACGACGATGGCGCGAGAGACCGCGGGCGTCGGCGTGAACGCGCCGGCCCGGGCGCGGAGGACCTGCACCGCGCGCCGCGAGAGGACTTCGAGCGCCGTGCGCTGCGCCGGCTCGGACAGCGCGTGGGTGTCGGCGCCGAGAAAGAGGGGGCCGTCGACGCCGTGCGCTTGCCGCCAGTCGCAGATCGCGGCGGTGATCGCCACGATGTGGTCCTCGTTGAAGCTTCGGCGGAAGGCGGATCCGCGGTGGCCCGAGGTGCCGAAGACGACCCGCTCGGTCGGCTGCTCAGGATCGGGGTGCTCGTCGTAATAGGCGCGTTCGAGCTTCGCGGGGTCGATGAGCTTCGCCGGCGGAGCGAGGTGACCTGCACCAGGATCGAGGGGCATGGCCGGGTGGATCTACCCCGGCGTGCGTTTCCACGGAACGCTCCCGCGGCGTTTTCTTCGGACGCGCTCGCTGCCACGCCGGCGCCGCCGCGATGCCACGAGCCCGACGGCCCCGACCGCGAGCCAAGCCGTTCCGGAGCGGCCGCCGTCGGCGCCGCACGCGACACGACACCCGCAACCCGACGACGTGGTCGAGTCGAACACAGCCCCGCCGTCCGAGGCGGAGTCGACGGAGGCGTCGACGGAAGCCGCACCGGCGTCGAGCCCGTGGCCGCCCGTCGTCGCGTCGGGCGCGGACGCATCCGCCGCCGGACTGCCGGCGTCCGTGCAGGAGACCTGGGACGTGCCAGAGTCGGGTCCGCACGCAAAGAACTGGTACGTCACGCACACGGTCGTCCAGTCACAGACCGAATCGACCCCGGCGCAGCACGGCGGCGGGCCCAGCACATCGCTCAGCGTCATCAGCGACGTGGGAGCGGCGCCGAGGGCGGCGTTGGGGAAGAAGGCGAGCTCCTCGCGGGTGCCCGAGACGGGCACCGCCGTGGACGCGTATACGCCGAGCATCGACCAGGTGAGGCCCGTCACCGACCCGGCGTAGACCATCTGGAAGTTGAAGTTGCCGACGGGCGACTCGTAGATGCCCGTCACGGTGGGGTCGACGAAGATGCCGGCCTCCACCGGGTCCCCGTAGCCCGCGATCACCGTCGTCCCGTCGGGGGACAAGGCGAGACCGAGCAGCTTGGCGGTCATCTGCAGGACCTGCGTCCACGTGTTGCCGCCGTCGCTCGAGTAGAGGAGCGCGTCGTTGCCCTGCGGCTCCGGCGCGTCGGCCGGCACGATGGTCGAGTCGGTTCGGACGAAGATCTTCGCGGGGTCCAGCGGGTCGACGACCGCGATGTACGGCACGCTGTTCGAGTCGCTGCCCGGGATCGCGGTGGAGGTCCACGTCGTCCCGTGGTCCATCGACCGGAGGAAGACGCCGGTCCCGTTGGGACCCGCCGACAGACCCGTCGCGTAGAGATGCGTCGCGTCCGTCGGGTCGACGTCGATCGTGAAGGCCTGGGACAGCGGGAGCGCCGTGCCGAGCGCGCTCCACGTGCCCCCTGCGTCGGTCGACTGCTCGAGAGAGACGACCGTCCCGCCCTCCGCGATGCGCGTCACGACGGCGACCACGCTGTTGCGGTTCTGCGGGTCGACGGCCATGTCGTTCACGTTCTCGGTCGACGTGGTCGACCCGAACGTCGTCGACCATGCGCACCCGTCGGGCGCGCGGCGAATGGACGACTGCACGTCGACCAGGAGGGCGCCCCCGGAGACGATCTCGAGGAGCGGGTCGTTTCCGTAGGTCGGGTCCTCCGCGAAGGCGGCCTCGCAGATGTGGTACCAGTGCGCGCCGCGGTCGGTCGTCGTGAGCAGGCCGTACGTCGCCGCGACGAGCAGGTGCTGCGCGTTCGACGGGTCTTCGATCACCCGTTCGGAGCGCGGGAAGCGCCCGTTGGCCCACGCCCGCGGGCTCGCGCCGAGGAGCGCGAGCACCGCGAGCCACGCGATCGCCAGCCAGCGGAACGGCGGAAGGCTCCGCCGACGGCCCGACGTTCGTGCCATGCTTCTTGTCTTACGCCGTAGCGTTGGTCGCCCTCAAGCGGCGGCTTCGGCCTTGCGGCGCTCGCGGCGACGCCGCGTGCCCCACCCGCCGAAGAAGACCAAGCCCAACGCGATCCACGCGCCGTGTCGGTTCTGCGCGGGGGTCCCGCCGACCGTCTCGCAGCCGCATCCCGGTCGCTGTTCGGCGCCCGGGTTGAAGCCCGAGGTCGCGGACGCGTCGCTCGGCGTCGTGCTCGCGCCGCTGCTGCTTCCGGTGGTCGCGCCCCCTCCGGCGCCCGACGACGATCCGCTGGACCCCGTCGTCGTGCTGCCCGAGGAGCTGCCCGTCGAGGTGCCCGTGCCCGAGTCGGTGATGCCGCCGTCGCCCGCGGGCGCCCCGGAGTCGCGCGCACCGCCGGTCGTGGCGTCGCCGGTGGTCGCGTCCTTCGCACCCGAGTCGACGACGGGCGGAGGAATGATGGTGCCGGCGTCGAACGGAGGGATCACGACGGCGCCGCCGTCACAGGCGCCGCCGGTGCCGGTGAGCGTGGTGCCGTCGATGCAAGTCGGGCCCCCGGAGCCGTTCGGCACGTTGACGCCGATGACGGCGCCCGTGGCGCTGATCGATTGGAGCGTGATGGTCGCGCCGCCCGCGGGATCCACGAAGCTCTGCCCCGCCGTCGTCAGACCCGTGAAGGTCGTCGACGCCGGGTTCATGTTGATGAGCTCCGTCCATACGCTGTTGCGCGTCGGCGTGGTCTGACCGCGCGCAGGCGCCGCGCCCGTGTGGACGTCGTCGCTCGCATAGACGTAGACCGTCGGCCCCGTATACGTGACGCCGCCGCCCGCGCCTCCGGCGCGCCCGGCGGCGTTGTATCCGTCGAACGAGCCCGCGGCCGCGCGGAGCTCGACATAGTAGTTCTTGAGGCTGACGTTGGTGGTCGTCGCTTGCGGGTCGTTCACCGTCAGGGTGGCTGGCATCGGGACCTGAAGGACCTGAACCGCGCCAGGGCACGAGTCGCCGAGCGGGACGAGGTTGAACGTGCCCGTGTCGGTGACGCGGACGCCGTTGCAGCCCGTCAGCCACTGCTCGTACCACTTCTCGTACCCGTTCAGCTGATGGCAGCCGCTGCCCATCGGCGTGACCGTGCTGCCGTACTCCGTGATGGTGCACGAGGTGGCCGGCGTCGTGGAGAACGAGGCCGTGCCGCACGCGATCGTGTTCGCGTGCATCAGGCCGAGGTTGTGCCCCGGCTCCTGCATCAAGACGACGCAGCTGAGCGAGCCGTTCATCCACGTGCGCTTCGCCGGCGCGTTGACGGAGCCTTCCTCGCCGAGACCGCCGAAGGTGCAGAGCGTCGACCGGTTGAAGTAGTAAATGAGGTGGTTGAACGGCTGCGTGATCTGCGCCTCGATGGCCGTCTCCATCCCCGTCGTGTCGCAGGTCGTCATCGAGAACTGGTAGGGCCCGAGGACCGCGCCCGTGACCGAATACTTCCCGTAGGACGACTCGAAGTAGAACGACGCGAACGACTTGTCGGCCGGGTTCGAGCTGAACATCGTCGTCTCGGCGGAGCCCGCGTCGATGTTCACGCCGCCGCCGAGGTCGACGAGGACGAGGCCGTAGGTGTCGGGAGACGGGGGCGAATCGAGCGTGGGCGGCGCCGCTTGCGCCGGCGCCTCGAGGAGCTCGACGTTGCGGACGTGAATGGCCTCGCTCACCAGGTCGCCGGTCACGCGGACCTTGCTCCCGGAGACGAGGTTCGGCGGCGTGTCGAACGCGAGCTTGATCTCGCCCCCGGTGACGGGCTTGAACGCGTGCCAGCGCTCGGAGTGACCGTCGTCGAAGTCGGCGACGTACGTCACGAACTCGCCTTCTTGGGTCCCGCCTTGCGCGATGAACTGCGTCGCGGCCGACTGGGCCGTGGAGGCCAGCGCGGGGGTCGGGGTCGATGTCGGTTCTTGCGCGTCGGAGCAGAACGCCGTGCCGAGGCTGAGCCCAGCCAGCGCGACGAGCCGCAAACACCAGGATCCAAAGGCGCGAATTCGCGTAACCGTTCTGCGCTCCAAGATTGCCTCCTAGCCTCTCGCTCGACCCGGCTGTCGGTTCTCGGCGCGACGTCGCGCCGATGTCTCTGTCGCGCGCACAGCGCGCGCTATCCGGAGATCCGAGAGGGTTATGATTGCCACAATTTTACACCAAACCCCGCAGATATCCTCGTGAAACGAGAGAAGTGAGACCAGTGTGCCCCGATGGGTCAAGAAAAGCACGTGTGCCAGAGCACCTTTCTATTGCACGGTACGATTCGCCTTATCTAGGCAGTGTGCGTGTCGATGCGCACCTTGTCGTCCGCGCCGCGGAGCTCGCGAGGATCAATACGGGAGGTCGAGCGCGTCCCCGAAGACCTCGACGTCGATCGCGAGCGGCGCTCGCCCGGTGAGCTCCAGGCTGCGCGCGTCGGGCTGGCTTCCGCCCACGTGGATGCGGAACCTTCCGGGCTCGAGGCGCCGACGACCCGCGTCATCGATGAGCGAGAGGTCACGCGCGGTGAGCGTAAATGAGACGCGTCGAGACTCCCCCGGCGCGAGGGCCATCCGCTCGAAGCCGCGCAAGTCGCGGCGGGGTACTCCACACGACGCCTCGAGGTCGCTCACATAGAGCTGCGTCACTTCGTCGCCTGCGCGCGTCCCCGTGTTGGTGACGACGGCGGAGACCTCGAAGGCCTCGCCCACCGGCACGCGCGCGCGCGAGACGGAGAGCTTCGCGTACGCGAAGGTCGTGTACGAGAGCCCGTATCCGAACGGGTAGAGCGGCTCCTTCTCGAGGTAGCGGTAGGTGCGACCCCGCATCGCGTAATCCTCGAACGGCGGCAGGTCCGCGACGCTGCGCGGATACGTGATCGGCAATCGCCCGGCAGGACTCGACGCTCCGAAGAGCACATCGGCGATCGCCGCGCCGCCCTCCTCGCCCGGATAGAACGCCTGCACGATCGCTCCGACGTGCTCGTCGGCCCACGTCAGGTCGAGCGGGCTGCCGCAGATCAAGACGAGTATGGTGGGCTTGCCCAGCGCGACGATCGTCTCGAGCAAGCGCCCTTGCAGGCCGGTGAGCCGAAGATCGACCTTGTCGCCCGCGGCCTCGGAGTTTCCAGCGTCGCCCTGCTCGCCTTCGATGTCGGCGGAAAGGCCCACGCAAAGGACGACGACGTCGGCCCGCTGCGCCACGCTCACGGCTTCGGAAAGGTTGCCCGCGCGGCCCAGCCCGTCGGTCTTCGTGCCTTGGAGCTTGCAGCCGTCGGTGTAGAGCACCTTCGTTCGTTCCGACACGGCGGCGCGGATGCCTTCGAGCGGCGTCACGGTCCGCGAGGCGATCCCGAAATAGTTCGCGCGGAGGACGTCCACGTCGTTCGCGTTCGGCCCGATGACGGCGATACTCCCGACCTCCTTGGAGAGGGGTAGAAGCCCGCGCTCGTTCTTGAGCAAGACGAGCGCGTCACGCGCCGCGGCCCGCGCGAGCTCCCGGTGGCGCGCGCAGTCGTTGACCTCGTACGGGATCGACGCGAACGGGACGCGCTCGGGCGGGTCGAACATGCCGAGGCGCATGCGCGCCGTGAAGAGCCGTTTGACGCATGCGTCGACCTCGGCCTCGTCGATGAGGCCTTGAGCGAGGGCCGAAGGGATGTGCTCGTAAGTGCAGCCGCAGTTGAGATCGCAGCCGGCCTTGACTGCCATCGCGGCCGACTCCTCCCACGTCTTCGTGACGCCGTGCGCCTCGTGGAAGTCTTTGATGGCCCAGCAATCGCTGACGACGTACCCATCGAACTTCCACTCTTCGCGCAAGATGGCACGAAGGAGGGTATCGCTACCGGAGCATGGCTCGCCGTTCGTGCGGTTGTAGGCCGTCATCACGCTGAAGGCCTTCGCCTCGGTGACACAAGCGTGGAACGCCGGGAGGTACGTCTCGCGGAGGTCTTTCGGGCTGGCCACGGCGTCGAAGCCGTGACGCAGGCCCTCGGGGCCGCTGTGAACCGCGAAGTGCTTGGGCGTCGCCACGAGCTTGAAGTAGCGAGGGTCGTCGCCCTGGAGCGCGCGGCAGAAAACGACGCCGAGGCGCGAGGTGAGGTAAGGACACTCGCCGTAGGTCTCGTGGCCGCGGCCCCAGCGCGGATCCCGGAAGATGTTGATGTTGGGGGCCCAGAAGGTCAGGCCTTTGTACATCCCGTGGTCGCCCTGCCGGACGTACTCGTGGTGCTTGGCCCGCGCCTCGTCCGCGATGGCCGAGGCCACCTCTCCCATGCGCCGTGTGCTCCAGGTCGCCGCCAGGGCGATGGCCTGTGGAAAGACCGTGGCGACGCCGGCGCGCGCGACGCCGTGGATGCATTCATTCCACCAGTTGTAGGCTGGGATTCCGAGGCGAGGAACGGCCGGAGACTCGTGGAGCATCTGGCCGGCCTTCTCCTGCGCGGAGAGGCGGGAGACGAGGTCGTCGACGCGTTGCTCGAGGGGCAGATCCGGGTTTTGGAACGGGAAGCTCGGCATGGTCGGGCCGCTCGCGCTGCGCGCCGCCTCGAATGGAGCGGCGCGGGTTGGAAACGGTCCCACTCGCACTTACCGTGCTGGCCGGCGAACGGTCAATCACGACGCGCTTCCCCCTTCCCTTGCCTTCCGCGCCCTCGCGCGGACGTGGTATGAAGCGCGCGCCGTGTTTGGGCTCGGACGCGGCCGGCCCGCGACCATGGTCGAAAAGTTCCCCTACGGCAAAGCCCCGTTCTGGCTCCTGGTCATCGCGATCGTGGCGACGTCGCTTCGCGTGGCGAGCGCCGCCCGGCACGAGGATCGCGCGGACCTCGTCCTCGTGACGTTCAGCGGAGTCCACTACGAGACGTACAAGCGTTCGCTCCCGGAGTTCGAGCGCAAGCGCGGCGTGCGGGTGCAGCTCCAGTTCGCCAACGCGGTCGCGCTGCAGAGCCGCCTCCAGAACTCGATGCTGGCGGGCGCCGACGTGCCCGACATGGCCGAACTCATCGAGGGCTCGCTGAGCTTCTTCACCCGCGGCCCCAAGAGCGACATCGGTCTCCTCGACCTGACCGACCGTATCCACGACGCAGGCCTCGACCAGAAGCTCGTGCCGTCGCGGCTGACGCTGTGGTCGAGCGACCGCCGCATCTATGCGCTGCCGCACGACGTGCACCCCGTGATGCTCGCGTACCGCCGGGACCTGGTCGAGGCGCTCGGGATCGACGTGCGCGAGCTCGACACCTGGGACAAGTTCGTCGAGGCCGGCCGCCGCATCACCAAAGACGTCGACGGAGACGGCACCATCGACCGGTACATGATGGACCTGTCGTACGACGGCAGCTGGGGGATCGACGGCCTGCTCTCGCAACGCGGCGGCCAGCTCTTCGACGCCGACGGCCGCATCGCCTTCAACAACGACCTCACGGTCGAGGTCATCGAGTGGCTCCTCCGGCAGACGTTCGGCCCCCAGAGGATCGCTTACGACGCCGATGCGAGCATCCAGTCGGGGCAGTCGCTCATCAAGGCCATGACCGACGGCTTGGTGCTCTTCGTGTGGACGCCGGATTGGCGGAGCCGCGTGTTCGAGGAGCAGGCGCCGCACCTCAAAGGCAAGATGGCGCTCATGCCGCTCCCAGCGTGGGCGAAGGGCGAGCGGCGCACGACCGTGTGGGGCGGGACGGGCCTCGTCATCGCGCGGCAGTCCGCGCATCCCGACCTCGCGTGGGACCTCGCGAACTACCTCTATTTCGATCCGGCCCAGGTCGGAGAACGCTTCAAAGGGACGGGCATCATCCCGGTCATGAAGGACGCATGGTCGATGCCGGAGCTCGACGCGCCCGACCCGTATTACTCGAACCAGCCCATCGGACGGCTCTATACGGAGCTCGCGCCGAGCACGCCGCCGAAGTACCTCACCGCGTACACGTACATCACGGAGCTCAAGCTCTACGAGGCGTACACGCGCTCGCTCGAGTACTACAAGCAGCACGGCGAGGACGGGTTGACCCAGAAGGTCCGCGAAGAGCTCTCCCGCGCCGAGGCGTACGTCCGCCTTCGCGTCGAGCGTGGAGAGGCCCTCGCGAAGGCGTCGGACTGAAGCGCCATGCGAACGAACAGGAGCCAAGCCCCCACCGCCGACGGCGCCGCCCGCGCGGCCCCGGTGGGCGCGTCCCCGATCGCCACGGGAGCATCGGGCAAGCCCCGGGCGCGCTGGGCGCCGTACCTCTTCCTCTCGCCCTACGTGCTGCTATCGGCGGTGTTCTTCGTCGTACCGTTCGTCAGCGCGATCGTGCTCGCCTTCTACGCGACGAACGGGCCGCGGGCGCGCGTCTTCGTGGGGCTCGGGAACTTCGCCTTCCTCCTGAAGGACCCGATGTTCTTCTGCGCGCTCCGCAACACGACGGTCTTCGCGTGTTGTTCGGTCGTCTTGCAGCTGCCGCTCTCGATGGGCTTGGCACTCCTGCTCAACACGAGCCGCGGCCGCCTCCGCGGCTTCTTCCGGCTCATTCTCTTCTCGCCGAACCTCGTCGGTCAGATCTTCGTCGGCATCCTCTTCTCGGTGCTGTTCGTGCCGCGCTATGGGCTCATCAACCGGAGCTTCCAGGCGCTGTTCCATTGGGGCCTCGAAGAGCGGTGGCTCTCGAATCCGAGCCTCGTGCTGCCGGCCATCGTCCTCACTTCGCTCTGGGTGTGGGTCGGCTTCAACATGGTGTACTTCCTCGCCGCGCTCCAAGGGGTCGATGCGTCGCTCGAAGAGGCGGCGCGAATCGACGGCGCCAACGCGTGGCAGGTGTTCTGGCACGTCACCCTCCCCGGCATCCGCCACGTCGTCGTGTTCGTCCTCATCACGACCGTCATCGGCTCCTATCAGCTCTTCGAGCTGCCCCTCGCGCTCCTCAGCTCCACGCGCGGGCGCGGCCCGGACAACGCCGGCCTGATGCTCATCACGTACCTGAACGAGATCGCCTTCGAGGACGGAGACCTCGGCCTCGGCGCGGCGCTCGGATGGGTGGTCGCGCTCATCATCTTCGGTATCAGCCTCGCCCAGATCCGGCTGACGCGTGTCATGGAGGACTGAGACGGCACCATGAACGCGCTCTACGTCGTCCTGCTCGCTCTCGTCGTCCCCCCGCTCCTCCTCGCGCGGCGCCCGAAGCTTGCCCTCGGGTACGCGCGCCTCTGCGTGCTCGCCCTCGCGTGCGCGATCGTGCTCGCGCCGTTCGTGTGGCTCGTCGCGGCGATCTTCAAGGACAAGAGCGTATTGAACCAGTACGCGTTCTTTCCGCCCCTCCGTGACTGGTCGAGCAAGACACTCAACCTCGAGAACTTCGTCATGCTGTTCGAGGGTGGCAAGCGCGGCGCGCAAGGGACGATCTCCTTCGGCCGCGTATCGTTCTGGCAATACGTGCTCAACTCCACGGTGTTCGCCACCGTCGGGACGATGGCCCAGCTCCTTTTCTGTTCACTCGGCGGCTATGCGCTCGCCAAGTACGACTTCACGGGCAAGGCCGCGCTGATGACGTTCATGCTCGGGTCGATGACCATCCCGTCGGTGCTGCTCCTCGCGCCGCTCTACCGGATGATCGTCGGCTTCGGGCTGGTCGACACGCTCACGGGGTTGATCCTCCCCGGCATGGTGAGCGCTTACGGGATCTTCCTCTTCCGGCAGGCGTGCCTGAGCGTGCCCGACGAGATGATCGACGCGGGTCGTATCGACGGGTGCAGTGAGTTCACGATCTACTTCCGGCTCGTCATGCCGCTCGTCCGTCCCATGGCCGCCGCGTTCTGCCTCATGAGCTTTCTCTGGCATTGGAACGCGTTCTTCGCGCCGAACGTCTTCCTCCACAGCGAGGCCAACCTCACCTTGCCGGTCGTCTTGAACATGTACATCAACGACTACTCGCAGGAGTACGGCGTCTTCCTCGCCGGGACGGCCATCGCCGTCATCCCGCCGGCCGTGCTCTTTCTGGTCCTTCAGAAGGAGTTCATCAGCGGCCTCACGGCGGGCGCGGTCAAGGGATGAGCGCCGTGGCCGTGGGAAGCGGAAGGGTCCGGGCGCTCGTGGTCCTCGGGGCGAGCGTCGTCGGCGCCGCGGTCGGCGCGTGCGGGTCGGGCGCGGCCTCTCACGGGCCGAACGTCAGCCCGCCCGCGACCATCGATGCGGGCCCAGGCGACGACGCCGGCGACGCGGGCGAGGCCGGACCGTTTCAGTCCGCGGTCACCGTGACGGTGGACGCGACGTCGGTCCATCAAACGATGGTCGGCTTCGGCGCGTCGCTCGTCTACGAGGTGAACCTCCTCAGCGACCGCAACGTGCCCGACGACGACATCTACCAAGTCCTCTTCGCGGACCTCGGGCTCGATGTGCTCCGGATCGCGAACTGGTATCAGAACCAGCTGGAGACGGGCGCCAGCCCCTCGACGCCCTTCTCGGACATGGCCGGCATCAAGGTCGTGCAGAACGCGACCGCCGCCCTCGGGCACCCGCCGAAGATCCTGATGTCCTCCTGGTCGCCGCCGTCCTTCTTGAAGAGCACGGGCGACACGAAGGACGGCGGGACGCTGGTCAAGCAAGGAGGCGCCTTCGCTTACGCGCCCTTCGCCGCGTGGTGGACGGCCGCCCTCGGCGCCTACGCGGGACAGCAGGTGGTCCCCGACTACCTGAGTATCCAGAACGAGCCGGACTTCACGGCGACGTACGAGAGCTGCCGTTTCGACGCGACGGAGGGAACGAACGCGGGGTATGGGAAGGCGCTCGACGCGGTGTACGGCGCGCTCGGCCCGGCGGGGTTCACGCCGAAGATCGTGGCGCCCGAGATCACCGGCATCGCGCGGAGCAAGGTGCAGAGCTACCTCGCCCAGGTGCCGCCCGGCGAAGCCTCCGCCGTGGCGCACCACCTTTACAACGGCGGCGCCACGGGCGTGGACCCGGCCCCCGATTCGTTCGCCACGGCCATGGCGGGCGTCGAGACCGCCGCGGCGGCCGACGGGCTGCCGATCTTCATGACGGAGTTTTCGCCGACGAGCCCGACGATGTTCGACACGGCGTGGATGATCCACGACGCCGTCGTGAACGAGGGCGTGTCGGCGTACCTCTACTGGGAGCTCGTTTGGGGGGCGCCCGCCGTCGGCTCGCCTCCGACCGGGCTGCTCACGCTGGAGAGCCCGTACGGGACGTTCGTGACCCCCAAGGGCTACACCATCAACGACGTCTATTACGCGCTCAAGCACTTCGCCAAATGGGTGGACCCCGACTTTGCCCGCGTCGACGCCGCGTCGAGCGCGCCCGGCGTGAAAGCGTCGGCCTTCGTGTCGTCCGACGGCACCCGTCTGACGGTCGTCGTGCTCAACGCCGACCCGGCGACGCACGCCCTCTCCGTCGATCCGGGGGCCTTCGCGTTCGGGACCGCGACCGCGTACCGCTCCTCGGGCGCGGCCGAGCGCACCGCGCAGGTGCCCTTGGGCGACGGCAACTCCATCGACCTGCCGGCGCAGTCGATCGTAACGCTCACCTTCACTCCATGACGGAAAACCAATGACGAATCCGAGACTATGGAAGGCCCCCTCCACGCCGCGCGCGGTCGTCTTCGCGTGCGCCGGGCTCGCCGCGGCAGGCTGCATCCAGAGGACGCTCGTGTGTCCTCCCCTCGGCTCGAGCGGCGGGGTGTCGTCCGCCTCGATGGCCGACGCGGCGCCGCTCCTCGGCCCCGGCGGCGTGAAAGCCTTCGCGGTCCATGGCGACACCGACAAGGTCCTGGTCTCGACCGTCCCCGTGACCGGTCAGCCCTTCAGCGACGCCACGCGCCTCGCGGTGACCAAAGGGTCGGGTCACGAGTGGGCCGTGCAGCTCCAGTCGCCGACGATCGGGCCGGTCGCGGAGGGCGACGTGCTCCTGGCGACGTTTTACTTCCGGACCGAAACACCGCTCGAGGACTCGGGCGCGGGGCAAACCCAGTTCGTCTTCGAAGAGTCGAAGGCGCCGTACTCGAAGCTCGTGACGTACGACGTCCAGTCGGGGCCCGATTGGCGGAAGGTGAACGTGCCCTTCGTCGCGAAGCAGGGCTTCGACGCCGGCGCCGCGCAGATGATCTTCCGCCTCGGCTACGAGCCCGAGACCATCGACCTCGCCGGTGTCACGGTCCAGGACTTCGGCCGAAAGGTCACGGTCGCCGCGCTCCCGACGACCGCGCCTTGGTCGCCCCCTCGCAAGCCGAAGCCGGCCCCGCTCGCCGAAATCGATGGCGGTCCGCTCGTCGTGACGGTCGACCCGTCGAAGGCCGTCGGTCCGATCAGCCCTTACGTATACGGCATCAACTCGCAGGACGCCGACAGCATCGGCGTCACCGTGCGCCGCATGGGAGGCAACCGGCAGACGGCTTACAACTGGGAGAACAACGCGTCGAGCGCCGGGAGCGACTACCGGCACGTCAACGACGATTGGCCCTGCACGACGCTCGGATACCAGAACTGCAGCGAGCCGGGCGCGCAGTTCGTCGACTTCGCGAGGGCCAACCAGCGCCTGGGCATCGAGACGCTCGCCACCGTGCCGATGGTCGACTACGTGGCCGCCGACAAGAACCACGAGGTGTCCGAGGCCGAGAAGGCACCGAGCAAGCGGTACGTGCGCTCGTATCCGAAGAAGCCCGGGCCCCTCTCGCTCACGCCGGACCTCCGCGACGGCGCGGTCTACGAAGACGAGTTCGTGAACTTCCTCGTCCACACGCTCGGGACCGCCGACAAAGGCGGCATCAAGTTTTACTCGCTCGACAACGAGCCGGCCCTCTGGCCCTCGACGCACCCGCGCATCCACCCGGACAAGACGACCTACGCCGAGATGGTCGCGCGGACCGAGGCGACCGCGAGCGAGATCACGGCGCTCGACCCGTCGGCGACGGTGCTCGGCGGCGTCATGTTCGGGTGGGCGGAATACCTGTCGCTCCAGGACGCGCCCGACGCGAAGGACCACGCGAAGTACGACACCTACGTCGACTTTTACCTCGCGTCGATGAAGGAGCTCGAGCAAAAGCACCATCGCCGCCTCGTCCACGTGCTCGACGTGCACTGGTATCCCGAGGCGAAGGGCGCCAAGCGCATCACCGACGACGACGTCTCCCCCAAGACGGTCGCCGCCCGCGTGCAGGCGCCGCGCGCCTTCTGGGACCCGACGTACCGCGAGAAGAGCTGGATCGACGATTCGCTCGGGAAGTCGATCCGACTCCTGCCGTGGCTCAAGGAGAAGATCGCGAAGGACTATCCGGGGACCAAGCTCTCGATGACGGAGTACGACTTCGGCACGCCCGACCATATCTCGGGCGGCATCGCGCAGGTCGACGCCCTCGGGGTGTTCGGGCGCGAGGGCTTGTTCATGGCCAACTACTGGGGTCACGGCGCCGGCAACGGCAAGCTCCCCTCGTACGTGACGGGAGCTTTCAAGCTCTATCGGAACTTCGACGGCAAGGGCAGCACCTACGGGGACACCGCAGTGACGGCGACCGTACCCGACGTGACGAAGGCCTCGGTCTTCGCCGCGACGGACTCGAAGCGACCCAACGTCTTGACGGTCATCGTCGTCAACAAGGACCAGCAAGCCCGGTACGCCGGGCAGGTGAACCTCGGCAACGCGGGGAGCTACGCGAACGTTCGGGCGTACGTGCTCGACAAGACGTCGCCCGACGTGCACGCCGGCCCCGCCGTCGAGATCAAGGACAACCGCATCGACTACTCGCTCCCGCCGCTCTCGGCGACGCTCTTCGTCTGCGAGAAGCGCTGAGGCGATCGCGCCGGTCCAGCAAACTAGGGGCGCCGCGCGCGGCGGCGCCTCCGTCCGATCCACGTCAGGACCAGGCCCGCGCCGGCGGCGAACCCCAGCGGGCGGGGGTCGCCCTTGCCCCTCACCTCGGAGCACGCGCAGGCGCCCGCATCGGTCGCGGGAGGGTTGAGCAACGTCTCCTGCTGAGGGATGACCGGCCCGGGCCCGGTGATCGCGCCCACCAGCGTGGTCACGCTCTGCGGCTCGAGGCTGACCGTCAACGCGCTCGGGTTGGCGCCGCTCGCGACGGGGTTGCCCGCGGAAACGCTGTTCTCGGTGGCCGACGTCACGTACGACGTCCAGCTGCCGGTCGCGACGCTGTCGAACAGGAAGTTCTGCGAGGTCGCCGTCGTGTTGCCATTGATCGCCACGATGACGACCTGGCTCGACGCGGGGTCGACGTAAGCGCTGGCCGAGATCCCCGGGTTCGGCGCATTCGTCGTCGCGAGGACGCGCGAGTACCCCGGCAGGATGAACCGGCTGAAGTTGCCGAGGGCATAGAGGCGCTTGGCGGGTGCGCCGCTCGCCTGGTCGAAGAGGCCGCCGTTGTCCGGGCTCGCCGGGTAGATCCACCAGTACGACCACGCGCTGACGTTGCCGTCTACGAGGTCCGCGTGGATGCGGTTCGCGGTGGTGATGGCGTCGACCATCCCGGGATCGGCCGGCGTCGCCTGGTCGTACCACTCGGTCTCCCAGAGGTTCTTGCCGCTCGGGAGCGGCAAGGGGCCCGGGGCGCCGCTGTACGAGTGCGTCGCGAAGACGCCGACGGCGCTCGCGGCGGCGGGGGTCGCGAGGATCGCCTCGGTGAACGACGTCATCTGCCCGTTGCCCCACCCTTGCGTCTCGGGGGCCATGATCGGCGTCGTCAGCCCGGCGCGCGTCAGCGCGGGCGCGAGGTGGTTGCCGATGAAGTCCGCGAGCTGCGCCGGCGTGTAGACGCACGACTCGTAGTTGACGGTGCCTACGGTCGGCTCGTTTTGCGCCGATAGGAACGCGATGGGAACGCCGACGCTCGGCGACTCCATGTACGCGACGAAGCCCGCCAGGCAGTTGGCCCAGTCGTCCGCATTGGCGGCCAAGAGCGACCCGCCGTAATCGAGGCTGCCGTTCGACTTCCAGAAGGGCGGCGGCGACCACGGCGTCGCCCAGACGGTGGCCCCGCGCGCGGAGGCTTGCTGGGCCGTCGTGACTTCGGCCGTCGTGCACGAACCGGCCGGTGGTGGACTGCCTGGCGGCGCGATGCGGACGCGAAGGAGCGTGAGCCCGATGCCGTTGTCGCGCGTGAAGAGGAGGTCTGCGTCGGAGTCGCTCCGCATGTCCGGCGCGGTCCAGGCCGACGACGCGCCGAAGCCGGTGATCGTCTGCTGCAAATTTTTTGGCCGGACGGTCACGTCGACGGCAAAGGCGGACGCGGACTGCGTCACGATGAAAAGGCAAGTGCTCGCGCCGAGGACGCGAGACAGAGAGCGCCGGGTCCTCACGATGGGCCGACTCTACCACGCATTGGAAACGATGCCGCTCGCTCGGCGGCGGCTCCCCGCAGGCTTCCCCGCGCCGCGATTTCTCGTTCGATCTTCATGCCGACTCCCTTGACGCTGTCTTGCCGGTCGCGGTACCGAAGAACCCGCCCGATCGGGGACTTAGGTGGAAATCTGATGGATAGCTCTCGCCCACAGCTTTCACACCGCGTGCGGTTGGCTGTCGTCGGTGTGCTGGCCCTCGCGGCGGCGCCTGCCCTCGGGCTCGCCGGCTGCGAGGCGTTCGGGATGTTTCCGAGCGGCACTCCGGTCCCGGTTGTCCCGGCGGCGTATCCCCCCGGTATGCCCTGCATTGGGACATGCGTGCCCGATCCAGGTTCGGCTCCGGTCGACTGCAACGAATCGGCGGGGATCGATACCCTTTCCATCGTCGATTTCGACGAGTCGGATCCGTCGACGGGCAACTTCATAGCCCTCGGTCTCTACGCTTACACGGACCTCACGGCGCAGCTCCTGGACACATATTCCACCCCGACGGGTTCGACGTTCGCTCAGGCAGGGTACCAACCGCTTACCCAAGAGACCGACCTTTGCCGGCCGAAGAACTACGCGCTTCATGTGGTGGGCGGCTACGGCCCGAATCCCAACGCTGTGGGCGATGCGGCGTGTCCGGCGTTCGTCCCGCAGCAGAGCGCCTTCCGCGGCTATGGGGGAGGCGTCGGTATCGCGATGCAGAAGCTCAACGCATCGGGTCCGGACAATGCGCTCTTGGGCGGTGGCAACAGCAGCAGCGGCAAGTGTTATTGCGGCGCGGGCTGCCTGACGCCAAACCCGAGCGTCTGCCCTCCCTCCACGGAGGAGTACGCGGTTCAAGTCGCTGCGCTCGACGTGAGCGCCTACGATGGCGTGAGCTTCTGGGCGCGACGAGGTCCGAACGGCCAGGAGGGCATCGGCGTCACGGTGGGCGACCGATACACGGACGACGATCTCAGCTTCCTCACGTACTGGAAGGACCCGGCCGCGCCGAGGCATTGCGAGCGCGTTCGACAATGCGCGTGCAGCAATCTCAAGCCATGTCTTTTCGAGAATACGACTCCCCTCTGCGAAGCGCCGCCGACACTGCCCGGTGGTACGGCGGTCGGTAGCGGATACTTTTGCGTGCCTCCCGACCTCTTTTCCATCGCGGCGATTGGACAGGCGTCGCCGAACAACGGTCAGGGCTCGAACATCGTCTGCGACGTCACCGAATGCGCCTCACCGTATTCTGCCTTTCCCAACATCCCGGACAACGCGTTCAACGGTCGGACCTGCAATCCGTACTCGTACGAGAACGGGATCGGCAGCAACTGGTGTTACACTCCCGGCGTCGATCCGGCCCCCGCCGACCCGACGCACCAGTGCGGTGACCACTGGATGAAGATGGTGTCGCTCGACACCGACTGGCACTTTTACAAGGTGCCTTTCACCGATCTTCGCCAACAGGGGTTCGCGCAAAAGTCCGAGCACCTCGACCTGACCGCCGTGTCCGTCGTGCGGTTCACGTGGGTCGCGGGGTTCGTCGACTACTGGATCGACGAAGTCAGCTTTTACCGCAACCCGCGATGACGCCCGAAGACGGCTACCGCTTGTGGCTTCGCTACGAGCCCATCGCCGACGGCAACCTTCGAGAGCGCGCCCGCGCCGACGTGAGCCACCTCGTCGTCGACGGGAGCTCGCCGACCCTCCTCGCCGCGCGGAGTGAGCTCGAGCGCGGGCTCACGGGATTGCTCGGGGCCCCCCTTCGCGTCGCCGACGGCGTGGAGGGCCCGGGTGCGCTGGTGCTCGGCACCGTGCGCTCGCCCGTCGTCGCGGCGCTCGGCCTGCAAGCGCGGCTCGCGGAGCTCGGCCCCGAAGGCTTCATCGTGCGCCGGGCGACGGTGTCCGGCCGTCCTTGCGCCGTCGTTGCGGGCGGCTCGGACGTCGGCGCGCTCTACGGTGCGTTCCACCTCCTGCGATCGCTCGAGACGCAGCCGTCGCTCGACCTCGCCTCGATCGAAGACGCGCCACGATTGCGCTGCCGATTGCTCGATCACTGGGACAACCTCGACCGAACCATCGAGCGCGGCTACGCCGGCTTCTCCATCTGGGACTGGCACAAGCTCCCGGGCTATGTGTCGCCGCAATACGAGGATTACGCGCGCGCCGACGCGTCGATCGGCATTCATGGCGCCGTCCTGACGAACGTCAATGCGAACGCGCTCGTCCTCACGGCCGAATACCTCCCCAAGGTGGCCGCGCTGGCCGGTGTGTTCCGGCCGTGGGGCGTACGCGTCTATCTCACCGCGCGGTTCAGCGCGCCGATCGAAATCGGCGGTCTTACGACGGCCGACCCGCTCGACCCGAAGGTCGTCCGCTTCTGGCGCGACAAGGCCGCCGAGATCTACCGGTACGTGCCGGACTTCGGCGGCCTCCTCGTCAAGGCAAACTCCGAGGGCCAACCCGGCCCGGCCGACTACGGACGCACCCACGCCGACGGCGCGAACCTGCTCGCCGACGCGCTGGCCCCCCACGGCGGCACGGTCTTGTGGCGCGCCTTCGTGTATGCGAACGACCCGCTCGTCGACCGGGCGAAGCAGGCGTACTTGGAGCTCCAGCCGCTCGACGGCAAGTTCCGCGAGAACGTGAGCCTTCAGGTCAAGAACGGGCCGATCGACTTCCAGCCGCGCGAGCCGTTCCATCCCCTCTTCGGCGCGATGCCGCAGACGCCGCTCGTCGCCGAGTTCCAGCTCACCCAGGAGTACCTCGGCTTCGCCACGCACCTCGCGTACCTCGGGACCCTCTTCGAAGAGACGCTGGCCACGGATACGCACGCCGGCGGCGGCCACGCGACGGTGGCCGACGTCGTGGAGCACGGCGCCCGCGGCCGGGGCGTGTCCGGGATGGCGGGCGTCGCCAACACGGGCGGCGAACGGAACTGGTGCGGGCACCCCTTTGCCCAGGCCAACTGGTACGCGTTCGGTCGGCTCGCGTGGAACCCCCGGCTCGGCGCCGAGGCCGTCGCCCGCGAGTGGCTCCGCATGACGTTCACCCACGACGAGCGCTTCGTCGCTCCTGCCCTCGCGATGATGCTCGGCTCGCGCGAGGCCGTGGTCGACTACATGACGCCGCTCGGCCTGCACCACTTGATGGCGGCCGATCACCACTACGGGCCCGCCCCCTGGCAGTCGGAGGGCCGCGCGGACTGGACGCCGCCGTACTTCCATCGGGCCGACGCCGCGGGGCTCGGCTTCGACCGCAGTCCGGCGGGGAGCGACGCCGTGGCCCAGTACGCGCCCGCGCTGCGAGAGCTCTACGGCTCCGTCGAGCGTTGCCCGGAGCCGCTCCTGCTTTGGTTTCACCATGTCGCGTGGGGTCGAAAGCTCTCGTCCGGGCGCACGCTCTGGGACGAGCTCTGCCACAGGTACCAGTCGGGGGTGGCCGCGGTCCGCGCGATGCGCGCGTCGTGGGAGGCGCTCGCGGGGCTCACGGACGCGGCGCGGCACCGCCATGTCGCCGACCTTCTTCGAGTCCAGGAGCACGAGGCGGAGTGGTGGCGCGACGCATGCGTGCTCTACTTCCAGACGTTCTCGGAGCGCCCGCTCCCGCCCGGCGTGGAGCGGCCTGCGCGGTCGCTCGAGGACCTGATGCGCGTCCGGCACCACCACGTGCCGGGTATATGAATCGAACGAGGTTTGAACGGAAATGGCCAGCGTCGAGCTGTCGCACGTCGACAAAGTCTTCCCGGGCGGCGTCAAAGCCGTCGACGACTTCAATCTGAAGATCGACGACCGCGAATTCATCGTGCTCGTCGGGCCCTCCGGCTGCGGCAAGTCGACCACGCTTCGCATGATCGCGGGCCTCGAGCACGCCTCGTCGGGCACCATCGCCATCGGCGGTCGGGTCGTCAACGACGTGCCCCCGAAAGACCGCGACATCGCAATGGTCTTCCAGAGCTACGCCCTTTACCCCCACATGACCGTCTACGAGAACATGGCGTTTGGCCTGGCCATGCGGAAGACGCCGAAGCCCGCCATCGCATCGCGCGTGGGCAAGGCGGCCGACGTCCTCGGCATCCAGCACCTCCTCGACCGCAAGCCCAAGCAGCTCTCGGGCGGGCAGCGGCAGCGCGTGGCCCTAGGCCGCGCGATCGTGCGGGATCCGAAGTGTTTTCTCTTCGACGAGCCGCTGTCGAACCTCGACGCGAAGCTCCGCGTCGAGATGCGGGCCGAGATCAAGCGCCTGCACCTCGCGCTCGGGAGCACGACGGTGTACGTCACGCACGACCAGGAAGAGGCCATCACGCTGGGAGACCGCGTGGTGGTGATGAAGGACGGGATCGTCCAGCAGTGCGCAGGCGCGCTCGAGATTTATCACCGGCCGAGCAACCGCTTCGTGGCGGGGTTCCTCGGCAGCCCGCCGATGAACTTCTTCGAGGGTCGGATCGTCGACGATGCGGGGCGCCTCTACTTCGACGAGGGGACGGCGCGCCTGCCGGTGCCGGCGTGGGCGCAGGCCGCGCTCCGGGGTCGCGCGGGCACGGAAGTGACGGTAGGCGCGCGCCCCGAGGCGCTGAGCGACGCGCCGCACGCGCGCTTCGACACGACCGAGAACGCGATCACGATGACCGTCCGCCTCGTGCAACCGCTGGGGGACACCATGCACGTCTACCTCGCGACCGCGAGACACGCGCACGTCGTCGCGTCGCTCTCCGCGTTCCAGGGGCTCTCGGTCGGCGATACGCTGCCCATCCACGTCGACCTCGGCCGACTGCACTTCTTCGACAAGGGCGAGCTCGGGAAGAGCCTCGTCCACAACGCGGACTTCGTGCGTCCCTCGTCGCCCCGCGCCGTCGCCAGCGCCTGACCGCGGGGGCGCGCGTGCCGGGACGCGCCGGTGCGGCTCACGGAGCCCGCAGGCTCGTCCTAATCGCAGTCGACGAACTGTAGATCGTCGATCCACACGTCGTAGGGGACGCCCGGCCCGACCGACCAGTTGACCGAGATGAGCTTGGACGGGGTGATATGCGGGAAGCGCTGCCCCCAACCCGCCTCTTGGGTCATCTCGGCGAAAGTCACGACGTATTCTTTCCAGTCCGTCGTGAACGTCAAATCTTTGCCGAAGTGGTTCCAGCAGTCTTTGCAGACGCCGCCGTCGGGGTGGGTGTTCACGTCCCCCAGTTTGAAGCGGACCTTCTTGGTCGACGACGCGCCGACCTTCGCCTTGAAGGACATCCCCGCGTGCTTCGACGCATCGTAGGCGCCCTGCCCTACGAAGCTCGCTCCCCACAGAGCCCCCCACGCTCCGGTCGCGCCGGACGTCACCCCCGTGAGGTGAATCGACTTGCCCGACCCTCCCGCGCCTTCGCCCGCCATCGTGAGCGGAGTGGGGCCGATCGTGGAGCCCTTGTCGTCGTGGCTCGTGAACCAGTAGCCGTCGCGCCCTTCGACCTTGGAGAGCTGCGTGTCGCCGTCCTCGAAGTCGTCGACGAGGCCGTCGTCGGTCGTATGCGTCTTCGCACAAGCCTTCGGCGGTGCCGCCGCCGCGGCCGCGGCCTCCGCGGCAGGATCGACGGGGCACCGGGCCATCGGCTGCGACGTGCAACCGAAGAGCACCCACGCCACGAGACACGACGGCAAGAGCGATCCAATTCCTCGGTTCATGCGATCTCTCGGACGGGCGCACGAGACGTGCGGCGCGGCTCAGTAGAAGGAGACTTCGTCGATCCAGATGTCGAACATCACCGACGGGATCGGCATCGTCCCGGCCGGCGCCGAGTAGAGCGAGAGCTCGAACTGGACCTTTTGGAGCACCATGGGGTCGAACATGTCGGTCGCCACGGGCGGCGTCGACGAGAACCCGTCGCGCTTCACGACCGAGAAGTCGCTCCGGCAAAGCGTCCAGTCGTTCGGGTCGAGCATCGTGCAATAGAAGCCGTAGTCGTCGCCGCTGCGATTGGTGGCGGTGACGAGCTTCAAGTGAATGGTCTGCGGGGAGTTCGCGTAGTTCGGGCCGCGCGTACCGAGGGTCGTCCCTTTGGCCCAGAACTGGATGCCCGTGTACATCGACGCGTCGTAGTTCTGGGCGACGCTGTTCACGTCGGTGAGGTCGAAGCCGACGCCCGCGCCGTAGATGTTGAAGCCGGCGCCCGCGTCGTCGTTGCTGGGACCGTACGCGTGGTACGCGCACGTGCTCGTGCCGCCGCAGCCGCCCGTTCCGGCGCCCGCGGTCATCAGGAGGCCGCCGTCGTTGGTGGCGTCGTGATACGAAAACCAGTTGGTGCTGCGGGGCGGAAGAATCGAGGTGACGCAGACCTGCGCCGCCCCGGAGGGCGCGCCGCTGTAGAGGGTGGGGTTGGGGGCGCCCGAGTCGGGGAAGCCGCACTGGTCGGGGGTGAGCTGAGCGCCGCCGCTGCTGCTGCTCGCGCCGGGCATGCCACCGCTCGAGGAGCTGCTGCTCGTGACGGTCCCGCCGTCGCCGGTGGGAACGGTTCCACCGTCGGCCGACAAAAAGTCGAGTCGGGACCCCGCCGTGCTCACGCAGGCGACCCATACCGACGCCGCCGCGGCGAGCCCCGCGAGCGACCAACCGAGTCTTGCGACCTGCGTGATGGCCATTTGTCCGGACGACCGACTCCGTCTATAGCCCCACGCCGCGGGGCCTGGCAACGACCGCGTCGATCGAACCATGGCGATCTACCGCAACCCGATTCTTCCGGGCTTTCACCCCGACCCCTCCATTTGCCGCGTCGGGCGCGACTTCTACCTCGCCACGAGCAGCTTCGAGTACTTCCCGGGCGTCCCCCTTTTCCACAGCCGCGACCTCGTCCACTGGCAGCCCATCGGTCACGCCCTTACGCGCCCGAGCCAGCTGAACCTCGACGGTGTCCCGAGCTCGGGCGGCATCTACGCGCCGACGCTCCGGCACTTTCGAGGGCGCTTTTTCATGGTCACGACGCACGTGAATGGCGGAGGCAACTTCTACGTCACCGCCAAGAACGCGCGCGGGCCGTGGTCCGACCCCGTGCGGCTCGACGAGGGTGGCATCGATCCCTCCATCGACTTCGCGGATGGGACGGCCTGGTACACCCGCAACGGCAAGGGCAAGGACTTCGATCACCCCGAGATTCATCAGGCGCCGTTCGACCTGAAGAAGGGCGCGATCGTCGGCCCCGTGAGGCCGGTCTGGCCGGGCACGGGCGGCATCTGGCCGGAGGGCCCGCACCTCTACAAGATGGGCGCGACGTACTACCTGCTCACGGCCGAGGGAGGCACCGGATACGAGCACTCCATCGTCGTCGGGAGGAGCGCGTCTCCGTCGGGGCCGTTCGAGCCTTGTCCGTTCAATCCGATCTTGACGCATCGCGACTCGCCACGACATCCCATCCAGGCGACGGGGCACGCCGACTTCGTCGAGCTCGACGACGGCACCACCTGGGCCGTTCTCCTCGGGATACGGCCAACGGGCGGCCGCCATCACCATCTCGGCCGCGAGACGTTCCTCGCTCCCGTGACGTTCACGAAGGACGGTTGGCCGCGGATCGGCGAACGCGGGCGCGTCGAGCTCCGGATGCGCGGCCCGTCACTGCCCCGGCATCCGTTCCCCTCCCCGCCCGTTCGCGACGACTTCGACGCGCGCGACCTCTCGCCGACGTGGAGCATGCTGCGAAACCCCGAGCCGGGAAGCATTTCGCTGGCGCGACGGCGCGGGTTTCTGCGCCTCGCCGGCACGGCCGTCACGCTCGACGAGGTCGGCGCCCCGGCGTTCGTCGGCCGGCGGCAAGAACACTTCCGCGTCGCGTGCCGCGCCGCTCTCGAGTTCGAGCCGCGTGGACATGGCGAAGAAGCGGGCCTCACCGTGCGCGCCAACGAGCGCTTCCACTACGACCTCGCCGTCGGCCTCGGGCGCGAGGGCCGCACGGCGACGCTGCGGGCGAGCACACGCGCCAAGACACGCAACGTCGCTCGCGTCACGCTTCGCCCGGGCCCGCTCGTCCTCGAACTTCGCGCGACCGAAGAGCGCTACGCGTTCGCCGTGAGGACCGGCCAGCGGAGGCTGCCGCTCGGCGAACTGCCCACGCGAGGGCTCTCGGCGGAGACCGTCGGCGCGGGCGGTCCGAACTACTTCACGGGCGCGTTCATCGGGCTGTATGCGACGGGGAACGGCGCGGCGTCGACGGCGAGCGCCGACTTCGACTGGTTCGACTACGAGCCCGGCCGGTGACCCGCTTTTCACCACCACATGCTGGCGGAGATCGAAAGCATGTCGGTATCGGGAAAGACGGCGACGTCGTCCATCGGCGGCGACCCATCTTGCACGGTCGTGAGCGAACCGTTGATCCAGTGCGAGTACTGCAAGACCACCTGGTCGGTCGCGGTCCATCCGGTCCGGAAGATGACGCGCGGCGAGAGGACCGCGAACGAGTAGCGGGCATCGCTCGTGTTGGGCGTCACCTGGTCGAACCGGCCCGAAAGAGCGAGCCACGGGAGCACGCCGTACGTCGCCTCGATCCCCGCTTTGGCCTTCGTGACGCCGTCTCCGTAGACGCCGCCCACCAGCCCGACCTGGCTCGAGACATGCGTCACCATGCCGAAGACGCTGACGACCACGTCGGGACCGTCGGGCGCGAACGGGACCGGATAGCTGACGAGGCGACCCAGGCTCAAGTTGTACTCGCCGCCGAACGTGTCGAGCTTGCCCGTGCCATCGCCGCCGCTCGACTCGGGACCGAAGTAGTCGGCCATCAGGCCCGGGCCGCCGGGTGTGTTGAGGATGCTGACGACGCGGCTCACGGTGCGGGCGTGGCTCGCGTCGGTGTGCGCGTACGCGACGTAGAGGTGACCGAAGCGACCCATCGTCAGCCGCAGATCCGCGGCGACGACGGTGAGCCCTCCGTCGGGGGCGAGTGTGCCCGTGGCGCGGTCGTCCTGGCTCCACGCGCTGATGAAGTGCGCGCCGAGGGTCGCGAGCGATTTGTATCCGACGCCAGCGTGGAGGTGATTGACGAACGTCGTCCCCTCGGAGGGATTGGCGAAGGCGTTCCAGAGGTCCGGCGTGACGCTCGCGCCCGCGGTATTGGTCTGACCTTGGATGCCCTGCTCGAGCAACCCCGTCCAGTCGGAGGCGAGTGTGAGGCGAGCGCTCACGAGCTCACCCGCGCCGTTGATACGGGCGATGAGCGGCGTGCCGTAGTGGCCCTCGTCGTACTCGCCGGTGGCGCCGTAGCGGCTGGTGAACGCGCCGACGAGCATGTGAAGGTGCACGCGCGACCCGAGGTGCGGCAGGATGCTGACGAACGCATCGCTGATGCCGAGCTGCGACGACGGCTCGAGGAACGACTCGGAGACGTCCGCCTGGCGCGCGAGGATGCTCACGTTCGCCGCCACGATCCCGTTGCCTTCGGAGAAGTTGAGCTGCGCGTACGTCGTCGGCACCACGCCGGTATGGGAAAATGTCTCGAGGTTGTCGGGCACCACGGGCGGCGCGTGCAGCACCGTGGAGCTCTGTCCGGGCTGCACCGCAGGCAGCGTTTGCCCGGGCTGGGCGCGCCGCGGGGCGATCCCCGCGTTGAGAGGGGCCGTGAGAAACCCGTGGAAGTCGAAGCGCCATTCGCCCGGGTTCAAGGACAGCTGGCCGAACGCCGGCGTGAGCCCGCCCGGAAGCGTCGAGACCTGCGGGGTCGACGGGTCGAGGCTCATGGGGGTCGTGTGTCCCGAGTCGTCCGCGGCCGGCGACTTTTCGTCGTCCGCGCGGGCGAGCTGCGCGACGCAGAGCGCCGCCAGCACGAACAGCGGGCCGATACGAGCAGAGGGGGGAGCCATGGGTCCTATCACCAGTAGATCTGGGCGTTGAGTGCGAAGAGTTGATCGTCGAGCCGATCGCCCGGCGTGACGGTGCTCGCCTCGGGATGGCTGTCGGCCCCGTAAAACCACTTGCCGTAGCTGAGCGTGATGGTGTCGTGACTCAGCCAGTCGGTCTTGAAGACGAGCCGCGGCGAGAGCACGAAGAAGTCCTCGCTCTCGTCTTTGGAGTTAGGCATCACGCGGTCGACGCGGAAGCCGACGCCCATGTACGGCAGGAACGTGTAGAGCAAGTCCACGCCGAACTTCTGGCGGACCCGCGAGTCGAAGGGCTGGAAGACCGTCCACGAGTCGGCGATCTCGTAGCCGGCGTTGACCGCGAGATCTGGACCGTTGGCGTCGAACGGCGCGGGCGAGGCGAGCATGCGGCCGATGCTCGCGCCGTAGTTCATCGCCGCGACGAAGAGCTCACCGGTCCCGCCGGAGGGCTGCCCGAACCACCGATTGGTCAGGGTCTCGCCGTCGCCCCCGAACGAGATGGTGCCTTTGACGGGATAGGCATTGTCGGCCTGGATGTAGGAGGCAGCAAAGCCGAGGTAACCCCAGACGGACGAGGCGATGGCCGCGTCGAACCCGTAGTTCCGAATGCGACCGTCTTTGATGTAAGCCTCGTTGATTTGCCGCGTGTTGGGGTTGTCCATCGCCAGCTGGACACGATCGTCCTGAGCCCAGTTGTCGATGTAGTGGAGGTGCGCGCGGAGGGTGAGCTCGCCGCGCTTCTCGATGCCCGCGTGGAGATGATGGACCCAAGCGGCCGGCCACGTCGTATTCCCGGCGCCGTTCTGGCCGGTCAATGTCACCGTGATGGGCGCCATCCCGTTGCGCGTGCCCATGACGCCGTCTTCGAGCGAGAGCGTGATGTTCTCGCCGAAGTCGTATTGCGCGGTCAGGTCCTCTCCGACGCCCCGGACGCCGCCGATGATCGCGTTCGTGTACATGCCGAGCCCGTATTGGCCGATCGACCCGTACACGTTGTAGAAGTAGCCGGTCATCGCGTGGAGCCTCACGCCGGCGATTTCCGGGAAGTTGAAGGATAGATACGCGTTGTTGATGAACTGCTGACTACCGATTTGATAGTAGGTGGTCGGGTCGGTGGGATTCCACGTGGTCAGGCTGACGTTGGCGCTCACGTACTGCGTGCCGTATACGAACGCGAGCTGCGCCCACTGGCCCGGCACGGTGCTCGTCCCGAGGAAGGACCCGTACTCGTCGATCGTCAGCGGCGGTACGTGGAGGACGGTCTTGTTCTGGCCGTCCACCGTCTGCACGCGCTGGTTTTCGCTGAACTGGAGCGAGGCGGTGAAGAAGCCGGACCACCGGAAGGTCCATTCGTCTCTCGGGAGGGGCGCGGCGAAGCCGGGGGTCATCCCACCCGGAAGCGTTTCCACACGGGGCGACCATGGAGACATCCCGAGCTCGCGATCATGCCGGTACCCCGGGACGTAGCCCGCCGCCGGGAGCTGGTCGGGGTTCGTGTCTGTGCTCGGCGCGGCGCCGCTCGCGGGGGGCGGAGGTGGATGCGCCTCCTGCGGGGGCGGCGGCGGGGACGACGGCGGCGGGGCCTGCGGAACTTGCACGATGAGCGGCGGCGGGGCCTCCGCGCCCGCAGGCACGGGATCCGCGGCCGCGACGCGCGACCGCGCCAGGAGGCAAGCGATGACGGCGGTGACGCACGCCACGCGCCTGCCCAGCCCACGGGATCGGAGCGTTCGTCCCGAGCTACCGCGCCTCCTCGCCGACGACCTTCCGTCCAGCCCAAGACTGGCTGCTCGGCTCGACATGCCGCACCCCTTCTACTTGCTGGCGTCCTGTATCTCAAGCCTGAGCTTCTGCGTTTTGCCGGTCGTGCGGCGCCCTGGAGGGCCGTCAAACCGCGGGCGGGCGACGACCGTGGCGTGGCGCGTCGCGATGGGGGCGTATGGTTCTTGACGCGGCGGGAACTTGAAGCGATGGCAAGAGAGAGAAAGTCACCATGCCGGTAGAATCGACGGGGCAGCCGCAGGAGATCGAAGACACCCTGCTCGACGAGTTCGTCGAGATGTTCTCGTCGTTGAGCGAGACACAGATCAAAGCGCTGGTGCACGCGAGGGTCCCCTCTGTCTCCGAGCGCCGCACGTTCGAGTCGGCAAGCGACGGCGTATCGCGGGAGACGCTCAAGCTGCTCGCTGGTCGCTGTCTCGTGCGTCAGAAGATGAAGACCATCCCGCCCACACGTCCCTAGCGCCTACGCGTCGAGCTCTCGAGGGCCCGCTCTCAGACCGGTCGGGTGCGCCGGCGGGGCTCCACGAGCGCAGCCGCCAAGGTCCGCAGCGACTCGCCCTTCGCCCAGCCCTTTCCCGGCGGCGCGAACGAGACCACGTCGCGCGCCCGCTCGAGATGCTCCGGCAGCAGGTGCCCGTAGATCTCCGTCACGTAGGCCGTGGAGTGCCCGAGCACCTGCGCGAGCAGGGCGAGGTCCGGCCGCACCTTCAGGAAATGCGATGCGAACGTGTGCCGCGTGACGTGGATGGCGCCCGATACGCCCGACTTGTCGCGCACGACGCGCCAATCCGCCTCGGGGAAAGTCCCGAACGCGCGCCCCAGGTCCGAGTTGAAGATCGCCGGCGACGACTCGTTGCGAGGGAGGCCGCGCAGCGTCACGAGGAGGGCCGTCGAAAGCGGGACCTCTCGCGGCTCCCCGTTCTTCGGCTTCCACCCCTCGGTAGCAGGGATCCGCAGGAGCGCCGTCTCCCACTCGACCCACGACCACTCCGCCGCAATGAGCTCGCCCTTGCGGCACCCGGTGTCGAAGAGGAAGTGAAGGAGCGGCGCCAAACGCGGATCCCACTTGCTCGCTGCCGCGTAAAGCATGCGGACCTCTTCGCGCGACCAGACCTGCACGCGACGCTTCGGCACCTTCAGCCGCGCGATCTTGAGCTTCGGCACGTCGAGGCCATGCTCCCTCCGCGCGAAGGCGAGGATCGTCTTGAGAATCGCGAGCTCCTTGTTGACGGTCCCGGGACGGATGCCGACGCGGGTCCGCGCCCTCTTGTACGCGTCGACCCTCTCCAACGTCCAAGACTCATCCATGCGGAGCGCACCGAAGTGCTCCACGAGGGTCGCCATCGGGTACATGCGGTTGGCCCAAGTGCTGGCTCCGAGACTCGCCCGAGCGTGGGGCGCGTACGCCTCCTCGCAGAACTCGGAGAATCGAGGCACGCTCCTTTTTTTCGCGAGCCGCTCTCCCGCGGCGAGCTCCGCACGCTGCTTCGCCTCGAAGTCCCGGGCGTCGCGCTTCGTCCCCTCCACGATCCACTCGTGCTGCCTTCCGTGGAAGACCGTCACTCTGTGCGTGCCCGCTCTGCGTCCCGGGTAGACCGGCATCGTCGTCCCCCTCCTTCGGTACGAAGTATGACCCGTTGGCCGACCCCGGGTCCGTCGTCCGCGACGTCCGCCGGCCCTGAGAGTCCTGGGGTTGGCGCCCCCGAAACGACCCCGCCCGACGACCGAAGTTCGGGGCCGAGCGACGCTTGGGCGCCATTGCACGGTGCTGTGCGTTCTCGAGCTCGAGCTCGGCGAGCACGCCTCCACGCGCTGAAAATCGGCCCATCGGAGCCCGCCGGAGCGCGAGAACACCTCGGGACGATGAGAGCCAGCGCCGGACCGATGGCAGCCCGCCACCCTCACCGCCAATTCGACGACCGTCAAACGACCGGCGCTCATTCGGCGGCCTTCGCCCCGAGCGTCGGCCGGCTGACGCGATTGGCTTCGTGGCCCGATAAAGCCGCGAGACGCGGTCCGATAAGGCACCCGCGGCGCGGCTCGGCCGGCGCGCACACAGCGGGGACGTGAGTCGTCGCAGTTCCACTTGGAGGCCTTGCGTTTGAGCGCGCGTCCCGAAACGGACGCGGCAGCCCATACCGCTCGCCGTTCGTTCGAAAGGCCGCTGTTCGACGCGCACGGCGGCCCTTTCCGCGTCGAACCCCGGAGGCTCCAGCTCGGACAAACGTCGCCGGGGAGGCGCTGGCCGCGCTTCATCCTCGTCGCGCAGACCTCTGCGCGATCGATGGCCCGACGCTTGCTCAAGCTCCTGGTGACGCCGCCGTTCTACTCCCATGAACGGACCCTCGAGCCGCCATAGTATCGCCAGAGTTTTTCGATGCCGCACCCCGCCAGACACCAGAAGAACAGCATGTTTTTGCCGTTCAGCGACTCGGGGAAAGCCGCAGACGTGATTGAGAGAAGAATCGTGAAAACCACCGTCCGTGCGTCGACCGACGCGAGCCCCTCCATGTTGAACTCGAACCCCCGCGCGAGCCTGACCTCCTATGCCGCGCTCCTCGGCGCCCTGCTTTCGGCCACGGCGGGCACCGCGTGTGCGGGCGCAACGGGATCGCCTACGTTCAACGACGGAGTCGGGACCGTCATGCAGAATGCCTCGACCGCGGCGGACACCGGAAGCGCACCGACGAGCAACACCCCGCCGGTCGCCGACACCGAGCAGAGCGCGGCATGCACCGACGAGGGCTGCGCCTGCGATCAGGCCGGCGCCACGACGCAATGCGCGGGTCCGAAGATCCACACCGGCGACTACACGAGCTGCGCGCCGGGCAACCGGACATGCACGAACGGCGCGTGGGGCGCCTGCGTCGTGAAGACTCTCTACACGAACTCGGACACGCTCACCCAGGACTACTCGAGCACGTGCGGTGCCGATTCGAGCGTTCACTGGGGCACGGTCGACCTGACGGGCAAGACGCCGGGAGGCGCCACGGTCGACGTCTTCGTCCAGACCGCGGCCTCGCAGACGCTCCTCGACAAAGGCACGATGGTTCATGTGACCGAGTTCCAAGGCGCTTCCTCGACGTCTTGGACGAGTCCCGACGTCGGCGCCGCGCTCGTGGCCGCTGGTGTTGCTCCGGCCGCCTGGCTGCGAATCACGCTCTCGGTGACCTCGCCGAACGCCGCGACGCCCGCGCAAGTGGCCGGGTGGCGCCAAGAGACGACCTGCGTCCCGCAGTGATTTCAACGCGCAAAGCGGCCGCCTGAGGGGTCGCGCGCTGCCCGGTGCGAGCCGCTTTCGGGCTCGGCTCGGGCGTGCGGGAGGGCACCCATGCCGGTGCCCTCGGAGTAGGGCCTTCTCCGTGCTTCGCCCTCCTTTGGACGCCAACCCACCGACGCCGCCAAGCTGCTGGCGTAGGGGTGGCCATACCCAATCACCGTGAATTCCTTTGGGATCCGTGCGAACGAGGCCATGGCCTCGCTGTTGCACTTGCCCTTGCGCAGCACGACGACGGGCCCCATGCGCTGCTTCGCCCCACACCGAAGCGGCGCGCGGCCTCGTCGACCAGGGAGGGATGGGCCATGACCGGTTTCACGCCAATTACGATCATTCCGATAGAGCAATTCCGCGATCAAGAGCCCACGACATTCCGCGAAGTCGTCGCCTATCTCCACGGCGTGGCCGACGCTTTCGCCGCCCGCGTCCCGATCCCGCGGCCCGTCTCGCTCGCGCCATTGTCCCTCGCCCCGCTGTCGCCCGCCGCGCTGCAGCCTTCGTCCCGCGCCCCGGCGCCGACGCGCATCACGCTGCGCTTCGGCGAGTTGCCGTTCGAACGCGCGAGCGTCTGGCCACACGTCGTCGTGGGCGGCGACTGGGAGGCGACGCGCGGGGGGAGCCGAACGATCGACCTTACCGAGCCGGAGTCGTCCCGGAGCTCTTGGCCCATCGTTCGGCGCGTGACCCTCCCGTACGAGGCGCCGAGCATCTCGCTCGCGCCCCGCGCGTCGATCGCACCGGCTTGGGCCGACGAGCGAAGCAGCGAAATCCGCCTCCGCGCGAGCCGTCTCCCGGTCGAGTGGTACGAGCTCACCGGAACCGACGGCGGGACATTCGATCCGACCGTCCGTGAAGCGGCCAACGCATGACAGCTGCTGTCGTCGCGCGAAAGCTCGATCAGATTTTACCGCCTCGACACCGACCGAAAGCTACGATGCGCACCATGGCGATGATGCCTGCGCACGAGCACGTGACGGACACCCACTCCAAGGCCCTACGCATCAACCTCGATGCGCGCCGGTACGGAACCTTCGCCGAGATCGGCGCGGGTCAGGAGGTCGTCCGCTGGTTCTTCCGCGCGGGCGGCGCCGCCGGGACGATCGCCAAGAGCATCTCCGCGTACGACATGACTGTGAGCGACGCCATCTACGGGAAGGCGGAGCGCTACGTATGCCGGCAGCGGCTGCAGGCCATGCTCGACTACGAGCACGAGCTGAACCTCTCGCGCTTGAAGGAGAGCCGCGGGGACCACACGGCGTTCTTCGCCTTCGCCGACACCGTTTCGGCACGAAACTACAAGGGGACGAATGAGTGCCACGGGTGGATGGGCGTGAAGTTCCAGTCCCACCCGCGCGATCAAGACAGCCAGATCATCGTCCACGTGCGGATGAAGGACCGGGAGAACGCGCTCCAGCAAGAGGCGCTCGGCATCGTGGGGGTGAATCTCCTCTACGGGGCCTTCTGCCTGTTCCACGAGCCCGAACTCCTCATCGAGTCGCTGCTCGACAACCTGACGACCGATCGCATCGAAATCGACATGATCGAGTTCTCCGGTATCGAGTTCCGGCACGTCGACAACCGGCTCATGAGCATGAAGCTCGTGCAGCTCGGCCTCTCGGGGGCGGTGATGCTCGGCCCGAATGGCCAAGTGCTCCAGCCGGCCGAGGTGCTGCACAGGAAGAATGTCCTCGTCGAGCGGGGGAGCTTTCGGCCCGTTTGCCACGTGCACCTCGACATGTTGAGCTCCGCGGACACGCAGTTCCGGCGGGACGTGGGCCCGGACGGGGGCGACTTCGTCCACGTGATGGAGCTCACGATGCGAAACCTCCGGGCCGACGGGGGCGAAGTGAACCGCACCGACTTCCTCGCCCGCGCCGACATGCTGTCGGCGGCCGGGATGACGGTCATGATCTCGGACTACTTCGAGTACTACCTTCTCGCGGGTTACCTGCGGCAGTTCACGAAGAACAAGATCGCGGTCGTGATGGGCGCGGCGAGCCTGCGCGAGATCTTCGATCCCCAGTACTACACGGACCTCGAAGGCGGCATCCTCGAGTCGTTCGGGAGGCTCTTCCAGTCGGACCTGCGCCTCTACATCTATCCCTTCCGCGACCCGAGCACGAAGCAGCTGACGACGGTCGAGAACCTCGGCATCGCGCCGCACCTGCAAAAGCTCTATGGGCACCTCGTCGACAGCGGCAACATCCGCGCGCTCGAGCGCTACACGCCCGACCACCTCGCGATCTTCTCGCGCGATGCGCTGAAGAAGATCCAGCAAGGCGACGCATCGTGGGAAAAGATGGTCCCCACGGATGTGGCGAGGGTCATCAAGGAGCAGCGGTTCCTGGGCTATCGCCCATAGACCACCGCCTCGTTCGACTACGCTGCGTTCCGAGCGGCTCGGGCGCGAGGACCCGCCGCGGGTGGGCTTTAGAGTTTCATTCGGTCACCTGAAAGTCCAAGCGGGTCCCGTCGCCTTCGAGCTCGACGAGCGTCTGTGTCGTCCATCGGGAGCGTTCTTCGTCGTCGGGTAAGCGGCGCACGTCGGAGCGCGTCTGCGCTTCCTCTTCCGGCCAGCTCGACGGAAAGCGACCGAGCTCATTGCGCTCGCCGCCCCGCCGCTGCTTGTCGTCCTTCGCTCTCACCTGGGCCATCGTCTTCCCCGTCTTCCGGGACTGAGCCAACCGCAACGTTCCCACAAGATATCCACACCTCTGTTTCACCTAGGTTAAATCTTCGCGGAGGACTCGCTTCAGAAGTGCAAGTTCTCCACAGACTTCCCAGAGGTGCCTGCGGAGCAGGGCGCAACTCGATGATCATTTGCGCCGCAGATAAATTTTTCTTTGGCTGCTCGCCGAGCCTCGATCCCCGCGCCATTCGCGCGCCGCTTCGCCGGCGTTCCGGGCGAACATGCGAGCGTCGGGAGGGTTCACGCGATGGGTGACGCAGGGCTTCTGCACGAGGACACCGTCGTCCTCGTGCCCGGATTCTTGGGCTTCAGCGTGATGGGCCGCTTTCCCTATTTCGCGGACCGCGTGCCAGCGACGCTCACTGCCGTCCTCCTCGAGCGCTGGGGACGACCCGTTTCCGTCGTCCCCGGCACCACGGTGCCGTGCGGAACACTGCAGGCGCGCGTCGAAGAGCTCGCGACGTTCCTCGGCCGACTCGTCGCGCGCGGCGCACGTCGGCTCTACCTCGTCGGCCACAGTACAGGGGGTGTCGACGCGCAGCTCCTCATGTGCACGGCGCCATTCTGGGGCGGCGAGTGGTCCGCGAGCGACAAGGCCGCCCGCGATCGCGTCACCGCCGTCGTCACCATCAGCGCCCCCCACCACGGAACGACACTGCTCGACAGCCCCGCCGCGAAGTTCGTCGACCACCCTTCGCTCGGCGGCGCCCTGCCTTTCCTCCAGGCGACCGGCCCGCTGGCGGCGCTCGCGGTCCGCGACCTTTCGCAGATCGACACGCTCCTCGACGTCAACACGAAGCAGCTGCCCGACGCGTGGCGCTTCGTGATGTCCGTCCTTCGCCACCACGAGCTCCTCGACGAGCTCCGGCAGCCCTTCATGGCCTCGGTCCGGCAGCGGGTCGTGTCCGAACCGCGCGTTCCCGTCGCGTGTTTCGTGACCGGAGCCGACGTCATCGTCGAGGGCCCCCACAAGAGCGACCCCTTCTACGCGGAGCTCAACTCCTTCGGGAGCTCCGGAGCGAGCACCGCTACGCCCGCGGTCGCCGACAACGTTCGCCGCATCGCCTCCGCGGAGCCGGCGAAGTGGATTCGCGGCGCCGAGGTCGCCCCCTTCCGCATCCAGGCCACGACCAATGACGGGATCGTCAACACGGCCTGCCAGATCGTCGAAGGCGCGGACCTCGGCGGCATCGTCGTCGCCGACCACGCCGACGTCATCGGAGATTACGACCGCTGGGACATGGCCACGGGACTCCCGATGGACACCGGCGTCTTCCATAGCGGCGCCGGCTTCGGCGACGATCAGTTCTTCGATCTCTACGCGCGCGTCGCCGGCGCGCTGGGCGCACCACCCAAGAAGTGAGCCGCGTTCGGAGCGGACCGGGCGCGGTGTTCGGGAACCGCGCCGCGCCTTCTCTGCAAATCGAGGGCGTCCTGGGGGTAAGCTCGAAGGTGCAATGCCAGGCGCAGTCCCGCACGAGGCCGAAGCCGACGTACTCCGTGCGAACGCCGCGTTCTATGCGGCGTTCAGCGAGGGGGACCTCGCCGCGATGAGCGCCCTTTGGGCCGAAGACTCGCCCATCGCGTGTTTCCACCCGGGCTCCGCGGGCCTCTTCGGCCGCGCCGACGTGCTCGACAGCTGGCGCCAGATCCTCCGACCGCGGCCCCCCTTCGTGATGCGGTGCGATCGACCGAGGGTGCAATTCCTCGGCGACGCGGCCGTCGTCGCTTGCTACGAGGCCAACGGCGACCGTCCGGCGCACCTGGCGGCAACGAACGTCTTCGTCCTCGAGGGCGGCCGGTGGCGCTTGGCCCACCACCAGGCCGGTCCACTCGCGGCCCCGCTGCCGAAGCCGGCGGCCCCGTCGACCTTCAACTGAACCGCGCAGGAGACTTCGCCGGTGTCCGCCTTCGCTCGGGGGCGACGGCGCGTCACAGCTCGCTTCGAAGGACGACGATACCCGTATCCGGCGCGAGCTTCGGCGTCCGGCGCGCGGCGAAGCCGAAGGCGCGGTCGGTGATGTCGAGTACGCCCTGGAAAGGCCCGGCCGCCGTCTTGCCGACGAGGTCTTGCTTGCGGAGGGCGTCATCGTCGACCGGCGGCGTCAGCGGCGCCGAATACACGCCGGTCTTGTCGAAGACCGCGACGTAAAAGACGGGAATCTTCCCCTCGTCTCCGCTCTTTTTCGCGCGATCGGCCAAATGGTCTTTGAGCGACTCCTGCAAGTGCCTCGCGAAGTACCGGTACGTCCAACCCGTGACGAGCAACGCGCCGGTCGATCCGTCCTCGCGATGGACGGGCACGGCCGCGACCCAATCCTCGTCCGGTCCGTTCTTCGGAACGGCCGGGAACGCGCCGGTCGTGGAGACGTAGCCGTCCTTCGCCTTCGCGAGCGCCGGGAACACCGCGAAGAGGTTCTGACCTGCCATCACGTCCTCCTCGAGGTCGTTGCGGATGGCGATGCCGTTCGGGTCGGCCAGCGCGAAGAAGGTCGACTTGGCGATGTTGAGGTCGGCGACCTCGCGCCGCATGTGAAAGAGCGCCCTGCGCACCCCGGCCACGTCTTGCTTCGGATCGTTGCCGCCGGCAACGAGGGAGGAGAGCCTCTTCGCGCCGGCGGGCATGCCCCGCTCGACTTCGCCGACGTCCTTGTCCACGAGCGCGGCGAGGTCGTCGGCGTCGCCGCCCGCCATGCGCGCGCTCTCTTGCGCCTTATCTTTGCAAGCGGTCGTCGAGAGGAGCGCGGCGGCGAGCCCGAATGAGGCGAGCCCGGTCGTGAACGTGGACATGGGTGCGTATCGTACGACGGGCGCGCCGGCGCGATCCACGCGGCGAGTTTCGGATTCGTCCGAAACTCGCTCGGGGTCCTCTCCGTTTGCGCGCTCGCATCGGCGGCGCAGGACGATGCGCTCGCCGCGATAGGCTTCGGGCTCGATGCGCGCGGGAGTCTTGCGGCGCGTCGCGTGACGTGTTGCCCTTCGATTGGGGGGTGCGCGCATGCCGTTGCTTTTTGCATACAGGCCGCCGTTGATGGGCCTTGTCTGTCTTGCCTCGGGTCAACCGCGTCTGGTAGCAACGGTGCCTGCGTCTCGAGCGACGGACGCACGCCAGACCGGCTATTGCTGCCTCTGCAAGAAGGTGCACCGCCTCCTGCTCGCGACCCCCGCGATCTTCTGCGAGCGGCCCGCGCTGGCGTAGGCCCCTCGTGCCCCCTGCCGCTGTCACCGCGGTTCTCAACGACCTTTGGTACCGAAGGAGGGACTCGAAACCGCAAAGCAGCACTCACACTAGAATTTCATAACCGCGCGCGATCCCTCGTCTTTTCGCGCAATCGATAGTGAGTCCGTGTCCTTAGCTTACGTTTTTCTTCTCCTCGGGAGTCCCTCCGAGTCCGCACCGCTCCGCCCTCTTCGTGGAGAGATTTTGGAGAGGTTTCTCGGGCCCTCCCGTAAACCCTCCTTCGTTGACGACTTCTCCACGGCACCGACCCTCCTTCGCGTTAGGGACGGAGGGCTGGTCGGCGCTGCTAGAGGCACGCGCCTGGCGCACCCTCTGCTGCCTTCCTCCGCTCGAGGTCGCTCGTGCCGACGGCCCGTCCGATGGAAATGCTCGACCCTGCATCGGTCGCAAAGGGTCGACCAAGACGCAGCCATGGCGGGCCCACCCCGGCGCATCTGCGCGGCCAGGCCCTTAGCGCTCGCGACGAGCTCCGCACCAATAGGCGCTCAGAGTTCCACGAGCAGCCGTACTTCCACCTCTCGCACTCCCGCCGTGTTCCTGGCGGCGTCGACAAACGCCTCGCGCTCGGCGCGCGACGGAACGCTTCCGCTCAAAACGACCTTGCCCGCATCCGCGGCCACGAACACCCGCTTGGCCGAGATGTCGGCATGGCGTGCGGGGGCTCCCTCGATGGCCAAGCGGACGGCGTTCGACGAACCCTTCGGTTCCGGGACGAGCGTCAACCGGTTGCGCACCTGCTTCACCCCGGCGACGCCGAAAGCGCAGTCGCTCGCGTCCTCAGATTGGCCGAACAGCGAGACCTCCCCTTCGAGGACGACTTCACCATTGGATACGGTGGATCGAATTCGCTTGTGTGGAATCGAAGCATTCGACAGGAGAGCCTTGCGAACCGCTCGAGCGATCGCGGTATCCGTCTCGGCGTCGCCGCTGTGGAACCTCACGGCAACGTCGTCCGCAACATCGAGGACCCCGGACACCCGATGCGCTGCCTCCTTCTCGGCACACTTCTCGGGCCAGGTGCCGACGTCGCCCGTCACGTCGGCCTGGATCTGCGCATCGGTCTTCTTCAGCGACGACATCTGGGGCACCTCGCTCGCCAAACAGCAGCAACCCGCATTCCATCTATACGCGACGCGAGAGCCACGCGGGAGAGGCGTCGCTGGCGCGCCATATGCGCTCTTGCGCAAGGCTTGCGCCCATGGTCAGGCGTCGACGTAAGTCGACTTTCCGCCGTGTGTCGAAGGGCTCAATCCTCTCGCCCGCCCACGACACTGGCCGAACGGTTGCAGGTGCGGGGTAACCACCCCAGCAAACATCCGCCAGATCCTCGTCTCGCATGACTTCGACGTGGCGGCCGACCACGCGCTCGGCCGCGCGATCGCGATTGCGCGCGCGACCGGTGGACGCATTCGGGTCGTGCACGTCTACGAAGCGCCCACCTACGGCTTTCCAGAGACCATGGTCGCGGCCTATGAGTTCGCGTCCGCCGTCGAGCGCGGTATGAGCGAGGCGCTCGAGAAGATCGTGGAGCGGAATCGCGCGAGCGGCGTTCCCATCGAGACCGAGCTCCGCCGCGGCGTCCCATGGAAAGAGATCGACGCGGCAGCGACCGAGTCAAAGGCCGATCTCATCGTGATGGGGACCCACGGCCGCCACGGGGTTTCTCGCATGGTCCTCGGCAGCGTCGCCGAGAAGGTCGTCCGAACCGCTCCCTGCTCGGTGCTCACGGTGCGCCTGCCGGAAGCGACGCCCGAGCCCACACCCGCCGACGCAAGATGACCGGTCCCTGGGAAGGTCATCTTCACGACGACCACGGTCGCGCGGCCTCTCGACGAACGAAAGCCGGCGCGTGGCAACTCTTGCGCGGAGGCGCTCCGTTTGCGGCGAACGAACCGGACCCGAACCGTCGGCCATCGCGCTCACACCGCTCGCACGCGAATGTGGTCTCGCGCTTGCTTTGCATCCGGGTCATGACGAGCAGCGAATCCCAACGCCCCGCGCGCGCTTCGATCGAGCGCTTCATGACCCCGAGCCCCCACTGCATCGGGCGCACGCAGCACCTTTCCACGGCGCACGAGCTGATGCGCAAGCATCGCGTGCGCCACTTGCCGGTCCTCGACGGGGGACGCTTGGTCGGGATCCTGTCGCAGCGCGACCTCTTCTTCATCGAGACGTCCCACGACGTGGATCCGGCCACGGTACTCGTGGACGAGGCAATGTCCCCCACCGTGTACACCGTGGCGCCCGAAAAGGCACTCGGCGAGGTCGCAGCCAAAATGGTGCAGGAGAAGTACGGCTGTGCGGTCGTCTTGCGCGGACACAGCATCGTGGGGATCTTCACGACGACGGACGCGCTCCGGGTGCTCGTCGGTATCGTCGAGGCATGGACCTGACTCTCGCCTACCGCCTCGGCGCCTGATTGCGCCAGTGAGTCGAACGAGTCGGCATCTCGTATCGAGAGCGAGTGCCCGACCCATCACAATGAGGCTCGGATGAATCTTTCGCGCGGCTCGGTGTGGCCTCAAGGGACACGCGACCCCACCGAGCGACTCTTCCTGCAGGGACCCCGGCCACGGCGTCACGAGCTGCGCCAGGCCATGCGCATCTACGCGGAGTGCATCCGTGGCTTTCGCGCCCTTCATTTCGTCGGGCCCTGCGTGACCGTCTTCGGTTCCGCGCGGTTCGACGCGAACCACCCGTACTATGCGCTCGGCCAGGAGGTGGGCGCTTGCCTTGCGCGAGCGGGGCTCACCGTGATGACCGGCGGCGGCCCAGGCCTGATGGAAGCGGCGAACCGAGGCGCTCGCGCCGCAGGGGGCCGCTCGGTCGGATGCAACATCAAATTGCCTCAGGAGCAAGAGCCCAACCCGTATCTCGATCGAATGGTCGAGTTTCGGTACTTCTTCGTGCGCAAGCTGATGCTCGTCAAGTACTCGTACGCGTTCGTGGCGCTGCCTGGCGGCTTCGGAACGCTCGACGAGATCTTCGAGACGCTCGTCCTCATTCAGACGGGCAAGGTTCAGAGCTTCCCCCCTCATTCTGCTCGGGACTGCGTTCTGGAGTTCCCTCGTCGATACGCTCCGTGCGCACCTGCTCCCCGCGGGGACGATCGACGAGCGCGATGCACGGCTCATCACCGTCACGGACTCGCCCTCCGCGGCGGTCGACCTGATTCGAGAATCGGCGATGCGCGACTTCGGCTTCCAGCTCCGCCCGCGCCCCAAGGCGAGGTGGTTCCTTGGGGAGCGCTCGACTGCACCGGAGCTTCCCTGACTCGTTCACCCGGGTATGGCGCATGCTTGTACCAGCGTCGAGAGGGAGGCCAATCATGGCTCGACAAACGAAGAAGATGCTCAGCCGAAAGCCGACCGCGCGAATCGTGCACGAGTCCGAAGGCGCCGTATCGGGTGCGCTCGTCGGAGGCCTCGTCGGGGCTGCCGCGGGTCCGGCCGGTGTCGTGGCGGGGGCCGTGATGGGTGCCGTTGCCGGGACCCTGGCGGGCGCAGTGCTCGACGACGATGCTACGCGCAACGCGGCGCACGAGCGCGAGCTTGACGCGCCGGTCGACGTGGGCACGAAAGGCGGGGGCGGCGGCGCCGACGAGGAGGCGTAGGTTCAGCTTCCCGAACTCGACACCGGAATACGACGCGCGTACTCCGCGCCGGGCTATGCAGCCCGCGCTGGCGCGACCCTGCAGACCTACGCGCGAAGCGACGCTTGGACCTTCACTTGAGGAGGGTCTGCGGCGCTCGTCGAGCCGAAGATCGTTCGCTGGTACTGATCGCCTCAATGCCG
>DASYBG010000014.1:0-3334 GCA_036500865.1 Polyangiaceae bacterium
CTCGTTCGTCTACGTCGCCAATCAGAAGACGAACGCCGTCTCGAGCTTCCGCTTCGACGCGCGGGACGGGAGCCTCACGGCCGTCGGCGCTCCGCTCTCGGTGCAGGGCGCGTCGTTCGTCGGGTTGGTGCGCCTCCCGTAGTGGTCTTCCGCGGAGATCGTCGCCTCTGCCGCGGAGCGAGCGCCGCGTTAGCGAACCACGATCCGCATCGCGCGCGTCGACTCGCCGCCCAAGACGTCGAAGGCCTTCACCACGGCCTTGTACTGGCCCGGCCGCTCGTACGCGTGAGAGACCGCGAGCGGCAGGGTGGCGCGGCCGCGCGGCCGCCAGACGCGGGACCCGAGTCGAAGCGCGCCGCCCTGATGATCCCAGTCGACGCACCACCCTTCGATCCACTGCGACCAGTGCGCCACGCGCGACGCCGCGGGGGCGCCGCGTGGAGGAACGGCGAAGGCGTCGAGCGCGATGGTGGCCACGGGGCCTTCGACCGCGACGCTCGCGGAGAGACCCCGCCGAGCATGGGCGCGCGCGCGGGCCACGCTCTCTACGACGAACGGCTGCGCGTCGGGGACGGCGAGGAGGCGCTTGCGCGTGGCGTGGATCGCGATGGGCGATGCGTCGCACGCGATCCATCGTCGGCCGAGCTTCTCGGCGACCGCCGCCGTGGTCCCCGAGCCGACGAAGCAGTCGAGCACGAGGTCGCCGGGGCTCGACGAAGCGCGAACGATGCGGGCGACGAGGCTCTCGTTCTTCTGGGTGGGGAAACCGACCTTCTCGCCCGAAAACGACATGATTTGAATGCTGTCGAGCCGGTCGAGATCGGAGCCGTTCCAGACGTCGTCGATGGGGAGGCCGGGGCCGCGCGCCGGCGCGCCGTCGCGGCGGACGTAGCCGGGAGGGTGCGCGACGTACTCCTTGTGGAAGCGCAGCCGGCGGGGTCCTCCTTTGGCATAAAAGAGGATGACGTCATGGTTGCGGATCCAGTTCTTCGCCCGTGACTTGAAGCCGCTCACCCAGCCGATGCGCCAGACGATCTCGCGCTGGAAGGCGTCGGGGCCGAAGACTTCGTCGAGGACGACTTTGGCGTAGTGGCCCGCGTGCGCGTCGAGATGGACATAGAGGCTGCCGTCGTCCGCGAGGAGGCGGTGGAGGAGCTTCGCGGTGTCGAAGAACCACTGGAGCCACGCGTCGAGCCCGCGCGCGTCGCGGTAGGCGGGCACCGCGAGGCGCGGCGTCCCCGCGGGGGCGCCGGGAATCGATGCTTGGAAGGCGAAGTCACCACCCGTGTCGAACGGCGGATCGACGTACACGAGGGCGACCTTGCCCGTGAGCTCGCGCGCAAGACCCGCGAGGACGGGCACGCGATCCCCCAGGATGAGGCGGTTGCGCCAGCCGCCCTCGGGCGCGCTGCCGTACTCCTCGTCCGTACGGACCGCCGGAGCCGCGCGAGTCGAACCGCCCCGCGGTTGCCCGCGCGACTTGCCCTTCCACACGAGCTCCGGCACAGAGGGCCACTTTAGGGCCCTCTGTCTTTACCGGCCAATATACGAGCCCAGCTCCCGCTCTTCGGAGGCCGCGCGGAGCTTCTTCAGGGCCGCCGCCTCGATCTGGCGCACGCGCTCGCGCGACAGATTGAACGATTTGCCCACCTCTTCGAGCGTGTGGCCGGGCCCTCCGTCCATGCCGAAGCGGAGCCGGAGGAGCTGCTGCTCGCGCGGCGTGAGAAGGCCCAAGAGCGCGCGGGTCTGCTCCTGCATGCGCTCGCGCGCCATGTGCTCGTCGGGCGCGGGCGACCTCGGGTCGGCCACGAGGTCGGCGAGGCGACCGCCGTCCCCTTCGTCGCCGAGGGGCGCCTCGAGGCGGAGGGGCTCGCGGACGAGCCCCACGATCGCGCGCACTTTGTCGATCGGGAGACCGCTCTCGCGGGCGAGCTCCTCGTCCGTCGGATCGCGGCGGCCTTGCTGCGCCATGGTGCGGCGCACGCGCTCGAGCTTGTGGCGGCTCTCGAGGAGATGGACCGGGACGCGGATGGTCCGGCTTTGATCGGCGATGGCGCGGGCCATGGCCTGCCGCACCCACCACGCGGCGTACGTGGAGAAGCGCAGACCGCGGCGCCAGTCGAACTTCTCCACGGCGCGGATGAGGCCGAGCTGCCCCTCTTGCACGAGGTCGTGCATGTCGAGGCCCTGACCGACGAAGCGGCGCGCGTAGGTCACCACGAGACCGAAGTTTGCGCCCACGAACTCGTGGAGAGCGCGCGACGCGTCCGCCATGCCGTTCGAGAAGGCTCGCCGGGTCCGCTCGTCGACACCGGCCGCGCGGGTCTCGCGACCGAGGCGCGCGAAGACATGCCGCTCGAAGCGGGCGTCGGCCAGCTCCGCTGCGATGCGCAACCGGCGGCGACGACGCCGCTCGCGGGTGGCCACATCGCGCGCGGGACGCGAGAGGCTGGTGGCCGCCGTCGCGGCGCGCGACAAGAGACGCGCCAGACGCTCGGCGTGAGCCTCGTCGTCGGCGTCCTCTTCGGCGTTTCGCAACAGACCCGTCGGCAGGACGTGGCCTGCGCGAAGCTCCGCCGCGATGGCGCGCAAAAGCGGTGCCGCGGCCTTCGTGCCGAGCAGGGCATGGAAGGCGTGGGCTTCTCCCGCCTCGATGCGGCGAGAGAGCTCGATTTCTTCATCGTGGGAGAGGACGCGCCTGCGCTGCGTGCGAGCGACCGAGGGCACGGCCGTGATGGTCGCGTCGTTGGCCGCCGTCTTGGCGAGCGTGTCCAACTCGACCGGCTTGCGGTGGGTATCCTCTCGCCGGGGGGCGAGGGCTGTGCTGGGGACGTTCACGATTCTTGGGGGGTGGGATGCTTGAAAGGAAAGCGCCGTGTCGCCACGGGCGATTGGCACAACGCCCTGCGTGACGTAAAGCTTCCCGCAGGGTGCCTTACATTAAGCACCCTTACGGGTTTCGCCACGCATTTTTCATGCTATCGCGCGACGTCTTTTCCCGACCGCTACCACCGCCTGGCGCACGGCGGAGACGGAACCTAGACGCGCTCGAATGAGCTTCGGCGACTCAGCGTCGCCACAAATATCCGATACTCCTATACATAAGCACCGCCGCCGGCAGGGCAAGGGTCGGTCGCCCGGCGTCGGGCACCCGCAGAGTCTGCCTGGACCCTCCTCGTTTTCCACAGCCACCGACTCAAGAATCGTCCAGAAAAGGGACGCGGATGGAAATAGACGAGCTGCCCCGATCGTCGTAATGGGCGATGAGCGAGACGACGGGAATGGGGAAGGTTCGGAGCCGGGAGCCTGTACGTGAGCAAGGGGTCTTCCGGTG
>DASYBG010000015.1:0-110462 GCA_036500865.1 Polyangiaceae bacterium
CCCATCCCCTGGTCGAACTCCTACCCCCGCTGGGCGCCCTTCGTGCAGAGCTACCACGGGCAAGAAATCCTCTGGTTTACGTTCTCGTCGACGCGCGACTACGGCGTCCGCGTGCTCAACCACAAGACGAACATGTATCAGTGCTACCCGGCCGACGCCCTCGCGACCCCGGGCGGTGCGCACAAGCAGGCCTTCGCGCCCGAGTGCCAGGAACCCCAGCTCTGGATGGCCCCGCTCACCTTCACCGAGGCCCAGGGCGGAACCGTCGACCCCTCGAGCGTCGCCTTCTGGATCCCCTACCAGGACATGACGACGCACAACCACACCGCCCAGTGGACCGAGCAGATCATCCAGAACCCGCCGCCGGACGCGGGCGTCTGCAGCTGCAGCAATCTGGGCGGCCCGTGCGGCGCGGCCAACACGTGCGGGTGCTGCGGCGGGCAGCAGCTCGTGTGCACCGGCAGCAGCGTCTGCATCCAGGTCGCGAACTAGAGCATCCGCTCTAACGGACGGTTGCTCTGGGCGCGAGACGGCTCCACGGTCGCGGGGGTCGCGCACTCGTGTTACGCCCTCGGCGGTTGCCCAAGGCTTGACGCGCGCGCCGATCCCCGACCTCCTTCCCGGCGACCGACGGCTCGACGGCGCGGTCGGCCGTTACCTTTCCCGCGTCCTGCGCCTGCGATCGGGGGACGCCTTCGTGGCGTTCGACCCCGCGACGGGTGAGGAGTCCGAAGCCCTCGTGGTGTGGGCCGATCGCGAAGCGATTACGGCGCGCTTCGGGCCGCTCCGGGCGGGCGCGGCTCGCGCTGTCGTCGACGTCACCTGGATCCAGGGGCTCGCGAAGGCCGACAAATGCGACGCGGTGGTGCGTGACGCGACGGAGCTCGGCGCCACGCGCATCGTCGTCGCCGCGACCCGCCATAGCGTCGTGAAGCTCGACGGCGCGCGCGCGGCGGAACGTCAGACCCGTTGGGAGCGCATCGCCCGCGAAGCGGCGCGGCAGTGTGGACGCAGCGACCCGCCGCGGGTCGAGGGGCCTTGCGTCTGGGCGAGCGCGCTGAGCCAAACGCCGACCGACACCGCACGCTTCTGTCTCTGGGAGGAGGCCACGGCCCCGCTCGGGCCTCCCCTCCTCGAGGCGCTCGCGCGCGGCGTCCCCCTCGCCTTCGCGTGCGGCCCCGAGGGCGGTCTCGCGCGCGACGAGGCAGAGGCGGCGGCGGCGCTCGGTTGGAGCCTGACGTCGCTCGGCCCGCTCACGCTGCGGACCGAGACGGTGGCCGCGGCCGTCCTCGGCGCGGTCGCGGTCTGGACGGGGGCGCTCGCGCCGTCGGCCTTGCCCTGACGCTATGCTTTCGGATCGATGATCGAACGCGTCGCGCTCCATCAGACGCGCCTGCAGACGCCGGGGCTCGGCCTGGACGCGAAGGGAGTCGCGCTCGGGGCGAAGGGCCTCGTGGTTCTTCCGTCGATCGACCGGCTCGTGATGCTCCTGGCCATCTACACGCGCGAGCGCTCTCTCGAGGCCATCCTGCCGACCCTCACGATGCACGTCTTGAAGACGAAGACGGGCGCGCACGAGATCGCGCTCGAGCTCGCCGCCGAGTCGAGCGACCGCATGGACCGCGTGGCGGAGGCCGCGCGCCTGGTCGGCGGCCACGCCTTCACGGGGACCTCACGGCACTTCGTCCAATACCGCGACGCGCTCGCCCCGTTCGGCTACGACGCGCGCGACCTGGCGGCGACGGACGCGGCCATCGTCCTCTACAGCGACGGCGCGACCCGCACCTACGATCTCGGTAAGCCGATCGATCTCCGCTCGCTCCTTCTTCGCCTCGGCCTCCGTGCGGTCGCGCCTCGCCCACCGGAGGCGGGCGTTCGCTTCATCGTCGCGGAGCAGGGCCTCGGCCCGGCCCTCTTGCGTTACCTCGTGCGCTCCCGCGTCGACGGCGAAGCGTGCGTCGCGGAGTGGCCCCCCGAGAGCGCGCTTCGCGACACACCCGTCGTGCGATGGATCGTCCGCGTCCCCGAGCTGCCGGAGCGAATGCGCGCGCTCTTCACGTCGACCCCCGGCATGACGTGCTTCGTCCCGTCGGGCCCCGGCGTCGAGGTCGAAGAGGGCTTCGAGCATCCGCTCGAGCTCCGCGCGTGTCCGGTCTTCCCGCCGGAAGGCGTCGTGTTTTTCCGCGGACGCGGCGAGACCGCGTGGATCGTGGAGCGCCTCCCGCGGATGGGGGCGCTCTCGACCTTCGCGCGCATCGAGCTCCGCGCGGGAGGCACCGACGGCGAAGTCGCGCGCCGCACCGGGGTGCCCGAAGCGCTGCGCGTCCCGCTGCGGCTCACGCCGTCGAGCACGCCCTGGCGAAAGGTGACCGGGTCCTGGGTGCCGCCGGAGCAATTCCCGCTTCTCCGCCGCCTCGCGTATGCGCTGCCCCGCGCCACGATCGCGCAGACCCGGGTCGCGACGACCGAGCGCGGCGTGTTTCTCCTCTCGGAGGCCGGCATCGAGGCCATTCCTCTCGGCGCGTTCTACGTCGAGGTCTACCCGCGGCTGTACTTGCCGGCAGGCTTCGAAGTCACGCCCTCGGTCGCGCCGGAGGTGCTGGCGCGATCGCTGGCGGTCCCGGCGTCGGGCGTGGTCTTCGTCGGCGTGGACGCGCGGGCGTGCGCCATCGAAGACCAGGCCTTCACCGCCCTCGAGGCCGCCCTCATCGACGCCCCACCCTGGGAGCCCATGGTCGCGCGGACCATCGAGCGCGCGCTCACCGAAGCCCCCATCGATCTTCGGGTCTCCGCAGTGGGTCTCCTGCCCACGCGGGGCATCGGGGACCCCGACGATGCCGAGCCGTGACGATGGCGCTCCGCGCAGACATCGCCGAGCGGCTCTTCTCCGACGTGATGGCGCCGCTCGTCCTTGGCGGTACGATGCGCGCCGGGCATCCGATCGGCGTCGCGGCGGCGGCCGCGATCGGAGACCATTCTCCGCTCGACACCGATCTGGCGGCCCTGGTCCAGGAGGGCCGCGTGCGCCGCGCCCGCATGCTCGTGCCGATCGACGCCCTGAACGAACCGTCGGCCGCCGAGTGGATGCTCGCGGCGGCCCTCCACGACCTCGAGCAGTCGGCCAACCCCGGCTTTCATGCCCCGCTGCGTCGGAGGGCGGCGGCGCGCATCGCGAGGAGCGCCCTCGCGACCGTCGATCGCGTCGGCCCCCCCTCGACCTTGAGCGAAGCCGTCTCGAGGCACACGTGGTTCGCGCGCGTGCTCGAGATCACGCGCACGGACACGGCGATCTCCTGGTGGGCTGGCTCACGAGAGTTCCTCGGCGTGGACCCGCCGGCCCGCGTCCAGGCTTGGCCCAAGCTCCGCCGCGTGAGCGTGACGCGGACGCCGAGGCCGCTCCTCGAAGTGCGTCCGCTCGCGATCGATCGAGAGCGCCTGTTCACGGCGGTGACGGCGCTGCTCGCCCGCACGCCCATCACCGACCTCGCGACGTGCACCCGCGCGGCGCCTCCGTTCGCGTGGAGCGCGCCCACGCTGGCGCTCCTGGCCACGCCCGCCGGACGGACGCTCGCGACCCGCGCGCTCGCCCGCCTTCCTTCCGGCGACGTCGATGCGGCGCTCGGCCGGGCGTGTCGCGAAGTCATCACGCACCGTCGGGGATTGCCCGCGGAGGTGTTGGCGCTGCTCGCCGACCGCGCGATCGCGGAGGCGCAGGGGTACGTCGCCGCCGACCCCGCGCCGTCGCCGTCGACGGAGGCCGACATCGCACGCTGTCTGGGCGCGGCCGCGGCGCTCGATGCGCTCGCGAAGTCCGGAGCCGCGTGGCCGGACGCGCAGCGACGCGCTCTCCACGCGGCGCTCGAACCATCGGCCCGGCGCGCGTTCAGCCTGCTGTCGACCGTGTCGACGTGGGTCTAAAGCTCGGGCCCGATTGTTATTTGTAGTATACCCATACTCTTCCAGTCCCCATCTGGTCTCATTCGCGCTTCGAGGGGCGATTGTGCGCGACTGTCCGAGAGGCCCGGAGCCAAAATGTCCAGCCGAACAGATTGAAGTCCAGCTTGCCCAAAGGGGATTGCCATGAGAGTTGCCCGGTTATTGGCGTTAGGTGCCTGCGTTTGCGCCGTGAGCATCGTGGCGGGGGGATGTGGAGGTGATGCGAATCCCGCGGGGGGGGATGACGGCGGAACCGGAGTGAGCTCGAGCAGCGGCTCGAGTTCGTCCTCGTCTTCCGGATCGACGACCACCGGCAGCAGCAGTGGAGGCAGCAGCAGTAGCAGCAGCAGCGGCGCCGGCTCCTCGAGCTCGAGCTCGAGTTCCGGCGGCATCATTCGCGACGCGGGAGCGCCCGTGGAGGCCGCGGTCGCGTGCAATGCGACGAGCTGCATGACCGGCGAGATTTGCTGTACCGCGGTGGCCAACAACGCGGTCGCCACGTGCCGCGCGACGTGCCCGAACAACTCCGCGCAGATTTGCACGATGGCGAGCCAGTGCGCGGTCGCCGGCCAAGTCTGCATGGGCGGCGGCGGCGGTGGCGTGATGACCTGCCGCACGGTCGCTTGCACCGCCACGAGCTGCACCGGCGGGATGATCTGCTGCGCGGGCCAAGGCGGCGCCCTCGCCGCGTGCCAGGCCGGCCCGATGTGCGCCGGCGGCGCGCTGCAGATCTGCGCGACGAACGCCGACTGCGTGGCGCCCATGGTGTGCCGCACCGCGAACGGCGGCGCCAACGGAGCGCTCGACTGCCGCGCGCCGCTCCCCGAGGCTGGGCCGCCCGACGCCGCCGGCCCCGCCGACGCGACCGTGACGGACGCCGAGCGTCCCGACACGGGCGCCGCCGCGGACAGCGCACCCGCGGCCGACGCGACCGCCGGCGACTGACCGGACTCGCCGCCTCCGCGGGCGAGCCAGCACACAACGAAGAGCGCCGTCGCCCGGGAGGACGACGGCGCTCGGCGTCGTGCGCCGCTTGGGCAGCGCGCGCGCTGCCTTACGGGTTCTTCTTCGGGAACATCGCGACTTCGGGCGCCGGCTCGAGCTGCTCGAGCTTGCTGTAGGCGATGACGCCTCCGGTCGGCTCGCTCACCATGTCGGAAACGACGACCTTGGCGATGTTGTACGCGCCCGTGATCCGCACCTTCTGGCCCACCGACGGCAACGGGAATGGGACGACGACGTTGAGCATGTCGTCGGTGACCCCTCCGTCCGGCGGCTGATCGCCCGGCTTGACCTTCTTGTACGCGGTCATCGCGTCGAAGATGACGGCGAAGTTCCTCGCCCAGCCGACGACGCGGATCTTCGGGCCCTTGGTGTCGCCCTTGTTGTCCGCGATCCAGAAGCTCGGCACCTCGGGCGTGCACCCGTCGGGGTCCTTCTTGCCGGTCTTGTGGATGGCGCACTCGGGAGCGCGCGGGATGTTCGAATCGACGACGTAGCCGACGACCGTGATGGGCTGCGCGGTCACGTCTTTGCTGTGAATGAGGCTGCGAAGCTGGTGGACCGCGCCATACACGGTGTACGCGTCGCCGCTCTTGATGGGCGTGTTCGGCAGCGACGGCGGCGCCGGTAGACTGGCGTGCTTGCCCGACCAGGCTGGCGCAGGCTTGTAGGGGTTGTCGTCTCCCCCACACGCCATCGCCGACGCGACCGCGGCAAAACCCAGCGCCCGAAGCGCAAACTCGGCAATCCTGATCTTGCCCATACGGTACCTCGTGACCTGCATGGTGACGTCGTCTCCTCTCGCTGGGAACACCGCGGCGGCCCGCACGAGTAACACGCGCGAAACTCGCGAGACAAGCGAATCTCGGTGCACGAGAGTCTCCCGAGCGTCGCCCATGTCTCACGGGCTCAGACGGAGACCGGCCCCTTCCGGCGCGCCGCCGCCGGGTCCCTCGCTTGGCCCGGCGCCGGACCGGAAGGATGCAGAGCGTCGACGTCCGCGGCCCGCACCACATCCCCAGCGCACCGCGCCACGAGGCGCTGGATGACGACGGCAAGCTCCGCTTCTTCTCCCGGGAAGGGGTGCTCGACCAGACGCGCGTAGGCGGCATGCTCGATGCCGACGGGGCGCCCGAAGACACGGAGGCCCTCACGCGCCAGGCGGTCGGTGACGATGGTGCGCAGGTCCTCCACGCGCTCGCGAAGGCGCGGCAAGACGATGGGAGACCCGCACGCGTCGCCGAGCCGAAGCGCCAAGGAAGGGTCGAGTCGACCCTCCGCCACGAGTTGCTCCGGAGACACCACCGCCGTCAGCGCGAGCTGCACGTCGAGCGGCTCCGGGCGCGTCCAGGGCGCCTTTCGCTCCGCCAGAGCGCGGGCGATCCGCTGCTGGACGTCGACCGGGAGCGCCGCCCCGTCGAGCAGCACGAGCATGCCTCCGTCGGCCAGAGCGAGCGGCGAGACGCGCGGATCGTCCCAGCGGGCGATATCGTGCTCGCGGGCGCTCGTGGCGTCGACCAGCACGAGCGCCGCGCGATGGCGAACGCCGGCAAGGTGGGCGCGCGCGAGGTGCGGGACCGGGTCGACACCGCTCGGGGCGACGACGGCGATGGGCGCGGCCGCGCTCGTCCGGCGCTCGAGGGCTTCGAGCGCACCCCGCGATCCCGCCGAGTACACCCCGGCCGTCGCGGGCCGGACGAGTCGAGTCGCCGCCTGTGCATCCCGCTCGGCGCGAAGGGCCTGTTCGTGCAGCAAGCGCTCGATCCGCTCGCCCGCGGCCTCGGCCCGCGCGTCGGCCTCGTGCGCGCGAGCGAGGAGCCGCGCCCGCGTCGCCCGCGCCTGGCACGCCGCAGCGAGGCGATCGGCGACGACCTTGAGCGCCCGCACGTCGTCGAGCGACTCCGGCGCCCCTCGCGGCGTCCTCGGGAACACGAGCAGCCCTTCCGCGTCGGCGCCCCCCGACACGATGGTCGCCGTGGCCGCCCCGCGATCGCTCATCCACCTGGAGAGCCCGCGCAGGTCCGGCCTGCGGACCTCGAGCGCCTCGAGCACGTCCGCGCGCAGCGTCCCCTCGGGCTCCCGAAGCGCGATGGCGACGAGGCCGTCGGGGAGGTCCGCGTCCCGGTCGTGGACATACCCCGCGGGGTCGACCTTGGTCGACCGCGCGGGATGCAGCGTCCAGAGCTCGGGAGACGGCGACGACAAGCCGCCCGGCCCGCGCAGCGCGATGAGCACGTCGCGAATCGCGTCGTCGGGCTCGGGCAGCGTGGCCGCCTTCGCGGCGCGCTGGAAGGCGTCGGCCCAGGGGCCGCCCGAGAGCCCGAGCGGCCGCTCCGTCCCCACCACCAGAGCCCCGAGCCCCAGCGCCGCGGACACCGCGAGGAGCGTCACCTCGCGCGCATCGTCGCCGCCGCCCCCCGCCACTGCCGCCGCCACGGCGGCGAGGAGCGTCCCCGGCAGCGCCAAGACGACGGCGCGCAGCGCGACCCGCTCGACCTTGGCCGGGTCGGGATGGCGCGCGACCCACGCGAGGACCCACGACACGAGGACGCAGGCGAGCTCGCCGGTCGCGTCGACCGAAGCATCCGACGGCGCAGCGGCCACGATGACGAAGGTCATCGCCACCGCCAGAAGCGCGCGGATCGCCCGTATCCTCTCCGGAATGCCGAGCTCGAGCCTCCGCCGGCGAAAGGTCCGCTCGGCCTCCGCCCAGAGACAGAGCAGGCTGGCCGCGGCGGCGATCGCCACCCATGCGCGCGCAGACTCGGCGAGCCACGGCGCGCGCCCCGAGGGAACGACGTGCGGCAGGAGCGACGCGCCCCAAAGGAGGACGATCGCGCCCGCCGTCACGCGCGGCGAAGTCCGTACCATCGGCACGATGCCCCCCGAGCGCGACGCCCTCGGGACAGCAAACGCCGCGGCCACCGTGCACGCGAGCGCGCCGGCGACTCCGACGAAGGCCATGTACACGTCGGGCGCCCGGCCGGCGGTGCCGTTCGGTGCCGCGGCCGCGAGGACCACGGCCCCCCCCCACCCCAGCATCCGCTCGAGCCCCGTCGCCCGTCGCGCGGCGAGGACGCCCAGCGCGACCGCCGCCAGCGCGAGGCACCACGAGCCCACCGACCACCGATTCACCCACATCCCCAACGCCGCCACCGAGACGACGCTCCCGATGAAGAGGGCCCGTCGGCGCCACGGGATCGCCGCGCCGGGTAGGCCTTCGGTGTCGGTCGCCGGCGGAGCTTCCATGGTAGCGGGCGGGCAGTTTGCCACGGTTTTCGTGCCGGCGCGGCGGGTGGGGGCGGAGCACGCGATTGTTTGGGAGGCCGCTCTATGGTCTCGTGGGTTCCAATGACGCCGCGCCCGAAGAAGGCCCCGTGGGCGCTCGGCGTGTGGCTCGCGGCGCGCGGCCCCACGGCTGTGGCGTCGTTCGCGATCGCCGCCCTGGAGACGCTGGCCGGAGTCGTGGCGGCGTTCGCGGTCGCGCACCGCGGCGGTATCGGGGCGGCGCGCGTGGCCACGCTGACCGCCCAGGCGGTGGCGTGGAGCGCCGGAGTGACTCTGGCGTTCGGCGCCGCGCTCCGCGCTTCGCACCGCGATCGCGAAGAGGGTGTGCTCGCGCTCGTGCGGGCCCGCGGCGCGAGCCTCGGCGCCTATGTCCGAGGCCGCGTGGGCGGCCTCGTCGTCCTCCTGGCTCTGGTCGTCGGCGCCGCCACCGTGGTGGTGGCGCTGGCCGCGGTCTCCGCCTCGGCGACGCCCAAGAAGGCGTGGGTCGCCGGCGCCGCCGCCCTCGTGTACGCCCTCGCGTTCGCCGCGACGCTCGGACCGGTGACGATGGCGACGGTCGGCGCGCGGTCGCGCGTCGGAGGCTACGTCACGCTGCTCGTGGTCCTCGCGGCGCCCGAGGCGGCGTCCCCGTGGACGTCGAAGTTCTTGCCGTCCGGGTGGGAGGAGCTGACCTCGATCCCCGCGGCGCTCGAGGCGATGCGCGTGGCCGTGGTCTCCCCCATGAACACGGCGGCCCACGGCGCGCGCGCGGCGGCGGCGCTGGTCGTCGTCATCGCGGCGTCGATGTGGGTCATCGGCGTGCGCATGGCGCGCGTCGAGGCGGAGCCGGCCTCGTGATCGCGCTCGAAGGCGTGGCCGCGCGACAGTCGCCGATGTCGCTGTCGAACCTGTCGTTGGGCTGGGGGCCGGGGCTCCACGCGATCGTCGGCGGACTCGCCGACGGAGGACCCCTGCTGCTCGCGCTCGTCGCAGGCTGGGCGCGACCGCGGGCGGGAACCTTGCGCGTCCTCGACGGCGATCCGCGACATCACGACGTCCGCCGGCAAATCGCGTGGGTCTCGTTGCAGGCGGCGCTCCCCCAGGGACTGCGCGTGGCCGAGGTGCTCGCCACGGCCGCGCGCCTTCGCGGGGAAGCGTCTCCTCCGGCCGAGGAACGACTGGCCGTCCTCGGCGTCGAGTCCCTCGCCCGCCGCCGCGTCGAGACGCTGTCGGCCGGCGAGGAGCGCGCCGTCGCGTTGGCCGAGGCGGTGACCTCGACGAAGGTGCGCGTCCTCTTGATCGAAGAGCCTTTCGCCGTCCTCGACGCGCGGGCGATCGGCCGGCTCCCTTCGGTCCTGCGCGAGCGCGCGGACGCGGGCCACGCGGTCGTCGTCGCGACGGGCTCGCCGCGCGACGCCGCGGACATCGCCGACGACGCGGTGACGCTCGTGCGCGGCGCCGTGGGCCCGACGGGCGGCGGCGATCCCTCGAGCCGCGGGCTGACGCAGGGCGCGCGACTGCGCATCGTGACCCCCGATCCCCACGCGCTCTCCGCGGCCCTCGCGCGCGAGACGAGCGTCGAGGCCATCGCCCGCCGCGAGACCTTGGTGACCGCGCGAGGGCGCGACGCGGTGGAGCTCGCGCGGGGCGCCGCGCGCGCGATCGCCGAGAGCGGCGCCGACGTCGTCGAAGTGCGCCTGCAGCCGGCTCCGCCCGACGATGGACGCGCGGTCGCGGGACCCGAGGAGCGTCCGCTGTGAACGCGGCGCTCGCACGCGCGCCGTGGGCGCGGGTCTCGCGAGGGACACGCAGCCGCATCGCCGTCATCGCCTGGTGCCTCGCGGCCCTGGCGTTCGCCGCCGCCGCCCGCGCGCGCCACTTCCCGCACGCCGCCGACCGCGTGCTCCTCGACGCGTGCGGCCCGCTCGTCCTCCCGCTCCTCTCGTACGCGCTCGCCGGCGCGGTCGTCGGCGGACGCTCCTTCTCCTCGGCGGTGGCTCCCCTCAAGGCCTTCGGCGCCTCTCCGGCGCGCGCCGCCGTGGCCGCGCTGGCCGTGGCGATCGCGTGCTGCGCGAGCCTCGGGGCGCTCCTCGGCGCCGCGGCCGACGTGATCTCCCAAGGCACGGCCGTCCACTCCCTCGCCCTCCGCGACGGCGCGGCCTCGGCCTATGCCTGCGCGCTCGGCGGCGCCGCTTACGCCGCGTGGTTCGTGCTCGGGGCGACCTTCGGCAGGCGCGGCGGGGGGCGGCTCGCGTTCCTCCTCGCCGACTGGGTCCTCGGCGCCAACGTGACGGCGGCCGCGCTCGTCACCCCCCGCGGCCACCTGCGAAACATCCTCGGTGGAGCGCCTCCGATGGAACTTTCCGAACGCGGCAGCGCGATCGCGCTCGTCGCGATCGCGCTCCTCTGTTCGGCGATCGCCACGTGGCGGGTGCGTCGCTGACGGAGCGTCGATAAGATGCGCGCCCGGAGGTAACGGCGATGCGCTTTTTGCACACCATGCTCCGAGTGCGCGACCTCGACGCCGCACTCGACTTCTTCGTCACGAAGCTCGGCCTCCGCGAGGTGCGCCGCCAACCGAACGAGCGCGGCCGCTTCACCCTCGTCTTTCTGTCGACGGGAAACGAGGGCGACACCGCCGAGGTCGAGCTCACCCACAACTGGGACCAGGCCGAGGACTACCCGCGCGGGCGCTTCTTCGGGCACCTCGCCTACGAGGTCGACGACATCTACGAGACCTGCGCGCGCCTCCACGAGCGCGGCGTGGCCATCTTGCGCCCCCCGCGCGACGGGCACATGGCCTTCGTCAAGTCTCCCGACGGCCACTCCGTCGAGCTGCTCCAGAGAGGGCCGTCGCTCCCGCCCCGTGAGCCTTGGTCGACGCAGCCGAACCAGGGCGACTGGTAAGTTCGCGCGGGCGAGCTCCCCCGCCCGTCACTCGTGGCGCAGCGCCTCGATCGGATCGAGGCGCGCGGCGCTGCGCGCGGGAAAGAACCCGAACGCGATCCCGATCGCCGCGCTGACCACGATGCTGATGGCCACCGGCCGCGGCGCGAGGGACATCGGCCAGTCGAGCAGGCGCCCGAGGACGGCCGTCGCGAGCGCCCCGGTGCCCACGCCGGCGAGGCCGCCGAGCACCGCCAGCGTGATCGCCTCGAGCAAGAACTGCATGCGGACGTCGGCCTCGCGCGCGCCGATGGCCATACGGATGCCGATCTCGCGCGTTCGCTCGGTCACGCTGACGAGCATGATGTTCATGATCCCGATACCGCCCACGACGAGGCTGACGCCCGCCACGAAGACGAGCAGGTTCGTGAGGAGCGTGTAGACACGATCCTGCAGCTCGGCGAACTCCTTCTGCGTGCGGATGACGAAGTCGGCGTCGCGCCCCTCGCCGATGTGATGGCGCTGGCGCAAGATCGCGTCCATCTGCCGGACGGCGCCGTCGACGGCGTCCGGCGAGCGGGCCGAGGCCATCAGCGCGCCGGCGAACCCCGGAGGCGTCCGCATGATGCGCGCGCGGAAGCTGCTCGAGGGCATGATGACGACGTCGTCCTGGTCGCCGCCGAACGGCGCTTCGCCCTTGATCGCGAGGACGCCGAGCACGCGGTACGGGTATCGCCCGAGCCGCACCGACTTCCCCACCGGGTCCTCGGCGCCGAAGAGGTTCTTGGCGACGGTCGCGCCGAGGAGCACCACCTTCGACTTCACGACCTCGTCGTGGACCTCCCACGCCTCGCCGCTCGCGACGGCCCAGTCTTTCACCTGGAAGTACGGCAGCGTCGAGCCGACGACGTTCGTGGACCAGTTCTGATCGCCGTAGACGATCTGCACGTTGGCCCGGAGCGCCGGCGCGATCGCGGCGATGCTCGTCGACTCGTGCAGGATCGCGCGCCCGTCGTCCTCGGTGAGGCGCATGCCGGAGCCCAGCGCGCCGTGCGCCCCCGAGGCCTGCACCGCTTGAGGGAAGACGATGATGAAGTTCGAACCGATGGCCTGGATCTGCCGCGAGACGTTCTCGCGCGCGCCGGCGCCGAGCGCCGTCACCGTCACGACGGCCGAGACGCCGATGAGAATGCCGAGCACGGTGAGGGACGCGCGCAGCGGGCTCCGGGCGACCGCCCGCAGCGCCGAGAAGAGCGCGTCCAAGAAGGCGCGAAACCGTCTCATTCGACCCTCAACGCCGCGATGGGGTCGAGCTTCGCGGCCCGCCACGCCGGCAAGAACCCGAAGAATGTCCCGATCGACAGGCTCGTCGCCACGGCGATCCCCAGCGCCTGCGGGCTCGGCGCCATCGACGACGACAGCGCCCGGCCAATGGCGAGCGTGAGGCCGCTCCCGACGACGATCCCGAGGAGGCCGCCGGTCATCGCGAGCGCGATGGCCTCGACGAGGAACTGCACGAGGATGTCCCCGGCCCGCGCGCCGATCGACATGCGGATGCCGATCTCGCGCGTCCGCTCGGCCACGCTGACGAGCATGATGTTCATGACGCCGATGCCGCCGACGAGCAGGCTCACGCCGGCCACCGAGAGCAGGAGCGCCGAGAGCGTCGACATGATGGCCTCGGTCGCCTCCCGCATCTCCGCCTGGGAGTTGACCTCGAAGTCCTCGCGGCCCGGCTCCACGTGGTGGCGCTGTCGCAGGATGCTCTCGATCTGCGCCTTCGCCCGCCCCACCGTCTGCTCGCTCGTCGCGCCGATGATGAGCTGGTCGGCCCGGCCCGGCGACGTATGCATCACGCGCGCGCGGAAGGACCCGATCGGCATCATCACCCGGTCGTCCTGGTCGTCGCCGAACGGCGAGGTCCCGCGCGACGCCATCACGCCGACGATCGTGTAGGGCGAGCGGCCGATGCGGATGGTGCGCCCGACCGGATCGTCGGTGCCGAAGAGGTTGAGCGCCACGGTGGGCCCGATGACGCACACCTTGGTCTTGAGGAGCTCGTCGCTCTCGGTCCAGGTCGCGCCCTTCGCGATCTCGAAGCGGCGGATCGGCATGTACGTGGTCGTCGTGCCGATGAGGCTCGTCGCCCAGTTCTTGTCGCCGTAGACGACCTGGCCTTGCGTCTGCAGCCACGGCGCGACGTTCGCGACGCTCACGGCCTCGCGCGCGATCGCCCGGCCGTCGGCCTCGGTGATGCGGCCCGTGACGCGCGACCGCGCCCCCGACGCTTGCACGGGCCTCGACCACACGAAGAGACCGTTGGCCGCGAAGCTGTCGATTTCGCCGCCCACCGCGGCGGTCGTGGTCGTCGCCGCGGCCGTCACGATGACGACGGCGGTGATGCCGATGAAGATGCCGAGCACGGTCAGGCCCGCGCGGAGCTTGTTGCGCGCGATGGCCGAGAACGCGAGGCGCACCGCCTCGAAGAGCGTGGAGATCACGTGGGCCTCACGGCGGCGCGCGCGTCCGCCACGTCAACGCCTCGGCTCGAAGAGCGACAGGAGAAGGAAGCGCAGGAGCGCGAGCGCGCCAAGGGCGGCGGCCACGACCGCCATGACCGCGGCGGGGCCTCGCTCGGTGATGGGCGCGATCCCGTCGAACGCCCACGCGGCCTTCGCCGACAGCCGGGCGGGCAGCGCGAGGACCACGCCGAGGACCACCGCGAGCGCCCCGCCGGTGACGACCATCGTGTACCAGAGCGCCATCCGCACGCGCTGGTCCACCGTCGCCGGCTTGCCGAACGCCCGCCGCGCCCACCGCGCGCCCGCCCAGGCCTTCGCGATCTCTCCCACCGCCCGCGCGACCCACGCCGCCTGGAGCGGCCCGAGGTGCAGGACGAAACCCGCGTAGGCCGCCCCGGCCGCCTCCCCCGCCAACTCGCCGAGCCACATCGCCGCGTAGACGGCGAAAGGAACGCGCGCGCCGACGCGGGCGGCCGGGTCGACCGACGCCGCGCCCAGCGCCGCCGGGGCCGCCGTCTCTTCCTCCGCCACGGGCATCCGCGCGACCTCGGCGGCGGCGTCGAGCGGGGTGCCCTGGAGGACGTCGCTCACGATCCGGCCGTCGCGCATCGTGATGACGCGCGAGGCGCACGAGGCGACGTCGCGCTCGTGGGTGACCAGAATGACGGTGATACCGCGCTCGCGGTTGAGCCGCTGCAGGAGCGCGAGGACCTCGAGGCTCGTGCGCGTATCGAGGTTCCCGGTCGGCTCGTCGGCCAGGAGCAACGGCGGGTCGGTGACGAGCGCCCGCGCGATGGCGACGCGCTGCTGCTGCCCTCCCGAGAGCTGGCTCGGGCTGTGGTCGAGCCGCGCCGCGAGCCCCACGGCCTCGAGCGCGGCCTTCGCGCGCCTCCGCCGCTCCCGCGCGCGCACGCCGCGGTACTGGAGCGGAAGCTCGACGTTCTCCAGCGCCGTCGTCCTCGGCAGGAGGTTGAAGCCCTGGAAGATGAACCCGATGATCCGGTTTCGAATGATGGCGCGCGAGTCTCCGTCGCGGCCGCCCACGTCGATCCCCGCGAGCTCGTAGGTGCCCGTCGTCGGCCGGTCGAGGCACCCGATGACGTTCATCATCGTGCTCTTGCCCGACCCGCTGGCGCCGACGATCGCCACGAACTCTCCGTGCGCGATGCGGAGGTCGACGTCGCGGACGGCGCGCACGAGCCCTCCTCCCGTCGCGTAGTCCTTCGACACGCTCGACAGCTCGACGAGGGGCGCCCGCGGCGGAGCGACCTCGGTCGGCTCGCCCGTCCCGCGCGACGCGACCGCCAACGACGCCGCCGCCGCCATCAGAACACGCGGCCTTTTTTCTTCTTGTCGTCGGCGTCGCTCTCGTCGGTGACGACCTTCGTACCGAGCGGAAGGTTCGCGTCGGTCACCTGCGTGAACGTACCGTCGGTGATGCCGATGGAGACGACGCGCGGCTCGTCCTTCTCCTGCCCCGGCTTGTCGTTCGTGAGCACGTAGACGCGGCCTTGCCCCTTGGCGAGGGACGGCTCGGGCGGCTGCGGGATCGGCTTGCCGTCGGCGCCCGTCGGCGGCGTCGGCCGAAAACGAAGGGCGGCGTTGGGGATGCGGAGGGCGTCGCGCGCGTCGTGCGTGCGGACCGTGATGGTCGACGTCATCCCGGGGCGGAGCTTCTCGTCGGGGTTTTCGACCTCGACGACGGCCGGATACGTGACGACGCCCGACACGTTGTTCGGGCTGTATCGAATCTGCGAGACCGTGCCGTGGAAGATCTCGCCGGGGAAGGCGTCGACCACGCAGTCCGCGTCCATGTCCTGCTGGATCTTGCCGACGTCGGCCTCGTCGACGTCGGCGAGGACGCGCATCTTGCGGAGGTCCTGCGCGATGACGAAGAGCACCGGCGCCTGGAAGCTGGCGACGACGGTCGCGCCGGGGTCGATGCCGCGCGTGACGACGATCCCATCGACCGGCGAATAGATCTTCGTGTATCCGAGGTTCGCGGTGGACTGGCTGAGCTGCGCGGTCTGCGCGGCGATGGCGGCTTCCTGGCTCTTCACGGCGGCCGCCGCCGCGTCGAATTGGGCTTTGGCCGATTCGTAGTTTCCGCTCGCGGTGTCGAGGTCGGAGTGACTCGCGAGGTTGGCCTCGTAGAGCTTGCGCGTGCGATCGAACACGATGAGGGCGGTGTCCCGCTGGACCTTGGCGCTCTGCGTCGACGCTTGCGCTTGAGCCAGCTGCGCGCGCTGCCCCGCGAGGTTCGCCGCCTGCGCGTTCACTTGCGTCCCGTAGATGAGCGGATCGATCTCGGCGAGCACGTCGCCCTTCTTCACCGTCGAATTGAAGTCCACGTAGACCTGCGTGACCCGGCCGTTCACCTGGGCGCCGACGTTGACTTGCAAAAGTGGTTGCACAGTCCCCGTAGCCTGTACTTTTTCGGCCACATCGCCCTGCGAGACGGCCTCCACGACGAAGCGCGGCGGCGGAGCCGGCCTGTGCTTGGCGCTCCAGGCGAGCCCTGCGCCGAGGACCACCGCGATCCCCCCCGCGATCGCGAGCCGGCGGAGCCACCTCCGGCCTCCCTCCTGGGCGGCGAGGGCCTTCTTCAATTCTTCGGTGACGGCGGTCGTCGCAGCCATTTCGCCCTGTCAGTCCGTTTTGATGTGTAATGCAGCGATGGGTGGCGGGCCAATTCGTCTCGGGTGAGTATCGTTTGTGGCCGAGCTTTCCTTGGTACGCATTGGGTGCGAAGGTCCGCTAGCCTGAGGGGCGCGATGAGTAACGACTCCAGAGTGCGCGATCGAATTGCTTTCCAGGAAGTCGCGCGGCTCGCGAACGCGGCCGAGCCGGCGAAGCCCGCGCGGAAAGACAAAGAAGATTCGGGGATGATCGATCTGGCGGCGCTCGCCGCGGGCGACGCAGCACACAAAGCCGGCAGGCGGAGTGACCCCGATCGCACGCCGCCCGGCGGTGCCCGCGAGGAAGACCTCTGGAGGAGCAGTCGCGACGAGGGACCCCAGCCTTCCAATCATCCCTCGAACCCTCCCGTGTCCTCTTCCGGCGTGAAGGCCAAGCCCGTCCTCGGAGCCGCGCCGCCAGCGACACCACCGCCGCCGCAATGGTTCCCGAGCACGCCCACGCAAAGCACCGCGCGCCTCATTGGGGATCCTTCGACCGCATGGCGCCCCCCTCCTTCCCGCGAGCAACCGCCGGCGGAGCCTACTTCGTCGGCGGCCGTGTTGCAGGCGGAGACGACGCGGCCCATCTCGGTGGGGACCTCGATCGACGCGGCCCCCAGGGAGCGAAGGGGCGGCACTGTGTGGATCGCGCTCCTCGGAGGCATCGGGGTCGGTGCGCTCGCCGCCGTGGTGGCGTTCAAGATCCACAGCGGCGGGTTGGCCTCGTGGACCCACGCGGCCGCTCCGCCCCCGGAGGCTCCGAAGGCGGCGGCGGCGCCCCCGGTGACGGTCGCCAGCGCGCCGGGCGAGTGGAAGAACGCGGACATCCCTGGCGCGGCCAACACGCACGCACCGCCCGCTGTTCCTCACGCGGCGTCGATGCCGGAGGCTCCTCACCCGGGCGCGGCCACCGGCGGCCACGCGTTCGCGGGAACGCACGAGTGGACCTCGAAGGCCGTCGTCGCGGCGGCGTCACCGCCGGCGGCCGTGGAACCCGCGGCGGCTCCCGCTCCGCCCGCGCCGAAGCCGGCGCCCGTCGCCGCGCCCGCCCCCGAGCCGACCAGCCAGGACAAGCTGGTCGCCATGATGCAGAAGGCCGTGCGCACGGAGTCGGGCCCGCAGGAGCCCGTCGCGCCGATCCCCGCGGCCGCCCCCCCGGCGGCGGCGGCGCCGGCCAACGCGGGCAACGTCCCCGTGAAGCCCGCGGCGGGGGCCATCATGGGCGCGCTCGGCACGGTGATGCCGGCCGCGCGCTACTGCCTCGGCCCGGACGATCCCGTCTCGCGTGCGACCATCACCTTCAAGTCGGACGGCTCGGTGGAGAACGTCGTCATCACGGGTGACGCGGCCGGTCAGCCCGCCGAGAGCTGCATCAAGGCGCGCCTGATGGAGGCCAAGGTGCCGCCGTTCTCGAGTCCGCGCTTCACGTGGACGGTTCCCGTGCGCCCCGCGAACTAGCGGGCGGCGCTCCTGGGGCCTCGGTGGGTCGGCCCAGGCGCGCGGGCGGCGATCCCGAGCCCTCGGGTGGTGAGTGCGACCCCGAAGCGGGCCGACCCGACCCCTCGGGTGACGATCCCGAGCCTTCGGGTCGCCTGCCCGAGCCTTCGGGTCGCCTGCCCAAGCCTTCGGGTCGCCTGCCCAAGCCTTCGGGCCGTGAGTGCGACCCCGAAGCGAGCCGACCCGACCCCTCGGGTGACCATCCCAAGCCTTCGGGAGCGCTTCCCAAACGCTCGGGCGGCGCTCCCGAGCCCTCGGGCACGCGACCCGAAGCCTTCGGGCACGCTCCGCGAGCCTCCGCGCATTGACAAAGCCGCGCCGCCACATATCTTGCGCCCCCTTCCGTCGGACTCAAGGGCGAGGATTTTCATGGTCTCTTCGACGCAACAGTACGCGCGCATCCGCAAACGCAAGCTGACGACGAGCGGCAAGCGCAACAAGCGCACCCTTCGGCGCCTCGGCACCCCGGCGTTCGCGATCCACCCCGAAGGCTACAGCGCGAACGCCGCCGACGCGAAGAAGACCGCCTCGGACAAGTAGCCGAGACGCGCTGCGGTCGGCGCCCGTCGGCGCGCCGCGTCGCCGGCTTTACAGGCAAAGCTTGATGCGCGTCATCGATGCCTCCGGTTTCATGGCTCCCCCCGCGCGACCGAATCGATCGCCGCAAGCACCTCGACGCTCAAGACGCCCCTTCGCTGGGGCCGGAGCGGGGCTCCGTCGAACTCGACCACGGTGAAGCGATCGACCGCGCACCCGTCGCGGGACGCCACCTCCGAGGCGATGATCTGCACGCGGGCCCTCGAGAGCGCCTGCGTGATCGCGAGCAGCAAGCCGGGTCGATCGAAGGTCTCCACCGTGAGGACCACCAGCCCCGTGTCGGGCGAGTCCTCGAAAGTGACGCGCGTGGACGCGCCCGGCGGCGGCGTGGGTCGCGCGCCGGTCTCGCGCGTGATGGTATCGATCGTCAGCTCGCGGGTGACGAGGCTCTTCAAGACCGCCGACAGGCTCGGCGCGTCGACCTCGAGCAGCGGCGACTTCCGAGGGCCCTCGCGCCGGAGCCAGAACAGATCGACGGCCTCGGGCCCGCTCGGCGTGGGGCGCGTGTAGACCTGCGCGGCGACCACGTCGAGCGCGTGCACGACGAGCGCGGCGCTGATGAACGACAAGAGGCCGGGGCGGTCGTCGGCGACGACGCAGAGGACCGCCCTGCCGCTCGCGAGCCGCTTCCACATCTCCGCATGGGCCGGAGCTCCCGCGCGGCGCGCCACGATGGCCGCGTGCTGCTGAGCCGCCGCGACATCGAAGAGCTCGCGATAGCGCGCGGGCATCGACGCGTAGAACGCGGTGACCGGGTCGGGGCGCATGGCGAAGGTCATCATTTCCGAAAGTGTGGCCTTCGGAAAGGAGCGGGGGGTTACCGCTCCGTTTCAACGAGGTATCTTCGCGCCCGATTCCCTCTTCCTCGTCGATTCTCGATTACGCACCATTTCAAAAACACCCGATCATCGCACCAATGAGCTCGTCGTCGCCCGGGACCTCGAAGGCCTTCTCCATGAATTCGAACATGGCGTCGGTGATCTCGAAGCCGAGCTCGCCCTTGCCGTCCGCGTTCCGCGCACGAACCCGTTCCCGACGCGTCGCCTCCTCGACATCGAGATAGTGGAGCTTCGGATCGGCTCCCACCTGAGCCGCGTGCAACCGGAACCGCTCGCGGTGCTCGCGCTTCGACAGCCCGACGTCGAACACGACGTCGATCCCGCGGGCGACCGCCTCCTCGGCGATGACCCACATCTGCGCTTCGCAGCGGGCCGTGCGCTCGACCACCCACGCGACGGTCACCGGCTCGGGGCGGTCCATCAAAAAGAGGTTCGCCAGCCACTCGTCGATCGACAACCGGACGCCGCGAACACGTTTTGCAAGAGCGCGCGCGTAGGTCGTTTTCCCGGACCCTGTCGCGCCGCAAATCAGATGCACTGTCGCCATGGAAGGCGACAAGTACGTTAGCACCTTCCCATGCGGCGCTCCCCGGCGCACGCCGTCGGGCGCGTTTGCGCGTGCGCTCGCGTGAACGCGCGCGTCGCGTTAAAGTCCATGGGCCCAGGCACCCGCAGCCGTCCCAGAAGACGTCCTCGTAAGGAGAACCAGCCCCATGCGTCCGACACGAATCCTGATGGTCGCCGCCTTCTTGGCCGCAGCGCTCGGGGCGCCGCGCAGCGCCCACGCCGACGACGAGTTCGACGTCGCCGTCGCGAACAATCAGGTGACCGTGACGACGCGCGCCGGGTGGCACATCAACAAGGACTATCCGTGGAAGCTCGTCGTGGGCGACACGAAGCTCGAGAAGGCGAAGTTCGCGCTCGCGGAGACCACCGCCTCGATCGACGGCGCGCCGAAGGGCGCCGCGGTGCTGAAGGGCGCCGTGTGCTCCGCGGACCAGTGCCATCCATTCAAGAAGGAGCTGACGATCAAGTGAGCGGCGGACGGCTCGCTCGGGTCGTGTGCGCCCACGCCACGCCGAGGGCGTAGAGCGCGAGCGCGGCGATCCACGCGAGCGAACGTCCCCGCATGCCGAGCCGCCAGCCCGACCAGGGCGCGATCGGCCATAGAACGGCCGCCGCGGCCGCGGTGGCCCATCGCCGACGGCGCGCGAGCCCGAGGACGAGGGCCACGTGCGCGGACACCCAAGCGAGGAACGCGACCGCGAGCGCGACGCCCATCGGGGGCACGATAGCGCAGGCTCCGTTTGCGCCGTCTCCGGCTTTCGAGCGACACTCTTCGGTGTGCGTACCTTGACGGCACTCTTCGGCGCGTTGGTCGCCGGCACCGTGGCCGCCCTCGCGGCCGGCATCCCGATGGCGCGCGGCGACGCGCGGGCCGCGACGATCGGCGTGTCGGAGATCAAAGAAGGGATGAGAGGCTACGGCCTGACGGTCTTCAAGGGCACCGACCCGGAGCGGTTCGACGTGGAGGTCATCGGCATCCTCCAGCACTTTCGGCCCGGCGAGCCGCTCATCGTCATCCGAACGCCCAACCCCCGGCTCGACGTCGTGAAGACCGTGAAGGGCATGAGCGGGAGCCCCATCTACCTCGACGGAAGGTTGGCCGGCGCGTACTCGTACAGCCTCTCGTCCTTCGAGATCGAGCCGGTCGCGGGGGTGACGCCGATCGATCTCATGCTGACCGAGATGCGCCGGCCGGTGCCTCCGGGCTTTTGGCCGCTCGAGCACGCCGAGCCGCTCCCGGGGGGCAAGCGCGTGGCGTCGGCGCGGCTCCCGCCGCAGCCCTCCGCGGACGGGTTCGACGGTCCTCCGGGGACCTACGATCTCGCCGAGCACGCGCGCCAGCTGGCCGAGCGCTTCGGCGGCACGCAAGATCCCTCGCGGCCGATGACCCCGGCCGCGACGCCGCTGATGATGGCGGGGGTCGGCGACCGCGCGGCGGCGGCGCTCCGGAAGCTCCTCGAGCCCCTCGGTCTCGAGCCGCTCCAAGGTGGAGGCGGCAGCGCCACGCCCGGCCCCGATACGCCGTCGCACTTCGTCAACGGCGGCGGGCTCGGCGTCGAGCTCTCGCGCGGCGACGTCTCGGTCATGGGCCTCGGCACGGCGACGTTCGTCGACGGCGGCGGGAAGGTCGCCGGCTTCGGCCATCCCATGCTCAACGGCGGCGACAGCGCGATCCCCGCGTGCATCGGCCGGGTCCTCTGGATCGACGCGAGCGCGCTCGCGTCCCACAAGATCGGCGAGTGCGCGCGCCCGCTCGGCACGCTCGTGCAAGACCGCCAGACGGCCATCATCGTCGACGAGTCTCGCGTCGCGCCGGTCATCCCGGTCGACGTGGAGATCGTGGGGATCTCGGGCGCGCCGAAGACGCGCTGGCACGCCGAAGTCACCGCCGACAGGTTCCTCGCGGCGGGCCTCGCGTCCGCGGTCCTCGGGTCGGTCGTCGAGGCGACCGCGAGCGAGCACCGCGACCTCACCTGGAGGCTGACGACGAAGCTCCGCGTCGCCGGCCACGGCACCGTCGATCTCGAAGACGTGGGCATCTCGTCGGGCGGCTCGCCCGACGAGGGCGAGTGGTCGCACTCGAAGCTCGTGTCCACGATGGGCGACGTCCTCAACAACCCCTGGGAGCACGCCCGGATCGAGGAGGTCGAGGCGAAGTTCGAGGTGACGTTCGCGCGCGATCTCTGGCACCTGCGCGGCGTCGAGCTCCTCGACCCGATCGTCGACGCCGGCACGAAGGCGCGGCTGCGCGTGCACCTCGTGCCGCAGGACGGGCCCGAAGTGACGCGCGTCCTCGAGGTCGTCATGCCGTCGGAGCTGGCCGGCAAGGACGTCGACGTCGAGGTGGTGCCCGGCTACGAGGTCGGGCCCGAGCTCGCGGCGCCCGAGTCGCTCGACGAGCTGCTCGCCAACGAGCCGCGGCAGAGCGTCTCGCCGCGCGCCCTCGTCGTGCAGTTCCGCGTGCCGTCGCAAGGCATCGCGTACCGCGGCCACGTCACCGAACGGCTCCCTCCGTTCACGCTCGACGCGCTGCGGCCGCAGAGCAGCAGCGCGGGTCCCGACGCCTTCCCCAGCTGGTCGCGCACGGTCGTTCCGATGACGAACTTCGTGGAGGGGCGCGACAAGGTGAAGGTGAAGGTCCGCCCGGTCGTCCGCTGACGGCGCGGGCCGGATGGGGCGCACGGGAAACGGGAAAGCTCGACCGCTGGCGTCGATCCCGCGCAGCCGCACTTGCCGGAGGCCCCGCGCGCGGCGTAAGAGCGTCTTCTGCCCATGCACGAGGTCGACGACGAGCTGAACGAGATCAAGCGCGAGATTATCGAGTCGCGAAGTCTCGTCATCAAGACCAACAACCTGACGAACGCCCTCTCGGCCGACATCAAGTCGATCGCGAAGCGCCAGCAGGGCTACGAGCGGCGCCTCGCGTGGAACAGCGCCACGGCGTACGTCGTCTTCGTCGTCGTCGTCTTCGCCGCCCTCAAGCTCACCGTCGACGCGCGCGTCGAGGCGCTCGACGCGAACAGCAAGCACCTCCGCGACGAGAACGCGCGCATGAAGCAAGAGGGCGACGAGCTGCGGCAGCGGGAGGTCGACCGGCACGCGGCCGAGCTCGAGGCGGCGAAGTTCTACAACCTCGTGCGCGACGGCAAGCGCGTCGACGTGGTCCGCGGGTGGGACGCGGTCAAGGCCAAGCCGCTCACCATCGCCGAGGCGCAGTTCCTCGCCGACGCGGTGGCGAAGGCGAAGGTGGAGCAAGCCACGTCGCTCTACTGGCAAGGCCTCGACAGCGTGCGCCTCCAGCGATGGCAGGAGGCGGCGAGCGCGTTCGAAGACTCGCTCCGCTACGACGACGCGAGCGCCGTCGCGCCGGGGGCGCGCTTCGAGCTCGCCGGCGCCTACCGGAAGCTCCACCGCCAGAAGGACGCGATCGCCCTGCTCTCTCAGCTGTCGGACCAGGCGGTCGACAAGGATCTACAAGACGACGCGCTCGACCAGCTCGCGTGGTGCCAGTCCGAGATCGAGGCGTTCAACGACGCCAAGAACACCTGGCGCACGCTGCTGAGGCGCTTCCCCGACTCGCGCTACGCGGGGGAGGCCAAGCTCGCCCTGCAGGGCCTCATGCAGATGCACTGATCGCGACGGCGCGATAGGCCTCGGTGATCTCCGCGAAGCGCACCTCGAGGGCGCGCCGTTCTTCGTCGGTCGCACCGGGGTGGAGGTCCGGGTGCACGGCCCGCGCGAGCCGCCGGTAGGCGCGTTTGATCTCGGCCATGTCCGTTCCCGGGGCGACGCCGAGCACGCGCCACGCGCTCGGCCCCGTCGCGGTCTCGCGCGGGGGCGCCGATCTCTCCCGCGCGCGCGAGCGCCCGTGCAGAAAGTCGCGCGGGGCGAGCGGCACGGAGCGAAGGGCCCACGCCGGCGGCCGGACCGCGACACGAAAGGCAATCCGGGCGTCGGAGAGTTTCTCGAGGGCGGCGAGTCGCTCGAGGATCTGACGGCGCAGGGCGGAGTCGACGACTTTCGGGCTCACGCGGAACTCGTGGACGAGGACCTCGCCGTGGAGTCGGTTCGAGGCCATCGCGCGGAGCAGCGACCGGCGAAGAACGTCGTCGTCGGCCGCGCCGTCGGTGCGGAGGATCTCGGCGAGCGAGGCCGCGGTCCCGTCGAGCTCGACGGCGGCGACGAGGCCCTGGCCCAGATGGATGCGGTGGGTGCGTCCCCGGTCCTCCACGAGCTCGAGGGTCCCGGTGGCGCAAGCGCGGTGGAGCACGCCGAGGAGGTCCCCGAGGGTCGTCGCGCGCAGGCGACCAGGCAGCTGCATGGGAGCGATTGTGCCGGCGGAAGGGACCGCCGGGCCAAGTTCTGGCTACTCGCCGACGACCACCCGGGCGACGACGGGCGCTTCGCGGGGCTCGCACGTCTTTCCGGCGCAGACGACGACACGAACCCGGCCCTCGACGTCTCCCGCCCCGCGCACGCGCGCGGCCAAGGCGAGGCCCCACCGCCAGGTGTCGGGATCGCGGGTCGTCGCGTCGTGGGGACCGATACGGCCGCGAAGCGCCGAGACGAAGGGGGGCGTGCGGACGATGACGACGTCGCCCGAGACGATGGTCTCACCCGCGCCGACGCGCGCCTCGACGTCGCAGCGCACGCGCCCCGGCGCGTCGACGCGATCGCAGCGCATCTCGGCCCGGAGGCTGCCCCCGTCGCCCCGAGCGACGCCCTGCGCCGCGAAGATCCAGGCGATGAAGATCTTCCTCACCACCACCCGTGTGTATCAGAATCGCGCCATGCTCCGCTCGGCAACGCCCCTCGTCGTCCTTTGCGCCGTTTGCCCGGTGTGCGCCGTTTGCCTCTTGGGCGCGTCTTGCGACAAGAGCGAGCCGGTCGCCGACCTCGGTTCGCCCGCGTCTTCGGCGTCGCCTTCGTCCTCGCCGCCGCGGCTCGAGGCGCCCCCGACCGCGGCGCCTCCTCCCGCGCGCGTCATGCCCCCGCGTCCGGTGCCGACCTCCAGCCCCACCGTGCTGGTCACGATGCCCGAGCAAGTCCAGCTGCAGGCCATCCAGTACATGGCGGCGATGCAAGCTCCGCAGCCGAGCGATGCGCCCGCCGACCCGGCGTACGGCCAGCAGATCGCCGACCGGCTCCGCGCCGTGGGCCGCACCGAGGTGATCTCGAGCGGCCGGCGCGTGGACATCCTTCTCGAGAAGGGATGCGACGCGACGCTGCCGCGGGAGGCGGTCGCGCGGCACTCGTCGGCCACGCTGACGGCGCTCCTCGCCCACGGTGTGCTCGTCGTCCGGTGCGCCGACCACAACGTCCAGTGCTTTCAGAGCACGCGCGACGCGGACGACGTGCTCTGCACGCACAAATGATTCAGAAGGAGCCGACCCACGCGCTGCCCGCGCGGACGCACGCGACGTGGGCCTCGTCGTCGCTCACGACGCAATCGCGCTGCTCGCCGTAGGTCGCCTCGAGCTCGGGAGCGCGCAGGAGGCGGGCGCGGCCCGACCCGCGGACGAAGATACCGGCGCCCGTCGGAACGACGAGCGCCGCGCCCCCGGGCGAGCGCGGGGACCCCGGAGAGTAAGGCTGACCCAGCGTGTCCGGGCTCGGCGAAGTGTGCGTGAGGTCGGGCGACACCCAGACGATCTCGTTCTCCACGACGGCCTCGATGCCCGCGGGCCCCCAGGCGATGGGCAGGACATGGACGGACGCGCCGCGGCCTCCGACGCATCGCCCGCCGAGGGGCGGGGCCACGGGGATGGCCACGTCGCGCGTGCAGTCGCCCGCCGTGCACGCGAAGGCCGCGTGGAGCCCGGGTACGGTGCACGGGTCATAGGTGTCGGTCCAGCGAAGCGCGCCGTCGGGGGACGTCACGGCCGCGCGCCAGTCGGCGACGCCCGAGGCCTGGACCTCGTCGCCCGCCTCGGGGTCGACGCGCACGAGGCCCGCGCGCGTGCGCACGAGGAGGCGGCCGCTCGGCTCGAAGGCGAGCGAGCCCCACGCGGGCTCGCGGCTCGCGGAGGAGAGCGGGACCGCGGCGATGGCGCGGAGCGCGTGGATGTTCACCACGTCGACGTCCTGCGCGATCCAGCGGCGGCCCTCGGTCGCGCGCGCGGGGGTGTGGGTCGCGGGCGGCCGCTCGGCGAGGTCGAGCGAGAGCGCGGCCCGGAGCGGATCCCCGAGCGACGCGTAGGCACGGACCTCGGCCATCCCCAAGTCTTCGAGCGCGCGGCTGGTGCCGCACGCGACGGGCCCGATGCCGGTCACGCCGACCACCCGGGGCGAGCCCCCGTCGGCGCATACGGCGCGCCAGAGCTCGCGCGCCTGACCGACGAAGGCCGGCACCCCCGCGGCCTCTTTCGCACGCGCGGCGCGCGCGGCCGCCTGGGAGGCCAACGTCGCGAGCGACGCCTGTGTCGCCGAGAGGTCCTGGCTGAGGCCCGCGGGCCGATCGACCCAAGCGAAGACCGCCGAGACACGAGGCGCGGGCTCCGGCCGGAAGCCTCCCCCCTCGAGGGTCACGCGGAGGGCGACGTCGTGGACACCGTCGCCGTCGCGGTCGTCGACGTCGGCGTCCACCGAGAGCGACGGCGCGCCCGATGGATCGAACAGCTCGGTCGCGAGCATGACCCGCGGCCCCGCGACCGGCACCGCCCCCGCCCCGGGACCGGCGGACACAACGGCGATCCAGCGGTCGGGCGCGCCTGGAACGTGCGCGGGACACGACGCGCCAATCTCGACCGTGACGCTGTGCGGCCCGATGGCGAGGAGCCGATCCGCCGGCGTACAGTTGACGTCCCACGCCAGGCCCTCGGGTCGAGGGATCATGACCGGCCCCGCGAGCGCGACCGAAGATCCTTTGCCGTGAAAGTAGGCGAGCTGGCCCGGGTCGTTTCCGGTCCCCTCGTGCACGACGGCGAACGCGTCGGCCACGGCGTCGCCGTCGAAGTCGCGGACGATGGCCGAGAGGAAGGTGTCGCCCTCGGGGGCCTCGAGCGCCACGTCGCCGATGGTCCAGCGCGCGAGGCCGGCCGGCGCGACGAGCGCGGGGTCGCCTGCGAACGCGACGTGCGCGGCGTCGGGCAGGGCGACGGCGGCGGCGGGGGATCCCGCATCGGCGAGCGTCGGCTCGGTCGCGCCGATGGTGTAAGGAACGTACGGGTGGTCCTCGTGGCAGCCGTGGCACCCGGCGCCGATGAGCGCAGCGGAAAGCACGACGGCGGCGCGAACGTTCATCCCGGACCGCTCCTCTCTATACCATCGCGCGACACCGAGCCCGCATGGACAACGCGCGGGGACCGTGGAAGCCTTCCCGGGCAAGCCGATGCGCATCGCGACGTTCGCGCTCATCGCGTGGGCCTCCCTGGCCTCGGCACGCGACGCGCGGGCTCGACCGAGCGACGACGCGAACGCCGACGCTCGAGCGCGCCTCGAACGCGTGCGGAGCGATCCCGCGCTCTCGAACGACCCCGCCGAGATCGACAAGCTCGCGCGCGACCTCGAGTCGTTTCCGGCCGGGGAAGCCCGCGTCGAGGCGCGCATGATCGTGGCCCAAGCGTGGCTCGGTCGCATGGGAAGAGAGTCGGACGCCGTCGCGGCGCTGCGGCGCGTGGTCGACGATCCGGCCGCGCCGCCGGTCACCGCGCGGCTGGCGGAGCGCGAGATTGTCGGCGCGCTGCTCGCGCGGGGCGACGTCGTGGAAGCGGAGTCGGAGGCGCGCGCGCACGCCGACGTCCTCGACGGAGCGTTCGTGGCGAGCGTCGAGCGCGTCGCGCGCCGCCGCTGGGAGCAACGCGCCGCCGTCGGGGTGATCGCGTCTTTCGTGGTCTTCGTCTCCTGGGCGCTCGTCCGCGCGACGGTGTCACGCTCGTTCGGCGCGGCGCCTCGCGCGCTTCGGTCGCTCGCGACGGTGGCGGCTCCGTTCCTCGCGCTGCTCGCGGGCGCGGGCGCCCTCCTCGGATGGTTCTACCAGTCGGCCAGTCCAGCGCCGTTCTTGCTCTTCGGTCCGGCGGCGCTGGTCGTGGTGCTCGCCGCGCGCGCGTGGAGCGCTGTCGGCTCGAACCGGCGGGTGCACCGCCTCGGGCGCGGGCTCCTCTGCGCCGCGACGGTCCTCGCGACCGCGTTCACGCTCCTCGACGCCCTCGACCCGACGTACCTCGAGGGCTTCGGGCTTTGAGCGGAGAAGTCGAAACCCATCCGACGCCGCGCGACGACGACCACGTCCTCGCCGTGCGCGTGGGACACGGCGCCAACTGCTCGAGCGTCGGGAGCGTCGTCGATACCCTCTTCGCGACGGCGGCCGTGGCCGCCGCAGTCTTCGCCGCCGTCGCCGGCGCGCTCGCGAGCGAGCCGCTACGGACGCGCCGGAGTCCTTCGCCGACGGACGCGGCCGACGATCCCGCCGCGCCTCCTCGCGGGGAGGACGACCCGTGATCGTACGCCGCGAGCCGTGGGGGGCCTGGGTGAAGCTCGACTCGATGGCGGCCGTCGTCGCGATCGACGAGCAAGGCGCGCGCGCTCTCGGCCTCGGCCCGTTGGACCCCCACGCCATGGCCCGCGCAGGGGCGCCCGTCGAGGTCCATCTCGCCGTCACGTCCCGCTGCGGCGCGGGCTGCGAGGGTTGCTACGTCGACGCGCGCCCCGACGGCCTCGAGCCTCCGCTGCACGTGATCGAACGGAGACTGGACGCCCTCCGCGAGGCCGGTGTCTTCACCGTGGCGTTCGGCGGAGGCGAGCCGACCACGCGGGAAGACCTCGATGTCCTCGCGGAGGCAGCTCGCGCGCGAGACCTCACGCCCGTGCTCACGACCAGCGGCTTGGGGCTCTCCGAGGCGCGCGCGGACAGGCTCCGCGGCTTCGCGCAAGTGAACGTCAGCTACGACGGCCCGGGCGCGACGTACGCGCGGGTCCGTGGGTTCGACGGCGCCGCCGCCGCGGAAGGAGCCATCGAGCGGCTCACGCGGGCGGGCGTGCCGGTCGGCGTCAACGTGGTCCTCACGCGCCAGAGCTTTCCGGTCCTCGGCGACACGATCGCGCGCGCGCGTTCGCTCGGCGCGCGCGAGGCGCAGCTCCTGCGGTACAAGCCTGCGGGCCGCGCCGCGACGCTCGACTACCTCGCCGCCAGGCTATCGCCCGAGCAAGCGCGCGCCCTCGCGCCGACGCTCCGTGGGCTCGCCAAGGAGCACTGCGGCAGCGGCGACTTTCACATCCGCATCGACTGCGCGCTCGTTCCCTTCTTGTCCGTCGACGAGGCCCTCGCGTCTCGCTCCGAGGATCTCGCGCGCCTCGGGGTCATGGGCTGCGAGGCGGCCGGTGCGCTTTCGGCGGTCACCGTCGATGGGAGGGTCGCCCCCTGCAGCTTCGCGCCCGCGACCGGCCTCTCCGCCGACGACCTCGCGACGGGGCGCGCGGCGGACGCCGATCTCGCTCGGTGGCGCGGGCGGCCCGACGCGAGCGCGGAGCCGTGCGCGTCGTGCCCGATCCGTGCGGTCTGCAAAGGGGGCTGCAAGGTCGTCGCGGGATTCGTCGACGGCGAGCTCGGCCCGGATCCCGAATGCCCGCGCGTCGTCGCGTGGCGCGCGCGGCCCGCGTCCGCGCACGACTCCCGCGCCTCACCCCCATGAGCAGCCGACGAAGACCGGCTCGGGCTCGAGGACGACGCCGAACCGCGCGCGGACTCCGTCCCGGATGGTGCGGGCGAGCGCCAAGAGCTCACCGGTCGTGCCGCCGCCGCGGTGTACGAGCGCGAGCGCGTGCTTGCGCGAGACGCCGACGCTCCCCTGCCCCCATCCCTTGGTGAACCCCGCGTGCTCGACGAGCCATCCCGCCGCGATCTTCCGCTTCCCGCCGGGGGCGTCGAAGGCGGGGGGCGTCGCGCCGGCGCGCTCGGCCACCATTCGCTCGACGGCCGCGTCGACGACGGGGTTCACGAAGAAGGAGCCGACGCTCACGCTCTCGGGGTCGGCGCCGTCGGAGACCATTCCCTTCGACCGTCGCAACGCGATCACCGCTTCGCGTACCCGGTCGGACGGAGCGCGGGCCCCTTCCGCGACGCCGAGCGCTCGCGCGAGCTCCGCGTAACGGACGATCCCGTCGCGGCGCAGCGGGAACGCGAACTTCACGCTCGTGACGATCCAGCGGTCGCTCCGCTTGAAGATGCTGGCGCGGTACGCGAAGCCGCATGCCGCGCCGTCGATGTCCACGAACGCGGCCGCCGGTCGATCGTACGCGCGCACCGAGACGATCGTCTCGCAGACCTCCTGGCCGTACGCCCCCACGTTCTGGATCGGCGTCGCCCCGACGAGGCCCGGCACGCCGCTGATGGACTCGATGCCCGCCCAGCCCTCGCCGACGGCGCGCCCGACGAGGGCATCCCATTCTTCGCCGGCCGCCACGTCGACCGTGACCCGATCCCCGTCGCGCCGGACGGCGACCCCGCGCATCGCCATCCGGACCGTGAGCCCGGGGAAGCCGCCGTCGCCGACGACCACGTTGCTCCCGGCGCCGAGGACGAACACCTTCTCCGATCGAGCGTCGGCGTCGTGCACGGCCGCGACGACGTCCTCCTCGGTGCCGACCTCCGCGAGGCGCGCGGCGCGACCGCCGAGGCGCAGGGTCGTGAGGGGCGCAAGGGGAACGGCGGCGCGAACGATCATCGACGCTCGGCGGGAGCGCTCACTTCTTGCCCTGACTCCACTCGGCGGCGGCTTTCTCCGACGCCCCCTGCATTTGTTCTGGCGTAAGGTCCCTCACGCGCTGGGCGAAGTTCCACCGGTGTCCCCAACGGTCGACGATGCTCCCCATGCGGTCACCCCAGAACATGTCGGCGAGCGGCATCGTGACCTTCCCTCCCGCGTCGACCGCGCGCTTGAACGCACCCTCGACGTCGGCCGAATAGAGCCACAAGCTCGCCGCCCCCGGGCTGGGCCCCATCTCGGGGAAGGCGTCGTTCACGAAGACGGCGGAGTCGCCGATGCGGAGCTCGGCGTGCCATACCTTCTTGCCGCTGGGGTCGGCCGCGCGGGAGATTTCCACGGCGCCGAGCGCCTTCTTGTAGAACTCGATCGCTTCGGCGCAGCCGTCGATGGTGAGCGCGGGCGTCACGCTGCGGAGGCCCTCGGGGATTCCTTTTGCCATGGTCGTATCTCCTGTCGTGACCTAAGGGGACTTCGGCTTCGGCTCGAGGCGCATCATGGCGCGCTCGAGGATGCGGCACAACCTGCGACCCGTTCGACCATGCAACCCCTCCCGATCGATCCGCTGCTGCCGTCGATCGTCGCCGCGTTCGAGCGCTCTCGGGCGCTCGTCGTGGAGGCGCCGCCGGGCAGCGGGAAGACGACGCGCGTGCCTCGCGCGCTCCTCGACGCGGGGTTCGCGCGGGCCGGTGAAATCGTCGTGCTCGAGCCGCGCCGGCTGGCGGCCCGTATGGCGGCGCGGCGGGTCGCCGACGAGCTCGGAGAACGGGTGGGAGAGACGGTCGGGTACACGGTGCGCTTCGAAGACATCTCGAGCGCCAAGACGCGGATCCGGTTCGTCACCGAGGGCGTCCTCGGACGAAAGGTCCTCTCGACGCCGGACCTCGCGGGCGTCTCCTGCGTCCTCCTCGACGAGTTCCACGAGCGTCATGTCCAGGGCGACGTGGCCCTCGCGCTCGTCGAGCGGCTCCGGCGGAGCATCCGGCCCGACCTGGGCGTCGTCGTGATGAGCGCGACGCTCGCGGTCGAGCCGCTAGCCGCGTACCTGAATGCTCCCGTGCTGCGTGCGGACGGAAGGCGATTCGACGTGGCGATCGATCACGTCCCCGCCCCCGACGATCGGCCGCTCGCCTCGCAGGTCGCGTCGGCCGTCCGGCGGCTCGTCGTCGAGGGTCTCGACGGCGACGTCCTCGTGTTCCTGCCCGGGGCCGCCGAGATCGCGCGCACCCGCGAGGCCTGCGCAAAGGTCGCGGCCGAAGGCGACCTCTTGCTCGTCACGCTGCACGGAGACCTCGGCCCGAGGGAGCAAGACGAGGCCGTGCGGCCGGCGAGCCGCCGCAAAGTGATCCTGTCGACCAACGTGGCCGAGTCGTCGATCACGATCGAAGGTGTGGTCGCCGTCGTCGATTCGGGCCTCGCGCGCGTGGCGTCGCAGGCCGCGTGGTCGGGGCTGCCACGGCTCCGCGTCGAGAAGATCAGCCGCGCGTCCGCCATCCAGCGCGCGGGCCGCGCGGGTCGCACGAGGCCAGGCCGGTGCCTGCGTCTCTATACGCGCGCCGACTACGACGCGCGACCCGATCAGGACACGCCGGAGATCCGCCGTCACGACTTCGCCCAGACGCGGCTCGACATCGCCGCGCTCGACGGGCTCGCGGCCGGGGTACCGGGCGGCATCCCGTGGTTCGAGGCGCCGCCCGAGCCGCTGGTCCGGGCCGCCGATACGCTCCTCGTGCGGCTCGGCGCGATCGACGCCGGCGGGGCCATCACGCCCACGGGCCGCGCGATGCTGAGGTTCGCGGTCCACCCCAGGATGGCGCGCGTCGTCGTCGAGGGCGAGCGTCGCGGCGTCGCGGAAGACGCGTGCGTCGCCGCGGCGATCCTGGCCGAGGGAGACATCCGCGCGTCGAACCGGGCGGGGTTCGGCAGGACGCACGGCCACGACGCGCCGACCGAGCGGTCCGACGTCGTCGCGCTGCTCGATTTGTTCCGGGAGGCCGAGGCGTCGAGCTTCTCAGGCGGCGTCCTTCGTGCCGCCGAGCTCGATGGCAGGGCCGTGGCCGCCGTCTCTCGAGCCGCCGCCCAGCTCGAACGCGCATGCCGCATCGCGAAGGGAGCGCCCCCGGCCGATCCGGAGGGCGCGCTTTGCATGGCCCTCCTCGCCGGCTATCCCGATCGGGTCGCCAAGCGCGTTCGGCCGGGGTCGAGGCAGGCCGCGATGGCCGCCGGCGGCGCGGCCGAGATCGCCGAGACCAGCGTCGTGCGGACCGCCGAGTGGTTGGTAATGCTCGACGCCGAGGACAAGGCGCGTGCCTCGGGAATCGTCGTGCGCATCGCCAGCGGCATCGAGCCCGATTGGCTCATCGAAATGTTCGCGGGCGACATTGTCGAGCGCCGGTCGGTCGTCTGGAACGGGCAAGCCGAGCGCGTCGACGCCCGCGACGTCATGGCCTGGGGGGAGCTCGTCCTCCACGCCTCCGACGACGACCGTCCGCCGGCCGAGGAGGCCGCGAGGCTCTTGGCGGAGGCGGCGCTCGAACGCGGGCCGGCGACCTTCGCGCCCGAGGGCGCGATCGATCGATGGATCGCACGCGTGCGGTTCGCGACGTCGATGGACGCGTCGCTCCACGGCCCCGACGACGCCGCGGTTCGTGCCGCGCTGGTCTCGCTCTGCGCGGGGCGCACGAGCTTCGCCGAGCTACGCGAAGCGCATCTCCTCGAAGCGATCCGGGGATGGCCTGGCGCGCCCGCCTCTGCCGTCGAGCGGCTGACGCCCGAGCGCTGCACGCTCGCGGGAGGGCGGTCCGTGGCCATCCACTACGAGGCCGGGAAGCCGCCGTGGATCGCGTCGCGGATGCAAGACTTCTTCGGCATGGTGGAGGGCCCTCGCATCGGAGGCAAAGTCCCCCTCGTCCTCCACCTTCTCGCGCCCAACAGCCGGGCCGTCCAGGTGACGGCGGATCTGGGCGGATTTTGGACGCGCCACTACCCCGCCATTCGCAAAGAGCTGATGCGCAAATACCCGCGGCACGCCTGGCCGGAAGACCCGACCAAGCCCCTGCCGCGCACGCGCCCCTAAAGCCCCGGCCCGGGCTTGTCCGTCCGCAGCTCGAGGAGGACGGCTTTCGCCGCGGCCGCGGCCGACGACGAGGGCGCAGGCTTGGGCTTTCGCTTCGCCGACGCGCTCGCCGCGGGCTTGGCGGAGGCCGACGGCTGGGGGGACGACGGCGCGAACAGCCCGCCGGACGCGAGCGCCAGCATCATCGCGGGCGGCGGCTCGGTGGCGATCTCGCCGAAGGGCGCCATCGGCTCTTCGATCTCCGCCAGGCGCGCCGGAGCGAAGGTGCGCCCCATCATGATGGCGCCGAAGAGGACCCCGATGGTGGTCAGCGCGAAGACCGTCATCATGCGCAGACCGGAGCGCGACGAGCGAGACAGCCCGACGGACAACGTCCGCACCTGCGGCTCTTCGCTTGCGGCCGAGAGGCGCGGGTCCGGCCAGCGGAACGCGGAATCTTGAGCAGGGCCGTCGCTCGGATGGGCGTCGGCTCGCGCGCCGTCCACCACGGCGGAGGGACGCGGCGTGCGTGCCCGCGGCCCCGGATGGCTGCGCTGCAGATCACGGAGGCTTCCCGCGAACGTGAACGCGTCGACCGGGCGAACCTCGGGCCTCTTCGAGAGCGCCGACATGATCAACGCTTCGAGCGCCGGCGGGACTTCGACGAACAACGAGAGCGGAGGCGGCGGCCGATCGATGTGGGCCGCACCGATGGCGTGAGGCTCGGCCGCGTCGTCGAACGGCCCGCGGCCGGCGATCATCTCGTAGAGGACGAGACCCGCCGCGTAGATGTCCACCTGCGGAGCGGCGGGCTCGCCGCGGAGCTGCTCGGGCGCCGCATAGCGAAGGGTCCCGAGGAAACGCCCGGCCGTCTCCCGGGTCGTCGACGCGAGGACGGCCTGAATGCCGAAGTCGATGAGCTTGGTCACCGTCATCCCCCCGAGGTTCCGGTGCAAGAAGATGTTGTCCGGTTTGATGTCGCGGTGGATGACGCCCTGCCCGTGCGCGTAGTCGAGCGCGTCGAGGAGATCGATGCCGATCTGGTAGGCGTGAGGCAGCTCGAGCTGCCCTTTCTTCTCGAGCACGAGGCGGAGCGACTGCCCGTTCAATCGCTCCATCACGTAAAACGGCAGCCGGAGATCGTCGCTCGTCACGCCCGCGGTGATGACCTCCACGATGTTCGAATGATTGAGGCGCCCCAGCGTGCGCGCCTCCTTGAGCAGGCGGCGGGCGAGATCGTCGCGTGACCCGAGCTGTGGATGCAGCGTCTTGAGGACGTAGTGCTTTCCGATCGTCGTGTCGGTGACGTGGTAGACGGTGCCCATTCCCCCCGACCCGAGCAAGCGCACGATCTCGTAGACGGTCCCGGGCAACCGCTCACCCGGCTGGTAGTCGCGCGCTCGCGCAGGCATACGAGTGTGCCGGAATGTAGCACTTTCGCGCTACCCGACACAACGCTCCACAACTCTCCTTTCACGCCAATTCCTTGGCGCTCCGGCCGTCTTCGGCGCCCTCGACCGCCATCGAGGTCGAGGCCCCCCGCGTCGCCGCTCAGCGCGCGGCGCGAACGAGAATCCGCACCATCTCTTCGAAAGAGACGGTCGGCTTCCAGCCTGTCGTCTCGCGGAGTTTGCTCGCGTCGCCGACGAGTGAGAGCGGCGCCTCGTTCGCGAACGCGGGGTCTTCGTCGACGTGGGCTCGCCAGTCGAGGCCGAGCTCGGCAAACGCGATGCCCACGAGGTCCCGCACGGTCCGCGGCTCGCCCGTGGCCACGACATAGTCGCCCGGCGTATCGTGGCCCACGATCCGGACCATCGCGTCGACGAAGTCGGGGGCGTAGCCCCAATCTGTCACCGAAGAGAGCGACCGCAGCTTGAGTCGATGAGCCGGGTTGCGCTGCGCCTCGCGCGCGCCCATCGCGATGCGTTGGCTGACGAAGCGGGGCCCGCGATAGACGGACTCGTGGTTGTAGAGAATACCCACCGAGGCGTGGACTCCGCGGCGCTCCCGGTACTCCGCGCACAGATGGGCGCCGGCGACCTTGGAAATGGCATAAGCGTTCCGCGGCGCATACGGCGTCCGCTCGTCCTGGCGCGCGGTGGTGGGCCGCCCGAACATCTGCGAGGAGCCCGCGTAGAACAGCCGGCACCGCGGGGCAACCTGAACCATCGCGTCGAGCACGTGCGCGAGCCCGTGCACGTGGACGGCCATGCCCTCGCGGAGCTCGGCCACCTCGTCGGGCTGCTCCTCGGAGGAGTGATGATGCGCGGCGAGATAGTAAACCTCGTCCGGCGAAACGCGCTCCACGACCAAGCGAACTTGGTCGCGGTTCAGGAGGTTGACGGGGTCGAACGAGTCGACGGCGTCGAGCGCGTGCTGCGTGGCGGACCCGACGTCGAGACCGAGCACACCCCGGTCTCGCGACAGCCGCTCGACGAGCAGTCGCCCGTCTTGCCCTCCGGCTCCCACGACGATCGCTCGCTTCATGATGCGGGACCATACCGCCCTGACATGGCCCTGCAAAAGGTTGTGGGGCGCGAGAAGCGGGGGCGTGCGGCACCGCGCTCACGAGCGGCGCCGGTCGAGACGCGGGCGAGGGAGGCACGTATCGAGCAAGCAGGCGTACCGCGCGATGCCGGACGCGAGGCTGAAGTGTGACGCGGTGTGGTCGCGCGCGGCCTTCAACACCTCGAACGAGGCGGGGGGACCCGCGATGACCCGTGCCCCTGCCTCGAGGGCGGCGTCGTCGACCCCGGCGAGCACGTGGCCCGAGCCGGCGCGCGCCACCCACCGCGCGACGTCGGAGTTGCATCCGAAGAACATCGGGCGCACCCCCGTCGCGAAAAACTCGGCCAGCTTCGTCGGCATCTTCGCGCGGTTCGCGGCGGTCTCCGGGACGAGGAGCATCCCCCAGTCGATCCACCGGAGCCAGTCGGGCATCTCCCAGTGTTTGGCCGCCGCCACGGTCCACCGGCCGCGAGGGATGCCCGCGGCCTCGATCGCAGCGGAGTACTCGCTTTCCTGCGACGAGAGGACCAAGAGGTGCGCGACGGACGACGCCTCGACCGCGAGCTTGGCCAACCGGAGCGTCTCGCGCACGAAGTACGTGTTGTTCAGGGCGCCGACGATACCCATCACGACCTTCCCCGAGAGCGCGCGGCGGATCGCGCTCGGGACCGCACCGCCGGCCGTCAGCGGCGGGCGCGCCATCAGCGGGAAGGCCTCGTAGTCGGCACACGTGGGGATCACTCGAACGGCCGCCGGCGCAGGACCGAACATCCCGGAGGCCACGTCGAGCGCCTGGAGCTCCGTGAGGGTCACCACGGCGTGCGCGCCGCGGAACAGTGCCTGCTCCGTCCACTTGCCCATCGCGTAGGCCGTCCCCGTCGAGAACCATTCTCCGGGGGTCGCGCGTTCTTCGATCCAGTACCCGCGCGCGTCGAAGAGATACGGGAGCCCGAGCAGGCTCCGGAGCCCCCGGGCCACCATCGCGCTCTGATACCCGCGCGCGTGGACGAGGCGGACCTCGTCGCGCCGCGCGATCCCCGACGCCCGCCCGAGGACACGCGCCAACGTCTGCGCCGCCAGAGGCGCCGATCCCATCGACGGAGCGACGACGTACGTCCAAGGCACCCCGGCGGACCCGAGGACCTCCTCGACCCGCGTCTTGACCTCGGCCTTCTCGAGATCCCGCGGGCGCTCGACCGAGAGCAGGTGGTAGCGAAACCCTTCTCGCGCGAGCGCCGCCACGACCCGCACGACCTGCGAGAAGACGAGCGGCTGCAGCACGCTGTCGAAGGAGACGTAGAGGATGCCGCCCGCGCGGCTCACCGCGGTGGACCGTGTCGCCGGCACGTCCTCGCGGCGATCCATGCGCTAGTGGTCTCCTCGCGCGGCACCGCCCGCGGTGCTTCGTCGAAGCTCCGGCGCCCCACGGCGTCGTGCACGGCGCGCGCGAAACGCGAGGCCGACGCGCGCGACGAATACCCCGCTTCGACGGTCAGCCGGCCCGCGGCGGCGACGCGGTCGCGGAGCGCCTCGGACGACGCGAGCTCGTCGAGGGCCTCGATCCACTCTTCGGTGGTGCGGGCCACGAACCCGTTCTCGCGATGGCGCACGATGTCCGTATTGACGCCGACCGGGGAGACGACCGCCGCTCGCCCCGCGGCCATGTATTGGAGCGCCTTGCAGCCGCACTTGCCGCGCGCGAACTCGTCGTCCGGCATGGGCATGATGCCGACGTGTGCCGTCCCGATCGCGCGCGCCTCCTCGGCCGCCCTCCAGGGGATGAACCGCGTCTCGACGCCTGCGATCGGAGGCTCCAAAGGGCGATCGCAAATGACATGGAGGCGCACCGACCGCCGCCGCGCGAGCCCCTCGAGCGCGGCCCGCGCCGTCTCGAGGTGGGCGAGCGTGGAGAAGGTGCCCGACCACACCACGGTGAACGGCTCGCCCGGCGTCAACGGCGGTTGAACGGGATACTTGGAGAGGTCGATGCTCGTCGGGACGACATGGACGCGCTCGTTGCGCCGGCGCGCCCACGCCGCAAGGTACTCATTGCCGACGGTCACGGCCGTTGCAAGCTCGCAGATCTTCGCGGTCTTGCCGCTGAACTTGAGCGCGCGGAAGGCGTCGTTCGTCGAGACCACCGTGCGGCGCGGCGCGGTCCAGATGGCGTCGTCGAAATCGAAGACCATCGGCACCCCCGTCCTCGCGATGAGCCACTCGTAGAGCGGCGGTCCGATGAGCGCGGCTTCGCGGTAGAGAATGACGACGTCGTGCCTGCGCGCGGAGGCGACGACGGAGCGGCGCCGGACGGTGTCGCGGAGCAAAAGCAGCGCCTTCTCCGCGGCCTTGCCGGTCTCGTAGAGGACGCGCGTCAGCGCCGGAGACTCGAACGCGTCGTACTCGAGGACGATGCCGTGCTCGTCACGCAGATGCGGTTCCCACTGCTCGATGCGAAACCGCTGGCCAGGCGCGACCCCGGGCGCCTTGTTGGCGACGACCAGCGCACGAAGCATCGAGGCTACATAACACAGTGGAAAACGTTGCCCGCTTTGCTGCGGCGGGAGAGGCCCACTATCCTCTTTGGCACGAATGCAAAGGAGAACGCTCCTCGTCACGGGCGGGGCGGGATTCATCGGTTCGAACTTCGTCATTTCGACGCTCGTCTCGGCGCCGGGTTCGCAGAGCTGCCGTATCGTGAACCTGGACAAGCTCACCTACGCCGGAAACCCCGACAGCTTGGCGCCGGTGAGCGCCGACCCCCGCCACGTGTTCGTGCAGGGCGACATCGTCGACCGACCCGTCGTCGCGGCGCTGCTCCGTGATTTCGAGGTCGACGCGGTCGTCAACTTCGCGGCCGAATCCCACGTGGATCGATCCATTTCGAGCCCGCGCGACTTCGTGCAGACCAACGTCGTCGGAACCTTCGAGCTCCTCGAAGCGTGCCGCGCCCACACGGCTCGACTGCCGGCCGAGCGAGCGGGCGCGTTTCGCTTCCTCCACGTGTCGACCGACGAGGTCTACGGAGCCCTCGGGGAGGCGGGCTACTTCACGGAAGAGAGCGCCCACCGGCCGAACTCGCCGTACGCGGCCTCGAAGGCGGCCGCCGACCACCTCGTCCGTGCCTATTTCAAGACGTACGGACTGCCGACGATCACGACCAACTGTTCGAACAACTACGGGCCGCGCCAGTTCCCGGAGAAGCTCATCCCGCTCGTCCTCTTGAACGCCCTCGAGGGCAAGCCTCTCCCCATCTACGGCAAGGGCCTGAACGTCCGCGACTGGCTCTACGTCGACGACCACTGCGACGCCATCCGCCTCGCCCTGGAACGCGGGCGGCCGGGCGAGACGTACGCGATCGGCGGGCGCAACGAGCTGACCAACGTCGCGCTCGTCGAGACGCTCTGCGACGTGCTGCAGGAGATCGCGCCGCCGTCGGGGCCGCGTGCGGGCACGCGATACCGCGACCTCATCTCCTTCGTCCCCGACCGGCCCGGTCACGACCTGCGGTACGCGATCGACGCGTCGAAAGCGGAGCGTGAGCTTGGCTGGCGTGCGCGGCACGGGTTCGTCGACGGGCTGCGAAAGACGGCCTCGTGGTATCTCGAGAACCGGACGTGGTGCGAGCGGATTGCCGCGGGGGTCTACGGGAGAGAGCGGCTCGGCCTTCTGGACCCACGTTGAAAAGGCGGCGCCCCTCGGGTAGAGCATCGTCGATGAGCAGCGATGCCGTGCGTGTGCACACCGCGCAGGCGGCGGAGTTCGAAGAGCGCTACCGGGCCCTCGCGAAGAACCCGTACCGGTCGACCTTCACCTACGGCCGGATGAAGATCGAGCAGCTCCTCGATCGCGAGCTCGCGCGCTTTCCTCTCGGCGCCCGCGCGCTCGACGTTGGCTGCGGCACGGGGTTCAACGTCGGCCGGCTCCTCGATCGAGGCTTCGTCGTGTCCGGGATCGAGCCGTCGGTCGCGATGCGCCAGCGCGCGATACGGGACAACCCGCGCGCAGAAATCCTCGACGGCGACATCACGGCGATCCCCTTCGACACCGATCGCTTCGACGTCGTCGTTTGCATCGAGGTCATCCGGTACTTGAGCGATCCGGCCGTCGCGCTGGCCGAGATGCACCGAGTCCTCGCCCCGGGCGGGCTGGCGTTCATCACGGCGGCACCGGCGCTGTCCTTGAACGGATACGCGGTCATCAACCAAGTGACCGCTCGGGTGCGATTGCCGACCTTCACGAAGGTCAAGCACTCCTTCATGACGGCGCGCTCCGCGCGCGACGCGATGGAGCGCGCCGGCTTCCGAGACGTCGCCGTGCACGGCGCCTTCATCGGCCCCTGGCATGCCCTCGGGCGCTTTTCGTCCGGCGCGCTCGCGGCCGTCCTGCGGACGCTCGAACCGATCGATGATCGCATCTCGGACCTCGGACCGCTGCGTGACCTCTCCAACCACCTTGTCCTCGTCGGCACGAAGTGATGCGCCCGGCGCTGGTCATCAGCCTCGACCAAGAGTTCATCTGGGGAAGCTTCGACCACACCGCGCCAAGCGCATTCGTCGCCGCCCACCCCGACCCGCGCGGGACCGTGCGCGCCCTCCTGGACCTCTTCGACGAGCTCGACATCCCCGTCACCTGGGCGATCGTCGGCCACCTCTTCCTTGCGTCGTGTGCGCGCGGCGCCGACGGCCGTGCGCACCCCGAGATCGTCCGGCCGCGCTACGACTGGTACCCCCGCGACTGGCTCGGCGACGATCCATGCACCGACCGGACACGCGATCCGCTCTTTTACGGCGACGACGTGCTCGACATGATCCAAGGCGCCCACGCAAAGCACGAGATCGCCTGTCACTCGTTCTCGCACCTCGTCTACGGCGACCCGGGCTGCTCCGAGGCTGCGGCCGAGACCGACCTCAAGGCCTGCGTCGACGTGGCCGGCCGCCGCGGGATCACGCTGCGTAGCTTCGTCTTCCCGCGCAACCGCGAGGGACACCACGAGCTCCTCCGGCAGCACGGGTTTACGTCCTTTCGCGGTGAGGAGCCCACGTGGTGGCGCGATTTGCCGGGCCCCGCAAAGCGGGCGGGGCACCTCCTCGATCAAGCCACGGCGCGTCCGCCGCCCATCGTCGCACCGAGCGAAAAGCTCCCCGGTTTGTGGAACATTCCGGGCTCGCTCCTCTTGCTGCATCGCCAGGGAGTGCGCCGGTACATTCCCTTCGCGGTGCGGAAGCGCCGGATCAGGGCGGGGCTCTCCCAAGCGGTTCGCCGCGGCGGCATTTTCCATCTCTGGTTTCACCCGCACAACTTGTCCTTCGATCGGGACGGCCTCTTCCGGGTGCTCCGCGACGGCCTGCGCGAGGCGGCGCGGCTGAGGGACCGGGGCGTGCTCGACGTCCGCACCATGGCGAGCGTCGCCCAGGAGATGGCCCTGGCCGCGACGCCCCGCGCGGCCTGAGGACCGCCCGCTTCACGAAACGATGGCATCGCCTTCCGAAATCCGTGTGGCGCGCGTCATCGCCCGCCTCAACGTGGGCGGCCCCGCGATCCACGTCTGCAGCTTGACGGCGCGGCTGCCTGCGCCGTTCCGATCGCGCCTCTACGTCGGCGACATCGGGCAAGGGGAACAGGAGATCGCGGATGTCGCGGCGCGCGCCGACGGCGAACCCACGCGCATTCGCGGGCTCGGACGGAGCATCCGCACGGCCGACGCGCTCGCGCTCTTTTCCCTGGTCCGCGAGCTCCGCAGCTTCCGGCCCCACATCGTCCATACGCACACCGCCAAGGCCGGCGCCCTCGGCCGCCTCGCCGCCCGGGCGGCGGGTGCTCCGATCGTCGTCCACACGTTCCACGGGCACGTCTTCGACGGCTATTTTCGACCGACGGTGACGCAAGCCTTCCTCGCGATCGAGCGCGGGCTCGCCCGCCTGTCGGACGCGATCGTGACCCTGTCTCCGCGGCAACGGGCGGATATCGTGACCCGGTACCGCATCGCGCCCGCGGAGAAGGTCCACGTCGTTCCGCTGGGGTTCGACTTTCGGGCGTTCGACGACACCGCGGCCCACCGGGGTGCGCTTCGTCGCGAGCTCGGTCTCCCGGCGAGCGCGCGGATCATCGCCTCGGTGGGACGCCTTACCGCCATCAAGGACCACCCGCTGCTGCTCCGAGCCTTCCAGCTCGTTCGGGGCGACGATACGCACCTCGTCATCGTCGGAGGCGGCGAAGAAATGGGTCGTCTCCAGGAGCTCGCCCGCGCACTTCGCGTCGACCGACGAACACACTTCGTCGGCTTTCGATCCGATATCCACCGGATCCTCGCGGACGCCCGGGTCGTGGCGCTGACGTCGATCAACGAAGGGACGCCGGTCGCCGTCATCGAGGCGATGGCGGCCGGCTGCATCCCCGTGTCGACCGCGGTGGGCGGCGTCGAAGATGTGCTCGAGGGAGGCCGTTGGGGACGGCTCGTTCGGTCACGTGAGCCCGCGGCGTTCGCCGCCGCGCTCGAAGATGCTCTCACCGCCGCCTTCGAGGGCTACGACGCTCCCGAGGAACGAAACGACGAGTCCGGCCGCCGGGAGTATGCCAGGCGCCGGTACGGCGTGGTCCGGCTGGTGGACGACCACGCGGCCCTTTACCGCCGTCTCCTCGGTGAGAAGGGGCTCTTATGAACCCCCGCGGGCTTACGCACAACCGATTGGGTATCCTCAGGTTCGCTTCATGGTAGGCCCCCTCCTCGCCGTTTGCCTCGGCATACTCCTTTACTTCGTCGTGCGCGCGGGCGAGCGCGGCCGCGACAACAAGATGCTCCAGATCATCTTGTTCGGATATGTGGTGCGCCTCGTCCTCCAGACCTTCATCCGCGACGTCAAGCTGTTCAGCCACGAAGCCGGCGGTGACTGCGAGAGCTACGAGATCATGGCCACCGAGATCGCGCGCTATTGGCAGGTGCGGGGCATTTCGTTCATGACGCAAGACGATCTCCCCATCTTGGGCCAGGCCTCTCTCCCGCCCAATCTCTTCGCCGGGATCATCTATCTCAACGGCGGTGAGGCCACGCGGATCGGTTGTACGGCGCTCATCGGCCTCGCTGCGGGCCTCACCTGCTACAACCTCTATCGCCTGGCCGTCGAGCTCGGCGCCGACCCGCAGCGCGCCCGCTGGACAATGGCGATCTTTTACCTCGGGCCGACATACCTTCACTACACGAGCGACATGTTCAAGGACGGGCTCGTGGTCTTCTTCACGGTGAGCGCACTCGCGAGCAGCATTCGTCTCATGCAGCGGATGTCCGTGTTGCACTTGGCGATAGGCGCCTTGAGCCTGTGCGCGCTCTGGTACGTGCGGTTCTATCTCCTCTTCGTCACCACGGCGCCGCTCGTTGTCGGCCTCCTCCGAGGACGCTCCAAGTCCATCGCGCGACCTATCTTCGGGTCCCTCGCGCTCGTGGCCGCAGGCCTCATGGTGCTCGGGCTCACCCACGCCGCGCAGGACGTGTCGGAAACCGCGTCGACGACGTTCATGCGCGGCACCGACGCCACGTTCCGCAGTGCCAACGCCGAAGGCGGCTCGGGCGTCATGTTCGACGACGGGGGCAGCCCCTATGGCCAGCTCTGGCTGAAGCTCATTTATACCGTCCTCGCCCCGTTCCCGTGGGCAAGCGGGTCCATCGCTTTCCACGTGGGGAAGGTCGACGTCCTCATCATCGCGTTCTTCATGTACCGCTCATGGAAGGTGGTCCGCACGAGCGAGCTGCGGCTGGTCGCCCTCATGGTGGCGACGTTCGTCGTGCCCTGCACCGTGATGTACGCGACCTCGATGGCGAACGTCGGTCTCATCGCGAGACAACGACTCGTCATCGTCGTCGCGCTCGCGTTCGTCGCGGCCCTCTACCAGCCGGAGAAGCAGGCCGAGAGCGCGAAGGCGTCCGCCATGACGGGCCCGCTCGGAGGGCGCGATATGGAATCATCGCTGGCAAAATCCAGGGCATGACGCAGGATCGTGCGAGGAACCGCGGGATTCGCCCCGCCGAACCCACTCGTGGTAGTGTGCGTCTCCGAGATTCCTGAATTTTTTTCGGGCTCGCGGCAACGGATCACTTCGCCACGAGCACGGAGTGCACGAACATGCGCTGGTTGGTCACCGGGGGTGCAGGCTTTATCGGTTCGCACTTGGCAGAGTTTCTGATCGACAAGGGCGACGAAGTCTATGTACTCGACGACTTGTCCACGGGAAGTGCGCGAAACCTCGCTGCGATCCGGCAGCACCCGCACCTCCACTTCGTCATCGACTCCGTCTCGAATCCCACGGTCGTCGCCGAGCTCGTCGATCTCGCCGACTGCGTCGTTCATCTGGCAGCCGCGGTCGGCGTGCGCCTCATCGTCGAGAGCCCCGTTCGGACCATCGAGCTCAATGTGCACGGCACGGAGGTGGTCCTCCACGCCGCCGCCAAGAAGGGCAAGCGCGTCCTCGTGGCCAGCACGTCCGAGGTCTATGGCAAGAGCCTCCAGCTCCCGTTTCGCGAAGAGCAGGACCTCGTGCTTGGTCCGTCGACCAAGGGCCGCTGGAGCTACGCCGCGAGCAAACTCATCGACGAGTTTCTCGCCCTCGCGTACTGGAAAGAGAAGAAGCTCCCGACGACCGTCGTACGCCTCTTCAACACCGTCGGCCCGCGGCAGACCGGCCGCTACGGAATGGTCATCCCCACGTTCGTGCGTCAAGCCCTCGCCGGGCAGCCCATCTCTGTCTTCGGGAGCGGGGAGCAGACGCGGTGCTTCTGCCACGTGAGCGACGTCGTTCGCGCTCTCCACGAGCTCTGCACCTCGGACAGGGCGGTCGGCGAGGTCTTCAACGTGGGCGCTGAACAAGAGGTCTCCATCCGCCAGCTTGCCGAGCGGGTGCGCGAGGTCGTTGGCTCCTCGTCGGCGATACGGAGCGTGTCGTACGACGAGGCGTACGAGCAGGGCTTCGAGGACATGCTGCGGCGCGTGCCCGACGTATCGAAGGTCCACGAATGGATCGGGTGGGCGCCCACGCGCTCGCTCGACGACATTCTGAGGGACGTCATTACGTACGAGCGCAACCACTGACCACCGTCTCTTTCGGCCTCTTGCAGGAAACCGAGATGCCCTCCCTCGCGACGAGCCAAACGCTGCCTTGGCTGCTCTCGATCGCGGGCGCGAGCTTCGCGTTCGCCCTCGTGGCGACGTTCATCACGCGCTTCGTCGCGCAGCGGATCGGCTTCGTCGCGAAGCCGCGGGCCGAGCGCTGGAGCAAGCGCCCCACCGCCCTCGCGGGCGGGGCAGGGATCTTCGTCGCGTTCCTCGCCCCCACCCTGGTCGTGGGCGGGCACCTGCGGCTGCATCTCTTGGCAGGTGCCACGGCGATGTTCCTGCTCGGCCTCGTCGACGACGTCTTCCGCCTCAAGCCGTACACGAAGCTCATCGGCCAGTTCAGCGTCGCCGCCATCACCGTGGCCACCGGGTCGCTGCTCCCGTGGACGGGCATCCTCATCCTTAACCAGGCCATCAGTGTCTTCTGGATCATCGGCATCACGAACGCGCTCAACCTGCTCGACAACATGGACGGCCTCGCCGGCGGCGTCGCGTGCCTCGCCTCCGTCTTCCAGGCGATCTTCTTCGTGTTGCAGCACCAGCTCCCCGAGGCCGCGTGCGCCACGGCGCTGGCCGGGGCGGTCGCCGGCTTTCTCGTCTTCAACCGGCAGCCCGCGTCGATCTTCATGGGCGACTGCGGGGCGCTCTTTCTCGGTTACACGCTGGCGACGCTCGCGATGGAGCACGGATACGGGCGCTCCCGAGGCCTCCTGGCCACGGTCGCCGTGCCCGTCCTCGTGATGCTCGTGCCCATCTTCGATACGACGTTCGTCACGCTGGTGCGCGTCCTGCGCGGACGGCCCATCTCGCAAGGCGGCCGCGACCATACATCGCACCGCCTCGTCTTGCTCGGGCTTTCCGAGACGACCGCCGTGCGGACGCTCCTCGGCATCGGCGCGCTCAGCGGCACCGTCGCCGTGCTCGCCCGCCTCGGCGTGACCACGGGCGTGTGGGTCGGCGTTCCGCTCCTCGTCATGACCCTGGCCTTCCTCGGAATCCACCTCGCGCGCACCGATCGACCCGACTACGTCGACCCGAACAATCTCCTTCTCGCCGTCGCCACGTTCGGTCACCGGCGCCGCCTCTTCGAAGTCCTCGTCGACGCCGTGCTCGCGATGGTGGCGTTGCTCGGCGCGTTCCTCCTCCGCTTCGACGGGAACGTCCCACCCGACACCGCCCGCGACGTCGCGCAGGTCTTCCTCGTGGTCGTCGCCACCAAGCTCGTGGTCCTCTATCTCGCCCATGCCTACGAGGGCGTGTGGCGCTACGCGGGCGTGCGCGACCTGATGAACCTGGCGCGCGGCGCGGCCCTCGCGTCCGTGTGTTCGGTCATCGTCGTGGGGATCTGGATCCGCTTCGGCGCACTCTCGCGCGGCGCGCTCATCATCGACGGCCTCCTGTTCGCCGTGCTGGTCATGGCCTCGCGCATCTCGTTCCGCGTCCTTCGTGTGGTCCTCGGCGGGACCGTGGAGCGCAAGAAAGGCCTCCGCGTCATTCTGTGGGGCGCGGGGGATCTCGGCGAGCAGCTCGCGCGTCGCCTCCTCGACAACCCCGAAGAGGGTTTCTCGCCGGTCGCCTTCGTCGACGACGATCCGCTCAAGATCGGCCGTCTCATCCACGGCTTGCCCGTTCGAGGCGGCGGGCAGAACATCCCGGAGCTCCTCGCCGCCGGCCTCGCCGACGTCGCGATCGTCACGACCGCTCGTATTCCGAACGACCGCGCGACCGAGGTCGCCCTCCGCGCAGGCCCTCATCGCGTGCGTCGCCTCCGGCTGGTGCTGGAAGACGTGGCCTATGGGTCGCCGTCCTCCTTGCCGCCGTCATGAGCCATGGGCCAGGCGGCGCCACGGCAACTCGACGACACACGCGGCGGCCCGCGATAGGGCGTGTACTCGCATGCGCGGCGAGTCGGCGGCCACGCGCGCGAGGAGCTTCAACGACAGCGAGGTGTGTCCGACCGCGCCCTTCAGGCCCAGGCCTACGAGCCGCGCATAGAGCCGGCGCACTCCCCCGCCCGCTTCGAGGGCTCGGCGAATCTCGGCCCACGCCCCGTCCCCGCGCGCCGATTCCATCCACGCCGCCACGATCCAAGTCATGGTCGTGATGCGCGACGCACGCACCCGGTCGACGAACACGTCGCGCTGGAACTCGGGCCTTCGGACGACGCGCTCGAGGTCGGCAAGGCCCCACGACGTCGCCGTGACAATCTTGTCCTTGAACACGTTGACCACGAGGACGACGGCATGGTCGTGAATTTCCGGCGCAGCCACGCGGAGACCAGGGGCGAGCTCTCGCCATACCGCCCGATCGAGCAGGGCACCGACGCCGAGGCCGCAGAGCCCGGGAGGCCCGACCGTGGACTCGACGTCCAAACTGAGCGCCTCGAAGTCGTAAATCAGGCTCCCGTAGGAACGCAGCACGCGGACGCAGGGCCATCCCGCCGCGCGCGCCAGGCGCTCGAACGCGCGCAGGTCGACCGGCCGTATCCGTATGTCCACGTCCCCGATGGGGCGCTCGGCGACATCCTCGTAGAGGAGGCGCGACGTGACGATCCCTTTGACCACGAGAAAGGGGACCGAGGCCTCGCGGCACCGCGTCGCAACGGCATGAAGAATTTGAATCCCCACTTCATGCTGGATCCACACGAACGCCCTGTCTTCGGTCGAAGAGGCGCTCGAGACCCGCGATGGCTCCGCATTTCTGGCGGAGATCGTCATGGCGGGTACGCTACCACGTCACTTTCGCGCCGCCGGGCGTCCCCGCGCCTTGGGACCTGGGTGGGCCTTCTCATCGAATGAAACTTGCTTTCGGCGCAACCTACTGGCACTAGCCGCCCGTCCATCGGGCCGACGAGCCCACGGGGCAGCTGAGGAATGCACGCGATGAATTCGAGCCCCAGAGTAACTGCCGGGACGCCGCCGGGTGGCCGCTCTGATTTGGACGCGGCCGTCGTCCTGAAGGCCCTGCGCAAAGGCTGGCCGCTCATCGTCGCGACCGTCGTCCTGTGTGCCGGCGCGTCGTTGCTTTACTGGCGGACGCAACCGCCGGTATACGAGGCGGCCACGCTGCTCGAGATCAATCCGAACGCGGCCCAGCCGCTCGGCGACAAGGCGAGCGACGTCCACGACATGGGTGTCGGCATCTACTGGGACGCGCAGGAGTACTACCAGACCGAGTTCCAGATTGTGACCTCCGACCGGGTCCTCGGCAGCGTCGTGCGCGATCTGTCGCTCACGACGGACTACGGGTTCCTCGGCCTCAAGGCGCCACCGCCCGCGCCGGCGAGCGTCGAAGTGGCGACCGCCACGCTGCGCGGGCGCGTCGCCGTCGAGCCCGTGAAGAACAGTCGCCTGTTCCACATCAAGGTCGACGACACGGACCCCAAGCGCGCGCGACGCCTCGCCGACGCGGTGGCGAACGCGTTCATCGATCAAAACCTGCAGACGGCCGTCAACTCGAGCATCGAGGCGAGCTCGTGGCTCGGCGGGCAGGTCGATCACGTGAAGAAGGTGCTCGAGCGCGACGAGAACGCGCTCCACGACTTCAAAGAGACGAACGACCTTCCCAGCACGTCGATCAACGAATCGTCGAACATGCTGCGGCTTGAGATGCAGGAGTACGACACCGCGCTCACGCACACGCGCACGCGCAAGCAGGAGCTCCTCGCGCGCCACACCGAGTTCGCGAAGATCACCGCGGCAAACCCGGACGATCTTCCTTCGTCGGAACTCCTGGCGAGCAGTTACCTGCAGGCGCTCCGCACCCAGTACCAAGCCGCGGTCAAGGACAGGGCGTCCCTTCTCGCCGAAGGAAAGGGAGAGAACCATCCGCTCGTGAAGAGTTTGACGGGGCGTGTCGAGGCGACGGCCACCGCGCTCCTCACCGAGGTGCACAACATTCAGGCAGCGGTGGATCGGGACCTCGCCATCGTCGAACACGAGGAGGCGGGCGAGGAGGCGCTCTTCGAACAGGCGAGAAGCCGCGCCGTCGACCTCAGCATGAAGGAGATCGAGTACCACCGGCTCGACCGTTCGCGCGAAGAGAATGAGAAGCTCTTCGAGCTCCTGTCGACGAAAATGAAGGAGGCCGATCTCGCCCGGATGATGCGCGGCAACAACATCCGCATCGTCGATCTGGCGCAAGACCCGGGCGGCCCCGTCCGCCCGCACGTTGCCGTCAACGTGGGAATCGGCGCAATCGCGGGCCTCATCCTTGGCTTCGCGTTCACGTTCCTGCGTGAACAGCTCGACAACTCCGTGAAGACGCCGCAGGACCTCGAAGAGCAGCTCGGCGCCACGTTCCTCGGCCTCCTACCCGAGCTCGCCGAGGACAACGAGAAGCGCCAGCGGGGCAGGCGACGGAGCACGGGGCCGTTCGCACCGGCCGCCGGCAGCCACCCCGAGCTCGTCGTGCACGAGCACCCGCTCAGCGGCATCGCCGAGGCGGCTCGCAGCATCCGCACGAACCTTATGTTCATGAACCCGGACCGGCCCTACAAGCGGCTCCTCGTCTCGAGCGCGGCTCCGATGGAAGGGAAGACCACGATCGCGTGCAGCATCGCGATCGCCCTCGCCCAGGGCGGCCAGCGCGTCTGCATCGTCGACTGCGACCTGAGGCGTCCCCGGCTGCACCGGATCTTCGACCGCGTCGGCGATTCCGGGGTGACGAACGTGCTCCTCGGAGAATGCACCGTCGACGAGGTGGCCAAGCCCACGGTCGTCCAGAACCTCTGGGCAATCCCCGCCGGCCCCGTCCCACCGAGCCCGGCGGACCTGATCCACTCGGAGCGCTTCCGGCGCTTCCTCGGTGAGCTCTCGGAACGCTTCGATCGCGTCGTCATCGACAGTCCACCTCTGGCCGCCGTCACGGACTCCGCCGTCCTCTCGACGTTGGTCGACGGCACGGTGTTCGTCGTCCGAGCGTTCCAGACGTCGAAGCAGCTGGCCCGCCAGGGGTTGCGCGCGCTCCGCGACGTCGACGCACGCGTCGTCGGCGCCGTACTGAACGCCGTCAATCTGAGTAAACACGAATATTCGTACTATCACTACTACTACAAGGGCGACGGTTATCAGCCCCTTCCTGTCACGGAGGCCGACGGAGGCGCGTCTGGGCAAAAGGCCGGCGACCGACACGTCACGCCCAACTGACGGCGTCGTGTCGTTCAATAGCCCCAGCTTCTTCGTATTTTTCGTCGTCGTTTATGGCATCTACGTCCTCCTCGGTCATGCCTGGCAAAACCGCATGCTCCTCGCGGCGAGCCTCGTCTTCTATGGCCTGTGGAATTGGAAGTTCCTCGGCCTGCTTCTCTTCTCGATTACGTTCGACTGGAGGGTGACCCTTGCCCTCGACCGGTGGGAGAATCCGGCCGCTCGCAAACGGCTCCTCATCGCGAGCCTCGCCACGAACCTCGGCATCCTCTGCTTCTTCAAGTATTACAACTTCTTCGTCGACAATCTCGACTCGCTCTTGAGTCACGCGGGCATGGACGTCGGATGGCTCCGCCTGTCGTTGGTGCTGCCGGTGGGGATCTCCTTTTACACGTTCCACATGGTGAGCTACGTCGTGGACGTCTACCAGCGCAGGCTCAAGGCGTGCCCGAGCTACGTCGACTACGCCCTCTTCGTCACTTTTTTTCCGCAGCTCGTCGCGGGGCCCATCGCGCGCGCGCACTCGCTACTCCCCCAAGTGCAGCGGCCGCGCCGCATCGATCCAGACCAGATCGCCAACGGGCTTTTCTGGATCGCGTGGGGCCTAGTCAAGAAGATCGTCATCGCGGACGGCTGCGCGCACGTCGTCAACATCGTCTTTGGGAACGACGCGGAGCACGCCGGAGCCGACAAGCTTGTCGCGATCTACGCGTTTGCCATCCAGATCTACGGCGACTTCTCGGGATACAGCGACATGGCGAGGGGCCTCGCGAAGCTCATGGGCTTCGATCTCCTGCTGAACTTCGACTTGCCCTACATCGCCGAGAGTCCGTCGGACTTCTGGCGTCGCTGGCACATATCGCTCTCGAGTTGGCTCCGCGACTACCTTTACATTCCCCTCGGAGGAAACCGAGCGTCGCAACCGCGCGTCTACTTCAACCTGTTCGTGACGATGCTCCTCGGAGGCATCTGGCACGGAGCGTCTTGGACGATGGTCACGTGGGGCGCGTATCATGGGGTCCTCCTCGCCGCCTACCGCTTTCTCGGCGTTCGCGACACGACGGACTCTCCCCTTCGCGCGCGCTGGCCCAAGGTGCTGCTGATGTCGCAGCTGACGTGCCTCGGGTGGCTTCTCTTTCGCGCGAACGGCATCGCGCAGGTGGGCCGATTTCTGGCCGGCATCGCGACGGACTTTCATGCGGGCCCCGAGACGCTGAGCTATGTGACCCTGGTGCTACCTCTGGCCGGCGCGCTCGGAATCGTCGAGGCACTCCAGTACAAGGCGGGAACGCTCGACCTCTTCGATCGATGGACGGCCACGGCACGCGCGGCGTTCGGCGTCTTCGTGGTGTGGCTCGTCGTCGGGCACTTCGTCTTCCACCAGGTGCTCATGCACGGGTCCATTCCCTTCATCTACTTTCAGTTCTGACCCACGATGCTTCGCGCCGTTCTCGACGTCCACGGCAGGGCGCTCCTGGTGATGCTGGCCCTATGCGCATGGTCGCTCGTGGCCCTCTTCGCCTTCGTCCGCGGAGAGGGCGCATGGACCATGATCGGCCTGCCTTGCTTGCTGGCCGCAGCCCTCGTCTTCTGGCCGAGCTTGCGATCCTTTCGAGCCGCCAGCCTCGTCGTCATCGCGGGCTTCTACGTGGGCCTCGTCGTGCTCGAGAGCGCCATCCGGTGGTCGGCCTTCGGGCTCGACGCATTGGTGTACCCCGCGCGCTACACGCTCGATTGGATCCCAATGCGACGCCTCGACGACAGCTTCAATCGCTATACGTTCGCCCCGGGCTTCGTAGGTGTTCTGCACGGAAAGCCCGTACGCATCAATCGGCTGGGGTTCCGCGGGGCGGACTTCACGCCTGCCCACCCGGGCGTCGTCCGCGTCATGGCTTTCGGATCGTCCATCACGACTGGAGAGGGCATGAACGAGGATGAGACCTACCCTCACGTCCTCGCGGACCTCCTCGCGGAGCGCACGGGGGCGCAAGTCGAGGGCATCAATTGTGGCGTGGTCAGCTACGGAATGGACCAGGCGCTCGATATGGCCCGGGAGACCGTCCCCACGTACACACCCGACGTCGTCGTCGTCGAGGTCCGAACGGTGGGCGGCGCCATCGATCCGACACGGGGCAGGTTTCCGAGCTCCCCTCCGGCCGGTAGGTCGCGGCTTACGCGGATGAGCTTTGCCCGCAGGGCGCTCGCCATCGTTCCCGATCACCTCGTGGCGGTCGTCAGTCGGCTCCACCGCAGGCCCGACCCCGGGACGGCCGACGACGCACCCGGCGCCCTCGACCGGCTGGAGGACGGCATCGAACGCCTCGCCCACCCCGCGGACGGACGTCGCCCCGAGGTGGTGGTGCTCCTCATCACACCCCTGTCCGACCCCGAGGGTTCGGGCGTGACGCCTGCCTTCGCGTCGCGTCTCGAGGCCCTGTCGCGTCGGACCGGAGCGCTGGTGGTGGATACGGCGGGGATCGTCAAGTCAAGCGAGCTGCCGGATGCCTTCGTCATCTTTCCGGGCGACGCGCACCCCAACGCCCGCGCGAACGCACGCATCGCCGAACGCGTCGCCGGGACGCTCCTCCACAATGAAGGCTTCGCCAGCACCCTCCAAGCGGCCCGCGACGGGGCGCCGCGAGACGAGCTCCCGTGACCGCGCCTCTCGCCCATCTGATAACGTAGCCGCCCGTCCCGGTAGGCGCATTGCAGCGAACCGGGACGCCACCGAGGACCCTCTCGTGTTGAAGATGTTTCAACGGCAGGTGAGCCCCGGCTACACGCCGGCGTACTGGGATGCGGCATGGGACGCAGCCACGCGTGACGTCGCCTACGAGGACGCCTTCTGCGAGGAGACGCCGCTCCATGCAATCTTGTCCGACAAATTGCGACCCGATCGGATTTTTCTCGAAGGCGGGTGTGGGCCCGGACAATGGGTGAAGTATTTTCACCGACGCGGATACCAGGTGGTCGGCGTCGATTTCGCCCCGAGGGCCGTGGAGCGCCTTCGTCGTGAATTGCCCGAGGCGGATGTCCGTTTGGGCGACATCATGCGCCTGCCGTTCTCGAACGGGGAAGTTCACGCGTACTACTCGGGGGGCGTGGTCGAGCACGACGAATCGGGGCCCGAAGTCGGACTTCGCGAGGCGCGCCGCGTCCTCGCGGACGACGGGTGGTTTCTCTGCTCAGTCCCTGACGCATCGGCGTTGCGAAACGTGCTCTTCGCAAAGCGCCGCACGGTGCGTCGCGACATGGACCCCGAAATGGTGGTCACGCGGGTAGACCACACTCGACCGGAGGAACCGCCTGCAGGGATGCACTTCTTCCAATACGTGTTCACCGTGGACGAGTTTTCCCAACGGCTCGCCGACGCAGGCTTCGAGGTCGCGGAGCATTTCGGCTATTCGCTCATTTGGGGCCTGATGGAAGTTCCCGGCGTGACCCCACTCACTCGGCGTCTTCTCCGCCGCTCGTCGGTCCAAGCCCCGGCCCCGACGACGGCCACCCGCGCATCGCCCGCCAAGCCACGGCGCGGCACGGGCAAGGAAATCCTCCGCCGCGCCCTCTTGCGCGAGGACCGCACGCTCCCCTTGCTCGGACCCGCCGTGGCGTGGGCGACCGAGCACATGTCGAACATGCGCATGTACCTGGCGCGGCCGCGGTAAGAGCCATGCCTTACGGTTCCACCACGACTCCCTTCGGACCACCGGGAACGTCCAACGCGACGTCGGCCGGAGTCAGCAGGTCCCGCCGGAGATAGGGGGCGACGGCCCAGACTTTCGTCGGAAACGGAAGGGCGGTCGCGATTCGCTGGTATCGGGACGTGTCGTAGATATTGGCGGCGTACGGCTGCAAAAGGAGAATGGCAAAGCGCCCCTCATCGAGCGACGACTGCACGAGTTGCCGGTTTCGAGCGGTCGTGACGCCGTAGAGGAGATAATCGTTGAAGAGGACCGACCGCCCGGCACGCTCCGGAATGTCGGAGTACTCGGTGAAGCACTTGTCGTCCGGCGAAGTCCGGCGCTGCACGAGATCGACGAGGGACTCGTAGTATGGGATCGCCTGCCACTCGAGGTAGACGCCGTGGAGGGCGCGCGCGTGCCCCACGAGCCCTCCCCCCAGGAACAGTACGCCCAGCGCGGTCGCCAGCCGTGGCACCACCCGAAGCGACGGCGTGAGCGTCGGAATCAGCCTGGCGAGAAGCGCCGCGACGACGAAGCAAAGCTCCAGCCAGTAGCCGTTGGCTATCGTGCGCATCCCCGTAAAAAGGCTCATCGCGACGGCGAGAGGCAGCCACGCCACGAGGAACGCGAACCGGTCGTCCCTCGTCCACGCGAACCGCCGCCGAAGGCGCCACGCCGCGATGAGCCCCAGAGCGAGCGTCGCCAAGGATAGGACGAAGAGGGGGTCCCGCTTCAGATGGATGAGCAGAAGGACCAAGTGAGCGAGCGTTTTTTTGGCTAGCGATGGATACACGACCATGATCGCCCACGCGCCGCCACCCGTCCGCCATTGCAGGATCGCGAAGGTGACCATCATCGGAGCCGCCCCCGCCACGAGAAACACGAGCGCGTTGCGCCCGCCCCGCCGCAAAAGGCAAAATAGCGTTCCGACCGCGATCGCGGATACGTAGAGCTGCTTGACGAGGGGCGCGGTCCCACAGAGCAAGCCCGCAAGGGCGTACGACGCCATCTCCGTGGCGGGCGCTTCGAGCAGCACGGAGGCCCCGAAAGTCATCAGTCCCAGCGCGAGGAAGTCTCCGCGACCGGATGCGCTGGCGCCGACGACGGGCCCGAGGTCGACATAGATCAGGGCAGCCCACCACGCGAGGCTCGTCGACTCCGAGCGGCTCCTCGCGAAGCGTGAAAGCGCAACCAAAGACAAGACGAAGCCCGCGAGCGAGGCGAGGCGGAGCCACCAGAAGTGCCGGCCGAAGACCGCGTACCCGAGGGCGCCGAGCGCGTGTAGCGCGGGACCATACGCCGGAATCGTAAAGGGTGGCGTAAGGACGTGGCGCTCGGCCCAGGGGTTCTCACCGGAGGCGATTTCATGTGAGACGCCGAAGGTGATGTAACTTTGGTCGTTGTCGTAGGGATAGGCGCACTGGGCCAGCGCGACGACCAGGTGAATGGCGACCATCGCCGCGGCCGCCCACCCCAACCAACGCCCATAGAACTGGAATCGCCCGGACGGCGGTTTCGCGGCGGGCCCTGGAGAGCTCATCGATGCGCCCGATTGTACCGATCGCGACCCGCGACACCAGACGCATAGGAGCGAGCCCGCGCATACCGGATCCCGACGCTGTGATACCCTAGCGCCCGCGTCGCCGTAAGGAAGCTTTCATTGAAGGTCACGCCGGTGTCGGCCGGACAAAGCGCGAGGACGGGCATCGAAGGAGGCCGCGTCCGTGTCATCGATGGCTTTCGCGCCGTCTCGATCGCCACGGTCGTCCTTGCACACGCGAGCGCCACCGGGGGGTTCCCCACCGCGCTCGCGGGGCTGCTGCTGCCGGGGTCGTCGGGGGTCGCCGTCTTCTTCGTCATCAGCGGTTATCTCATCACGGCGCTCCTGCTCGCCGAGGAAGCGAGGACCGGCGGTGTGAGCCTGCGCAACTTCTACGTCCGCCGCGTATTTCGCATCTTGCCCGCGCTGCTCGTCTATGTCGCGTTCGTCGCCGCGTACGACGCGTGCCGTGGATTCCAGATTTCGCGGGTCGTCTACGCGAACGCGCTCACTTTCACGACGGGCGTCTTCGCCTTTCCGCCGGACGGCTGGCTATTGCAGCACACCTGGTCCTTGGCCGTCGAAGAGCAGTTTTATCTCGTCTGGCCGCTCGCGTTCGTGTGGTTCTCGATGCGCCGCCGATTCGTCGTGGCCGCCGTCATTTTGGTCGTCGACCCGGTGATACGCGCCGCAGCATGCCTAATGCACCGACTCACGCTCTTTCACTCGTCTCTCGGCTGGGCGGACGCCATCATGTGGGGGTGCTTCGCGGCCCTCACCGCTCACGCCCATCCGGTCGTCGCGAAACGCATCGTGAGCTACCGGCCCACCGTCGTGCGCCTGGTAGCGTTGGCCGTCTTCGTCACCGTGGGCAAGTTGATGTGGGCCGGACGACTGGGCAGCATCGTGTTGCCCTTCGGGGCGACGCTGGACGGCGTCACGATCGCGTACCTCATCGTATCCTATGTGGAAGGGCCTCCCGATCTGGCGGCTCGTTTGCTCGCGCGCCCGGCGGTCGGGCGGCTGGGAGTGCTGTCGTACAGCCTCTATCTTTGGCAGCAGTTCTTCACCGTGCACGAGCAGCATCTTCACATCGTCGATTTGCCGCTCTGGAAGAGCTTCCCATGGAACGTCGCGGCCAGCCTTTTCTTCGCCGGCCTCTCGTACAGCCTGGTCGAGGCTCCGATGTTACGGATGCGCCGACGCTATCTGTCATCGAGCGCGCCCCGCTGAGACGTCCGCGTCCTCACACTCGGCGCGCCCACCCGTCCATATTTGCCGCCAAGCGCACCAGGTTCGCAACGCGGTTGATCTGCGTGCCCACCCACGCACGCGCTCGATCCTTCCCCGAGCCGTCGGAGCTCAATTTCGGCGCCGCGCGCACGTGGAGTTCCTCGATGACGAAGCCGTGCTTCTCGAAGACGATCCGCAGTGACTTTGGATTGAAACCAAAGACGTGATACGGCGTCCACGTCGGTGACAGGTTGTAGACTGCCCCCGTCCGGACGAGGCGGTTGACCGCATTTCCGACGATGCTGAGGAGGTGTGGCTCGCGCGGGGTATCGACATAAACCACCGAGCCAGCGCGCGTCACACGAGCGACCGTGGCGATCATCGCGTCCGGATCGTGGACGTGTTCGATCACCGCGCCCAACACGACGGCGTCGAACGTCATGTCCGATTCGGCGGCGAACTCTTCGATGGTCCGCCGTAGCGCTCGAACGCCGTCGTGGGCGGCTGCGTACGCGACCATCTCTTCGGAGACATCGAGGCCCACGACTTGCCCGCACCCCGCCGTCCGAGCCGCTCGGAGGAATTCGCCGCGACCACACCCTACGTCGAGCACGGACGGATTCGCTTTTCCCGTCCTGGAGACGATCTCGCGGGCGATGGATTGATACGCTCGCAGCCTCTGACCTTCGTCGTGATCGGCGAAGTACTTCGCAGGGTCTCCGTAGAGCTGGGAGGCTCGCCTCGGATAGGGGAATGGATTCGGAAAGATCAAGGAGCAGCCGTTGCACCGAACGATCCTCGTCTCCACGCCGAGCCCGTACCGGTGGTACTTGCCCCCTCGCCACCCGAGCGTCTCGGTCGAGCCCGGACCGCAGATAGGGCAGAACTTCTCGCGTAGCTCGAACTCTATGCCCTCGATGGTTCGTTCGACGGACCCAGGAGCGACCTGACGCCGAGTGGCTTGATCGGCAGACATTCTACATTTCGCCTTTTATCGCGGATAGGACCTGACGTCGAGGTGACAGAACGGACCGAACCGAGCGCGAAAACAGCAGCGCACGCGAAGGTCAGCGAACGCCCACGCACTGCACGGGAACCCGACTTCGAAGCTTCCACCGACGCACCGCGATGCGCCCCAGGATGGCCTCCACCTCCTCCGGCCTCATCGGAGAGTCATGTCTCGGGGAGAGCGCGTCGAACGTGTCGAGCACGGTCTCCGCATATCGTTGGGTTCGCGTGAGCTCCGTGTGCTCGATCCAGTTCGCGACGGGCAGCGCGAATCGGGCGGCCTTGCCGAGGACGGGAAGGCGATACAGAACGTCCGTCAGCGGAAAGACGACTGGCATCGACGATTCGATGAGCTTCAGCAATAGCGTCTGGGGCAAGCGTCTCGTGATCGGCCGGAGCAGGTACTTCCCATTGAGCTTCGTCCATGACTTGCGCCCGTAGACCGTCATCGCGAACTTGCCGCCCGGCTTGGTCAACTCGACGACCGCCGCGACCGCGCGGGGCGGATCGGGCGTGTGCTGGATCACCCCGATGCAATATACGAAATCGAAGGTGCCGGTCTTGAACGGGGGCTCGAAGAGGCTCGCCTGCACGACGTCCGCGTTGGGGAATGCCCGGAGCGTTTCGCTCGCCGCTTCGACCGCCGTCGACAGGTCCATCGCGACGAGGTTCGGCCCTCGCGCCGCCGCGACCTCGGCGAAGCGCCCCGCTCCACACCCGACGTCCAGGCACCATTTCCCGGCCAGCTCCTCCTTCGCCCACCCCGCCTCCGCGTCGAATCGGGCAAGGGAGAGACGCGCGTGATTGAGCGAGTCGAGCTGCACCTGCCGGTATTTGTTCCACTGAAGGCCGAACGATGTGGCGTAGCTGTCGCGAGGCACGAAGCGGGGGATTCCACGGCTGATCGGATACGAGCGCCCCGTGCGTTCGCTGACGAGCTCACCGTCCTCGATACGGCCCTCGCGCAACCGCGCGCCCTTGAGCGCCAGCGGCGCTCCCGTCACGGGCTCTCGCAGAATCTCCAACAGCTGCTCTCGCATGGTGGGTGCCTTCCGGTGGACAAGGTATCAGCCCCACTCTTCCAGCCACGCCTGGAACATCAAGATGATCCAGAGCCGGAAGGAGGCGTCCGTCCTGCCCGCGAGGTGCGCAGCCCAGGTCTCGCGAATGGCCGTGGGTTCGAGATACCCCTCCCGCCGGAGCCTGTCCTGCGCGAGGCAAGCCTCTGCCCAACCACGCAGCGGGCCCCGAAGCCAGGGGCCGACCGGAACGCCGAAGCCCGCTTTCGGTCGTTCGAAGAGCGCTCTCGGCACGTACCTCGCCAGAACCTCGCGGAGAATCCACTTCCCGGCACCTGCGCGGATCTTCATGTCCGTCGGAAGCCGCCAGGCAAAGTCGGCCAGGTCGTGATCGAGCATGGGCGCGCGCGACTCGAGGTGAACCGACATCGCAGCGCGGTCGAGCTTCACCAAGATGTCGTCCGGGAGGTAGGTCATGCCGTCGGCGCACATCATTCGCTCGGTGAAGCTCCGGAGCGGAAGCGCGCCATTCTGCAGGACCTCGTGGGGCGCCTCCTGGACGCGGGCGATCGCCGATGGGTCGCGCCACGTCGAGACCAGATGGAAGTACACGTCGTCCTGCGACTTGGCGCCCAGGAGGTCGATGGCCTTCTGCAGCTTTTCGGCAGGAGTTCGCTGACGCAGACGCTCGGGCAAGAACCCGTCGATCCTTTGGAGCGCGCGATCGACGATGCCCGGAGAAGGGAGTCGAAGAACGCCGGCCGCCCAGTCGCGAGCCCAAGCGGGCACGCGCGAGAGGGGACGCCAGAGCGTGGGCGCCCACGCGTAGCGGGTATACCCTCCAAAGAGCTCGTCGCCGCCGTCCCCGGAAAGCGCCACGGTCACGTCGCGCCGGGCGAGCTGAGACACGAGGAACGTCGGGATCTGCGACGCGTCGGCGAAAGGCTCGTCGTACATAGCCGGAAGACGCGGGATGACGGCCCGGGTCTCGTCGGGTGTGACGTAGAGCTCGGTGTGATCGGTGCCGAGGTGCGCGGCCACTGCCTTCGCCCACCCCGCCTCGTTGTACGCCGCCTCGTGAAAGCCGATCGTGAAGGTCTTCACGGGACGAAGACTCTGGGCCTGCATGAGCGCGACGACCGTGGACGAGTCGATCCCGCCCGAGAGGAACGCGCCCAACGGGACATCGGCGATCATGCGGAGTCGAATCGACCGGCGCAGTGTCTCGTCGAGCTCTGCGATGGCCTCTTCGTCGCTCCCTCCGAAGCGGTGGTCCTCGGCACGCTGCGCGACGGCGACGAGCGACCAAAAAGACTGGGGCGTCTGCGCGACACCGTCCTTGTCCGTGATGCGGATCGACGCGCCCGGTCGGAGCTTGCGCACGCCCTCGAAGATCGTTCGCGGCGTCGGCACGTAGGCGTACCTGAGGTATTGCGCGAGCGAGCTCCGATCGATGCGTGGCCGAAAGGAGGAATGACCGCGGAATGCCTTCAGCTCCGACGCGAAGAGGAGGCTGTCTCCCGAGAGTCCGTAATAGAGCGGCTTCTCGCCGAACCGGTCCCTTGCGAGAGTCAGCGCGCGATCGCGCGCGTCCCAGAGCGCGATCGCGAACATCCCGTTGAAGCGCTGGAGCGCCGCAGAGGCACCCCATTCCTCGACAGCAGCGAGGAGCACCTCCGTGTCCGAGTGCCCGCGGAAGGTATGTCCACGGCCGGCGAGTTCGCTGCGGAGAGATTCGAAATTGTAGATTTCGCCGTTGTACGTCAGAACGAAGCGGCCGCTCGCGGAGGTCATCGGCTGATGGCCAAGCGGGGACAGATCCACGATCGAGAGGCGCCGATGACCGAGGGCGATTCCCGCCGAAGGGTCCACCCAGACGCCGGCGTCGTCGGGGCCGCGGTGCGCTAGTGCAGTCGCCATGCGCTGGGCCGTCGCGGACAGCTCGGCGTGGGTTCCACCCCGAAACGACCAGATTCCTGCGATGCCACACATATCGTCGATGCGGCGGAGCCGTAGCACGCCGCGTCGGCCGACGCCGTCGCGGTGTATGCTCCCGTCGCTTTGCTCGACGAACGCCCGCTCCGCGTGCTCCATGTCATCGAGTCGTTGGCCGAAGGTGGTGCAGAGCTCAACCTGCTCACGATGGTGCGAAGCCTGCCCGCCCCGGCCTATGAGCACCATTTGGCGTGGCTCTATGCGGACGACCGTCTGCTCCCCTCCTTTGCGCCTCATGTGGCTTCGGTCCTCGCGATGCGCGCGGCTCGCGGGTTGGGCCTCGTGCGCGCGGCGCGAGTCCTCGCACGCCACATCCGACGACTGCGCCCTGACGTCGTCAGCGCCAAGTTGATACGCGCGCAGCTCGTGGCCCGCGCCGCGACGACCTGGGCCGGGGGCACGCCCAGCGTCTCCACCTGGGAGTGCGTCAGCTATACGCCGGACATGTACGAGCTCGGCTGGCGCAGCCCGTGGCTCCGTCGCATCACCTGGCTCCTCGACGTCGCCACCGGATGGAAAGACGCGCGGATCGTGGCCGTCTCCCAGGAGGTCGCAAAACGCAACGCGAAGGTACTCCACGTGGACCCGAGCCGCGTGACGGTGGTCTACAACGGCGTCGATCTCGCGAGAATCATGGACCTCGCCGAAGGCACGAGGAGCGCTCTCCGGCGGGAGCTGGGCGTCGCGCCACAGGACCCGCTGCTTCTCTCCGTCGGCCGCCTCGTGAACCAAAAGGACCACGCGACGAGCATTCGCGCGATGAAGGGCATCGTCGCCGCTTGCCCGGGCGCCGTGCTCGCGATCGCGGGCGGGGGCCCGCTCATGGCGGAGCTCCAGGCGATGGTTTCGACGCTGGGTCTCGACGCGCACGTGCGGCTCCTCGGCGCGCGCAGCGATGTACCGGCCCTGCTGCGGGCTGCAGACCTGTTCGTCTTCTCGTCGATCTACGAGGGGCTCGGCATCGCGCTCATGGAGGCGCTCGCCACGGGCCTGCCCGCGGTCGCCTCGCGCATCGCCACCACCGAGGAGGTCGCCGACGGTTCACCCGCGGTCCGCTACTTCGAGACCGGGAACGCCGAGAGTCTGGCCATGACGGCGATCGATGCGCTCCAACGACTCTCGTCCTTCACCGAGAGCGCCCGCGCGGGGGCGTCGAGGATTCGCGAGCGCTTCGCGCCAGCCGCGATGGCTCACGGGTACGATGCCGTGTTCCGCGCCGCCGCGGGGGCTCGAGCGTGACGCCTTCTTCCGCGGCCGGCCAAAGGTCGAGCGTGGCGATCACCGTCTTCACGTCGACCTATAATCGGGCCTCCACGTTGCCCCGCGTCCGCGCGAGCCTCCTACGTCAGACGCTCGACCCGGACCGCTTCGAGTGGATCGTCATCGACGACGGGTCGACCGATAGAACCGAGGACCTCGTACGCGGCTGGCACCGCGCTCCGTTTCCGATCCGTTATTCGTGGCAGCCGAACCGTGGCAAGCACATCGCGTGGAACCGCGCCGCGAACGACGCGCAAGGAGCGCTCTTCGTCGTCATCGACTCGGACGACGCGTGCACTCCCGAGGCCCTCGAGCGATTCGTGGCCGCGTGGGACAGCGTGCCAACCGCCGAGCGCGAGGGTCTGGCCGGGGTGCTCGCGCGATGCCAGACGGCGGACGGCACCCCCATCGGTCCGCCACTCCCGGCGACCCGAACGGTCGACTTCGCGGAGCTGTCTCTCCGCCGGCTCCTCCCGCACGACACGTGGAGCGCGATGCGGACCGACGTGCTGCGGCAGTTTCCTTTCCCCGATCTGGCCACGCAGCTAGTTCCGGAAGGGTCGCTCTTTCAGCGGGTCGCCCGGCGATACCGCTGGCTCGTCCTCGACGAATGCCTGCTCGTCTACTTCCGCGCCGCGCACGGTCGAACCGACCAGCTGAGTCGCCTCTCGCCGTGGCGATATCCGGAGGGCATGGCGTTCATGCAGCGGACCCTCCTCGACCATAGCTGGCGCTTCGCTCGCCGAATGCCGCTCGAGCTGGCGCGTGCCGCGGTGCACTTCGATCGATTTTCTCTCCATGCCCGCTCCAGGCTTCCCGACGAGATCGGCTCCCTGGAACACGGCCCCGCCCGCGCACTCTGCTGGGCTGCGCTCCCCGCCGCCTATGCCTTGTACGTCCTCGACCAAGGTCGCCAACGGGGCACCTGACCGCTCGGGCGTGTGCCCCCTACGGGCGCCTCCAGCGCGTGCACGGCGGTTCTCGTCGCGCGAGGTCACGAACTCGGGGCTCGCCGGCCGTCGAGATGCCCGAAGAAAGACAGCCACGCTGCGGTTCGATGCATCCCCTCGGGGAAGGCGACCCGGGACGTGTACCCGAGCCTCGCCTCGGCACTCGCCCCGCTGAGCCGAGCCTCCGAGAGTTGGAGCGACGTCCAGCCGGGGTCCGGCCCTTGCCCCGACGCCACCGTCGTCTGCCGGCGGGCGAGGAAGGTCCCGACCGGACCGAACTGCTTGAGGGCGCGAAAGAGAGGCACGGCCGTTGCTCGGATCGGCGGCGCGCTCAGGATCAGGTTCTTCATGTCCTGAGACGCCAAGATGGCGCCGGCCTGACTGACCGTATCCTTTATCCACGAGAACTTCCCCCGGGTCCTTGCGTCCGCGGCGTGCACACGGGGCAGCGTCGCGTCGAGGAGCCGACCGTGCTCGCGTATGAACTCCGACCAGTGGCGGGGCACGCCGTCCGTCACGAAGAACGCTCGTCCGACGCCGTCGGTCGTGACGAGCGCTCGGTCCACAGCCGCTACGAGGTCGTCCACGTAGACGAGGTTGCACCAGCCCGAGTCCTCCACGGCGGCGAGGACCCCGCGCCGGACGCGGTCGACGGCGTAGATGCTCCATCGTTGAGCCGGGCCGTACACGATGTGCGGGCGCAGGATCACGAGATCGAGCGCGGCCGAAAAACGAAGAACGGCCCTTTCCGCCCCGGCCTTTCCGTCGGCGTAGGGTTCCCCGGTACGCTTGAGCGGCGTCTCCTCTTGCAGCCGCTCCACGAACGCCGGCATGTCGCGCCCATAGACCGCCGCCGAGCTCATATGAACGAACCGGCGAATGCCGAGCTCCTTCGCCGCGCTCGCGAGAACCTCGACCTCCTGGGAGGCGCGATCGCCGACCGCCAGGTGCACGATCGCGTCGCACCCCTCCGCCGCCCGCCGAACGGCCCCCCGATCGAGCAAGTCGGCGAACGCGACGTCGGCAGGGAAGCGCAGCACGGGGCCGGCGTTGTTGTAGCTTCGAAGCAAGCATCGAACGCGGCCGAGATCGCCCCGCATCGCCCAAATCTCGACGAGACGCGCTCCGACGTGACCGCTCGCGCCCGTCACGAGGACCTTGCGATACGGGAGCTCGACGGGCGAAAGGGCGGACTGTTGCTCCGCGTACAGGATCGGGAGCGGCTCGCGCTTGCCGTAGCACTCGTGGACGAGGGCTACGGCTCGCGTCGCGGCGGCGACCGGTACGTGCGAGACGTGGACACCCGACGCAGCGCGAACGAAATGCTCGAGCTGCAGCACAAAGGGGTCAATCGCAGGGGTCGACGCTTTCAAAACGTGTACTCGATCGCCCGGGGCGAAGAGCAAGCGCACGGCGTCCCGTTCTGGGCCCCCGATTTCGATCGTGCCGCGTGCGCATTCGATGCGCCACCGGTTGCTCGCCTGGTAGCCGCGCCCGAGCACGACCGATGTCGGGATCGCACCATACTCTCCGCGGCAGACCAGCTCGGCCCGCGCCACGGACTCGACGCCCTCGACCGCATCGTCCTCGTATGCGACGACTTCCACGGCGCCGAGCCACAGCGAGAGAAGATCGAGCACGTGCGGCGCTACGTCGAAGAACGCACCTCCGCCCGACTCGACGCGATCGAATGCGTGCTTCGGCAGCGGCCAGTCCGTCACGGACTCCCAGACGTCGACGCGGCGTGGTCGACCGAGGAGGTCGCTCTGTAGGGCGTCGCTGACGAGCGCGGTCGACGACATGAAACGGCGGACGAGCCCGCAAACGAGGACGCGAGACGCGCGCTCTGCCGCCTCCTCCATGGCCCGCGCGTCCTCCAGCGTCGTCGCGAGCGGCTTCTCGCAGAGCACGTGCACCCCACGCCCCAGGAGCTCGATGCAGATGGCCGCGTGCGACCCGGCGGGCGTCGCCACGATCGCTGCGTCCGCCTTCCCGGGGATCTCCGCCACCGAGGACACGACCTCGGCGTGAGGGAAAAACGTCTTCCTCAGCGCCTCGGCACGCCCTGGCACGGCGTCGAGCAAGGCCGTACACCGGGCGACGCCACTCGCCGCCATCGCGCGAGCGTGGCTGATCGCGATACTGCCGCAACCTACGAGAGCGATCCGCATTCGCTTTTTGGTAGCGTAGAAGAGCGCCCTTGTTCAACGAGCGAATCGCAGCGACCGTCTCACGACTCGAGAACGCAGGTGAGGGCGGCTGGCGCACCCTCGCCGGACGGGCGGTCCGGCTGCTGGGGCGGCCGGGGTTGTCGGCGCTCTTCGTCGGCATCCTCGGCTCGGTCGGCATCGGCCTCGTCGACCTCGTCATCGCGCTGTTCCTGCAGCTCTTCCTTCAGCGCATCGGCGTGGTCGCGCAGCAAGTCCCGATGCCCGGGCCACTGCGAAACTACACTCTGTCCACGGCAGCCCTCGCCTGGGGCTTGCTTGGAATCGCGTTCGCACGCAGCCTCGGCCAGTATCTGACGACGCGTGGAGGGTTCATTGCCTTCGAGAGGATGAATGCGCAGCTCCGCCGCCTCGCCATCCACGAGATGCTGCGGGGGTCGGAGCAGGGATTCGTGCCGGCCGCACTCGTCAACGCGAGGATCGGCGAGACCTTCCCCAAAGCCGCGTGGTGCTGCTTCTTCGGGTCGCCGCTCGTTGCGTCGATAGCGCAAGGGGGCGTGCTCATGGCCTTGATGACCGCGGTCGCGTGGCGCGAGTCGCTCGTCTCGATCGGGGGCTTGGCAGTCGTCTGCGTGGCGGTGCTGTCGATCAATCGACGCACGCGAGTCGTCGCCGCTCGGATGCCCGAGGAACAGTACGCGCTGACCCAGGGGATCGAGCGCGTGGCGAGGAACTTGCTCCTCATTCGCGTTCTGCGCACCGAATCGCGCGAGCACGTGCGTTTCGCGCGGAGCGTCGCAGCCTACGAGGACTATTCGAAGCGCGCCCACGCGCTCACGGCGGCCGCGAGCAACCTGACGCCCTTCTTCGCGCTCATCCTCTTGCTCGGCGTCGTCGCCGCGAGCCAGCGACTCCTCCACACCCAGGGGCTCGCGCTCCTCTCGTTTCTGTATCTCTTCATCCGCTTCGCCCAGAGCCTCGCCGCGAGCGTGCAGATGTACTCGCAGGTCAACCAGTTCTTTCCTCAGCTCCACGAAGCCCTCACCTACGCCTCGCGCTTTTCCCGAGAGGAGTTCGACGTCGCGCTTCAAAGTCCGTCGGCGACCGAGACAAAACGCGACTCGCACGCCCGGAGCGGCTTGGTCGACAGGACCGATCCGGTAGGACCGGCGGTCCGCCTCTCGGGCGTCACTTACCGATACCCGGGCTCCGATCGCAACGCCGTCACCGACGTATCCGCGACGATCCCGGCGGGCTATCAGTTCGCGGTCGTCGGACCGAGCGGCTCCGGTAAGAGCACGCTCCTGGCTCTCCTCCTCGGGCTGATGCGAACTGACCGCGGGACCATCGACATCGATGGACGATCGCCGGCGGACTTCTTCCGGGATCGGGCGGTCCGCGTGGGGTACGTCGGCGCGGAGCCGTTCCTCGTCGCGGGAACGGTGCGGGACAATATTTGTTACGGCCTCGCCCGGGCGATCGACGACGACGAGATACGGATCGCGCTCGACCGCGCGCATTTGCGGGCGGTGGTCGACGGGCTCCCCGGCGGCCTCGAGTATCCGATCGCCGAGGACGGGTCGGGGCTCTCGGCCGGCCAGAAGCAGCGGCTCTGTCTCGCGCGCGCGCTCCTAAATCGACCGCACGTCCTCGTGCTGGACGAGGTGTCGGCGAACCTCGACGCCGCCACCGAGAGCGAGATCGCCGAGTCACTGCGCGCGCTGCGCGGCAGGTGCACCACCATACTCGTGTCCCACCGCTCGGCGATCCTCAAGTACGCTGACCTCGTCCTCGAGCTTCCGGGCTTCGCTCCCGCAAAGGCGTCGAAAGGCGGCAGGAGCGGAGAGGCCCTCGACACCGATTGAGTGACGCATCCGGCTCGGCGCTCGCGCCGTTCTGTTGTAGTCAACGAGGACCATGTCGGATCCCTTGCCCACGCCGGACCCGACGACTTCCGCCGCACGCGTCGCCGTGCATGTCGTCGCTTTCGCGCTCCTCGGGGGCGCGTGCGTGGCCTCGGCCGTCCGCACGCCGTACGCCTCCCAGCACGTCTTCTATCCGGGTGAAGCCATCTTCGCGCAACGCTGCTCGCCGTGCCATTCGACGGGCGGCGAGCGCAAGCAGGGGCCGGGGCTGGGAGGCGTCGTGGGACGAAAGGCGGGATCGGCGCCGGGGTTCAAGTACACGAACGCGCTCGCGGACTCCGGCCTGACGTGGGACAAGGCCACGCTCGACCGGTTTCTGTCCGCGCCCGGCCGCCTCGTGCCGGGTACGGCGATGCCGCTCATGGTCCCGGACGACGTCGAACGCGGAGAGCTCGTCGACTATCTCGCCTCCTTGCAGCAAGTGTCGCCCACTTCCGCCGCGGCGGGAGAGCACCCCGCTTCGCCCGGCGATTACCACGGGGACGCCCCCAGTGTCCGCCGGCACATCAAGCTGGCGGACCTCCCTGCGCCGTACGCCACTCCGTCCATCGGCAACGGACCCCGCGTCGTCGCACCGCCCCCGGGCGCCCATCTCTCGGTGCCCGCGGGCTTTGCGGTGGACGTCTTCGCGCGCGATCTCAAGCAGCCGCGCCTTCTTCGCAGCGCGCCCAACGGCGACCTCTTCGTGGCGGAGAGCGCCGCGGGGCAGATTCGTGTCCTCCGCACCGAGGAGGGCAGCTCGAACCCACAAACCATCGAAGTCTTCGCCGCGAGCCTCGACCGGCCCTTCGGCATCGCCTTCTACCCGCCCGGACCTTCGCCCCAATGGGTCTACGTCGCGAACACCAACTCTATCGTGCGCTTCCCTTACGCGAACGGCGACATGAAGGCGCGCGGCACCCCGGAGACAGTGCTCGCGAAGATCACCAAGAGCCCCGGCGGCCACTGGACGCGGGACATCGCCTTTTCCCTCGATGGAAAGCGCATGCTCGTGTCGGTCGGCTCCGCGTCCAACGTCGCGGACAACCTCCCGCAGCTCTTCCCGGACGACATCGCCGACTGGGAGGCGGGCCACGGGCTCGGGTCGGCATGGGACTACGAGGCAAACCGCGCGGATGTCCTCGAGCTCGATCCCGATGGCCGCGCCGAACACACGTACGCCACTGGCATCCGAAACTGCGTCGGCCTCGCGGTTCACCCGGAGACCGGTGAACCGTGGTGCTCCGTCAACGAGCGCGACGAGCTCGGCGACGATCTCGTGCCCGACTACGTGACGCGCGTTCGACGCGGCGCATTCTACGGGTGGCCCTGGTATTACCTCGGCGACCACGAGGACCCGCGGCACCCGAACGAGCGCCCGGACCTCGCGGGCAAGATCACCGTCCCCGACGTGCTGCTGCAGGCGCACTCGGCGTCGCTCCAGCTTGTGTTCTACGAGGGCGCCACCTTCCCCGAGCCCTATCGGGGCAACGCGTTCGTCGCCGAGCACGGGTCCTGGAACCGCGGAAGCCGGACGGGACCGAAGGTCATTCGGATCCCGGTGGTGCACGGCGTCCCGACGGGCGACTACGAAGACTTCGTCACCGGGTTCGCTTTGGACGACGAACAAGTCTGGGGCCGGCCGGTCGGCGTGGCCGTGGCCCGCGACGGGTCGCTCATCTTCAGCGAAGACGGCAACGGAACGCTCTGGCGCGTCTCGTACCGGCCCGGCAACCGCTAAGACGGGCGCGCGTCCCGCCGCTCCAATGGGCGACGCTCACTCGGGTGCGAGCCGGCTCACCGACGCGACCACAGCCACTTGGTTGTCCCCGGTGTCTGCGACGTAGAGCTGCGACGTGAAGAACGCCGTCCGCTCGACCGCGATCCCCTGGGGTGCGTTCAAGGCGACCCCGGTGGGCGCCCCGATGTCGAGGAGTGCCGGCGAACTGCTCATCACGGTCCCCACGCCGTAGACGAGAACTCGGCCCAGGTCCCTGTCGACCACGTAGAGGTTTTCGCCGTCGCTGGTGAGCGCCGCCGGGCCGGACATGTGAGCGAGGTCGCTGGCCGTGGCTGCCGCCGTTCGGCTCACGAGGTCTGTCTGACCGAGCACCCCGTCGGCGGACGCGGCGGATACGACCGGAGGCGACGAGAAGGATACGACGCGGTTATTGCCGGTATCCGCCACGTAGAGGGCCCCGCCGACGACCACGATGCCGGAAGGAAAGGCCAGCGATCCAGCCGAGGCCGCGCCGAGCCCCTGATTTGGAAGGACCGTCGTGAATGAGGGCTGACCGACTTCGAGATCGGCGGGCTGCCCGTTTACCGTCGGGAACGTCTTCCAGAAGAGGACGCGGTGATTTCCGGTGTCGCTCACCCACAGCGACGTCCCGTCGCTGTACGCGGCCGTCGGGCCCTGCATGGTCGCTGACGAGGGCCCCCCCCCGTTGGCCGCGTTCGCCGTAAAGTTGGCCTGCCCGACGACAAGGAACGCCGCGTTTCCCGTTGCCGTTGGATCGTAGACCAGGACGCGGTTGTTGCCCGTATCCGCGACGACGAGGTGGGATGCGTCTGCGAACACCCCCTTCGGATTTCGCAGGGTGCTCGCCGTCGGCGAACCGCCCGCATTGGGCAGCGCCAGCGTACCGTTCGGTTGCCCATAGACTTGCGTCGCTGGTTGCCCGGAGAGTACGGGCGTCTTCATCACGAGGACGCGGTTGTTGCTCGTGTCGGCCACGTACAAGTTGCCCGAGGCGAGCGCCACGCCGCTCGGCTGCGCGGTCGCTCCGTCGGCCGCCGCGCTGGTCTGATTGAACCCGTTCGTCAGGAGGCTCGGCTGCCCGAGAACCTCCGAGGCCGCCGCCCCGGTCACGAGGGGGGTCGTCGCGTTGTACCCCAGCACGCGGTTGTTGTTTGCGTCCGCGACCCAGAGGATCGTTCCAGCAGCGGCGATCCCGACAGGACCCGAGAGGGATACGCCGGTGACGCCGTTGCTGTTCGCCGCGGCGCCCGAGTCGCTCGTCTGCCCGAGTTCGCCGAGCGACGCCAGGCTACCCGTGTCGAACATGTGAACCCGATTCGAATCGAGCTCGGTCACGTAGAGCGTCGTCCCGACAACCGCCAAACCTCGCGGACCCAACACCGACCCCGCGCTCGTCGTCTGTGGACCTCTTGGTTCGCCGACCGCTCCTTCCCCGGTCAAAAAATAGTGGGCGTTCGTCACCGACGACCCCGAGGTCTGGCCGAGAAAGACGGCCGCCGGCGCGGGTGTGGTCGCGACCGAGTCCCACCGCACGACGCGGTTGTTCGCGCCGTCGGCGATCCAGAGCGAACCGTTCGAAAGCGCAAGACCCGTCGGCAAGTTCAATCCTTGCCCGACGAACACGAACGGCCCGTTGCCCGCGTTCGGCTGCGAACCATTGAAGTCAGCTTGCCCGATGACGGCATCGGCCCGCTGTCCGTTCGCCGTCGGGAACGTGTTCCACGAGAGCACGCGGTTGTTCAGCTGGTCGGCGACGAAGAGGTGCACGCCGTCGCTCGCGACGCCCATCGGGTAGAAGAACCCGTCGGAGTCGGCGTCGGAGAAGCCGTCGAGGTTCGCGTCGCCGCGGCCACGGTTGGGTCGCCGTCCCGTAAAGTCGGCCTGCCCGAGCTCCAGGTCGGCAGGAGTGCCCGTCGTGGTTGGAACCGTTTTCCAGATGAGGACGCGGTGGTTCTCGGTGTCGGCGACGATGAGGTGTGCGCCGTCGAGGGCAACCCCCGAAGGTCCCGACATGCGCCCTGCGCTCGGCGTCTGCTGGTCCAGGTTCGGAACGTAGGACTGAGCGTCGGCTTGGCCAAGAACGACCGCCGCACTCGCGTTCGGCGTCGTCGCGTTGGATGCGCGAAAAAGGACCACGCGGTTATTGCTTCGATCCGCGACAGCAACCATGCCCCCTGCTGCCGAGACGTCGGTGGGGCCTGCAAGAGTCGAGGCCGAAATCCCGCGGTAGTCCACAGGCCCATTCGTGGTGAAACCTGGCTGGCCAACGACCCGACTTGCCGGCTCGTAGTTGTATATGGGCGATGTGTCGAAAACGAGAAGGCGATTGTTGTCCGGTACGAGGACCGTCTTGCCTGCGCCTAGCGTCTCGCCCACCGAGAGCGACGAAGAGTTGACCGGGCTCTCGACGATGTGGACCGTGTCCGGTTGGCCGAGGACGAAATCGATCGCCGCGGGACCCGACGGAATGCTCCGGAATAGGCCGACGCGTTGCATGAATGCATCTCGAACGGCGAGCCCCCCAGCCGGCGTCATTATGACGTTTCCCGCCTCCGGGATGGCGGTAGCCGGATCGAGGTTGGTCCCACTCACCAGCGCCACATAGTCCGCGGCCGGGTTGTTCGCCGTGACGGCAGCGATATGCGCCAGCCCGAAAGGTGGACCGAAGAGACTACTGACAAACATTCCCCCGGGCTGCAGGGCCACGCCGAAGGCTTCGTACATCGGGGCCGCGCCCGCGTTGATGGTGTTGGTGGTGAAGTCGGGCTGACCGACGACGAAGTCCGGCGGCTGATCGACCGCCACCGGGAACGTGTTCCATACGAGGATGCGGTTGTTGCCCATGTCGGCGACGGCGAGCCGCGTGCCGTCGGAGTCGACGCCCTGAGTGTTGTTGAGCGTCGTCGCGCTGACGCCGCCGCTGTTGGTGCCGTTGGACGCAAAGTCGGATTGCCCGAGCACGAGGTCGGCCGGGGTCAGCGGAGCCGTCGGGATCGTGTTCCAGACGAGCACTCGGTTCTGGTTAAGGACGACCAACCGATGCCCGTCCGACCACGGCGCCGTGCACGCTCCGTGTCCGAAAAGGGAGGAACTCGTCGAGCCGCTGATGGTGTCGATGTCGGGCTGACCGATGACCAACGCCGGCGCGATGCCGGGCGCCGCGGGTATGCCGTTATAGACGAGCAACCGCGAGCCGTTGCAGACGAAGAGATGCGTTCCGTCATAGTAGGAGCCGAACATCGGCAACCCCGAGACGTCGCGCAGCAGTGAGGCCTGGTCGGCCGCGCTGCTCAGGTTCAACCCGATATCCCCCGAGAGACTCCAGAGAGCCGGGCGCTCCGTCGCGCCGAACGTCCCCGGCGCGGTCACCAGGCCTTCGACGGCGCTCGCCGCCGACTGGGAGGTCAGCACGATGCGCGAAAGGCTCGATGACACGTACTGGAACAATGTCGCGCTGCTGTCGGGGGCGGTCGGAAGGGAAATCCTCAGATCGAGATTCGCCAGCGACGCCACGCCGGTGGGAAGCCCGAGGGTGCACACGACCGACCCGAGCGCGTCGCCCGCGAGCCCGTCCGGGGCGGGCGTCTGGGTCAGCGTCATCGATGCGCCAGCGGGCAGAGGACTCGTGGGTGCGCTCACCATGCAGCTCCCCGCGCCGCACCCGCCGAGAAGCTGGGCGTTTCCGCACGACGTCGTGATCGTGCCCGCGTCGTCGGTCCCCGCGTCGGTCCCTGCGTCGGTCGACGCGTCGAGGGGACCGATCGTCAGGGTCCCCGAACCACACGCGAGCGACATCGTGGCCGCCAAACCGCATGCCGCGCCGAGGCCATATCTCGTCATGAGTGCACCTCTCCGCTTAAGCTATTCCCCGAAGAACAACGCAACAATACCGCCGGCCCGAGGCGACGTCGACCCAACCGACCTCCTGCCACACCCTCGAACCGCCCGACGCCGAGCGGGTCGTTCCGACGCGTCACAGCTTGACCGCGGCCCGGGCGATGGCGTCGCGTTGCTCCTGCGCAGCTCTCTGCCATCGCACATCGGCCGGATGGTGCCGTGCAAGCTCTTGGTAGTCTTGGAGCGCCTCCGCATTCATGCCCGCGGCGGCCGCGAGACGCGCGACGTTCTCGAGGAGGGCGTCGTCGTCGGGCGCTGCGTCGTGCGCACGTTTGTAGACGGCGAGTGCGCGCGGCATGCTGCCCCGACTCTCGTGCTCCTGGGCGACCCAGACCAGGTTCGGCACGCACTGCCGGTCGTCGACGCAGCCGACGCGGACGATCTCTGCCAAGGCCTTCTCGAGCCGCGTATCGTCACGGACGTCGTTCGCCAAGGACACCGTCGCGCGAAGGCACGCGATCCGGTCGCGCACCCGGTCCGATACTTCGTCGAGGCGGGCCATGGCGCGGCCCGACGAGCCGGCGGCGGCGAGCGCGCGAGCCTCGAGAACGTACCCTGCGCAGGACGCCGGATCCGCGGTCTCGACTCGTCCCGCGGCGTACAGGGCTCGCTCGATGCACACGCTTCGGGCACTACCGAGGCACCAGGACGTATCGTCCCCCCCGGACAAATCCGCGACCGCGCTGGCGGCTCCCCTCAGGAGAGGCGACGCCTCGCTGGGCAAACGCGACGAGAGCTCCTCGTCGAGCCGAACACACGTCGACGGCAGCCGCGGCGTCAGCGATGTCGCGAGCGAGCTCAGCATCCCGACGCCGGCCTCGCCGGCCGACACGAGCTCCATGGCGTCGTCGAAGCGAGCGACGAGCCGTGGAGACTCTTGAATCACCGCGCCCGCGAGCTCCGGCGCCTGCTCGAGGGCAAGCCGGTATTCGAGCCGCGCCTGGGAAGGCGCGCGGAGCCCAAATACGCGCGCGAGCAGGAGGTGCGCCGTCCCGTACACCCGCGCGCGCTCCAACGTGGCCTCGAGCCAGGGGAGCGGGCTCTCGTCGCGCGCCCGCGTCGCCCGCAGCGCGGCGATGAACGGCAAGTACGGCTCGGCGGGGTGCCTGAGCATCGCCGTCCGCTCCAGATCATGCATCACGCCCAGCGAAGTCGACGGCGCGAGCGCGACGTCGTGCAGATGGCGTCGATCGTCGACGACGTGCCGCCCCACCGAGGCCGCAGCCCCCACCCCCGCGAGCAGCGTCGCGGCGATCGCTACCTTCGCAACGGCCCTCGGGCGCTCCGACCATCGCTCGAACCGCCACCTTGGGGCCAGCCCTGGACTGCCGCCGACGACGATGGCCGCGCAGGCCGTCACCGAGAGCATGACGCCCGGTACCTCCGTGCCGAAGTCGGCAAGATTTTGGACGGCGATTGCCGCGAGGGCGGCCCACGCTCCAGCCGCAGTGCGCGAGCGTGCCACTGCCGCCGTCGGGCGAAGGGCGATCACGATGGCGGCGAGGCCAAGTAGGCCGATGGGGAGACCCCACTCGGTGACCCACTGTGCGACGAAGTTTTCGGGGCTCACGTGCCGGAGGTACGTGGTGCCGGAGCGGAACTCCGGGAACGTCGTCTCGAACGCCCCTCGGCCGGCGCCGAACACGCCGTATGCGCCGAGCATCTTCGCGACGTCGCGCATCACCGAGAACTTCGTGACGTCCGTCGTGAAGAGCTCATTTTGCGCGCGGTCGAGACTGCCCAGCACGATGAACAAGCCGCCGATCAACGTCGCGGCGCCGCACCCGACCGTCAGCCATACGCGTGGGTCGACCCGCCGCGCGCGCTCGCTCAGCACGATGCCCGTGACCGTCGCCGCGCCGAGGATCATCGCGATGACGCCCCCGCGCGACGCCACCCAGACCTGGGTCCCCGCCAGGAGAAGCGTCGCCGCGCCGGTGAGGGCGCGCGGCACCCGAGGCTCTCGCGACCACACGGAAGCGAGCGACGAGCAGAACGCGAGGTTGATGTAGCCCGCCAGATTGTTGGGATTCATCAGCGGAGCGACGTGGGCGTCTCCGACGCTGGGCCCCGGATCGTAGATGCCGTAGAGCTTGTGCATACCGAACGCTGGATGCAGGACGGCGGCGAACGCCAAGAGCAGGCCCGTGACGATGACGACACCGCTGAGGAAGGCCGCGCCGTCGCGGCGCTGCGCCACCCGAAGCGCGGCGACGAACACCAAGAGGTAGACAACGCCCTTCAGCAGCTCGATGCGAGACCCCGGCGGGTCCATCGTGAGCGGCGCCCAGGCCGGCCCGGCTTCGCGGAGCGGAGTGAGCGCGCGCGACCAGACGTCTGCGTTGTGCGGCGCGAAGGCCGCGAGCCAACCGATCGGCCATGGAACGCACTGAAGCGCGGTGTAGGCGGCGAGCCCGATGCCCGCGACCAACAGGGCGGTGGCCGCTGGACGCACCTTCATGGGGTGCGCGCCCCACCAACCGACCACCACCGACGCGGCGACCACCACGGCCACCGCGCACAGCGTGACCGTATGAGACGCGCCCACGATCAACGCCGCCCCGGACAGAGCGATCGCCAGCAGCCAGCGACTCGCGCGCGCGGCCTTCGACGACTGGGATCTGCTTCGTTCCCTCCCGAGCATGTCTTGCTTCGCTCAGACGAGCGCGAATCGACGGCGGCGCGGCCCGAGGCCTGCAGCATATACACGTTTTTCTGCTCCGTCCCTCCGCGTGCTCGCCGTCTCGAGCGTCGAAGCCTGGCACGACGTTTCGTCTGCGGCGAAAAAGGAGGGCTACGCCGGACGGCGCTCACGGCCGGGCTACGTGGCGACCGCCTCGGCGGCGGCCGCCTGATCGACCACCCCCTGCTCGAGCAAACGCGCGACCGACATGTGGAAGGTCTGCATTCCGTACGGGTGCTCGCCCTTCTCCATCAGCGACTTGAGCGGCGGATTGTTCTCCGGGCGCCGGATGCTCTCTTTGACCGAGTGGGATGCCACCAGCACCTCGGCGGCAAGCACCACCCCGGCCCCGTCCATCCGTTGCACGAGGCGCTGCGCGATGATCCCCTGGAGAGAGCTCGCGATGCGCACGCGGTTCTCGGCGGGGTCGCCGCGCATCATGGCGAGCATCCGGTTCACGGTGCGCACGGCGTCGGTCGTGTGGAGCGAAGCGAACACCAAGTGGCCGGTCTCGGCGGCCTTGAGCGCGATCTCCATCGTCTCCTCGTCGCGGATCTCGCCGACGAAAATCACGTCGGGGTCTTGCCGGAGGCCCGCTCGGAGTGCGGCCGCGAAGCTCGCCGTGTCGAGACCAACCTCTCGTTGGCTGATGCTCGACATCGAATCGGAGTGCAAAAACTCGATTGGGTCCTCGACCGTCACGATGTGGAGGGCACGCGTCGCGTTGAGGTGGGCGATCATGCTCGCCAGCGAGGTGCTCTTCCCGTTTCCGGCCGCGCCCACGACCAGGACGAGCCCGTTCTGGCGCTCGGCGAGCTCACGCGTGATCGGCATCGGCAAACCAAGCGAGTCGAGCGAAGGGATGTCGGTTGGGATGAAGCGCATGACGACCGCAAGGCTGCCGCGCTGCCGGTAGACGTTCACGCGGAAGCGACCGATGCCTTCGGCCGAGTAGGACGCGTCGTATTCTTTGAGCTCTTCCAGGTGACTGGCGACGTCCCGGTTCTTGATGACATGCCGCGCGACCGCCAGAGTGTCCTCGGGCTGCACCTTTTCCGCGCGAAAGTAGACGATGTCTCCCCGAATGCGGACGCCCGGCGGCTGGCCGACCTTGATGTGCACGTCGCTCGCCTTGCCCGCGACCGCGCGCGTGAGCAACGCTCGAAAGAAATTTTCGTCGGCGTAGGGGCTTGGCACGCTCCCAGAATGGTATGCCGTTTCCCAGACGGGGGAACGCGAACCGAGGGGTCAGCGTGCCCCGGGCGCGCACCCCGGCTCGATGACGCCGATGTAGGGCAGGTTGCGGTGGCGCTCGGCGAAGTCGAGGCCGTACCCGACCACGAAGCGGTCGTCGATGCTGAAGCCCTCGTAGTCGACGGGGACGTGGACGCGCGTCCGCGAAGGCTTCCTCAGCAGCGTGCAAATCTTGATGCTGGAGGGTCCCCGCGTCTTCAGCAGATCTGTGAGGTGGGCCATGGTCAGGCCCGTGTCCACAATGTCCTCCACGAGAAGCACGTCGTCGTGCTCGATGGGCCGCGACAGGTCCTGGGTGATCTGCACGACGCCGCTCGTCTCGGTGCCGGTCCCATACGAGCGGACGCCCAGGAAGTCGACGCGGAGAGGCAGGTCGATCGCGCGGACGAGATCCGCGGCGAAGACGAAGCTGCCTTTGAGGACCGGCACAACCACCAGGCTGCGCGTGGCGTAGTCGCATGAGATCGCCTGACCGAGCTCGCGGACGCGCGTCGCGATTTGTTCGGCCGTGAGCATGGTGACTAGGCGATCGATCATGGCGAGGTCGGCGACGAGCGTAGCGCGCTTTCCACGGTTCAGTGCGTGGAACGCGGCCACGAGCGACGCCGCAAGGCGGCCATCCTCACTCGGAGGCGAGGGCGGCGACATCGAGAGAGGTCCCGTCGGTCGTCACGGTCACTGCCCCGTCCCTGTCGGTGCGCCAGACGCGGGTACCCCTTGCGGCGAGCCCGGCTAGCGTGATCGCTGAGGGGTGCCCGAACCGATTGCGGGAGCCGACGGAGATGACCGCAGCCAAGGGAGATACGGCGTCGAGGAAGGCGGGGCTCGAGGACGTGCGGCTGCCGTGGTGGCCCACTTTGAGCACGTCGGCGCGGAGCATGGCCCCACGTGCGAGCATCCACGTTTCCTCTTCGCGCTCTGCGTCGCCGACGAAGAGCATCGACCGCCTTCCGTACGTCACACGAAGGACCAGGGAGTTGTCGTTCGGCCCGCGGTCAGACGAGAAGTCTGGGCACGGGCCGACGACGTCGACGCGGGCGCCGCCGATCGCGTGGGACCCGCAAAGCTCGGGTGGATGCAACACGGGAACGCCGCGCGCGCGGACTGCGGCAAGGAACGCAGCGTATGCGCCGCCGACGTGCTCTGCCTCGCCCTGCCCGGTGTCCCACACGACCCCGATGTGCACCGCGTCGAGTCCCGTGGCGAGGCCGCTGAAGTGATCGGGGTGCGGATGACTGAGTACGACGAGCGCGAGATCCCTGCGCCGCCGGGCCCGGAGCTCCGGAGCCACCACACGCGTGCCCACGTCGAGAGGACTACCGACGAGGCCGCCGCCGTCGACGAGCATCGCCTCTCCGTCTGGCAAGTCGACGAGCGCGGAGTCGCCTTGACCCACGTCGAGGAACGAGGCGCGAAGAACGCCTTGGGGCGCGCCGCTCCGACGCTGCGCCCACTCGAGCAAGAGCAGCGCCGCCGCTATGGCCGCGGTGAAGGCCCTCGCCTCGATGCGACCGCCCGTCGACCCCGAGGTCGCTCCGCGCGCCGCGCGCAAGACGGCCCCCACGATTCCCACCGCCAGCACGGCGAGTTGCCAGGAAGTCGGCTGCGGCACTTGCACGGTGAGCCACGGCGCGGCGAAGAACCTCGCGATCCACCGCACGAGAACGAGCGCACCGGAGGCTACGACAGCGCTCCCGCGCTCTGCCGTCGGCCATCGCGAGACGGCCGCGTGGACCAGGCAAAGGGGCAGTGCCGCCGATTCACCGACGGGCACGGCGAGAAGATTCGCCACCACGCCGCCGATCGGAAGGGTCGGGGCGAAGCGAGCGAGGATCGGCGCGCAGGGCAGAGAAGCCGCGAGGGTCGTCGCGACGGGGCCCACGACGACAGCGGCCGCCTTGGGCGCCCGAGCACGCAGCCATACGTCGAAAGGACGCGCGAAGGCGAGGAGGCCCGCCGTAGCACCTGCCGACAACGCGAACGAAAGGTCGAACGCGACGAGGGGGTCGACGACAGCCATGACCGCCATCGATAAACCGAACGCGCGAACGCCGTCCGCCCGCCGACCGAGAGCGCGGGCCGTGAGCGCGACCGTCATCATCCACGCGGCGCGCACCGTGGAGCCGCCCGCGCCCGCCAGATCGGAGTAGAGCCAGGCGGCGGGAATCCCGACGAATGCGACGATCCGCCCTACGTCGAGGCGAGCCGCTACCGCCTCGATCCGGGCCAGCAAGACCTCGAGCGCGCGCAAGGTCATCGCCGCGACGAGCACGAGATGCATCCCGGAGACCGCGAGGAGGTGAGAGAGGCCGCTCGCGCGGAAGGCCAGATCGTCGTCCGGAGCGAGGTCGCTCTCCCCGAGCACGAGAGCGCGCGCCATCGGAGAGAGCGCAGGGTCGAAGGTCGCGTCGATGCGGCCGCGGATGTGCGCCCGCACCCGATCGATCCAAGCCCAGACGCCCGTTCCGCGCTGCGTGACGCGAACGTCGAGCGCACCGCCGGAGCGAAGGACCCCTCGACGCGCAGCGCTCGGCCTCGGGTCGCCGGTCGCCGCGTTCCAAAAGAGCTGCGGCGGGGCCAGCGTCGCCACGACCTCGACCTCGTCACCGCGTGCGAGGTCGCCCGGGCCCCCATAGAGGGTGGCGACCCCGTCCCAATGTGCGCTGCCTTCGGCGCAGGAGACCCTGCGCAGCTCGGCGTCCCACCGAAGGCCTCCCCGCACCTCCACGGGCGAGGACAGGACCCGCGCGGAACCCGCGCAGCGTGAGGCCGCGGGCAACACGAGGTCGGCCCGCGCACGCCCCGACTCTTGCCGCGCGACGGCCCGACCGACCCGGACCGCGCCTACTCCCAATGACGCCATCGCGACGACCGCGAGACCCAGGCCCACGCGACGCCGGAGAGCGGCAAGGCCAAAGGCACAGGCCACAGTGAACACGACCTGCCACGGCGCGAACGGCAATACGCCGCCCGCAAGGAGCCCGGCGCCCACGACGACCGAAGCGTCGATGAAGTCGGGCCCTCGTCTCATCGCACAACGCGAGAGCACGTCGCGTGCCGCTCGGACGGCTCGCGATCGAGCCGCGCGCTTTTCTGGGTCGCATGGGCAACAGACCGGCCGTGCTCCGATCCCCGAGGGTCTCGCCAAGTGTCCGCGGACGGCGTTCTTTTGTCCGCGGACACCCCGCGCCGCGATCGCGCGCGTCGAATGTCCGAAGATTCCGCGCAGCCGCATCTTGCGCGAGAAGGCGCGCCGCTTGCTGAGGAAGGCTTCACCATGAGCCAGCGATTCGTCCGTTGTCCCCAATGCGGCAGACCCCATGAACCTTGGCAGGCGCCCTGCGTCCCTCCGCGCGGCGGTGCCGCCCCGGCCCGCGCCGACCTACCGCCGCCGCGCACCCCTCCGTGGCCTCCGCCCCAACGCGATCTCGTCGGCAAGACGCTCGGGCACAAATACATCCTGCGGCGTGTGCTGGGCGGAGGAGGAATGGGGACCGTGTTCGAGGCCGAGCACCTTTTGCTCGGCCGCGCGGTCGCCATCAAGGTGCTCCACCCGAACCTCGCCGTGTCGAAGGACGCGGTCCGCAGATTCCACCGAGAGGCACGGGCGGCCGGGTGCATCGGCCACCCCAACGTCTGCGAGGTCCACGACCTCGACGTGATGGAAGACAGCACGCCTTACATGGTCATGGAGAAGCTCGTGGGCCATACGATGTCGCGCCGGATGGCGATCGAAGGTCGGCTCCCCCTCTTCGAGCTCGTCGACGTACTTCTTCAGGTGCTATCGGCTCTCACGGCCGCGCACGAGCGGGGCGTCGTCCACCGAGACATCAAGCCGGACAACGTATTCCTCGCGAAACGCACCGGTTGCTCGGCGCTCGCCAAGGTCCTCGATTTCGGCGTTTCGAAGATCATGCGGCCGAACACGCCGGGCGCCGAAAGGGAGGTCGATCTCACCCGGCGAGGCATGGTCATGGGAACGCCCCACTACATGTCACCGGAGCAGGCGCGCGGCGATCGCGACCTCGACCCCCGCGTCGATCTCTACGCTTGCGGCGTCATTCTCTACGAGGGACTTACAGGGCAGCGACCCTTCACCGCCGCGAGGCAGGTGGACCTCATGCGCGACATCCTCCATGCACAGCCGCGGCCCGCGCGAGAGCTCCGCCGCGCGCTCCCGTCGGGTTTCGATACCATCTTGGCGAGAGCGATGGCTCGTGACCGCGACGACCGCTATCGATCGGCCGTCGAGTTCCAGGGCGACCTCCGAGGCCTGCGCGACCGGCTGCGCCACGAATCGACCCCGACCCATCCGTTTCGCTCGACGTACCCGCCCGTGATTCGTCCTTCCGAGGTTGCCGACGCGCCAACGCGGGTCTGGATGGCTCCCATGCCCGGTCTCGACGACGACCAGAAGACCTTGGTTCGTCCGCCGCGTTCACGCGACCTCCTCCGTGCGATGGGAAACTTGCCGCTGCCCGTCGCCGAGTCGGATCACGCCTCCCGTCGGACCGCGAGAGGCAGCATGCGTTCTTGAACGCGCTAAGGGCAGACGCCGAAGTCGGCTGCGCTCACGCGGATGCGCAACGCCGCGTTGACGACGTGCCGCTCGGCGTAAAAGAGATGGATCGGATAGGTCCCTCCCTTGGCGATCCCGAGGTCTGCAGCGACGTCGTCGAGAATGACGCTGCGGCTCGTGACCTGGTGGATGCCGCCGAGGTCCACGGCCAGCTTGCGATTGATGAACACCCACGAGTCATCATCGCTGGCGAACGTGAACGTCTCCCCTCCCCCGTATTGGAAGCTCCCCGAAAGCTCCAATGTGAAATCGAAATTGTGCGGCCGACCCTGGTTTCCGAGGAGGCGCCCGTCGATCGGGAAGAAGCTCTCGTTGTCGTAGCCGTACTCGCCGGCCGTACCCGCGTCGATCCCGAGCGAGACGAGGACCGACGTCGTCATGTTGATCTCGGGTGCCATGCTCGCGTCGGCCGAGAGCATGGTGAACTGCGTGTCGTGGTACCATTCATAGAAGTACGTGGGTCCGTGGGTACTCCCGGCCGACCCGTCCCACGCGTACACGGGCTCGTCGTCGGCACCGAGGTCGACAGCCACGATGCCCGACTGGAGACCGATACCCGAATCCGGCTCGAAATCCGGATGGGTATCGTCGAAGTCCCGTACAGTTGCCGTGAACGTCGGGGGACCGGGCAGCGGTGCGTCGCAGGCCCCCCAAACGCCGTCGGTACAGATCTCGTTCCCGTCCCCGCACCGCGTATTGCACCCGCGCGACGCCGGCGGGACCGCGCAGGTCGACCATTGATCGCTGGAGCAACTTTGCGTCCCTTCGCCGCAGGCGTTCGCGCAGGAACGGGTGGCGACCGGCACGACACACCCGCTCCATATGTCGTCGGTGCACGTCTCGATGCCGGCGCCACAGGTATTTTGGCAGGGCCGAACCTCGCCGGGCCGCACGCAGATGGGAAGCGAACTCCTTGAACCGCAAGCGAAGAAAAAAGCGGCAGATGCCCCGATTCCGAGGAGGCCGCCAAGGCAAGCGCCAGCCGTTCGCGGGTTCATGGGCTGACCGGCGGCCGAGTGTAGTCGAAGGAAGCTTCGGAACATGACCAGCGCGTGCGAACGATTTATATTGGCGCCAATGCACGGTGAATCGAGACGGCCGAGCGCGGGGCCAGAGGCAGACGACCCCGCTCGTAGGGGCGGCAATGCCGCGGATGGCGACGACGAGTTGCGGAGCGAAACAGGGCGGCCCGGAGAACCGGGGGGCGAAGGAATTCCGCCCGCGGACCCATCCGACCCCCTTGCCGCCGCACAAGCAGAGGCCTCGCGCATGAAGGATGCGTGGCTCCGCTCCGCAGCGGACTTCGACAACTTCCGCAAGCGGACACGTCGCGAAATCGAGGACGCACGGCTCTCGGAGCGCGAGGACCTGCTCAAGCATTTTCTCCCTGTCTTCGACAACCTCGAGCGGGCCATCCAGAGCGCGCAACGCTCCACGGATGTGAAGGCCGTCGCCGACGGACTGTCGATGGTGCTGAGGCAGTTCGTCGACGCGCTCGGCCGGAAGGGGATCACGCGTGTGCCTACCGTCGGTCAGCCCTTCGATCCGGCGGTGCACGAAGCCATCCAACAGGTGGAGACGGGGGAGCACGCCGCTGGCACGGTCATCGCCGAGGTTCAGCCCGGTTATATGCAGGGACCGCGACTGATGCGGCCGGCGATGGTGGTCGTTGCCAAGCCCAAGTCCGCAGGTACCTCCGGGGTCGGCGGCGAGGCGGTCAGCTGATCGGCTGAGGCATCCGTGGGAAAAATCATAGGGATCGACTTAGGCACGACCAACTCTTGTGTCGCGGTGGTGGAGGCGAGCGAGGGAGGGAAGATCGACATCCGCATCATCCCCAACGCGGAGGGAGCGCGGACGACGCCGTCCGTCGTGGGCTTCGCGACCAACGGAGATCGCCTGGTCGGACAGACCGCGAAGCGGCAGGCGGCGACGAACGCGGCGAACACCGTCTACGCGGTCAAGCGCCTCATGGGGCAGAAGTACCAGCACGCCGAGGTGCAGCTTCAGGCGCAGACGGTCCCGTACAAGGTCCTCGAAGCGCCGAACGGCGACGCCTGGGTCCGCGTCGGCGGTCGCGACATGTCCCCGCCCGAAGTGAGCGCAATCGTCCTCGGCAAGATGCGGGAGATCGCGGAGGCGTTCCTCGGAGAGAAGGTGACCGAAGCCGTCATCACGGTGCCCGCTTACTTCGACGACGCCCAGCGGCAGGCGACGAAGGACGCGGGCCGGATCGCCGGCCTCGAGGTGAAGCGGATCATCAATGAGCCGACGGCCGCCGCCCTCGCGTACGGGCTCGACAAGAAGGACGCGGAGCGCATCGCCATCTTCGACCTGGGCGGCGGCACGTTCGATATCTCGATCCTCGAAATCCGCGAGGGCGTCTTCAGCGTCAAGTCGACGAACGGCGACACCCACCTCGGCGGCGAAGACTTCGACCGGCGCATCATCGACAGCCTGGCCGATCGCTTCCTCAAGGATCACGCGGTGGATCTACGCGCCGACAAGGTCGCGTTGCAACGCTTGAAAGAGGCAGCGGAGAAGGCGAAGCACGAGCTTTCGTCCTCGCTCGAGACGGAGATCAACCTGCCCTTCCTCGCCCAGAGCGCGCACGGCGAGCCGCTCCACGTGGTCAGCACGATGAACCGCGCGGAGCTCGAGATGCTCACGTTCGACCTCATCGAGAAGACGCTCCAGCCCTGCCAGCGGGCGTTGGCCGACGCGAAGCTCACGCCCACCGACATCCACAACGTCATCTTGGTCGGCGGCATGACCCGCATGCCAGCTGTACAGAAGGCGGTCAAAGAGTTCTTCGGCAAGGACCCGAACAAGGCCGTCAATCCGGACGAGGTCGTAGCGGCAGGGGCCGCGCTTCAAGGGGCGGCGTTGGGCCACGAGCAGGTCGAGGTGTTGCTCCTCGACGTGACGCCGCTGTCGCTCGGCGTCGAGACGGGCGGTGGCGTCTGCACGGTGCTCATTCCGCGCAACACGACAGTTCCCACGGAAAAGAGCGAGATCTTCACGACGAGCGTCGACAACCAGACGTTCGTGCCCGTGCACGTCCTTCAGGGGGAGCGCACGATGGCCACCGACAACCGGAGCCTCGCGCAGTTCGAGCTCACGGGGATTCCACCCGCGCCGCGCGGAGTCCCGAAGATCCAGGTCGCGTTTCGCATCGACGCCGACGGCATCGTGAGCGTCGAAGCGAAGGACCTCGGCACCGGGAAGGCGCAGACCGTGAAGGTCCGGCCGACGAGCGGCCTCTCCCAAGAGGAGGTCGACGTGTTGGTGCGCGACGCCGACGGCTTCAAGTACGCCGACGAGCTGCGGCGGGAGCTGGCGGAGCTCCGCAACCAGGCGGAGACGCTCCTCTACACGACCGAGGCGGCCCTCGAAGGCTATGCGGACTTGGTCGACGCGACGATGCTCGACGACACACGAACGGTCGCACGGGAGCTGCGCGTGCTGCTCGAATCACATTCAGAGCTTTCGCTCATCCGCGAGGGCTACCAGAAGCTCGAGGCGATGACGTTCACGATCGCCGAGAAGCTCTATGGCGGCGGCGAGACGCAGCCGTAGGGCGACTGCCCCAGTCGCCGGTGACACCGGTGGCCCCCACGGCCGGCCCAGAACCGGCCTGTCCGAACAGCAAGCTACTGAATGAGGTCCTTCAGCGCCTTCAGCGCCGTCGCCTTGACCTTCTTCTGAGCCGGCTTGCCCTTGATGGTGATCGGCTGCTTGGTGAACGGGTTGATGCCAGGGCGGTCCTTCGTCGCGGGCTTTTTGACCGCGCGAAGCTTGAGAAGACCCGGGATCACGAACTCGCCGTTCGGCTTGCGGAGCTCCTTCTTGATGAGCTCCGTCAAACTGTCGAACACACGGCCAACGCTCTTGCGATCCAGCTCCGATGATTCGGCGATCTCGGTGATGACCTGCGCCTTCGTCAAACGCTTTGCAGACATTTCGAATCCTCCTGTCAATGCCGTTCGACCACGATGGATGGAGCTCCCCCTCGACGCGCGCCGGCGCGACGAGACGCTCGGGCGGCGGCGCGACGGCCACCGCGGCGGCTTCGGCGCGAGAACGACTAGCACCCCGTTTTCGCGATCGGCAAGGGGAAAACTGCTGGTTTTGGCGATTTCGAGCGCTCTCCACCGCGTCGTTCGACTCGCTTCCAGCGCGCATGCCACGGGCATGATGCGCCGCGGGCCGTGGCGTCGGGACGACCGGCCCGCGCGACCGTCGCCGGTTCGTCGAAGGCTCGATTCACCGGGAGATTCAGCGTGATTTCGTCGAGACCGCCGCACGCGGACGTTTCGTCTTCACGGCCGTGCGTCCGCGACGTGATTGTGCGTCCTTGCTCCGGGTCGTGGCGCGCGCGTGCGTAGTCACGGTCGAGGTCGCGTCGGCCGCGGAGCGAGGACGGGCACGCGGTTCGACAGCGCGGGCGGCTTCGCACAATCGCTCCGTTTCGCGCCGCATTCGGCGGTCCTTCGCCGGGGTGTCGTGGTCCCAGCCGAGGAGATGCAGGAGGCCGTGCGCGAGGAGCATGGTGACTTCCGACACGACGTCGACGCGTCGCGCGCGCGCTTGGCGCCGCGCGGTTTCCACGCTGATGACGACGTCGCCGAGGATCGCTCCGGCGTGCTCTCCGTGCTCGCCTTCACGTTGGGCGAAAGCGAGGACGTCCGTGGGGCGATCTTTGTGGCGATAGATCCGGTTCAAGATAGTGATTTGATTGTCGCCTGTCAGGAGCACCGACAGCTCGGAATCGCCCATTTGAACGGCCTGCATCATGGCGACGGCCCGGCGAGCCAGCGACCGGCTGGACACGCCCGCGTGAGGGCCGGCTTCGATGGATATCTGCACGGGCATGGGGGGATGCGGTCGCGTCCGGTGGCGCGGGGGCGAGGGGCGAGGCCGCAGCGAAACGGTGCGGCGGAGGCCGATTGTGAGGCGCGTTTCACTCGTGCGCCACCTTCCGGAGCGTGTAAGAAAGCACCGTGCGGAGAGACTGCGCCGTCGTTCCCGCGTTCGAGGCGGCCGAAACGGTGGGCGCCGTCGTGGACGATCTCCAAAAGTCGCTCTGCATCCCCATCCTCGTGGTCGACGACGGATCGAGCGACGGGACCGCCGACGTGGCTCGCTCGCGAGGAGCCGAGGTCGTCCGGCACGAGCGCAACCGCGGCAAGGGGGCGGCGCTCGCCGCGGGACTCGCGGAGGCGGCGCGACGCGGCTTCGACGCGGCGGTGACCGTCGACGCCGACGGGCAGCACCCAGGGCGATCGGCGCGCGCGGTGCTCGACGGGAGCGAGGACGGGCGAGCGCTCGTGCTTGGCGTGCGGGACCTCGAATCGGACGGAGCGCCATCGCGGAACCGATTCGGCAATGCCGTGTCGAACTTCTTCCTGTCACTCTTCGCACGCCAGCCGCTCCGCGACACCCAGTGCGGACTCCGCCGCTACCCCGTCCGCGAGACTTTGGCGCTCGGTGCGCGCGCACAGGGGTACGCCTTCGAAGCAGAGGTCATCCTGCGGGCGCTCGAGGCGGGCCTTCCGCTCGTCGAGGTACCCGTCGCCGTGGTCTACGCCGCCGAGACGCTGCAACGCACGCACTTCCGTAACGTGCGCGACCCGGTACGGATCGTGGCTGCCGTCGCACGCACGGTGCTCGAGCTCCGTTTCGGGGCGCCCTAGCGCGATGTCCCCACGACCGCCGTCCCCTGCGAATGGCAGACCCCGCCGCGAGCGCGGGCCGGCCCACGCCGTCCTCGTCGTGGGGGCCTTCGCGCTTGCTGCGCTGGTAGGCCATCAAGCCCTCACCCGCATGACGCGTCTCGAACCGCCCAAGGTGGACCTCCCCGCGCCCTCGAGAGCGGCCGAAGTGCGCACTGTGGACGGGCTGCGCGAGGTCGTCCTCGAGGGATCGCCCGAGACGATCGGCGCCACGCACGCGCGCGCTCTCCGGGACAGGATGATCGCCGACGAGTCGCGCCTCTGGGGCGACTACGAGCACTTCGTGCCCTGGTGGATCGCCCGCTTCGGTATCGAGGAGGTGAGCCGCGTGCGCTACCGCAACCTCGACCGGGGCATGCCCGAGCCGCGCCGCCGAGAGCTCGCCGCCGAATCGCTCGCGTTCTCCCCCGACCCGTTCGAGGGACGCATGCCGACCTACCAGCGCATGGTGTTTCTGCATGCGGTCTACGACATCGCCCTGTCGTTCGAGCACTCGCCCCTCATCGGTTGCTCGACGTTCGCGCTCGGCTCCAGCGTGACGCGCGCTGGGCACGTGCTCGCCGCCCGCGCCTTCGACATGGAGACCGACGAGGTGCTCGACGAAGACAAGGCCGTGTTCTTGGTGCGCGAGGATGGCGCGCTCCGATTCGCGAGCGTCGCGTGGCCCGGGTTCGTCGGCGTCGTGACCGGGATGAACGAGGCGGGCGTATTCGTCGTGGTGCACGGTGGGCGAGCGGGCGAACCGCGCGCGGAAGGGATGCCCGTCGCGTTCTCGCTGCGTGAGGTGCTGTCGCGCGCACGAGACTCCGACGAGGCTATCGCGATCCTTCGCGCCCAAGACGTCATGGTCTCGCACATCGTGTTCGTCGCTGACCCGCAGGCTCGCTTCGCGGTCGTGGAGCGGGCCCCGGGCCTGCCGGCGTTCGTACGCTGGCTCGGACCGAGAGCGGCGGTCACCAATCAGTTCGAAGGCCCGCTGGCCGCCGACCCGAAGAACGTCCGCGTCGTGGCCACGACGAGCAGCGCCGCGCGCGCGGACCGCCTCGAGGAGCTCCTCGCCGCGACTGCGGACGGCAAAGCCACGCCGAAGACGGCGCTCGACATCCTCCGCGACCACGGGTGTGCACGCGGCCTCGCCTGCGAGCTCGGCGACCGTCGCTCGATCGACGCCCTCATCGCAACGCACGGGGTGGTGGCCGACCTAACCGAACGGACGATTTGGGTCGGGGTCGGACCGCACCTATCGGGCCGATTCGTTCCCGTGGACCTCCGCACGGCTTTCGACCCCGCAGCCGCCGCGGACGCGACTCCGGCCGAGGTGATGCCCGCCGATCCCATCCTTGCCGACGGCCGCTACGCTCGGGCCATGCAGGCGCGAGCGGCAGGGAGCAAACGGTGATCGGAGCACGCCGTCGCTTCTTGCTCGGCACCGCGGCGATCCTCGTGACGTCGCGAGCCTCCGCCGCCGATGACCTCGCCGAGCGGATCGGGCGGGCGAGGGCGAAGGTGCGGACAATCCGCGGTCCGTTCGAGCAGGTTCGCACCGTCGGCTTGCTCGCGACCGACGTCCGTTCACGAGGGACGTTGACGTTGGTGCGGCCGGACCGGCTTCGCTGGGAACTGGCGCCGCCCGACGACGTGACGTTCTGGGTCGCGCCGGAGGGGCTTGCGTACCGCAGCGCGCACGGTCATGGCCGCGTGCCTGCGGCCCAGGCCGACGTATCGGGCGCGCTCGACGATCTTCGCGCGTTGATAGGAGGGGACGTGGCGGGCCTGCGCGATCGGTGGGAGATGCGCGTGCTGCGCGATGACGCCACGGGCGCCGAGATCGAGGCGACGCCGAAGCCGAACGTCACGACCCGCCTCCAGCGCCTTCGCTTCTCGCTCGCGCCTGACCTCGTGCGTCCGACCCGGGCGTTGCTCGTCGAGGGGCCGCGCGATCGGACATCCATCGACTTCGGGCCGATGGTCGTGAACGGTCCGGTCGACGACGCCGAGATGCGCCCCCCTACGTGAAGTACGATCTCTCGGGCCTCAGGGAAATCGGCCGGTCGCGGCCAGGAGATCGAGCCGAGCCTGCCGCGATCCGTCCTCCGCGACGGCGACGGCGGTGTCCGCGTCCCGCGCCGTGCGCTCGGCGTCGATGACCTCGATGTCGGTGAAGGCTCCCGCCCGGTAAGCGACCTGCGACAGGTCGAGGGCTTGGTGCGCGAGCTCGGCGGCACGACGAGCCGACGCCAGCGCGGAGTCGGCCCGCGTGAGCTCTTCGAAAGCAACCCGCACGTCGGAACGCGCTTCGCGGAGCACGGCGTCGACCCCGGCGCGCGCCTCGTCGCGAAGCACCGCGCGCTCCTTGGCCTGCCCGTAGCGCAGGCCTCCGTCGTAAAGCGGTATGGTCAAGACAAGCGACGCCTGCCAACCGGCCGACGGCAGCGTGGGTGTCTGCGGGTTCTCGTAAAACCCAGTGACGACCCCGGTGAAGAAAGGCGAATAGTCGGTCCAGTCGTCGCGCACGGTGTGCTCGGCCGCCTTGAGGCGAACGTCCGCCACGACGACGTCGGTCCGCTTCTCGGCGTCGGCCATCGCGCGCTGCGGATCGCCCTCGACGACGAGGTTCGGCTCCTCGGCGTCGAGCGGGCCGCCGACGGCGACGAGAACGCCGAGCGCTTCGCGGTCTTTGACGAGATTGGCGTACTGCGCCTCGACGTTCGCCTCATCGCTCTGGAGCTGTTGATTGGACCGGACCTCGTCGATGAGGTTGCCGATCCCGCCGGCGTGACGCTGATGGGCAAAATCGTAGTGGGCGCGATCGGTGTCCCGCGCACGGACGGCCGCGTCGATGACACGCTTCTGGGCGACCACGGCGAGGTACGCTCGCGCCACGGAGACCGCCACGGTGCGGCGGACGTCGGCTGCCGAAGCTCGCGCGGCGTCCACGTTGTCGGACGCGTGCGACCACTGCGCCCAAGATTTCGGCGCGACGATGGGGACCGAGATCGTGAGGTTGGCGCTCAGCTCGTTGGCGGCCGCAAGCGCAGGGACCTGCGCGCCGAAGAGTCCCTCGAGATGGATATACTCGCCGACCCCACTCACGATGGGTAAGGACGAAGCGCGCGTCTGCTCGACGAGCGCGACGGCATGGGCGATCTCTTCGTAGGCGACGATGGCGGTCGGGTTGCGCTCCACCGCCAAGCGGACCGCCTGGGCGAAGCCGATGGCAGGCGGGGGGGACGGAGCCTCATCGGGGGTAGGCTTGACGAGGGAAGGCGAAGCACCCGCCGGAGCCGACTGTTGCGCCCGCGCGATGGCCGAGCCGGAAAGGATCGACGCAAGCCCCACGGCGCCCAGCGCCCGTCCGAACGGCATCTTGTCTCTACGCAGCTCCGAGCTCGCTTCCAGCGATGGGCGACGAGGCATGCCCGCCACACGAGTAGCCTCCGATGCGGGACCGGTCCAGGCGGTTGCAGTTTTCCGGTCTGGCGTATGCGGCGCTCCCGTAGGCGTCTCAAACGCGTTTCGCTCGGGTGCCGGGAGAGACGGGTGGCCACGCACCCGGCACAGTCCGAGCGACGATCATGGCCCGGCGACCGCGGATGCTCCTGGGATTGCTTTCCTCTTTCGCGCTCGCCGCCGCGTGCAGCGGCGCAGACCCCAACGCGAAGATCCACTCGCCTCCCCTCCCCGAGGCAGGCACCTCGACGACGAACACCGGCGAAGCGGGCACGACCGGGAGCAGCAGCGGCGGCGGGTCGAGCTCATCGTCCGGCGGACGTATCTGCCCATCGTGCGAGATCGACGACGACTGCACGATGACGTGCGGCCCGACGCCGACGTTCCAGTACATCTGGTGCTGCGGCGCCGGCACTTGCTACCAGTGGAGCAGCAAGACGTGCCCGGGCACGACGACGCCTCCGCCGAACGACGCGGCCGCCACGGAATAACGGGCGCGCCGCGGGAGGCCAGAGGGGTCCCTTGCTAGGGCCAGGCGAACTCGTAGCGCATGGGCTGCGAGAGGATCGTTTGGAACAACGGACGCACCCGCGTGTGCGCGCCTACGACCGGCCCGCTGTTGATCGAGAGCATCAGCGTCCCGTTCGCGCCGCGGACGATGTCGATGAGCGCCATCGTGTTCTCCTGAGCACCGACGTTGAACTCCATCAGCCAGCGTCCGCCTCCGAGCTCCTCGAAGAGCACGTGATGCAGGAGAATGCGCTTTCCACCGGACACGATCTCGGCGCTCTGGGGGGACGATAGCGTCGTCATGAATCGATGATCGTATCGCCTTTTCCGAGAGGCGCGCGATTGGACGTGCGCGCCTCTCGAGGGCCGCTCAGGGCATCAGAAGGACCTTGCCGATCGCCTTTCTGTCGTGGATGAAATGGTGCGCGGCGGGTGCTTCGTCGAAGGAGAACGTCCGGCCCACGTGCGGCGCAATCTGTCCCGCCTCGTACATCGCGACCAGCGCCGCGAACTGGGGCCGCAGCATCTCGGGATAGGCGAAGAGGTGTCCCATGTTCGTCCCGGAGACGCTCTTGTTGTCGCCCATGAGCTTCATGGGATCGATCTTCTTGATCTTGAGGAGCTGCGAAGCGGCAAAAAGGAGACTGCGCTCCTTGCCGCGCGACGCCGCCGACATTCCGAACGCCGCGAGCCGCCCGCAAGGCGCCAGGAGTTCGTACCCCGACGTCCACGATTTGCCGCCGACCGGGTCGAGGATCAAATCGATACCCTTGGCGCCGACGATACGGCGTACTTCCACGGCGTAATCGCCCCTCGAGTCGATGGGGTGGTGGACGCCTCGCTGCCGTAGAAACTCGTGCTTGCTCGCAGAGGCGACTCCGAAGATCGTGCACCCGCGCGTCTTCGCGATCTGAACGGCGGCGAGCCCCACGCCCCCTGCGGCCGAGTGGATGAGAATGCTCGAGCCCTCCCGCAGGACGCCGATGAAGAGCATCATGTTGTAGGCGGTCACGTAGACGACCGGGAGCGCGGCGCCCTCCTCGAACGTCATCTTCTCGGGCATCGCGAAGACCTGCGCGACGGGCACCACCAGCGTGTCGGTGTGTCCGCCGAATTTGGGGAGCGCGAAGACGCGGTCGCCCGCGGCAAACCCCGCCACGCCGGCGCCGACTTGGTCGATGATGCCGGAGACCTCGTAGCCGACCACGCACGGGAGCTTGGGCGCGTCGGGGTAGAGGCCGACGCGCGCGAGCAGATCGGCGAAGTTCAGGCCGGAGGCCCGAACCTGGATGCGCACCTCGCCGGGCCCCGCGACGGGGTCGGGCGCCGACCGCACCTTCAGGACTTCGGGGGGGCCTCTTTTGGTGATCCAAACCTGTCTCATGTCCCCTCTTCGGCCCTCGGCCCGCGCCCATTGCGCGCCGCCGCTTCCATATCACCTTGCCATGCTCCGCGGGGTCGCCCGAGCGTTGTATCCTTCCAGCCTCGCGATGCCCACCGAGCCTCCCAAGCAGCGCCTCCTCAGGCTCCTGCGCCGTACGCCCAAAGCAGTCCACCCGAGCGGCGATCGCGGGACGGCGGAGGTGAGCGCCCTCTGGAGCGCGCACGAGCGGGCGCTCGTTCGGGCGCGCGACGCGGGATCGGCGGCGCAACGGATCGCGTCGAGCGTGGCGCGGCAGCGCGCATCGATCGATTCGGTAGCCGACCGGCTGCGCGCGGTCTCGGCGCGCGCAGCCGAGGTGCAGGCGGGGTTCACGCGGATCGTCGACGCATTCGAGCGGCTGTCGCTTGTGGCCCTCAACGCAGGCCTCGAGGGCGCGCGCCTCGGCGAGAGCGAAGGGCGGCAACTCGGCCTGGTGAGCGACGAGGTCCGCGCGCACGCGACCCGCGGCTCCGAGACGGCACGGGAGCTCGTCGCGGGGCTCGCTCAGCTCGGCTCCGACCTCGGCCAGCTCGACGCGAACATCGCCCAGGCGCAAGGCGTCGTCTCCGACGTGACGCAGGACTCTGCACGTGCCCTCGGCGCCGCGAGCGACGCGGAGTCGGCCCTCGTCGACATCGGCGAGCGCGTGAAGAGGACCACCGGAAGCGACCCCGAGACCGTCCGCGCGATCGCGGACGCAACCGAGCGGACGCGGGCCCTCGTCGCCTCGCTCACCACGTTGAGCGGCAAGGCCCCCCGCGCGCTCATCGTCGCCGCGCTCAGGCCGGCCCTCGAGCCGCTCGCGCGCCTGCTGACCGAAGACGACGCGGGGCCGGACGGAGGACGCGGTTGAGCGGGAGCGGCGCGGCCGACCCCGAGCTCCTCGCGCTCTTCGTGCACGAGCTCCGCCGCCACCTCGTGACGCTCGAAAGCCGCCCGTCCGATCGCACGGAGGCCCAGCGCGCGGTGCACGCTCTCAAAGGGAGCGCGGGCTTGGCCGGGGAGCCCGAGCTGGCGGCGACGCTCGAGCGACTGCACCGGAGGCTCAAAGAGGACGACGACGAGGCCCTCGGTCAGGTCGCCGGCGTCGTCCGCACGGCGATTGCCCGGATCGCGGCCGGCGAGAGCGGGATCGCGTCCCTCTGGCCCGTGCCCCCGGACGACCTCGTGGCGCGCCCGCTCGACCCTTTGGTCTACGTGCAATATGCGGCGGAGGTCGCCGATCGGCTTGTCCGGATCGACGAGGCCCTCGCCGCGAGCGACGAGCCGATCGAGGCCGCGAACGCGGTGTTCCGGCACGTGCACACCATGAAGGGCGCGGCGAGCGCCGTCGGCGACGAGCCCATGTCCTGGTTCTGCCACGGCCTCGAGGACAAGCTGAGCGACGCGCACACCGTCGACTCCGCGCACACGGCACTGCGCGAAGCGGCGCGCTGGCGCCCCGCCCTCGGAGCCCTCATCGACGAGCCCGACGCGACGCTCGACGCACTCCGCGGCGGACGTCCCTCCCAGCTACCGGCCGCGATTGTCCCGTCGGTGGCTCCCCCGCGGCCGTCCGAGTCGGAGCTCCCGCACCGCTTGGCCGACGAATCGGGGGCCACCATCCGCGTCGCGGCGGTGCACGTCGACGAGCTGCTCCAGCGGTTCGACGCGATCGACCTGGCGCGCGAGACGATCGCATCACGCGCCGACCGCGCACGCGAGACCGCCGGGGCGCTCGGCGACCTTCGCTCCTCGCTCATCGAGGCGCTCCGGCTCATCGGCCCCCCGCGGCCCTGGGGAGCACCCGCCGCCGCCATCCGCCGCGTCGATCACGTCATCGGAGGGCTGGGCGCGTTCGGCGAGGAGCTCGAGGCGCTCTCGGCCCGGCTCAGCTCGACCGAGCTCGCGCTGCGCGACGACGTCGAAGAGGCGAAGAAGCGGCTCTCGACCATGCGTCAGACGACGGTCGGCCGGATCTTCGCGCGGCTCACGACGGCCATCGAGTCCGAGGCCCGCCGCAACGGTCGCGCCGTCATCGTGCGCACCCGCGGCGCCGACGAAACGATCGACCGGCGCGTCGCGGAGCACCTTGTCGAAGCGTGTTTGCAGCTCGTCCGCAACGCGGTCGCCCACGGCATCGAGCCTCCCGATGTGCGCACCATGCTCGGCAAGCCCCCGACCGGCACCATTACCCTTACCGCGCGCAAGCCCAAGAACCGGCTCAGCGTCACCATCGAGGACGACGGGGCCGGCGTCGACGTCGACGACGTCCGCGTCCGCGCCGTTCAGACCGGACTGGTCGCGCCCGCGCTCGCCGAGTCGACCGACGACGCCACGCTGCTCTCGCTCCTCTTCGTGCCGGGCTTCTCCACGCGCGAGTCCAGCGATCTGCTCGCCGGCCGCGGCATCGGCCTCGAGATCGCCCGCCGCGTGACGCAGCGAATGGGCGGCGCCATCCGCCTCTTCAGCCGCGCCGGCGAGGCCTTCGGGGCCCGCATCGACGTGCCTATGGAGACGGGCCTCGTTACCGTGCTCTGGGTCGTCGCGGGCGGCGACGAGTTCGCGCTCCCCGCCGTGAACGCCCTCCGCGTGCGCAAGAACGACGGACCGGACGCCGCGCGCGTGCCGCACCTCCTGGTCTGCCTCGATACCCCCACGGCGTACCGCGCGGCTTACGCCGTGGACCTGGACCTCCAGGGCGACGACGAGCCGCAGGCGCCGGTCGCCATCGGCGTCGACGCCGTCAGACGGACGGAGAAGCTCCTCGTGAGAAGGCTCGGGCCTCTGGTCGGCGGCCTCGGGCCGTTCGCGGGCGCGATCGTCCGCGGGGATGGCACGCTTCGCCTCGCGATCGATCCATGGGCCGTCGCTCCTCGCGCGCGCGCCTTCGCGGCGGCCTACCCGAGCGCGCATCCCCCCCCGATCCCGCGTTGAGCCATGGCGTTGCGCATCGAACGGATGACCAAGGCCGACCTCCGCGAGGCCGCCGCCCTCGAGCCACCGGCCGACGAAGCCCGACTGAAGGAAGAGCTCGCGCGACCGTGGTCGCGTCTCTGGGTCGCGCGCGAAGACGGTGACGGCATCGTCGGGTTCCTCGCCTCGTGGCACGTGGCCGACGAGCTCCACGTGCTCGACGTCCTGGTGCGATCCGACCGCCGGCGCCAGGGGATCGGTCGTGCGCTCATGAAGACGTGCCTCGAATACGCCCGAAAGCACGTGCTCGGCCGCATCCTCCTCGAGGTCCGCCGCTCGAACGCCGGCGCGATCGCCCTCTATCGCTCGACCGGCTTCTCGGCGATGAACGTGCGAGCCCGGTACTACCCCGACGACGAGGACGCGGTCGAGATGGCGCTCCAGCTCGACCCGTCGACCGGCGCCGTCGTCGCACACGCCGACGAGGTCGACCTCGGAGCGCGGCGGCCCCGCGGTGATACATCTGGATAGAGAGCCAATGAAGCACGCGCTCGCCCTGTCCACGCTCGCCGCAGCCGTGATGTCCGCCGCGATGGCGTCGGCCCAGCCCGGGGGATCCGCGGGCGGGCCCCTCGCCGCCGGCCTCGATGCCCTCCGGACGAGCGACTACCCCGCCGCGGAGAAGGCCCTCGGGAGCGTGACGGGCATCGACCGGCCGGCCGCCCTCATCGCGCTCGCCCGCGCGATGCTGGAGCAAGGCAAGTTCGCGAACGCCGAACGGCTCGCGTCGCAGGCGATCGCGGCAGGGGGCGCGACGCGAACGGCCGCGCTCGCGCTCGAAGGAGAGGTCCTCGCCGCTCAAGGCAAAGTGGCGGACGCCATCCATCTCCTCGACCCGGAAAAGACGGCCCCCGGCGCCGGCGGCCGCCGCGTGCGCCTGGTCCTCGGCGAGCTCCTCGTTCGCGCAGGCCGCCGCGCCGACGCCGAGCCGGTGCTGCTCAAGTTCGCCGACGAGTACGCGAGCGACGCCATCTCCTCGAGCGATGCAGAGGGCCTCGCGATGGTGGGCCGAGCGATGCAGCTGCTCCGCCATGTCAAAGACGCGAACCGCGCGTATAACGAGAGCGAGCGCGCCGAGATCGCAGCGTCGGGCGGCGGCATCCACGGCAGCCAGCGCGTCGAGACGCTCCTCTGGCGCGCCTCGCTGTTCGTCGACAACTACGATCCTGGCCACGCCGAATCGGTGCTCAACGAGGCGACGAAGATCGCCCCCCACCGCGCCGACGCGATGGTGATGCTCGCGCGCGTGAAGCTCGAGGAGGCCTTCGACTTCGACGGAGCCGAGAAGCTCGCGGCCGCCGCCCTCGCCATCGACCCAAAGCACGTCGGCGCCTACGCCGTTCGCGCAGGGATCGGCCTCCGCGACATGACGCTCGATCGGGCCGACGCCGCGATCGACGCCGGGCTCGCCGTCGACCCCAACGACCTCGAGCTCCTCAGCCTCCGCGCCGCGGTCCGCTTCCTCGCCGACGACCCGCGGGGCTTCGAGGCCGCCAAGAAGGCCGTCTTCGCCCGCAACAAGGAGTACTCGCGCGCGCTCGTCATCGTGGGCGAGTACGCAGAGTGGGAGCACCGCTACGACGACGTCATCGGGATGATGAAGGAGGCCGTCGCCCTCGACCCGAAGGACGACAAGGCATGGGCGCAGCTCGGGCTCATGCAGACACGGGCCGGGCGCGAGGCCGAGGGCGTGAAATCGCTCGAGGAGGCCTGGAAAGGCGACCGCTTCAACGTCCGCGTCTACAACACGCTCGAGCGGCTCTATGGGCAGTGGGTGCCCCAGCAGTACGACGAGGGGCACTCGGGCGTCTTCGACCTTCGTTATCCCAAAGACGAGCGCGCCCTCCTCGAACGGTACGTCCCACGCATGCTCGGCGAAGCCTGGGCGACGATGAAGGCGCACTACTCGTTCACGCCGTCGACGCCCGTCGCCGTCGAGATGTATCGCGAGCGCGAGCACTTCAGCGTGAGGACGAGCGGCCTCCCGAACATCGGCATCGAAGGCGTCTGCTTCGGGCACGTGGTCGCCGCGATGAGCCCGAACAGTGATGCGTTCAACTGGGGGAACGTGCTCTGGCACGAGCTCGCCCACGTGTTCGCGATCCAGCTCTCGAAGAACCATGTCCCGCGATGGTTCACCGAGGGCCTCTCCGAGTACGAGACGATGATCCGCCGGCCGGAGTGGCAGCGCGAGCTCGACCCGGAGCTCTTCGTCGCCCTCCGGCGGAACGCCCTGCCGAGCGCACTCGACATGAACCGCGCCTTCACGCACGCCGAGGGCGACCTCGACGTGACGGTCGCCTACTACGCCGCCAGCCAGATGGTGGCGTTCACGGCGGAGCAGCTCGGGTTCCCGAAGATCACGCTCGCCCTCGAGCTCTGGGGCAAGGGCAAGCGTACGGCCGACGTCATTCGCGAAGCCTTCGGGCTCACGCCGGAGGAGTACGACGCGCGCTACCGCGCTTGGGAGCGCGCGCGGCTCGCGCGCTACGAGGGGCAGTACCTGTTCGACCTTTCGCCGATGTCCGTCGACGACGCGCGGGCGGCGGCGCAGGCGGCGCCCGACACCGCGGCGTCCCACGTCGCGCTGGCCCTCGCGCTCCTGCACGCCCACGAGGCCCCGGAGGCCGCGCACGAAGTCGACCGCGCGCTCGCGATCGACGGCAAGAACGCCGACGCCCACTTCGTCGCCGCCAAGCTCGCCCTGCTCGGCAAGGACACGGTGGCCGAGGAGGCCCACCTCCAGGCCATCCGTGCGTCGGGCGGCGACGGCTACGTCGTCGAGATGGCGCTCGCGGAGGCGGCTCGGACCCGGCACGACGACGCCGCGTTGCGCGCGGCGCTCGAGGCGGCCAAGAGGTTCGACTCGACGCAGGTGGAGCCACTCCGCGACCTCTACGACCTCGCCATCGCGGACAAGCAGGACGCCGTCGCCCTCGACCTCCTCCGCGCCATCGCGCGGCTCGACCAGCACGACCGCCGCGTCTACGGCACGCTCCTCGACAAGCTCGTCGCCGGCAAGGCGTGGGACGAGGCCAAGCGGGTCGGCGAGGCGGCGATGTTCGTCGACCTCGAGAATGGCGCCGTGCACGTCGCCTACGCGCGCGCCCTCTCGGCGACCGGCGCGCACGCCGATGCGGCCTACGAGCTGGAGAGCGCGATCCTCTGCGGCGGCAACCCGCAGCAACTGGCGACCGCGCACGCGCTCCTCGCCGCCGAGAGCGCGACCCTCGGTGACCTCGCGGCGGCCCGCCTCCACCGCGACGAGGCCCTCAAGATCGACCCGGCCAACGCCGACGCCCGCGCCCTCAAGCTCTGACCCGGACGCGCGCGGCGCTCACCACCGCTCCTGCTCAAGGTACCCCCAGCGCCAGCCCCCCGAGGCGCCGCGGCTCCGCCGCCGCCTGCCACACGCCGCCCGCGCGGCCGATACCCGGCGCGTCCGCGAGGTGTTCGGTCTCTTTCGTCGCGTGCCCGAGCCTCGTCAGCTCGGCGATCACATCCGCGCCGAGCGCGTGCGGCTCGAGGAGCAGCAGGTCGGGCGAGTCCTGCTGGTGGAAGCGCGGCGCACGGACGGCGTCACCGGCGCCCATCCCGAAGTCGATCGCGTTCGACAGCTCCTCGAACACCGTCGTGATGATGCGCGAGCCCCCCGCCGCGCCGAGGACGAGGTCGACCCCTCCGCCGTCCCCGAGCACGATCGTCGGCGACATCGACGACAGCATCCGCTTGCCCGGCGCGATCGCGTTCGGCTCCCCTTGCACGAGACCGAATGCGTTGGCCGTCCCCGGCACCGACGCGAAGTCGTCCATCTCGTCGTTCAAGACGAACCCGCCTCCGTCGACCGTGATGCCGCTGCCGAACCACAGGTTCAACGTCGTCGTCAGCGCGACCGCGCCGCCCGCCGCGTCGACCACGCCGAGGTGCGTGGTGTGCGGGCCCTCGCGCGGCGGCCCGGCGAGCTGCGGAAAGAGCTCCGACGTCGGCGTCGCGCGATCCATCCGTACCGTGGCGCGCTGGGTGGCCGCCCAACCGTCCGAGAGGAGCTCGGCGACCGGATTCATGACGAAGTCGGGATCCCCGAGCTTCGCGTTCCTCGCCGCGTACGCCCGCCGCATCGCCTCCGCCGCAAGGTGTATCTCGGCGGCCGAATGCCAGCCGAGCGCGCGAACGTCCCACCCTTCGAGGATGTGCGCAATCATCGCCATCGTGACCCCGCCCGACGAGGGCGGGGGCATGCCCACGACCGTCCGCCCGCGGTACTTGTACTCGACGGGCTCCCGCCACTTGGCCCGGTAGGCCTTCAAGTCGTCGAGCGTGACCAGGCCCCCCGACTCTTTCATCTTGCGCGCGGTGGCCGCGGCCACCGGTCCCTCGTAGAAACCCGCAGGCCCCTCGGCCGCGATGCGCCGGAGCGCGGCGGCGAGCTCGGGATCCCGCCACGTCGTCCCGATCGGCGGAGGCGCGCCGCCCGGAAGAAAGAGGGCCGACGACGCCGGGTCCTTCGCGAGGCGCTGCTGCACGATCGTGATGCTCTTGTCGAACGCCTCGTCGACCGTGAACCCCGCGTCGGCCAAGGCGATCGCCGGCGCGAGGAGCTCCGCCCACGACTTTTTCTTCGACCCGAGCGTGTGCCACGCGTCCCACAAGCCCGCGACGCTGCCGGGGACTCCCACCGAACGCGGACCGTCCCGCGAGTCGCGCGTCGGCTTGCCGTCCGGCCCGAGGTACATGTCGCGGGTCGCGGCCGCCGGCGCCGTCTCGCGGAAGTCGAGGGCGTACGATTTTCCGGCGAGGCGGGCGACCATGAAGCCGCCACCGCCGATGTTGCCCGCCGTTGGGAAGGCGACGGCAAGGGCGAACGCCGACGCGACCGCCGCGTCGACCGCGTTGCCGCCCGCGGTGAGGACGTCGGCGCCGACCTTCGTCGCGATCGCCGCGTCGGTGGTCACGACGCCTCGCGCCGACGACGCCGTGGGCGCGCCCGCCGGGTAGGGCCAGTCGGTCGGGAAGACCGGCGAAGCCGGAGGAGCGGCCCGCGCCGCCATGGAAGAGGCAGCCGGCGGCGCGGATGTGGACGTGGGTGACGAGAGCCCGGGAGCGGATCGCGCGCCCGACCCGCAGGCTCCGAGCGTCGCGACGAGTGCCACGGCGACGGCGACGGATCCGATACGCACGGTCGAGGTGGCAAACGTGCCGAACCGGCTCAACGTGACGGGCGTCGCCTTCATCATGATGCCCTTGGTCTTAGCCGATCCGCGCGGCGGAAAAGGGGCGGCGTGATATCTTGGTAACCATGCCCACTCTCCAACCCGTGAGGCCGATTTCTCTCGAACTCATCGAAAAGCTGCCGAAGACCGACCTCCACGTCCACCTCGACGGATCGCTCCGCATGTCGACCATCCTCGACCTGGCCGAGCGCCACAAGATTGAGCTCCCGACGCGCGACCCCGAGGCCCTGCGCGCCGCGATGCACCTCGGACAGAACGTCGGCTCGCTCGTCGAGTACCTCAAGGCGTTCGACGTCACCCTCCGCGTGATGCAGACCGAGGAAGGCCTCCGGCGCATCGCCTTCGAGCTCGCCGAAGACGCCGCCAAAGAGAACGTCCGGTACATGGAGGTTCGCTACGCGCCGATGCTCCACACGCGCCGCGGCCTGAAGCTGACGACCGTCGTCGAGTCGGTGCTGGCCGGCCTCCGCGAGGCCCAGGAAAAGCTCGGCATCGAGTCCAACGTGATCATCTGTGGGATCCGCAACGTCTCCCCCGAGGTATCGCTCGAGATGGCGGAGCTGGCGGTCGCCTACAAGAACCGCGGCGTCGTCGGCTTCGACCTCGCCGGCGCCGAGTACGATCACCCGGCAAAGCACCACAAGGCGGCGTTCCAGCTCGTTCGCGACAACAACATCAACGTGACCATCCACGCCGGCGAGGCTTACGGCCCCGAGTCGATCGCCCAGGCGATCCACGTCTGCGGCGCGCACCGTATCGGCCACGGTTGCCGCCTGCGGGAAAACGGCGACCTGCTCCACTACGTCAACGACCATCGCATCCCGCTCGAGTGCTGCCCGTCCTCGAACGTGCAGACGGGCGCCATCCGCGACCTCGCGAGCCACCCGCTCAAGCTCTACAAGAACCTGGGGCTGCGCGTGACGGTCAATACCGACAACCGCCTCGTCACGGATACGACCGTCAGCAAAGAGCTCTGGCTCTGCCACACGCAGATGGGCATGAGCTTGAAGGACATCAAGCAGATCATCCTCAGCGGCTACAAGAGCGCGTTCCTGCCCTTCCACGTGAAGCAGCAGTACCTGCGGAAGGCGAGCGAAGAACTCGCGGCTTTCGCGGACGACGAGCCGATGCCCGTGCACACGCCTTCGACGCCCCCCCTGCACATGGCTTCGTAGTCGGCCAGCGAATCACCGAGCCCACGCGGGGAAGCCCAGCGCGCTCCGTTGCGTCGCGGTGCAGCATGGCCCGCCCTTCTAGCAAGGGCGTTTTGTTTGGCTCACGACGGACGCCAGGTGCGCGCGCGCGTCGTGGCGTCCCACGTGAGCCGACGAAAGACACCATCGCCACTGTGGTGGTCGGGCTGCTGTTTGGTAAGGTGAAATAACTAATGAACGTGAGGACCATGGATAGGACTTCCGTCCGTCGATTCGTACGGGGGTTTGCGGTCTTTGCGACGGCCGTCGCGACTTGGGTGCTGTCGGTGGATTGCGCCAACGGCATCGCGGCGAACCCCGGCGACACCAACGGAGCGCCGTCGGGCAGCTCCTCGTCATCGTCAGGAGGAGGCTCCTCGTCGAGCTCGGGGGCAGGCGCGGCCGACGCGTCGACCACGACGACGCACGATGCGACGGCGCCCAGCGATTCGGGCGGCGGCGCCGTCAGCTGCGCGTCCGGCACGACCTTGTGCAACGCAAACTGCGTCATCACCGCGACCGACCCGGCCAATTGTGGCAAATGCGGCGACGTCTGCGCGACCGGTCAAGCCTGCAACGCGGGCGTCTGCGGCTGTCGCGCCGGACAGACGACGTGCTCGGGAAGCTGCGTCGACACCACCTCCGATCCGAAGAACTGCGGCGCGTGCGGGACCGCCTGCGCGACCGGCATGGTCTGCTCGCAGAGCAAGTGCGCGAGCGGCTGCGCGGGCACGCTCAAGTTGTGCGGTTCCTCGTGCGTCGATACCTCGGGGAGCTCCATCAACTGCGGCACCTGCGGCAACGTCTGCCCGGCCAACCAGTTCTGCTTCTCCGGCGTCTGCCAGTGCGCCGCCGGTCAAGGCGCCTGCGGGACGAACGGCGCGTGCGTCGACACGACGATGAGCCAGACGAACTGCGGCAAATGCGGCACCACCTGCGCCACCGGCGCGACGTGCGTGGCGAGCGCCTGCGCCTGCCCCACTGGTCAAATCGTCTGCAACGGCAAGTGCGTCGATCCCAACACCGACGAGACCAACTGCGGCAGCTGCGGGACGACGTGCACGACGGCCGGCACGCAGTGCTTGTTCGGCGGCTGCATCAACCCGACCAGCCTCGATTGCGGCGGCGGCGCGATGGTCGGCAACACGTGCACCGTGAACGCGGCCGACATCGTGGGCGAATACTGGATCAACAACAACCAGTGGGGTGTCGCCCAGAGCGGGACCAGCGGCCAGCAGTGCATGTGGAGCACCTGCCAGACCGGTGACCTCGTCGGGTGGGGCACGAACTGGAACTGGACGAACGGCAGCGGCGGCGTGAAGACGTACGTCAGCCTCGTCTTCGGGTGGCAGTTCGGCATCAAGATCGCCAACACCGGCCTACCGATTCAGATCAGCACCAACCCGCAGATCAACTGCGGCTGGGACTTCACCGTCGCGCAGACTGGAACGCTCGACGTCTCTTACGACACCTGGCTCCACACCGTGAACGTGACGACGCAGCCGAACATGGGTTCGAACGCGACGCCGTCGGAAGAAGTCATGGTGTGGCTCTACTCCGCGGGCGGCGCGGGTCCGATCGGGCCGGTCGTCGCCTCGAACGTGAGCCTCGCGGGCACCACCTGGGATCTCCATCAGGGGCCGGGCGGCTCGACGTGGCCCGTCTCCTCTTATGTGCGGACGGGCAACGCGACGACGTCCGTCATGAACATGATGGTCTTCTACAACGACCTCGTCTCGCGGGGCTGGATCCCGAACACCCGTTACCTCTCCAGCATCCAGGCGGGGACGGAAGTCTTCAGCGGGACCGGCTCGCTCACGACGAACGGCTTTTACTGCCGCGTGCAATAGCCGGCGCCAGCGCGCTGGCGACCCGCGGCGTCACCTCCACATTTTTCGACTGCGATTGACGGGAGCGTCTCATGGGCTTGGCGGACGGAGCATCGAGGGTCAAGGGCGTCGCGGCGTGTGCCATCGTCGGCTGGGTGGGGGCGGCCGCGATCGCGGCGTGCTCGAGCTCCTCGCCCGGAAACACCGGATTTCCGAACGGCAGCAGTTCGTCGAGCAGCGGATCGTCGACGACGACGGGCAGCTCGTCGAGCGGGTCGCCCGGCACGAGCAGCGGGACCAGCGGCAGCAGCTCGTCGAGCAGCGGCGGGGGTCCGAGCAGCTCGAGCTCGTCGAGCAGCGGCGGCCCGCCCGTCGGGACTGCGTCCTCGTCCGGCGGCGGGAGCTCGTCGTCGGGCGGCGGCGACGGCGGTCCGGTGGCGCTCTGCACGACGAAGGTCGTCCCGATCAGCCCCGTCCTCATCAATTTCGACACGTACAACGGCATGACCGCCGCGGATAACTTCGGCACGGCGTTCGGCGGCGCGACCGCCGGGACGGGCAACGCGTACATCGGGCCGTACGGGTACTCGGGCGGCGTGACCAACTGGGCCTTGTCGATGGTCACGGGGGAGTCGGGCGGGTTGACCGCCGCGGGCACCCAGGACTGGGGCCTCGATCTCACGGTCACGCAGGAGTCGGTCTTCGGCGGCGGCATCGGCTTCTGGATGACGAGCTGCGCGAACGCGTCGACCTTCAAGGGCATCTCGTTCTGGGCGCGCGGGATGGGTCCCTCGGGGACGTTCACGGCGATCCTCGGGACATCGCTCACGACGGCGGTGGCGTCTCAAGGCATGTGCACGGGGATGTGCGCGCCGCCGCAGGCGCAGAACATCCCGCTGTCGACGGCGTGGACGCAGGTGATGTTGCCGTGGGCCATGTTCACCGGCGGCGTCGCCAGCGGCGTGGCCTACGCGCCGAACGGCGACAACATCTCGGGCCTGAGCTTCCAGTCGAACTTGATTTACGTACAGGTCGACGCCGGCCCCGACGGCTCGGCGATCTACGGCCCGGCCGCGGCGACGATCGACTTCCAGGTGGATGACGTCGAGTTCATGCCGTAGGGCGTCGCCCCCGCGGCCCCGCGGCGGACGCGAGAGCGATCACGGACAAGACGCGAGCGGGTCGATCGACATGAGCTTCAGGCGATCGATCGGCTGGAGCTTGTCGTCGAGCTGCGCGATGGCGTAGAGCTGCATCCCATCGAGCAAGTACCGGGGCGGACGGCGGTCGCACATCGTGACCTTCCGCGAGAGCCCGTCCTCCTTCGGCGCGCCGCAGGAGACCATCGGATAGAGGTCGCCGTATGCGCGAAAGCCGGCGAGCGACTCTCCATCGTCGGGCGTCCACGCGGCGCCGTGCGGCCGGAACGTGAACTCGACGCACGGGCTGTGGATCATCGCAAACACCGTTCCCGACTCGACCGTGCAGTCCTGGTTCCAGCCCTCGAGGTGCGTGTGCACGGGCTGAGGACCGCGCGGCTCTCCGCACTTGAAGTGCGTCGGGAACGGGGGGACCTCCTTCGCGCGCGCGTCGATCGCGTCGATCCGCGATAGGAAGGTCTTCTTGTCGGCGGGCTGCGAGAGGTGGGTGGCCCATCCTGTCCAGAGCGGGAGGTAAAGCGCCACGCAGCCCGCCATCGCGAGCCGGGCCGAGGGCGCGAGCGCGACCGAGCGCTTTCGAACGGCGTCCACGATCGACATCCCCACGCAGACGCAACCGGCGGCGAACCCGGGATAGAAGTCCGTCGCGTAGCGGGTGACCCAGGCTCCGTGGCGCGCATAAAAGAAGAAGAGCACCAACACCGTCGGCACGGCCCACGCGCCCACGAGCGTCGCGAGCCGCGGAGGGGCGGCGTCGCCCGCGCGCAAGCGGATCAAGCCGCGGACGACGTTCACGCAGACGATGACGAACGCGAGGGCCCAGATGGCGAGGATGAGGCGATCGAAGGTCGGCGCGTAGTACTCGCGCCAGCGCTCGCCGTACGCGTACGGGTAGATCGCGGGCGGCAGCGAGCCGATGATCTGCGAGGGGACGGGGTCGAGGAGAAAGAGCGTCGCGAACATCTCTTTCACGGCCATCTTGAAGGGGGTCTTCTCGAAGGGGAGCCCCCACCGGATCAGCCGCCCGACGAAGTTCCCGCCGATGACGTTCTCGTAGCCGGTCGAGAACGCACTCCCGAACCGCAAGTAGTTCGGAAGGAGAAAGAAGACCGTGGTGGACGCCCCGTACGCCACGAGGCCCGCGGCGAGGACGCGCCAGCGGAAGCCGGCGCGCTGCGCGATGAAGAGCGCGAGCACCAGCGTCGCCGCGCCATACACCGCGAGCGGCGCGCGAATGACGATCGCGAACCCGGCCGCGGCGCACACGGCGACGAGACGCGCAGGCGTGCAGCGCGACCCGAGCGCGACCACGCCCCCGAGGAGCAGGACGCTCCAGAGCGCGCCGGTCGCGATCGTCTGCTCGTAGATCTGGAACCTCGACGCGACGAGCCCCACGAACGTGGGAAACACCATGATGAACCCGGCCGTCGCGGCGCCCGTCACGAGCGCGGTCGGCTCACGCGAGGCGCGATGGAAGACCCGAGCGAGGACGAACGTCGTCAGCCCATAGAGAACGAGGAAGCGCAGGTTGTCCGGGAAGCCAGGACGGCCGAGCCAGAGCCCCACGATGTGGAACGGCGTCGCGATGAGCGGCACGCCGAGCCCCCAGGCCGTGTGCATACCGTTGCGGCCCCAGATGTAATCGTGGCCGGCCATCCACGGGTGCGGCAAGAGCGCGAGCTTGCCGTGGAGGAACGAGCGGACCTGAAGATAGATATACGGATGCCCGTCGGCGCAGTACCAGATGCCGCGCTTGGGCACGAGGTCCGTGCGCTCGTTCAGGTACTTCGTGCAATAGTACGCGGTCAGCGCGTACACGAGCCAGGGCGCGACGAGACGGGACCCCCGGGCGAGGCGTTGGAACGCGGCGTGTGCGCGCTCGCGGACGGTCACCATGAAGGCCGCGGATGCTTGCGTGAAGATGCGACCCTGTCAAGGACGGCACCCTCGCCCGCGAGGGCACCCACGCCCTCGCCTTCGCCGCCCTCCGCCTCTGCTTGTCCGCGTCGCTCTCTACATCGCGATCCCCGCCTCGAACGGCGGCGGGGTGAGCCCTTGCGGGACCGAGAACTCGCCCCAGGCGGGGATGAGGTTATTGACCGTGAAGTCCTGGTTCCAGAGATAGATGGGCGCAAACGACGTGATCGCGCCCGACGTGTTGTCGACGACGATGCCCGCGACGAAGAGCTGCTGCTTGCGACCCGCGCTGCTGTTCGGGTCGGGTCCCGAGGTCACGCTGCGGATCGAGGAGAAGGTGACCCAGTAGTAGGTCTTGCCGTTGACGACTTGCGGCGCCGGTTTGCCGGTCGCGTCGAGCGGGTTCGGCGCCCATTTCGGCCACGTGTTCTGGACGCCCTGCGCGTTCGGGGACGTGCATGCCGGCGGCGGGAACGTGGAGGTGACCGCCGTCGCGGTGCCGCCGCTGCCCTTGTTGTACGGGACCACGTACACCTCGGCTTGCGGCTGGTTGTACATGCTCTGTCCCGCGGGGACACGGTTGAACGCGATGAGCGCGTCGTCCGGGGACCAGGCCGGGTAATACTCGTTGTACATCACGTCGGACGCGCCGGGCACGCCCTTGGCCTGACCGCCGGCGCCGCCGAGCCCAGCGCCGAGGCTGTTGTACGGCACGGTGAACACGTCGGACGCGCAGTTTGGGGCCACGCTCGGCGCGCTGCAGTCCATGCGGCCGTCCTTCACGCCAACGTTGGTCGACGCGTAGGCGATGACGTCGGTCATCCCATCGACGTTGTGGCTCCAGCTCGGAGCCCCGACACCGTTCGGGTCGCCCGTGCGCTGGATGATGCCCCACCCGCCGTTCGATGTGACCGGAGGGATGCAGGGCTGCGGTGAGCCGTTGATGCCCGGGTAGCTCCCCTGGATCGTGCACGGCGTGGCGGCGGGGAGACCCGTCGTCAGGATCCCGTTCGCGAGGGTCGTCGCGTTGTCCCACTCGAGGTTGAACCAGGCGAGCTGGCTCGTGACGCCCGAGGCCACGCCCGGATCCGTGAGCGCGAACGAGTTCCACGACGTGCCGAGCGTCGCAAGGTACATGCGATCGCCCGTCGCGTAGTGGGCCGGCGAGAAGGTCCCGATCCCGAGCATGATCTGGTTGACCGCGGGCGGGTTGTAGTAAACGTCGAACACGTTGCCCTTGTAGTTGGGGCTGAGGTTCTGCACCGCGCCGTTCGAGAGCCACGGAGGCACCGCGCCCGCGGCACCGGCCTCGATGCTGGCGAGGGTGTTGGGCCACGGCCACTGCGCCGTGAAGGCGACGTAGTTCCCGTCGGGCGTCGCCGTATGGCAACCGATGCAAAACACCTGATTGAAGCTGCCCATCAGGTTGCCGCCGTCGGCCGGGCTCGCGCGGACCGGCTGCTTGACCTGGCTCGACGTGAGGGCCGTGGCCGTCCCCTCGTCGCCCACGTGGAAGCCCTGGAGCGTCGTGTTGGTCGCATTGTTGTCGAAGGACGACGTGGTCCAGTAAACCAGCGCGCCGTCGGCGATAGCCGGGGCGATGGTGAACGAGGCCGAGTTGCTAATCGCGGGGGTGCCGCCGGCGGAGCTCACGCCGCGTACGGTGACCTTGAGCGTGGCGCCGATGAGGTCGCCGTCCATCGGGAAGCCGCCCGCGGGGGGCGGCGTGTACGCGATCGCTTGCCAGAGCGCCTTGGGCATGATCCACGACGTCTGCGTCGTGTACGCGACGTAGTCGTTCACCTCGCCGTCGGCTTGGACACGGACCTCGAAGAGGTTCTGAGAGGCGGACGTGGGCGTCCAGAGGACGCGGGGCCGCAGCCAGTTCTTCGGGTAGAGGGCGCCGTCCGCCGGCTCGGAGAGACACGGACCGCCGGTCGCGCTGCCGGTCGTCGCCGCGCCGAAAATCGTCGCCGCGTTCGCCGGCACGTTCGTGTCGACGATGACGGGCGTCGCCGGGAAGTCCTTGCATTGAGCCATGGGCGTGCAGGTGGGGCCTCCGTCGGGCCCGGACGGCCCGATGATGATGCCGCCCGACGACGAGCCGCTGCCGCTCGGAGACCCGCTGCCTCCACTGCTCGTGGTTGCGCCCGAGCTGCTGGGTACCGCGCCTCCGGCGTCGAAGGCGCTCTCTTGCAGCGGCTTCGCGCAGCTGGCGGCGAGACCGAGGCCGCAGAAGATGGCGGCGAAGGGCACGAGCGCCGCATAACGGAGCGGGACGCGGCGGGGAGACTGGGGCTCTTGCATGGGGCCTCGATCGGAATGGATGGCTGAGGACAGATCACGTCACCGCCCCCGCATGACCCTGTCTCCGGTCGAGCGCGGCGCGGCTCACGAAACGTGAATGGTGGCAGCGCCCTGAAAGTCCGCTCTCCCGCGGTCCGATGGCGACCGGCATGGTCGCGCCATGAACCAGGCAAACGAGACCACCGAGGGCAAGGCGCCGAGGCGAAGGAAAGCGCGGGCAGAACCAACGAATGGGGGGGACCGCGCTTGCCCCATGGCCGCCTCTGGCGGTGTCCGTCGCTCCGCGAGGCGGTTTGGAGTCCAAAGGGCCCCTTTCTGAGCTCTTCCACCCCCGAACCTCTATGCTACACCCCGCGCCCCCCATGCCGCAGCCTCCGAAGGCGATCGAGCCGGCCGCCACCGCAATCGACATCGACCTCGTCTTCGACGCGCTCGAGGGCGCCGCCTCGATCGCCGAAGGCCGCGCGACGCCTCGCGTCAGCGGGATCGTCACGGTGGAAGACTTTCGCGCGGCGGTACAGCTGGACGCCCGGCAGGTCCGGGCGCGGCTCGATCGCCTCATCATGAGCGAGGACCCCGAGGCCGGGCTCGACGAGCTGCTCGAGGTCGGCGCGCTCCGTGCGCTCTTTCCCGAAGTCCACGCGATGGTGGGCTTCGGAGACGGCGAGTGGCGGCACAAGGATGTGTGGAAACACACCAAGCAGGTCGTTCGCCAGTCGGTGCAGCGCCTCGAGGTTCGCTGGGCGGCGCTCTTCCACGACATCGGGAAGATCCGTACGCGGTCGATCTCGCCCGACGGCAAGGTCCACTTCCTCGGGCACGCGGAGGTGGGGACCCGCATGTTCGACAAGCTGGACCGGCGCCTCGGCATGTTCGGCCACGAGCCGGCCCTCAAGGACACCGTGCGCTTTCTCATCCTGCACCACCTACGGGCGAACCAGTATTCACCCGACTGGACCGACGGTGCGGTGCGCCGGTTCGCGCGCGAGCTCGGCGAGCACCTCGACGATCTGCTCTGCCTCGCGCGGGCCGACATCACGACCAAGCGTCCCGAGAAGAAGCGGCGCGGCCTCCAGCAGATCGACGAGCTCGAGGGGCGCATCGGCCACCTCGCGGAGGAAGACGCGCGCGTGCCGCCGCTGCCGACCGGCATCGGTGACGCGATCATGCAGGCGTTCGGTCTGCCGCCGTCCCGGAAGGTGGGCGAAGTGAAGCGCGCCCTCGAAGAAGCCGTGGAGGTGGGCGAGATCGCGCCGCAGCAGGAGACCGACGTCTACGTCGAGTTCATCCGCGCGAACCGGGAGCGGTTCGGAATCTAGAGCAACCGTCACTTTCATGGAACGGCATAGCCAGCGTGGCGGATGCAGTTGGCGGCGGTTGGGGTGATGGATCGAAGGGCGACGACGATGGCTTCTTCGAGCGCGTCGAAGGTTCTGGCGGCCAGTGTGCGCAGGACGGCTTTGACCTTCGACCAGACCATTTCGATCGGGTTGAGGTCGGGGGAATAGGGCGGCA
>DASYBG010000016.1:0-224152 GCA_036500865.1 Polyangiaceae bacterium
CACGAACTGGCTGTCTTTGGCCTGGACCGGCGTCAGCTGCATCCACTGCGTGGTGAAGTCGTCGATGGCGGATTGCGCGAGCAAGTTGCCCGAGGTGTCCTTCACAGTGAGCATGCGCGTCGCTTGCGCCTGGAGCTGCTGCGGCGTCGCCAGTTGCCCGGCCGCCGCGGCCGTCATCAGCGTCGCGTCGGGCACCGAGCGCCAGAGGAAGAGCGCGAGCCGCGCCGCGGTCTCGTACGGCGAAAGGGCGATCGCGGTGCCCATGGGCGTCCCCGCGCCGAACTCCATCACGTAGAGGAAGCGCGGCGACTCGAGGACCGCGGTGATGATCGCCTGCATGCCCGTCGTCCAGTCGAACTGCGCCTCCACGGTCTGGAACATCGTGAAGAGGTCGGCCGACTCGGCGGGGTCGGTCTGGCCGCGGTACGCGCGGTTGACCCAGCTGCTGATGAAGTCCGTCGCGCAGTTGTCGTCGTGATTCGCGGAGCACGACGCGATCCCGGCGAGGATCGTGTTGGTCATCCGGTTGGTGTCGGCCACCGCGCTCGCGGCCACGCCCTCGGCCGCGAGCAAGTAGTCTTCGACGGAGGTATTGCTCGGCGCCGCGTAGGTGTTCGCGTTGAAGTTCACGCCGTCCGCAATCGGGCTCTCGGGCGGGAACCCATAGGTCGTCGCCGGCTGGGTCGTGTCGCCGAGGAGGTCCCGGACCATGTTGTTGTATTCGATGCGCGAGATGCGCCGCATCGGGGACCAGTCGACGGTCGTCTGCCCGGCGGTGCACGCCTCCGTGAAGAGGTTCGTGTTCTGAGCCCCAGGCGCCGGGGGCATCGCCGTCATTCCGCCGTCGACGCCGCTGCTCCCCCCTCCGCTGCTTCCGCCGCTCGAGCTGGAGTTGGCGCCGTTGCCGTCGAGGGTCCCGGTATGTCCTGGTGTCGCACACGCGAACCCCGGGACGAGGGCAAGTACGCCCATCGTGAGCGCGCCGATGACCGGCAGCGCCGCCCCGGAGAGGCGTAAAAACAGCCTCGCCGTCATGATTTCTCCGAAAGAAGTCCCCCGGGTTCGAAGCTCCGCACGTTACGCGTCGGCAATTCCGGGAGCCCCTTTCTGACCACAACGGTTCTTAGCAACACTTCGTTCAGCCGGCCGGCAAAGCAGACGAGCCGCCGGGAGCGCGGACGTTCAGGAAGAACAGTGTGCGCCCCGCCGGCTGCAGATCCAGCGCAAGCACAATCGTCGTTCGTCATCTGCGGTGCGGTTGTTAGAGATGCCGCAACCCCACCCGCACGGCTCAAGGATCCGCGATCCGCGGGTGGCCGGGACTTCCGGCCACGCCGAGCGCGATCGCCTGCTCCCTCCACTACTTGAGGCGACCCCCGAGGGCCACCGCCGCGTTCGCCATCATGGCGGCCTCGCGGAGCAGGCGAAGGGCGGTGGTCTGGTCGGTCGAGGCGGGCGAATGCGCCAGGATGATCTCGGCGAACTGGCGCGCGCCGGCGTGGATGGCGTCGTAATGGGCGAGCTTTTCCGGGGTCGGCGTGTGATGACTGAACACGTATTCCGGGTCGAAGTCCGGGTGCTTCATGGGGTCCTCCGTTTTCGGTCGGGCAATGGCGTGGGGGTGCAGGGGCGGCAAGGGCTGACGCTCCCGAAACTAGCCGGATCCCCGGGGTGGTGACAGGATCGCGCCGTGCGGCTCGGGATCGACTTCGGAACGACGCGAACGGTCGTGGCCTGCTCGGATCGAGGCAACCACCCGGTCGTCGGGTTCATCGACGCGGCGGGGGACACGGCGGAGTGGATCCCGTCGATCGTCGCGGAGCGGGACGGCGAGCTCCGGTTCGGGTTCGAGGCGGCGGCGGTCGCCGACGACCCGTCGTTCACGGTGGTCCGCTCGTTCAAGCGCCTTCTCGCCCACCACGACGCCGTGCTCGATCGCGCGATCACGGTGGGCGGCACCACGTTGCCGCTCGCCGACCTCGTCGCTCGGTTTCTCTCGTACGTGCGGGGCGCGCTCGTCACGCGGTCGGACGTTCGCCGGTCGCTCTCGCACGCTTCCGAGATCCACGCGGCGGTCGCGGTGCCGGCGAACGCGTTTGGCGCGCAACGCTTCGTCACGCTCGACGCCTTCCGGCGCGCGGGCTTCCACGTGACGGCGATGCTCAACGAGCCGTCCGCGGCGGGCTTCGAGTACACCCATCGCCACCGCGACACGCTGTCGTCGCGCCGCGACCAGGTCGTCGTGTACGACCTCGGCGGCGGGACGTTCGACGCGTCCGTCGTGCGGATGACCGGCCGGCGCCACGACGTGCTCGCGACCGCCGGCGTGTCGCAGCTCGGCGGAGACGACTTCGACGCCGTGCTCGCCGAGCTCGCGCTCCGCCACGCCGGCATCGGGTTCGACGATCTCCCGGCGCGCGCCGCGGCGCACATCCTCGAGCAGTGCCGCGCGGCGAAAGAAGGCCTGAACCCGAGCTCGCGCAAGATCACGCTCGACCTCGAGGCCGCGCTGGGTCCCCTCGCTCCGCAGCCCGAAGTCACCATCGCGGCCAGCGACTTTTACGACGCTTGCATGCCGCTCGTCGAGCGATCGATCGACGCCATGGTGCCCATCATGGCGCGCGCCGACGACGACACGCCGGACCTCACCGAGATCGCCGGCCTTTACATCGTCGGCGGGGCGAGCGAGCTCCCGATCGTCGCCCGCGTGCTTCGACAGCGTTTCGGCAGGCGCGTGCACCGCTCGCCGTATCCTTCGGCGGCCGTCGCCATCGGCTTGTCGATCGCGGCGGACGGCAGCGCGGGGCTCACGCTGCTCGACCGATACGCGCGCACGTTCGGCGTCTTCCGAGAGGGCGAGGCGGGGCGCGAGATCACGTTCGACCCGATCTTCGCGCAGGGGACCGAGCTGCCCGAGTCCGGAGCGGCGGCCGCCCACGTATCGACCCGCGCGTACCGGGCCGCGCACAACGTCGGCCACTTCCGCTTCTTCGAGTGCAGCGCGGTGGATGACGATGGCCGTCCGCGGGGGGAGATGGCACCGTTCGGTGACGTGTACTTCCCCTTCGACGCGACGCTGAGCGCGGCGGCCGACCTGACGGCGGTGCCGGTCGAGCGGCGGAGCGACCAGGGGCCGCGCATCGTCGAGCAGTATTCGCTCGACGAGAATGGCATCGTCGACGTCGTCATTCGCAACCTCGATTCGGGCTATGAACGGTCGTACCGGCTGGGGAGGGACGAGGACGCTCGGGTCTAGGAGAGGCTCGCGCCGGGCGTATCGAGTGCGCCAGATTGCGCCGATCCGTGACAGCCGGATCGGACCGCGACCATGCAAATAGGCGCTAGGGTCGCGACAATCCATGTGGCCACTGGCTTGCTTTTGGGGGTTTCGATGAAGTCAGCCCAATCCGTGGCGTCGGTCTTGGCGTTGCTCGGCATGGCCGTCGCGGCCTGCTCCGCGTCGAGCGACACGTCGAGCAACGCGGGCTTCTCGGGTCCTACCGGCAATAGCAGTGTCGGCGGGGGGACGAGCAGCGGCGGCGGCGCGGCGACCATCGGCGCCGACGCCGCCGCCCCCGTACTTCCGCCCGAGGTCAAGACGGAGAGCGCCTATCAGTCCCCGGTCGCGACGGGGAGCATCGTCTGGACCGCCAACCCGACGAGCGGCCGCGTGGCGTACGTCGACGCCGTGTCGTTCGCCGTGCAGACGGTCCAGGCAGGCGACGGTCCCACGTACCTCGCCGCGGTGCCGAACCCCGACCCGAACGCGACGACCGAAGCGGCGATCGTCCTCAACGTCCTCTCCCAGAACGCGACGCTGCTCGAGCGCGACAGCCAGAGCGGCAACATCACGTCGGCGAATTATCCCTCGCCCGCGAACGCGAACGCGTGGGCTCTGTCGCCGAGCGGGCGGTGGGCCATCGCCTGGGCCGACGCAACGCGCGTCACGAACCCCGACCCGACCGACGGCTTCCAGGACGTAGTGATCATGGATCTGAACACGGCGACCACCACCGTGTCGTCGTATCCGCTCTCGGTCGGGTATCGGCCGTCGCAGATTGCCTTCTCGCACGACGAGTCGCGCGCGTTCGCGGTGACGCAAGACGGCATTTCCGTCATCGACCTGACCCTGTCGTCGCCCGCCGCGGTCGACCTCTATCCGCTCTCGGCCCCGCTTCCGCCGCCGAGCGACGCCGGCCCCGCCGATGCGGCCGGCGGGGGGGACGCGTCGGACGCAGGTTCCGACGCGGGGTCGGATGCGACGCCCGACGCGACGCCTGACGCGACGCCCGATGGGTCACCGCTCGTCCAAGCCGACGCCGCGCCGGGCACGCCGACGACGACCGGCGTGTCGACCATGCCCGACGTTTCGTTCACGCTCGACGGCAACTACGCGCTGGTCCGGGTCGATGGGGTGCCCGCGATCACCGTCGTCTCGCTCGCCGACGGTACGCCGACCGCCGTGGCGCTTCCGTCGGCGCCGACGGACCTCACAGTCGCGCCGGACGGGACGTTCGCGGTCGCCGTCCTGCGAAGCACGGGGACGGTCGCGGTGCTGCCGCTCCCCGGCATCCTGTCGAATCCGGCGTCGTATACGACGACGACGATCCCGGGGGAGACGATCGGTCGGGCCATCGTGGCCGAGGACACGACGACGAAGGTACCGAACGTCCTCCTCTTCACGACGGTCGGGGGTATCGACGATCTGACCGTCCTCACGCTCGGGTCCACGCCGACGTTCCGCACGATGTCGCTCCATGCGCCGCTCCTCGCGGTCTTTCCGACGGCCGACGGACAGAACGCGATCGTCCTTCACACCGTCACGCCGACCGCCACCGTGAAAGGCGCCTTCAGCATCGTCCCGATCACCAAGACCCTCCCGTCGAAGATCGTCTCGCTCGCCTCGCCGCCGCTCGCGGTGGCCCTCGCGCCGACGAGCGACCGGGCGCTCGTCACCACCAGCGACAACGTCGCCAACTTCGGAGTGGAGCTTGCCGTCATGGCCACGCAAACAGTGACTCCCTTCACGCTCGCGAGCCCGCCCACCGCGGTCGGCATCGCCGCCGCGGCGGGCCCCGACGGGACGGGCTTCGTCGCGCAGGACGACGCCGACGGGCGCATCACGTTCGTCGACCTCTCCACGGCTTCCGCGCGGACCATCACGGGGTTCGAGCTCCAGGCGATCGTCGCGGGCGGGAGCGGACAATGAGCCCTCGCCTCTTCGGGTGGGCGCCGGTTGCGGTGCTCGGCCTTCTCGCGAGCAGCTGCGGCGGTCGCTCGCCCTTCTGGGACGCGCCGGCCTCGAACGCCACGTCGTACGGGATGAGCGGAGGCGTCGCGCTCGTCGACGACGCGGATCACCGGGTCGTCATCCTCACGGCAATGGGCACCGAAGGGCAGCTCCAGAGGACCAACTTCACCATCGGCCACAACGTCGCGAGCGTGACGACGTCGGCGGCGGGCGACCGCCTGTTCATCCTCACGTCGGGCGACCCGCCCGGCACGCCCAACGGCGATCCGCCCGCGCTGACGACCATCACGCTCGCCGCTGACCTCACGCCGAGCCCCACGTCCTACCCGATGACGGTCGCGTTGCCCAACCTGGCCCTCGATCCGCTGGGCGACTGGGCCGTCGCGTACGCGGGCTCGACGCCGACCGAGGGCTTCGTGCAGAACCCGAACGAGCTCGTGTTCTTCGACTTGACGTCGAAGGCTGCGCCCGTCGCGCGCAACTTCCAGAGCTTCGGCGGGTCGCCGGTGCGGCTCACGTTCACGCCCAAGCTCGCGCTGCCGGGGGGCGCGAAGCGGCTGCTCATCATCGAGACCGGCATCGACATCACGATGGCCGACCTCGACGACGCGATCACGACGATGCCGCCCGAGATCACGCTGCGCCTGAGCGGCGCCAACGCGACGCAAGTCTCGCCCGCCGCCGTGACGGTCGATTCCTTCGACCCCACGTCGCCGGCCGACGCGCGCGTCGCCCTCCGGGCCAACGGCGACCGCGACGTCTTCACCTTCACGTTCGCGGCGTCGCCGGCCGGCTCGCTCAACCCGTTCGTGCCCGTCCCCAACCTGACCGACGTGGGGGGCGTGCCGTCGGACATCGCCTTCGTGCACACCGACGCCGGACTGCGCCTGGCCGCGCTGGTGCCGCAGACGTCGAGCGCCGTCCTGGTCGATCCCGACTCGAACGCGACGACGCAGGTGGCGCTCCCCGCCGGCTATTCGAACTTGTCGCTGGTGACGAACGTCGTGTCCGAAATGACGACGACCGCCGGCACCGACGTGGCGATGCTGTGGAACGCGAACGGTTCGTCGTCGGGGGTCGCGCTCTGGGCCCTCGGCAGCACGGTCGGACAGCCGTACTTCAGCGTCGAGGTCCTGGGGGTCTCGCAGGCGATCCAGACGGTGGAGGACGTGCCCTCCCAGAGCACGACGGCGCCGAGCCTGAAGGTCCTCGAGGCGACGTCGTCGAACCGGTTCTTCGTGCTCGATCTCTCGCAGCGCACGGTCGCGCCGCTCAACACGAACGGGCCGGCGACGATCGTGATCGCGTCCGACGGGGGACGGCTCTGGGCGTTCGCCCAGGGCGGGACCGACCTCGCCGAGGTGACCATCCCTTCGCTCAACCCGATCCTCCTGAAGACGTCGCTGCCCATCGCGAACCTCTACGACGTGCAGGCGGTCCAGCCGTTGCCGTCCGGCACGGCGCCGCCGCCGCGCGCGCTCATCGCCATCCACAACACGGGCGCGATGGCGGCGACCGTCTTCAACGCCACGAACCCCGCGGCGGCGCCGCCCACGCTCATTCCCGCGCTCCTCCTGGAGGGACGATGAAAACGCACGCGTTCTTGGCCATCGCCGCCGTCGCCGCCTGGGCGTCGCCGTCCTTCGCGGCCGATCCTGCGCCCGGCACGCCGGCGCCGGTGCCCGCCGCCAAGCCTACTTCCACCCCGCCCGCGCCGTTGCCCCTCCCCGCGGCGCCTGCGGCGGCGAAGGCCCCGAGCGCGGGTTCGCCGTTGGAGGACTCCGGGGTCGTCGTCGAACCGGCGCCGTCGCCGCGCGCTCCGGCCTATGGCGTGTGGACCCCCGCGGCGACGCCGGCGCGAACGGGCCGGGAGGACGCGCCGCCGCGCGACGCGTCCATGGCCGTGAGCCACGAAGCGCCGCTCCAGGCGATGTGGCGCGTCGAGGCGGGCTTCCGCGCGAACTTCGTGACCGACCCGGGCTATAACCCGTTCTCGACGAAGGACTACTTCGGGCAGTTTGCGCTCGCGGCGTCGCGCACGGTGTTCGTGGCGGGCCCGTTCTCTTTCGCTCCGGGCCTCTCGTGGGACTACGGGCGCTCGAGCGCGACCGCGCGGGGCGACGGTTCGTCGCTCGACGTTCACCGGTTGCTCGTGCCGCTCGAGGGGCGCGTGCAATTCGGCCGCTGGGGCTACGCGCTCGTCCGCGTCGCGCCCGGGGTCGCCGTCGAGGACGCCGAGGTCGACGACCCGGCGTCGCCGACCCCGCTGACGAAGAGCCGCTGGCTCTTCGCGGGCGACCTCAGCGCCGGGTACGCTTTTCCGATCGTCGCGCACACGGGCGCGTCGGCGTCATCGCCGGGCTTCTGGGTCCAGGCCGACGGCGGCTATGGATTCGTCGCGACGCAGCGGCTCGAACTCACCCAGAACGGCTCGTCCGCCACCGCCAGCGCGGATCTCGGTGACCTGGCGTTGCGGGGCGGGTTCTTCCGTATCTCGGTGGCCGTCGGGTTCTGACCGCCGCGCGTCGGACGCGGCGCGAGAAGCGGGCGCGCGCGGGGGACGTCGGCGTGTTAGACGAGTCCCATCTCGCGCCTTGCCTGGTCGATCCGTGCGTCGTTCGCCGTCGCTTTGGCGGCCGCCGCGAGCGCCTGCGCGTCGCGCGGATCATCCGGGACGCCGCCATCGACCGGAACGACCGCGCGCGCGGCCTCGACGGCCGGCCCCGCGGCGGGGAACGTCGAGCGGGAGGACTATGTCGGCTCGGCCGCGTGCGCCGTGTGCCACCCTGGCGTAGCGGCCGCGTGGGAGCACTCGCCGATGCACCGCATGACCCGCGACGCGCGCGGCGCCGAGGTGCGCGCCCCGTTCGACGGCCGGACGTGGCGCTTCAAGGACGACCGCCTCGAGCTCGAGCGGCACGACGGCGATCGCTTCGTGCGCATCGAGCCCGCGGTCGGCGCCGCGAGGACGTACCGGATCACGCGCATTATCGGCGGCCGCACGCGCGAAGACTTCGTGGGGCTCGAGGTCGGCGGCGGGTCGGACGCTCCCGAGCTCGTGATGCCGGTGTCTTTCGTGTTCGCGACCGGCGCGCTCCGGTACAAGGGCTACTCCGTCATGCTCCACGAGCGGCCGAGCCTTCGTGCCGGGCCCGTGTGGAGCCGCACCTGCATCTTCTGCCACAACACGGTCCCCGAGATGGATCGGCTGCTCGAGTCGATCGCGCCCGAGCGCGGGCGCGCCTACCAGGGCGAGAGCGTGGACCGGTGGCTACCCCCCGAGCGTCGCGCCCGCTCGCGTGTCGTCGACGAAGCGGGGTTCCGCCGCGCCGTCGCGGTCGAAGTCGAACGCCTGGGCGGCGCGCCGGCAGAAACGGCGGACGGCACGACGGAGACGGCGGCGCGGGGGATCGACGCCATTCGCGCGAAGTTCGACGGGGCCGCGCTCGTCGAGGAGGGCATCGGCTGCGAGGCCTGTCACGGGGGAGGCCGCGCGCACGCGGCGCATCCCGACGAGCACCCCTCCTTCGTCCCGCGCGCGCCGTGGCTCGACGTCGCGCTCCCGGCCGGCAAGGCGCAAGCCGCGAACCGCGTCTGCGCGCGGTGCCACCAGGTGCTCTTCTCCGGTTACCCGTTCACTTGGGAGGGGGCGCGGCGCGGCCCCGGCGCCGGCGGAAGCCACATCAGCTCCGGCGAGGCGCGCGACTTCTTGCTCGGCGGCTGCTCCGGTGAGATGGCCTGCACGACGTGTCACGACCCGCACGGCGGCGCCGACGGAGAGGCCGACAAGCGGCGATGGCTCGCTTCGCCCGCGGGCAACGTCGTCTGCACGACCTGCCATCGCGAGCTCGCCGACCGCGAGCGCCTCCGCGCCCACGCGCACCACGACCCGGGCGGCGCCGCGGGTTCGTGCGTCGCCTGCCACATGCCGCGCAAGAACATGGGCCTCGACGGGACGCTCACCCGCTACCACCGCATCTCGTCGCCCACCGATCCCGCGCGCGTCCTCGGCGACCGCCCGCTCGAGTGCGCCCTCTGCCACGCGGACCAGACGGTAGGAGCCCTCGCCGACGCCATGGAGCGCTGGTGGCCGGTGCGCTTCCCGCGCTCACGCCTCGAGGAGCTCTATGGGGGCCTCGGCGCGAACGTGATGCGCGCGACGCTCGAGCGCGGAAAGCCCCACGAGCGGGTGGTCGCGATGGCGACGCTCGGAGAGGCGCACGCCGCCGACGCCGCGCCTGCGGTCGCGCGCGAGCTCCTCGACGCGTATCCGCTGGTCCGCGAGTGGGCGAAGGCCGCGCTCGGGTCGATGCGCGGCGCCTGCGAGGTCGACCTGGCGGCCGACGACGCGGCCATCGCGAAGCAGGCCGCGGTGTGCGCGGGCGGCCGCATCGAGGTCCCCGAGGCCGTGCCGCGCGAGCACGACGAGGACCCCGAGGACTGAGCGGCGCGGGCGCCTGCGGTTGCCGCCGGACTCGGGCCCGCGAAGCCTTCGTGCTACATCCGGCGGACCATGCCCACGGCGCATGAAACGATCCGCGCCCTCTATGCGGACAAACCCGTCGTCCTCGCCCCGATGGAGGACGTGACCGACGCGGTCTTCCGCCGCCTCTGCAGGAAGCATGGCGCGACCGTGGCGATGACCGAGTTCGTCAACGTCGAGGGGTTGCTCCGCGGGTGCCGGAACGCGCGCCGCAAGATCGACCTCTGGCCCGACGACACGGCCACGGCGATCCAGATTTACGGCTCCGACCCGACGCGGCTCGCCGAGGCCGCGCGATTCGCCGAGGCCGCCTCGCCCGCCTTCATCGACGTCAACTGCGGTTGCTGGGTGCCGAAGATCGCGGGCCGAGGCGCCGGCGCGGGCTGGCTGCGCGATCCGGCCGCGATGGTGGCGATGGCGCGCCTGGTCGTCTCGAGCGTGTCGCTCCCGGTGACCGTCAAGACCCGGATCGGGCTCGGGCCCGAGTCGCACATGCCGATCGTCGACCTCGCGCGCCGGCTGGAGGACGCGGGCGTCGCCGCGATCACGATTCACTGCCGCACGGCGCAGATGGGACATTCGGGCGCGGCGGATTGGGCGTGGGCCGCGCGCGCGCGATCGGCGGTCGGCATCCCGGTCCTCGTCAACGGGGACGTACGGAGCGCGGCCGACGCGAAGCGGGCCATCGAGGAGACCGGCTGCGAGGGCGTGATGGTCGGGCGGCGCGCGATCGAGCACCCGTGGATCTTTCGAGAGGCGCGGAGCCTGCTCGACCGCGGTGAAGAGCGCGCCGCGCCGACGGCCGAGGAGCGCATCGCGCTCTGCCGGGAACACCTGGTCGAGAACGTCGAGCGGCGGGGCCAGCCGTTTGGTGTGCACTGCACGCGCCGGCACCTGGCGGGCTACCTGAAGGGTCTGCCGGGGGCGGCCGCGCTCCGCCAGGACCTCAACCGCTGCGAGTCCCTCGAAGGTTGTCTGGCGATCCTCGATGGTGCGCTCTCGCGCGCCGCCGCGTGATGGGCGAGACTTCGCCGCCCATGCCCCGCTTCACGATCCATCTCCTTGCCCTCGGTCTCGCCGCGGCCGTCGCTGGCGCGTGCACCCGCGCACCCGCCGAGCTGCCCACGGCGGACGCCTCACCGCGGGGCGCGTCGTCCGCCGCTTCGTCGCCGGTCGCGTCGCACGCGGCGCCCGTCGAGTCATCGAACGAGCGTCGCGCCGTCGTCCCGCCGCGCGAGACGCTGCCTCTCCTCTGGGACGACCCGAAGGACTTCGTGCGGAGCGCGCCGAAGAGCCCCGCGCGCATGGCCGAGTACGTCGTGCCGCGCGCCGGGGCAGACGCCGAAGACGCCGAGGTCACCGTCATGACGTTCGGCCCTCGCCAGGGCGGAACGGTCGACGACAACGTGAAGCGGTGGATGGATCAGTTCCAGCCCGCGCTGCCGACACCTCGGCGGATGACGCGCGACATCAACGGCATGCACGTGACGTTCGTCGAGGTCGCGGGCACCTTCGCGGGGAACATGATGCCGAACCGCCAGAACCTCGTCGCGCCGCAGTCGAAGGCCGGCTGGCGTCTCATCGGCGCCATCGTCGAGTCGCCGAGTGGCCTCTGGTTCTTCAAGATGACCGGCCCGGATCTCACGGTCCGCGGGGGAGCGCGCGAGTTCGAGGACATGGTCCGCTCGGTTCGGCCCCGGTAGCCCTCGAGACGCGGACTACAGGAGCGGCGACACCATCCGCGACATGCCCTCCTTCACGCGAAGGGCCCAGGCCCGCTCGTGCCACGCCGCGAGGGCGACCGAACGGCTGTCGGCGGCCTCCGCGCGGAACGTGTCGGCGATCGTCTTCGCCGTCGTCGCGTCGTGGACGAGGGCGTGCACTTCGAAGTTGAGCCGGAAGCTCCGGAGGTCCATGTTGGCGCTGCCCACGAGCGCCACCTTCCCGTCGGCCACGAGCGTCTTCGCGTGGACGATGCCCGGCTGGTACTCGAGCACGTCGACCCCCGCCTCGAGGAGCTGGGTGTAAAAGCTCCGGCCTGCGTGGAACGTCACCGCGTGGTTCGAGTGCGCGGGCAAGAGGAGCTTGAGGTCGACGCCCCGCATCGCGGAGACTTCCATGGCGACCAGCAGCGCTTCGGTGGGCACGAAGTACGGGGTCGTGATGAGCACCTCGCGCTCCGCGCCGGCGATCGCGCCGAAGAAGACGCTGTGGATGGCGTCGTTTCGCGTATCGGGACCGCTCGTGACGACGGCGATCGTCGCACCCCCGCGGTCGGGTATGTCCTTCGGAAAATACGTCCCCGGTTCGATGCGCTCGCCCGTCGCGAACGCCCAGTCCTGGAAGAAGACGCGCTGGAGATCGCCGGCCGCGCGGCCTTCGATGCGCAGGTGCACGTCCCGCCACCCGCCGACGCCCCGCATGTGCCCGCGGTACTCGTCGCCGACGTTGAAGCCGCCCGTGAAGGCGACCTGCCCGTCGACGACGACGATCTTTCGGTGGTTGCGGAGGTTGACCGGCTGGAGCAAAACGCTCCGCATCGGCAGGAACTCGCCCAAGCGGACGCCCGCCTTCCGGAGCGGGTGCTTCCATGCCGCGCGCAGCGCGAAGCATCCGTAGCCGTCGAGGAGGAGGCGGACGGTGACGCCGCGTTCGGCGGCCGCGACGAGCCGGTCGCGGAACCAGCGGCCCGTCGCGTCGTCGCGGATCAGGTAGTACTGGGCGTGGACGTGGTGGCGCGCGGCGTCGATGGCGGCGCCGATGCGATCGTAGGCGGTGTTGCCGTTGGCGAGCACTTCGACGAGGTTGCCGCTCGTCGCGCGCGTGTGCGTGAGGTGCGCGCCGATCCGAAAGAGCGCGCGCTCGAGGACGCTCTCCGGCGGCACGCCGTTCGCGGGTGGACCCGGGTCGCTCGGCGGGCCCTGTCCGGCGGCGACCTGCGCGCGCACGAGGGCGTCCATCTCGCGCTTGCGCTTCGCGGGAAGGCGCACGCGGTCACGACCGAAGAGCCAGAACAGAAGGGCGCCGACCGCGGGCAGAAAGACGAGGGTCAGGATCCACGCGATGGTGGACGACGGCTCTTTGCGGCGGACGAGGACGAGCGGGATGAGCGCGAGCGATACGACGCCGAAGAAGACGCTCGCGCCGCGCGCCGCGATGGGGAGAAGGCGGTGCAGCTCGAGCCAGAGCATGGGTCGCGCGAGCATAGTGGTCGAGACGACGGTGCGCCCGCGGACTACGGCGTTCTCGCCGCGAGTCTCTTCGCGAAGAACGCCGCCAGCTGGTCGTGGCGGGACCGCGCGTCGCTCCTTCCGAGCTCGATGAGCCGGCCCGCGAAGACCCCGTCGAAGAGCACGTACGACACGAAGTCGGCCTCGGTCTCGCCCTCCACGGCCCGCCGCAAGAGCCGCCCGAGGAGGCCCTTCACGCGCTTCGCGAACTCCGGCGAGCGCACGTAGTCGGCCGCGAGGACGCCGATGTCCTCCGAGGCGCGGACGTAGATGACCTCGAGCGGGCGCAGCGCGCTCTCGCCGCTCCGCCCGAGCTCGTCGTTCAGCGAGTCGACGAAACCGGGACCGAACCGCCGCGTGCCCGCGTCGAGCACGGCGTTGAGCTTCTCGAGCCGGCGGATGTCGTTCTCGATCCGGTCGAGGAGGAGCGCGTTCATCGTCTTGCCGACGACGAACAAGGGGTCGGGGTAGAGGGTCTCCCGTTCCTGTGCAATCGCGGGCGTCGGCGTGTCTTCGCGGATGTACCGCGGGTTGACGACGATGAGCCCATCGGCCCCGAGCCGGCGGGCGGGGGACAGGGGGACGTTCTGGCGCAGGCCGCCGTCGCAATAGAACTCGCCGTCGATCGCCACGGCCGGAAAGAGGAGGGGCACCGACGCCGAGGCCAGCGCGTGCTCGGCGCGGATCGCGGTCTGCCGGGCGACCATGGTGCGATCGGTTCCCCAGCGCGGCGTGCCGCCGTCGTGGCGCTGGACGAAGACGACGGTCCGCCCGCTCGCGACGTGCGTCGTCGAGATGGAGACCGCGGTGAGCCGCCCGCTCCGCATGTGATCGGCGATCGCCTCGAACGGCACCGCGGTCTTCACGATGCGCTCGATGCCGCTCGGGTCGAACATGCCGCCGCGCTCGGAAGGGTCCGCGGGGGGCTTCGAGCTGCGGCCGAGGAGCCGCCCCACGACCGAAAGCATTCGGCGGGGGGACGGCCGAACGACGTCCTCGAGCTCGAGGTGGGTCCATTGTCGCGCGAGCAAGTCGGCACGGGCCGACGGTTTGTCCGCGTGCGCCGCGAGCATCACGGCGTTGATGCTCCCGGCCGACGTTCCGGAGATGACGTCGAGGGGGATGTCTCTTCCGAGCGCCCGCGCGACGTCTTCGAGCACGTAGCGCACGACTCCCACCTCGTACGCCGCTCGCGCCGAACCCCCGGCGAGGACGAGCCCGACGGAGGATCGGGCGGGCGGCGCCGTCGGCATCATCCATGAATGTACCCCGCGGACGGCCAGTGGTCCCGCCCGCGCCGGCGGGGGACGAAGACCCGCTCTCGCGCACGGGTGACGGCGAAGCAAGCGTTTCGACGCGATGGCCGTTGGGGGGTCCGGGGTCTCGAGGCTGCCGCCGGAAGGCAGCGACGAGCGGGGGGATCGCACCCTCAGCTGCGCGCACGCGCCGGTCGGCGCGCGTGGCGTGGCGAGTCCAATGTGCTCCACGCCGCGAGGACCGTCGAGGTCCCGTGCCCCCGCGCGGCACGGGAAAAAAAGGGCGTCCGAGATCGGTCGCCGGCCCCGTCCGGTCTCACGTCGGCTGCGCACAGCGACGCCATCATGCGCCGACTCATTGCGACGCGAGCGAGACGCAGTGGTCTGAGTTGTGCACGAGGCCGCGTGCCCGAGCGTGGCGATCCCGCGGCCATCCGCGATCGCTACAGCAAAGCTGCAATATGCAAATAGGAAAAAGGGCGGACCGATGACGACATCCACAGCCCGCGATTCGGCGATTTCTTCCGAGATCGGGAAGTATCACCTTGTCGCAGAGCTCGCGCGTGGCGGCATGGGCAATGTGTACCTGGCGGCCACTCATGGCCCCGGGGGCTTCAGCAAGCTGCTCGTCGTCAAAGAGCTCAAGCCGGAGCTCTGCGACGACGAGACGTACGTCGCCATGTTCCTCGACGAGGCCCGGTTGGCCGCCCGCCTCATTCACCCGAACATCGTGCAGACCAACGAGGTCGGGTCCGACGGCCGGCGGCACTTCATGGTCATGGAGTTCCTCGACGGTCGCTCGCTCCACCGGATCGTGAAGCGCGGCGCCGGGCGGTTTCCGGTCGGCGCGCAGCTTCGGATCATCGGCGAGTCGCTCCTCGGCCTCCACCACGCGCACGAGCTCCGCGAGTTCGACGGCGAGGCCCTCGGCGTCGTTCACCGCGACGTGAGCCCGCTCAACGTGTTCGTGACGTTCAACGGCCAGGCGAAGGTCCTCGACTTCGGGATCGCGAAGGCGCTCGACTCGTCGCTCGAGACGAAGATGGGCGTCCTGAAAGGGCGCGTCGCGTACATGGCGCCGGAGCAGGCCAAGGGCGCGAAGGTCGATCGGCGCGCGGACGTGTACTCGGCCGGCGTCATGCTCTGGGAGGCGGCGGCGGGGCGGCGCCTCTGGCCGCAGATGACCGAGGTCGAGATCCTCACGCACATGCTGAAGGACGGCGCGCCGACGCTTCGCTCCGTGAAGCCGGACGCGCCCGACGACCTCGAGCTCATTTGCGCGCGCGCCATGGCGTTCAACCGGGACGACCGCTACGCGACGGCCGCCGACCTTCTCCACGACCTCGAGGCGCACCTCGCGCGCCGGCACGACACGATGACGATGCGCGAGATCGGCACGTTCGTCGGCAACGCGTTCGCCGACGAGCGCAAGAAGATGAACACCATCATCGAGGAGGCCATCGGCCGTGTACGGAGCGGTCCGCGCTCCGGCGTGATGCCGACCTTCCAAGGGCAGATCGTCGACACGCCGACGGGGGTGAACCTCTCGTGCGAGGGCCCGACGAGCGGTTCGTCGCGGCTCTTCACGCCGAGCAACCTTTCGGGGCCCATGAGCGGCAGCATGTCGCGATCGGCGCCCGCGACGAGCGCGACGCTCGAATCGGCCATCGCCGCCGCGGCGTCGCCCGCGCCGTGGGTCAACAAGCGGACGGCGATCTTCGCCTTCGGAGGAGGCGCGCTCGTGCTCGGCGCGGTCCTCCTCGGGACGACGCTCCACATCGGCAAGCCGGCCCCGGAGCTCGCGGTCGCGCCGGCGGTGGCGCCGGCTCCGGCGCGCGAGGACACGGAGCTCGTCGAGGTGACCGTCCGGGCCACGCCCGCGGCGGCGCAGATCACGATCGACGGCGCTTCGGTCATCAGCAACCCGTTCCACGCGCGCTACCCGCGGGACAACCAGGTCCACCACGTCGCGGCGACCGCCGACGGGTACGAGGCGAAGCTCGAGGACGTGAAGTTCGCGGGGGACGTGTCGATCGACGTGAGCCTTAATCGACTCCCGAACGCGCCGTTGCATCAGGTCGTGACGACCGCCGCGCCTCAGGCGCCTCCGCATTTGTTCCGGCACGTCGCCGGGACGCCCACAGCCCAACCCTCCGCCGCGGTGTCCGCCGACACGACGGCCGCGGGCTCGGCGGGGTCCGTCCACGTCGACGCGCCGCCTCCGACCGTGCACGCGGTCCCGCCGCCCGCCGCCACGCGGACGGACGTCGGCCCCACGGGCGGCCACGCGCCGCTCCGGCCCATCGCCACGACCAACCCCTACGGGAACCAATGAAGCGGAAAGCGAGTCGGCTCTCGAAGGTCTTGCTCCTCGGGGCGTTCGCGGCCGCCATGGTCGTGTCCGCGGATGCGACGGCGCAGGACGCCGAGGGCTCGACGCGCGAAGCGGGCAAGCACTTCCAGAGGGGCGTCGGCCTGTACGGCGAGGCCGATTATCGGAGCGCCCTCGTCGAGTTCAAGCGGGCGTACGCGCTCGCCCCGAACGTCGCGGTCCTCTACAACGTCGGCGAGACGGAGTTCCAGCTCCAGGACTACGCCGCCGCGCTGACGACGTTCCGCCACTACCTCGCGGAGGCCGCGCCGGGCGAGCCCCACCGCGGAGAGGTCGAGAGCAACGTCGAGGTCCTGCGGTCGCGCGTCGGCCACATCAGCGTGACGACCGTGCCGGCCGGCGCGGACATCACCATCGACGACCAACCCGCGGGCAAGACGCCGCTCGAGGAGTCGATCCTCGTGGGCATCGGGCACCGGAAGATCGCCGCCGCGATGCCCGGGCGCGCGCCGGTCACGCGGTACGTGGACGTCGCGGCCGACGACAACGCGTCGGTGACGCTGCCGCTCGGAGCAGCCGATACGTCGGGCGCCGGGGGGACGGCCAAGGAGGCGACCGCGCCCTCGAGGGGCGGCGGAGGGACGCTGAGGGCCGTGGGCTGGGTCAGCGCGGCCGTCTTCGCCGGCGGCGCGGTTGCCTCCGGCCTCCTCGCGGAGAAAGCGGGCAGCGATCTCAAAGACGCGCGCAACAGCTTCCCGACGACGAGCGCCACGCTGACGCACGACGCGGGCATGGCGACCACGTACGCCATCCTCGCCGACTCGCTCGCGGCCGCCGCGATCGTGGTCGGCGGAATCACTCTCTACTCGACGCTGTCGGCGTCTTCTTCTCCCTCCGGCGCGCCGGTTCGCGGCAGCACGGGAGGGACGCGTGTCGTCTTGGGGCCGGGCTCCGCGCGCGTCGACGTGAAGTTCTAATCGGGGACAGGAATGAACATGCGCAACGCTCCCGCGGGCCAGGCCCGCCGTCGCACCGTCGAAGCGGTGGGTCTCATGGCCCTGCTCGCGGCCGGCGCTTGCACCTTGCTCGTCGATCGCAACTCGAGCCAATGCCAGACCGACGGCGACTGCGCCAAGTTCGGCAATCATCCGTATTGCCAGAGCGGCGTGTGCGTCGAGTCCGGGCTTCAGCCGGCCCACTGTTTTTACGGGACGCCTCAGACCCCGCAGGACTTCGAGAACCAGTGCAGCCTTGCCGAGTGCCTGTCGTTCGACAACTGCGCGCGGCTCGGGATCTGCGACGGCGGCTCGCCCGACCTCCTGAGCCCCGACGACGGCGGCTCGGGCGTGATGTCGTCGCCCGTGGCGTCGCCCGACGCGGGGACGCCCGCCGGCCCGACGGTCAATTGCATGGACCCGACGAACGGCCGCGCGCAGGTCATCTACATCACCGGCTCGAGCAACTTCCCGCCGCTCCTGGCGAAGCTCGCGCCGCTCCTCGTGCAGCAGGGCTTCACCCCGGTCTTCCAGACGTCGAGCTCCTGCGCCGCCGTCAACTCGGTGTACGCGAGCGACCCGTCGGGCCAGTACATCTTCGACCCGAAGCCGTCGGCCAGCGCGAAGTACGCCGCGTACTACGACATGAACGGCGCGGCGACGCCGTGTCTCCTCGGGCCGAACGGGGCGCCGGTCGACATCGGCGAGTCCGACATCTTCGCGAGCACGTGCGGGCCGCCCGCATCACCGACGGTGGGCGAGTATCTCGGACCGATCCAGGCCATGGTGTTCGTCGTGCCGAGCCTCTCGGGGCAGACGGCCATCACGGCGGAGGCGGCGAAGGCCGTGTTCGGAGCGGGGGGCGCGGCGGGCGTCGCGGCCCCGTGGACGAACCCGGATCTCTACTTCGTCCGAAACGCGAACACCGGCACCCAGCAGATGATCGGGCACGCCATCGACGTCCCGGCCGACGCGTTCTGGGGTATCGACCGCGGCACCGCCCAGAGCGTCGACTCGCTCTTGCGGGTCATCGCGGATCCGGCGCGGGCCGAGCAAGCCATCGGCATCATCTCCGCGGACTACTACGACGCCGACCGCGGCAACCTCAAGGCGCTCGCCTTCAAGGCCTCGGACCAGGAGTGCGCGTACCTCCCCGACTCGACGGAGTCGCAGATCGACAAGGCGAACGTGCGCGACGGTCACTACCCCATCTGGGGTCCGCTCCATTTCTTCACGAACGTGAGCGACGGGATCCCGGTCTCCGCGGGCGCGCAAGCGTTCGTGTCGGTCGCGACGGTCGCGCGCATTCCGACGCCGCTCCTCGACGCGTTCATCGGAGCGAGCCTCGTGCCGACCTGCGCCATGAAGGTGCAACGGTCGAGCGAGCTCGGCGACCTCTCGAACTTCGTGCCTCCCTATCAGTGCGGTTGCTACTTCGAGTCGAAGTTGAACTCGGGAGTCGCCCCGGCCGGTTGCCAGGCGTGCGCCGGCGCCGCCGACTGCACGAACCCCGCGCGGCCCGCCTGCAACAACAACTTCTGCGAAGCCCAATAGCGCGCCCCGGGTGCGTCGCTTCTCGAGCCTTGTCTTCGTAGTCGTTTTTGCCGGAGGTTTCATGCAATCGATCAATCGAATGGCCGAGAAATTCCGTGAGCTGCTCGCCGCGCCGCAAGGAATCGAGCTGCCCGGATGTTACGACGTGCTGAGCGCGATGCTGCTCGAGCGGAGCGGATTTCCCGCCGTCTTCATGAGCGGCTACGGGATCGCGGCGAGCCTCCTCGGCTACCCGGACATCGGGTTGACGAGCCTCGTCGAGACCGCGCTTCTCACGAAGAACGTCTCTCGCGCCATCCACGTCCCCTTGGTCGTCGACGCCGACAACGGGTACGGCAACGAAGACAACGTCGTCCGCACGGTGCAGGAGCTCGAGCACGGGGGCGCGGCCGCCATGATCCTGGAGGACCAGGTCATGCCGAAGCGATGCGGCCACGCCGCGGGCAAGGCGGTCATCCCGCTCGACCAGTACATGCGGAAGCTCGAGTGCGCGCTCGACGCGCGGCAGACGCCCCTCGTCGTCGTCGCGCGGACCGACGCGACCTCCATCGACGAAGGGATCCGGCGGGCGAAGGAGTTCCACGCGGCGGGGGCGGACGTGACGCTCATCGATGGGCTTCCGTCGGTCGACGCGCTCAAGCGCATCGGCGAAGAAGTCCCGGGCCACAAGGTCATCAACCTGATCCACGGCGGGAAGACGCCGCTCCTCCCGACCGATCAGCTCCACGAGCTCGGCTTCAAGATCGTCCTCTATTCGACGCCGGCCCTCTACACGGCAGTCAAGACGATGATCGCGGAGATGCAGATCCTCAAGCAGACCCGTCGGCTCGACTCGATCTCGGACGCGAGCGTCTCCTTCCGCGAGTTCCAGCAGCTCGTCGAAGAGGGCTACTTCGGGCGTCGCGGCCACGACCGTCTCTCCACGTCGACGGCGAACAATGCGCCGACGGCGAGGCCGGGCGCGCGCTCGGGCGAGCACCTGGTCGCCGCGGTGGCGGCGGGAATCGGCACGGGCGTCGCGAAGGCTTCGTAGCGCGCGCTCGGGGAGGAGGCGACGCGCGGGTGGAAGCGCGGTCAGCGAAGCTTGGCTTTCCGCGTTTCCAGGTCCTCGAGCGTCTTCGGCCAGTCCCCGCGCATCAACCGGGACAGAGACCTATCGGCGAGCAGCTTGCCGCCGGTCTGGCAACTCGCGCAATAGTTCGATTCGTTCTCCGCGTAGGCGATGCGCTGCACGGGAGCGCCGCACGCCGGACATGGCTTTCGGTAGCGGCCGTGGACCGCCATGTCGTCGCGGAAGGCGGTCACCTTGTCGGGGAACTCGTCGCCGGTGTCGGCGAGGAGGCGCGCGGTCCACTCGCGTAAGGTGGCCTGCGTCGCTTCGTGGAGGCGGGCGATTTCGTCGTCGGTCAGGGCGGTCGTCATGCGTACGGGCGAGAGCTTCGCGCGCCAGAGGATCTCGTCGGAGTAGGCGTTGCCGATCCCACTGAAGACGTGAGGGTCGGTGAGCGTCCGCTTGATGGTGTGCCGCTCGCGACGCAGCGCCTCGGTGAAGGCTCCGACGTCGGCGTCGAGCGGCTCGATGCCTCCGGGGTCCATCTCGCGGAGCGCCGCTTCCCCGCGCACGAGGTGGAGCGATGCGCGCTTCTTCGTGGAAGCCTCCGTCAACACCAGCGTCCCCGAGGCAAAGTCGAACGCGGCGAGGCCCACCTTCGCGGGCACCTTCGCGCCCGGCTCTTTCCATCGCAGCCGACCCGCCACCATGAGGTGAATGACGAGCCACAAGTCGCCTTCGAGCGCGAACGCGATCCGCTTGCCGACCCGACGTAGAGCGAGGACCTTCTTGCCCTCCGCCTCGCGGATGGGAGGATCGAACGAGCGGACGAGGAACGGACTCGCGACGCGGACGTGCTCGAGAGTCGCGCCGACGACGCGGCGCCGCAGGTGGTGGACGTAAACCTCGACGTCGGGCAGCTCCGGCACGTCGGGCCCGCGTCTCGCCTGGGCGCGCGCCCTAGGACTTCTTGACGGCGTGACCGCCGAACTGGTTGCGCAGAGCCGCGAGAATCTTCGCTCCGTACGACTCGTCCTGCCGCGAGCGGAAGCGCGTCTGCAGCGAGAGCGTGATGATGGGCGCGGGCACGTCCTGATCGATCGACGCCTGAACGGTCCACCGGCCCTCGCCCGAGTCGGCGACCCAACCCTTGATACCCTTCAAGTCCGAGTCTTCGGTGAGCGCGCTTTCGAGGAGCTCGAGGAGCCACGAGCGCACGACCGAGCCATGACCCCAGATGCTCGCGATCTTGTGCAAGTCGAGCTTGAAGGGGGCAGTCTTCATGATCTCGAACCCCTCCGCGTAAGCTTGCATCAAGCCGTACTCGATGCCGTTGTGCACCATCTTGACGTAGTGCCCGGAGCCCGCGGGCCCCATATGCGCGTAGCCATCCGCCGGCGCGAGCGTCTTGAAGATCGGTTCGCAGTGGGCAATGGCCTCGGGTGCTCCGCCGACCATCAGACAGTATCCGTTCTTCAATCCCCAGACGCCGCCGCTCGTGCCGGCGTCGCAAAAGTGGATGCCCTTCTTCGCGAGGGCCTCGGCGCGCGCGCGCGAGTCCTTCCAGTTGGAGTTGCCACCGTCGATGATGATGTCGCCCTTCGAGAGGCGGCCGCTCAAGTCGTCGATGACTTTGTCGGTGACCTCGGCGGGGACCATGATCCACGCGACCCGCGGCGCCGACAGCTTCGAGACGGCGTCGCCCAACCCGTCGGCGAAGATGGCGCCCTTCTTCGATAGCTCGCGCGCGACCTCGGCGTTCTGGTCGGTCGCCACGACTTCGTGGCCGCCGCCCAAGAGGCGCAGCGTCATGTTGTAACCCATCTTGCCGAGCCCGATCATCGCGATGCGCATGGCCGAAGCTCTAACGCAAAACGGCAGCTTTAGCCGCCGTTTTTCGCCCCCACAACGGATTTTGTCACGTGCGCGCCGGCCGACGGTTCACTCGTTCGTTCGACACGAGCTCGACGCTCTCACGATGCGAGCACGAGAGATGTCGGCCGCGCGCACGCTCGGCTCGCTGCCGACGATCTACCAACGATTGCGACGGTCACCGCCGCCACCGCCACCGCCGCCGCCACGCCGACGATCACCACCGCCGCCGCCGCCCCCGCCGTAGCCGCCCCCGCCACCACCACCGCCGCCACCGCCGAAGCCGCCACGCTGCGGACGATCCTCGGCTTCGTTGACGCGGAGAGCGCGGCCGTCGAGCGCCGCCCCGTTCATCGCCTCGATGGCCTTCTGAGCCTCGGCAGGCGATCCCATCGTGACGAAGCCGAAGCCGCGGGACTGACCCGAAGCGCGGTCGGTCACGATGTGTACGTCGGTGACTTCGCCGATGCGCGCGAATGCCTCGCGCACCGTCTCGACCGTCGACGAAAACGACAAATTGCCAACATAAAGACGCGTCCCCATGGAGTATCTCTTCTTCTCTACGTGGCGGCTCCGACCACGCGCGCTCTCTGAGCGCCATCACACACTGCCTGCCATCCAATCAGCCGCGGGAATCGGGTTGCCAGGGCGCGGCGGCCAAATCCGCCGCTTTCACACGTTGCGTAACCTTCAAGCGCGATCCGCAGTCCCATGAATCGAGAGGGCGTCCATGCCGGGGGAAACGTCCGTGAGCGCGAAAATCATAGCCGGTGCATGCGTGCGCGCAAGGTCCATGGGGGGCACCTCCGCCGTGCGAAACACGTCGCGCCTGACGCTGTCATGCGCGCGCAGTGACGTCGTGGTCGGTGGCAATCAAGGTGCAGCACCGGCATGGAGGTTTGCTTCGACCGCTTGCAAGTTTCGGTGCGCGACATCGAGCGTCGGATCCGCTGCGACGGCACGGCGCAGATAGGCCAGGGCTTCTTCGTCGTCGCCCATCCCGTGGAGGATCTGGCCGACGTCGTTGAGGAGCGGCGCATCGGTGGGCTCGTACTTCAGTGCCTCCAGAAAATACGGTAGCGCGAGTGGCGGGGTGCCGCGCAAGAGGAGCACATTGCCCATGCCCTCGTTGGCATTGGCTTGCACGAGCGCGGCTCCCTCTTGGGAATCCAACTCGAGCGCCGACTCGAACTGCGCGGCCGCGGCGTCGAGGTCGCCGCGCTGCGTGAGGACCGTGCCGAGAACACAATGTGCGACCTGGTCGCGAGGGTCGCTCTCCAGTGCGTCGCGGAGCAGCGGCTCTGCCTCGGCGATGCGGCCGTGCTCGAGATGGGAAGTGGCCACGAGCGTGAGCATTTCCGCGCGATGATCGCCGCGCTCGGCGGCGAACGGGCCCGGCCACGTCGACGCCAAGACCCCCGCGACGACGAGCGCCGCGCATCCCGCCGCGCGGCGCAGATCATGCGAGGCGATCGCATGCCGAATGACTTGCACGCCCGCGGAGGCGGCGATCGCCAGTGCAGGCAAGATCGGCGCGCGGTAGCGAGCGGTGACGAAGACGGCGACGATGGCGAGCGGATAGGTGACGAGCAAGATGAGGAGCGGCGCCGGCATCGTGCGCCATGCCCGCAGAAGACCGACGAGCGCCAGCGGAAAGACGACTCCGAACGGGAAGCCGAACGCACCGGCGCGCCAAACGATCGCGGACAAGATCGTCGAGTAGGCGCGATAAGCGTAAACATCGATATTGCGGGGGATCTCTCGAGAGGTGACGAGCTCTACGGATTTGTTGGCGAGGCCGAGCGCGAAGCGGCCGGGGTGCTCTCGCGCGTAGTCGGCGACGAGGCCGGTGAAGTAGGCCTCCTTGGCCGCGGGCGTCGTCGCGCCGTGCCGCGCGGGCAGCGACGCGAAGCGATCCCACGCCTCGCCGGGCCGGATGCGCACCGTCGCGTCGGCGTCGGCGTTGTTGCCGATGTAAAGGTTGATCCCGCCCGAGTACGGCAGCACATCGAAGCTCCCCGTCGCCGCTCGCGCCACGACCGCGGCCGGGATCCACAGCGCGAGCACCCCCGCGCCGCACAGGGCCGCGGGGAGCCACCGACCCGATGGTACCGCTGCCCTGCGCGCCACCCATATCAAGGCCACCACCACGAATGGCGCGAACGAAGCACGCGTCAAGACGCACGCCGCGCACGCGGCGCCGAAGAGAAAGAGTCGCCAGCGGCCGGGTTTGTCCGCCGCTCGAAGCGCGAGGAGCGGCAAGGCGGCCGCCCAGAGCACCTCCCACGCCGTGGCGACGAGCTCGCAATCGAAGAAGACGAGCGGACCGCTGCACGCCACGATGAGACCGGCCAGCAAGCCCACACGCCGCCCGCCGGCCCGGTCCCCGAGCCGGCACGTCAGCGCGGCGGCGAGGGAGCCCGCGAGCGCCTGTGCGATGCGGGCGGCGACGAGGGAGCCGCCGGTCGCCGCGTAGACCGCCGCGAGCTCCAGGGGATAGAGGAGTCCCTGCCAGAAAAGCCGCGCGTCGAAGCCGTGCCCCGCGAGCAGATCGCGCGCCAAGCGGTCGTACGTCGCCTCGTCGACGATGGGCACGTCGAACGAGGGGGCGCTCGAGAGCTCGGCGAGTACCCCGAGATGAAGCAAGAGGGCCAGGCCGCCGACGACCCAAGGGCCGTGGGCCCTCATCGCCCGTGCGGCGCGCGCCGCAAAAGGGACGGGCGCCGGAGACGGCGTCTTCGCCCGCGCCGAGACGCCGCCGACTCGCGGGCGCCCTCCGCGCTTGCTCAGAGCGCCCCTCGCGACCGTGCGCCGCTCACGCGATCACAACCCGAAGGTGACCTTCATCGCGTCGTACTGGGTGATGCACGCCGTGATCGGCGTGTAGACGTTCCGATTCACCGTGAACATGCCCAGGTTCTGGGCGTTGATGTCGCGCGTCGGCTCCCACGAGAAGGCGCCGAGGCCCGAGCCGGCGTGGAGCGTGTTCAACGCGAAGACGACGGTGTTCGCCTGCGTGAGCTCGTTGTCGCACTGGGTCGTCGTGTCCGAGTTGTATTCGGCGATCACGAACTTGATGTTCGGGAACGACCCGACGAGCGACTGGAGGACCGTGCTGCACGTGGCGGGGCCGCCCTGGAACGCCACGTAACAAGACTCGCCGAAGACGTCGAAGGCCACGTTGTTGGCGAGCGCGTTGTTGATGAAGGTCCGGCTCGAGGTGACGTCGCCGCCCCGGTCGAGGTGCAGCATGATCTTGATGGTGGGGTCCACCTCGTGGACCGCCTGGATGCCGGCGTTGAGCAGCTGCGCGAGCTGCGGCCACGTCGAGATGGAGCCGAGCGCCGTCCCCGGCGTGAGGAGCATGCCGGGCGTGATCTCGTTGCCGATCTGCACCATGTCGGGCCTCGCGCCGGCCGCGACGAGGGCCTGGATGTCCGCGAGCGTGTAGTCGTGAAGGTCCTGCACGGCCTGCGCGAGAGTGTCGGGGACCCAGGCCGCGGGCTTGATCTGCTTGCCGGGGTCCGCCCAGGTGTCGCTGTAGTGGAAGTCGAGGAGAAAGCCCATCCCCGCGGCTTTGATCTGCTGCCCGTACGCGACGGTATGCGTGATGTCGCCGAAGCCCTGCGTCGAGTACGGCGCGAACGCCGCGCCGCCCGCAGGGTCCGGTGCCGGCTGCGTCGGATCGACGAAGGTGCGCATGCGGATGTAGTTGAAGCCGTGACTCTTCAAGAGTTGGATGATGGGCTTCGTCGTTCCGTCGGTGTCGACGTAGGTGGCTCCGCCCGCGACGTCTTGCTGGGTGAACGTGATGTCGGCGCCGATGATGAAGCTCGGGTTCGACGGGCCGCCCGCGTCGGACGGAGGCGGCACCGTGGCGTCGCGCGCGGCGTCGACGCCTGCGTCGCGCACGCCGCCGGAGCTCGACGAGCTGGAGGAGCTCGAACCCGCGCCGGAGCTGGACGAGGAGCTCGCGGTCCCGGCGTCCAGTCGCCCCGACCCCGACGACGAGCTCGAACCGGAGGAGGACGAGCTCGAACCCGACGACGAGCTCGACGTCGCTCCGCTCCCCGACGAAGACCCCGAACTCGATCCAGCGCTCGAGCTCGACCCGGTGCTCGCGTCCTTGCCGCCCGAGCTCGTGGTGGGCGATCCCGACGAGCTCGAGTTCGAGCCACTCGAGCTCGAGCTGTTGGTGCTGTTCCCGCCGGCCGCGTCGGGCACGTCCGACGTTTCGGACCCGCAGGCGATGGCCCACGACGCGACGATCGCAAGAAAGACAAACCAGAGCGTGGCGCGCATGGGAAAGGTCCTTTGGACTGGGGTCGCCGTACGCTCGAGCGCTCTCGAGAGAGCCGGCAAAAGTACCCTCGCGTCTCTACGTGGAGGCGAAGGCTCTCGGACCGTCATCATTGATCGCGATCGTGAGGTCCGCCCAAACCTTTTGTCGTCAGCGCGGCGCGATAGACCTACAGCTCGCCGCTGGGACTCGAACTCTACGCCGTCAGCGCCGCCCACCCGCCATGGGGTGTATGGCCATCACTTGCTGCGAAGGAGCTGACGGAGCACGTACGGCAAAATGCCACCGTGTCTGTAGTATTCACGTTCCTGGGGCGTATCGATCCGGATCGTCGCGTTGAACTCGCGCGTCGACCCGTTCGCGAGCTTGGCGTGCACGGTCACCTTTCGCTTCGCGATCGCGTCGGCCAGACCGGTGATGGCGAATGTCTCCTCGCCGGTGAGCCCGAGGCTCGCCGCGCTCTCGCCGTGCACGTACTCGAGCGGGAGGACCCCCATCCCGACGAGGTTCGAGCGATGGATACGCTCGTAGCTCTCGGCGATGACGGCGCGGACGCCGAGGAGCTTCGGCCCCTTCGCGGCCCAGTCGCGGGACGAGCCCGATCCGTATTCCTTGCCGGCAAGGATGACGAGCGGGATGCCGGCCTTCTCGTACTTCATGGCCGCGTCGAAGATGCTCATCGTGTCGCCGGCGCCGGCATCACCGAGGTACCGGGTGACGCCGCCCTCGGTGCCCGGCGCGAGCAGGTTGCGGAGCCGCACGTTGGCGAACGTCCCGCGGACCATCACCTCGTGGTTGCCTCGGCGTGAGCCGTACGAGTTGAAGTCTTTGACATCGACCCCGTGCTCCATGAGGTAGACACCAGCCGGACCGCTCTTTTTGATCGAGCCGGCCGGCGAGATGTGATCGGTCGTGATGCTGTCGCCGAGCAGGGCGAGGACGCGCGCGCCCTGGATGTCCGTCACCGCACGGGGCTCGCTCGTCATTCCTTCGAAGTACGGCGGGTGCTTCACATAGGTCGACTTCGCGTCCCACGCGTAACGGTCGCCGCTCGGCACCGAGAGCTTCTTCCACTCCTCGTCGCCGTCGAAGACATGCCCGTAGACGCGCTCGAACATCGCGCGGTCGATCGACTGCTCCACCGCGGCGTCCACTTCCGCGCGCGTCGGCCACACGTCCTTCAAGAACACGGGCTTGCCGTCCGCGCCCGCCCCGAGCGGGTCGTGGTACGGGTCGAAGTCGACGGTCCCCGCGAGCGCGTAGGCCACGACGAGCGGAGGCGAAGCGAGGTAGTTGGCGCGCACCTCGGCGTGGACGCGACCCTCGAAGTTGCGGTTTCCGCTGAGGACGGCGGCGGCGACGAGCGCTCCCGCCTCGATGGCCTTGGACACGGGCTCGGGCAAAGGACCGCTGTTGCCGATGCAGGTCGTGCATCCGTAGCCCACCGTCTGGAAGCCGAGCTTGTCGAAGTACGTCGCGAGCCCCGCCTTCTCCAGGTACTCGGTCACGACCTTCGACCCCGGCGCGAGGCTCGTCTTCACCCAAGGCTTGCTCTTGAGGCCCTTCTCGAAGGCTTTCTTCGCGAGGAGCCCGGCGGCGAGCAGGACGCTCGGGTTCGACGTGTTCGTGCAGCTCGTGATGGCCGCGATCACGACGGAGCCGTGCGTGAGCTCCACGTCGTGTCCGTCGATCGTGGCCTTCGCCTTGGCGGAGGCCGTCGAAGGCGCGACGCCCTTCGCCGGCTTCGCGAGCATCTTCTCGAGCGCCGCGTGGAAGCTCTGCTTCGACTCGTCGAGCTTGACCCGATCCTGCGGCCGCGTCGGCCCTGCGAGGCTCGGGACGATCGACCCGAGCTCGAGGTGCATGACGTCCGTGTATCGCGCTTCGGGTGTTCCCGGCGCGTGGAACATGCCTTGGGCTCTGCAGTACGCCTCGACGAGCTTCACCTGCGCTTCGTCGCGGCCGGTGAACCGCAGGTAGCGGAGCGTCTCCGCGTCGACGGGGAAGATTCCGCACGTCGCCCCGTACTCCGGGGCCATGTTCGCGATGGTCGCGCGGTCCGCGAGGGGGAGCTCCGCGAGCCCGTCGCCGAAGAACTCGACGAACTTGCCGACGACGCCCTTCTTTCGAAGCATCTCGGTGACGGTGAGGACGAGATCCGTCGCCGTCGTCCCCTCGGGGAGCTTGCCGGCCAGCTTCACGCCGACGACCTGCGGGATGAGCATGCTCACGGGCTGCCCGAGCATCGCGGCCTCGGCCTCGATGCCGCCGACGCCCCACCCGAGGACTCCGAGCCCGTTGATCATCGTCGTGTGGGAGTCGGTGCCGACGAGCGTGTCCGGATAGAGCGTCGCGCCGTCGTCGCTCTTCATCACGACCCGCGCCAGGTACTCGAGGTTGACTTGGTGGACGATGCCGGTGTCGGGCGGGACGACCTTGAACTTGTGGAACGCGCTCTGCCCCCACTTCAAGAACTGGTAGCGCTCCTTGTTCCGGAGAAACTCGAGTTGCGCGTTGATCTTGAACGCCTCGTTCGAGCCGAACGCGTCGACCTGGACCGAGTGGTCGATGACGAGCTCCACCGGCTGCAGGGGCTCGATCTTCTTCGGGTCGCCGCCGAGCTTGCCCATTGCGTCGCGCATGGCCGCCAGATCGACGACGGCGGGGACGCCCGTGAAGTCCTGAAGCAGCACCCGGGCGGGCATGAACGCGATCTCTTGCGAGGGCGGCGCGGAGAGGTCGACCTTCGCGAGCGCCTCGACGTCCTCCGCGCGGACCGAGTTGCCGTCTTCGGTGCGGAGCAGACACTCGAGGAGAATCTTCAGCGAATAGGGGAGGCGCTCCGCCTGCGGAAACCGCGCGTAGACCGACGCGAGCCGGTAGTACGTGTAGGAATCGGACCCGACGGCAAGCTTGGATTTGGCTGCGAAAGTGTCACCCATGGTCGTGACCAGGGACTAGTCCGCGGGGCCACCCAGGGCAAGGGCGAGTGTCGCCGCGCGCACCGGCTCGCTCGAAACGGCACTGAAACGGACTCAGGCCCGCTACGGGACGAACTCTTGCTGTCCCGGGGGAGGCGGGGGCGGCAGGCTCTCGGCCGTGTTCGTCGTCCCGCTCTTCGGCGGCTTGGGGGCGGCCTTCGGCGCCGCGCGCACCGTGCGCTTGTCGTCGTCCTGCGATCGGGCGATCCCGTCGCGGCGGGTCGGATCGAAGTTCGACTCGAACGTGGGCGGCGCGCTCGGGTCGCAGCCGGGCGCGAAGCCCGTCGCGTCGAAGTGCGAGTCGAAGCTGCCCGACTTGTCGCCCTCGCTGTCCTTGAAGGCCGCCTCGACGCGCACGTCGTGTCGGCCCGCGCGGGCGGGCGAGCAATACGAGACGAGGTAGTAGCTCTTCGCGCGGGATTCGATCTTCGTGCCGACGTCGTCGAGCGCCTTGAGGATCGCGTCCCTGTCGGCCGCCATCGCCACCCCGTTTTTGCCGATGCCTTTCAGGTCCGCCTCCGTGGTCGTTCCGCCCAGTCCGACGGCGTACACGTCGAACGGGGACTCGCGCACGCGCCGCTCCATGTCCGGCGTCGACACGCGGCTCGCGCGGTCCGCTCCCTCGGCGACGACCACGAGCGTGCCGAAACGGAGGGCCTGGTTCGCCCTGCCGAGCGCTGCCGAGAGCTCGTCGAGCGCTTTGACGACGGCGCCGTTGAGGTTGGTGCTGGGGTCCTTCGGCTTGAAGGTCGCGAGCTGGCGCGCGCCCGCCCTCGCGCTTCCGCGGGGCTCGGACGGCGTGAACGGCACCACCGGGTAGATGTTCTCGCTCCCGTCGAACGCATAGATGGCGACGCGCTCGTGGCGCTCGACCCGCACGGTGAAGGCGCTCACCGCCTGTGGGATGACTTCGTTGTCGCCGCCCGCGATGACCTTGCCGCTCATGTCGACGAGGAGCAGCGTGTAGTGGGCTGCGGCGGTGTCCGGGTCGAGGAGGGTCTGCTGGCTTTCGCTGGAAGACACGAGCTGCCCGTCCTCGAAGATGCGGAAGTTCTCGGCGGAGAGGTTGGGGATCGGATCGCCGGCGGCGTTCTCCACCTTGAAGTAGACGGCCACGTTGCTCGGCTTCTGCTGGGTCGCCGTGATGCCCGTGAGTCGCAGCGCCGAGCACCCCGCGCTCGCGAGCGCGCACGCGACGAGAGACCAGCGCAAGCCCGCGAGGAGCTCGCGCGAGAAGGCCGGCTTGGACCGTGGCCCCGTCGGCTGTTGCTCGCAAATCACGTTGCGAGTGTAGATCCCTTACCGCTCGACGGCGAGCGAGCGCACGATCGAGTCGCAGGTCGAGCGGTAGCGCTCGAACGCGTTTTCGGCGACCGAACACGTGACGACGTAGCCTTCACCGCGCGCCGCGAGGGCCGATTGCATCGTGCGGTAGGCGACGCTCGAAGGCGACGCAGGGGTCCAGCGGGACTCGATGAGGAGCGTCGGATCGCGATCGACCACGGTGTCGCTGGCCGACTCGACGGTCGCGCGCGGCTCATGGCGCAAGGCGGCGTCGTTGGCGGTCGCGTAATCGTACGAGTCACCCGCGAAGGGCTCGATGACGACGCTGGCGTTCGCGCGAAGATCGTCGACGGCCTGGGGCGCGGCCACCGACCAGGCGGCCGCTCCTCGTTGCGACGTCTCGCGCCACGTCGAAGGCACGGCGACGCTCCAACCGGCGCCGCTTTTCTGCACGAACCCCGCGGGCAATGGAGGCCGCTCGGCGGCCGCGACGCGCGCGTGCCGCGATCGGCTGCAGCCGGTCACCGTCACCAGGAGGACGAGGGCGGCGATGGCGATGCGGCGCACCGCCGCGCCTTATCCCAAGCGGAGCTACGCCGCAATCTGGCGCCATTGCGGCGCGGGTGCACGATCGACGCGGAGCAGCGTGCCCTCTTCGATCGGCTGCCATGCTTCGTCGGTCATTCGCTCGGATGCGATGAAGACGGCGTGACGGTCCGACGACCACGGCGTCTCGAGGACCGTGCCGTCGGAAGACCTCCGCCGCGTGCGCACTTCGTCGGCCGGTCCGAGTTCGAGCATGTGCATCGTGCGGCCGCAGCGGTGCGCGTACGTCGTCGTTCCGTCGGCGAGCAGGAAGTTGAACGCCCCGAACCCGGCGTGCTCGCGCGCGAGACGCGTCGCCGTGCTGAGCACTCGATCGGTGGTCTGGGAGGCGGGGGCGTCGGTGACGCCCGCGTCGTCCATGCGCGTCAGGAGCCACGCGAAGAGGAGCTCGCTGTCGGTCTCGCCCACGATTTCGCGCAGTCGTTCGCGGGAGACCTGCTCGCGCAGCCACGCGACGTCCTGGATCGTGCCGTTGTGGGCGAAGAGCCAGCGGCCGCGCACGAACGGGTGAGTGTTCGCGATCGACGCTTCGCCGACCGTCTTCTGACGGATGTGCGCGACCAAGAGCTCCCCACGGCTGCAGACCGCGAGCTGATGGAAACGCGCGTCCTCGCTGGCGCAAGCGATGCCCTTGTCGACGCGCCATCCCTCGGCGTCGTCCTCGAAGACCGCGATACCCCACCCGTCGGGGTGTTCGCGAGAGAGAGCGGCCAGGGACCTAGGGGCTTCGCAAAGAACGATTTTGAAGTCAGTAGGTTCGCTCGAGACGATACCGAGCAGTCGACACATTGTATTTCTACCGCATTATAGCAAGAACCCGCGTTTCGCGGGAGTTTCGGTCACATTTGCACTCGTGTAGGCGCGACGCAAACCCCGTCCTTTTCATTGGATAGCAGGAGGCGGCGCGGCGATTTGCGCGAGGTCGAGGCCGCCTGGATACATGTAGCTCGTGTACGCGCCGTACCCGATGACCTGGAGGCCCACCGGCATCGACGCGCTCAGCGTGTGCGCGCCCGCCTGTCCCGCCCCGAGGAGGAGCCTGTAAACGCCGTAGCCCGTCGTGCCGATGACCTCGGGGCTCGCCGTCACGTTCGCTCCGTCGAGCATGAGGGTCGTGCCGCTCGCGGCCACGACGTCGGCGTAGTTGACCGGGTAGTCGCTCGGCGCGAGAAAGACGTACGTCGAGCGAAACTGCTCGACGGCGATCGCGAGACTCTGCGCGGGGTCGCCCTTCTGGAACATCGTGACCGAGGGCTGCACGAGGCTCGCGCCGAGGGTGAACGTGCCGACCGCGAAGGGTTGGTCGCCTTTGACTTCGAAGTCCAGGTTCGTCGTCCCGCACTCGACGGGCGACGACGCGGTGAGGGGCAAGATCGGATCGGGGCACGCGGTGTTGCCGCACTCGACGACCTGACCCGCGTCGATCGTCGTCGGGCAGCCGGCCGGCACCGAGGGGTTGTACGTGAGCGTCGTGCCGTCGACGTCTCCGTAGATGCGGACCTGGTGGCGGAACGCCGTGCCGTCGGGCGCCGCGGGCATCGTCACGACGTAGTCCTCGCCGAGCGTCTCCGCGGGAAAGACCGACTCCTCGATGTGATCGCAGGCGGCTTCGGTGGGTGGAATCTGGATGCACGGGTGGCCCGTGATGACCTGCACCGGCGCCGTGGCTTGCACGAGCGACCCGCTCAGGTCGGCGCCGCCGGGCGCCGCGAGCTCCGCGACGTCTCCCGCGTTGAGCGTGAGCGAGAGGACGCCGCCTGCGTTCGCGGCGGGGATCACGTTCCCCGCGGCGGCGAGGATCTGACCCGTGACCGACGGCTGGACCTTCACCGCCGTGTTGTCCTGCGTGGCGGTGATCGCGATGTACGGTCCATCGGGCAATGCACCGGACGGCCCCGCGATGTTGACGCCCTCGTGTCCGGTGACGCGATAGTTGCCGGTCATCGCGGTGCTCGGCAAAAGGAGCGACGCATCGTTCGAAAAGGAGTAGCAGCCGACCTCGCCGGATCCTTGTGGCGTCGTGCAGAGCGTGGAGCCCGGACACGTGCTCCAGCTCTTGCCCGTGGGGCCGCCGGCTCCCTGGTACTCGAGCGCGTTGAACTGGTAGACGGTGACCGGGACGCTCGACACCAAGTGAAAGGCGCCGCCTGGCGCGAGCACGCTCGACGCGAACGGCACGGCGTCGGTGCAGGAGTCGTAGTCGGCGCCTTTGAGCGCAGGTACCCAAGGCAGGTAAATCTTCGCGAGCTGGCCGGGCATCACCGTCGTCGTCTGGTTGGTGCGCCCGGCGTTGCTCCCGGTGCCCGTGACGGTCACGATGGCGGTGCTGAGGCCCACGTTCGCGACCACGACCGCGAAGTCGAAGATCGACCAGACGTTGTTGGCGACCACCGTCGGCCAGTAGTCGCAGCCGATGTACGAGTGCGTTGCGGCCGCCGCGTCGCACGTCTGCGGCTCCGTCGCCGACACGACGGGGATGAAGGAACCGGGCGGCCCCGAGTCGGTGACGCCGCTGCCCGCTCCTCCGCCGGGCGTGAAGCCCATGCCGCCGTCGAACGTCGTGATGACCGTGTCGATGCCCGGGTGCACGCCTCCCGGGTTGCCGCAGCCGCATGCCCCCGCGACACCCACGGCGGCCATTGCCAAGACGGCGGAGCGCATCCGTACAAGAATCGCACGAAAACCGCAGTGCGGCTGCTCCACGGGCGCATGACGATGCGTCGGGGCGTTTTGCTCCGGCCGCCGGGGGCGGAGCGCCGCGCGGATGCGGTCCCCTCGCTAGGCCTTCGAGTAACCGGCGATCGCGTTCACTCGCAGGATGCGGTCGCACCGCACCCCGCGCACATCGCCTCCGCACTCGTGCTCCACGACGAACGCGGCCGCGCCGTCGCGCAGCCGCTGCATCATCACGTCGGTCACGTCGTGGCCGCCGTCGCGGCAATCACCATCACCGCACGGCAAGATGAACAGGGCGGGCGCGCGCGCCACCACGACGTGGCGGACGTGCTTGGTCTCGGCGAGCGTCGAGGTGCCGCGATGCTCCTCGATGTCGAGCCGCAACGTTTGAAGCGCGGGCACTTCCTCGTGCAACCTGCGCGCTTCGTCTTCCCGGCGTCGCCGCTCCGCGAATCGGAGGAACGCCTCGCGCGATCGACCCGTCATCATGCGTTCGACTACTCTTCGGGCAGCGGTTGAGGCCCGGGGATGATGCCCGCGATGTCGGGATCTTCGCCGGGCGCGGTGGGCGCCTTCGAGTTCTTCGCGTCGCGGCGCTGCTTGCGCTCCTCGGCCTTGGCCCGCTGACGCTCCTGCCTGTCTCGCTCTTTCTGCCGCTTGTTGATGCTCGGATTCATCCTACCTTCCTGAATTCTGGCCGTTTCCCGGACGAGGTGTCTGGCCTCGCCCGCGGCCGAGCGGCTGATGTTTCCGCGTGGTGCCCGCGCTGTCCACCCGCGACATCACATCGATGGTTCGAAAAGACAACGGCGACGGGCGCCGCTGCGATGACCAGCGCGATCTGCGTGAGCATAGCGCGGAGGCAAGGTCACGCAAGCTACACCCCGGCTCACCTTCTCGCCCCCAGACGCGCTCTTCACACGCTCGCCCCCAGACGCGCTCTTCACACGCCTTGCCTATCGACTTGCCTTCCTCACGTCGCCTTGCGCGAAGGCTTCGAACGTTCGCTTGAGTCCCGTTCGCAAGTCGACCGATGGCGCGTACCCGAGCAGTTCGTGGGCCGCTCGTACGTCGGCGACGGAGTCCTTGATGTCGCCGGCGCGCGGTGCGCGGTGCTCCGGGTCGAGCCGCTTTCCAGCCAGTTCGCCGATCAGCTGCACCAGCTGGTTGAGCGACGTTCGCTCGCCGCACGCGACGTTGACGACCTCTCCGCGGAGCGGCTTCGATGTCGACGCGGCGAGGAGGTTCGCGCGGACCGCGTTGTCGACGTGGCAGAAGTCGCGGGTCTGCTCGCCGTCGCCGAAGATGATGGGCCTCTGCCCGCGCATCGCCGCGGTGATGAACTTCGGGATCACGGCCGAGTACTCGCTCGTCGGATCTTGGCGCGCGCCGAACACGTTGAAGTACCGGAGGCTGACGGTCTCGATGCCGTAGAGCTGCGCGAAAATGCGCATCAGTTGCTCGCCGGCGAGCTTGCTCGCCGCGTACGGAGAGAGCGGCTTCGGCTCCATCGTCTCGACCTTCGGCAGCGTGGGCGTATCGCCGTACGCCGACGAGCTCGCGGCGAAGACCACCCGCCGCACGTTGCAGCGCCGCGCGACGTCGAGGACCACGGTCGTCCCCTGCGCTCCCGCGAGCATCGTCGCCTGGGGCTCTTCGACCGAGCGCGTCACGCTTGGGATCGCGGCCTCGTGGAAGACCACATCGACGCCGGGCATCGCCCGCGCGACGGTGTTCGGGTCGGCGATCGTCCCTTCGATGAGCTCGAAGCGCCCGGGCAGCCGCTCGAGGTTCTCCCTCCGGCCGCTCGAAAAGTCGTCGAGGATGCGCACGCGCTCTCCGGCCGCGAGCAGGGCTTCCGCGATCGAAGATCCGATGAAGCCCGCGCCTCCCGTCACAAGATGCATCGCCATCGCGGTGGTCTCCGGTTCGGTGGATCCGCGCAAGCCGTATACACCGGCTCGGCCCCTCGCGCCCGGAGAGTGTCACGCCCGACGGCGTTCGCGTTCGCGGCGCTCGCGGCGGAACGCATCGGCGAGCGCGGCGGCGAGCTCGTCTTCGATCGAACGGCGCTCGGGTCTGTCGCGACGGTCTTGCAGGAGCCGGCGAAGGTCCGCCTCCGAGCGCGCTGCCGAGCCCAACCTCCCGTGCATCACCGCGTGCGACCCGCAGAGCCGCGCCCGCCCGCCGCCCTCGAGAGTGACGTCGACCAGCGCTCGCGCGTCGCCCTCGCCGCACACGCAGCAGGGGCCTCCCATGGCTTGTGTCATGCGCCTAGAAATCGCGCGCACTCTCTGCGCGGGCCAAGTTCTCGCACGCGATCACTCTCTCAGGCGGGCGAGTGGCCGGGCGAGGAGCTTCTCCGCGTTCTCGAAGTAGATGCGAGACAACACCTCGGCCGGGAGGTCGACTCCGCTGATCGTCCAGTCGCCCTGGATGGGCGTCATGTGAGGGAAGTTCTTGTCCGGCGTCTCGAAGAACCGCCAGTGCTTGGCGAAGAAATCCACGGCGTCGCTCTCGGTCGGCGGGGGGCCGCTGCCGCCCGAACCGAGGATCATCCGATCGTAGACCTGAAAGTCGGTACCGAACAGGATGCGCGCCGCGTGTTTGACGAAGAAGGCCCGCACCCGGCTCGGGTCGTGTCGGCCGATCTCGGGGATGCGCGCGGCGACGTCGGCCATCATGTTGGGGTGCGCGTCGAGCTGCGCGTCGACCCAGTCGATGTCTTCGGAGTTGTTGGCCAGGTGCACGCAGACGAACGTCGTCTCCGGGTGGCGAGCGACGACGCGCTCGAGGGCCGCGAGAAGCTCCTCGCGGGCCGGGTACTTGGCCGGGTCGCCGAACCACCAGCGCGGGTGGTCGCGGAGCTCCTTCCAGCGTTCGTTCGTCGCGTCGTACGGCCCCCAGAAGGCCTTCGGGTCGGCGACGTGGATCGACACGGGCATCCCGAGCTCGCCGAGCCGGTGCCACATCGGGTCGAGCCTCGGATCGTCGATGTGAATGAGCTTGCCGGTGGCGTCGCGGAGAAATAGGCCGAGGCGCTTGAACTCCTTGAAGCCGGCGGCCCCGAGGCGCGCCCCTTCCTCGACCTGGGCCACCGCGCGCTGGGCGAAGTCCGGCGCGTCCCAACCCGTGTAGTCGAGGTTCATGTACTCGAGGAAGCGGCCGCGCGCGTTCGAGTCGCCGTCGAAGAAGGCCTTCGTCCGTTCGAACTCGGAGGTCTGCCCCGGCGCGTGCGTGACCGTCCCGCCGCTCAGGTTCACGGCGAAGCCGATGCCCGAGGCGTTCATCACGCGCACGGCCGTCGCGGCGTGCGCGGCGGTCGGGTCGATGTGCATGTGGAGGTCGATGAGGCGGTGGGATGCGCGCCACGCGTCGGCCTGCACGTGGGCCGGCACCTGCGCGGCAGGAGGAGCGCTGGGCGTCGCCGTGGCAACGAGCGCCGGAATCGGCGCAGGCTTGGTGTCGGGCGCGCTGGTCGCAAGGTGCGTCGCGCACGCGACGAGCCACACGAACACGGGCGACCCGGCGGCGGCGCGCAGGACCATGAGCGCCACGGTCGCGCAACTGTCGCCGGGATGGCAAGGGCTCCGAGCGCGGCACCCCCCGCCGGTCGCTCGCGCCTCAGCGCTGCGGGCTCATGTTCGCCGACGCGTTCCCGGGGTCGCCGTGGGGATGACGATCCGCCACGGCCGGCTCGGGCTCGGCCGAGCTCGGATAAGACATGTGCCCTCGATGGAACGCGAGATCGTCGGCCGAGCTCTCCGCCGGGAAGTGCATTCCCATATACGCGACGAAGTCCTCCGCGAGGTCCTCGTCGCGCCGCCGGTCGTACCCGACGGCGTCCCATACGCCGAGGCGCGCGCTGAGAACGTGGGACAGCTCGTGCGTGAACGTCCTTACGAAGCGCGGGTTCGTGGTGAGCCTGTCGCTCTCGTCGAGGATGAGCGGGTCGTTCCTCAAGAAGAGGTGGTCGAGCGAATCGACGTAGAGGCCCCAGTAGCAGCACCCGGGAGCGACGGCCTCGAAGCGGCTCGGCAAGTCGTTGAGTGCGCGCAGCGACTTGCCGTCGAGGAGCGTGTTGCCCGGCAATAGGGATATCGACGGGAGCGTCGACGGCACCGCCTTCGGACGGGGGAGGTGCTTGTATCGGAGGAAGTCGTCGTAGCGATTGAAGGCCTCGCGGCAGGTCTCGTCGATGACCGCGATCGCCTGGTCGTTCGGCGTCGTCTCCGCGCGGAGCGCCGCCGTCACGCGCCACTCCACGATTCGCATGTGGCAATGCGGCAGCCAGATGGGCTCGGCGAGCCTCTCCCCACTTCGCGGGAGCGCATCGTGACGCGACGCCGGCGAGCGACCCGCGGACGGCGTGGCCACGAAGGCGACGATTCCCAACGTCGCGACACCGAGGAGCCGAGCGATGCGGGACGCGATGACGACGCGAAAACAGCCTTGGCTCATGCGACGAAGCTTCAGTACGATAACCTCGGGCCCGGTAAGCGGCCACAAGCAATCGACCTCGCCTCGCGCTTTTCAATTGTGCGTGGGGTCGTATCGGGTAGGAGGCGGCAAGTTCGTCACCATTCGGGACGGTGCTGCGGCGAATTTGCACCGTGCATATCTCCGAGTGGTGAAGAGCCATGAACGGTCGCGCCTTCAGGGCGTTCCGTCCCGACCGCGCGCGAAGCCGTAGAGCTCCGCCTTTTCCACGGGCGGCAGATCTCGTGCGCCCACGAGGAGCGTGCGCACCGCCCAGAGCTCGTGGAAGACACCGTATTTCAGCGCCGTCTGGTCGAGGTAGTCGACGCCCGCCGATCCACCGGTACCGCTCCGCTTTCCGATCATGCGCTCGACCATGCGCGCGTGGCGCTGCCGGAAGACGACGAACGCCTGCTCGAACGACGTGAGCCCGTCCAACACCTCACGAGGCCACGCGAGGAGCGGGAGCCCGCGATAGCTCTCGATGTAGACGAGCGCCGCGCGAATCCGTGCGGCGCGATCGCGCGATCTCCCGCATCTGCGCCGATTGGAATCCGCTCGCCGCCTCGCGAAGAGGTCGCGCACCGTGACCATCTCGCGCAAAGCGAGCTTGAACCAGAGCTCGTCGATCTGGTGGACGACGATGAACATGACCTCGTCGTTCGAGAGCTCGGATTCGTCCGAAGACGTCCCGCCCTGGAGCGCGAGCAGCGTGTCGACCCCCCGGATGTATTCCCAATATGGGGTGGGCTTGATGGTCATGACGGGGGCCGTGCCATTTGACACGCCCCCTCCGCGCGCACCGAAAGCCGACGCCGTGACGGCCGGGGTGTTCGAGGGGAGCCGCCGCGCTCCCTCGAACGAGCCTCAAGGCCGAATGGCGTCGCCCCGCATGGCGCGCGGACGGGGCTCCCTCGCATAACCGGCTTCGACCTTCGCGTGGTAGACCGACAGCATCGCGGGGAGGAGCTCGCGCATCCCGTCGGCGTCGACCGCGCGCTCGAATCGCGGAAAGAGGCTCGCCTCTTCCTGGGCCTGCACCTCGAAGCTTCGCCTCAGCTCGCCCATCGCGCGTGCGAACTCTTCCCCGTCGGTCGGCATGTCGAGGACGAGGTCGAGGGCGGCCTTCGTCTGGAGGTGACGCTTGCGCGCGGCGGGCAACCAGGTCTCCTCGTGGAGTGCGGCGGAGGCGGCCGGGTAGAACACTTCCTCTTCCACGGCGAGGTGGGCGACGAGGTCTCCAGCGAGCTGAGGCAAGAGCGACTGGCGCATGCTCACGCTTCCGCGCTCCACGGCGTCGCAGAGCTGCTCCAGGTCCCGGTGTTGTCGCTCGAGGAGAGTAGTCGCTTTCATTGTCGATTCCGGTGAAGGAAGGCGCAAAAGAGCAAGGGCCGGATCGAGGGCACGCGCGCCGGGGGAAGGCGGCTACGACGGTCCGACGGTGAAGCAGCGCCCCCCTGGCCCTGCGTGCACGCAATACTGATCACGGCGCACACTACGCGCAATCGTCGTGCATCTTTTTCACCGGGCCGTTTCGGTGCCGTTTCGCTTGCGGCCGCCATGCGACCCCGCGGCCCGGTTGACGGGAAGGCCAAAAGGCGGCACGCGTAGGGCCCGAAACGGAAAGAAACGAGTCATTTCCGGCGGTCCAATCGCATTCAGAGCGGAGTTGACGATGAGCAACGTGCGGATTGAATCGGACAGCATGGGTCAGGTCGAAGTCCCCGCCGACAAGTACTGGGGTGCGCAAACGCAGCGCAGCCTCCAGAACTTCAAGATCGGCGGGCATCGGTTCGGCAGGCCCGTCATCCGGGCCTTCGGAATCGTGAAGAAAGCCGCGGCGCTCGCGAACAACGACCTCGGCAAGCTCGACTCCACCAAATGCGGCCTCATCGTGCGCGCGGCCGACGAGGTCATCGACGGCAAGCTCGACGCCCACTTCCCGCTGGTGGTCTGGCAGACCGGGAGTGGCACGCAGTCGAACATGAACGCCAACGAGGTGATCGCCAACCGGGCGATCGAGCTCGCCAACGGGGTCATGGGCTCGAAGAAGCCCGTACACCCGAACGACGACGTCAATCGGTCCCAATCGTCGAACGACGTATTCCCCACGGTGATGCACGTCGCCGCGGCGCTCGAAATCCACGAGCGCCTCATCCCGGCCATCGGGAGGCTCCGGGCGGGCATCGAGGCGAAGGCGGCCGCCTTCGCGGGCATCGTGAAGGTCGGCCGGACCCATCTCATGGACGCGACCCCGCTCACGCTCGGCCAGGAAATGAGCGGCTGGGCGGCGCAGCTTGCCTTCTGCGAGCAGCGCCTCGCGCAGTCGCTCGACGGGCTCTACGAGCTCGCCCTCGGCGGCACGGCGGTGGGGACCGGCCTGAATACGCACCCCCGCTGGGCGTCGCTCGTGGCGGCGAAGATCGCAGAGCTCGCCGGGCTCCCTTTCCGGACCGCGCCCAACAAGTTCGCGGCCCTCGCGGGCCACGAGGCCCTCGTCGCGGCGAGCGGGGCGACCCGGACGCTGGCGTCTGCGCTCTTCAAGGTGGCGAACGACGTGCGGCTCCTCGGGAGCGGGCCGCGCTGCGGTATCGGCGAGCTCCTCCTCCCCGAGAACGAGCCGGGGAGCAGCATCATGCCGGGCAAGGTCAACCCCACCCAGTGCGAAGCCATGACGATGGTGTGCATCCACGTGATGGGCAACGACGCCGCGGTCGGCTTCGCCGGAGCGAGCGGGCACCTCGAGCTCAACGTCTTCAAGCCCGTCATCATCCACAACGTGCTCGAGAGCTGCGCCCTCCTGGCCGACGCGAGCGACAGCTTCCTCGCCAACTGCGTCGCCGGCATCGAGCCGAACCGCGAGACCATCGCGCGTCACCTCGAAGCGACGCTGATGCTCGTCACCGCGCTCAACGAAGTCATCGGCTACGACAACGCCGCGAAGGTCGCCAAGATGGCGCACGCGAAGAACATCACCCTTCGGCAGGCGGCGTCGGACCTCGGCCTCGTGAAGCCCGAGGACTTCGACAAGTACGTGCGCCCCGAGAAGATGGTCTCGCCGGACTGAGCCCGCGCGTCGAGCCCGCCGAGCGAGACCGAGCGGGTCGGCCGGCGCCGGTCAGGCCGAAGGGCGCCCGTCGACGATGGCGTTGGCGGCGTCGTCGGCCGTGACCTTCGAGAGCAAGATCCCGTTTCGGTGGTGGCCGGTCGCGAGGAAGAGCCCGGGCAGCGGGGACGCGCCGACGAGCCCACTCCGCCCTTCGACGCGGGGGCGAAAGTTGCTCCAGGTCGAAGAGAGCTGCGCCGTCCCGAGGGACGGGACGCACGCGAGCGCGCGGCCGAGGATCTCGTGGACGCCGGCGGCGGTGACCTCTTTGCGGAACCCCACGTGCTCCATCGTCGAGCCGCAGAGCACGCGTCCGTCTCCCCGAGGCACGAGGTAGCCGCCTCCCTGGAAAACGATGCTCCGAAGGCGTGGGGGTCGCTCGTCGAGGAGGACGATCTGCCCGCGCACCGGGCGAACCGGGGGGAGCTCCGCGGGTACGCCTGGAACGAGCGACGACCAGCTGCCCGCGGCGAGGACGGTGGCATCCGCGCGGACTTCTCCGTCGCCGAGCTTCACGCCGACGCAGCGGTCCTTCTCGACCAGCAGGCGCTCCACGGTCGTCCCGGCGCGCACGTTCACCCGCGGGTTTCTCGCGAGGGCGGCCATGAGCGCCCGCAGAAGGACCGGGGGGTCGACCTGGGCGTCCTCCGGAAAATGGGCCGCGGCGAGCACGTCGGCCGAGAGCTCCGGCTCGACCGCCCGCGCACTCGCGCCGTCGAGGAGCGACGCGCGCATCCCCTGCGCCGCATGCCACTCGACCTCGCGGGCCACCTCCTCCGCCTCGTGGGGCGAACGAGCCACGCGGAGAACCCCCGAGACACGGTGGCCGACGTCGATCCCCGTCGCGTCGCGCAGGAAACGGGCCCAATCGCCCCACGAAGCCCGCGCGCGGAGAAAGAGCGCCGCCTCGTGCGTGCGACCCTCGAGCTCGACCTGCGCCCCGAGAACGCCCGCCGCGGCGCTCGACGCTTCGGCGCCGGGGACGGCCCTCTCCAGAATCTCGACTTCGACCCCTCGATCCGCGAGAACCAGCGCCGTCGTGCAGCCCATCACCCCGCCGCCGACGACCGCGACGTTCATGGCGGTCCTCTAGCACATACGCCCGAAGCGCCTTGCTCCGCCGTACGCCGTCCCAAAGCCGAGCGGCTCGACTGGCGCAGGTTCCTGCTTGGCTGCCGGCCTTTGGGAGCGGTACCTTAGGGATCCATGGCTGCAGCGAAGCCCGTCGTGTGTCCGTCGTGTGGCTTCCAGAAAAACCCGCCCGGTTCGGCCCGTTGCGTCTCGTGCGGCGCCAAGATCGACGACATCGGCAAGGCGGCGAAGCGCAGTCGCGACGAAGAGGCCGTGCGCCGCTACCAGCAGGAAGGCGTCAGCATCTCGTGGCTGCTCATCGCGTTCCTCGTGCAGGGCGTGCTGACCGCCGCGCTCATCTTCGGTCTGCCGATGGTGCTCCCCATCCTCGACTTCGAAGGCCAAAACGGGATGCTCATGTGCGTGCCCGTCTGGTTTCTCGGCGGCCTGCTCGTCGGGATGATCTCGCCCGGGAGGACCTTCATCGAGCCGGCCGTCGCGAGCTTGCTCGTCGCCATTCCGACGACCTTCCTCCTCATCCAGAGCCAGACCGTCCGCACGATGCCGCTCTTTCTCTATTTGATCTTCGCGGCCATCGGCATCCTGCTGACGCTCATCGGAGCGTACATCGGCGAGCGCATCCAGCTCGGGCCGCCGCCGAAGACCGCCGAGTGAGGCTCGGCCGCGGTCGGGCATGAGCCTGGAGTCCCACGACGTCGTCGTCATCGGCGGAGGGCCGGCCGGGTCCGTGTGCGCGACGCGCCTCGCGTCGAAGGGCCGCCGCGTGCTCGTCCTCGAGCGCGAGAAGCACCCGCGCTTCCACCTCGGAGAGTCCCTCCTGCCCAACAGCATGGGCGTCTTGTCCGAGGTCGGCGTCCTCGACGAGGTGCGGGCCCGCTTCCTCGTGAAGCGCGGCGCGCGCTTCGTCGACGGGCTCGATCCCGCGTGCGCGACCCGGTACGACTTCGCCGAAGCGTTCCACGCGACGTGGGACCACGCCTTCCAGGTCCCGCGCGACGAGTTCGACGCGCTCCTCTTTCGGCGCGCGGGCGAGTCCGGCGCCGAGCTCCGCGAGCAGTGGGAGGTCACGCGCATCCTGCGGGAAGGCGAGCGCGCCGCCGGGGTCGAGGTGCGCGGGCCCGACGGAGCGCTCCACGAAATCGGTGCCCGCTTCGTCGTCGACGCGAGCGGGCGCAACGCCGTCATGGCGCGCGCGTCGGCCGGCGTGGAGCGGATCGCGCACCTCGATCGAACGGCGCTCTTCACCCAGGTGCGCGGCGCCTGGCGAGACGTGGGCGCGCGCGAGGGCGACATCCAGATCGTGGTGTTCGGAAAGGACTCGGACGACCGCGGCTGGTTCTGGTTCATCCCGTTCGCGGACGGGAGGACGAGCGTCGGGTGCGTCGTATCGGGCGCGTGGATGCGCGCGCGCCGCGGCCTGGGTCCCGAGGCCCTCTTCGAGGACGCGGTGCGCGGATCGCCGGCGGCCACGTTCCTCCTCGCGGGCGCCCCGCCGATGTTCGCGGCCCGGGCCACCGCCGACTTCAGCTTCCGCGTGGAGACGCTTCGGGGTCACGGATGGGTGGCCGTCGGCGACGCCTCCGGCTTCATCGATCCGCTCTTCTCGACGGGCGCGCACCTGGCGATGAACGGGGGCTTGCAGGCGGCCGACGCGATCGACGCCGCCCTCGAGGCGGGGGATGTCTCGCGGGATCGCTTCGAGGCGTGGGAGCGAAGCCAGCGGCTCGGCGCAGAGCTCTTCGTCGGCGTCGTGCAGGCATTTTACGCCGGCGACCTCACGAGCTACCTCTTCGCCAAGGAGCAGCACCCGTTCTTGCGGCGAGCCATCACGTCGCTCCTCGCGGGAGACGTCTTCGACCCGGCGGCGCGCTGGGTGCGCGAGCTCCGCGACCGCTTTCCCGTGCAGGCGAGCCGAGTGGGCGCTACGGGTGGGAGTCGTTGAGGCACGCCGCCGACGTGCCCGAGTTCGTACAGCCCGCGTCGGTCTGGCACGCGAGGCAGGAGCTGATGCACTTTCCGAGGCAGCTCTGCTCGCCTTGCCGGCACCCGTCGCTGCACGTCTGGGCGTCGCAGCCTTGGAGGCAGGTCGAGTTGACCTGGCCGCAGGCGACGCCGCACGACCCGGCCTGAGTCAAGCAATCGGGCGACGCCATGCACGGTCCGGTGCCCTGGTCCGCGCTCGCCGCCTCGGCCGCGTCTGCCGTCGCGTCATCGATGGTCGCGTCGTGTGCCCCCGCATCTCCTGAAGGGGGCATCGCGGCGTCCGTCGTCGCGCCGTCGGCGCCCGTCACCGCCGCGGCGCTCGCGTCGGTCGGGTCGTAGCGATCGAAATCGAGCGCGCATCCGGCGGCCGGCATCGCGGCGGCAAGGCACGCGAAGACGGAGAGGAACCTCACGCCGGCCGTCGTCACAGCGACCCTCGAACGCCGATCCATCCCGGCGACGCCGCGACGGCCACGCTCGACCCGTTCCGTCCGCCCGACAGCGAGAGGACGAAGAGCGTCCCTCCCACGCCCGCGCCCACGAGGCCGAGCACGAGCCCCACGTTGGCGATCACCTGGTCGGTCTTGCCCGACGAGATCTCGTCCGCCTTGCCTTGCGGACACGGGCCGCCGCCGCACGCTGTCGCGAGGTCGTCGTACGTCGACTTGGCCATCACGCCGAACACGGCAAAGCCGACGAGGCCCACGAGGCCCACGCCGCCGGCGACGTACGCTCCGGTTCGCATGGCAGGATCGCCCTTTGGCTCGGGCGGAGGCGGCGGCGGGGGCGGAGCCGGCGGCGGAGGCGCTTCCCTTGCCTCCGCCTCGGCCGTCGACGCGTCGACGTCGAGCGACGTCTTCTGCCCCGCGCCGAGGGTGATCGCGCGCTTCATCGGCAAGCGACCCGGGGTCGTCACCACGACCTCCGTCGCCCCGGGCGCGACCGGCACCGGCTCGCTCCACGCCGCCCGCTTGATCTCCTCACCCCCGACCGTGATCTGCGTCGCGTCCTCGGGATGCGAGACCGTGAGCACGATGAAGCCGAGCTGAGGCTCGAGCTCGCCCCGCTCGGCGAGCGCGGCGTCGTAGGCCCGCTGGTAGCGGTTGTCCTGCGCCGTGAGCTCCTTCGCCTCGACGGCCGCGCGGCCGAACTCGGCGTACGCGTCGATCGTCTTTCCCATCGCCAACAGGCACCGAGCGACTTCGAGCCGCGTGTTCGGGCTCGCCACGATCTCGTGCGAGGCGCGGAGCTCCCCGAGCGCCTCGTCGAACCTTTGCTTCGCGAAGAGCTCCTTGCCGCGAAGAAATCGCGCTTGCGCCTGCTCGCGTTGCACGGGAGTCGCCACGGCGGGCAGCACGCCGTCGGCCAGGGCGGAGGAGGTTTGACTGAAGAAGAGGAGCGCCGAGGTGCCGAGAAGCAAGCGCATGCGCATCGATCAAATGCCCTCTGGTTCGTACTTCTTCTTGGTGGGCGGCCGCACGAACGGCTGCATGGGTACGGCGGGGGCCGAGAGAGGGACGTCGGTGGTGGGCGCCGCGGTTTGCGTCGCCACGGGCGGCGCGTTGGGCGACGGCGGAGGCTCGACCACGGAAGCCGCGGCGGTGGGCGCGGGCGGATCGGCGGGTGGGGTCTCCGACGGGACGGCCGACGCGGAGGGCGGCGGCTCGGGCGCGGGCCGCGGGGCTTCGGAGGCCGAGGCGGAGGGTGACGGCGGCGCCACGGTCGCCGACTCCGTCGCGCTCGGTGCGATCACGGCGCCGGATCCAGACGGCACCTCCGCGGCAGGCCCCTCTCGACGTGGCTGCGTCGGCACGAGCCAGAGGAGCAGCGCAGGCGTCACGACCATGGGGATGGCGAACAGGAGGGCGCGCCGGCGGCGGCGAAGCCGGGCGGCGGGGAGGGAGCTCGGCGAAACCGTGGCCATGGGCGGCGCCGAGGACTGCACCGACGGGATCGACGGGATGGACGGCGGCGCCGAGGGCCGCGCGGACTCGAGCCCGATCGAATCGAGGTCCTCCACCGTGTCCACGTCGTCAGGAATGATGGGGAGGTCCTTCGGCACCGGCGGCGCCGGCGGGACGTTCATCGCGGCCGGCGGGAGCCGCGGCGGACGCGCGGCCCGCGCGGGGAGCGGCGGGGCCGGGCGTACCTGGATGATGGTCTGGTCTTCGGCCGCGACCGCGGGCGGCCGCTGCGTGACGGGGTCCACCGGGGGCGGAGGGGTCGTCTCGGCGCCGTCGTCGTAGTCCACGTCGACCGGGACGTCGCTCCACACGCGCGCCGACTGCGGGGCGTGCGCCGGCGGCTCGTGCCCTCCGGTCTCGAGGCGCTCGATGGCCTCCCTGCGCCGGCGAATGCTCTCGCCGAACCCCGCGCGGACGAGGGCCGCCACGCGCGGCGGCTGCGCGAGCTTGGCTCCCGCGATGCGGCGGAGCTCCGCGCCGAGCGTCGCCGCCGAAGGATGGCGCTTGGTTGGGTCCGCCGACAAAGCGCGCGCGGCGCTGTCGGCGAGGGGCGCCGCCCACGACATGCCGGCCGGGATGGTCGCGCGAGCAACGGGTCCGCTCAAGACCTGCGTCACGATCGCCGACGGCTGCGTGTTCGCGAAGAGCGTGCGCCCCGTGAGCGCCTCCCAGAGCATCACCCCGACGCTGTACACGTCGGCCTTCGCGTCGGCCGCGTCGTCGGCGAGGAGGACCTCCGGTGCGAGGTAAGTGCTCGCGGCGTCCGCCGCGTCGGTCGCCTCGATGCGCAGCCTGTGGGCTCCGACGATGCGCGCCACGCCGTCCATCCCGACGACGATGCCGTGGGGCGTGAGTCCGCCGTGGACGAGCTTGAGCGCCTGTCGATTGGCGTCGCGCAGGTTGTGGATCGCGCTGAGCCCCGCCAGGGCGTCGATGAGCACGCGGAGCGCCACCTCGAGGGGAGGGTGCGGGTCGGACCAGGCGAACTCGGACCAGCGCGCGCCGTCGACGAAGTCGCTCGCGACGAGCGCGTCCTCCCGGCGGACCACGACTTCGCGCACGCGCGCCACGTTCATGTGCTCGAGGAGCGCGAGCTGCCTCGCGACGCGGAGCCACTCCTCCGTCTCTTGCTCGCCGTGCAACCCGGCGCGAAGCGCCCGCTCCACGACGACGACGCGGCCCCGCGCCGAAGACTGCGCGTCGATCGCGGCCCATACTTGGGACGCGGGAGAACCGAGTGGCCGCACCAGCCGAAAACGCTCCACCGCCGAGAGCGCAGGCGAGCCTTTCGCAGAAGAAACCGCCACCTTAACGTTCGAGCGTACACCCGCAAAGACCGCGCGTGGTTTGCCGCTTTTGCCTCGCGAAAAGACAGATGGGAGCCGCCCGGAGCACTCTATCCATCGCCGCACTTCCGACCACGGACGTCCACGTCGACTGACCGCGCGCGGCCCCTTCTCGCGTCGCCCCCTCATGCGGAGTAGAAAGCCCCGAAGTGGCCCGTACGACCGGATTCGCGCGATTCGCTTGGGGTCTCCTCGCGTACGACGTCGGCGTCGCGGCGTGGGGGGCGTATGTGCGTGCGACCGGGTCGGGCGCGGGCTGTGGTCGCCATTGGCCGCTCTGCAACGGCGAGGTCGTCCCGCGCGCGCCCCGTATCGAGACGCTGGTCGAGCTCTCCCACCGGATCTCGAGCGGCGTCGCCCTCGGCGCGACCCTCGTCCTCCTCGGATGGGCCCTTCGAGCGTACCCGGCGCGTCACGTTGTCCGGAGGGGCGCGGCGTTCGCGGCGGCATTCATGGCCGCCGAGGCCCTCATCGGCGCGGCGCTCGTGCTCTTCGCGCTCGTCGCCCACAACGCGTCGTCGACGCGGGTGCTCAGCGTGAGCCTCCACCTCGTGAACACGTTCTTGCTCCTCGGGTCGACGGCCCTCACCGCGTGGTGGGCGGCGGGCGGCGGGCGCATCCGCCTGCGCGGGCAGGGCGCCGTCGCGTGGGCCACGCTCCTTCCGCTCGCCGCGGTGCTCGCCGTCGGGACGACCGGCGCGCTCACGGCGCTGGGCGATACGCTCTTTCCGTCCGCGAACCTGGCGGCGGGGATCGCGCAGGACTTCGAATCGGGCGCGCCGTGGCTCGTTCGCCTCCGCGCCTTTCACCCCATCCTCGCGGCCGCCACGGCGCTCCTCGTCGTCCTCGCCGCCCCGTTCGTGCGCGCCCGGCGCCCCGGCCGGGCGGCCGGGCTCTTCTCGCGCGCGTCGGTGGCGCTCGTCGTGTTGCAAGTGGCGGCGGGCCTGCTCGACGTCGCCTCCCTCGCGCCCGTCTGGGTCCAGCTCGTCCACCTTGTCCTGGCGGATGCCGTGTGGATCGCGCTCGTCCTGGGCGGCGCGGCGGCCCTCAGTGCGGAGGCCGGCCTGCCTTCTCGTCCTCTTCCGCCACCCGAGCGAGCCCCGCAAGGTCTCCGAGGAGGACTGGGCGAACAGGAGGGCGAGGCGTGATGGGGAGCGCCGCCGACCCGCCGCTGACGACGAGCAGCCGCGCGCACAGCGCCACGCACCATTTGCCCTGACACCAGCCCGTGCCGAAGCCCGTGTACCGCTTGAGCGACTCGATGTCCGTGTGACCGCGGGCGATCGCGTCCTCCAGGTCGTGGAGGGTCACGTCTTCGCACCGGCACACGAGCGTCTTCGTCAAGCGGCGCCCTCCCCCTCGTACTCGCAGCGGGCCTCGCACGTCTCGTAGAGGGTGACGCGGGTGAGCTCCGGGAGCGCGGCCTTCATCCGGCCCCAGATCCACCGCGCCAAGAGCTCGCTCGTCGGGTTCTCGAGCCCGGGGATCTCGTTCAGGTAGTTGTGGTCGAGCCGGTCGTGGAGCGGCTTCCACGCGTCGTACAGCGTCTGGAAGTCGATGAACCAGCCGGTAGACTCGTTCACCGGTCCGAACACGGCAAGCTCGACCCGGAAGCTGTGCCCGTGCAGGCGCGCGCACTTGTGACCCGCCGGCACGCGGGGCAATCGGTGGGCCGCCTCGAAGCGGAACTCGTGCACGAGCCGGACATTCATGCTAGACGGCGCGTCTCCCATGTACATCGTCCTTTCGAAGCAGCCGCGCAAGGTCAATCGAAACAAGAGCAAGCGCTATCGCGCGAAGCTCAAGGCCAAGGACAAGGCTCGGCGCAGCCGCGTGTATAACCAGTACAAGTAGCGGCCGGCTACCCGAACCGGCCGCCCGCGCGCGGCGTCGACCGGGCTCCCCCTACGAGGAGCCGCGGCGAAGCTCGGTCAGCACGAGCTTGGCGACGGCCTTCAGCGTGTCGAAGACGCCCATGCCCGAGCGGGCCACGGCCTCGAAGTCGGGCACGCCCATCCGGTTGAGCATCTGCCGGAGCTCTTCGGGGTCCGCCACGTTGGGCAGGTCGCGCTTGTTGTACTGGATGACGAACGGAAGCTTGTCGAGCGAGTAGCCCTGCTCCGCGAGGTTCGTGCGGAGGTTCTCCATCGACTCTTCGTTCGCCTCCATGCGCTCGACCTGCGAGTCGGCCACGAAGATGACCCCGTCGACCCCCTTCAAGATGAGCTTCCGCGAGGCGTCGTAGAAGACCTGCCCGGGGACCGTGTAGAGGTGGAATCGCGTCTTGAAGCCGCGAATCTCGCCGAGCGAGAGCGGGAGGAAATCGAAGAAGAGCGTTCGCTCCGTCTCGGTCGCGAGCGAGATCATCTTCCCTTTGTGCTCGGGATTCGTCCGCTCGTAGATGTATTGGAGATTCGTCGTTTTCCCGCAGAGACCTGGACCGTAGTAGACCAACTTGCAGTTGATCTCGCGGGCCATGTAGTTGATGAAGCTCATCGGCCTGCGATTTTTCAGTCGTTGAAGAGGTTGTCGATGTCTTCGTCGGTAATCTCGGCGAAGGGCGAGTCGGAACCGGGCTCGTGGACCTTTTTGAGCAGTGTCTCGAAGACGTTGTTCAATTCCTCGCTCGCCTTCTTCACCCGCAGCCGCACGAGGCCCAGGCTGGACTTGGAGTCGAATATCACGACCAGGATGACCCGGTTGCCGACGAGCTGGATGTGGATGTTCGCCTTCTCGCCCTCGTGGAACTGGGTGGCGAACTCCTGCTCCTTGAGCAGCTTGGCCATGCCGCCCGTCGCGGCGATGTTGCCCGCCGTGAGCGACGCCAGGCTCGTCGTGTCGACGTTGTCGAGGTCACCGGAAGCCGAGATGAGCTGTCCGTTCTTGTCGACGATGAAGACGACCTTGGCGTTCGCGTCTCGAACCAGGCGGTCGACGACCCGCTGGATCAGCGTGAACTCCTCCTCGTACATCACCATCTGCGGGTTGACCATTCGATCCTCGGTGCGTTGACAAGCAGGATAGCGGTTTTAGCGGTGGCGCGGATCCCAGTAAAGCAGCCCCGCCGCGTACCTCTACCCTCATCACGGCCGTCTCTACGAGTTTTCGACTTTCCGTCTTTGTCGTTCGAGCGCTCGCCCTCATGACGCCGCGCCGCTATTTCTCCGGCGAAAGCGCACGGCGACTTCGACTTCGTCCTCCGGGTTCTTCCCGCGCGACGCGGGGACGGCGTCGTAGCCGGGTTCCGCGCGAAGCTCGCTCATGACCGCGCGGACGACGCGCGGAAGGACGCGCTGCCGCCAGCCTTCGAGCCAGGCGTACCCATCGTCGTCGCCTTCGTAGTCGTCGTCGAACTCGGCCGAGAGCTCGATGCGCACGACGAAGCCCGCTTCCTCGCGGTGGACGGCCATCGTAGGACGATCGTATACCCTGAGCGTGGGCGCGCGTCTCGGCGTTGTCCGCGCAGGAGGGCGCGGTGCCGAAGCGATGGCGGCCCACTCCCGCGCCGCGCTCGACCGGCCTCTCCGGTGTCCCGCCGAGCTGTGGGTGGCGGTCGGCACCGACGAAGGGACCCTCCTCGGCGCGTTTCAGCGCGCGGCGGGGATGCCGAGGCCTTCGCTCCTGGCGCGCCGCGGGAGCGGGGGGCCGGAGGTCGCCGTCGGCGAAGGGACGGTTCACGTCGAGCTCTCGCTCGAACACCCGGGCGCGTTCGGCGGCGCGGACGCGAGGCGCATCGTCAACCGATCCGTCCGGCCCCTCTTGCGTGGACTCACCCGCGTCCTCGGCGCCGCGGGCCCCGCGAGCTATTTCGGCCGCGATTGGGTGAGCGCCGCCGGAGCTCCGTGCGCATGGGTCGGCTTCGCGCACGACGCCACGACGCGCCGGACCTCGTTCGAGGCGTTCGTGGCCGTCCGAGCGCCGTTCGCCGCCGGGCCCCGCGCATCCTTTCGCGGAAAGGAGCCGCGCAGCCTGGAAGCCGTCGCGGGTCGCTCGCTCGACCCCGCCGCCGTGGCCGAGGCCGTCGTCGAGGCCTACGTGGCCGCAGCCAAGGGCGAGGTGGAGCTCTTCGTCGAGCCAGAGCCCGCTCCGACGGCGCCGTCTTCCGGCGACCCGTACGCCGACCCGGCGTGGGCCGCGACCGCCGAAGAAGCCATCGGCCTCGTCGGCGCCGGCCCGGACGCGCGCGGCGTCTTTCGCGTGGGGGGCGATTTGCTGGCGTCGCGGGACGCGATGGCCAGGCTGGAGCTCGCCGCCGCCACCGCACCCGAAGAGGAGCTGGGCTCGGTGGTCAACGCCGCGCTCGGCGCAGCCGGCGTGGCGCTCGACGGCGTTCGCTCGCTGGCGACGATACGCGACGTGATCGCGACCGCAAGATTCCGCTGAGATCCGGGGTCAGTCGTCGGCGGGGTTGGCGAGCTTTCGCGACCAGAGGATCGCGTCCCTTCGGCGCTCGCCGAGGACCAGGTGCTCGGCGAGCAAGCCCGTTCGCCGGAAGCCGTTTTGAAGGAAGACCGTCGCCAGGGCCACGTCGTCGCTCGGCGCCAGCGAAAAGCAGCTGACGACCCCTTCCCCGATGAGCGTGCTGCAGAGGGCGCCCAACGCGGCCGACGTCGCCGCCTTCTCGGAATCGCGGCGAGGGCCCTGGAGGAGCTCGATGTACGCATTGCCGAAGCAAGCTTGGGACTCGACCGACGCGTGGAGCTCGAACCCGCCCCGCGCGCTGACGAGGAAGAACCGCCGCTCCACGTCACGCCCGAACGGCTCGAACACCGTGATGGCCCGCCCGGCGCGGACCGCGGCCGCCGCCGCCTTCCGTGCGTCCGCCTCGGCGACGAGGGCGACGCGCGCCTGGGGGAGCGGCTTGTCGTCCGCGTCGCGCAGCGTCCGCTTGGCCGTCACGATCGTGCGCTCCATGCGGTCGTGCGCGGCGCTCGTCGGCGCGGCGCCGGTCGCCGGCCTCGCGGCGATGAGGCGGGTCTCGCTCTGGGCCGGAGGGTCGTCGTACGAAGGAGCCGGAGTCTCCGTCGAGCAGCCGAGCAGGAACGCGTCGCTCCGCTTGTAGAAGCCGGGGATGCTCCCCTCCTTCGTGAAGCCGAGCCGCACCCACGTCGCCGCCTCGTCCCGCTCGACGAGCGTGAAGATCTTTCGCATCCCCTCGCGTCGCGCGAAGGAAAGGACGAAGAGGCGCTTCGCGATCGACGGCCCGGCGCGGAAGTCGACGACGCGCACCGTCCGCGTCCGCCGGTTCACGAGCAGGCAAAGGGAGACCGCGTCGTTCTGGCAAAATACCTCGTCGACCGCCTTCTGCTGCGTACCCCACGCCTTGGCCGTCATACGCCGGTAACCCCCAATCGCGCCCACGATCCATCGATCGGATAGCGGCACTACCATGCTCGCGCTCGTCAGGTCAATTCGCGTCGCGCCGCTTCTCCCGGCTCAGCCGACGATCCGCGCCATGTCGCCCTCCGCGACACCGAGGTTCGCGAGGGCTTCACGAAGACGTTTCTTCGGAATCGAGACGAGCGTCGGCATCCCGCCGGAGAGCCCCATCAACTCGAGGAAGTTGATGCCGCTGTCGAAGCGCGCCGCCAGCGTCGCGTTGTCCAGGTCGACCGCGATGGCCACGCTCGCGCGCTCCTGACCCATGAGAAGCAAGAGCGTCTTGTCGTAGTGCCCGTGGTGCGCCGTCGCGTCGACGAACGCGATCGAGCGGACGTGCCGCGGAAGGCGCTCGCTCCCCGCGGCCGCGAGGACGACATAGCCGGCGGCGACGCGGCGGGTGCGCTCTTCGATGGGCCCGAGCTCGGCGGCCGCCCGGTCGATGGTCTCCCACAGCGACATGTCGCGCAGGCCCTCGGTGAGGTGGCGGACCACGAGGCCGAAGAGGGCGAGGTCGCGGGGGCGCGCGCGGAGCGCTCGGTCGATGCGCTCGCCGAAGGGGCCCGGCGCGAAGGTCCGCGTGTCGATGGCGCGCGCGTCGTCGTCGGCCCCGGGGTAGGGCTCGGTGCCGCCGCGGAGCCACTTGGCCGCGCTGCAAAGCCCGTCGAAATCGGTGTGGCACACGACGGTGTCGACCGCGCCGATGCGCGCCACGACCTCCGGGGTGACCATTTCGGGACAAGCCCCGTGCTCGGCCTTCGTCGCGAGGACGAAGCGCGGGTCGGTCCGGTAACGCTCGTGCATCAAGTGGTCGTGGTGGTCGACCCAACCCGCGAGCCGCGGGCCGAGCTGCTCGATGAACGGCAGCGTGATCTTCTCGAATCCCCCGCCCGCCGCCTCCGACGCAAAAGCGACGTCGAGCACCACGACGCGACCGTGGAGGTCGCGCGCACGCGGCAGCTTGCGGGGCGATGCGAAGGCGAGCTCGGGTCGGCTCAAAGGAGGTGAGCTTGGATCTAGTACACTTCGCGCGCACGCGGGCGTGCGCCGGGTCGTCGACTTGGCCCGCCCGCTCTACAATGCGGGCCCCGATGCCTACTCTTCCGATCACGTTCGACGAAAACGGGCTCGTGCCGGTCATCGTGCAAGACCACCTCACCGGCGAGATTCGAATGTTCGCCTTCGCGACGAGCCAAGCCGTCCGCATGACGCAAGAGAGCGGATTGGCCACCTTCTGGAGCCGTTCGCGCGGGGAGCTTTGGCAAAAGGGGCGCACGAGCGGCAACGAAATCAAAGTCGACCGCGTCTTCGTCGACTGCGACGCCGACTGCCTGCTTTACTCGGGCGACCCGCGCGGCAACTCGTGCCACACCGGCGCGGAGAACTGCTTCTTCCAGGAGCTCCGGGGGGACGCGCTCGAGCAGGCCAGCGGTCGCCCGCAGACGCTCCTCGCCACCTTGGAGGCCATGCTCGAGGCGCGCAAGAGCTCGACCGGCGCCGCGAGCTACACGAAGAGTTTGTACGACAAGGGGGCTGCCGCGATCGGAGCGAAGATCCGCGAGGAGGGGGGCGAGCTCGCCGAGGCCGTCGAGAAGGAGAGCGACGAGCGGGTCGTCAGCGAGGCGGCGGACGTCGTCTACCATGTGCTCGTAGGGCTGCGCTCACGCGGTATCGCCTTCCGGCGCGTCCTGGCCGAGCTCGCGCGTCGGCTTGGCACGAGCGGTCACACCGAGAAGGCGTCCCGTCCGCACGCCTAGGCCTACATCGCGCTCGGCGCGTGCCGCGTCACGGCTCACAGCGCACAAAAACAGCCGGGCGCCGTCGCGCGCCCGCTCGCGTGGCGGTTGCGTTGACACTGTTTCTTCGAGGGGCCTATGCTGCTCGAAAGACAGGATAATGCGGTGTTTCTGCGCCAAGCGCGGCCCGCAAAGCCCTTTCGAGACCAGGACGTAAAAGCCCATGGCTACCAAAGTACTCGTTTTCGAGAGCGACCCGGCCTTCGCCGGTGAGCTTCGGAGCGAGTTCGGCAAGCTCGGATGCTCCACGACGGTCGTCGACGATGGCAACTTCGGGCTCCAGCAAGCCGCGACGGAGAAGCCCGATCTCATCCTGCTCGCCATCGAGCTCCCTCGGATGAACGGGTTCTCCGTCTGCAACAAGCTGAAGAAGGACCCCGGCCTCAAGGACGTTCCGCTCATCATCATGTCGACCGAGTCCAGCGACGAGACGTTCGAACAGCACAAGAAGCTGAGGACGCGCGCCGAGGACTACGTCCACAAGCCCATCGCCTTCGGTGAGCTCCTCAAGCACATCCTCGAGTTCATCCCGCTCGTCTCTTCGTTCCACGAGTCCGACGGGGCCATCGTCATCGACGACGAGATCGAAATCGGGACCACCGACTACCTGGGCGACGACGAGCATCGCCCCGAGCCCGCGCGCGAAGTACAGGCGCCGGCCGGAGTCATCCGCCGCATCGAGACCGTGGACGCCGACGTCGACGCGTTCGCCGAGTCCGCCTTCGGCAAGATGACCGGGTCGGACGCGCCGCCCGCGTCGGATACGCATGTCGGGCCCAACGGCGCATCGAGGAGCTCGATCCCCGCGGCGGCGGCGCCCTACGCCACCGCGACGCAAGTGTCCCCCCGCGTGAGCTCGCGCCCCCCCATCAGCGGCGGGGGAGGCGAAGGCGAGAGCGAGTACAGGGCCAAGTACGAGGCCGCGCGCGACGATCTCGGTCGCCTCAAGGCCCGCTTCGACGAGGTCGACGGCGAGTTCGAGGAGCTGCGCGGCGAAGTGGCGCGCCTCCGCGACGAGGCCGCCGAGTCGGAGCGGCGAGCCCGCGAGATCGAGGAGCTGAAGGCGAGGCTCGCGTCCGGGACGAAGAGCACCGCCGCGTCCAGCCGCGAGTTTCTCGACCTGCGCGAGGCCCTCAACCGCAAAGACAAAGAGATCCTCACCCTCAAGGAGCAAATCTCGAAGAAGGAGCGGCAGATCGTCGAGACGCAGGATCGCTCGCTCGCGTCCGAGCGCGCCCACGCGGATCTCGAGGAGCGCCTCCTCACGATGGAGCGCGAGGTCGCCGACACGAGGGACAAGAACGAGTCGCTGGTCGCCGACCGGGAGCTCGCGAAGAAGGCCAGCGACGACTTTCGCACGCGGCTCGAGAAGGCCAAGGCCGACGGCGAGGCGAAGGACCGGCAGATCGCCGAGTCCCGCGGCCGCCACGCCGAGGAGCTCGCCGCCGCGGAGGATCGCTTCGCGGCGCAGCGGGCGGACCTCGACCAGACGCTCGCGAACGAGCGCGCCGAGCACGCCCGCGCGCTCGACCAGTCCGAGGACCGCCGGAAGAAGGACGTCGACACCCTCAAGCGCGACTACGACGCCCAGCTGGCGGGGGCGCGCAACGAGTGGCAGGCGGAGCTCACGAGGACGCGGCAAGAGGCCGAGCAGCGCGAACAGGCGCGGCTCGACGACCTACGGTCGTCCATCGAAGGAAAGGCGGCGCGTGATCTGGCCGCCGCCGAGGGCAAGGCCGCGGGGGATCTCGCCGCGCTCGAGTCGAAGGCCGCGAACGATCTCGCGTCGCTCTCGGCGAAGGCGGCCGGCGAGCTCGCGTCGGCGCAGACCAAGGCGGCCGGCGAGCTGGCGGCGCTCGAGGCGAGGACGACGAGCGAGATCGGCGAGGCGCGCGCGCGGATCGCCACGCTCGAGGAGGGCCTCTCCGCGACCCGTGGCGAGGTGGACGCGCTCCGCGACGCGAAGGAGGACCTCGAGGCCAAGCTCGGCGCGGCCGGGGCGCGGGCAGGCTCGCTCGAGTCGGACCTCGGGTCGACGCGCTACGAACTCCTGGAGGTGAAGCAGCGCCTGTCGGGCGAGTCGTCGCGCGCGGACGGCCTCCAGGCCAAATGGAGCTCCGACCGGCAATCGCTCGAACGGGCGAAGGACGCGCTGGCGGTGGCCTTGTCGCAGATCGAAGAAGCGGAAGGGCGAGAGCCGCCGCAGCCCGGCGTGCCGTCGGCTTGAACCTGCGCGGATTTGTCCTCTTCGCGCGGTGCAACTACCATCGTGATGGCTCGAAACGGCCATGACCACGCGCGTTCTCGTCGTCGACGATAGCCCGACCATCCGCAAAGTCGTGAGCGGGGTGCTCGAGCGGCGCGGGTTCGACGTCGTGCAGGCGGGCGACGGCCAGGCGGCCCTCGAGATCCTGACCGCCGCCTCCCACGCGCACAACGGCAACGGCGCCTCGAAGATAGACCTCGTCCTCGTCGACTTCGTCATGCCGCGGATGAACGGCTTTCAGCTCTGTCGCGCCCTCCGGCAAGACGAGCGGCTCCGCGCGACGCCCATCGTGCTCATGAGCGCGAAGTCCGACCGCATCGGAGCCCACTTCGTCCAGCAAACGGGCGCCATCGACGCCATCGCCAAGCCGTTCGACGCGCAGGCGCTCATCGCCGTCATCGAGAACGCGATGCGCCGGTCCGAACGGTGGCGTTCGCGCGGCGCCGCGGCGGGGGACGTCCCCGACGACGTCAACCCGCCCGAGCCGGCCTCCGATACGGTGGGCGCCCGCTCCGCGCTCGCCGGGGACATCGGCGTCATCCCCATCGGCGCCGTGATGCAGCTCCTCCAGGTCGAGTGCAAGAGCGGCGTCTTGCTCGTCTCGGACGACGAGTCGACCGAGATCACGATGTCGCTCCGGGACGGCCTCATCGATCTCGTGCAAGCCCGCGGCGCCGGCCGGGAGTTCCGTCTGGGGCGCTACTTCGTGGAGCGCGGCCTCGTCACCGACGACGACATCGACCGCATCCTCCGGCAATCGCAGACCCCGCGGACCAAGCAGGAGAACGCGGCCCGCAAGCTCCTCGGCGCCCTGCTCGTCGACGCCGGACGCGTCACCGGAGAGCAGCTGCGCGACGCCCTCGCGCGCCAATCGAGCGAGCTCGTATACGAGGTGCTCCGCTGGCCCCGCGGGCGGTTCGAGTTCCGCCGCGAAGTGCTCCCGCCGCTCGCCCAGAGCGCGACGCTCGGCTTGCCGGTGGCGTCGGTCGTCATGGAGGGGTTCCGCCGCGTCGACGAGTGGCGCTTGGTCGAGTCCGGGCTCGGGAGCTTCGAGTCCGTGCTCCTCGAGGACCCGGCCGCCGTCGAGTCGATCGACGTCGACCGGCTGGCCGTCGCCGAGCAGCGCCTCCTCCGCATGGTCGACGGCGAGAGCACGGTGCGCGAGATCATCGAGCAGAGCCACATGTCGAGCTTCGACGCCTGCAAGATCCTCTTCCAGCTCCTCGAGGCCAGGCTCGTCCGCCGGCGCACGTCATGACCGACGAGGCGAGGGTCGGCGGCCTCCTGCTCATGGCCGACGGCGTCCTCCGTTTCGTGCCGGCCACCGTCGCGATTCGCGTCGCCTCCCCGCCGCGGATCACGCCGGTCCCGGGGACGCCGGCGGCCCTCGTCGGCGTCACGCTCCACGAGGGCGCGGTCATCCCGGTGATCGCCATCGGTTCGGCGCGCGGCGAGATGGTGGTCTGCCTGCACGGCGGTGAGCTCGTGGGCGTCGTCGGCGGCTCGGTCGTCCACGTCGGAGCGTTCGAGCGGGCCGGCGCGGGAGATGGCGTGATGCACGAGGGGCACGTCGTCGAGGCCCTGGACGTCGGCGTGGTCTACACGCAGATCCAATCGCGCTCGCGCCTCGCGGCCGTGCTCTAGAAAGCGCTGTCACCCCGCGCGTGCAGCGAGGGACCCCCTACGTTCCACCGCTTCCCGCTACGGGACGTTCACGTCGAACCAGCCCGGCGCGCCGACGTTGCGCGGCGGCTCCCACGCGTCGCCGAGGAACGTGCGCCACTGCAGCACGTACCGTCCTCGCACGAGCGACGAGAGCCATTGCCGGCCGCCCGGCGCGACCCACGCCACGGGCACGCCGTCGAGCCACGCCACGCGCAGCTCGTCGCTCGAGTTCACGACCTCGAGGCCCGACTCCGGCGGCGGCCCTTGGGCGTCTCGGCTGGCCATGGGGCCGGGGTCCGCCGGCGCGGTCCGGAACGCGCCGAGGTCCGCCTTCGAGACCATGATCTCTCCGTCCATCGCCGCGGGCGGCCGCGTCTCGAAGACTCCCTGCGCCGGGGGCGCGGCGAGGTCCTGCACCGAGAGGTCCGTCCGCCGCACGATCGAGGTCACCTCGAACGTGAGCGCGCCCTTGGTGGTCCACCGGAGCTCCGCGCGGAGCGGCACCTCGTCCGCCGCGCAGACTCCCGTCGACGGCGGCGCGTTCATCAAGTCGAGCAGCAGCCTGCAAATGAGCACGCCGCCCTCGCCGGCCTCGCGAAACGTCGCCAGCTCGAAGCTCGCCCGCGCCGCCCGGGTCGACACCTCGAGCCGGCGCGTGTGCACGTTCAGCCGGCGTCCGCCCTCGGCGACGGGCGACACCGTCGCCTGCGACAGCGGCGCCACGTCGAGCCGCCGCTCGCCGAGGAGCGCCCGGAGCGAGCCCGACTCCGCCACCCGATACACATCCTCGCCGGGCCACAGCACGAGGTACCCGTAGCGGTCCGCCCGCTCGCGGAGCTCGGTCCCCTGCGGCAAGACGAAGCCCGACGACAGGACGAACCGCGCCCGCGTCTGCGACGCCTCGATCGAGATGCGCGTCTCCGTCTTGCGCTTCGCCGCCTCGATCGCCGAAAGGTTCGTCTCCGGCCCCTTCGCCGCCGCGGGGCTCTCCCCCGTGCGCAGCACCGCCTGCAGCGCGTAGCCGGCGAGCTCCTTCGCGTCGCGCGCGATCTCCTTGGTGCCCTGCTCGCGCGAGGTTTCGTGGGGCGAATCGGGAGGGAGCGGCCGGTCGCTCCGGAGCGACACGGGCGGCGGCCCCGCGTCGTCCGCGACGCTCGTCGTGGCCGCGGGGACGTTGGCGAGCGGGGTCGGCTCGGCGCTCGCCTGGGGGCTCGGCGTCGGGTCGAGCGCATCCGCCGCGCCCCGGCAGCCCGGCGCGAAGGCCGCGAGCGCCACCGTGAAGGCGAGCGTCGACGCCTGCGATAGCAGCCTGAGTGTGCTAGGTGACGACCTCCCATGCCGCAGCGGGACCACTACGAGGTCCTCGGGGTCCGACGGGACGCGACGCCCGAGGAAGTCAAAAGCGCCTTCAAGCGGCTCGCGGCGCAGTGCCACCCGGATCGCAACCAGGGCGACCCTTCGGCACACGAGCGATTCAAGGAAATCAACCTCGCCCACCAAGTCCTCTCCGATCCCGACCGCCGGGCAATGTACGACCGTTTCGGCCATCGCGCCGAAGAGCCGGGGTCCCCCTTCGCCGGGAACGGCCCCTTCTCGGGCGGATTCGTCGACATCGGGGACATCGCCATCGACGGCATCCTCGGGGACTTGCTCGGCGTCTTCGGCGTGGGGCGGGGCGACAAGGGAGAGCTGAAGCGCGAGCTCGAGGTCTCGTTCGAGGAGGCCGCCTTCGGCTGCGACAAGCAAATGCGCTACGAGCGCGTCGTCGCGTGCAACGACTGCCGGGGCAGCGGAGCGGCGGCCGGCACGATCGCGGAGGCGTGCGGCGCGTGCCACGGGCGAGGCCGCGTGCGATTCCAGCAAGGCATCTTCCCGATCGCCGTCGAGCGGACGTGCTCGCGCTGCCGCGGCAGCGGAAAGACCGTGCGCCACGCTTGCGCGACGTGCAGGGGCAGCGGCCTCGTCACCACCACCGACACGCTCCGCATCGCGATCCCGCCGGGCGTCGAGCACGGTGCCACGCGCCTCGTGACCGGAGCCGGCAACAAGCCGCGCGCCGACAAGCCCGCCGGCGACCTCGAGGTCACCATCTCGGTCCGGCCCCACCCCTTCTTCAAGCGTGCCGGCGACGATGTGCTCTGCACGGTCCCCGTGACGTTCACGCACGCGGCCCTCGGCGGCGAAGTCGACGTGCCGACGCTCGACGGCCGCGGCAAGCTCCGCGTCCCCGAGGGGACGCAGCCGGGCACCGTCTTGCGCATCAAGGGCAAGGGCGTCCCCCGCGCCGGGGGCCTCGGTCGCGGCGATCAGCGGGTCGAGGTCGTCATCGAAGTGCCGACGCGGCTGACCGGCCGCCAGCGTGAGCTCCTCGAGCAGCTCGCGAAGGAGCTCGGCGAAGACGTGCTGCCGCAACAGAAGTCCTTCGTCGGCAAGCTCCGCGACCTATTCGGGTGAGGCCGCGGCGCCGGCGATCCTCGCGTAGAGGGTCTTCTCGTCGATGACCTTCGCGCCGACCTTCTTCGCCTGGTCGAGCTTGGCCTTGCCGGTCTTGTCGCCGGCCACGAGGTAGGCCGTGTTCTTCTTCACGGAGTCGTGGACCTCGCCGCCCGCGGCTCGGATGTCGGCGTGCACGTCCTCGCGCTTCTTCGAGAGGACGCCGGTCACGCAGAACGCGAGCCCCAGGAGCGGACCCTCGGTCGCCACCTCCGGCCGCGGCTGCGGGCGGCCCACGCCGAGCTCCGCCAGCTTCTGCATGAGCGCGCGCTGATCGGGGTCTTGCAGGAACTCGACGACGCTGTCGACCATCTTCGGGCCGAAGCCGCGGATCGACCCGATGTGCTCGCGGGCCTCGGCGTCGCTCCAGGCGAGCATGCGATCGAGCGTGCCCCCGGCCTCGGCGAGCTGCCGCGCGGCGACCTGCCCGACCTGCGGGATCCCGAGCCCGGTGAGGAGCCGCTCGAGGATGCGCTCTTTGGACCTCAGGATCGACGCGAGCACGTTCTGCGTGCTCTTTTCGCCCATCCGCTCCAGACCGCCGAGCACCTCCGGGCCGAGCCGATACAGGTCCGCGACGTCCTTCACCGCGCCGCGCTCGACGAGCTGGTCGACGAGCGCCGTCCCGAGGTGGTCGACGTCCATCGCGAAGCGGCGCGCGAAGTAGAAGATGCGCTGCTTGACCTGCTCGGGGCACGCGCGGTTCGGGCAGCGCGTGGCCGCCTCCGTGCCGAGCTCCGGCTTGTCGGCGTCGCGGAGCTCGCGCACGACGGGCGTGCCGCACGACGGGCACACCGCGGGCATCTTGAACTTCTCTTCGTGCCCCGCGCGCGCCGACGGGTCGACCGAGACCACCTGCGGGATCACCTCGCCGGCCTTCTGGATCGAGACGAGGTCGCCGACGCGCACGTCGAGCGACTCGACCATGTCGGCGTTGTGGAGGGACGCCCGGCTCACCGTCGTCCCCGCGAGCTCCACCGGGTCGAGCACCGCGACGGGGGTGAGCGTCCCGGTCCGCCCGACCTGGACGTGGATGGAGCGGACGCGCGTCTGCGCCTGCTCGGCCGCGAACTTGAACGCCATCGCCCACTTCGGAAACTTCGAGGTCATCCCCAGCATCTCTTGCTGGCGGTACGAGTCGACCTTGATGACGGCGCCGTCGGTCTCGAACGGGTACGCGGGCCGCTCCTTCTCGATCGCCGCGATGGCGCCGGCCACTCCGTCCCAATCGACGAGGGCCTCGCGCCGGTGCGTCGGCAGGCCCTCCTTCGCCAGCCAGGCGAGGGTCTCGTGGTGGGAGGCGTGGAGGCGCGGGCCTTCGAGGACCTGGTAGAAGAGCGCCCGGAGGGGCCGTCGCGCGACCTCGCGCGGGTCCATCATGCGGACCGCGCCCGCGGCGGCGTTGCGCGGGTTCGCGAACGGCTCGAGCCCGGCGGCCTCCCGCTCGAGGTTGTACGTCGCGAGGTCCCGCCGGTAGATGACGACCTCGCCCCGCAGCGTGAGCTTGCCCGTGTGCCCGACGCGGAGCGGCACGCTCTTGATCGTGCGGACGTTCTCGGTGATGTCTTCGCCCGTCTCTCCGTCGCCGCGCGTGCTCGCTTGCACGAGCCGGCCGCCCTCGTAGACAACCTCCACGCTCGCGCCGTCGAGCTTGGGCTCGACGCAGAAGCGCGGCACCTGGCCCTCGGGCAGCCCGTCGACGACGCGGCGGTGGAACTCCGAGAGCTCTTCCGCCGAGTACGCGTTGTCGAGCGAGAGCATCCGCGTCGGCCGCGTCACCTGGACGACGCTCGTGCGCGCCTGGCCGCCCACGCGCCGGGTCGGCGAGTCGGCCGTGGCGAGCTCGGGGTGGGCCTCCTCGAGGGCCTTCAGCTCGCGGAGGGTGCGATCGAAGTCGGCGTCGGTGGCTACCGGGTCGTCGAGCACGTAGTAGCGGTAGTTGTCGGCGTCGATCTGGCGGAGCAGCTCGGCGTGGCGCTCGGCGGGGGACATGGGGCGACGAGGGGGTCTACCATGCTAGGAAGACGGCGCATGCCCACGGACGTTGCCCCCGCGCGCCCCGCCGCCGTCGCGGCGCAAGTCGCGTTCGTCGTCGTCGCGTCCCTCTTCGTCTACGGCTTCGTGTCGGTCACCAAAGAGGGAGAGGCGAGGCGGCTCTGCAGCGCGCCGTGCCTCCTTCACCCCGACTACATGGCCGCGGACCGGCGGGCGCCGCCCTTCGCGCTCAAGGATCTCCACGGCGCGACGGTCACCCTCGACAGCCTGCGCGGCAAGGTCGTCGTCCTCAACTTCTGGTCGAAGACCTGCGGGCCGTGCCTCGAAGAGATGCCCGACCTCGCCGAGCTGACGAAGATCATCAAAGATCGGCCCGACGTCGCGGTGCTCGCCGTGTCGGTCGACGACGGCCCGGACGACGTGCGCCCCACGCTCAAGACCGTGCTGCGGGGCGACCCGCCGTTCACGGTGCTCTTCGATCCGGAGGCCACGACGGTCGGCGGCAAGTACGGGACGCACCTCTACCCGGAGACGTGGTTCATCGACAAGCGCGGCGTCATCCGCGCCCGGTTCGACGGGGCGCGCGAGTGGAACAGCCCGCTCATCGTGAACTTCATCGACGCGCTCCGCGGCGGCGACTACTGCGCGGTGAAGATCGACGACCGCACGCTCAGCGGCAAAGCCGGAATGATCTGCGACGAGATGACGGGGTCGTAGAGCGGAGTCGGCGAGCCTCTCAGGGGGCCTTCTTCTTCTTCCCGAGCGCCTCGGCGACCTCGAACTCCTCGTCGGTGACGGGGACGACGGAGAGGCGCGGCCGGCGGAACACCATCATCTTGCCGAGGACCTTGTCGCCGCGCATCTCGTCGAGCGACAAGGGCCGGCCGAACGGGCGGACGGGAGCCACCTCGACGGCGCTGAAGTCGTCTTCGGTCGTGGGATCCTGGAAGGCCTCGCGCGTCACCCGCGCCACCCCGACGACGGCCTTGCCCTCGGTCGAGTGGTAAAAGAGGCACAAGTCCCCCTTCTTCATCGCGCGCAGGTTGTTGCGGGCCTCGTAGTTGCGGACGCCGTCCCAGGTGGCGTGCCCCTCTTGGGTGAGCCGGTCGAACGAGTAGGTCGAGGGTTCGCTCTTGATGAGCCAATGTCCGCGCGCCATGCGTCGTTCCTCTAGCGCAGGGCGCCTCCGCGCGCGACCCGCCGTGGCCTCCGCGGCGCCCGAGGCGTGATGGGTCGTGGTCCGACGTGGATCTCCTCGCGGGAGAAGTCGACCGGTCCGTGATCCGGAGGCGACGGGTCGCGATCCGAACTCGATTTCCTCGCGGGGGAAGCCGACCGGTCCGCAATCCGAAGTGGATTCCGTCGCGCGAGAGGTCGACCGGTCCGCGATCCGAACGTGATGGGTCGCGACCCGAAGCGGATCCCCACACGAGAGAAGTCGACGGGTCCGTGATCGGAAGTGAATTCCTACGCGAGAGAGGTCGACCGGTCCGTGATCCGAACGCGATGGGTCGCGATCCGACGTGGATCCCCTCGCGGGGGAAGTCGACCGGTCCGCGATCCGAACGCAGTACGTCGCGATCCGAAGCCTCGCGTCGACCGCCCTTGCCGACTAGCGTGGCGCGCATCGCATGAAGTCTCTCGCCCTACCTTTCGTTCTGGCGACCTGCGCCGTTGCGTGCGCGGGCGCCGCTCCGAGGACCCCCGCTCCCCCCGTCGCCGTCGCCGAACCGCCCGCGGACGCCGGGGCGCTCGAGACCGACGCGGGCCCCGACGCGCCCGCCGCCGACGCCGCGTACGCCGAAGCGCAAGAAGCCATCGACGCGGGGCCCACGGCGTCGGCGGTCGACGCAGGCGCTCCCCCGGAGACGGCGCCCTCCCACGTCTCGGCGTGCAACGAGCAAGAGCCGCAGGATTTCCTCGTCCGGTCCTACTTCCGGAAGGCCGGGTGGCGCGCCGCCGAGCGCGCCATCCAGTACCGCACCGACACCTATGGCTTCTTCCCGGGCTTCGGCCACGCGGGCCCGCACGCGGCGCCGCCGAGCGCGTCGGTCGTCACGACCACGTTCATGAACCTGCCCGTGCGCATGCACAAGAAGGTCGTCCCGGCGCTCCGATGCGTCGAAGAAGAGATCAAGACGGCCTGCGCGGACCACCCGTACACGCCCCACGCGCTCGCGGGCATTCGCTTCCGGAACACGTATCGCGGCGGCGAAGTGACCAACCATATCTACGGCATCGCCATCGACGTCGACCCGAACCTCAACTCGTGCTGCGGCTGCGTGAAGCCGTGGAACGACGCCCCCATCTGCCAGCGCCCCGCGAAGACCGAGTACGACCGCATGGCGATGCCCGAGTGCTGGGTGCACGCGTTCGAGCGGTACGGCTTTTACTGGCTCGGCCACGACGTGCTCAAGGACACGATGCACTTCGAGTTCCTCGGCGACCCGGAGAAGATCCTGAAGGCGCCCCCCGCGCAACCGTAGGCCGTAGTCTCTAGTAAATCCCCGGCGTGTCCGCGTGCTCGCCCCAGCCGGCGCGCCACCACGGATCGCACGCCCAGCGCGCGCCGAACGCGTCGCGCATCACGAGCTCCGCGAGCTTGCCGCGCGGCGAGAACCCCCACGGCGCTTCCTGGGAGACGTCGTCGGGGTTCGCGTAAAAGCGCCACACGAAGAGGCCGGCGAAGAAGGGCTCGTCGAGCAGCGGGCCGATGAGCGCGCGGTAGGCGGTCGCCTGGGCGCGCTCGTCGACGACGACGGCGTGCATCGTGTCGGGCCACACCCACGGCTTCACGGCGGGGTCGGGCCGCGTCGTGTATCCGGCCTCGGTGAACATCACGGGCTTGCCCCACGCGAGGGCGAGCGCGTGGACCTTGTCGCGTACGCGACGACCGCCCGAGAGCAGGGCCGCCGGCGTCGCCCCGGGATCGTCGGCCAGCGGATAGAAGGCGTTCACGCCGATGACGTCGACGTCTCCGAGGATGACGGTCTGGTCGACGTCGTCCCAGTTCGCAGAGTAGGTGATCGGGCCGCGGTAGACGCGGCGGATCGCGCCGATGACGCCCTCGAAGGACGGCGCGCGGGATGTCGTCACCCAGGTCCGCAGCTCCACGCCCGCCGAGAACATGTCGGCGTGCGTCTCCTCGGCCACGGCGGCCCACGTCGTCACGAACCGCTGGTAGCTCGCCGACCAGCGCGCCCAACCTTCGTCGGTCTTCGGGTCGATGTCCCCGCGCCAGTCGCCCGTCTCGACCCAGAGGTGCGGGACGAGCATCACGTGGAGGCCGCGCGCGTGGGCCATGTCGATCGCGCGGGCGACGTCGCGGCGGTTCTGCTCGAAGGGGGCTTCGAACGTGAGATCGACGCCCGTGCCCGAGAGGTTCGACACCCGTCCGAAGGGCGTCAGCGCGACCCAGGTGGCGCCGACCGCGCGAGCCTCTCCGAGCGATCGGCCGTAGACCGCGGAGCCGTAGCCGACGCCGGGGTGGTACCCGTTCTCGATCGGACCGATGGTCACGCCGCGGATGCCGCCGAGCTCCGCGCGCTTCCACGCGTCGGCCGAGGGGGTCGTGAACGCGAGCTGTAATGCGGCCGCGAAGGCGAGCGGCGCGCCGCCGTTCACTCGCCGGCCTCGAGCAGGGCGTCCGTGAGCGACGCGAGGTCCGCGACGACCGCGTCGGCGCCGGCCTCGGTGAGCTCGGGCGCCGTGTACGTGTGCGCGACGCCGACGCAGCGGAGCCCCGCCGCCTTCGCCGACGCGACGCCGCCGAGCGAGTCCTCCACGACGACCACGCCCGCGGCGTGGCCCAACCCGCGCAGCTCTTCGAGCGCGAGGAGGTACGGCGCCGGGTGCGGCTTGCCCGCCGTGGTCCGCTCCGCGCTGACGACGAACGAGACGGCCTCGGAGATGCTCATCTTGCCCATGGCGAAGGCGATCTCGGTCTCGAGGGCGCCCGAGACGATCCCCACGATCCCGCGCGCCGCGCGCCGCGCGACGACCTCGGCGGCGCCGGGGAACACGCGGAAGCCGGCGGCGAACCGCTCGAGGAACCTCGGCGCCTTGGCCTGCACGAGCGCGCGGACCTCCCGCTCGTCGGGCGCGCGCCCGGCGCGGCGGGTGAGGACCTCGCGAAAGACGCCGGCGTCGTCGAGGCTCAAGTACGACTCGGCGTAGGCCTCTTCGTCGATGGTCACGCCGAACGGGGCGAGGACGTCGTTGAACGCGGCCAGATGAACGGGCTCGCTGTCGACGAGCACGCCGTCGAAGTCGAAGAGCGTGGCGGTCACGGGTGGCGCTTTCTACTTGCCCGCGGGCCGGAGGTCGAGCGGCACGATGACGGCGCGCCCGAAGTGCGCGTCGAAGGTGCGTGTCTCGGCGTCGTAGGCGCCGTGTTTGACGACGACGACGTGCTCGCCGGCGGCGATCTCGAGCGACAGCGGCGTCGTCCCGGGGACGCTCTTGCCGTCGAGGCTGACCACGGCTCCGGGCGGCGTCGTCGTGACGGTGAGCACGGAGGTGCGGGTGCGGATGGCGCGGGCTTCGTGCTCCGCGTCGGCGCGGTCTTGCGGCGAGAGGTCGCTCTGCGCGAGGTACTCCGTGATGGCGCGGTCGGCGTCCTCCGCGTCGTCGAGCTTTTCGTAGGCGCGCGCGAGGTTCCACAGCTCGCTCGACGGTCCACCGAGGTGGAACGCGGCGCGGAAGTACCGGGCCGCGTCGCCGTAGCGTCCGTCGCGAAAGCCGACGACGCCTTGCTGGTCGAGCTCGCGGGCGGCGGCCACGTTGGGCCTCACGGGCGCGGTCTCGTCGCGCGGCTCGACGGCGCCGCCCCTCGAGCCAGCCGTTCGGCCCGCGCACGCCGGCGCGAGGAGCAGGGCGACGATCGCGGCGCGACGCGCGTCCATGGCGCTAGGGTCCGCCCTCGGTCATGCGGCGACCAAAACGAAGCGCGTGACCTCGGGCGGCGCGCCGATGCGCGCGGGCGTCGCCACCGTGCCGAATCCGCGGTTCACGTAGAGCGCCGTCCCTCCCACGCGATAGAGACCCGACACGTATTTCAAGACGATGTCGGCGGGGCGAAAGCCCGGGTTGATCTGCCCGCCATGGGTGTGCCCGCTCAGCTGGAGCGCCACCTGCCCGGCCCACCCGTCGACCGTCTGCGGCTGGTGAGAGAGGAGGATACGCGCGAGGCCGGGCGGCACCATCGCCCTCGCGACGCCGAGCCTCGGTCCCCATCGGCCGTAGCGGGTGGACCATTTGTCGTCGACGCCGAGCAGCGCGAAGCCGCCCCCGTCCGCCGGCCGGATGACCCGCCCTTCGTCGACGAGCATGTCGATGCCGGCCGCGCGCATGGCGGCGGTGACTTCGTAGGGGTCGGCATAATAGTCGTGGTTGCCGAGCACCGCGGCGACGCCGTCGCGCGGGGCGAGGTCGATGAGCCGGCGGGCCACGCCGCGCGCGCGGTCGGCGTCGAAGTCGACGATGTCGCCCGTCACGACGACGAGATCGGGGCGGGCGGCGCGCACGAGGGACAGGCCTTCGTCGAGCTCGCGGTCCCCCACGTAGTCGCCCGCGTGGATGTCGCTCACCTGCGCGATGCAGTACCCGTCGAGGACGCGCGGGAGTCCTTCGATGCGGATGGGCACCTCGGAGAGCTCGAAGGCGTGTCGGCCGCGGACCATCCCCCAGCCCAGCATCGTCCCCGTGGCGCCGAAGAGCGCGATGCCTCCAGCCGCTTCCACGGCCTGCCGGCGCGACATGCCGCGGCCCTCGGCCGGCGACGCCAGGGGAACGCCGGCCGCCGCCGCGCGCAGGGCGGCGACGCGTCCCACGACCCACGACCCGAGGCGTAAGAGCGTGATCGGCATCGCCGCGAAGACGACGGGCACGAGCACGAGCTCGACGATCAGCCGGAGGAAGGACGAAGGATGGTTCGCGTGCGAGAGGAGGTGCGCCGCGACCTGGACGAGCCAGAGGCACGCGATCGTGCCGGCCACCCCCCTGCGGTGCCTGGCGCACCAGGGAAAAGACGCCGTCGCCCAGGCATAGAGGACGACGAGGAACGGCAGAGGGGCGAGAAGGAACATCCTAGCGTCCCGCTTGCGTGGCCGATCTTTCTAGCATGCCGCTCACCACCCGCTCGATCCGCGCGTAGTCGCGGCGGACCTCGACGGCGGTGAATCCGGCCGCTTCGAACAGGGACGCCACGTCGGGCGCCTCGCCCGCGCCGACCTCCACCGCGAGGATGCCCCCTCGGGCGAGGTGGGATGGAGCTCCGGTCACGATGCGGCGGACGAGGGCCAGGCCGTCGCCGCCGCCGTCGAGCGCGAGGCGGGGCTCGAAGTCGCGCACGTCGACCATGAGCGAAGGGATGTCCGCGGTCGGGATGTACGGGGGGTTGGCGGTCACGACGTCGAACCGACGAGGCGTCGCCTTGCCGGCGTTCGGGTCGAGCGCGGCGAAGAGGTCGCCCTTGCGGAAGGCCACCGGGTACGCGCCGAGCCGGAGCGCGTTGGATCGCGCGACGGCGAGCGCGTCGTCGCTCGCGTCGGTCGCCATGACGAACGCGGTGGGGCGCTCGCGCGCGAGGGTCACCGCCACGCAGCCGCTCCCGGTGCACAGGTCGAGCGCGCGCATCGACATCGACACGGCGCGCGTCCGCTCGAGGGCCACGTCGACGAGCGTCTCGGTGTCGGGGCGAGGGACGAGCGTCCGCCGGTCGACGCGGAAGGTCCGCCCGTAAAACTCGCGCTCGCCGACGATGTACGCGATGGGCTCGCGCGACCGCCGCCGCGTGACGAGCTCACGCAGCCGGGAGAGCTCGGCCGGGTCGAGGGGCCGCTTCGCGTCGACGATGAGCGAGATTCGCGTCGCCCCGAGCGCCTTCGCGAGGAGGATCTCGGCGTCGAGCCGCGGGTTCTCGATGCCGCGGGCGCGGAAGTCGTCGGTCGCCCAGCGGAGCACCGCTTCGATCGTCCATACTTGCGGCGCCTGCGCGGACGACGACACGGCCGCGACTCGTAGCGCAGATGAGGCGCTCCTGCGAGCACGACCCTCAGATGAAAACCGTGGGGTCCCTCGCTGCCGCTCGGGATGACGGTCTCTCGCCCTGCCGCGATCAGGCGTGCGAGAAGCGCGCGCGGGCCGCGGCGACCACGCCTTCGACTTCGGCGCGGATGGCGTCGCGCTTCTCCGGCGTCGTCGCCTCGAAGCGCATCACGAGGACGGGCCCCGTGTTCGACGCGCGCACCAGGCCCCAGGTCGGGTCGCGCTCGGAGCCGAAGGAGATGCGCGCGCCGTCGATGTCGACGACGGGCAGACCGGTCGCGCGGTAGTGGGAGCGCACGGCGGCCACGACGTCGAACTTGATCGCGTCGGGGCAGTCGAGGCGGATCTCGGGGGTCGCGAAGGTACGGGGCACGTCGGCGAGCATCTCCGCGATGGTCCTCGGGTCCCGGGAGAGGATCTCGAGCAGGCGGAGCGACGCGTAGATGGCGTCGTCGTATCCGTAGTAGCGGTCCGCGAAGAAGAGGTGGCCGCTCATCTCGCCCGCGAGGAGCGCGCCCTCTTCGGCCATCTTCGCCTTGATGACCGAGTGGCCCGTCTTCCAGAGGATGGGGCGGCCGCCGTGCTTCGCGATGTCGTCGTAGAGCGTCTGCGAGCACTTCACTTCGCCGAGGATCGCCGCGCCGGGCCGCTCCGCGAGGAGCGCGCGCGAGAAGAGGATCATCAGCTTGTCGCCCCAGACGACCTCGCCGTTGGCGTCGATCGCGCCGAGGCGGTCGGCGTCGCCGTCGTACGCGATACCGACGCGCGCCCGCGTGCGGCCGACGCGCGTGACGAGCGCCTCGAGGTTCTCGGGGACGGTCGGGTCGGGGTGGTGGTTGGGGAAGCGCCCGTCCATGTCGCAATAGAGGGCCTCGGGCAAGATGCCGAGCTTTTTCATGCACGCGAGGGCGAGCGGGCCACCGGCGCCGTTGCCCGCGTCGATGACGATCGGCATGTCGGTTCGCGCGAGCTTGATGCCGCTCGTGACCATGTCGACGTAGCGCTCCTGCATGTCGACGTGCTCGACGCCGCCCGGCGCCTTGGGATGCGAGAAGCGCTCTTCCTCGACGACCTTCCGGAGCCTCTGGATGTCGCCGCCGTAGAAGCTCGCCTTGCCGCGCATCAGCTTGAAGCCGTTGTCCTCGGCCGGGTTGTGGCTCCCCGTGATCATCACGCCGCCCTCGGTCCCGAGCGCGTGGACCGACGCGTAGAGCATGGGCGTCGGGCCGACGCCGACGTCGACCACGATAGCGCCCGCGCCGGTCAGCCCGTCGACGAACGCGGCGCGCAATCGGTCGCTCGAGAGGCGGCAATCTCGTCCCAGGGCGATGCGCACCGGGGCAGCGCCGCCGGCGCCGAGCATCGTGGCGAAGCCGCGGGCAATGCCGCGGACGGTGTCGTCGGTCAAATCGCGATCGGCGACGCCTCGGATGTCGTATTCGCGGAAGATATGGGTCGGAACGGACATGAGTAAGCGCCTTTACCTTGGCTCGTTTCCACCGCGCCTCGCAAGGCCATCCTTGCTAGATTCGCACCCGCCGTGGACGCCCTCCCGCCTTCTCCGCCCGCCCATACGGCCTACGTCTATGCGCCGGGCGACATCTACCCACGCAGCGAGCGCGAACACGCGCTGTGCGAGCGCGCGAGCCGCCCGGACTGGCTCTATCTGACCGGGCTCGTCGTGCTCGACGCGGGGGCGGTCATCCTCGGGGGCACCGATCCGGTCAAGTCGTCGGGGCCTTACGTCAGCTTCATCAGCCCGGTCGCGATCGGCCTGACCTGGGGCGCGACGCTGGGCGGCGGGTACCTCGCGCTCCCGAAGTGCTCTCTCGACTGGGTCGACGCGCCGCCGCGGGAGGGGAACGTCCACGCGGACTGGCCCCTGGCGCTCGCGCTGGCTCTCCTCTCCGGGGCGACGGCGCCGATCATCTACGGCATCGCCATCAACGCGGGAGACCTCCCGTCCGACTGGTCGACCGAGAACCGGGCGCTGCACGCGGTCGCGGCGGGGGTCGTGGGGTTCGGCGGGGCCTTGCTGCCGTACCTCTTGCCGCCGTCGACGTGGCGGTCCGCCAAGGAAATCGAGCGGATTCGAGCCGGGACCGACGGGCGCGGCGGTTGGATGTTCGGATATGCGGTGCAGTTCTGAAGGGGAGCGGGCCCGAGCCCTTACGCCCGCTTCAGGAACCGCGCGAGGATCTTCTTTTCGCCCCAGCCGGGGAAGAACGCGACGACCGCGGGCTCCCCCACGCTCACCACCGTGAGGACCTTGCCCTCGCCGAAGCGCTCGTGCGTCACCTTGGCGCCGCGGCGGAGGGGCATCTCGGTCACGTCGTGGGCTCGGTCGTCGAAGAACTCGTGATCGACGAAGCGATCTCCCGGTTCGGGCTCCTTGGCCGGCGCGGACCGGGACGCCGCCTGCGGGTGGCTCCACGGTCGCCCCATCCCGAGCGTCGGCTCGGCGCCGATGTCGCGGTCGACGTACCGGCCGCCTCCTCCGTGGCCGCCCGACCCGCTCGCGAGCGCCGACGTCGCGGAGTGCTTCACCGCCGCGGCCGGCAGCTCGCCCAGGAACCGGCTCGGGCGGTTCCAGCGCGTCGTCCCGAAGATCTGCCGCGTCTGCGTGTGGATCATCGTCAGCTGGGAGCGCGCGCGGGTGATGGCCACGTACGCGAGCCGCCGCTCTTCCTCGAGCTCCTCTCGCTCTCCCGGGTCGACGCCCTTGTACGGGAACATCTCTTCTTCCATGCCCGTGAGGAGCACCCGCTCGAACTCGAGACCCTTCGCGCCGTGGACCGTCATCAAGACGACGCGGCCGCCCTCTTCCATCCCGTCGACGTCCGCCGCGAGGGTGACCCGCTCGAGGAACCCGGCGAGCGCCGGCGCCTCTCCCGCGGCCTGCGCTTCCGCCTCGTAGTCGCGGATCGAGCCCACGAGCTCGCGCAGGTTCTCGATGCGCGCGTCGGCCTCCGCGCTGTCTTCCTTCTCGAGGATCTCCACGTATCCGGTGTCCGAGAGCACGAGCTCGAGGAGCTCGCTCGGCGTGACCTTCGGGGCCGCCGCCCGCACGCGCGCGAGGAGATCGCGGAAGGCGAGCAGCTTCTTTCGTGCCGGAGGGCCGAGGTCGCCGATTTCGTCCAGACGCTCCAGCGCGTCGACCAGCGGCAGGCTCTCCGCCGTCGCCCACGCGACGAGCCGCTCGAGCGTCGTCGCGCCGATGCCGCGCGCGGGCACGTTGATGATGCGGAGCAGGTCCACGTCGCTCCGGGGGTTCACGACGAGGCGCAGGTACGACGTCGCGTCTTTGATCTCGGCGCGGTCGTAGAACCGGGTGCCGCCGATGATCTGGTAGGGCACGTTGCTCGCGCGGAGGGCCTCTTCGAGCACGCGCGACTGGGCGTGGACCCGATAGAAGACGGCGATGTCCCTCGCCTCGGTCCGCTCCGCGCGGGCGCGCAGGATGGCGTCGACGACGAAGGCGGCTTCGTCCCGCTCGTCGCGCGCGCCGACGACGCGGATGGGGTCGCCCTCGACGTTCGAGGTCCAGAGCTCCTTCGGCTCGCGCTCGCTCGATCGGGCGATGACGGCCAGGGCGGACGCCACGATGCGGCCGGTCGACCGGTAGTTCTGCTCGAGCTTCACGATCGCCGCGGCGGGGTAGTCGCGCCGGAAGCCGCGGATGTTCCGCACGTCGGCGCCGCGCCACCGGTAGATGCTCTGGTCGTCGTCGCCGACGACGCAAAGGTTCTGGTGGTCGCGCGCGAGCTCGCGCAAAAAGCGATACTGGATCGCGTTCGTGTCCTGGAACTCGTCGACGAGGACGTGGTCGTAGCGACTCCGGATGCGGTCGCCCTCGGGCGTCGACTCGAGAAGGCGCGCGACGAGCAAGATGAGGTCCTCGAAATCGACCGCGTTGGCCGCGCGGAGGCGCTCCTCGTAGTGGCGGAAGATTCGAAGAGCGACGTCGTCCACGTAGGAGTGGGACGCGGCCTCGTCGGGCCCGCGGCCTTCCTGCTTGTGCTTGTGGATGTGGGCGAGGATGGCCCGCGGCGGGTAGCGCCGGTCGTCGAGCTCGAGGTCTTTGAGGACACGGGCGACGACGGCCTTCTGGTCGGCCGCGTCGTAGATGACGAAGTTCGGCTGCACGCCGACGGCGGCTCCGTGGATGCGGAGGAGCTTCGCGCACGTGGCGTGGAACGTGCCGACCCACAAGGACCGGGCGACCTCCGGGCCGCAGAGCGTCTGGAGGCGCGACCGCATCTCGCCGGCCGCCTTGTTCGTGAAGGTCACCGCGAGGATCCGCCACGGCGGAACGCGCGCGGCCGAGACGAGGTTCGCCACGCGGTACGTGATGACGCGCGTCTTGCCGCTGCCGGCCCCGGCGAACACCAAAAGCGGCCCCGCCGTGTGCGTGGCGGCCGCCGCCTGCGGTTCGTTCAGCTGGTCGACGAGCATCCGACTGAGCAACGTAAGCGCGAACGCGCCTCTTGTTAACGGCGGCGCTCACGCGGTGGGGTAGTCGTCGGGCGAAAAGCGCACGTCGTCGAGGCCGCGCGCGCGCAGGTTCGCCCGGAGCGCGTCGACGACGATCCAGAGGATGTCGAACCGCGTGCTCGGGGCGTAATACTCCTCGTCGTCCGCCTCGGGCAGCGCGGCGAGGCGCGCCTCGACCGCGTCGCGCTCGCCCGGGTCGAGCTCGAGGTGGGCGTGCCAGCCTTCCGCCGGCTCGAGCAGCAGCGCCTCGCGCGCCATCGCGAGCGGATTGAACGCGCAGTAGACCGTCGACAAGCACAGCCGCCACTCCTGCGGCTCACCCGCCGCGACCCATCGGCCGCCGAACTGGCGACGGACGACTTCGCCCAGGTAGGCCCCGGCGGCCGACTGCACGATGACGGCCGCCTCGGGCCGCGCCGCGACGTCGGCGCGGGCGTCGCGCAGCCAGTGGTCGACGAGGCTCAGCGTGTCCGGCATGAAATCGAGCGGGGACTTGTAGCGTGAAGCGATGAAACGCACGCATGCCGCTGCGAGCTCGGCCACCTCGGCGGGCGGGTCGGCGGTTGCGTCGGGGTCGTTGCGCAGATCGGCCTCTTCGTCGAGGTCGGCTTCGGGCGCCTCCTCGTCTTCCGCGGCGCGCGCCATGCCGGCGACGTCGTCGGTCTCCCGGGCGTCACCTCCTCCTTCTCCTTCCACCATGCTGGGGCTCGTAATGCTCAAAAAGGACGCCCAGCGCAAGCTAGGGCAGCCTTTTCGGCTGGGGAGGGGTCTTTTCTGTCGTTCGCGGGCAAGTTTGTCATTTGAGGGCGCGGGCCCAATCGCGGTATCACATTGGTTGGGTCGTCCGCGGCCGCTCGGCCCGCCGGACTCGCCCACCATCGCCTCGAGACAGGAACCGGCATCGCATGCGCCTGGGCATCTTCAGCGACATCCACGCGAATCTCGAAGCGCTCTCCGCCGTCCTCGAGGCGTACCGCGCGGAGAACATCGACGTTTACTACTGCCTGGGCGACACAGTCGGGTACGGCGGCTCGCCGAACGAGTGCGCGGACCTCGTGCGCGAGACCGCGAAGAAGACGATCCTCGGCAACCACGACGCCGCCGTCAGCAGCCGCATGGACTACTCGTACTATTACGAGGCGGCCCGCCACGCGCTCGACGCGCACGCCGCCGTCCTCTCCGAGGCGAACATGACGTGGCTCAAGGGCCTCCCCTACCAGGAGAAGCTCGACGAGGGCGACGTCCTTCTTTGCCACGGGTCGCCCGTTCGGCTCGAGGAGTTCGAGTACATCTTCGCGCCGGAGCAGGCCCGCGAGTGTCTCGCGATCTGGGACAAGATCGGGCACATCACGCTCATCGGGCACTCGCACCTCTGCAAGGCGTTCGCGCTGACGCGCACGTCGGTCGAGGAGATGCCGGCGGTGGATTTCGAGCTCGAAGACGGTAAGAAGTACATCGTGAGCGTCGGCTCGGTCGGCCAGCCGCGCGACTTCGACAACCGCGCGAGTTACACGGTCTACGATACGGCGAGCCGGCGCTTCGAGTTCAAGCGCGTCGAGTACGACATCGAGCTCGCGGCCGACAAGGTTCTCCGCGCCCGCCTCGAGCGGAACTTCGCGCACCGCCTGTTCATCGGCGTCTAGTCCGCAGGCTCGAGCGAAGCGAGAGAGCGGACTATCACCTGGGATCCGCAGGCTCGAGCGAAGCGAGAGAGCGGACTGTCACCCGGGGATCCGCAGGCTCGAGCGAAGCGAGAGAGCGGACTATCACCCGGGGATCCGCAGGCTCGAGCGAAGCGAGAGAGCGGACTGTCACCTGGGATCCGCAGGCTCGAGCGAAGCTCGAGTCAGTTCAAGCTCTTGTCGCGCGAGCCACCGAAGGTGAGCTCCCAGTTCTCTCGGTAGGCCCGCGTCGCGACCTGCGGCGGCCCGCTCGCGGCCGACGGCTCCCGGTCGTCCGCCGGCTTCGCCTTCGCTTCCGCGCCGGGCACCTTGCACTCCACCTTCACGTCGAAGAGGGCCGGTCCTTCGGGGCGCCGTTCGAGCCGCACCACTTCTCCTCCCCCCGCGAGCGGCCGGCCGTCGACCATCGGACGGAGCTCGCCCGCGTCGACCCTGCCCGGCCGCGCGCGAACGACGCGCGTACCCTCGCCGTCGGCGGTGGGGCCATGCATCCAGACGACGTCGAAAGAGTCCTCGCCTTTGCTCTCAGGCTCGTTGGCGGACATCGGAAACGTTCCTTACGAGGAAGTTAGCGCATTCGGGCGCGTTCATCCCGGGGCGCCGGATGGGGGGGAGCCTCGAGGGGGTGGGGAGGGCGAGGCTTGCTTGACAATGGCAAGGGGCGGCGTTCATCTGAAAATGGCCCCAAGATGAGCTCCGCTCCTGCCTCGGACCTCGGACGGGCGGGGCAGGTGGTCGGCGGAAAGTTTCGCCTGGAGTCGGTCATCGGTCGAGGCGCCATGGGCTCCGTGTGGACGGCGACCCACGTCAGCCTTGGCCATCGGGTGGCGATCAAGCTCGTCGCCCGGGAGTTCGTGAAGTCGCCCGAGGCGCTCCGCCGCTTCGACGCCGAGGCCAAGGCGGCGGCGCGGCTCCAGTCGCGGCACGTCGTTCAGGTCTTCGACAACGGCACGCTCGACGACGGCACGCCCTACATCGCGATGGAGCTCCTCTCCGGCGAGAACCTCGAGCAGCGCATCCAGCGCGGGGGTCCCATCGCCCTCGCGGAGACGGTCGACATCCTCGCCCAGTGCGCGAGGGCCCTCGCCCGCGCCCACGCGGCCGGCATCGTGCACCGCGACATCAAGCCCGAGAACGTCTTTCTCGCGCACGAGCCCGACGGGGACGCCGACGTCGTCAAGATCCTCGACTTCGGGGTCGCGAAGGTCACGATGGCCATCGAGGGGTGGACGTCGAAGACCGGCACCGGCGCGATGCTGGGCACGCCGATCTACATGAGCCCCGAGCAGGTTCGCGCGTCCCGCGACGTCGACCATCGCACCGACCTCTACTCGCTCGGCCTGGTCGCCTACACGATGCTCACCGGCCGTCTCGTCGTCGAGGCGGAGACCTTCGGCGACGTCCTCCTCAAGATTTGCACGCAGCCCCTCCCGAGCCTGAGGGAGGCCGCGCCGGCCCTGCCGCCGGCCGTCGACGCGTGGTTTCAGCGAGCGTGCGCGAAGGACTCGGCGCAGCGGCACCAGTCGGCGCAAGAGTTCGTCGATACGTTGCGGGCCGCGGCGGGCGCGGCGCCTCCCGAGGTGCGTCCGTCGACGCAGCCGTCGCTCCCGACGCTCCAGTCGGCGGGCGGGTCGTCGATGGGTGCGGCGTTCGCGCAGACGGCGGCGAACGTGTCGGTGACGTCGGCGGGCGTGCCCGACGGCGTCCCTCGGATGCGCCCGGGCGTGGTCGTCGCGGTCGTCGTGTCGGCCGCGATGGTGCTCCTCGGCGGGGGCGCGATCTTGCTCGCGCTCCATAGCCACGACGAGCCCGCGAAGGCCGGCGCGCCCGACGACAGCGCCTCCGGCGTCCGCGCGGCCGGACCTGCCGGTTCCGCGCTCGCCGCGCCGGGGGCCCTCGGCGCCGCCTCGACGGACGCGGCCGTCGACGTGACCCCGTCGCTGCCCGCGAAGGCCGCGGCGGCGCCCGCGGAGGCGGCCAAGACCGTCGTGGCACTGCCCGTGGCCAGCGTCGCGCCGCCTCCGGTCGCCGCAATCCCACAGGCGCGTCCGATCTCGCCCCCGATCCCGCCGCCGGCGTACCCGCAGCCCGCGGCTCCCCGTCCGGCGCCGACCGCGCCGGCGCCCAATCCGACGCTGAAACCCAAGTTCAACTTGGGATATTGATCTTCCGATGGCGAGAAGCTTCCTCCGAAGCGCCGCGTCCATTCTGTTCGCCGCCGCGCTCGTCGCGGGCGCCGCCACGGCCTCGGCGCAAGGGGATCGCGTCAGCGACGAGGACCGCGCGTCCGCCCGGCTCCTCGCGGCCGACGGCGTGCAGATGGCGGCTGGCGGAGACTGCGCGGGCGCGGTCGACCGGTTGTCGCGCGCCGAGTCCATCGTGCACGCGGCCGCGACCGCGGTGCCCCTCGCCCAGTGCGAGATCCAGCTCGGCAAGATCATCGCCGGCACCGAGCTCCTCATCCGCGTCGTCAACGAACCTCTCCCGCCCAACCCGCCGCCCGGCGCGATCGAGGCGAAGAAGCGGGCGCAGACCGCGCTCGACGCCGCGCAACCGCGCATCGCCAAGCTCCGCATCCACGTCGACCGCCCGTCGGCCGACGCCACCGGCCTCGAGGTGACGGTCGACGCGCAGGCGGTTCCCGCGGTCCTCGTCGACGGCGACCTCCCCGTCGATCCGGGGACGCACCACGTGGCGGCCCGGCAGCCCGGGCTCGCGCCGGCCGAAGCCGACGTGACCGTCGCCGACGGTGAGGCGAGAGCGCTCGTCCTGCGGCTCGATCCGCTTCCTCCCGCGGTGCCTCCCGCGTCGCCCGCGCCAGGCGTCGCGCCGGGCGAGGGCAGCGGAGCGACGCCGCCCGCGATGGAAGGGCCGGCGAACAGCTCGCGGTCGACGACGGCGTTCGTCCTCTACACGGCGGCGGGCGCGGGGCTCTTCCTCGGCGCGGGGTTCGGCGTCGCGGCGCTCGTGACGAAGTCCAACCTCGACGCGGAGTGCGCCGGCACGCTCTGCCCCGCCTCCGCGCAATCGGACATCGGCGCGCTCCACACCGATGCGATCTTGTCGACCGTGGGCTTTGGCATCGCCGCGGCGGGCGTCCTCGCGGGCACGGTGGTCCTTCTCGGCGCGCGAGACGTACACGCGCCTTCGACGTCGATCACCCTTCACCCGTGGCTCGGCCCCGGGTCGATGGGCGTCGCGGGGATCTTCCGATGAGGGGCGGCGGACGCCACGCGCCGTCGGCGCTCGCCGCGGCGGCGACGTGCGCCGTGCTCCTCGCGACGCAGGGCTGCATGCCGGTCGTCGGCGACGGCAGCTACCAGGTCGGCGCGGTCGCCGCGCTCGCCGGGTGCGCGGAGACGGCCACGTCGTCGACGTGCGCGGCAGGGGAATCCTGCGTGGGCGGCCTGTGCGAATCGCTCTGCACCGTGGACGCCGACTGTCCGAGCCTCTGGATCTGCGTCGCCGTCCCCGGCTCGACGGACGCGAACCCGCCGACGGTGTGCATGCCCCACTGCGATCCGGTCTCGCCCCAGCGGCCCGACGCGACCCACGTGGCGTGTCCGACGCAAGTGTCGTGTCAGGCGCTCGAGCCGCCCTCGGGGAACGGGTTCACCGACTGCCTGGAAGTGAACAACGACAACGGCCAAGGACAGGCATGCAGCGACTACACGGATTGCGCGCCCGGATATGCCTGCGTCGCGACGAGCGCCACGGCCAACGCCTGCCTCCACTACTGCCGCTCGGCGTCCGACTGCGGCGCGGGCCTCGGCTGCCAGCCGTTCGCCCCGTCGTTCATCGACGGCGCGGACCCCATCGGCTCCTGCCAGTGAAGACGACCATGGGAGAGCCATGAGCCGTGTCTCGCACGTACGCGCCGCAGGATGGGCGGTATCTCTGGCCGTGGCGTCGGCCGCGACGACGGCGCGGGCCGACAACAAGAACCCGAACCTCATCCCCCTCGGCGAGACCGAGTCGTTCCTCGGCAACGCGGGCGTCGGCCGCGCCAACGACACCGGCGCCGTTTACTACAACCCGGCGGGGCTCGTGGAGCTCGGCGAGGGGCGTATCTCGATCAGCGGGTCGGTGTACCTCAGCGTGAGCACCCACTACGACTCGTTCGTCCGCTTCGACAACACCGACATCCCATTCGACAACTCCGGTTTTTTCACCATCCCGTCGGCTTACGTCGCCACGCGGCGCGTCGCCGGCTGGACGGGCGCGCTCTCGGTCCTCGTTCCCGCGTCGTTCCAGCAGAACAACCGGCTGCCGTTCGCGACGCCGAGCACCAAGGACAACCTCATTCAGTCGACGAGCCAGAGCGAGCTGTGGGTGGGGCTGTCGGCCGCGCACAAGCTCGGCGACAAGTTCGCGATCGGGCTGACGGCGTTCGGGATCTTGCACGAGGAGACGGCGACCTTCGGCCTCGACTTCCAGAACCCGACCACGATGGCCTTCGCGTCGGACGTCGGCCAGACCGACTCGACGGTCTTCGGGTTCGTCGCGACCCTCGGGCTCGCGTACTTGCCGACCGACTGGCTCAGGTTCGGCCTCCGCGCCCAGTCGGCGATGCTGCAGGTCTATGGCAAGGAGAGCGCATACCAGGAGACCCACACCGTCGCGGCGAGCGGCGCGCCGCAGTCGAGCGGCGACGACGAATCGGGCTCGGCGAACTACGCCATGCCGTTCGACTTCACGCTCGGCGCCGCGGTGACCCCCGCGCCCTGGTTCGCCGTCCTCGGGGACGTGAGCTTGCAGATGGGGACGAGCTACGCGACGTTCCCCTCGTCGGCGACCTTCAACGAGGAGGTGACGCTGAGGCCGACGCCGCGCTTCAACCTGGGCGTCGAGATGCGGCCGGCGACGGCGTTCCCGGTGCGCCTGGGCATGTATTACAACCCGTCGGCGGAGGGGCGGAGCCCGGGCGCCGCCAACTACTCGAAGCAGGACTACTACGGGCTCACCGCGGGGGTCGGGCTCGACACGCTCCTCAAAGAATTCAAAGTAAGGACGACGGTCGGCGTCTTTTACGCGTGGTCCACCGGCCAGGCGACGCCCATCGGCGTCGCCGGGACGACGGCCGCCATCTCGAGCACCGCGATCGGCGTGCTCTTGACGACGGGATACGCGTTTTAGAGGGTCTACCGCGTCAGCGAATCTTCAGATCGAAGTCGCCGCGGGCGCCGAAGATGAACCATTCGTGGAGCGTCTGGTTCGGAATCGATGCGCCCGTGGTGCCGCCGGTGGTGTTCGTGGCGACGCTCGCCGAGCTGTACTGGTCGATGTTGACCTGGATGAACGGGCCGACTCCGAGCATGCCGTTGAGCAGCCGGAAATCGAGGCCTCCCTGGATGTTGACGAACTCCCAGCCCGAGAAGCCGCTGTTACTGACTACCGTACCCTCGGTTGCCGTGGCGGAGAGCCACTCGTAGCCGATGCCCAGGCCGAACCAGGGGTCAAAAAGATTGTCCGGCAAGATGTGGTATTGGCCCTCGACGCCGAGGCGAATGTCGTTTGCCGAACAGCCGACGCCGAGCTGTTGGCATCCCGGGCTGTTGACGGACGCCACGGCAAACATGAAGTATCCCCCGGCATACCAATGCGAGGCGATGCGCGCGCCGGCCTCCAGCCAAAGCGGCGCGACTATGTTGCTGATGTTGTGGTTCAAGTCATCGCCGTTGCCGCCGTCCAATCCGCCGAATGGCAGGCCGAACGCGAGACGTGCGCCGAACTCGAACGCCATCCAAGGTTCGCCCGCCGCTTCGGGCTGATAGCCGGGCGGATATCCCGGCTGCGGGCCGTATCCTTGCTGCGGCGGGTATCCCTGCGGCGGCGGATAACCTTGCTGCTGGGGATATCCCTGCGGCTGCGGATAGCCGGCCGGCGGCGGTCCATATCCTTGCGGGGGCGGATAGCCGGCCCCGGGCTGCGCGGGGGGATACCCGGCTTGCGCGAGGAGGTTCAAGTTCGCCGCCGCGGACTGACCGTCGGCCAGCGTGACGTCGCTCGCCGCTTCCACGGCGCCTTGCCGCGCGACCACGTGGTGCGCGCCCGGATCGGCTGGAATTTCGGTGTCGATGAGCGCCGCGGCGACGGGCTGACCGTCGAGCGTTACCTGAGGATCGCCCGCGTTGCGGGCCGCGTTCACGTGAATGGTCAGCTTGGCCACGCGCGGCTTCGCCGTGTCGCGGAGCTGCGCCGCGTGCTGCTTCGCCTCGAGCCACGGCTGCGGCGCGTTCGGCGTGAGCGGCTCGGCGACCACGCGGTCGAGGAGCTGGACGCCGAGGACGACTTTGCCCAGTTGAATCTCGCACTCCGCGAGCGGAACGGCCGTCGTCGGCGCGTGAACGAGCGCCTCGGCCTTCGTGAGCTTGTCGACGGCGCCCCGGCAGTCGCCCTTGCTCGCGGCCTCGAGCCCGTCGAGCGCGAGCGGGCGCGCGGCGGCCTTCTCTTGATCGGTCGGGTGGTACGGGTCCGCGAGCGCGGCGGCGGCCGTCCCCGACGCCGCGAGGACGAGCGAGAGCGTGGCGCCGGTGCGGAAGATGGCCGTGCTTCGGCGATGAGCCGTTTTCATTCGTCCTTCACCTCTTCGGTCGACGATTGCGTGTGAAGCCCCACATGCTCTCTGGGTGCTCGTAAGAGCCGATATGGCAGCTCGACCAAGATCGACCATGTAAAAGCCAACGCTCTCGCCCGTCAACGTTTGCGCGTCTCTTGGACGCCTCGATGTGGCTGAAGCGCCCGAATCGAGCTACCGTGTACGAGTTTGCGATCTGTGCGCGCTCGCGGCGAATACGCCCGAGGGCGTTGGGAGGTATTGGATGATGATGGGTAGAGCATTCGGCGGGCGGCTCGGGGCTGCTCTCGTCATTGGGATCGGGCTTTTGGCCGCGGGGGGTTGTGGGAGCTCGTCGAACGGCAATGGCAACTGCACGACGGGGACGACCACCGGCGGCCTGGGCGGAGGCCTCGGCAACAGCATGTGCACGATGACCACCGGAACCGCTACGTGTCCGCCCTCGGCGACGGACACCTGTACGATCTGTATCGACGGATCATGCTGTACTCAGCTCCAGGCCTGCGCCGCCGACGCGGCCTGCGCTGCCTGTGGATCCGACGCCACCTGCTACGAGGGAAACCAGGCGGGCCTGGCTCTCGTGACCTGCGTCGGAAATTCCTGCCCGACCCAGTGCCAGTGAAATGGACGCCCGCTTCTCGGCGGGCAGTCATCGGGTTCAGAGCGTCGTGACCGATCCGGCCACGTCGACGCTCACGTGCGCGACGAGAGAGTGCGTGAGGGTCATCGGGCGCTCGGGAATCGTGCCCGTGAGCTCGAGGCGAATGTCGACCTTTCCTTCACTCAGGTACGACACGACCTGAGCGTCGGTCAGCGCGAGGGGCAGCGCGACTTCGGTCGCGCTCGCCGGCACGTCCACGTCGGAGAGCAGCACTTCGGGCATCGCGCCGTCGTCGGCGGCGATGGTCGCGCGGACGTGCGTGACGAACGCGAGGTCGGACCCGGAGAGGGAGTTTTTCACGATCGTCGCGTGGAAGGTCCCCACCTTGCCGAGCGAGGCGAGGTCTCCGTGTTCGTCGAAGCTCACGACCGCGTCGGTCGTCATGACGACGCCCGCGAGCGCCTGCGCCTGCGGGATCCCGGGGAAGGTCGCCACGCGGTCGGCGATGACGTCGACCTCGCCCTGGCCGCTCGTGCACGCGGCGCACACGGCGAGCGCGGCTCCCCAACACGCCACTTGGATCTTGGTCATCGGGTCCTCTCAGAAAAACGTGGAGATGCCGAGCTTGCCCGAGGGCGCGAGCCACCCGCTGTACGACGGGCTCGCGATGCCGATGTCGACGGTGCTCGAAGAGGGGGACCAGTTGGACGCGCTCATGTCGAGGTACGAGACCCCGCCCCGGAGGAAGAAGCGCAGACCGTTGTGTGAGCCGACGTCGATGCCGACGTGAAAGTTCGCGTACGTGTATCCGAGGGCGGGCGAGCCGCTCACGCCCGGGACGGTGCCCTGCCACGCGTGGCCCCCTTCGATCGTGAGGGTCGGCGAGACGATGGTCGCGAGCGGCGCCACCGTGGCGCCCAATCGGAGGCCGGGCGCCATGCCGTTGTAGGTGACGCCGCCGGCGACGGTGAGCCAGTCGAGGCCGGGCCGCACGACGATGGCGAGGGCCGCTCCGTCGGGGACGCCGATATCGAGGCCCATTCCGACCTTCACCACGTGAGGATGCGGGGCGGTCGGCGACGCGGGCTCCTGCAAGGCGTGGTCGCTCGTGGCGACGGGAGTCGAGGGGTATGCCGTCACGTCGGCGTGCGCGGTTGCCGCACACGTCGTCGAGGCGAGAACGGCCGAGAGGAGCCACTTCGTTCGGTGCATGATGGGTGACCCAAGAGCAACCCGTGGGCCACCGCGATCGGCGCTTCGAAAGCGCTATCCCCGCGAAACGCGGCGTGTCGGCGAGCGACGGCTTTCCGTCGCTGGTGACGGCGCGTCGTCGCTTTTCCCCGAGTGAAGGACGGCGGTGTGCGCGGTCCTCCCGGCGAGGACGACGCCCGCTCCGAGGACGAGAGGGGAGAGCCCTTCGAGACCTTGAAGCCTGAACAAGATTGCAGTATGAAAGATCGCCATGGAAGACGCGAAGAACAAGTCGAAGGCCATCGAGCTCGCCGTCGCCACCATCGAGAAGGAATACGGCAAGGGCTCGATCATGCGCCTCAAGGAGGGCGCCGGCTCGGCCGACGGCATTCAGGTCGTCTCGACCGGCTGCATCGGCCTCGACATTGCGCTCGGCATCGGCGGCTACCCCCGCGGCCGCATCATCGAGGTGTACGGCCCCGAGTCGAGCGGCAAGACGACGCTCACCCTCCATGCCATCGCGCAAGTGCAGAAAGGCGGCGGCGTCGCCGCCTTCATCGACGCGGAGCACGCGCTCGACCCCGCCTACGCCCGCAAGCTCGGCGTGAAGACCGACGAGCTCCTCGTGTCGCAGCCCGACTACGGCGAGCAGGCCCTCGAGATCGCCGACATGCTGGTGCGAAGCGGAGCGGTCGACATCATCGTCATCGACTCGGTGGCGGCCCTGGTCCCCAAGGCCGAAATCGAAGGCGACATGGGCGACAACCACGTCGGCCTTCAGGCCAGGCTGATGAGCCAAGCCCTTCGCAAGCTCACCGCGACGGTCGCGCGCAGCAACTGTCTGCTCGTGTTCATCAACCAGATGCGCATGAAGATCGGCGTCATGTTCGGCAGCCCCGAGACGACGACCGGCGGCAACGCGCTCAAGTTTTACGCGAGCGTCCGGCTCGACATCCGCCGCATCGGGGCCATCAAGGAAGCCGCCGCCGCCAGCGGGAAGGACCCGGCGGTCGTCGGCAACCGAACGCGCGTCAAGGTGGTGAAGAACAAGCTGGCGCCGCCGTTTCGCGAGGTCGAGTTCGACATCCTGTACGGCCAGGGCATTTCGCGATCGGGCGACATCGTCGACCTCGCCTCCGAGCTCGGCATCATCGAGAAGAGCGGGGCCTGGTTTTCTTTCGGCAGCGAGCGCATCGGGCAAGGGCGCGAGAACGCGAAGGCGTTCCTCGAACAGCACCCCGAGCTCCTCGACAAGATCGAGGTGACCATCCTCGCCAAGCACGGCATCAAGCGGTCCGGCGTCCCCGCCGCGGCCGTGCAGCCGAACGGCGCGCCCGACGAGAAGGCCACCACCGCCACGAAGAAGGCAGCGCCTCCCACCAAGCCCGCCACCAACTGAGTCGGCATGGGGGTGCTGACCTTCACCAGAAGCGCTAAAATCGAGCGACCGTGAAGCTCTACGTGATGAGGCACGGCCCCGCAGAGGACGGTGCCGACAGCGGCGACGACGGCGACCGTGCCCTCACGGTCCCCGGGCGGCAACGCGTGCGCGAGGTGGCCCGTGTCCTCGTCGAGGTGGGAGAAGAGCCCGCCGAGATCATCACGAGCCCGCTCGTCCGTGCCGTGCAAACCGCCGAGATCGTCGCCGTCGACACCAAGCTCGGTGACCGCGGCGGGAGCGTTCGAACGCGGCGCGAGCTCTCGCCCGGTGGTCCCATCGCCCAGCTCGCGCGGCGCATCGCCTCGCAAGGTCGGAAGCGCGTCATGTTCGTCGGCCACGAACCGGACCTATCGGGTCTGGTGTCGTCGCTCCTCGGCAAGTCGTTCGGTCAAGGCTTCGACAAAGCCGGCGTGGTCGGACTGCACGTCTCCGCCGATACGGGTCACGGTCGGCTCCGATTCGTGCTCGACCCCCGGTCGCTCGAACTCGAACGCCCCCCTCGCTGACGCCTTCCGAGGGACGAGGGCGGCTGCCTCCGCCGCACCTCGTCGTCAAGGCATTTCGGGGGCGTTTTCATAAGCGCCGAACGGCCGTCCCAAGAGCCGTGTGGGGGCGTTTACCCCTTTGGTATAACCTGCGGATTGTACAGGTAGAATGACTGTTCCTTGACACGCCCACCCCCGTCCTCTAACCCGCTCGGTGGAGGCCACAAATGGGCGGTCGGAGCGTCGTGCCCCTACTCTACGCAAGCCGGGCTGGGGCAGCGCGAATGGCTCGCGGAAAGGCCATCGCCGCGGTCCGCCCACAGGTCGCATCCGTCATCCGTATCCCGGAGCGGGTGGGGGCCCAGCTGCGGCTGGTCTTTCCCTCGTCCTCCCCCCGGCTCTTCATCCACGAAGGGGCTCGGCAGGCGCTCGAGCGAAAGCTCAACGGCGCGTTCCTCGGGCCGGTCATCCTCTCCATCACGGACAACCGGCACTCGATTATTACGCATCGCATCAAGGGCGGCATCCTTCACGCGCGCATCCACCATATGTTCCTGGACGCGCCGGCCTCCGTGGTCGACTCCCTCGTCCGCTACGTGACTCGGGACGACCGAGACGCGAGCGCCATCCTCGGCGACTACATCGACGCGAACGGCTTTCGTCTCGTCCGCCGCAAGCGGAACGCGCCGCTCGTCACCAAGGGCAAAAACCACGATTTGCTCACGCTTTTCAACGACCTCAACGAGCGCTACTTCGACGGCGGCGTGAACGCCCTCGTCACTTGGGGCAAGCGTGCGACGAGAAACGACGGCGCACGAAAGACGATCAAGCTCGGAAGTTACAGTCTGGTAGACAAGCTGATCCGCGTGCACCCTTCGCTCGATCGCAAATGGGTGCCCCGCTACTTCGTTGCCTACATCGTCTACCACGAGATGCTCCACCACGTGATCCCAGGCAGCCGCGGGCTCGGTCGGGTGAACCTGCACCCGCCGGAGTTCAAGGCGCGAGAGCCGGAGTTTCGGCACTACGGTCGTGCGATCGACTGGGAGAAGCAGCACGTCGCGCGGCTCCTCCGGTCCTGAAGCGTCGTCCGAGCTCGATGCGGCTGGGACGGTTCGGGCGGCCTCACGGGTTGTGTCGTCGGTGACGAACGCATGCCGCCATAGTTGGGGCTGGCTGGTCGCCGCTTCGGCGGTGCTCTGCGCGATGTCCGGGTGCATGCACGCCACGCCGCGGCCGAGGGATGCGACCAAGCCCGCGATGACCGAGAACGCTCGGCGCCCGGCCGCGCCGAGGGCGAAGGCGCCAGACCTGCACGGTCCGGCCAAATCCCACTGGATCGGGGCGATCGCACGGGCGGCCATCGGTCCGTTCATCGCTTGGGGCCGCGACACGGGGATGGTCGCGTGGGTGGCGACCTCCGAGCGCACCGGGGACGGAGAGCTCGTGGTCGTGCCGATCGGTCAAGACGGCGCTCCGCTCCGGAGCCCCCAGGTGGTGACCACGGTGCCTCGCGAGGCGACGTCGCTCGTGATCCGCCCGACCCACGAGTTTCACGGGTGGCTGATCGCGTGGACGGCGCTCCTCGACCGTGGCGAGTCGCTGACGATCATCGACCTCGCGCCCGACGGGACCGCTCGCGACAAGCCGTCGGACGTCCAGCGAACGGGCGACCACATCGCGTGGGCCGACATCGTGCCCACGCCGAAGGGCGCGCTCTGCGTGTGGGCCGAGGAGACGGCTGCGGGCACGGCCAACCTCCTTGCCGGTTCGATCGGGAGCGACGGCAAGCCGCGCGGAATGCCCGTGCGCGTGGCGCGGGACGTGTCGCGCTGGGGCGTGACGCCCGACGGAGACGGGACGGCGCTCGCGCTCGTGTCGGGCAACGACAGCGACAAGAATACGGCCGGCCGGCTCTCCTGGCTCCAGCTCGACTCCGAAGGAGCCGCGAAGGGCGTGCCCGTGCTGGTGACGCCGGAGCCTTCCGTCGGGAGCGACGTCGAGATCGCCGCCGTGCCGGACGGTTGGGTGGTGGGCTGGACCGACTGGACGGGCGAGGACGCGCGGGTGATGCTCGCGTCGATCGACGCCGCGGGACACACGAAGGGGCCGTTCTCTGCGTTGCACGAGCTGGGCGGGTCGGCCCTCGTGGCGCTCACGGCGGCCAGCTCGGGCTTGGCGTTGGCGTGGGAGTCGCCGCGCACGAGCGGTCGCTCCTACCGCGTCTTGCACCTCGCGAGCGTCCCGGCCGAGGGGCCGCTCGTCGCGCAGCCCGTGACGTCGATGCGAATCGTGGGATCGGCCAAGGCGGACCTCGTCGCCGCGGGCGAGGGCTTCGCGCTCCTCACGGTCCCTACGGGGGTATGTATGTCGGGGGACACGCCTTTGCCCGACTGCCCCGCGGTGCCGACCTTCGTCCGGTACGACGCGCGGCTCGCGACGCTCCAGGCCGAGCCCTTCCTCGTGGGGGACCCGCGGGTGCAGGCTTCGCTCGGGTGGGGCCTGCATTGTACGGGCGACCGATGCATCGCCCTGGCGGCCACGAGCGAATCACCGACACCGATCTTCGCGGTCGACCTCGCCCCGAGGACCTCGCCGTTCGAGCCTCCCCCGGCCCCCGCGTCTCCGGCCGACGCGCCGCGCGCGGTCGGGATCACGACGCTCGTCTCGGGCCCCCCCTACGCCGAGGTCGCCGCCGTGCGCGTCGCCGGTGCGGCGCTGGTCGCGACGATGACGAGCGCGGTCGACGTTCCGAACGCCCCGCCCGGCGCCCACGTCGCATCCATCGTGGTGCGCGCTTACGACGACGCCGGCAAGCCGCTCGAGCAGCCGCACACGCTGACGTCGCGCGCGCTGCCGGTGGGCCGCGTGGCGCTCGCGGCGCGCGGCGCCGGGGACAAGGTCGATCAGGTGGCGGCGGCGTGGGTCGTACGCGACGAAGGGGACCCGCAGGTGCACGTCGCCACGCTCGACGCTCACGGCCACCGCATCAAGGAGGTGCAGGTGACGATCGCGCGCGGCGACGCGGGCGACGTCTCGGTGGCGCCGGTCGACGGTGGATGGATCGTGGGGTGGGTCGACTGGCGGGACGGCAACGGCGAAGTGTACGCGGCGAAGCTCGATCGGGATCTGGCGCGGCTCTCGCCCGACCAGCGCATCACGCAATCCCCGGGAGACAAGGCCGACGTGGCGCTCGCGGGGGCGGGCGGCCGAGCGTGGATCGCATGGAGCGATCCGCGGGAGAGTCCGCGCGAGGGAATAGGGGACGTGTACGTGGCGACGCTCGGCGCGCGCGACGCCAAGCGAGCGACCGACGAGGTCCGCGTGCTCGCGACCGCGGCGCACTCTCGCTCGCCGGCCATCACGGCCGTGGGCAAAGGAGCGCTCGTCGCGTGGATCGAAGACGCGCCGCCCGGCGTCGATGCTCCGGGCGCGGCGCTCTTCGCGCGGGTCGACGAAGCCGGGCGGGTGGCGGACACGGGGGCGCTTCAACTTGCGGAGCCGGGGCGTCCGACGGCGCTCGCCCTCGAGGGCTCACCGGCGGGCACCCGCGTCGTGGTGGCGACCGCGGCGCACGGGGTGGTCACGCTCGACGCGGCGGTGATCAAGGAGACCGGCGCGACGGCGCGCGCTTGGCCCCTCGTGGACCTCGACGCGCCGGGTGCTTTCGACGCTGCGGTTGCGCTGGCCGGAGGCGCGCTCATCTACGACGACGTGGGCGCCACGGCGGGCGAGCGCAGGGTGCGGAGCCTGGCGATCGCGTGGTGAGGGGTTCCTCCGCCGCAACCTTTCGCCGCCGGCCGCCGATAGGAGAAAGGGTGCCTCCCGCGCTGGCGTAGCCAGAATCCCGAACCGCCTCTACCCTTTGCTCCGGACGCCGACCCATGGCCATCGATCGCATCGGCCCCAAAGGCCCGCCGATACCCCCTCCCGCCGCGTCCGGGCCGAGTCGCCCGAACGAGGCGGCGAGCCCCTTCGAGGCCGCGGCTCCCGCGCCCACGGTCGGCGCCACGGCCCCGAGCGACGCCCTCCAGCGCCTTCGCGGCGGCGACATCGACCTCCGCCAGTACCTCGACCAGAAAGTGGAAGAGGCGACGGCGCATCTGAGCCACCTCGTGACCCCCGCCGAGCTCGAGGCGGTCCGCGCCCAAGTCCGCGACCGCCTCGGCTCCGACCCCACCCTGGTCGACCTCGTTCGCAACGCGACCGGCAGCGTCCCGGAACCGCCGGCCGACTCGTGAGCGGGCGGTCCGGCCGAGGAGGGGAGGCGCCAATATGGTCGGCCGACGCGCGTGTCTGCTCGGCGTCGCCGCCGCGATCGCATGCTCGCGGAGCGAGAGGGCGGCCGGGAGCGGACCACCGCCGCCGCTTCCTCCGTCGTCACCCAACGTCCGCCTCCTGACGTGGGACCTCGGCGCGCAGCCCTGGGGAGCGGGGCGCGCGGTCGTGGTCGTGCCGGCCTGGGGGGACGCGGGCGCGCGCTATCCGGTGCTCATCGCGCTTCACGGCCACGGCGAGGCCATCAAGGCCCCCGCGGAGGGCGCCATGGGCTGGCCGCGCGACTACGCGCTCGTTCGTGCGATCGATCGGCTGCGGGCTCCTCCGCTCCGTGAGGCCGACTACGAGGGCTTCGTGGACCCTGCGCGCATGGGCGAAGCGAACGCGTCGCTCGCGGCGAGGCCCTTCGGAGGGCTCATCGTCGCTTGCCCGTGGATGCCCGACTTTCATCCCGCGACGACGGCGGACCTCGGCGCCTACCAACGCTTCCTCCTCGATACGCTGCTCCCGCGCGTCCATCGCGAGACGCCGGCGCTCGCGTCGCCCGACGCGACGGGGATCGATGGCGTGTCCCTCGGGGGCGTGGTCGCGCTGCGCATCGGTCTGACGACGCCGAGCGCGTTCGGCGCGGTGGGAGGCATCCAGCCCGCCCTCCAGCCGGGGCGCGACAACGAATGGACGGCGGCGGCGCGGGCGGCGCGCGCGAGCCGGCCGTCGCTCAAGCTGCGCCTGCTGACGAGCCAGGACGACTATTTCCACGACGCGATCAGCGGCGTCTCGCGGGCCTGGCGCGCCGACGGCATCGAACACGACTACGCCGACGTGCCCGGTCCGCACGACTACGTGTTCAACCGCGGGCCCGGATCGATCGAGCTTCTCTTGTGGCACGACCGCGTGCTCGCGAGGGCGTGACCGCGTCGAACGGTGCCCTCGGGCGTCGCGGCAGCTACCATCGGCCGCATGTCCGCCTGGCTCGTGCCGCTCGAGGTGCTCGCCCAGCGGCGCGGTGGCGACGACCCGCGCGTCGTCGGCGGCAAGGCGGCGCGCCTCGCGTGGCTGGTCCGGCACCATTTCGACGTGCCCGATGCCATCGTTCTTCCCGCCGAGGCGTTCAGTCAGGCCACGCGGGACCTCTCGCCGGGGTGGCACCCGCGAGCCCTCTTGCGCGCGTCGGCGGGGCGCGCCGGCTACACGCGCGCGGCCGAGGCCCGCAAGCACATCGAGAACGCCCCGATGCCCCGCGGCCTCGAGAACGAGCTGCGCGCGCTCTGGCGCGACGTGGGCGAACGCTGCCCCTGGGGCTTCGCCGTGCGATCGAGCGCGACGTGCGAGGACGGCGCCCTCGTCTCGATGGCGGGGCTCGCCGACAGCATCCTCGGCGTGCGCGGCGGCGACGAGCTGGCCGTCGCGGTCCGCCGGGTGTGGGCGTCGATCGCCAACGGGCGCGCGCTCGCGTACCTCGCGGCCCACGGGGTCCGCGACGTCGGCATGGCCGTCATCCTCCAGCGCGTGGTCGAGGCGAAGGCGGCGGGCGTGATGTTCACGCGTGCGCCGAACGGGCGTGCGCGCGGCGCGGAGGACGAGCGCATCGTCAACGTGGGCTTCGGACTCGGGGCGCCGGTCGTCAACGGGGTCACGTCGCCGGACGTGCTGCGCATCGACGCGCGCGGTCGCCTCGTCGGGTCGCTCATCGCGCGCAAGGAGAGGTCGACGGTCGTGGGCGCGGCGGGCGTCGCCGAGGTGGCCGTCGAGGACCCAGACCGACCGGCGCTCTCGCGCGAGCGAATCGCGGATCTGGCGGAGATCGCCGCCCGCCTCGAGCGGCTCGAGGCCGTGGCGTGGGACGTGGAGTTCGCGTGCGACGCCGAGCGCACCTGGGTCGTGCAGGCGCGGCCCGCGACGGGCCGAGGTTTCCCCGATGGGGGCGACGCGGAGACCGTCTGGAGCAACGTGAACGTCGGCGAAGCTCTTCCCGGTGTGGCGACGCCCTTCACTTGGTCCATCGCCGGGGCGTTCAGCGAGGCCGGCTTCCGGCGCGCCTTCGCTGCCCTCGGCTGTCGCGTGCCGAAGAACACGCGGCTCGTCGGCAACGTGCACGGTCGCGTCTTCCTCAACCTGACGCACTTCATGCGTATCGCCGCGCAGGTCCCCTTTCTCGACCCGCGGACGCTCGTGGAGCTCGGCGGCGGCTGGGGCGGCGAAGAGCTGGCGACGCAGGTCGAGGGAGTCAGCCGCCGGAGCTTTTACGTGCGACTGCCGCTGACCGCGTCGCGGCTGCTTCGGGAGCAGCTGCGCCTCGACGACGACGTGAAGGCCTTCGAAGCCTTCGCCGAGAAGGAGTGGCGCGCCCAGAGCGCCCTCGACCTGGCCGTCCTCCCGGACGACGGGCTGGCGCGCCGCCTCCGCGACATCCAGGAGCTCCTCGCGCGAACGGGCACGGTGATGCTCACCTGCGCCTCGAGCTCGCTCGGCGCGCACCTCGCCTTGAAGACGATGCTCGAGCGCGTCGCCCCGCTCGACGCCGAGCGGTTGGCCCAGTCGCTGACGAGCGGCATCCGCGACGTCGAGAGCGCCCGCCCGGGCATCGGGATCATGCACGTCGCGGCCCTCGCGCGGCGAGAGCCCGACGCGCGCGCGGCCATCGAGCGCGACTCGACGACCGGGCTCGACGCGATCCCGGAGGGCCCGACGCGGCGCGCGCTCCAGAGCTTCCTCGAGCTCTACGGGGACCGGGCCGTACGCGAGGCGGAGCTGTCGACGCCGCGCTGGAAGGAAGACCCGCGGCCCGTTCTCCGGATGCTCCGGGCGGCCCTGCGGACCGACGCGCAGCAGATGGAAGGGACCATCGCCCGCGCGAAGGGGCAGGCCGACCTCGAGATGGCTCGCCTCGTGCCGAAGCTCGGCATGATCGAGCAGACGCTCCTCCGCCACCTCGTGGCTCGCGCGCAGCGGTCCGCGCGCCTGCGCGAGCGCATGCGGGCGTGGGTGACCCGCGTCCTCGGGATGCTCCGCGAGGCCGGCCTCGACGCCGACCGCCGTTTGCTCCGCCGGGACCTCGACCTCGAGGCCGACTGGCGCGCGCTCGTCGAGTCGGGCTCCGGGCTCGCGTCCGTTCGGAGCGTGTTCTTTCTGACCGTCGACGAGGTGGTGGTCGCGCTTCGGGCGTCGAGCGTCGAGCTCGCGGCGCTGGTCCGATCCCGTCGAGGGGAGCTCGCGCGCGATCGGGCCCGCCCCGACCCTCCGGCCACCTTCGTCGGCGCGCCGCCGCCCGTCGTCCTGCCCCCGTCGGGTGGGGAGGTGCTGCGGGGCCTGGCGGCGAGCGCCGGGGTCGTGGAGGGTCGGGCGCGCGTCCTCTTCCGGGAGGACGAGATGGACGCGCTCGAGCCAGGGGAAATCCTCGTCGTTCACACGACCGACGTCGGATGGACGCCGCTTTTCCTCGTGGCCGCCGGCGTCGTGACCGAGCTCGGCGGACCGCTCTCCCACGCGGCGGTCGTCGCGCGGGAGTTCGGCGTACCGAGCGTGGTCAACGTCTCGGGGGCGACCCAGGTGATTCGCACGGGCGACTTGCTGCGGGTCGACGGCGACCGAGGAATGGTCGAGCGCGTGCGGTTGCCTTAGGGGTCTCGGCGGGGGGCTACCCGCGCGGGCTCTCCGCGTGTATCTGGAGGTCCTCATGAGCCGCATCTACCGATCGCTCCCCCCGAACGGCACCCCCATCGGCATCGCGTTCTCGGGAGGGCTCGACACGCGCACGGCCGTCGCCTGGATGTCGCGGCAGGGCCTTCCGGTGCACGCGTACACCGCGGACCTCGCCCAGCCCGACGAGACGAACGTCGCCGATATCCCCCCCATCGCGACCCGCTACGGCGCCAAGGTCGCGCGCCTCGTCGACTGCCGCGACGCCCTCGTCCGCGAGGGGATCGTCGCCATCCAGTGCGGCGCGTTCCACCTGTCGACCGGCGGCAGAAAGTACTTCAACACGACGCCGCTCGGACGCGCCGTGACGACGACCGCCATCATCCGCGCGATGCGCGAGGACGGCGTCAACGTCTTCTCCGACGGCAGCACTCACAAGGGCAACGACATCCAGCGCTTCTTTCGGTACGGCATTCTCGTCAACCCGTCGCTCGCCATCTACAAGCCTTGGCTCGATCGGGCGTTCGTCGAGGCCTTCGGCGGCCGAAAAGAGATGAGCGAGTATCTCGTCTCCATTGGCCTGCCGTACTCGATGTCCGTCGAGAAGGCTTACTCGACGGACGCGAACGTCCTCGGCGCCACGCACGAGGCCAAGGACCTCGAGCGCCTCGACCGCAGCAGCCGCATCGTCGACCCCATCATGGGCGTCGCCTCGTGGCGCAAAGAGACGAACGTCGAGTCCGAGGAGGTGACCATCGAGCTCGCTCGGGGAGTGCCCGTCTCGGTGAACGGCGCCCAGCACGCGTCGCTCTTCGAGACGTTCCGCGCGCTCAACACGACCGGCGGCCGGCATGGTCTCGGGATGAGCGATCAGATCGAGAATCGCGTGATCGACGCAAAGAGCCGCGGGGTCTACGAGGCTCCGGGGATGGCGCTGCTCCACATCGTCTACGAGCGGCTCCTCAGCGCCGTCCACAACGAGAACACGACCGACCTTTACGCGACGCAGGGCCGCCGCCTCGGTCGCCTGCTCTACGAGGGACGCTGGTTCGACCCGGAGGCCCTGGTGATCAAGGAGGGGCTCACCCGCTGGGTGGCCTCCGCCGTGACCGGGAAGGTCACCCTCGAGCTGCGGCGGGGCGACGACTACACCCTCCTCGACACGCAGGCGCAGCGCAGCGCCTACGATCCCGAGAAGCTCTCGATGGAGAAGACGGCGAGCGCGTTCTCGCCCGAGGACCGGATCGGCGCGCTAGAGATGCAGACCCTCGGCATCGCCGACAACCGTGAGCTGCTCTTGCACGTGGCGAAGGCGCTCGGCCGCGGCGCGGCCGGGGCCGCGGGCGAGTTCCTGCTCGGCGAGGGCGAGGACGACTGAGGACGACTCCAGGCGTGCCCGCGACCGCGCAGGGTGAAGCGTCGATGCCGTCCGAACGCGCGGTGAGGACGGCGCTTCGGGTCCAGCTCGCGGTGGTGGCGGTCACCGCGCTCTTCAGCGTCACGTATTTCCATCCCGACGAGCACTTCCAAGTGCTCGAGCCGCTCGGGGTCAAGCTCGGCACGACGACGGACGCGCAGCTCACGTGGGAGTTCGGCGCGCGGATGCGCGCCTGGATGCAGCCGGCAGCCTATTTCGTGATTGCGAAGGCCGCGCGGGCCGTGGGCGTCCGAGACACCTTCGCGCTCGCGCTCCTCCTCAGGTTCGCCTCGGGGCTTCTGTCTTGGCTCGCCCTCTCGGCGGTGGTGCGGACGACGCTCGCCTGGGCGGCGGACGCGCACGTGCGGCGGATCCAGCTTCGGGCCACGACGTGGCTCGGGTTCCTGCCGTATTTGGCGGTGAGGACGTCTTCGGAGAACGTATCGGGCGCGCTCTTCGCGCTCGGCTTCTGCTCGGTGCTGGCGGCGCTCCCGCCGTCCGTGGCCGGTAGCGACCGCCCGGTGCTCCCCGCGCGCGTGGCCGTCGTGGCGGGCACGCTCTTCGGGCTCGCGTTCGAGTGCCGCTTCCAGACCGGCGTGCTCGTGGCGGCCTTCGTCGCGTGGCTCTTGGCGTTCCGGCGGCTCGGAGCGCGCGGCGCGTTGGGCCTCGCGGGAGGCGTGGCGGGGGCGGTCGGGTTGGGGCTGGTCGTCGACCGGTGGGGGTACGGAGCGTGGTGCTTCCCGGCGTGGGAATACCTGCGGATCAACTTGGTCGACCGCGTGGCGTCGGCGCGCTTCGGGACCGACCCGTTCTCCGGATACCTCTATCTCTTGCCGGCGAACATCTTCGCGCCGGTGGTCCTCGTCTTCATGCTCGCCCTCGGCCTCACGTGGGCGCGCCGGCCGAAGCATCCCGTGACCTGGACGACGCTCCCTTACGTGCTCGTCGCGAGCGCCCTCGCCCACAAGGAGGAGCGGCTTCTTTTTCCGATGATCCTCGTCGCGACGCCGGCCTTGACCCTCGGCCTCTCCCCGTCGGTGCGCGCGACGCCGATTCCCGCGGCCCTCCGTGGCTTGGCCCGATGGGGCGACGCCGTGGCCGCGCGCGTGTGGAGGCTCCGCGCCTCGCCGCTCGCGTGGCTCGTCGTGGCCGACGACCTCGTCGGGATGCTGCTCTTGGCCGTATACCCGCTCGGCTGGGACGCGGACGTCGCCTACTACGACTTTGCGTACCATCACGTGGAGCCGGGCGCGCGCGTCTGGACGAGGGAAGGCTGGGGGTTTCCCGACTATCCATTTTACAAGCGAGAGCCCTGGCAGCCCGAGGTGCCCGCCACGGGCGCCGACGTCGATCGCGCGCTCGAGCGCGGCGAGCCGTCTTACTTCGTGACGCCTTTTCCGTTCGAGGCCGTGAACGCGAAGGGGGCCGCCGCGAAGGCCCGGCTCGTCTACTCGGAGTTCCCCGGTTGGACGTCGCCCGCCGTGCGCGACGCGGTGGGTCCCGCGCTCGAACGCTTCGTCCACGCCGTCGATGCGATCCCACACGGCCCCCGTCCGAAATGGCTGACGGCGTACCGGCTCGAAGCGCCTTTAGCCGAGAGGCTTCGCCTGGGCTCTCGCGAGGATGTGCAGGAGCGACGGGACCACGAAGAGAGCGCCCGCCAGGCACGCGATCTCGCCGCTCATCGCCACCCACCCGAACGACTGGAGCGCCTGCATGTCCGCGAGGAGCAGGGAGCTATACCCGACCGTGGTCGTGTAGCTGCAGAGCGCGACGGCGCCCCCGACCCGCAGCAGGGCGCCGACCACGTCCCCGCCGAGCAGGCGCGATCGGTCGTACACGTTGAACGGGTATTCGCAGCCGACGCCGAAGGTGATCGGCAACGCGATGAAGTTCAAGAAGTTCAACTTGACGCCCATCCACGCGGCGCCTCCCACCGTCCAGACGACGCCCATCACCAGCGACACGAGGACGACGAGCGCCCCGCGGAGGTTGTGGGTCGCCACGAGGACCACCGCCACCACCGCCAAGAAGGCCGCGCCGGTCGCGAGTGGCCCGTCGCGCTCCATGGATCGGATCATCTCCGCGAAGACCGTCGAGCGGCTCGCCGTGAGCACCTTCGTCCCGTCGGGCAGGACGACGTTGTCGGTCGCCTTGGCGATGCGCAGCAAGTTGTGGCCGTCGGAGAGGACGACGTCGTTCCGGTACTTCACGTAAAAGACCGTGCCCACGGTCCCGTTGTTCTCCGTGAACCGGCGGCGGAAGAGAGCAGGGAGGTCGCTCGGTCCGATGGGCCGGAGCGTCGCGGGCGGCGTCATCGCGTCGACATCCGCGCGGTCGCTCGCGGAGAGGCCGGAGAGGACGGCGGGGGTGAGGCGGTCGCGAATCCGATCGAGGATGGCGATCTTGGCGCGCTGCTCGTCGAGGGTGCCGGGCAGAAGATCCGCGACGGTCAGCACCTCGGCGATGAGCGTGCCCTTCGGGTCGGCCGCGTCGTTCTTGAGGATCTGCGCCTTGAGGAGCGGCACCTGCGCCGGCGTGTCGGCCAGCATGAGCGCGCCCGAGATGTTGTTCTTCCCGCCGAAGACGTCGTCGGCCTTGATCGACCACTCCGCCGCGCCGCCGCTCGCCTTCGACTCCTTCGATCCGAGGTTGTTGAAGTTGTACTCCCAGGGGTCGCGGAGGTAGGCCGGCAACCGCGCGGCCGCCAAGGCCGACAGCACGAAGGCGCCCGCGACGAACGCCCAAGGCGCTCGCTCGGTGAGGCGCGCGATCGTGCGAATGACCGGCCCCGGCGCCGCCGCGCGGGGTACGGGCGCCTTCTTCTTCACGCGCTCCTCCAGCGCGATGACCGCCGGCACGCAGGGGATGATCGACAGCCACACGAGGAGCATGCCCACGAAGCCGATCAGGCCGAACTGATTGAAGCCGCGGAAGCGCGTGATCGTGAGCGACCCGTACGCGATCGAGCCGACGCACGCGCCGACGAGCTCCGCGCGGAACGCGTTCCACACGGCGTCGCGCCGCGCCTCGTCGGGTGGGAGGCCGCGCGCGCGGAACTCGCGGTATCTCGACAAGAGAACGATCGGATAGTTTATCCCGTTCCCCAGGATGATGGCGCCGAGGAACGCGCCGGTCGTATTGACGTATCCGAAGCGCGCCATCGCGAACGAGTAGGCGAAGCCGACCCCGAGCAGCGCGGGCAGCACGATGACGGCGAGCGACCACAGCGATCGGTAGAAGAAGACGACGCCCCCGAGGATGACGGCGAGGACGAGCGCCGAAGCCCACGCCGCCTGCGAGACGAGCGACTGCTTCTCCGCCGCGGCGTTCGGGATGTCGCCCGCGAAGCCGACGCGCATCGTCGGCTCGAAGGACTTGGGGTTCACCGCCGCGGTGATGGCGGCGACCTTCGCGAGGAGGATGTCGCCGCTCTTGTCGCCCGTACCGGTGCTTTGCGACACGATGCGGAGGCCGATGCTCTTTCCGTCCGGCGTTTCGAAGTAGCCGGAGGGAAAGTCGTCCATCTTCGCGTAGTTGGCTTTGAGCTCGTCACGGAGGGTGTCGAGTCCGAGCCCGGAAGACGACGGCTTCGCCGCGGCAGGGGCGGCGCCGTTCGCGGCGGAGTGGGCGGGCGCCTCTTCGTCCCCGAGGTCCTCGACCATTCCGCTCTGTTCCGCGATGCGGCGATCGAGGCGATCGTCGGCGCGCTCGAGGTCCGCGACCGAGGCGTAGAGCCACTTGTTCGCGTCGATGAAGGCGTGCGCCTCCTTGGTGCCGCGCTCGATGTACGCGACGAGCTCGGGCCCGCACGCGCGGAGGCATTCGGGCGACGTGCACGCGGCCACGCACTTTCGGTGCTCCTCGACCATGGCGTCGAGCCGATCGGCGAGCGCGTCGACGAAGCGCTCGTTGGCGCGCCGGTCGGGGGATTCGGCGATGACGAGGAGCGAGCCGCCGCCCCCCACCCGTCCAAGCTGGTGCTCGAAGGCCATGAAGCCGGGGCTGTCGCGCGGCAAGAGCTCGAGGAAGTCGGATCGAAGGTCCAGGTGCGCCGCGTAGCCCCAGGTCGCCCCGAGGCAGAGGAGCGAGAGGAGAAGCACCAGGAGCGGGCGCGCGCTGGAAAAGTCGACGATCGCGTGGACGAGCTTCTTCATGGACTTGGAAAGGAGACAGGCTATCGCATGCGCAGGGGATAGTCGGCTCGCGCACGCCGATCGCTCGGCTTTCGCGAGGGCTCGTGTCATGCGAGAAGCAGCCATGCCGCGTAGCTCGTCTTCCGATCCGCGCCTTCGCGCTCGACGGCTCTCCGTCCCGCTCCACATCGTCCTCGTCGAGCCGGAAATCCCGCCGAACACGGGGAACGTCGCGCGCCTCTCCGCCGCGGCGGGCTCGCCGCTCCACTTGGTCGGGCCGCTCGGCTTTCGCATCGACGAGCACAGCGTGAGGCGCGCGGGAGTCGACTACTGGCACCTCGTCGACGTCCGCCAGCATGTCGACTTCGAGCACTTCCTCGGCGCCTTCGCGAAGGAGTCCCCCGCGGGGCGCTTGCACCTCTTCAGCGCCGTATCGACGCGAAGCTACCTCGACGCGCAGTACGCCCCCGGCGACGCCTTGGTCTTCGGCAAGGAGAGCGTGGGCCTCCCCGAGGAGCTCGTCGCTCGGTTCGCGGACCGGGTCGTCGGCATTCCGACGTTGGGCGCCGTGCGGTCGCTCAACCTGGCCAATGCCGTCGGCATCGCGCTCTACGAGGCATTGAGAGCCCTCGGAGCGCTGGGAGACACCTTCGTCGGATAAGCGGCTTGCCGCGCTTTCCTCGGCCGAGGGGGAAACGCCGCGATCGGGCCGAAAAACCGAGGGCGGCGGACCTCGGGCGACGCGAGTGCGCGGCCCGAAGCGGGCGCCGGCGAGGTCGCCCGGCGGAGCTCGACCGGGGCCGGATTGGGAGTTGCGTTCATTGGGCACTATCGTGAATTGTCATCCGAGGAGACCGCTTCGTGCCGGTCTCGAGCGGCATGCGGGCCTTCTCCTGGAGCGCCGATCTCGAGCGCGCCGGCGGTCCCAAGAGCGCCCACGAAACACGGGCAAACAAGGTACGCTGGCGCATGGGGCTGCTTCGCCGCGGAGGAAGCGACACGCCTCCCGTCCGCCGAGTGAGGCGCACGAGGCTCGACCATGGATTCACTCGTACACTTCACACTACCGACTCGGTCCCAGGGGAATGGGAAAGCGCGGAGGATGAAGGCGACTGCCCGAGGCGGCCCACAAAGAATGAGCTGGCGGACAAAGATCGCGCGGCGCGCGGCTCTTGGACCCATGCGCTCTTCACTTTTCGCAAACGAAGCGTTATGCCGGTATGCCTAGGCATTGCGTGTCTGCCGTGCCGGGGGCAAGGGCGGGGCGGTTCGATGAGGGATTTCAACACGAACGACACGTTTCGCGGTGGTTCTGCACACGGCGGCGCTCGGTCGATCTTGGTCGTGGAGCACGAAGAGCTCCTTGCCCTCGACATCCAGTCCACGCTCCAGCGGTTCGGCTTCGACGTGCCGGCCACGGCTTCATCGGAGGCCGAGGCCCTCGAAGCCCTCGAGACGTTCCATCCCGATCTGGTCGTCATCGACGTACGACTGGAGAAGGGCGGCGACGGCATCGCGGCCGCGGCGGCGATCCGCGCTCGCCACCCGACGCCGATCGTCCTTTTGAGCTCGGAGAACGACGAGGCGACGCTCCATCGCGCGCAGCAAGAGGCGCAGCCGAACGGGTACGTGCTCCGGCCTTACCAGGACAACGAGCTCCGCGCCGCCGTGGAGGTCGCCCTCCAGCGGCACAACCTCGAGCAGGAGACGAGCCAGCAACGGTCTCTCCTCGCCGGCGTGCTGAGCGCGATGTCCGATGCCGTCATCACGGCCGACGTCGACGGCCGCGTCGTGCTCGTCAACGAATCGGGTCGACGCGCGTTCGGCAACAACCCGGTCGCCGACCAGTCGGTGAGCGAAGGGGCGATCATCTATTTGCCGGACCAGCGGACCGTGTGCCCGTCCGACGAGCTTCCGCTGGTGCGAGCCCTGCGCGGTGAAATGGTGAGGGACGTCGACCTCTTCATCCAGACCGCGCAGAACCCGGAGGGGCGGCGGTACAGCGTCAACGCCACGCCGCTCCTCGACGTGGACGGCTTGGTTTGCGGCGCGGTCGCGGTCGGGCGCGATCTCACCGAGCTACGCGTCGCCCACCGCGAGCTCCAGGAGATGGCGCGGACCGACGCGCTGACCGGCGCGTACAACCGATTCGGGTTCATGCAGGCGGCGCGGGACGCCCTCGAGACGGCGCGGCAATCCGGCAGCAAGCCGGCGGTCTTTTTCATCGATCTGAACGGGATGAAGCGAATCAACGATTCGCTCGGCCACCTCCAGGGCGACCAGCTCTTGTCGGACGTGATGACCATCCTCCGCGAGTGCTTCCGATCGTCGGACATCATCGGGCGGCTCGGCGGCGACGAGTTCGTGGTCCTCTCCCCGGACGCGGGCGAGACCGCCGAGTCCTTCCGGGGGCGTCTGCGCGTGGCGGTCGACGACTACAACGCGCGATCGAAGCGCTCGTACCGGGTTTCGATCAGCGTGGGGCTCGCGACGGAGTCGCAGGTGGGTCCGGTCGGCCTCGAGGATCTGGTCGAGCAGGCCGACAAGCGAATGTACGAGGACAAGCAGCTTCGTCGCGCGCGCCGCCCCGGCGACACGCTGCCTCCGCCCGGCGACTTGGACGGCTGAACGGCGCCGGCATCGTCGCCGAGGCTTCCCACCGCCCCATCATCCCGCGGAGTCGTCCGGGGCGACCACCGGACCGGCCACGGCCAGGACCAACCGGAACGTCGCGCCCTTGCCTTCCGCGGGGGCAAGGAGCGAAAGCTCGCCCTGGTGCTCGATCGCGATTCGCTGCGCGATGGCCAGCCCGAGGCCGGTGCCTTGCGGCTTCGTCGTGGCGTAGGGCTCGAACAGACGAGAGGCGATCTCGGGGGCGATGCCCGGTCCGTTGTCCGCCACCGTGATCGCGGCGTACGCGGGCTCGGGCGCACCGATCGACACCCGGACGTCGCCGCCTTCACCCATGCTGGCGACCGCGTCGAGCGCGTTCACGACGAGATTGGTCAACGCCTGGACGATCTGATCGCGGTCCGCGCGCACGCGCAGGGGCTGGCGGTCGACCGCGAGGTGGAGCCGCGCCTTCGTGGCCGGAGCGTGGAGCCGGACGATCTGGCCGGCGACGTCGACCAAGTCGATCTCCTGCGGATGGGGCGCGGGCAGTCGCGCGAACCGAGTGAACTCGGTGACCATGTTGGAGAGCCGGTGCACCTCGTCGAGGACGGTGCGGGTGGCCTCGTCGAAGTAAGCGAAGAACTCCGGGTCTTCGCGGGCGCGCAGACGCCGAAGGGTCTCGACGGCGGCGCGGATGGGGGCGAGGGGATTCTTCACTTCGTGCGCGATGCGGCGGGCCACCTCGCGCCAGGCGGCGACGCGGCTCGTGGCGGCGAGCCTCCGCCGGGTGGCCTCGAGATCCACGAGCATCTTGTCGAAGGCGATGGCAAGCTCCGCGATCTCGCCCGCTCCACGGACACGCAGAGGTTGGGCCTCTCCGCTCGCCACCTTGCGCGCCTCCGACGCGAGCTCCGCGATGGGACGGCCGATGCTTCGCGCGAGGAGGACCGCGAGCAGGAGCGCGACGACGGTCGCACCGAGCGCCGCCAGGACGACGGTCCGATCGATGCGCGCGAGGTTCTCGGCGAGCTGTCCCTTCGGTTTGCTCACCACGATGGGAAGCCCGGCGCCCGCCGAGTCGGACAGGGTGCAACTCCACTGGAAGACGTCGTCGCCCGCGGCGCCGTGCTCTCCGAGGACGACCTTCGCGTCGATCGTATTTCCGAGACGGCCGATGAGCGGCTCGAGCCGCCGTGCCCCGACGAGTCCAACCGATAACCCGGCGCTCCCGGTCTTGCGGCATCGCGCGACGAGCGCCGGGGACGGAGCGACGCGAAGCGCAAAGTGCAGAACGTCCCCCGCGAGGAGCTTGGCGACGTCGGCGCGTGGGGGGTTGAGGGGGGCCTTCGGGTCCTGCCCCAGCAGATCGCCGTCTCCCGTCGAGAGCGAGAGCTCGTCGAGATCGAACGCCTGGCGCTCCTCGGGGACGAGGCGCGAGAGGGCGAGGCGTCGTTCGTCGTCGAGCGTGCGGCCCTCCAGCCAGATGAGCGCGCGGTCCACGAGCTCGCCCGACTGACACGCCCCGGCGATGAGCTTGCGATCGCTCTCGGCCTGGCGCTGGATCTCGGCCGTGACGCGGTCGCACGCGCCCCGGACCTCCTGCTCGAAGCGCTTCGTCTCGCTCTCGCGGCGGTCCTCGCGCACGACCGCGCCGAGGCCCGCGACCGAGAGGGTGGCGACGAAGCCGAACGCGATGACGAGGCGAGGCGCGAGGCGCAACGGTCAGCCCGTCGGACGCCCGCGGAAGGCGCCCCCCCAATCGACTCCTCGGCCCCACCGCGACGTGGGGAGCATCACGTCCCCCGCGCGGCCGCCCTGCAGGCGCACTTCACCGACGACCCCGAGGCGCATCGTGCGCGTCGCCGTGCGCGGAGAGAGGTCCCCGCGCGGGGGATGGCGGACGAGCGCCGCCGCCGTCGAGGGATCGTCCGCCGTGGCGAGGCCCACGAGGGCGCCCAGGCCGCCGGGCCCCGCGGGACGCGCCACGTCGAGCAAGAGAGCGTACGCGCGGGAGGCGCGCCGCTGGACGACGTCTCCCGAGGGGATGGGGCGCACGCTGATCTCGTGGGACGGCGACGAGAGCGAGGCCGCGAGCCCGCGGGCGACCTCGACCAACCACGGCGCGTCGTCGCGGACGAGCAGCTCGCAGGGCGCTCCCGTCCACTGCGCCGCGCCCTGGGTCCACGAGGGCCCGACGACGAGAGACGCAAGGGCGGAGTGGGGCACGCCGTCGGCGAGCGCCTGCGCGGTGCCGCGAACGTCGAGCGGCCCGGCGTCGCGTCCCGTGCGCAAGACCGCCCACGCGACGGCGCCGGCGTCGAAGCTCCTCGCGCCCTGGCGGGGCTCGTGGAGGAAGGACCCGAGCCAGCCGACGTCGTCGGCGCTGCTTTCGAAGGCGCGGAGCGACGTGACGAGGTCGGGCGCGTGGCGCGCCTCGATGGTGTCGAGGAACGAGGGGCCGCTCGCGGCGAGCGTATTGCGGGAGAGCACGAGCCCTCCGGCCTGCAAATCGGCGCGCATCGGACCCGTGCCGTCGGGGCGCTCGGGCAGAAAGTGGGGCGATACGACGGCGACGAGCGGCGAGGCGAGGGCGCGAACGAGCTTGCGGACGTCGTGCATCGCGAAGACGAGCGCGTCGCCATCCACGCGAGGTGCGGGGACCTCGGTGAGCCAGGGACCGGCGTCCCGCGCCCGGGCGCGGGCGATCGACTGGGCGGCGGCCCGTGCGTCGAGGATGCCGCCCGAAGCGAAGCGAACTCCGTGGCGAAGGGTCACCCGGAGGGTGGAGCCCGCGGGGTCCGGGTCGGCTTCCGCGAGGGACGCGACGATCTCGCCCGCTTCTCCGCGTGCGTAGAGGGTGTCGAAGAGCGCGTCGCCGAACAGGGCGGCGGCCGCGTCGTCGATCCGGTGTGGGTCGATCGACGAGACCGGCCACGGTACGTGAAGCGCCAGTCGGCCTCCGTAGGGCGTCCGCCCGCGCGCGACGGCGCTCGCCGGACAGAGCGTGCCGAGCGCGATCGAGGCCGCACACGCTTCCAGCAGGGACCGCCGCCGGATCACGGGGGCGTCCCCTGGGGCGACGCCCGCACGAGCCACACTTCGTTGCCGACGATCGCCACGAGCGTGGGCTGCCCGTGGGCCTCCGGCGGGCAGACGGCAAGCGCACGGACACCGGCGGGCGCCGCGAGGTGCACGCGTGGCTTGAGGGCCGTGCCGTCGGGGGCGACCGTCCAGATGTCGATGGCGTCGTCCGGGCTGTCCGCGCCGGCCGCGATCTCGGGGGCGCCGTCCTGGTCGAGGTCGCAAACGGCGAGCGCTGCGCCGACCGTCCCCTCGGCGACGAACGCCTGCGCGTCCCCCACCCGGAGCCGCAGCCTGCCGCTCGGCTCCCGCACCGCGACCACCGCCCGCATGTTGCCTTGGGAGTCGGCGATCGTCTCCGAGGCGAACGCGTCGAAACGAGGGGACGGCACCGCCATCTTGGGCTTCACGTCGCGAGCGACGGCGCAGTCGAACGGCGCTCCGTCGAAGGCCCCCGCGGACGGCTCGGGCATCAAGCAGACGAGACCGTCGAGGCCCTGCGCCGGGATACCCGGGAGCGGCGCATGACCGGCGAAGTCGGCGGTGAGCGAAACGGATCCCCTGTCGGTCGACCCGACGGCCACGGCGCCTGCAAGCGCGACGGCTCCCGCGAGCGGCTCCCGCATCGGCACCGGGGCCCGCGGGGCGAGCTCGCTCCACGCCGCCGTGCGCTCGACGACGAACTTGTCGTCGCGGATCCGTCCCATCGACACGCGCTCTCGTGACACGAGCACCAGCTCGTCGCCGCCGTCTCCGTCGACGTCCCCGCACGCGGCGGCAATGACCTCCGGCTCGTCGTGCTTTACGCGGTGCACGCTCGCTTGCTCGAGGAGGAGCGGCGTGAGAAAGGACCGCACCTCCGCGTCGATCTTCACGCTCGAAAACGCATGCCCGATGGGCGACGGCAGCGGGTTGCGAATCCGATCCCAGGCGTTGCCCATCGAGGGGTAGACGTCCACCGTCGTCCGCAGGTCCCCCTTCGACACCGCGGTCTGCACATAGACGAGCGCGCTCGCGCGGCCGGCGATCGCCCGCGCTGGACCGAGCGCGGCCGTCTGCGGATGGGCGCGGGCGCTCGCACCGATGCGGCCCGCCACGAGGGCCGCCATGCGCAGGGCGAGGTCGTCGCCGGAGGGCGTGGGCTGGTCGCTCACGAGCGGCGCGGCGACCACCACGCTCGACGTCGGCGCGAGGCCGAGGGCCTGTACGGCCTCTTGCGCCCCGACGTCCATCGCGCCGGCCGCGGCAACCTTCCGCGGAGCCAGCAAACAGGCGGCCGACAAGAGCAGCGCGGCGCGGAGCGGGCCTTTCATGGCGCGCTCGCTCCAGACACCGTGCCGGCGTCCGCCGTCGACGGCCCGGGCGGACGCGCGACCTCGGTGGGCTCGGTTCCCGCCAGAAAGACCTCGTCGAGGACGTCGGGGTCGTCGGGGTAGGGGAGGGCGCCGGTGCGCTGGTCGATCGTCACGGTCACCGTGCCAGGGGGCCGCGCAAAGTCGACGCGCGGCTGGCCATCGGTGGCCGCCTTCATGAAGGACATCCAGGCCGGCAGCGCCGTCACCCCGCCTTGCTCGGCCGGTCCGAGCAGGTGCCCGTCGTCGAACCCGATCCACACGACGGCTGCGATGTCCGTCGAGTATCCCGCGAACCAGGTGTCCTTCGGCCCGTTCGAGGTCCCGGTCTTTCCTGCGAGGGGCCGACCGAGCGACTTCGCGCGCGCCGCGGTGCCGTGGTCGACGACGCTCGTCAGCATGCTCGTCGTGACGTACGCCTCCGCGTCGTCGAGCACGCGGCGCGCGGGCGGCAGCGGCGGCAGCGGCACGTCCTTTCCGTCGGGGCCCACGATGCGAAGGACCAAGTGAGGTTGCTCGTAGACGCCGCCCGCGGCGAACGTCGCGTACGCGCCCGCGAGCTCGACGGGGCGCACCTCGTAGCTTCCGAGGGCGAGGGACAGGTCCGGCTTCATCGTGGACTCGATCCCGAGCGCTTGCGCCCAAGCCACCACGTTGGCCGGTCCCACCTCGCGGAGCACTCGGACGGCGGCGATGTTCACGCTGTTGGCAAGCGCCTCGCGCAAACGTAGCGGGTCGTGCCCGCGCCATCCCTCGAAATTGCTCGGCCGGTAGCCCCCCTCGAAGACGTCGGGGTTGGGGTCGACCAGGGTCGCCGGGGTGAATTGACGCGAGTGGAGCGCGTAAGAATAGACGATCGGCTTGAACGTCGAACCGGGCTGCCGCCGCGCTTGCGTCGCCCGGTCGAGGTTGCCCGCGTGGCCCTCGTAGCTGCCCACGATTGCGAGGATCTCGCGCGTTCGCACGTCGAGGGCCACGAACGCGCCCTCGGGTCCGGATTCGACGCGCAAGGGGACCTTCACGTGGGCCGCGTCGACGACCGGCGCGAGCAGGCTGACGCGGATGCGCGCCCCCGCCGGCGCGAAGGCGCTCGCCGCGAGGCCCCCGGGGTTGTAACGCTCGAAATCGGCGAGCTTCACCGTGCCGAGGACGGTGCCGACACGCACGTCGAAGGTCCCCGTCGCGTCGTCGGCCCCCGCGACGACCCCGACGAGCACCCGATGCTGATCGAAGACCGGCGTCCCCTCGAAAGGAACGAGCCCGTCGCGTGGCGGCGCCGCGCGGCCTTTGCGGTCCGCGACGATCGGGGAGAGTTTGAGGCCCGCCGTGAGACCGTGGCGCTTGTCGTACGCCCCGACGGCCTCGCGGACCGCCTTCCGCGCCGCCGCCTGGAGCTTCGGGTCGATCGATGTGGTGATGGTGAAGCCCCCGAGCCGCGCCTGGTCGGGCTGGATGCGGTCTAGGACCGACTTCGCGAGCTCGACGGCCTCGGGGGCGAGCTCACTTTCGACCTCGGCGGTGGTGGCGAGGACCACCGGCTCGTCCTTCGCGGCCTTCCACTGCGCGTCGTCGAGGAAGCCCTTCAGGTGCATCTGGTCGAGCACGTACGCGCGCCGGCCGAGCGCCGCGGTTATGCTCGTCCGCGGGTGGAAGTCGCGCGGGTTGGCGATACGGCCTGCGATGAGGGCCGCCTGGGCGATCGTGAGGTCCTTGGCGTTCTTGCCGAAATCGTCGCGCGCCGCTTCCTCGATGCCATAGCGGCCGTGACCGAAATACACGTTGTTGAGGTACGCCTCGAGGATCTCGTCCTTCGACAGCTCTTGCTCGAGGCGCCGGGCGAGGAGCGCCTCTCGAATCTTGCGCGACAGCGTCCGCTCGTGCGTGCCCAAGAGGAGCACCTTCACCACTTGCTGCGTGATCGTCGAGCCGCCTTGCCGGGTGCTCCGCGCCCGGAGGTTGACCACCATCGCGCGGGCGATACCCGCGTAGTTGAGCCCTTCGTGCTCGTAGAATCCGGCGTCTTCGGCGGCCAGGATCGCGAGCTTGACGTGCGCGGGGAGCGACTGAACCGTCACGAGGGTGCGCCGCTGCGTGTAGAGCTCCGCGAGGACGGTCGAGCCGTCCCGGGCGAGCACCCGTGTAACCTGGGGCGGCTGGAAGGTCTTGAGGTCCGCCACGTTCGGCAGGTCCGCCTCGAAGTGGCGCACCACCAGCCAGACCGTGAGCCCCAGGGCCACCGCGGCCGCGCCCACGACGACGGCCACGCGCTTGACCCAGATCCATCCGAGGGCACGCCACCGCGGCCAGCGTTCGGCTGCAGTCACGTACGCCATCTACCCAGGAAAGGCGGCGCGCGCCAGGGCGCACCGCCCGGCCGGCGCACACCGGCGATGCCGCCGCACACGAACGGCCCCCGAGGAGTGGGCCGTCGCCCTGAAAAACCCCCGGGACCGTGAGGTCGCCGGGCGGGGCGCTCCCCATGGTAGAAAAGAGTTCGAATGTTCGCGACGACCCGCGGCGAGCTCGCGATCGTGGTCTTTATCTTCGTCCTGGTATGGGGGGCGGTCCTCCTGCCTCGCCTGGGCGAACGGGTGGCCGAAGGGCTTTCTCGTCGAGCGCGCAAGCAGCGGAATGGAGGGTGACCCTTGGCCTCGGGAGCAAGGCTCGACGATGGCGGGCGCGGACCGCTGAGCACGGTCTTCGTCGCCGATCTGAGCTCCGAGGCCGAGCTCTTGGCGGCCGCCCTTCGGACGGCAGGGCACACCGTGGTCGACGTCCCTCCGTCCATGCTGGTGGCGAGGGTGGCGGTGCAGCGGCCTCGCGTCGTCCTCGTCGACGCCGACGGCGAGGGCGCGCTCGACATCGTCGAGCGGATGCGCGAGCTCCCCGACGCCGATGACATCCACGTTCTTTTCATCGCGAACCCGGGAGGCGCCATCGCGAGCTCCGAAGAGGCGCTGGCGCACGAAGGGAGCGGGCTGTTCGTCCGTCCGGTGGACGTGGCCGCGCTCGTCCTCAAAGTGCACCTGCTGACGAACCGGTCCCGCGCCGAAGGCGGTCAAACGGTGTGGACACGGAAGGCGTCGAGCGCGCCGCCGTCCTTGCCGCCCGCGAGCATGCGGGCGTCCATACCGCCGGCGGAGATGAAGTCGTCCGCGCCGCCATCGCCTCGTTCGACGAAGGCCCCGTCGGATCCCCCCGCGGCGTCGGGCGGCTCGGCGGCGCGCCGGGTGATGAGCCTCGCGCCCCCGGTCAGCCCGGAGCTGCGCGAACTCCTCGCCGAGGCCGAGGAGCGCATCCACGTGCAGGTCGAGCACGAGTCGGTCGTGCCTTCACCGGAGGACGAGATCGAAGCCGTGCTCCCGGCCGACCTCCTCGCCGCGCTCGACGAGCCACTCGACGAGGACGAGGACGACGACGATCCGGTCGTTCCCCAGCGCTTCGGCGCCACGTCTTTGGTCGCGCGAGAGCGGACCAGCGTCCGAACCAGCACCGCGCGTCCGGTCCGGCCCGGTGCGAGGACCCCCGCCCCTTCCTCGGCCGCCTCTGCGCCGCCGAGCGCGGGGTCGCGACAAAGCGACGCGCCGGGCACGCTGTCGCCGCCTCACACCCACGGGGGCACGCAAGCCGGCCCTTCCGGCGAAGGCATATCGACGACCGGCGGCTCCGACGCACGCGATCGCTCCGATGTCGGAGGCCGCTCGACGGAAGGGTCCGTCCCACCCCCGCCGTCGTCGGCTTGGCCGGCCCGCGCGGCCCGCGCCTCGGAGCCGGATCGGGAGTCGACTCCTCCACGGCCGACCGATCCGCCGATGCTCGCGGTTCTGGGTCCGGGCGACGCGATGCGGGTCATCGCGCAGGCGATCGCTTCACGCACGACCGGATCCTTGTGCGTGACGACGAACCGGGAGGCGTCTTCTCCGCCGGCATCCCCCGCGCGTGCCCCCGAGCCCATCGAGCGTCGCATCGTGGTCCGAGAAGGGGACGTGGTCACGGCGTCGTCGACGGCCGAAGACGAGTCGCTCCTCGCGTTCCTCGGTGTGCGAGGCGACCTTCCGCGCGAGACCGTACGCCGGCTCGCGTCGAAATTCCCCCCTCACGGGAGGCACGCCGGCGCGGCCCTCGTGGCCCGCGGATACGTGCGACAAGATCAGATGTGGCCGACGCTCCGCGCCCACGCGGAGTGGCTCTTTGCCCGCGCGTCGCAGACTCCCAATGGGCGGTTCGTCGTCGAGACGCAGCCTCCCGGGAGGCTCGGAGGGGAGCCCAGCGTCTTCGGAGGGTCGACGGGCGCGGCAGTGTTCGTCGAGGTCGTGCGGAGGATCGTTCCGCCCGCGGAAGCCATCGAACGGCTCGGAGGGATCGGCTCCCTCATCGGTTCCGGGCCCGAGACGAGGCTCCTCGACGAGTGCGCCCTGGGAGATGCAGAGCTCGAACAAGTGCAGGGTGCGGCCGGTCGCACGCTCCGCGACGCGCTCGAGGTCGCGCCCGACGGAGACCTCGCGACGGTCATCTTCGCGCTCGCGCAGCTCGGGGTCCTCGAAGTGTTGCGCGGGCTCGGAGCGCGTGACCCGGTAGAGGACGACCAGAGCGAGCCTGACGTCGCCGCGCTCGACGCCGAGGCCGTGCGCGAACGGGTGCGCGCGCGGATGCAGCTCGTCGAAGACGGCGACTACTTCGCCCTCTTGGGCGTCCCGCGCGACGCGACCGGGTACGAGGTTCGGCGCGCGTTCCTCGAGCTTCGCCGATCGTTCGACCCGTCTCGCGTCGCCGCGGCCGACGTTCCCGATCTGGTCGAAGACGTACAAAAGATTGGCCTGGTCCTCGAAGAAGCGTACGAGATCCTCAAGGACGCGGCGCGGCGCGAGCGCTACCGTCGCGCGATCGAAGCGGTACCGAACCGATAGGATTTGCCGCGGGGCACGAGCCAATCGGAGCGTGCACCGGCCATCTGGCGAAGACGGACCCCATGAGACCCGCGCGCGCCTTGCACCGGGGGCGTCGTTTTCTCTCGAGCACTTCGGTCCGGCGGGTCCTCGCCGTCGCGGGCTTGCTCGCCGTCTCTCTCTCGGAGGTGCGCGCGAGCGCGCAGCCGTCTCGAGACGCGGTCACGCCCCCCGAGGTGATCACCCATCGTGACGCGGACTACCCTCAAGCCGCGCGGGCGGCGGGTCTCCAAGGGACGGTCGTCCTCATCGTGACGATCGCTCGGGACGGCGCGGTACAGTCAGTCGAGCTCGAAGCGTCGGCGGGCAAGCTCCTCGACGACGCGGCGATCCAAGCGGTGCGCGCCTGGACGTTCACGCCCGCGCGGCGGGCCGGCGCGCCGGTGCGGAGCAAGATCCGCGTGCCGTTTCGGTTCGAGCTCGCGTCTCCGTCCGTGCCGGAGGCGAAGCCGCAGCCGGGCGAGGCGCACGCCGATGGGGGGGAGGACGAGACGCCCGTCTTCGCGTCGAGCCCGGAAGACACCGAAGGCACCCCTTCGGTCGTGCGCGTCCTCGGGCCGCCGCGCCCAGGCCCGCGCAGCGCGGCCGAGTTCCACGTCACTCTCGGCCAGCTCGCGAACCTGCCCTTCCAGAACGCGACCGAGCTCGTGAAGTTGGCGCCCGGATTCGTGGTCACCGACGAGGGAGGCTCGGAGTTCGGCCAGCACCTCTATCTGCGCGGGTTCTCCTCCGATGAAGGGCAGAACTTCGAGTTCTCGGTCGACGGAGTGCCGATGAACGAGAGCGGCAACCTCGACGTGAACGGGTTCGTGAACCCGCATTTCGTCATCCCGGAGGTCGTCGAGTCGCTTCATGTCGTCGAGGGAACGTTCGACCCGCGGCAGGGCAACTACGCGGCGGCCGGCAGCGTCGACTATCAACTCGGGCTCGCGCGGCGCGGGCTGACGGCGCGCTACACGCTCGGTTCGTGGAACACGGATCGCGTACTGCTGCTCTGGGGCCCTCCCCACGAGAGCGAGCGGACCTTCGCGGCGGCGGAGCTTTACAAGACCGACGGGTTCGGCTCGAACCGAGACAGCAAGCGGGCCTCGGCGATGGCCCAGTACGAAGGTCAGCTCGGCGATCGCGGCATCTATCGAGTGGCCGTTCAGGCCTACGCCGATCAGTTCCACGACGCCGGCGTCCTCCGCGAAGACGACGTGGCCGCTGGACGCGTCGATTTCTACGGTACGTACGACCCTCGGCAAGGGGGCGAGTCCGATCGCTACTCGGTCAGCGGTACGATCGAGACCCGGGCGGGCGCGTTCTCGGTCCACCAGCAGTTCTTCCTCGTCCAGCGGGAGTTCGATCTGCGCGAGAACTTCACCGGGTTCATCGAGGATCCGCAGGAGCCCTTCCAGAGCCCGCACCCGCAGCGCGGCGATCTGGTGGAGACCCAGTCCAGCCAAACGACGTTCGGGCTTCGAGGGTCCGCACAGAGGGCGGCCACGGCGCTCGGGGAGGTGCAGAGCCTCGAGGTCGGATACTTCGCTCGCGGAGATCGTGCGGCCGGGACGATTCAGCGCCTAGCCCAAGGTACGAACGTGCCCTACCGGACGGACGTGAGCCTCGACAGCGTGCTCGGGGACGTCGGGCTCTACGCGGACGCGAGCCTCCATCTCCACAAGCTCGTCACGCTCCGCGGCGGTCCGCGCGTCGACCTCTTCATGTTCGACGTCCTCGACCGGTGCGCGGTGCCGGACGCGAGCTCCATCCCGTCCGCCCTTTGGCCGAATGACGGCTCGTGTCTGAGCGTCGACCCGCAGGGCGGTTATCGCGACCCTTCCCAGCGCACGCTGGCCTCCGCGTTCGCCGCGATGCCGCGCGCGTCGCTGCTGCTCGGCCCCTGGCAGAACTTCAGCGCCTCGTTGAGCTACGGGACCGGCGGGCGCTCCGCCGACCCCGAGAGCGTCGCGGGCGGCGAGACGGAGCTCTTCGCGACGATCCAGTCGTACGAGGGGGGCGTCTCTTACCAGGGGCGAGCGGGCCCGGTGAAGATCGACGCGCGCTCCGACTTCTTCGACACGTACATCAGCCACGACACCCTCTTCAGCGAGACGGACGGGCGCACCATCCCGACGACGTCGACGAGCAGGACGGGGTGGGCGGGCACGGCGCGCGTCACTGGACCCTTCTTCGACGAGCTCGCGAGCCTCACCCTGACCCGCGCCGTCTTCGACGACACCCAGCTCGCCGTCCCGTACACGCCGACGTCGGTCTTCCGGAGCGACACGATGTTCTTCGGGCGCCTGGGGAGCGTCGGCGGTCGCGACCTCTTCGGCACGGCGGGCGGGACCGTCACCTACGTCGGACCGCGTCCGCTGCCCTACAATACCGCGAGCGACCCTATCTTCACCGTGGACTTGACCGCCTCGCTCCGCTGGTCCGCGTTCGAGCTCGCGGTGGGCAGCACGAACGTCTTCGACGCACGTTACGAGCTCGGCGAATATAACTACGTATCCGACTGGCACACGTTCAACCCCCCAGACCCTTCGCCGGAGCGCCACTTCTCGGCGGGCGCGCCTCGCTTTGTCTTCGTCACCCTCGGAGTCACGCTTGGTGACGGACGCTGAAGCGCTCGCACGCCCGCGGTGCCGGTCGAAGTCTCCGCTCCTCGCGCGCCTCGGGGCACTCGCGGTCCTGCTCGCGGTCGCTGGAGCCGCCCCCGGCTGCTCCCGCGGGCGAGCGGCCTGCGTGGGCATCTGCGCGCGGCCATCGCTCAGCCGCCTCGACCTCCTCGCCGGCAGACCGGGCGGGCCTGGCTGGGTGGACGGGGACTTGGCCGCGGCCCACTTCGCCGAGCCATGGGCCCTCGCCGGCGACGGCAAGGGCCGCATCTACCTGGCGGACCGCCACATCGTCCGCACCATCGATCTCGCCGCGCGCACGGTCACGACGCTCGCCGGTGATCACCGCGCGGCCGGCGCACGCGACGGAAACGGTACGGCCGCGGCCTTCAACACGCCCGGAGGCGTTGCCTTCGCCGGGAAGACCCTCTACGTCGCCGACACCGAGAACCACGCGATCCGGACCGTCGACGTGGAGAGCGCAGCCGTCTCGACGTTCGCGGGCGTCCTCGGAGTCCCGGGCGCCGTCGACGCCGTCGGCGAAGGCGCGCGCTTCCGCGAGCCCGAGGGCCTCGCCCTCGATGACCGCGGCCGCCTCTTCATCGGCGACACCGACAACAACACGATTCGCGCACTCGCCTTGGGCACGATGGCCGTGACGACCGTCGCGGGCGCGCCCGACACCGCGGGCACGACGGACGCTGCCGGGCCCGCGGCACGCTTCAACAAGCCCAAGGGCCTCGCCGTCGACCGATCGGGTCATCTCTTCGCGATCGACGCCGTGAACGAGAGCGTGCGCAAGGTCGACACCGCGACCCGCGCAGTGTCGACGCTCGCGAGGTTCACGACGTTGCCGCAAGGCCTCGCGATGGACGGGGACGACGTGCTCGCCGCGCTCGGCGATCACCGGCTGGTTCGCATCGCGCCCGACGGGACCGTCCGCGCGCTCGCGGGGCGCTCGGGCGCGAAGGGCTTCGTGGACGGTCCAGGTCCCGACGCGCGTTTCAGCGCTCCGGCCGGGCTCTGGAACGACGGAGCCGGCACGCTCTACGTGGCCGACAGCGGCAACGCCGTCGTTCGCGCCGTCTCGCTCGCGTCGTCGACGGTGGCCACGTTCGCGGGTGCGCGGTCGTCGGGCGCGGACAACGGCGCCGGATCGGTCGCGCGCTTCTCGGGGCCTCAGGGCCTCGCCGTGGACGCGCACGCGGTCTACGTCGCGGATACCGGCAATCATGTGATCCGCAAGATCGTCCTTCCCTCGGGCGAGGTCACTACGCTGGCCGGCGCCGTGGGGACGCCGGGCATGGCGGATGGGGCACTGACCGAGGCGCGCTTCAATCAGCCGCAAGCGCTCGCGCTCGACGCGACCGGCGATCTGCTCTTCGTCGCCGACACCCAGAACCGCGCCATCCGTCGAATCGATCTTCACGCCGGCAAGGTGTCGACCGTGGTCTTCGAGCGGAAGACCGGCGACGCCTTCGCGGGGTTCGACGCCCCCTCGGGGCTCGCGGTGGACGAAGGGCACCTCTACGTCTCGGACTACAACGACGACATCGTCGTCGCGTTCGACCGCAAGAAGGGGAAAGTCTCCGTCCTCGCCGGTCACAACGGGGTGCCGGGCCGTGCGGACGGCGCGGGCGCGGGCGCGGCGTTCTATGGCCCCGTGGGACTCTCGCTCGACGGCCGCGGCGCCCTCTTCGTCGCCGACAACCTCAACGAGACCATCCGCAAGATCGACCTCGCGACGAGCATCGTCTCGACGGTGGCCGGCCATCCGGTGACCCCGGGGAACTCCGATGGAGTCGGGGCGTCGGCGCGCTTCCATTACCCGAGGGGCGTCGCCGCCGACGGCGCGGGGGACGTCTTCGTGACGGACAGCTTCAACGACTCCGTCCGCCGCGTGGACCTCGCGTCCGGCGCCGTGACGACCGTGGCGGGGACGTCCGACGCGGCGGGCGTGAAGTTCGGTCCACTCCCGGCGCAGCTGACCAAACCATCGGCCGTCGCGTTGACACCGGCGGGCGGCATGGTCCTCGTCTCGGAGAACGCCGTCCTTCTCGTGCACTGAGCGCGGTCACAAGGAAGACAGAAACGAGACCAGGGCGTCTCGGTCGGCTTTCGGCAGCCGGCGGAAGCCCTCCTTCGCGCTCTCCGCTTGACCGCCGTGCCAGAGGATCGCCTCTGCGAACCCGCGCGCGCGGCCGTCGTGCATGAGAAAGAGGGCGCCATCGATCGTGTCGACGAGTCCGAGCCCCCAGAGGGGCGGCGTTCGCCACTCGCTGCCGCTCGCCAGGAAATCGGGCCGGCCGTCGGCGAGCGCCGGCCCCATGTCGTGGAGCAGCAAATCCGTGAAGGGCCGTATCGTTTGCCGCGAGAGCTCGGGCCAGTCGCCGAGCACCCCGGTGGTCATCTCCGGCACGTGGCACTTCGCGCAGCCGATGTCCCTGAAGAGCGCCTCCCCGCGGAGCGCGCTCGGGTCGTCGAGGCGCCTCCGGGCAGGCACGGCGAGCGCGTAGGTGTGCATGATGATCGCGTCTTTGCGGAGCGGCTCGAGCTCGGGCTGAGCGGCCGCCGCAGGGGCGCTCGTGCATACCTTCTGCGCCGCCGGACAGTTCTCGCTCGGATAGAGGTCGCTCGTGATGCCGATGTCGTTGCGGAACGCGAGCAACGCTTGCTGCTCGAGCGTCGGCTGCGAGGCCTTCCACCCGAACCGCCCGAGCACCGTCTCGTGACGGCGCTCGTCCCACACCCGGTTCGGCTTCCCACCGTTCGCCGCCGCGAATCCGAGGATCGTGCTCTCGTCCACCGCCTGTAGAAGGCCAAGGCCCACCGTCTGCGGCGCCAACCGCGGCGAGATCATCGTCCGCGGGTCGAGGGGACCGAAGGCGAGGTGTTCGACGGAGTAGGTCGGAACCCGGAGCGAGTACGCCTCGCCGTCGGCGTACTTTCCGGTTGCCTCGGCGTAGGAGACGCGAGGTGCGCCTTCGCCCGGGACCTTCGCCATCGCGTACGGCTGCAATTGGTCCCCGTAGGTCGGGTCCGGCAACGGCTCGCCGTGGGCGTTCGTTCCCGGCACGCTGAGCCGGAGGAGCAGACCGACGAAGCGCTGGCCATCCCCCTTCGGAGGCGACCCTCCGTTGTCGTGGCAAGCCGAGCACGAGATCGCGTTGTACGTCGGACCGAGGCCCTCGCTTCCGCGCGGGCTTGCCGGTGCGGGAACCCAGTTCCGGTTGAAGATGCCGTCGCCGAGTTGAAAGAGGACCCGCTTGGCCTGCGCGAGGTTGCGTGCAGGATAGAGGAGGGCCTCGGAGCCTTCGTCGAAGATGGTCCCCGCCCCGCCGAGGAGGGCGCGATCGGGATCCGCCGCCGCCGCCGAGTGCGTGGAGGACGATGCTCCAGAGCGGCAGGCGGCGAGCGTCGCCGCGCCGATCAGGAGCGCGATGGAGCGGATAGGGCGAAGCATCTAGAGGTTGTTGACGATGCCGAGTGCCTGGGCGATGCGACCGAGCGTCCCCTGCACCGGCTGGAACGCCGTCACCGCCGTTTGCACGGCGCGGTTCTCCGCTGACGCGGCCGGTGCGAGCACGGCGTGGTCGAACGGAGGAGGGATGGCCTCGATCGCCGCGCGGACGGCGCCGATCTGCGCGCGGAACTCGCCGTCGAGCGCCGGCGATTTTGCCCGGACCAGATCGGAGAGGGACGGCCCCTGCAGGACGGTCCCCTCGCTCGTCCGATAATGGCCGACGTAAACGTCCTCCACGCTGAGCGCGTTCGCGACGAGGTCGTTGTGGGTGCTCTCGCTGAAGCACGACTCTTCGTCCTTGCGATCGAGCGAGACGATCGGGTCGAACAGTCTTTCGTAGAAGAGCTCGGAGACGGCCATCTGGGAGAGGCCGCGGAAGATCTTGGTGAGCGCGTCGTGCGGCTTGTCGCCGACGAGGTGCGACGCGTAACTGTTCTTGTCGGACAGGTCCCACTCCGCCTCGAGGCCGCGCATGTCGTCGAGGAGCATCGACGTGGCCGCCGAGAGGTACGCCCGTCGCCGATCTTGGTTGGCCGCGGTCCCACCATCGACGTAGTCGGTGTAGGGGCGTGTTCCGGGGCCCTCCTTCTGATCGGCGCGCTGCCCCCACAAGAGAAACTCCACCGCATGGAAGCCGGTGGATACGGTCTCGACCCCCTTCTCGTCGGCCGAGGCGAGCGCCGGCGGCGTGATCTGCGGGAACGTCGCCGGATCGTTGATGAGCCCACCCTTGGGGTTGCCGATAGTGTAGTCGATGAAATTCTCGTCGATGGGCCACTCGTTCATGCCCACCTGCGCGCGGTCGATCGGGCCGCCGTAAAAGCGGCTGATCTCACCTTGCCCGTACCAGCGGTGCGCCGAGAGCCAGGCCTTTCGGCACGCGACGAAGCCCTCGGGGGTGGGTCCTTCCACGAACGCTTCGACGGTCGCCTTGAGGGCCGTAAGCTGAGCGACCGAGTCGCCGTAGTTGGCGTGGAGGTGGGTGGCGTACTGGCGAACGACGGCCTCGGAGGGGTCCTCCTGGGATCCTCGAAGTCGACCGCAGCCGATACCGAGGAAGGCGCACGAGATCAGCGCGGGAGCGCGGCAGCGACCCTGCAGCGGACGAGTCATCGCTTCGGTGAGTCTCCACCCTGCAGGATGCCCGTGTCGCTCGCGATTTGTCACGCGGAGCGGCGGCTCGCGTCCGTCGACGCGCCGACTCGACCGAAGCGCATCGTCGACGGATAAGCCGCCCCGGCTCCGCAGCGAAAGCGAAGGATCAGTCGACCCGGAGCTGCCTTGCTTCAGCCGTCGCCGCCGCCCCCGCCGCCTCCACCTCCACCGGGGCCCTTGTTGCCGCCGCCTCCACCGCCGCCCCCGCCACCCGGGTCAGGCGGAGGCGCCGCTCCATCGGGCGCCACTTCTCCCGCACCGCCACCTGCGCCCCCGCCCGGATCCGGCGGCGGGACGACCACCGGCGGCGCGGCGTCGACCGTCGTGCCTCCGCCCGTCCCCGTGCCCGTCGCGGTTCCCGCGTCGGCTACAGCCGTGCCTCCTCCCTTGCCGCCGCCCGGATCCGGCGGTGGCGTCGTCGTTCCCGCGTCGACGGCCGTGGCGCCGGAGCTGCTGCTGCTCGACCCGGTCGTACCGGCGCCGCTCGAGCTCGACCCGGTTGGGCGGGCGCCCGAGCTCGACGAGCCGCCGGAGCTGCTGCTCGAGCTCGACCCAGAACCGGCGCCCGAGTTGCCAGGCCCTGCGCCGCTCGAACTGCTGGAACTCGAGCTGCTGGGTCCACCGGCGCCGCCGCTGGAGCTCGAGCTGCTCGAACCCGTGCCGCTCACGCCCGACGAGCTTCCGCTGCTCGAGGCGGCGCCCGTGGACGATCCCGAGCTGCTGCTCGCGGTGCCGACGGAGACCGGTGCGCTCGCGTCGGGAGCCGAACCGCCGCCGGCATCGACGGCCGTGGTGCCCGTCTTCGTGGGGGGCTCGAAGCCGTTGGGATCGGTGGACGCGGTTTCGGCCGCGCATGCGGCGAGGAACGCGACCGACAGAGCGACTCCGGTGAGAACAGATGTTTTTTTCATGACCAAAGCGAGCTTCGAGCGGCTCGCCCTCCTGACAAGGAAAGCGCTTCTCCCGCAGTACCGAGAGCGCCCTCCCATCAGGCACCGATCCGCGCCTCGGGGGCCTATGCGCGTCGAGTGTTTTCTCGCTGTAGATTTCCCGGATCGAAGAAGGGCGAGGCGATCTCGTTCCCCGCCGCTCATTGCGCGTTCTTCCCGCGTCCGGGTCGGGCTTCGTGGAAGTAGCCGCGCCGCGGGGTCTTGGCCGGGGGGCGGGGGGGAGTCCGCGCATATCCTCGGTATCGACCCCTATGCGCGAATCGTTAAATCACTATTTGTGATATCGAAATACGATCCGCAGGCGTGTCGCGCCCCCGCGCAAGCAAAGCCCTGCGATGTCGCTGGAGGCGGACATACGGGCGCGGGCGTTGGCCGCGCGGGACACGGAGCCCGAAGCCGCATCGCGTGAGGTCCCCGCCGGGAGATGTTCACCCTTCGGAGGAGACCGCGCATTTGATGCGCGGTACACACGTCCCAAACGCAAAGAGCGCGTCCCGCGCGGGCCTCGGGCGGTCCCTCTCGGCCTCCGCCCCCGGCTGCGCGGAAGGCCAGTGTTCAGTTCGCGAAGTAGGAGCCGAAGGCCGGAGCGTCGACCGGCTCCAGCGTCTCCTCGAGGGCGCCGAGCACGTCGGCCGTCGTCACGGCGTAGCCGAGCTCGCCGAGGCGCTCCGCACACCGCGCGGCGGCGGACCGCATCGCCTCGCCTACATCGACGGCCACGGCCTCCACGCTCAGATCCACATCCTGCAACGCAATCGTCGCCTTGAACGCGCCACCGCCCGGAGCCGCGTCGACCCGAAGGTCGAGCTGAAGCGCCAGATGGTCGACGGACTCCATTACGGGCATCATTCCACGCTCCCACTGCACTTGTAATGCCAGACACCAGCAAAGCCAACTGCCGGCCACAACGCCGGACGCAAACCCGCGGTAGAGCCGGGTGAAGCACGTACGATGCGGGACCCGAGGTCCCGATTTTCGACAGTCTGCCCCGGCATCACCGGATAAGTACCGTCGCGCCTTTCCGACCAGGCGCGAGCGGGCGCTTCGCGGACCTCGAAGCGCCATTTCCCGACGGGTCAGAAGCTTGGCGGGTGTGGTGTTTCCGACGCGCATTTCCTGCCGCCCGGTTCATGGAAGCGCGGTCCCAGAGAGCCTTCCGCGGGCGCCGGGCAGAGCCTCGCGTCCGACCCCGCCAAGCCTTCGCCACTCGCGTCCGTCCACACTGCACAAGTTGCTGCTCGAGTGTATGTCGCAGCCCCAGCGCGCCCCTTTGGCGCGTTACACGGTGCGTCGCAAAGGACTCCGTGCCCGTCGTCGCGAGTTCACTCGTCGCCCGGGCGCTTTGCCCAATCCGTTTTCGCGATGTTTGCAGTCGCGGCGGATAGGTTCGCCCAACAGGGCATTTGTTCGCCGCCGCTGAAGGTTGCCACCCTGGATTTTGCCCGAGAAATCGCGACGTAGCCGGATAATTGACCCGAAGACGAAATGCGGTATTTCGTGGGGTCAATTGCCTTGCGAGGTGGGGAGGCCCATGCCATTGAATGGTCAAAAGGGGATATCGCGCATGGTATCGATCGAGATCAAGCAGGGCGAGCTCATCGTGCGCATGCACGGATGGTCCAAAGTGCTGGCCATGAGGGGCGTCCTGCGCATCCCTTTGTCCCGCGTGCGTGCGGTTCGCGCGCGGCCCAAGGAAGCGTACTTCGACAACGTGATCGTCGACGGATGGCGCGGCGTGGGCACGTACGTCCCTCGCAAGATCGCCGCCGGCTTCGTCTACACGAAGGACGGTCCGTCCTTCTACGACGTGCGCGATCCCGAGCAGACCATCGCCCTCGACATCGTGGGTGAAAAGGTACGCCGCGTGGTCGTCCAACTGGGGCAGGAAACCCCGGACGACGCCGTGCGACGTATTCAAAAGGCCATATCGATCGAGTGAGCTTTTCCTCTCGGTGCGGGAGCCCGCATCGAACGCTTCCGTCGATACTTACTTTTCCAGCAATCGTTCGAGCGCGGCGTCGTCGCCGCGCTCCATCGCGGCTTCGGCCTCGAGGCCGGCGTGATCCCGACCGATCGTCACGATCGCCGTGATCTTCCCGCCGCGTCGAAATGCGAAAACGGCGTCGCGCGCGTCGAGACTCCCGGCGGAGTCGATGCGGTCCCAACGCTCGGCATGGCCGACGTAGTTGAGCGTGACGTCGTGGTGCGCGCTCCAGAAGAACGGCACGATGCGGCAGGGCTCCGCGGCGCCGAGGACGTTCTTCGCCACGAGCTGACCCATGCGCTCCGCGACGACCCAATGCTCGACGCGGATCTCGTCTCCGCTCCGCGGGTCCGGCCATCGTGCGACGTCGCCGGCCGCCCAGACGTCGGGCGCGCTCGTACGCAGCTCCGCGTCGACGACAATTCCCCGATCGAGAGCGAGTCCGGCTCCCTCCGCCAGCGACACTTCAGGGCGCACGCCCGCTCCGAGCACGACCAGGTCGGCCTCGAGCCTCTCTCCGCTCGCGAGCGCGAGGGTCCCGGGCGCGATGCTCTTGGGCGTGGCCCCGAGGTGGAACACGGCGCCGTGCTCCTCGTGGATCTTCTGGATGAATCTGCCGAGCTCCTCCCCCATGACCCGTGCGAACGGGACAGCCTCGGGCGCGACGACGTGTACATCGAGGCCCCGCGTCCGCAAGCTCGCCGCCACCTCGAGGCCGATGAACCCGGCGCCGACGATCACGGCCTTCTTGGCCGTGCTCGTCCGGGCGATGATCGCCCGGCTGTCGGCGAGCGTTCGGAGCGTGAACACGTGCGGCGCGTCGGCGCCCTCGATCGGCAGCCGCACCGGGGCCGCGCCCGTCGCGATCACCAGGGCGCCGTAGGGTAGATCGCCGCTTTGCGTCCCCGCGAGGCGCACGCTCTTCTTGGCCACGTCGATCCCCGTGACCCGGCCGCCGATCACGGTGTCAATCTTTGCCTCCGCATAGAAGTCGGCCGCGCGGAGCGACATCCACTCTTCGGGGGCGTTGCCGGCGAGGTAGTCCTTCGACAAGTTGGGGCGGTCGATCGGGAGCGTCGGCTCCGCGCCGATCATCGTGATCGGTCCTTGGTATCCCTCGCGCCGCAGGGCCTCGGCGCACGCGTTCCCCGCCGCGCCCGCCCCCAGGATGACAACAGACGAGGGGCCGCTGCGATGGCGAGCAGGCGCCGCGTTCTTCTTGCCGAGCAACGACACGTCGTTCCCGCGAATCGACACCTCGAAGCATGCGATCGGGTTCAACGCCGGGCCGCGCACGGCCTCCCCGGTGCGGAGCGAAAAGCAGGCGTGGTGCCAAGGGCAGCGAACCTCGTCTCCCACGACGAGTCCTTCGGCGAGCGGTCCGCCGTAATGCGTGCACGAGGCGGCGACGGCGAAGACCTCGCGCCCGCGCCTCGCCAAAAGCACGGCCTCGCCCTCGGCGTGGCCCAGGAGCGTGCCGCCTTCCGGGATCGACTCGAGCGCGACGCTCTTCGTCAGATCCGGCCCCGACAGTTTCGTCTCTCCGCCGCCCATTCACGCGACTCTGCGCGCGTCGGCGGTCGGCCGTCAACGACCGTGCGACGAGGACCGCGGTCAGGCGGTCCCTCGCGCGTCGCGTGGCCGGACGGAGTCGACGCCGATGTGCCCGCCCTCCGCGTCGACGAGCGCGACGTCACCGCGTTCGAGCTCTCCGCGCAGGATCATCTCCGCGATCGGCGCCTCGATGAGGCGGCCGATGGCGCGTCGCATCGGGCGTGCCCCGAGCTCTCGATCGAAGCCGCCCGAGTCGAGCAGGGCCTCGACCGCGGCCGCGCTGACGTCCAAGCGGACGTCACGCGTGCGGGCCAGCTCTTCGCCGAGAGCGCGGATCATGCGTCTCGCCACCTCGCCGACCTCGGCCCGGCCAAGCGGAGCGAACGCGAGCACTTCGTCGATGCGGTTGTAGAACTCGGGCGCCAGCCCGGCACGCGCGGCCGCGCATAGGGCCTCCTCGTAGTCGCGCGCTTCTCCCGAACCCCGCGTTCCGAAGCCGATTCGTCCCCGCACCGGCGTCGCGCGCGCCACGTCGGCGCCCAGGTTCGACGTCATGACGACGACGACGTTCGTGAAGTCGACCGTCCTTCCCCGGCCGTCGGTCATCCGGCCTTCGTCGAAGACCTGCAGGAACGCTTCGAGCACGTCGCGGTGCGCCTTCTCGACTTCGTCGAGCAGGAGCACCTGGTAGGGCCGCTTGCGGACCACCTCGGTGAGCTGGCCGCCCGCCTCGTGTCCCACGTACCCAGGCGGAGCGCCGACGAGCCGCGCGATCGCGTGGGCCTCCGCATACTCCGAAAAATCGAGCCGCGTCATCGCGTGGGGCGAGTGGAAGAGACACTCCGCGATCGCCTTCGCCGTCTCCGTCTTGCCGACGCCCGTTGGGCCGAGGAGCATGAACGAGCCGATGGGCCTCTGGGAGCGGAAGCCGCTCGCGTTCCGCCGCAGCACGTGAGCGATGCGCGCGAGCGCGTGGCCGTGGCCCACCACCCGCTCGGCGAGCAATTGCTCCAGCCTGAGAAGCCGCGCCCCATCGGTCTCGAGGAGGCGCTCCACTGGCACGCCGGTCATCTCCGTCATGACCTCGGCGACCTGCGCCCGCCCCACGTCGCGTTCGTGACGCCTGCGCGCGCGCGCCCCCGCCAAGTCCAGGACGCCCACCGCCTTGTCGGGCAGGGGCCGCTCCGGGACGAACCGCGCGCTCCATGCGACGGCCGCGGCGATCGCCTCCGGTGCGAAGCGCACGCCGTGATGGCGTTCGAAGGCCGGGGCCACCCGCTCGAGCGCGAGCATCGCCTCGTCGGGGGCGAGTTCGGACACCTCGATGACCGTCATCCGGCGGGCCAGGCCCGCGTCCGCGAGGATCGCCCGCTTGTGCTCCTCGGGCGTCGTCGCGCCGATGCACGCGATCTCCCCCTTGGTCAGCGCCGTCTTCACCTCCGCGGCGACCTCGTCGTCGGTCGCCAGGAGCGCGTGGATTTCGTCGAGGAAGAGGACGACCCGCCCTTCGGCCTGCGTCAGCTCCGCCTTGACCTGCGCGATCCGCTCCGCGACCGCGCCGCGGAGACCGGTCCCCGCGACCAGCGCGGCCGCGTGGACCTCGATGACGATGCGCTCCTCGAGCGTCGCCTCACCCGCCGCCGCGCCGTCCGCGATGTGCTGGGCCAGCCCGCGAACGACGCTCGTCTTCCCGACGCCGGCAGGGCCCACGAGGCACGGGCAGTTGGCCTGCCGCTTCGCCAGGACGTCGAGGGTCCGCTCGATCTCGAGCTCCCGCCCGAACACCGGATCGAGCTCCCCGCGCGCGGCCGCGAGCGTGAGGTTTCTCCCCAACGTGGCGAGCGTCGGGAAGCGCTTGGAGTCGAGCTCGAAGCGGTGCACCTCGGCGCCGGGGGCGGACGCCTGCGAAGGCTGCCTGTGGCGTCGCAGGCGCGGCGACGTGGTCACCACCGTCGTCGTCCTGCGTGGGGCCGGCTCGGCCGCGCGCGCGACGTGGCTGGTGCGCACGAGCGATCGGGCCGCCGTGGGCGCGGGCTGCAAAGCGAGCTGCGTCGGGGGGAGCGTCCGTCGCTGTCCGACGAGCCCCATGGCCGCCTGCATGGCCACCGTACGAAGCTTCGTCACGTCCGATCCACACTGCGCGATCGTCCGATAGGCCGCGGTCGTTCGCTCCTGACAAAGCGCGTAGAGGAGGTGGGTGGCGCTGGCCTCACGGTTCGGTGACCGCGCCGCGAACTCCCGCGCGCGTTGCAGAGCGCGCGACACCGCGTCGGCGTGATCGTCGGTCAAGACACGCGCCGCCTTGAGGAGCACTTCCGCGTCCAGCCTTCGCTCGCGCAGCATGTCCGCCGCGGTCCCCGAGCTCGACGCGATCGCCGCGAGCAAGTGCCCCGTCGTCGCCCGCTCTCCGCGCCCCTTGGCCAGGTCTTCCGCGAGCTTGCACACGCTGGCAAGCTCGGTCGCGCGGCTGTCGGTCCTCACCCGATCGGAGGTCGCATGACACCGCGCACCGGGCCAACAAAGCTACAGCGTGCGGTAGCGGAGCGCGCGGCGCGGGGCTCCGGTGAGGGGCCACGCGTAAGGGAAGTCGCCCTCCAGCACCGCCCCCCCGTGCACGGGCGCCGGCTCCGCCGCGACGAGCACCCACACGGCCCCGCCGGGTCGCGTGAGCTTCGTTCCCAAGTCGAGCCATGGAGCCGGCGGGAGCGTGGCCCGCGAGATCGCCACCCCCCAGGGCCCCGGCTGGTCCAGCGCGTCACCCCGCCGCCGTTCGATCCGGACGTCGGCCCGATCGACCGTTCCGACGACCGTACGCAGGAAGCTCGCCCGCTTGCCCAGCGGTTCGACCAGCGTCACGCGCAGATCCGGCCGCAAGAGCGCGAGCGCCAATCCCGGGGCGCCCGCGCCCGCGCCCACATCGACGACCTCGGTCTCTTCGGGGACGTGCTGCGCGAGGACGAGCCCGTCGGCGACCATCAAGTCGACGAGGGACTCCGGCGTGCGCGCCGCCGTCAAATCCATGCGCGCGTTCCACGCTCCGAGCAGATCGAGCCAAGCCTCGAGCGCCGGCAGGACGTCGCGCGCGACGTCGCCGGCGCCGAGCGCTTCGGCCGCGCGCGCAATCAGGGCTCCGAGCTTGGCTGTCATTGGTCCCCGGTGGTACGTCTGCTCTTGTCGCCTTGTCCGCGCAAGCCGTCGCCCCCCATCCTCGTCCTGTCCACGAGCTCGACTTCGTCCCCCTCGCGGGCTTGGTGGCCGGAACGTTCTCCGGCGCGCCGCTCGTCCCGGAGCCGATGCCGGGCGGTGCGTCCATGCGCCGCTACTTCCGCATCCGCCTTCCGGGTCCTCCGGGCACGGCGGTAGCGATGTTCGTGCCCGACGGGGCGAAGCCGGAGGAGGTCGCCAAGGACGGCGGCGCGCGCAACGCGCGATGGCCCTTCCTCGAGGTGCGCGACCTCCTCGCCGATCGCGGCGTCGACGTCCCTCGCGTCTACGGGGAGGCCATGGCCCACGGTTGGCTCCTCCTCGAAGACCTCGGCGACGACACGCTCGCGAACTTCCTCGCGAGCCACCCATCCAGCCGCGAGGAGCTCTACGTCCGCGCCGTGTCGGACCTCGCCCGCGCTCAATCCTCGCTCGCCGCGCTGCCCGAGGGCAGCATCGTCGCGTCGCGCGCCTTCGACGAAGAGCTCCTCGGGTGGGAGATCCACCACTTTCGCGAGTGGGCGCTCGAGGCGCGCGGGGTGACGCTCTCCGCGTCCGATCGGCTCGCCTTCGACGGGATCGCCGAACGCCTCGCGCGGCGCATCGCGGGCTGGCAGCGCGCCTTCGTCCATCGCGACTACCAATCGCGCAACTTGATGGTCCGGGGCGACGGGCGCCTCTCCTGGATCGATTTTCAGGATGCCCTGCTCGGCCCGCGGGTCTACGACCTCGTCGCTCTGCTGACCGACAGCTATCAGGTCTTCGATCGCTCTTTCGTCGACGCCCGTCTCGACGACTATGCGCGCACCCGCTCGCTCGATGCGGCGGAGCGACAGGCGCTCGGCCGCGAGTTCGACATGGTGGCGGTTCAGCGCAAGCTCAAGGACGCCGGCCGCTTCGTCTTCATCGATCGCGTGAAGCAAAACCCCTCCTTCCTCAAGTTCGTGGAGCCGACGGTCGACAAGGTGCGGGCGTCTCTGTCCCGCTTGCAGGACGACGAGGACATGCGAACGCTCGCGGCCCTGCTCCTCCGCGTCCTCCCTTGAGTTCACCCATGATCTCCTCCGCGCGCCGACCGCCTCGCGACGGCTTGCCCTCCAGCTCGCCGAAGCGCGTGCGCCTCCATCCTCACGGCCTGGATCTGGGCGACGGCGCCGTCCTCCCGCTCTGGGTGGGCGCGATGCATTACTGGCGCCACGCGCCTCACGAGTGGCGCGCGGGGCTCGAGGCGATGAAGGCGATGGGGCTCCGCCTCGTCGACACCTATGTGCCCTGGGGGGTCCACGAGATCGCGCCGGGCGAGTTCGACTTCGGCGAACGGGATCCGCGGCTCGACGTCGCGAGGTTCCTCGACATCACGCACGAAGTCGGCCTTCGTTGCGTCCTCCGGCCCGGGCCGCACATCAACGCCGAGCTCACCTACTTCGGTCTCCCCGAGCGCGTGGTGTGGAACCCGGAGTGCCAGGCGCGCACGCCGGGCGGCCATCCCGTGATGCTCCCCATCATCCCCGTCGCCTTCCCGGTGCCGAGCTATGCGAGCGACGCGTTCCTCGAGGAGACCGCGCGCTGGTACCGCGCGGTGGGCGACCGCCTCTCGCGGCACCGCTGGCCCGAAGGCCCCATCGTCCTCGTCCAGGTCGACAACGAAGGGGCCCTCTACTTCCGGGACGGCGTCTACGACCAGGACTACCACCCCGACGCGCTCCACGCGTTCCGCGATTTTCTCCGCGACAAATACCGGCACCTCCGCGCCCTCCGCGAAGCGTGGGCCGACGAGACCCTCACCTTCGCGACCGTCGATCCCCCCCGCCGCTTCGACGCGAAGCACCTTCGCGATCTCGCGCGGCACGTCGACTGGACGGAGTTTCACGAGCAGCTCCTCTCGAGCGCGATGGAGCGGATGGCCGACGATCTCGCGGACGCCGGGTTCGACGGGCTCCCGACCTCGCACAACCTCCCCCTCGGCGAGAGCGTCACCCCGCTCAATCCCGCGCGGATGACGTCGATCGACCTCATCGGCCTCGACTACTACCATCGCGCGACGCCCGCCGAGCACTGGGCCATCGTGCGGCGCACCACCGAGCTCGCGTGCCGCTCCGAGGGGCGTGGCGTGCCGGCGTTCGGGGCGGAGGTCGGGGCGGGCTTTCCGCCGTTCTTCGCGCCGATCGACGATCGCGACGCCATGTACACCCTGATGTGCGCGATGGCGTACGGCCTCCGCGGCTTCAACCTCTACATGGCCGTCGAGCGCGATCGATGGATCGGCGCGCCCATCGACCCTCACGGCCGCCCGCGCGCGATGGCGGGTCAGTATCAGCGCCTGCTCGACGCGATCGCTCGGACCGCGCTCCATACGCTCCAGAGGCGAGCCCCCGTTCGCCTCGTCGTGCCGCGCGCACTCCGCCGGCTCGCGAGGGCCACCCACGCCTTCGGCCCGCTCACGCCGGCGCTCTTCAACGTGCTCGGTGCGAGCTGGCGTGAGAGCGTCATCGAGCGCGACTTCGATTGTGGCGCGCCGCCCGTCATGGCGGCCGAGGCCTATCTGCGCGCGTTCGAGCGGGCTCTCCATGCGCGCGGCGCTCCCTTCGCCTACGCGGGCGGCGAGACTGTGGCCCTCTCGACGGTGGGCGCGCGGTGGATCGTGTGCGCGAGCGCGGGGGGGCTCAAACCGCAGTTCATGGACAGCCTCCATTCGGCGCGCCTCTCGGGTGTCACGGTCACCATGGGTCCGCGCGCTCCCGACCTGGACGGCTCGATGCAGCCGCTCGAGACCCCCGCCAACGTCGCCGGGTTCGAGATCGAGCCGCTCGACGACATCGCGCGTGCAGACGCCCTGGTCGCGCGTCGCGTCGAGGAGCTCTCGTTGCCCACCTGGCCGGTGGACCCCCCGAGCGCGCACTTCGCGGTCCACGAAGACGAGCAGGGCATCGCGCGCGTCGTCTTCGTCATGAACCCCACGGCGGCGGACTTCGTGGCGCGCGTCGCGCTCGCCGGCGCCGTGGCGCTGGTCGACACGATGAGCGGCGCACGGATCGCGCGGGTGGGCGGAGGGTTCGAGGTCCCCGTGCCGGCGCGCGTCATCCGCATGATGGCGGTCGAGCGGTAGCTTCGTTGCAATGAACCGCGGACAACGGAATCGTTGGTCCTCGACGGCTCCGCGCGGTCTCGCGGAAAACAAAGCGACAATCCTCGGAAATCGTCGACCGAACGAAGGCGCGAGCCATTAAGCTCCGACGCCTCGGAGGCGAACCATGCCGTGGACCCAGGTGTATACGCCGCTCGGCAATCTCTACTTGTCGGCGCTGGTCGCCGCCTTGCCCGTGGTCGTGCTGCTCGGCGCGCTCGCGTTCCTGCGCTTCCGCGCTCACAACGCGGCGCTCCTCGGCCTGGGCACCGCGCTGGCCATCGCGCTCGTCGTCTATCGAATGCCTCCTTCGATGGCGTTCGCAGCTTCGATTTACGGCGCCCTCTTCGGCCTATTCCCCATTGGCTGGATCGTCCTCTCTGCAATCTTCGTCTACGACGTCACGGTCCATACCGGCAAGTTCGACCTCATCAGAAGCTCGATCACGGGGCTCGCGAGCGATCGCCGCATACAGGCCATTCTCATCGCGTTCAGCTTCGGTGCCTTCATGGAGGGCGCCGCCGGCTTCAGCGCGCCCGTCGCCATCTGCGCCGCGATGCTCATCGGTATCGGGTTCAAACCGCTGCCCGCGGCGGGGCTGTCGCTCATCGGAAACACCGCCCCCGTCGCGTTCGGCGCTCTGGGTACGCCGCTCATCACGCTCGCGGCGGTGACCGGCCTTCCCGTCGAAGATCTCAGCGCGATCGTCGGTCGGCAGCTCCCCATTTTCTCCCTCGTCATCCCGTTCTGGCTCGTCGTGACCATGGCCGGCTTCCGCGGAATGCTCGGCGTCTGGCCGGCATGCCTCGTGGCCGGCGTGTCGTTCGCGGTCCCCCAGTACTGGGTGTCCAACCACTTCGGGCCGTCGCTCGTCGACGTCATCTCCGGCGTGGTGTCGATCATCGCGACGGTCACGCTGCTTCGGTTCTGGCAACCGAGCACGACGTGGAGCTTCGCCCACGAGCCGGAAGCCGCGGCGAGGAAGTCCCATGCGCCGTCGCTCTCCACGCGCGACGCCTTCGTCGCATGGTTGCCTTGGCTCCTCCTCGCGGTCTTCGTCTTCGCCTGGGGCCTCGCGAGCTCCCCCACCGCGCCGAAGGAGCTGAAGGCCGCATTCAACGAGGTTCAACTCGTCAAGTGGCCCATCCCTTACCTCCACAAGCTCGTCCTCCGCGCGCCCCCGGTCGTCCCGAAGGCCACGGCGGAGTCCGCCGAGTACACCTTCAACTGGCTGACGGCGACCGGGACCGGCCTCGCGCTGTCGGGCGTCGTCTCGGGCCTCGCTCTCGGCATCAAGCCCTTCGATCTCCTGCGCCTCTTCGGCCGGACGATCGTGCGCGTCCGCTTCTCGCTCCTCACCATCGCCGCCATGCTCGCGCTCGGCTACACGACCCGGTACGCCGGATCGGACGCCACCATGGGCCTTGCGTTCGCGAGTTCGGGCTCCCTCTTCGCCTTCTTCTCACCCATGCTCGGCTGGCTCGGCGTCGCGCTCACCGGGAGCGACACGGCGTCGAACGTGCTCTTCGGCAACCTTCAGCAGATCACGGCGCACCAAGTCGGCATGTCGCCCATCCTCGCCGCCGCCGCGAACAGCTCCGGCGGCGTCATGGGCAAGATGATCGACGCGCAGAGCATCGTCGTCGCCGGCGTCGCCACCGGGCAGCGCGGAGGCGAAGGGGACATCCTCCGCTACGTCTTTTTCCACAGCCTCGCGCTCGCTGCGCTCGTCGGTGTCCTCGTGTACCTGCAATGCTACGTTTTCCCCGGCATGATTGCCATCGCCCACTGAGGAGCCGATGACTCCGCCGATCCAGCTCACAGCCCCCATCGACGATCGAGAGGCCGCGGTCCTCACCCCCGCAGCGCTCTCCTTCGTCGCCACGTTGCAAGAGAAGTTCGGCGCCGTTCGCGAGCAGCTCCTCGCGGCGAGGCACGCGCGCCAGCGCGACCAGTTCGACGCGGGCGGCCTCCCCGACTTCCTCGCGGGCGCCGCCGCCGTCCGCGACGGATCGTGGAAGGTCGCTCCGGCCCCCGCCGATCTCGAGCGACGTTGGGTCGAGATCACGGGTCCGGTCGAGCGCAAGATGATGATCAACGCCCTCGCCTCGGGGGCCGACGTCTTCATGGCCGACTTCGAGGACTCGCTCTCGCCGACCTGGCGCAACGTCGCGCAGGGGCAAGTCAACCTGGCCGACGCCGTGAGGCGGACCATCGCCTTCACGAGCCCCGAAGGAAAGGAGTACCGCCTCCCGGAGAAGACCGCGACGCTCCTCGTCCGTCCGCGCGGGTGGCACCTCGTCGAGAAGCACGCGCTCTCGGGAGGCGTGCCCGTCTCCGCGAGCCTCTTCGACTTCGGCGTCTACTTCTTCCACAACGCGCGGGCGCTCCTCGAGCGCAAGAGCGGTCCCTATTTCTATCTCCCCAAGATGGAGAGCCACCTCGAAGCGCGTCTCTGGAACGACGTATTCAACACGGCGTCGGACGCCGTCGGCGTTCCCCGGGGCACCATTCGCGCGACGGTCCTCATCGAGACCCTCCCCGCCGCGTTCGAGATCGGCGACATCCTCTACGAGCTCCGCGACCACGCGAGCGGCTGCAACGCCGGGCGATGGGACTACCTCTTTAGCGTCATCAAGAAGTTCCGGAAGCGCTCCGACCTCGTCCTCCCCGATCGCGCGCAGCTCACGATGACGGTCCCCTTCATGCGAGCCTACGCGGAGCTCCTCGTGAAGACGTGCCACGCCCACGGCGCGCACGCGATGGGCGGCATGGCCCCCTTCATTCCGAGCCGCCGCGAGCCGGAGATCAACGCCGCGGCGCTCGAGAAGGTGCGGGCGGACAAAGAGCGCGAGGTCGACCAGGGGTTCGACGGCACGTGGGTCGCCCATCCGGACCTCGTCACGGTCGCGCGCGACGTCTTCGCGCGACGCCTCGGCGACAAGCCCCATCAGAAAGACCGCCTGCGGCCGGAAGTCGTCGTGACCGCCGGGGACCTCTCCAACACCCGCATCGAGGGAGGGACCGTCACGGAGGCGGGCGTCCGGAACAACATCAACGTCGGCTTGCAGTACCTCCACGCGTGGCTCGCAGGGAGCGGCGCCGTCGGCATCCACAACTTGATGGAAGACGTGGCGACGGCCGAGATCGCGCGCGCCCAGATCTGGCAGTGGATGCGCCGCGGAGCGAAGCTCGACGACGGGCGCACCGTCACGCGCGAGCTCTACGAACGACTGCGCGACGAAGAAGTGAGCAAGCTCGGCCCCGCGCTCGAGCCGAACGGCGCGCGGACCGTCACGTTGCTCGACGGCCTCGTCGAAGGCGAGGCCTTCGCCGAGTTTCTCACGCTGGAGGCCTACGCCCATCTGGAGTGATCGCGGGCGCGATCCTCCGGAGCTCCTCAGGCTCCCCATGACGCTCCCCGATATCGCCACCCGCGTTCGCGAGATCGTCGGCCCTCGGAACTGTATCGTCGATCCGGCGGAGCTTCGCACCTACGAGTGCGACGCGCTCGTGAGCTTCCGGGTGCTTCCCAAGCTCGTCGCGCTGCCGGGTTCGACCGAAGAAGTCTCGGCGGTCCTGAAGGTCGCCGCGGAGTACGGCCTGCCCGTCGTGCCGCGCGGGGCCGGGACGGGCCTGTCGGGCGGGGCGTTGCCCGTCGAAGGCTGCATCGTCGTGGCCACTTCGCGGATGAAGCGAATCCTCGAGGTGGACCTCGACAACGGCTTCATGCGCGTCGAGCCGGGCGTCATCAACCTCGACGTGAGCCGCGCGATCGACGCCGAGGGGTACTACTACGCGCCCGACCCTTCCTCCCAGAGCGTGTGCACCATCGGCGGCAACGTCGCCGAGAACTCGGGCGGCGCGCACTGCCTCAAGTACGGCTTTACGGCAAACCATGTGCTCGGCCTCCGCATGGTGCTCGCGACGGGCGACGTGCTCGACATCGGCGGCCCCGCGCGGGACACGCCCGGGTACGATCTCGCCGGGGTCGTCGTCGGCAGCGAGGGGACGCTCGGCATCGTCACGGAGGTGATCCTCCGGCTGCTTCGTAAACCGCAGGCCACGCGGACCTTCTTCGCGACCTTCCCCTCGACCGACGAGGCCGGCCACGCCGTGTCTTCGGTCATCGCGTCGGGCATCGTTCCGGCCGCCATCGAGATGATGGACCGTCTGGCCATCGTCGCGGCGAAGGCCGCCACGGGACTCGATTGGCCCGACGTGGGCGCGGCGCTCCTCGTCGACGTCGACGGCCCGCTCGCCGAGGTCGAGCACACGCTGCGCGCCGCCGTCGACATCGCCCGGGCCGCGGGCGCCATCGAGATCCGGCTGCCGCGCGACGAGGCCGAGCGCGCCCTCATGTGGAAAGGACGCAAGAGCGCGTTCGCCGCCGTCGGCCGCATCAGCCCCGACTACATCGTCCAAGACGGCGTCATCCCCCGCTCGGAGATCGCCGAGGTCCTGCGGGAGCTCGCCGCCCTCGGCGCGGCCGCGGGTCTCCGGATCGCCAACGTCTTCCACGCGGGCGACGGCAACCTCCACCCGCTCATCCTTTACGATGCCCGTGTCCCCGGCGAAGAGCGGCGCGCCGAAGCCCTCGGCGGCGAGATTCTCCGCGTTTGCCTCCGGCACGGCGGCTCGATCACCGGCGAGCACGGCGTCGGAAAGGACAAGGCGGAGTACATGGGCGAGATGTTCAACGAGGCCGACCTCGACGCCATGTCGACGCTGCGCTGCGCATTCGACGGCGCCGGCGCCATGAACCCCGGCAAAGTGTTCCCGACCCCGCGCCTCTGCGGCGATCGTCCGGGCGTCTACCGACCGCACGCCACGGAGCTCTCCGGGCAGGCGTCGCGCGGGTGACGTCGTGCGCTGCCGTCGCGACCCCACGAGCGACGACGCGGTCTCGGGCGTCGCGCCACGGCACGTCTTCGAGCCGCGCTCGCACGACGAGTGCGCCGAGGTGTTCGCCCTCGCCCGCTCGGAGCGGCTCGCCCTCGCCGTCGTCGGCGGAGGGACCGAGCTCGGACTGGGCCCCCCGCCTTCGAGGCTCGACGCGGTGGTCTCTTCCCGGGGCCTCGACCGCGTGCTCGAGTACGCCCCGTCGGATCAGGTCATCGTGGTCGAAGCGGGCATCACCCTCTCTTCGTTGCAAGCCGTGCTCGCCCCCCACGGTCAGCGCCTCGCCTGCGATCCGCCGCATCCAGACACCGCCACCATGGGAGGCCTCCTCGCGGCAAACGCGTTCGGTCCGCTTCGGTCCCGCCACGGATCGCTGCGCGATCTCCTCATCGGCGTGTCCATCCTCCGCGCGGACGGCACGACCGTCCGCGGCGGCGGCAAGGTCGTGAAGAACGTGGCCGGCTTCGACCTCCCCAAGCTCGCGGTGGGCTCCCTCGGCAGTCTCGGCATGATCGCGACGGCCGCCTTTCGCCTCCACCCCGCACCCGAAGCCGTCGCCACGCTTCGCTTTCGCCGGATGACCCCGCGCGACGTCCGGCTCCTGACGACGGCCGTCCGCGCGGCGCAGGTCGAGCCCGCCGCCTTCGTCGCGATCGGCGCGGGCGACACCTTCGATGTCCTCCTTCGTTTCGAAGGATTCGCCGCGGGCGTCGCCGAGCAGCGAAACCGCGCCGCGACCCTCGCAGCCCCCTCCGGTCCGCCCGCCGAGGCGCTTTCGCCGGCCGAGGGGCGCGCCGCGTGGCGGGAGCACGACGCCGCCCGTGCCCACGGCAACGCGTGCGTGAAGGTATCGACGCTGCCGACGTCACTCGAGTCGCTGGCGTCGGAGGTCGTTCCTCGGCTCAAGGCCGTGATGGCGGACGCCGCCACGGTCCTTCACCCGACGCTCGGGCTCTCGTTCGTCGCGGGGGACGCCCGCGATGCGGTGGACTTCGCGGCGGCTCTGGCGAGCGCTCGCGCGCGGGTGGGCCGCGGGCCCGGGTCTCTCGTCGTTCATCGCGCGCCCGCCGCGATGCTCGGGGCCATCGACGTATGGGGCCCGTTGCCCGGCGCGTTCTCGACCATGAAGCGCGTCAAGGAAGGCTTCGACCCGGACGGCCGCATGAACCCCGGCCGATTCGTCGGAGGGCTCTGAGCCATGACCACGCCGACGACATCGACCGCCGACCCGATCGACGATTGCGTTCACTGCGGCTTCTGCCTCCCCGCGTGCCCGACGTACGTCTCGTGGTCCGAGGAGATGGACTCGCCGCGCGGGCGCATCTACCTGATGAAGGGCCTGCGCGACGGGCAAACCGCGTGGGACGCCACCGTCGCAGGTCACTTCGACAAGTGCCTCGGGTGCATGGCCTGCGTCACCGCCTGCCCTTCCGGCGTCCGCTACGACGCGCTCATCGAGTCCACCCGCGCCGCCCGCGAAGCCGCCGTTCCCCGCGCCGCCGGCGACGCCCTCTTTCGCGGGCTCGTCTTCGCGCTCTTTCCGTTCGCCGGCCGGCTGCGGATCGTGGGCCTCCTCCTCTGGGTCCTCCGCCTCTCCGGCATCCGCGCGTGGCTGCACAAGAGCCGATGGCTGGCGAGGCGCGCGCCACGGCTCGTTCAGCTCGACGGCCTCGCCCCCGATCGATCCCCGTCGGATCTGCTCCGCGCCCTCCCGTCGCGAACCGCACCGGCGGGTCCTTCGCGCATGCGTGTCGGGCTCGTCGCGGGCTGCGTGCAACGGGTCTTCTTCCCCGAGGTCAACGAGGCGACCCTGCGCGTCCTCGCGGCCGAGGGCTGCGACTGCCTCGTGCCCGAGGACCAGGGTTGCTGCGGCGCTCTCTCCCTGCACTCGGGCCGGAGGGAGGAGGCCAAGGCCTTCGCCCGCGCGCTCATGCGAAGCTTCGACGACACGGGGGCCGACGTCATCGTCGTCAACGCCGCCGGCTGCGGGTCCAACCTGAAGGAGTACGGCCGTCTCTTCGAGGACGACGCCGAGTGGCGGGAGCGCGCGCGAATCTTCTCCGCCAAGGTCCGCGACGTCTCCGAGCTCCTGAACGATCTCCCGGCGCGCGCTCCTCGTCATCGCGTCGAAGGCCGCGTCGCGTACCACGACGCCTGCCACCTCGCGCACGCCCAGGGCGTTCGCCTCCAGCCGCGCCGCCTCCTCGAGGCCATTCCCGGCCTGTCCCTGCGCGAGATCCCGAACGGCGATCAGTGCTGCGGCAGCGCCGGCACCTACAACCTCTTCGAGCCCGAGAGCGCCAACGAGATCGGCCTGCGCAAAGTCGAGAGCGTGCTCCGCGCGGGCGCCGACGTTCTCGTCAGCGCGAACCCGGGATGTACGCTCCAGATCCAACGACTCCTCCAAGCGCGGAACATTCGCCTCCGCGCCATGCACCCCATCGAGATCGTGGACCGCTCGCTTCGCGGCGAGCCCCTCGGTCGCCCGTGAGCGCGATCGGACTATAGAGAGGCCAAGATGACCTTCGCCAAGACGGCTCCAGGGGAAACCACGGTCGGCTGGATCGGCACCGGCCTCATGGGACGCTTCATGGCCGGGCACCTCCTCGACGCCGGCTACCGCCTGACCGTCCACACCCGGACGCGGTCCAAGGCCGAGGCCCTCCTCGCGCGCGGTGCGCACTGGGCCGACCACCCGCGCGCCCTCGCCGACGCGTGCGACGTCGTCGTGACCATGGCCGGTCTCCCGAACGAAGTCGAAGCCACCTTCTCGGGCCCCGAGGGCGCGCTCACGCGGGCGCGCTCCGGGCAGCTCTTCGTCGACATGAGCACCAACCGGCCGTCGTCGGCGCGCGCGTTCGCCGAGCTCGCCGCGTCGCGCGGTGCCGCGGCGCTCGACGCTCCCGTGTCCGGCGGCCAAGCCGGCGCGCAGGCGGCCACGCTCTCGATCATGGTCGGAGGCGACGAGGGAGCCGTCGCCGCGGCCGAGCCGCTCTTCCGCGTCATGGGCAAGACCATCGTCCACCACGGCGGTCCCGGCTCCGGCCAGCACGCCAAGCTCGTGAACCAGACGCTCATCGCAGGCGCCATGGTCGGTGTCTGCGAAGCCCTGCTCTACGCGCGCGCCGCCGGCCTCGACATGCAGCGCGTGCTCGCTTCTGTCGAGAAGGGGGCGGCCGGCAGTTGGTCGCTCACGAACTACGCGCCGCGCGTCCTCTCGGGCGATTTCGAGCCGGGCTTCCTCGTCGAGCACTTCATCAAGGACATGGCCATCACCCTCGACGAGGCGCGCCGCATGGGCCTGTCGCTCCCGGGTCTCGCGCTCGTCGAACAGCTTTACGTCGCGGCAAAGGCGCAGGGACTCGGCGGCAAGGGCGTGCAGGCGCTCTGGCTCGCCCTCGGGCACCTCTCGCATCACTGACGCGGCGCGGGTGCACGCCTACAGCCTCTTTGTAGCTCCGCACCCGGACGGACGATCGGGATAGGCTGCGCTTCCCCATCCCGCGGAGAAACCACCCATGCCTCTCCTCGCTCGCCGTCTCTGGCCCGCCTTTGCCCTCTCGATCGCCACGTTCGCCGCGGGCCTCGTCGTGGGCTCGGTTCGTCGCGCCGACGCCGACGCGCCGGCCATGACGCCCATGATCATCCACGTCCCCGCCCTCACGTCCGCCGACCTGCCGCCGCCCGCCAAAGGGATGAACCTGCAGAACAAGGTCCTCGTCACCGCCGACGGCGCGACGGTGCAAGTGCAGCTCGGCGCCGTCGGCAAGCACTACCACGCGAACGCCAACGAGATTCAGTACGTGGTCGACGGACAGGGCAAATTCTGGCTCGGGGATTCGTACAAGGACGTCGGCCCCGGCGACCTCATCATCATCCCGAAAGGCACCGCCCACGGCGGCACGACCACCTCCTTCAAGGCCATCGCCATCAAGACCCCGCCGCAGGCCAAGGACGACGTGCATCCCGTCCCCTGACGACGCGCGCGGGTCGCGATCGAGAGGAGATTTTGTCGCCTCATCACCGTCTCGCGGGGATCGTTTCACCGGCGGCGCGCCGAGACGCGTTGCGCGCGACCGTTCGTCGAGCATCCGCATGACCTGCGGCGCCGTCGCGTGATACTCGAAACAACCATGCTCTCGCGACGCACCGCCATCGTCATCGCGACCGTCGACGTCCTCACGGCCCTCCTCGTCGCCTTCGGTGTTTTCGTCGGTCTGCCGACGCGGTGGTGGCCCGTCGACACGGGCGCCGTTCTCCTCATGGCGATCGACCTCGCCGCGGGGATCGGCCTCTTCGCCGCCACGCCGTGGGCCGTGCGTGTGGCTCGCATCGCCGGTCTCGTGTCGCTCGCGTTGGGCCTCTTCACGGTGACCGTCCTCGCCCTGACCGCGAGCTGGCTGAGCGGCGTCTACGGGCCCGTGGGTCACGGCGGGGCGATCGTGCTTGGTCTCGTGGCGCTCCTCGTCTTTCCTTATCTCGTCGTGGCCCCGGTCGTGCAGCTTCTCTGGCTGCGTCCGACCGCGGAGAGAAAGCCCATGGCTCCGGGGCGGGTTTGACGACGGCGCGCACGCTCTGGCGTTGGTTGGCCATTTGGGTGGGGGCCACGGCGGCTGGGTGCGCCGTGGTCCACAGCGTCTTCGCGCTCGACGCGGGCGGTGCGTCGCACGAAGTCGTCGCCAGCGTCTGGAGCGCCGGACAGCTCGTCGCGCAGGCGGTGGTCGCGAACGTGGGAGACGTTCCTCCGACCCTCGAGGCGGCGCTCGCGTCCCATACCGGATCGTCTCTCGCCTACGAGCGCGTCGTCGCCGAGGGACCCGTGCTGACGAAGCCCGAGGCGGCGTTCGCGCTCTCCTTCGTGCAGGGCCGCGACGGGCTTTGCGTCCACCTCGGCGATCGCACCGCGTACGTCACGCCCGACGAGCTCCTCGCGCGACAGGCCTACGACAAAGGGGTCGACGTCCCGAGCCTTCAACTCACGATCGGCCTCGACACCCCGGTGGCGCTCGCCATCGCCGCCGACAAACTCGGAGTGAGCGTCCGCGATCTGCTCGATCATGCGACCTTCCATCGCTTCCGGGCCGAGCGCGTCCTCGTCGGCGCCGCCGCCTCCGCTCCGCCGCCCGTCACCGCGGACTCCATGACCGACGAGGACATCCGCGCCGCCGCGCTGGCCGCCGCCGGCTACCTCGCCCGCGGCGTCGACCCGCATGGTCGCTTCCGGTACCTCGTCGACGCTCCCACCAACCGCTCCTTCGACGGCTACGACTGGCCGCGCCACGCCGGGGCGACGTACTTTCTCGCGCAGGCCGCCGCCCTCTCCGGTAACCCCGTCATCGCCCAAGCCGCGCTGCGGGCGGCGGCGTACCTTCGCGATCACGCGACCGGAGACTGCGGCGGCCACCGGTGCATCGGCGACGGCAACGTGGTCGACGTCGGATCCACGGCGCTCACCGTTCTGGCCGACGTCGAAGTGGTGCGCACCGGGCTCGATCCGAGCTATCGCGCCGCCATCCCCCCGCTCGCCGCGTTCCTGCGATCGCAGCAGCGACCCGACGGGGAGTTCATGCACGAGTACGATCGGGCCGCGCGCCGCCCCATCGACGTCCAGCTCCTCTACTATTCCGGGGAAGCGGCGCTCGCCTTATCCCGCGCGAACGCTCTCCTCGGCAACCCGCTCGACCTCGACGCCGCGACCCGCGCCGTGGCGCACCTCGTCGGCCCGGGCTGGAGCTTCTTCGGCAGCCGCTACTACTGGGGCGAAGAGCACTGGACCTGCCAGGCCATGGGCGATCTCTGGTCTCGCGCACCCGACCGGCGCGCCCTCGACTTTTGCCTCGGCTGGCAGGACTTCACTCGGAAACTTCAATATCGAATCGGCGACACCCTGCTCGACGCGGAAGGGGCATTCGGCGTCGGCCCCGTCGTCACCCCGAGGCTCACGCCGGCAGGCAGTCGCACCGAAGCGGCCGTGGCCACACTCGAGGCCGCCCGTGCGGCCGGCGTCGCTCCATCGGAGATCGCCGAGCTCGACGCGCAGATCCGTCGCTCTCTTGCGCTCCTCATCCGACAGCAGCTTCATCCCGGCCCCAAGTATCTCTTCGCCGACCCCGCCGCGATCGACGGCGCCATTCCCGGGAGCCCCGTCGACTGGCAGCTACGCATCGATTACGACCAGCACGCCGGGAGCGCGATGGTCCGCTATCTCCAGCGCAGCCACTGAGACTTGTGCGCGATGTGCGGCGCCGGCCCTGGTGTCGTGCGCCCGCTCGAACGGAGCACGAGAGAGCGGACTCACACGGGGCGAGGTGGCGTGTGAAAACGTCGCGACAAGTCAAAATAACCGTGGCTGCTCGCGGTGGCGGAGGCTAGGTTACATGGTGTCTGGGCCACTCGGCCGCCCCTGACGAGGTACATGCCGGATTTCGAGATCCGACGAGCAATGACGGGCACACGGCGCGAAGGTCGCCGCAGCCTCTCGGCTTATGGATCGCATGCGCGGGGGGAGCGCTCGGCAGGACCGGCGGTGAACGCCAAAGGCAAGAGCGCCGGCCGTGGGTCACGGTGGCGTTCGCCAGCCGCGTCTCCCACCCAGACGGATGGCAGTGCTTCGAGCGCCGGGGTGGCGCTCGCCCTCGTCTACCCCCTCGTGGCGCTGGCCCGAAAACGGCTAGTGGCCATGCAGGGAGTCGCGTCGAAGCCGCAGGGGGGCGGCGAAGGGGCCAATGGAATGCGAAGATCGCCGTCGATTCATAGCCTAGAAACCGTCACCGTCGAGGAGGCCGCCGCCTATCTCGAGCACTCCGGTGGCGACGAGCTGTCGGCCGCCTGCGCCCTCGCCTGGGATCGCAATCGGCTCGACGGGTCCCACGCCGCACCGGACGAACCGGAGATCCACCACGCGCTCTTCCTCCTCTGTCGTGCCCGGGGGAAAAAGCCGCCCAGTTTCGATACGATGCGCGTCGAGCTGCGCCGCCGTGTAGCGGCGGCGTAGAGCGCCAAGCGGGCGAGGGCCCGCTACCGCAGCGAGCGGGCCTCTTCGAGGGCCAAGAGCACGTCGCCCAACAGGCGACCGCGTTCGTCGATCACGGCGGGCCAGCCGATCGCGGCAAGCGCCTTTGCGATGGCGGTCTTGTAGGGCTGGGGCGGGGCTACGCGTGCCCGATGCGCGCGAAAGCGAACGGCCATCGCGTTGTCCTCGGACGGCTTTCGGCGCACCGCCACGCGCTCCCCGGGCGTGAGCATCGCCGCCCCGCGCCGGCGCCAGTGCCCAGGCGTTGTCCCCATAGAGCGGCGACTTCTGCCGCATCCCCCAGCGCCGCCCTCTTTCGCATCCCAGCACGCGTCGAGCGAGCGCTGGGCCGCGACCTTCGCGTCCTGGATCTGCGCTTCGGTCTACGGCGCCTGGGGCGCGGCATCGTCCCCATGCCGCCGGGGCGACAACCATCCCGACCGGACTGAAAAACGATCGACAAAACCTGCGCGCCATGAGGCCGCGCAGTTTCGCCGGCGACGCGTGGCCCGACGGAGTGGTCGGGCCTTCGTCGAGATGCCCTTCGCGCTCCCGTTCAGACGGCGCGGCGACCGGAGATGAGCTGGAACGCCACGACGACCAGCGCCGCGAGCAGCAGCAAGTGGATGAACCCCGTCGTCACGTGGAAGGCCACGAAGCCCAGCACCCACAGGATGAGAAACACGACAGCGAGACCCCAAAGCATGATGGCATCCTCTTTCTGAGCAGTAGTTTCCTTAGGATCGAGGCACCTGCATCCGCGCCTTCATGACCACTTAGGCAGCAAGCGTGCCACTCGAACGCTTCGTCCCGAATGCGCGAATTCAAGGCATTCCGGCTTGAACGCCGCGGGAGCGAGGCCCTTTCGCGTGAGGCGGTTTTGCAAACACGGGCAAGAAGCGAACGGGTCGCCCCTCCTCCCGATGAGTCACCGGGAGCAGGCCCGACCAAGAGGCATCCAAGGGCGACGACCCTGACGACCATGAGCGCTCACGATCGCGAGGTGCGCGATCCACGAGGCTTTCAAGACCGACGACCCTGACGACCTCGGGCGCGGACGATCGCCAGGGTGCGCGATCCACGAGGCTTCCAAGGTCGACGACCCTGACGACCCCGGGCGCTCACGATCGCGGGGGTGCGCGGTCCACGAGCCTTCCAAGGTCGCTGACCCTCATGACCATGAGCCTTCACGATCGCGGGGGTGCGCGGTCCACGAGTCTTCCAAGATCGACGACCCCGAGCACCATGAGCGTTCACGATCGCGAGGGGGATCGATTCACGCGGTTTTCAAGATCGATGACGCCAAGGACCATGAGCGTTCATGGTCGTCAGGGGAACCGGTCATCGAGGCATCCAAGACCGATCCCCCTCACGAGCCCGTGCGATCAGGGGCTCGCGGTGGCCGCGGGCGCCGCGCGCTGAATGGGCGTATTGCGGTCTCTCCACGCGAGAAATCCCATGATCCCCACCATCATCGCGATGCCCAACACGAGCCCGGCGAGGAGCGCCGTCCTCGGCGACATCGCGGCAGGCACGGGATCGCTGTCGGCGCTGTCGGGCGCAGCGCGCGGCGTCATCATGTACTGGACCTGGTCTTCGTCGAGCGTCGCCATCCGGATCCGCTGCAGACCGCACACCCCCGCCAGCGCCTGCGCCAGCTCCTCCGCCGTTTGAAAGCGCTTCGCCGGATCCCGCGAGCACGCGCGCGCGAACCAAGCGTCGAAGCCCGCCGGGATGCCCGGGTACACGTGCGACGGGGCCGGCATCGGGGCCGCGCAAACCTTCAGCACGATGTCGCCGAGCACGTCCCCCTCGAAGGGCAGCCTCCCCGTCATCGCCGCGAACGTGCACGCCCCGACCGACCAGAGGTCCGTCAGCGGACCCGGCGCGCCGCCCACCGCCAACTGCTCGGGCGCCATGAAGTTCGGCGTCCCGATGACCGTCCCCTCGCGCGTCGGGCCGCCCATGGCGGGCGCCGACTCGCCCGGGCGAGGCGTCTCCTCGAACATCTTCGCGATGCCGAAGTCCACGAGCTTCACCACGTAAGGCAGACCGTCGGTCGCGTCGTCCGAACGCGCCAGGTAGATGTTGTCCGGCTTCAGGTCGCGATGGACGATGCCCGCCGCGTGCGCCTTCGCGAGCGCCCGCGCCGTCTGACCGATGATCCGCCCGACCTCCGCCGGAGGCAGCGGCCCGCGCGACACGATCGCGTCCGACAGCGACTCTCCCTCGAGGAACTCCATCACGATGTACGGCAGCCCCTCGGGCGTCACCCCGTAATCGAAGACCTGCACGGCGTGCTTGCTCTGCAGCTTCGCCGCCGCCCGCGCCTCGATGCGAAAGCGCGCCCGTGCCTCCTCCTGCTGCGCCAGCTGCGGCTTGATGAGCTTCACGGCCACGCGCGTCCCCAGCGTGGAGTGCACACCCTCCCAGACCGCGCCCATCCCGCCCGTCCCTATCTGCTTGAGAAGGCGGTACTTACCCCCCAAGAGCGATCCTGGAACGGTTGGCACGTCGGCCGGCAAAGGCGCATCGCTCATCGGCTATCGCGACGCAAGCCTACGTTATAGCAAGGTCCGAACGCCAACACCGCTCGCCCGGGTTGCCGCCCGGTGGAGCCTTCGGGCAAAGTGCTTGCCCCAGATGCCGCCGCACGCACGATGGCTCCGTCTCGTCCCTATCGCCGCCGTTTCCCTGGCCGCGTGCGACAAAGAAGCAACGCCACAGGACACGCCCTTCGCCGCGACCACGGCGCCGACGGCGACCATGGCCCCGCCGCCCCCCGAGCCGCCGAAGGCCCCGGAGATCATCGTCGATTCGACGAAGATCAGCGTCGGCAACGATCGCGTACCGGCGGGTGAGCCGGGACTCGCCGACAAGGTCGGCGTCTTCCTCGGAGGCCGCCCGGCGATCGCCGGTCAGGTGGTCGACGTCGTCGTCATGCGCAATGCGAGGCCATCGGAGGTCACCGCGGTCGTCTCCGCGCTCCGCCACGCGGGGGCGCGTGGGGCCACCGCGCGAACCGAAACGAGAGACGGCAACACGCAGTCTCTCACCCTGTCGTTCGCCACCACCGTCCCCGACTGCGCGGCGGTCGCCTGGATCGCGAAGGACGCGGCCATCGACGTATGGCCCGCGGGCGGTGGCAAAGCGAAACGCGTCATCAAAGGGATGGCCGGCCCGGACATGACGCTCGGCACCGAGGCGGTGCGCAAAGCATGGAGCGGGTGCACCGCGTCGGAGCTCGTCTTCGGCGCCGACGAGAAGATGACCTGGGGCCTGGCCTTCGACCTCGCCACCCAATCGCTGCAGCTACCGGGCGCCCGCGCGAGCTCCGCGGTGCTCGTCGGCGACGCCTTCCCCGGACACAAGCCCGAGCTCTGACCGAGCGCGGGCCCCCTTTGCCCGGGCGCTCGATTCAGGCGACGCGGTTGGGGCGGCCGGGTCGCCACGTCGGCGCGGTTCGAACTTGCTCGCACCTCGATCGAAGCGATTCGATGGCTGCCGACACACGGACGAGGGCGATGCGCGCATCGGTGACCGCGCGCGCCGAGTCGTCATGATCGAGCGCGACCTGCCCCAAGAAATCCAAACAAGCGGCGGCTTCCGCGAGCGCGACATCGACCTCGCCGCACGCCTCCTCGACTTGCAGCACGGATACGCCGCGTGAAACTTCGTGTGTCCCCGACTCAGCGTCCACCATCGCACACCCCCTAAGCAGCCCTACCTTGCCACCCGTCTCGACTGTATGTCGAGGCTCCCTGTGCGTCTCCATAGCGTCTTGGAATGCATGTCGTGGATTCCCTTGGACATGCACACCGGATCCCGCGCGACGGGTTATCCCCAACCCTTTCACTCGGTACGGCTTCGCGGCAAACCCGGACTTTCCGATAGGCTTCCTGGATCGCTTATGCAAGCAGCCTCGACATCATTGTCCACAGCTTGTCCAACGGTTTCCGGGTGGGCCCGCCAGGCGCGTATCGCATTTGGGAAGATGCCCACCCGCCGGCGCACTCGCTGCACACATGGGCGCTGATAGGGCACTGCGGACAGCCTCTACGTCGCCGACACACCCGGTTGCGCGACGGGGCGCGTCTTCATCTCGGTCTGTGGCGGGCGCAACCCTCGGCTCGGGCACGCGCGGCGACGGCGTGCAGGGCCACTCCGACGCGCGGCTGGCAGGGCCGCGCTTGACGATCAATAAGCCATGACTTATTGAGTTGCGGTGCTGAGCGAGGACCGTGTCTTCCGCGCGTTGGCGGACCCGAGCCGCCGAGCGATCTTCGAGCGGCTGACCAAGGGCGAAGCCGCGGTCCGCGACCTGATTCCCCGCGCCGGCATTTCACAGCCGGCGGTGTCCCAGCACCTCGCCGTGCTTCGCGAGGCGGGTCTCGTCGCGGAGCGTCGCGAGGGCCGCCTCGTCTATTACCGCGTCCGACCGAAAGGGCTGCGCCCGCTCGTCGATTGGCTCGTGCACTACCAAGCTTTCTGGGTCGACCGGGTCGACCAACTTCGAGCATTGCTCAAGGAGATGGACAAATGAACACCAAGCCCGAAGAAACGCAGTCGCTCTCGATGGAGTTCGACCTTCCCCATGGTCCCGCGAAGGTCTGGCGTGCGCTCACCGAACCGGAGCTCCTCGCGAAGTGGCTCATGGCGACCGATATGCAGCCCGTCGTCGGGAAGGCCTTCACCTTCAAGTTGCAGCCGCCGCCTCCGCCCGGCGGGTGGGACGGGACGGTGAGCTGCGAGATGCAGGAAGTCGAGCCGCCCAAGCGCCTCCGCTATTCGTGGGGAGGCGGCGGTTTGAACACCACGATGGTCACCTGGACGCTGACGCCGACGACGACGGGCGGCACGCTCCTTCGTTTGGAGCACACCGGGTTTCCGACGGGCAAAGCGCAGGCGCAGTACTTCGAGGGGGCCAAGTGGGGCTGGCAGCGGATGGCGGGCAAGCGCCTGGGCGAGGTGCTGGCGGAGGTCGCGTGAACGCGCGAAACGCGACGATGGCGTCCTCGAAAGGCAACGCCACCGCCTACTGGATCTTCACGGGTCTCTTCGCCCTCCAGATGGGCTGGACCGCGTACGCCCAGCTAAGCCTGCCCCAGGTGGCCCAGGTCTTCGTCCACCTCGGATTCCCGAATTACTTCCGCGTCGAGCTCTGCGTGGCCAAGCTCGTGGGGATCGTGGTGCTGCTCGCGCCCATGGTCCCGGCCGTGGTCAAGGAGTGGGCCTACGCAGGCTTCGCCATCGTCCTCGGGTCGGCCCTGATCGCTCACCTTGCCGTGGGAGATGGAGTGGCGGCGTGGATCTGGTCGGTGGGCACGTTCGTCCTCGAAGCCCTCTCCTATTTCTTCTATCGTCGGCAAGCCCATCCCGGGAAAGCGGCAATCCCGTCGCGCACGGAGGCGCGGGCCGCCGCATGATGGAAGCGGCGGCGGGACCGTCGTGCAGGTGACGCTGGCGGTGGACGCCGGGCCGTAGGGATACGCGCGCCTCACCCGAAGCGGATCGCCGAGATCGTCACCCCCATCGCCACGTCGCGAAATACCGCTCTCCCCGCATCGCTTCCCGCCGCGCCCGCGGCCACCATCAACGGGAGCAGGTGCTCCTCGCGCGGGTGGCTTTCGCGCGCGGACGGCGCCTGGGCCCACGCCGCGAGCGAAGCGATTCGCGCCTCGGGATCCTTCGCGACCGCGCTCGAGAGCCACCCGTCGAACGCCGTCGCGGCGGGGCCTCCGCCTCCGCTCCGGAACGCCCCCATGTTGTGGAAGCTCATGCCGCTGCCGACGATGAGCACACCCTCGTCCCGCAATGGCTCGAGGGCACGCCCGATCGCCAGATGCGCCTTCGGATCGAGGTCCGCCCGGAGAGAGAGCTGGACCGTGGGGATCTTCGCGTCGGGATAGGCGACCTTCAGCGGGACGAAGACGCCGTGGTCGAACCCACGCTGGCTGTCGCTTTGCGACTCGATCTTCGCCGCCGACAGCAACGAGCCGATCCGCTTCGCGAGCTCGGGCGACCCCGGCGCCGCCCATTCGAGCTCGTAGGTGTGCTTCGGAAAGCCGTAGTAGTCGAAGAGGAGGGGAGGACGCTCCGACGCGAGCACCGTCGGGACGGGCGCCTCCCAGTGCGCGGAAATGACGACCAGCGCGCGAGGCGACTCGGGGAGCGAGGCGTCGATGCCGCGGAGCCAACCCGCCAGCTTGTTCCACGTGTCCTTGGGACCCATGGTCCAGTCCATGAAGAAGCACGGGCCGGCGCCGTGCGGAATGTAAAGCGTCGGCATCTTCGTCGCGGTGGAGGTCGCGGTCGACATGGCCCGAAGTATTGGGCCTGCCGTCGGGTGGAACAAGGCCGGCCGCCTCGCCGCGAACTATGTTCGACCCAGCATGTCGACGAGGACCGCTCCCGCTGCGCGCATCGCGTGGATGTCGCTCCTGGTCCTCGCGTCGCTCGCGCCGGCGGGCGTCGCGGGGGCCGAGGAGCTCGCGATCGGCGCCCATGAGTGGCGCGTCGTCGCGCGCGAATCGGGCCCCGACGACTACTACGCGATCGTCCACGCCGACGCCTCGGCTCCGGCCTGGTTCGTTCACTCGCACTACCGGCCGCCGGAAGCCACCACCGTGCTCGGCTACCAGGTCCCCGACGCCGATCGATCGAAGGTGCGGACCGTTCGCTGGAAGTGGCGCGCCGAGGCCCTCCCTCGCGGCGGCGATGAGTGCGCCGCGGGCAAGCAGGACTCCGCCGCCGTCGTGTACCTGACCTTCAAGCGCGGTCTCCACTGGTACACGCTCAAGTATGTCTGGAGCGCGGTCGGCCCCAAGGGGGCCACGTGCGACCGAAAGGGAGGCCTCTTCTCGACGCAAGACACGGTGATCCTCGAATCGGGGGGCCCTCTCGACGTCTGGCGAGAAGAGCAAATCGATCTCGCCGCGGAGTTTCGCGCTCACTTCGAGCAAGGGCGCGCGGGCGCCGACGTGCCCGCGTTCGTCGGCATCGGATTGATGAGCGACGGCGATCAGACCAAAAGCGACAGCTCTGCCGACTTCGCGGACTTCGTCCTCGCCTGGTAGCCGTTTTTTGACGGAATCGGGAAGCCCGACCCAATCTCGGTTTGGAGGGGCCGACGCCGGACGCCCGCGGGCCGAGGGACCGATGAACCATCGAAGCAAACAATGGATTGTGCCGGCGGGGGCGCTGGTCGCGATGGCGTGGCCGCTCGTGGGCGCAGCGTCGGGGTGTGGGTCGTCCGATGGGGCGCTCTCTTTCGACGGGGGTCTCGAGGCGGGTCCCGACGACGCGGGCGGCGGCCAAGGGAGCGACGCCGAAGGCCGTCCCGCCCCGGGTTGTCTCGGGCCCGACGCGGGCCCGCTCGACGCGAACTGCATCATCGACGACATGGTCCAGCCGAACACCGAGACGGGGGGCTACTGGTACACCTACTCGGACCGCACGTTCCCCTTCGGGACGACGCTCGTCCCCGGCTATCAGGGCTCGGTCGACCCTCCGGAGGGCGTGGCCTTTCCTCCGAACAACGTTCCCGCGGCGCCCCCGGCGCCGGGCCCGGGGCCCACCGTCGCGGGGATCGCGATGACCGGCCAACGTACCTTCTCCGGCGGCGGACTCACACTTTGGGGAGCCGGGGCGGGCTTCGACTTTTTGGATCTCGTCCCCGCCGACGCGGGCGCTCCCGACGCCGCCGACGCAGGTATGCTCGGCGTTCCCGTTGCGTTCGATGGGAGCGCCCACGCGGGCATCGCGTTTTGGGGGATATCCAACATGGGGGCCTCGCAGCGCGTCGGCGTTCACCTGGCCGACTCCCGCGAGGCCGCGGGCGGCGGCGTCTGCGACCCGAGCGACCCTTCCATGATCTTCGACGGCGGGGCCGACCTCGTGAAAAACCCGACCGAATGCGGTGTGGACTTCGTCGCGACGGCGACGTTCACCGGCGCATGGACCTACTTTCCGATCCCCTTCGCCGATTTCGGGAGCAGCCAGACGTACAGCGGCGGTCCCGTGTATCCGTCGGTCGACGCGAAGCACCTTTTCTATCTCCACTTCCAAGTGAACAATCCCGGGTACGCCGACAAGGGGCCGATCGCGCCGGAACCTCCGTGGAGCGTCTCGATCGCCTACGTGACCTGGTACGACGGCCCGTAGTGGGCCTGTACGCTCGTGTCACGCCGGGCCGACGATCGCATTGTATGACGGAAGGCCCGCGCCCGTCCCAATGGTGGATGATGCCGAACGCCAACGCTTCCTTTGCCCGCTGGATCCCGATCGTGACGGCCGGGTTGCTCGTCTCGACCGCGGGTGGGGCCCTCGTGACGGCGTGCTCCTCGAAGGAGACGACGCCAAGCGCGGACGCCGGTGGAACCGACGCCTCGACACGGACCGATGGGGAGCCCATGGATGCGGGAGCCGGTGACGCCGCGCCGGCCACCGGAGACGCCGGCCCGCCGCCCCCCCTCGCGGGGACCGTCACCATCGCGCTCGACGGCGGCTCCGCGATCTCTTCGTTCGCGTTCGGTCACAACTATTGGGACTGGGTGAACTGGGCGGGAGACGGGATCACCGGCGTCACGGGCACCGAAGCGGACATCTCCGCGCTCGACCTGAACGTGCTCCGCGCGGGAGGCAACAACAACGACCTCAACGGACCCGCGCCTTCCGTCTTCGACACTTCTCAGATCGACGCCTTCGTCGCGTATTGTCGCGCCGTCGGCGCCGAGCCGATCTTGCAGGTCCCCATCTTGGGGGACGTCGACGGCGGTCCGGCCACCGCGCAGACGGCCGCGGACATGGTGACCTACGCGAACGTCACGAAGGGCTATGCGATCAAGTACTGGGAGATTGGCAACGAGCCGGATCTGTACCCGCGGTCCTACGACGCGGGCGTGCCCCTCACGCCGGCCGATTTGTGCACGGTCTACCAGAACGACGAAGCCGCGATGAAGGCGGCCAACGCCGCCGCTCCCGACGGGGGGGTGCCCATGGCCTTCCTCGGGCCCGAGCTCTCGTATCAGTACATCCCGAGCGCCGATTACCTCACGCCGTTCCTCGACGCGTGCAAGGACTTCGTGGATATCGTCGCGGTCCACAGGTACCCGTTCGGCGGGGGAACCGAGCAGGGCGTTCCGGCGACCAGCATCCACGGCGCGCTCGCCGACGTGACCACGTTTCGGTCGGCGGTCGCCTCGCTCAAGTCCATCGTCGCCGGGCACGCGCGCCCCGCGACCCCCCTCGCGATCACGGAGGCGAACATCTCGTTCGACTACCAGGCGACCGCCTATACGGCGGCCGCGCTCCCGGCCGCGCCGACGACGTTCTACGCGGGCCTCTGGACCGCGGACATCCTCGGCGCGTCTCTCGAGACCGGACTCTGGACGACCGCGTTCTGGAATATCGGGGATCCGAGCACGGCTCCGTCGATGCTCGGATTCCTGCAGTCGGGCCAGCCCGTTCCGGCGTATTACACGATGCAGATGATCTCCTCGAACTTCCGCGGGACGACCGTCGTGCCGGCGGGCGTGCCCGCGGGCTTCTCCGTGTACGCGAGCTACGACGCCGCCGCGGCACGGACCAACGTCCTCGTCCTCAACAAGACGGCGCCGGTGAGCAGCCTCGCCATCGCCGTCGATGGGATGCCCGTGCAGTCCTTCGCGTTTCCGGCGCTGTCGGCCACGCTCATCCAGATGTCCAGCTCACCGGCGGGGGCGACGCACGTCCTCAGGTACACGCAGGACCAGGCGGATGCCGGGGTTGGGCCCATCGCGGTTCAGTGAGCGCCGCGGTCGATAGGGGGCCTTGCTCCGAGCCTCTCGCCGCCGCTCGAGATGGAGGAAAGCGTCAGCCGCCTTCGACTTCGACGGCCGTCACCCGACGTGCGAGCGAGACCTGGAGATCGCCGTAGAGATGCGGAAAGAGGTCGCCGCCGCGGGATGGCTCCCAACGAAGGTGGGATTCCAGATCCGCCGCCGCCACCTCGACGAGGACGAGATCGCGCTGGCCGGCGAAGTGGCGGCGGAGCGTTTCGGCGAGCTGCGCGCCGGTCGAAAAGTGGATGAAGCCGTCTCGCACGTCGACGTCCGAACCTCGGTAGAGGCCGCTCGCCGTGGCTTCGCGCCACTCGGCGGCCCTGCAGACCTTGTAGACGAACGCCTCCGGCACCCTGACGAACATAACCGTGAGCCGGGGGATCCAGCGAGCCCGACTTTTCAATCGCCATGACAACGCTCGGTGTTTGGCGCCGCGACTGAAGCGCCTCGCTGATGAGCAGTGCCGCCACATCCGTCGAAATTCGCCACACCCCGTCACGCCGGCGGTCCCGTCGCGCCAAGCGGCGCATAGCCGGCGCTGCCGCTGTCTACCCGCGGCGTCGGGTGGTCCACGGGCGATCGGCATGCGCGCTGCTTAGGCGTCGACCATCGGCTCCCGAGCGAACGCCTGTTCTCGTCGGCCGAAGAAATGACCCCCCCTATGGACGTCGCACGACCTCTCTTCGTTGTCGGCATTGGCGCATCCGCCGGAGGCCTGGACCCCATAGAGAGGTTCTTCGACCACTTGCCCTCGAAGACCGGGATGGCCTTCGTGATCGTCCAGCACCTCTCGCCGGACTTCCGAAGCCTCATGGACGAGCTTTTGGCCCGCCACACCGAGATGCCCATCCACCTCGTGGAGGACGGCATGCTCGTCGAGGGGGACCACGTGTATCTCATCCCCTCGAAGAAGGAGATGATCATCTCCGACGGGCGCCTGCTCCTCAGCGACCGGAGCCTCCACAAAGAACTCACGCTGCCCATCGACGTCTTCTTCCGCTCGCTTGCGCAGGACTGCGGTCCGCGCGCGGTGGCGATCGTCCTCTCCGGGGGCGGAAGCGACGGATCGCGGGGCATTCGCGACATCCGCGAGAGCGGTGGGCTCGTCATCGTCCAGGACACCGAGAGCGCACAGTTCGACGGCATGCCGAAGACCGCCCGCGACGCCGGCGTCGCACAGTGGGTCCTCGCGCCGCAAGACATGCCTCGCGTCCTCCTCGAGCACCAGCGAGACCCGGGGCCCCCGGCGTCGAGCGTCGCGACACCGCAGGGCCTCGAGGCGGTCTACGACATGCTGCAAGGCGAATACGGACTCGACTTCACCAACTACAAGCCATCGACGGTGAGGAGGCGGATCGACCGGCGCATCGCGCTCGCCAGCACCCCGAACATCGCCGAGTACGTCGCTCGTTTGCGGGGCGATCGGAGCGAGCTCGACGTGCTCTATCGGGATCTGCTCATCGGCGTGACTCGCTTCTTTCGCGACGAGCAAGCCTTCGAGCTCCTCGAACAACGGATCCTTCCGGACCTCATTCGGCGCGCGTCGAAGGAGACTCCGCTCCGCATCTGGGTGCCAGGGTGCGCGACGGGCGAGGAGGCGTACTCATTCGCGATCGTCGTTCAGGACCTCATGGCGCGCATGGGCGAGCGACCGGTGAAGATCTTCGCGAGCGACGTCCACCCCGGGTCGCTCGACAAGGCCACGCGCGCTCTCTATCCCGCGGACGCCGTCGCCAACGTGTCCCCCGAACGACTGGAGCGGTACTTTCTCCGCGTCGGCGACGACTACCAGATCGTCTCGGACCTCCGGCAATTGGTCGTATTCGCGGCGCACGACGTCATCAAGGACGCGCCGTTCACGCGAGTCGACCTCATCAGCTGCCGCAACGTACTCATTTATTTCCAGCCCCACGTGCAGTCGAGGGTCCTCTCGCTCTTTCATTTTGCCCTGAACCGCGGGGGCGTCCTGGTCCTCGGCCCGAGCGAAAGCCCGGGTGCCCTGGCGAAGGACTTCGAGACGCTCGACGGTCACTGGAAGACCTATCGAAAGCACGTGGATCTCGGCATGCCGGTCGACGTGCAGACCCACGCGACCGCTCGCCCGAACGGCCGCGGCGCCGCGCCATCGATCGCGGGCCCCGCGAAGTACTCGCTCACGCGGCTGCTCGGGACGTACGACGCGCTTCTCGACGAGGTCATGCCGCCGAGTTTGCTCGTCAGCGAGCACGGTGAGCTGGTCCATGCGTTCGGCGGGGCCAGCGCGTTCCTGAAGAGGCGCGACGGGAGGCAGGGGCTCGACGTTCTGGAGCAAGTCGACGGGGACTTGAAGGTGGTCCTCGCGGCGGCGCTCAAACGAGCGCAGGTGGAACGCGAGGTGGCCTTTTCGGGCCTCCGAGTGGAGGCGAACGGAGAGACGGGAACCTATCGGGTGACCTTGCGCCGCATTTCCAGTCGTGACCAGAGCGGTCTGCACGTTCTCGTGTCGTTCGAGAAGATGGACTCCACGCCGGCCGCGCCCAATCGGGAGCACGAAAAACCGGTCGAGATCGACGACGTGTCTCGGACGCAGTTCGCGGTCTTGAGCGCCGAGCTCAGTCAGACCAAAGAGAGCCTCCAGGCGGCCATCGAAAGCCTCCAAAGCGCGAACGAGGAGCTTCAGGCCTCCAACGAGGAGCTCCAGGCGTCGAACGAAGAGCTCCAGAGCACGAACGAGGAGCTCCAGAGCGTCAACGAAGAGCTCTACACCGTCAACGCCGAGTACCAGCGGAAGATCGCGGAGCTGACGGAAGTCACCAACGACATGAACAACCTTCTGGCGAGCACGGAAGTCGGCACCATTTTCCTCGATAGAAACCTCACCATCCGCAAGTTCACCCCGCAGATCGCCGAGAGCTTCAGCCTCGTCGCGCACGACGTCGGGCGCTCGATCGTCACGTTCACGCACAAGCTCGATCGCCCCGAGCTCCTCGACGACCTCCGCCGAGTCATCGCCACCGAGAAGCCCTTCGAGAAGGAGCTCCGGAACGTCTCGGGAAAGTCGTTCTTCATGCGTGTCCTCCCGTACAGGGCGCGCGGAAAGACGGAGGGCGTCGTCCTCACGCTCATCGACGTGAGCGGCCTCAAGGCGGCCGAGGACGCGCTCTTTCACGAGCGTTATCTGCTCAATAGCTTGCTCTCGGGGGTACCGGACGCGATCTACTTCAAGGACCTGCACGGCAAGTTGATCCGGATGAACCATGCCATGGCCCAGAGATTGGGCGTGGACGACCCGCGGACCACCGTCGGAATGACGGCTCACGAAATGCCCAACCGTGCCTTTGCCATCTCGTTGGACGAGCAAGACCAGGACGTCCTCCGGTCCGGGCAGGCGCAGCACTACAAGCTGGAGAGGCGCTCCGAGATCGACGGGAGCGCGTACTGGGACCTCACGACGAGGCTTCCGCTCCGCGATACGGAAGACGAGATCGTGGGTGTCATTCTCATATGCCGCAACGTCACCGAGCAGAAGCGCGCCGAGGACAAGGCGCAAGAGGCCGTGCGCCGAAGGGATCAGTTTCTCGCGATGCTGTCCCACGAGCTCCGAAACCCGCTCAGCTCCATCGTCAGCGCCACCGCGGTCCTGCGTCACGCGGCGTCCGGGTCCACGAAGTCGGCGGAGCGGGCGCTCGAGGTCATGGACCGCCAATCCAATCAGATGAGCCGCCTCCTCGACGATCTTCTCGACGTGAGCCGGGTGACGCGCAACAAGATCGAGCTCCGAAAGCAGCGGGTCGACCTCGTGGCCTTCGCGAAGGATACCGCCGACGGTCTCCGCGGCGTGTTCGAGGCGGAGGATCTGTCGTTCTCGATGACGGGGGAACCGGAGACTTGCTTCGTACTCGCGGACCCCACCCGCCTGCAGCAGATCCTGACGAACGTGTTCGGCAACGCGATAAAGTACACGCCGCGCGGGGGAAGGATCACGCTCGCGATCGCGCGCGAGGGAGACCAGGCGGTGATCCACGTGAAGGATACGGGCGTCGGCATTCCCAAGGGGATGCTCGATTCGGTGTTCGAGCTGTTCGTCCAGGCCAGCCGTACGCTCGACCGCGCCGCGGGCGGAATCGGGGTGGGGCTCACGCTCGTGCGTTCACTCGTGACGATGCACGGCGGAACGGTGGTCGCATCGAGCGAGGGGGAAGGGACCGGCTCGGAGTTCGTCATTCGGTGGCCCATCGCGGACGCGGCGACCACGGAGAAGCTCGAAGAGGTCCGCGGGCAAAGCCCGCGAACACGCCTGGCGTCGGGCGCCAAGATCGTGGTCGTCGAGGACAACGACGACAGTCGAGAGATGCTCCGTGAGTTTCTCGGGATCGCCGGATACGAGTGCCATACGGCCGACAGCGGCGTGACGGGGCTCGCGCTCATCGACGAGGTGAAGCCGAGAGTCGCCATCGTCGACATCGGCCTTCCCGAGATGGATGGCTACGAGGTCGCTCGCCGGCTTCGCGCGGAGCACAAGCACGAAGACCTGTGGCTCATCGCATTGACCGGCTACGGACAAGCCGAGGATCGGGAGGCGACGCGCGAAGCCGGGTTCGACGAGCACTTCGTCAAGCCCGTACAGATGGATCAGATTCTGTACGGCCTCGGCGGCATCCACGGCGCGCGCACGTCGAACCAGGGGGCGTGAGGCGGGGCGTGAGTGTCATCGGCCGCCGCGCAGGCCGCCGTCGTCACGTGCCACGCTCGCCCTTTTCGCCGGGGCCGATGAGTCGGACGACCGTGTCGAGCAGTCGCTTCCATTGAAAGGGCTTGCGAATGAATGCCGCGACGTCCAAGCGTCCGTCGCCGTCCGCGAGCGCGACGTCCTTGACGGTGGCGCTCATCATCATCACCGGAATGGAGCGGGCCTCGGGAAGGCTTCGCAGCCCGCGCACGAGATCGCGCCCATCCGCGATGGGCATCATGAAATCCGTAATGATCAGGTCTGGCTTCTCCGTCTGGGCGCAGGCGAGCCCATCCCGTCCATTCGAAGCCGACACGATCCGGTAGCCCTCGTCCTCGAGCATCTCGGTCAAGTTCTCCAACAGCGAGAACTCGTCGTCGACAAGGAGGATCGTCTTCATCGGCTAGCGCCGGCCATCGCTTTCGTCGCGAGGTGCGGGACGAACGAAGGTCCCCTGATCGAGACCTGCCAGGATCACGTGCGCGCTATCCGAATTGGGAGATACGACGATGCCACGCGGGCCGATCGAAAACTCGCGAAGCGACGGATCGCCGACGCCCTCGCGCATCTTCATCACCGAGACGAGCTTGTGCAGCTGTGCGCCGAGCTCGACGTGCCTCATGAAAATGATGTTGTCGAGCATCGCCGTGAGGCCGTGTTCCGGGGATTCGATCTCGACGAGACTGCGGGTTTCGTCCGTGAGCACGGTCGACACGTCTCTCGTCCGGAGCTCGTTGCATAGGGCGGAGAAAAATCGTCGCGCTCGCTCGGCGTGCACGAGCGAATCCTTGAGACCGCCCAGTCCATCGATGACGACGCGTCGAACCCCGCGCGCCGCGATGTTCGCGAGGAGCTTCTCCACGAGAGCATCGGCGAGGGCGCCGAGAGGGGCCTGCCATAGGACGTCGACGAGGCCGCCCCTCACGTGAGCGGACAAATCGCTCCCCACCTCGTCCGACTTGCGGCACAAGTCCGACGGCGTCTCGAAGAATCCGAAGTAGAGCCCGCGTTCGCCGATCCGCCCTCCCGCTGCCAAGAAGCTCAGACCGAGCAGCGTCTTTCCGCTCCCGGGCGACCCGAGCAGCATGGTGATCGAACCCGCTCGCACACCCCCGCCGAGCATGGCGTCGAGGGCCTCGACCCCGAATGCCGACGACGGCAAATGCGTCGGATCGGGGCGTTCCATGGCCTTGCCGTACAGCGTCTCCGTTCGCGGGTAGATCGTGAGGCCCGCGTTCGTGATCTCGTACAGATGCCGCCCCATGAGCGCCGGGCTCCCGCGGGACTTCGTCACTTCGATCGAGCGAACCGTGTCCATCTCGACCCCCTCGACGTGCATCGCGATCAAGCCGTCGACCATGGTGCGCATGGCGTACTGCTCGCCCCTGTCGCTCGGTCCGGTCAAAAGGAGGGTCGTACACTCGGCCAACTCGGAGAACACTTGGAGCTCGTGGACGAACTTCTTCGCCTCGATCTCCGACTCCGCCATCGAGCCCGCCGTGACCACACCGTCGATGACCAAAAGGGTCGCGTTGTGATCCCGGACGACCTGCCGCAAAAGATGGATCAGACCCTTCAGCTTTCCCTTCTCGAGGGCGTCGTACCCGGCGAGGTAGAGCAGCCCTTGGCCCACGACGGCCACGTCGAAGAACGTGAGGGTGCCGAGCTGCGTGATCATCCGCGCGTGCGACTCGGCGAGCAACGTGACGAAGAGCGCTCGGCCGCCGGACGCGACGTGCTGGAAGCAAATCTGATTGCCGAGAATCGTCTTGCCGGATCCGGGAGTGGCCAAAAAGATGTACACGCCGCCGCGGAAGAAGCCGCCGCACAAGATGGCGTCCAGCCCGGGCACACCGCTTCGGACGCGTTCGAGCGGTTTCGTGGTGGAGTCGTCGGTCATGTACCTTCCTTGATCAAAAGTGTCGCCTAGTCATCGAGCGCCGGCAGCGCGATGTAAAAGGTAGAACCCTTTTCGATCACGCTCTCCATCCAAATGCGGCCCCCATGCGCCTCTACGATGGCGGTGGCGATCGCCAGGCCCAGGCCCGCTCCGCCTCCCTTCCGGTGCACGGCCTGCCAGTACTTGTTGAAGATGAGGGGCGCTTGGTCCTCTCGGATGCCCACGCCGGTGTCCGTGACCGATACCTGGATCTCCTTTTCGACACGCGCGACCCGGACGCCGATCGAACCGCCCGCCGGTGTGAACTTCATCGCGTTGGACAACAAATTGGAGAGCGTCTGCTCGAGTCGGTCGGCGTCTCCCCGAACGTGGAGGGCGCGTTCGGGGAGCGCCGTGCGGAGTTCGAGGCGTCGCCCTTCGGCCGTCCCCAGCGCGAGCTCCACCGCGACGCGAGCCACCTCCACCAGGTCGGTACGCTCCCGCTCCATGGACAGAGGCTTCCCCACTTCGAGCTGCGCCAAATCGAGCAGATCGCACACGAGTCGAGACATGTGTTGGGCGGCCTTGATGAGCGTCCTCGCGGTTTTCTTCGTTCGCGTGCCCAGCTCGCTGTCGTCGGCGAGGCGTTCGATCAGCGTGGCTCCGGTCATCACGGTGCTCAGGGGATTGCGAAGATCGTGCGATACGACCGCGAGGAGTTCTTCGCGAGCGCGCACGGCGTCGCCCAGTCGGGTCTCGGCACGCTTTTGGTCGTCGATGTCCGTATGGATGCCAATCCAGCGAATGATCTTGCCGCTCGATCCGCGAATCGGTGTCGCGTTCGTCAGAAACCATCGGAAGACGCCGTCGGCCCGGCGAAGGGGAAACGACATCTGGAACGGTATCCCGTGGTCGATCGCCGCGCTCCATTGGGCGAGAACCGTGGGCAGATGCTCGGGGTCGTGGACAGACTCCCATCCCCATCCCAGCATTTGCTCCGGCGTCGCACCCGTATACTCGTACCAACGGCGGTTGTAGCGGGTGATCCATCCGTCCGCGTTGGCGACCCATGCGAGCTGCGGCATGAGATCGAAGAGCGTGTCACCGTCTTCGAAGCGCCGTCCGGGGGAGCGGCGACGTTCGCTTTCAGCGTGCCCGGCCTCCCCAGGGCGGTCGGTCACATCGATCCTGTCCGTGAAGGAGAGCCGTCGTTCCGTGACGTCGAACGATGGAAAGGCAGGGGGGCCGCGGTCGCGCGGCGTCTCGCTCCGACGAGGCGGAGCAGCACGCCCGGCATGCCTGAAGGATGCACCTAAGCCCTCCCGAAGCATGTAGGGTCGAGCCTTCCAAGATTGCAATGGTGACTGTCGCTTGAGGCTGCTGCTCGATTGCGCTGGGGACGGCGCCCAGCGGTCCGGCTCGGTTGCGTGACTTCTCGCGGCCGTGCACGTCGTCCAGTGAATGATCGGGCGCTGCGCGCTCTCCGGGAGCGAGAGACGGGAGAGAGGGCCGACGCCGAGAGGACGCTGCAGCGTGTCCTCGGCGACCAGCGGGCGAGCAACGCGCGGGATGGCGTCGTGCGCGCGTGTGGCTTCCGCTCGCGGCCACGCTCGCCGTCTCGACGGCCGCGCTGGCCCGGCCTCGCTCCGCCCGCTTCGACGGCGCGGGTCCTTCCACCGCGCTCGTCGCCTGGGACGACTACCTCCGACGCTTTCCCGACGGACAGTTCGTACCGGAGGCGCGCTTCAACCGCGCGATCGCCCTCCTCAAGCTGCACCGCACCGCGGACGGCCGCGCGGCGTTGCAGCCGTTCGCCGCCCGACGGGAACCGAGTCCCTCGGCGGCTTCGTCTCGTATACGCATACACCGGCGTCTGGGCTGATGCCGCACGTGGAGAGCGCGATCCTTCTGCCCAGCGTGGGACTCGAAGGGGGGATTTTGACGACGAACGGGATCCGCCGAGCGCGTCGTCGCTGCTACGATTCATTCGTGATCCCCGAAGGCAGGCCCTGGTGGTTTCTCCTCTTGCCCTACCGAAGGCTCACAGTCGATACCGCGCTTCCTACCCGCGAGGCGATACACCAGATTCGCGAGGTCACACGCGCTCGCCCCGACGCGGAAAGGCTCTTTCGCAAGTGTCTCATCGAGGACACCCGGTTCAAAGTGACCCTCGTCACTCTTCGAGGCCTTCGAACCGTGGTCACAGGGGCGGTCACGCCCACGGAATTCGGTGCGCGCGTCGCCATGACGATACGCATGAACGTGGCTTATGCGGGGGCCATCGCGCTCTTCCTCTGTGGGCTTTGCGTGCTCGCCAATCCCTTGCGCCCCGGATGGGTGCTCGTGACGTTCGCGCTTCTCTACGTGGCGCAGATCGTCGAGGCGGGGCGAGCGGAGTCCCTTCTCCGGACGCTCTTCCTCCCGGCACCCTCTGAGCCCGTCTCGTCGTCCTCTCCATTCGCGGGCCGAGGTGCGAGAAGCGGTCATCGGTAAAGGAGACCGCCGAGCGGCGTCGCTATCGACGCCCTAACCGGATCAGCCTCGGTTCGACTTGCGCCGGCTGCGGACCCGCCCGAAGAGCACCGCGCCCAGCATCGAAGCGATGGCCGCAAACTCCGCTGCCGCGTCGCCTCCAGACGGGGCGGAAGCCGCGCAACCGCCGCCTCCGTCCGGTTTCGTCGTCGTCGTCGCCGGCGCGCCGCTCGAGCCGCCCGAGCTACCCAAGCTGCCCGACGCCCCGCCGCTCGACGACCCGCCACCGTTCGAAGAGGTCGGGCCCGCGTCGACCACGACACAACCGCTGTACACGGGGCACGTCAGGTTCACGCTCTGGGTCACCGTACGGACGTTCGAGAGCTCCGACTGGTCTGCCGACGCCTGGATGACGAAGTCGCTCGTCATTGCGGCGTGCGCGATGTCGCTCCGGATTCGTGTGACGCGCACGCTGGGTCCTGCCATGCCCGCGAAGAGGGCCGCGACGTCGGCGGTGCGTACTTCCTCGGCCGACTGGTACCCGCCGCCGTCCGCTCCCGCGTCGGGATCGCCCACGGGAAGGTAGTCGTCGCTCGCGCTCGCCGTAGCGGGCACGCCGCCGAAGCCCCCTCCGTAGTACTGGCCGCCCGAAAGGATCACGCTCGTGATGAGCTGCTCGTTGAGGGTGAGCGAGCTCTCGATCTCCCACGCGGTATTGTGCGAAGTCCCCTCGAACTCGGCGCGAAGCGTCGTGTAGTTGCTGAGGTTCGTCGACCAGTCCCAGACGAGTTGACTGTCGTCGATATGATAAGAAGGAAAGTTCTGCGGCTCGTACCGCCCGTCGCCGACCACCCAGATGGAGATACCCACGATGGCGCCCGTGCCTATCGAGGCCATGCGGAGCGGCAGAGACAGCGACGCGCCGGGCATCGAGACCCGAACCGGGCGCATCGCCTGGATGCCCTCATTGGGGAGGAGCTTCATCGCGAGAAAGTCGAAGCCCTCGGTGACGTACGCGTCGATGACCGGCTGAACGTCGGCCGGGATGTTGTAACCATTCTGCGCGAGCCACGCGGCGAGCGCGCTCGAGTCGGTCGCGTGGAGCTGCACGGTCGCGTACGGGCCGACGTTCTCCTGCTTCGTCACCGTCACCGCGGGAGCGCCGGTGCCGATTGCCGCGCTGGCGCCCCCGCTGCTGCTCCCGCTGCCGTAGCCGCAGTTGGGGGGCGGCGGAGGACAAACGGGAAGTGGCGGCGTGATCTGCGTGGCCGTGAGAACGTCGATGGAGTCGAAGAGCACGTCCGCGCTCAGGCCGACGTCGACCGTCCCTTGGATGGGCAGCACCCACGCGAACGACGACGGCGATCCGGAGTAACGAATCTGGTCGTAGAGCGTCGTCTGCGTAGGCGACACCGACAGGAGCATGCGCTCGTCGGTGATGTCGGATGCGACCTGCGCCGGAGGATGAAAACATCCCCCGCAGGCCGCCGCGCGGCGCTCGCCGGACACCGAGACAGCCGCCGCGGCCGCAACGAGCACGAGGACGAAATCCGATCGACGCATGGCTCCTCCCAGACAGGGCTTGGCGCTTCGCGCACCATCCCCGCGGCCGATATCGCATCGAACGTGCCACCTTTCCCGAGGCCCCTTTTTGCCAACGAAGCCGCGATCGAAGCGCCGGACATGCGGGCTAGCCAGGGCAGACCCTGGCGGGGAGGTCTGGGCGGGCACGAATTGGCACACTCTGCGCCGCGCGCTGCACACGGCGCCGTGACGCGCGGGGCGGACCGGAAGGGAAGGGCAAATGGAAATCATGAAGCGCGTGGAGCGCCGATTGCTTGGCCGGCGGAAATGAAACCGGCGAGGCTTCGGGCGCGGCGTATGCCCTCCTCTCCCAGCTCCGCCGGAGGTCACGGGGCCTTCGTCGCCAGTGCCGTGGCGCTTGCCGTGCTGTCCGCGGGCTGCCGGCGCCCGGACCCGGCGCGGCTCATCATCGGAGTGCAGAGCGACCCGATGGGGGGCGTCGTATCGGCGCTTCATGTCATCGTCCACCGGGGCGCTGCCGTGGTCGTAGACGAGCAGGTCAAGCCTCCGCGCGGGTCGCGGGTGGGCTTCCCGCAGCCGTGGGAAAGGACTGTCGAAGAAGCCGCGAGCGGCGCGGAGAAGGTCGACGTGGAGGTCGACGCCATCGGCGACCCGGCGGCCGCGCCGCTCTTCACGCGTCTCGCGTCGACACATTTCGTTCCCGGTCGCGCGGCGCTCCTGCGGATTCCGCTCGAGTCACGGTGCATCATCTACCCCGTCTTGCCACGAGGGAAGAGCACCGTCCCAGGCCCTCTCAGTGGACCCAAGTGCACGGCGCCGTCGACGTGCATATCGGGCGTATGCCAGTCCTCGAGCGTCCCTCCCGGCCGCCTCGAACCTTACCTCCCAAACTGGCCGAGCAGCGCGCCCGACCTTTGCAAGACGCAAGGCGGAGGAGGACGTCCCGATCTGCAGATAGGCACCGGACAATCGTATTACCTGCCCTTCACCAAGGGGCAGGTCCTGCAGGCCGAGGCCGGCCCTCAAGGAGGGCACCACATCTGGATCGCCACGCGCATGAAGAACGTGAAGCAAGCCGGGTCGATCACGAAGATCTCCGGGCGCCAGCCGGAGACCGGGTTGTCCATTCCTCCGACCTCCCTCGCGTTCACGTATTCGCCCGACGAGGGCGGCTACTGCAAGCTTTTCGGAATTCGCTACCAGCTCGACAACGAAGGAATCGACTACAAGCCCTTTTTGGGGAAGCCCCTCGACGTCACCGTGACGGTGACCGATTCCGCCGGCGCGACCGCCACGGCGACCTCGCGTGTCCAGATCGCCCCGACCCTGGTGAACCAATGACGAGACTCCAGTCGGCGGTGTCGCGTCGCGCTCGCCCTCGAGGTAGGGGCGCCCTTTTCGCCGTCCTCGGCCTTGCGGTGAGCGCCGCCTTCGTCGGCGTCGTCGGTTGTCGCAAGGCTCAACCTCCAGCTCCGGACACGACGCGCGCATGGCAACTCCTCGCGAGCGAGCTGCCGTCGGCGCTTCTCTCGGTCAGCGGGCGTTCGGCGACGGACATCTACGCGGTCGGCGCCGACAAGGGCCACGGGCCGCTCGTCTTGCACTTCGACGGGAAGACATGGAAGGAGCTACGCACGGGGCAGCACGGCGACCTGTGGTGGGTCTGGCCCCTCCCGAATGGCCCGGTACTGATGTCCGGCGCCGGCGGCATGGTGCTCGCGTTCGACGGAGCGCGCTTCGAGCGCATGCAGACGCCGGGGCTCGGCCGGCAGACGGTCTATGGGGTCTGGGGCGCGGGCCCCGACGACTTCTACGCAGTCGGGAGCGCGGGCGGGAGGAACGGCTTCATCTGGCATCACCACGGCGGGCGGTTCGAGCAGGAGACGCTACCGCTCGACATCCCCCGAATCGCCGGCGGCGAGCTCCCCGGCTTCTTCAAGGTCTTCGGCCAAGGCGAGGACGTCTGGGTGGTCGGTGCCGGCGGGACGATCGTCCATCGCGCGGGGCAGGGCCCGTTCCGCGTCGTGCCCACGACGACGAAAGACACGATCTTCACGATTCACGGCACGGGCGATCGCCTCATCGCGGTCGGTGGTGCGGGAAACGGGGTGCTCCTCGACGGTACGAAGGGCATCTTCCACGACGCATCACCGCCGGCAGCGGGGCTGCTCCAGGGTGTGTTCGCGGGCGAGGGCGCGGACTGGGCCAGCGGCGAGCGCGGCTTCGTCTACCGGCGCTCGAAGGCGGACACCGCCTTTGCGGTGGTCGACCACGGACTCGCGCTGCCGGCGACGTCGTCGCTGCACTCCATCTTCGTCGACGGGTCGGGCGGGGTCTGGTCGGCGGGGGGCAATGTGCTGAGCCCCGCACTCGACAATGGAATGCTCATTCACTACGGCGATCACGTCCCGCCGGTCATCGTCGAAGAGGACGACACTCCAGTCGATGCGGGGGCGCCGGACGTGTGCCCGCAGGCGGTCCTCGCGGCGGGAAAGCGCGGATCGATCGCTCGGCGGTGGGACGAGCAAGCCCTCGCGGCGATCCGCCGGGATTTACCCCGACCCACGGTGCACGCACGCAATCTGTTCCACGCGTCTGCGGCCATGTGGGACGCGTGGGCCGGTTATGACGGCAAGGCGAGCGGCGTCTTCGTGCGCGAACGCCACTCCGCCGACGATCTCGAGCGCGCGCGTCGCGCTGCGATCAGCTATGCCGCGTTCGGCGTCCTCGCGCATCGGTACCGGTCCGCGATGGGCGGCGCGACGACGGTCGCCTGCTTGCGCGCCGTGATGGCCGACCTTGGCTATGCGCCCGACGATACGCACGACTCGGGCGACGATCCGATCGCGTTCGGCAACCGCATCGCCCACACCATCATCACGCAGACGTCCAACGACGGCGCCAACGAAGCCAACGACTACGCGGACCCGGCGGGGTACGCGCCAGAGAATCCGCCGCTCCTCTACGACGGCGTCGGGGCGACGCTCATGCAGCCCGAGCGCTGGCAGCCGCTCAACCTCTCGGTGGCCGCTACGCAGAACGGCATCATCGTGCCCGCCGGCGTGCAAAGCTACATCGGGGCACAGTGGGGCGACGTCGTTCCCTTCGCGATGACGCGACGGTCGAGCGCGGTACCGTGGCACGATCCCGGGCCGGCGCCGCGGCTGGGGTCCGCGATGACGTCGTGGATGGTGGAGGTCATACGGAAGACCGCGGCCGTCGACCCCTCGGACCCGAGCACGATCGACATCTCGCCCGGCGCCTACGGGCACAACACGCTGGGCGCCAACGACGGCAGGGGTTGGGCGAAGAACCCCGTCACCGGAGCGCCATACCCGCCGCAGGTCGTGCGCGTTGGCGACTTCGCGCGCGTGATGGCGGAGTTCTGGGCGGACGGACCGAAATCGGAGACCCCGCCGGGGCACTGGAACACGATCGCCAACGACGTGAACGACTCTCCGCACTTCCAGCGGCGCCTCTTCGGAGAAGGCGAGCCGCTCGATCCCCTCGCCTGGGATGTTCACGTCTATCTGGCTTTGAACGGCGCGGAGCACGACGCGGCCATCGCCGCCTGGGAAGCCAAGCGCCGATACATGACGGTGCGTCCGATTTCGCTGATTCGATGGATGGGCGGAAAGGGGCAATCGTCGGATCCGAAGGGACTGTCGTACGACCCGCTCGGGTTGCCGCTCGTCCCGGGGCTCATCGAGGTCGTCACGCCCGAGAGCAGCGCGCCGGGCGGTCGCCACGCGGGTCTCGCGTGCTTCGTCGGGCAAGTGGCCGTCCGTGACTGGCTGGGGGAGCCGGGCGATCGCACGACCGAAGTGTCGGGCGTGGGTTGGGTCCGCGCGACCGAGTGGGTGACCTACCAGCGGCGTACGTTCGTCACCCCCGCCTTTCCCGGCTTCATCTCCGGCCACAGCACGTTCAGCCGTGCGGGTGCGGAGGTGCTTTCGTTGCTGACCGGAAGTCCTTACTTCCCCGGCGGGCTCGGCGAGTACGTCGCGCCGCGAGACACCTTCCTGAAGTTCGAACGAGGGCCGAGCAGCGAGGTGCGGCTGCAATGGGCATCCTATTTCGACGCGTCGGACGAAGCGGGGCAATCGCGCCTTTGGGGCGGCATCCATATCGCGGCGGACGACTTCGCAGGTCGCCGCGTCGGTCATGAAGTGGGCCTCACCGCGGTCGCCGCGGCGCGGAGATACTTCGCTGGCGCGGTGAGCGCTCGTTCAGCGCAGTGAGCGAGCGCCTGCGAGGCCGCCTCAGTTCGCAAACCTGCGTGCCATCTATCTCTACGTCACGGCCGCCGAGATGCGAGGGGCGCTTCCTGGGTCGCACGCCGCGGCGACGAGCATCCGCAGGTTGCAGAACCGGAAGGCCTGCGGATCCCAGTCGACGTGGTCTTGGCTGAAGTTGAACGGGTCTGCGATGCCGCGGGATTGCCGATCGAGTCTAATAAGGCGGTGTGAACCCCGACGGGGCCCACATCGGGTTCCGTGCGTCACCGCTGGTCAGCCGAAGGGGCGTCGCGCCGCCCGCAGCCGGAATGATCGCGATGTTGGCGGTGCCGGCGGCCACGTCGACCACCTCGAAGGCGATGACATTGGTCGGGCCCCACGCGGGATTGCGAAAACCGTTGACCGTGCTGCCCTCGGCGATGAGCGAGGACACTCCGTCCGACCCCGGCTCGAGAGTCTCGGCCGTGTAACTGGTCGTGAAGATGCTCTCCCCGAACGTGTCATAGCTCGCAAAGGCAACACGCGACCCGTCCGGCGAAACGCTTGCGTTCTCCGTCCCGAGGGTGGGAGTGCCGGCTATCTCGCGCAGACCCGTGCCGTCGAATCCAATGGCGCTGACCTGCTCCGCGCGAGTGAAGATCAGGACATTGGGATCGGCGCCGAACGTGACGGTCGAGGGGAAGGCCCACGGGTACCCGCTCGACGCGCCAGGCTGCCACTCACCGACGACGTCGCGCAACCCCGTGCCGTCAGGCGCGCTCAGATACGCGTCCGCAGTCCCCTCGTCTGGAAACAAACTGGCCGACATGGGCCCCCCGTCGCCTTGGTACATGGCCGGCGTAGCGAGGAATGCGATCCATGAACCGTCCCTCGACCACGCCGCCCGCTGGGCGCCGTTGGGAAGCGTCGTGAGCTGGCGCACGGCGGCGGTGGCGAAATTGCGCAGGTAAATCTGCGGCACGCCCGTGGCGTTCGACGTGTAGGCGAGCTCGGTACCGTCGGGAGAAAAGGCAGGCTGGGTTTCGTCGCCATTGGAATCGCTGATGCCGCGCAACCCCGTCCCGTCGCCTTGGACGAGGTAAATGCCTCGCCGGCCGTTCCCACACCAATTCGCATCGAACGCGACCCATAGGAGTTGAGGGTTGCCGGGCCCGGCGTCGAGCGTCGTGCACGATACGGTTGCGCCAGCCCCGGCGTCATCCCCCGACCCGGCTTCGGTCGGCGACGAGGCGTCAGCCGTCGATGCATCCAATTTCCCCGACCCGGCTTCGGCCTGCGACGACGCACCGGCTTCCGCCTCCACCGTTGCCGCCCCGCCGCCATCCTTGCCCGGTGCGCCCGAATCGATTTCGGAACCCACCATGAGTGCGAAACCTCGGCAGCCCGAGACGGCGCACAGAACGAGCGGCAGACTGGCGAAGCGCATACGGAAACCCACCTTTCTTGGACGTCGGTCCGCGTCCCCGTCGGATATTTGGGATGCCGCACGTGTCTTTGTCATGGCGCTTTCGTCGAACCAGCCTCGACGAACGCCTCGAGCGCGGGCAGAAGCAGGCTATCGGGGAACCGTCGACGAAACTGCTCGGTGCGCGCGTTCGCCTCCTCGTGGCGCCCCATCATCGTGAGCGCCCTCACGGCCATGGCCTCTCGCTCCTGAACGAGCAGACCGCTCGGAAACCGGCGCTCGTGCTCCTTCGTCGCGGCGAGGGCCCGTTTCCAGTCCTCGCTCTCGAGCGCGCCGCGCGCCTCGTCGAGCAGTACCCGCTCCTCGCTCACCCCGATGCGGACGGACGGCGCGTTCGCGGTCGGGGGTTCCCCCGCGGGGAGCGGATGCGTCGGTCGATCCGGGGTCACGGGCGGTTGCACGGGGGCGGTAGTCGATGGCTCCTCTGCGAATGCCGCCGTGGCCGTCGGCCGCTCGACATAGACGATGCGCGGAGCGAGCTCGCGGACGACGGGCGTCGTTCGGACGAGCGCGCGCGTCGCGAGCGCTCCTGTCGCAACTCCGAGAGCGAAAACGATCGCACCCGACGCGAGTCGGAGGGTCCCGCCGTGCCGAGGAGTCCCCGAAGCGTCCGGTGGACCGTCACCGTTCCCGCCGCCTCCAGACGAAATGGCGCCTTCGACCCGCTCGAGCACGCGCGCCCGGGCGTGCGTCGGTGCCGCGTCGACTTCGCGAGCGCGCCGTATGAGCGCCCGGATATCTTCGTCCGGCGAAGCGATGTCGCCGCGGCTCATCGCAGACCTCGCTCGGCGCGAAGACGGCGCACCGCTTCCCCGAACTCGCGACGCGCCACGCGCAGCCGCGAGTACGTCGTGAACAGGGGAATGCTCAGCGCCCGTGCGATTTGCTTCATCGGGACCTCGTCGAAATCGTGTAGGACGAGCACCGCCCGGCGCGCGACGGGGACCGCATCGAGGGCGTGTTGGACCAGCACGCGCTCCTCGGCGTGCGCAACGACGTCGTCCGCCGCGGGTGACGCCGAGGGCCGCTTTTCGCAGTCCGTGAGGACCTCGATGCGATGTCGGGCGAGGCGACGCCAGTCCGCCGCGCACCGAAAGGCAAAGGCGAAAAGCCAGGGACGTAGGGGTCGGGCGCGATCGTAGGAATCCAAACGCCGGTACACGCTCACGAAGACGTCTTGTGCGACGTCCTCGAGCTCGCGCGCGTCCACGCCAAGGCGGCGCAGCGTCGCCCATACGTAGTCGAACTCCGCTTCGAATACCTCGCGGAAGCGACGATGACGCTCGGACGCGTCCATCGTGCCAGCCGCCGACTCGGGGAGCGCCATCTCACCGAACGCTCGGGTCGAGGGCGTCGACGTTGTCACAAAAAACGCCACGACGCGGCGATTCCAAGCCCACCCGTTATCGACGAGAAGTTGTAGACGCGCCGACCGTCGAGAAGTGTCGCCCAGTCTGGTGCCGGGATCCACTGGACCTCCGCGTACGCGTCGAGCGCGAACGCGCGCGATAGCGGCAGATCGACGCCCGCTCGCGGCCCGAGGGCCCACCAAGGCGCGTTACTGGTGATCGACGAGACCCCCGTCCCCTCGGACTGCGCCGTGAGGTACCCGACGCTCGCGACGAGGCAGCCGAACACGTGGGCGAGATGGATACAGGGCACGAGGGAAGCTACGAGGACCCGTGACCGGACCAGGACGCCCTGCACGCTGCTCGCCCCCGAAGCGTCCACGTCGGCGCGCCCTTCGATGGCCAGCGAGAGCGCTCTCCAGCGCGCGTCCGCGGACAGGACGCCGCCGACGGCCGCTGCCGGCGCCGTACCGAGCGAGACCCGCGTCGAAGCCCCCAACCATGCTTGCACCGCGGAGGCCTCCGCGCGTCGCACGGCGAAGGCAGTCCGCGGCGCGTCGGGCTGCGGCGGCGGAGAAGGCAGTGTCGGGGCGCTCGCATCCGGCGCGGAGGGCGTGGGGCCTCGGGGCGCCGATGGTGTTGCGGGCGCGGGATTTTCAGAAGATGCGGGGGCCGACGTGGACGGCAGGCCGATGATGCTCGTGGGGTCGATGGCCAGGCTTATCGTGAGGGCCATCGCGTCTACGATCGCGGCGCAATCAGCCTCCCTGGCGGAGATTTCGCGCGCCCCCCGCTGCGTGTTGTCGTCGCCCGCGAGCGTGATCTGTACGCGAAATACGCCGTCGGTCTGCGTGACGCGGACGAACAGCGTGTCGCGCGCCCAAGCATAGAAGGGGTCGTAGCCGAGGCGCATGCGCACCGCGGCGCGAATCGCCTGCTCTTGCGGACACTGCTCGCCGCCGGGCCCCCTCACGTAGACGAGGCGCGCAGACGCGGCGCCGCTCGCGGCACGGGGAGTGAGAAGCGAGAACACGAGCAGCGCGCACGCGCCGGCTCTTGCCGTCCAGCGGGTTGGAGCGGACGCGACGAGGCGCGAACCGCTCCGGCCGCTCGACCCGGTGGAAGCCATCAAGCCGCCGTCGAGTATCGATGGGGGAGGCCCCAGACGCGGGGGAACCCGATGACCCGACTGTGCATCATCCGTCCGATCTGCGTTTCCATCGCCGGCTTCTCGTGGGGGGGGGCGGACTACGGTTGTATCGTGACGTGCGGGGCTACCGATCGCGCAATATACGAGTCGCGATTGGCCGCATCATGCCGCCGCGATTCTCAAGCTCCCGGCGGTGAGCCGGCGCGCCGTTACTTCGTCCAAAGGCTCGCGAGCTCGCTCCCGGCGCCAGCCGGCGAGATCCGGCACGGGGACGTCGCGGTGAAGGTGAAGCTCCGGCTCGTCGAGTAGGATCCACCGCCGGGCCTCCCTTACCCCGATCAAGGGGCGTAGAGTTCGCCGCCGAGCGAGGAGGCGGCTCCGGCATGAAGCGCCGCGGGGCGCGGCCGAGTGATCAATTGGCCGTGGAGGATCTCGGCGACGAGGTTCTTCGGGACCGCAAGGAGGTCCTCGTACGTCGCCTGTCGGCTCGCCGGGTCACCCACGGATCACACGCTAGCCTGACGGAGGTTTCGCCGTCGGTTTTGGCGTTTTGGCGTCTCCCCCCCCTCAGGACGCAGCCAAATCTCCCTGGTACGGGGTGGAGCAACGGGGGATCGAACCCCGGACCTCCGCATTGCGAACGCGGCGCTCTCCCAGCTGAGCTATTGCCCCGGAAGCATCGTTTCAGGGCACGCAGGCGGGACCGGCGCGACCACGGCGGCGGAAGATACGCCCCGGCCTCTTGAAGTCAAGCGCTGGCGCCCTCCATGGGCCCGTCGACCCTTCAGCGGTAGCCCGAGACGAGCGACCGCGCGAGCAGGCCCCACCCGCCGGTCGTGACGAAGAGCAGCAGCTTGAAGGGCAGGCTTACCTGGGAGGGGCTCATCATCTGCATCCCGAGGGCGAGCAGGAGGTTCGAGATGACGAGGTCGATGACCAGAAACGGGAGGTAAATGAGAAAGCCGATGGCAAAGGCCTCCGTCAGCTCCGTCACGACGAAGGCCGGGACGAGGACGGTGAGGTCGTCGGCGCCGACGGAGGCGCGGTCGGCGTCGGGTCGGGCGCGCTTGGCCACGTCGAGGAAGCGCGCTCGCTCGTCTTCGCTCGCGTTGGCGCGCAGGAAGTCGCGCATCGGCTCTCGGATGGCTTCCAGGCCATGCTCCACGAGGGCCGACGCTTCCGGGACGCTTTTGGCAGACAAGAGGGGACCGGCGCGGGCGAGGATCTTGTCGCCGACCGGCGCCATGGCCATGAGGGTGAGCGCCGCCGAGAGGGCCATGATGACAGTGCTCGACGGGATGCCCTGCGCGCCGATGGCGCCCCGGACGATCTGCAGAACGGTCGAAATTTTCACGAAAGACGTGACGGCCATGAACGCGAACGGCAGGAGCGAGAAGACCGCCAGCGCGACGACGAGGGCGAGCGGATGGGCGAGGAGACCGTCGGCCGCCGTGCCTGCCTGAAGGACCGGGGACCGCACCTCAGTCGGTCTCCGTGGAGCGTCCCTTGGCCAACGCGCGGGCGAGTACGTCGCCGAAGCGGGCGGGCCGGGGTGACGCCGCGGGGAGGTCGGCGGCGGCGACTTCGCCGAGCTTGGTGAAGCCGCCCTCGCCCACCCCGACGATGAAGACCTGGGCTCCCACCTTCACGAGGTAGATGGCGCGCCGCCCGTCCAGAGGAAGATACCCTTCGAGCGCGATCGCGCCGCTTCCTCGGCCCGCGCCCACCCGCCGCGCGCCCCACAGGACGACGAACGCCAGCCCGCAGACCGCGAGGAGCGTGATGAGTGTCTCGATGAGATAACCCGTGTACGACGTCACGCACCCCTCGCGACACGGACTTTAGCCGGTGCCGAGGCGCCGCGTGAAGAGGACCCGTTGACGGAGCGCCCGTGCCCGTCTAAACGCACGCGGGTCCCGTGTCCCAAGCGCCCCTCGTCGTCCAAAAGTACGGTGGAACCTCCGTCGGCTCCGTCGACCGCATCCGCAACGTCGCACGCCGGGCGATCGCCACCCAGCGCGCGGGGAACCGGGTAGTCCTCGTCGTCAGCGCGATGAGCGGGGAGACCAACCGCCTGCTCGCCCTCGCGCACGACATCGCGAAGGTGCCCGACGCGCGCGAGATGGACGCGGTCGCCGCGACCGGAGAGCAGGTGAGCGCGGCGCTGACGGCGATGGCGATCCACGCGGAAGGCGGGACGGCACGGTCTCTCCTCGGCCACCAGGTGAAGGTTCTCACGAACGACGCGTTCACCAAGGCCCGCATCAAGACGATCGAATCGGCCGCCATTCACGAGATCCTGGACCGGGGCGAGATCGCCGTCGTCGCGGGCTTCCAGGGCGTCGACGAGCGCGGAAACATCACGACGCTGGGACGAGGCGGATCCGACACGAGCGCGGTCGCCGTGGCTGCGGCGATTGGCGCCGACGAGTGCGAGATCTACACCGACGTCGACGGCGTCTACACGACCGACCCGAACATTTGTCCGTCGGCCCGGAAGATTCCGCGAATCTCCTACGAGGAGATGCTCGAACTCGCGTCGCTGGGCGCGAAGGTCCTCCAGATCCGGAGCGTGGAGATCGCCATGAAGTATAACGTGCCCGTTCACGTGCGAAGCTCGTTCAACGATCAACCGGGGACGCTCGTCACCAAAGAGGACGCCGACCTCGAGGGCATGGTCGTCACCGGCGTGGCGTACGACAAGGGCGAAGCGCGCGTGCATGTCGTCGGCCTCGACGACAAGCCGGGGGTCGCGGCGGAGCTCTTCGAGAGGATCGCCGAGAAGAACATCTCGGTCGACATGATCGTGCAGAACGTCACGACCGAGGCCGAAGCCCGCGCCTCGATCACGTTCACGGTCGCGAAGACGGACCTGGCGCGCGCGAAGCCCTGGATCGAGTCGGTGGCGAAGGGCCTCGGCTCGAAGGACGTGCGCTACGACGACGACGTCGTGAAGGTGTCGGTCGTGGGCCTCGGCATGCGCTCGCACGCCGGCGTGGCGGCGAAGATGTTCCGGATCCTCGCGAACGAGGGCATCAACATCCAGGCCATCACGACGAGCGAGATCAAGGTGAGCTGCCTCGTCGCCGCGAAGTACACCGAGCTCGCCGTCCGCTCGCTGCACGACGGGTTCGGCCTCGCGAAGGCCTGAGCGTTACCAGCCCCAGGTGTATTCGACCCTGGCGAAGACCTGCGTGAAGCTCGGATAGGTCGCCGTGTCGGTCGCGAGCAGGTGCTGGCGGAAGGCGACGCCGACGGCCAAGGTTCGATCGAGCCGGTAGTCGAGACCCACGGCGATGGCCCCGCCGGGGATCCACGTCGTGTTCGGGAGGGTGCCGCCCATCAGCGCATAGCCCTCGGCGAGAACGCCCGCGTACGGCACCCAGCGCAGGATGTCGAAGACGTACGCGATGCCGACGCCCGCGTTCGCCGCGGTCGCGGGGCGCGTCCTCGGCGTCGCGGCGGACGCGATCGACTCGCCGGGCGAAACGAGGGAGAAGGTCCCCTCGGCCATCAGGTTGAACTCGTCGGTGAGGCCGTATGCCCAGTGCGCGCCGAACGCGCCGCCGACGTCCGTCTTGTCGCTCATCCCGAGGATGGCCGTGCCCACGTCGAGCCCGAGGTGGTTCTCCCTCTCGACGGCGGCAGCGGGGGACGCGATCGCCACGCCCGCGACGGCGGCCGCGGCGGCGGCGAGCCTCACTTCGCCTCGGCGAGCGCACGCTCGACGAGCTTGCGGAACCGCGGGTAGGGCTGCGCGCCGCTCAGGAAGTATCCGCTCGGCGCGCCTTTCGCGACGATGACGAAGGCGGGGGTTCCGCCGATGCCCATCCCGTCGGCCGCCTCGCGGTCGGCGTCGATCTCGGTCTGGTGGGCGTGCCCGTCGAGCGCCGCGCCCCACTTCGTCATGTCGAGGCCGAGACCGCGCGCGTATCCGTCGAGGTCAGCGCGAGCGAGCTCGCTCTGGTGCGCGAAGAGCTGGTCGTGGAGCGCCCAGAACGTCTTGTCGCCCTTTTGCGCCAGCGCTTCTCGGGCCGCGCGCGCGGCGAGGGGCGCGTCCGGATGCATGGGCAGCGGCATGTCGTGCCACACGACCCGGATGCGCCCGCCGTACTCGTCGGCGAGGCGGGCGAGGGTCGGCTCGACGCGCTTGCAAAACGGGCACTGGAAGTCGCTCCACTCGTGGATCGTCACCTTCGCCGCGGCCCCACCGCGGGCGGGTGCGTGCGCCGACGCCGCGGTGACGGTGGCGGGAAGCGTCTTCTTCTCGGGCTCGACCGAGCCTTGACCGTCCTTCACCAGGGCTTCGTAGACGGCGTCGGCCTTGGTGCCCTGGGCCACGAGCGCCTGCGCCCGCGCGAGCTCCTCGTGGATGATCGCCTCGAACTTCTCTTTGGGCTGCGCGCCGACGAGGCGCCGCCCGTTGACGAAGAAGTGGGGCGTCCCGTTGGCCTTCACGTCGTCGCCGAGGTCGGCGTCTTCCTCGATGCTCTTCCGGTGGGTGTGCCCCGCGATGGCCTTCTTCACGGCGTCGGGCGCGGCGCCGGCGTGCGCCGCCATCGAGACGAGCGTTTCGTCGTTCAGGTCGGGCGGCCCCGCGAGGAGCGCGTCGTGCATTTGCCAGAACGCGGCGTCGCCCTTCTCGGCGCGGACCTCGAGCGCGGCCTCGGCCGCCGGCTCGGCGCGCGGATGGAACGAGAGCGGCAAGTCCTTGTAGACGACGCGAAGCTTGTCGCCGAACTCGCCCTCGAGCTCTCGAATCGTCGGCTCGGCGCGGATGCAGAAGGGGCACTCGTAGTCGGCGAACTCGACGATCGTCACGAGCGCGTCACGCGGGCCCCGCACCGGGCTCGCGCCGACCGGCACCTTGTAGATCGTCTTCGCCTCTTCCTTGTCGTCGTCATCGTCGTCGTCGACGTGCGGCGGATTCGCGGCGAGCTTCGCACGGTTGTCCTTCACGAGATCGACGTAGAGCTGCTCCGGCGGCGTCCCCGCCGCGACCTTCGCCTGCGCGATGCCGAGCTGCTCGTTGATGAGCACCTGGAACGTCGGAAACGGAAGCGCACCCAGGAGCGGCAGCCCGTTCACGAAGAACGCCGGCGTACCGGTCGCGCCGAGGTCCTTGGCCTCGGCCGTCTCCTTGTCGACGCGTGCGGCCCACTCGTGGCGCGTGAGCGCGGCGCGGAACGTCTCCACATCGCCGACGCCCGCGTCCTTGGCCAAATCTTCGATGGCCTCCCGGCCGAGCCCATTTTCGTGGCGCAGCGCGGCGTCGTGGAATTTCCAGAACGCGTCGTTGCCGCCCATCGCGAAGACACCCGCGCCGGCTTCGGCCGCGAGCTTCGCGTTCTTGTGGAAGGGCAAGGGGAAGTTCTTCCACACCACACGGACCTTCTCGGGTCCGAACATCTTGCGCACGTCGGTCAGCGTGTCTTCGACGCGCGAGCAAAACGGACATTCGAAATCGGCGAACTCGACGATCGTCACGAGGGCCGTACGGCTCCCCCAACTGGGTTCGTCCGCCCGGATGGGGACGTCACCCTCGTCCTCACTCGCGGGCCCGACCGGACCCGCCGCCACCCTGGCCGAGGACGACGGCGCGAGCCGCGCATCCCCCAATCGGGGCGCGGGGGACTCGGCGCCCCCGCACCCCAACGAAAAGGCAAACGCCGACGCCACGAGTCCGCGCAGCGCCGGCGACACCTTCGGCTTCATGAGACTCGAGAACCTACTTGGCTTCGGCGAGCGCCCGGTCGATGAGCTTGCGGAACTTCCCGTAGCTCTGCGCGCCATTGACGAAGTAGCCCTGGCTCGCGTTGACGGGAGCGATGATGAAGGCCGGCGTGCCGCTGATGCTGTCGTCGTTGCCGGACTTCTTGTCGGCCTCGATCTCGGCGGTGTGGGTGCTGCCGTCGAGGGCGGCCTTCCACTTGTCCATGTCGAGGTTCAGGTCCTTCGCGTATCCGTCGAGGTCGTCACGTTTGATCTTCTGCTGGTTGGCGAACATCTTGTCGTGCATCGCCCAGAACGCGCTCGGGCCCTTCTGCTTGAACGCCTCTCGCGCCGCCTGGGCGGCCAGGGGGGCGTCGGGGTGCATCGGAAGCGGCATGTCGTGCCATACGAACTTCACGCGATCGCCGTAGTCCTTCATTACCTGCGCGACCGTCGGCTCGACACGCCCGCAGAACGGGCACTGGAAGTCGCTCCACTCGTGGATGACGACGCGCGCGCTCGGGTTGCCGCGCGCCGGGTCGTTGGCGGGGAGGCTCTTGGGAACGTCCTTTTTCTCCGGCTCGGGCGGGCCTTTGCCGTCGCGGGTCAACGCCTCGTAGACCTCCGACGGCTTCGTCCCCTTGGAGATCGCGTCCTGCGCCTTCTTGATCTCCTCGTCGATGATCGCGTCGAACTTCTCTTCGGGCTGCGCGCCCACGAGGCGCCGGCCATTGACGAAGAAGTGCGGCGTGCCGTTCGCCTGGAAGTCTTCGGCGAGGTCGGCGTCGGAGTCGATCGACTTCTTGTGCGTGTGGTCGGCGATGGCCTTCTTGGCCTTCTCGGGGCTGACGCCGAGCTCGCCGGCCTCCTTCACGATGGCCTCGTCGGAGAGATCCTTCTGGTTCTCGAAGAGCTTGTCGTGGATCTCCCAGAAGCCCTTGTCACCCTTCTCGGTGCGCGTCTCGAGGGCCACTTCGGCCGCCGGCTCAGCCCGCGGGTGGAACGGGAGTGGCTCGTTTTTCCAGACGAGGCGGACCTTGTCACCGTACTTGTCCCGGATGCTCTTGAGCGTCGGCTCGACGCGCGAGCAGAACGGGCACTGAAAGTCGCTGAACTCGACGATCGTCACGAGGGCGTTCGGGCTGCCGAGCACCGGGCTCGTGCCGACGGGCACGCGGAAGACGGTCTTCGTGTCTTCCTTCTCGCCCTCGTCTGCCTCCTTGGCCGCCGGGGCGTTCTTCTTGTTCTCCTTGGTCTCCTCGACATAGATGCGCGACTTCGGCGTGCCGGCCGCGATCTTCGCCTGGGCCTTCTCGAGCTCCTGGTCGATCGTCTTCTTGAAGTTGTCGAACGGCTGCGCGCCGTTGATGAAGACGCCGTTGACGAAGAACGAGGGAGTGCCCTGCACGCCCACGGTCTTGCCCTCGTTCAGGTCCTTGTCGACCTTGTCGGACCACTTGTGGCTGTCGAGGCCGGCCTTGAAGGCCGTGGCGTCTTTCACGCCGGCTTCCTGCGCCCACTTGACGTAGCTGTCTTCGCTGAGCGCGCTCTGGTTTTTGAAGGCGTTGTCGTGAAACTTCCAGAACGCGTCGTTGCCGGCCATCGCGAAGACGCCCTGCGCCGCTTCGGCCGCGGGCTTGGCGTTCGGGTGGAAGGGAAGCGGGTTGTTCTTCCAGACCATGCGGACCTTGTCCGGGCCGTAGGTCGTGCGTACCTGGTCGAGCGTCGGTTCGACGCGCGAACAGAACGGGCACTGGAAGTCGCTGAAGACGACGACGGTGACGGGCGCGTCGCGCTTGCCCCACATCGGGTCTTTGCTGCTGATGGGAACCGGGGCCTCGCTGTCGTCCCAGGCTCCGGCGGTCGCGCCCGACGCCGTGTCGGCCGAGATCTCCCCGTTGTGGAGCCGCTTCTGGTCGTATCCCCACATCACCACGACGCCGGCGAGAAAGCAGAGGAGGAAGCCGACGACGGCGATGCCCGTGTTGACCCCGCCGCCCGCCTCGGACGCCGTGGCCGGTTCATTTTTCGTTTCTTTCGTCATTGCATTCACCTTGGTGTCTGAGAAGGCGCAGCCTCCGAGGCTGCGTACTGGTGCGCCGCCCGGGCGAACCGTGAACCTGGCGCCCCGCCGCAGGGCACGCCGACCCCCCGGAGGACGACGTTCACCGCGCGCGCACTGCGCCTGCGGCATACGACGAACGAACCTCCGGGGGCAAACGTTACCGCGCGCGCCGGGCGGGGCGAGAGAGGGTCCCTTGGCGCGCGAGGGTCAGCCGCGGGGAGGCCGCTCTACCCGGAAATGCACGGCGAAGCCGCGGAGCGTGTCCGGTGAAGATGCGAGCAAGCTCGGCCCGACTTCGGGCGCGGGGAGCAGGGGCAGGTCGGCCGGCAGGGCGCTCGGTGGACCCTGCTCGGGGACGGCGCCGCCGCGGTGCCCGGGAAACACGGACACGCGCGCGTCGAACTCACCGCCGCACGAGAAGGGCGCGCGCGCACGCTGGATGGCTTCTTCGGGACCCTCGAGCGCCGGCGGAGGCGCGATGGCGCTCGCGCCGCGATCGTCGCAAACACCCGCGGGCATGGCGGCGGCCGCGGGACGGGACACCGTCCACAGCGCGAGCATGAGGCCCACGGAAAGCGCGACGCGCAGCACCCCTCGAAACATGGCGCGCGTACTGTGGATCGGCGCGAGCCCTTTCTGCAAGCGGACCAGGAGAGGCCATTCGCTCTCGCCTTCTTCGGGAATATTCCCGAAGAAGCGCTTCGACCCCGGCGTCAACGACGCGGGGGCTCACCCGAGGGAGCGTCCATCGCACATAGGGTGCGCCTCATGGATCGTGTGTCCGACCAGCCCGTGGCCTCGGTCGACCAGAGCCGCACCCGCGCCGCCGCCAAGAGGTCGCGCGCTCGAGCGCGGCGACCGGCGACCGCATGCGCCTCCGCGACCGTATCGGCGGGCAGTCCGTTCAGGGCGATGCGCGCGAGCGTCGCCGCATCGCGTCCAAGCGCGGACCACCAGCCCACGCCACCCAATCGTTCCGAGAAGGCCTGGAGCTCGCCATCCTCCCGATCGCCGACCGCGTCGGTCGGGATGACGCCGGCCGACGCGGTGACCACGCGGAGGGTGGCCGCGTGTGCCGGGAACGAGGCGGCCTCGAGCGACAAGGCGACGACGCCTCGTTCGCGCGCGGCCGAGAGCTCGGCGGTGAGACTCTTCGCGCACACGGCGGGTCCGACGACGAGCCAAGCGTGCACCTTGTCGTGGAGGAAGTCGGCCATGGGAAAGCGAGGCTCCCCGGCGATCGTCGCGGGGACGTCGCATGAAATCGGCGGCGTCACCGTCAGCGGTCCGACGCGTCCTCCCTCCGGAGGAAAGAGCGGCAGCTGGCTCTCGTCGAGAATGGGCACTGCGCGCTCTCCCGTGAGCGACGGCGCCGCGCGGACGAGCGCGTCGAGCACGCTCTCGCGAGGCTCCCCGAGGACGAACCCGAACCCACCGGTCGCGGCCCCTTCCGCCGGTGGCACGAGCGCCACGACAGGGACTCCGTGGCTCTCGCCCCAGTGGAGCGCGCGGCTCGCCGTCTGCGCGTCGAGCGCACCGATGACGAGCGCCGCGCCCTCGCCCGCGAGCTCGTCGAGCGAGGCTTCGGTCTGGTCGGCGCTGCCGGCGTCGTCGCGCGTGACGAGGCGGAGCGCTTCGGCGTCCCTCGGCTCGTCGAAGGCGGGCGCGGGTTCGGCCGGGGCGCAGGGCTCATGCTTGTCGTTGGCGCGGACCTGTGCGCCGGCGTCGCCCGTGCGCGGAATCGGTCCGAGGGTCGCGCCTCGGATGCCGCGCGGCAAGCCGAGCGCCCACATGACGCCGCGCAAGACCTCCGCCGCCTCGTCGCGAAGGGCAGGCGACTCGGTCGGCAGCAGCAGTCCGACGGTGTGCCCGGCGACGACGTTGAGGCCGCGCCGACTCGTCGCGAGCTCGGCGAGCTCCGTCCCCGCGTCCCCCGCGTTGACGATCGCCCCGGCCTTCGGATCGAGCAAGAGCCGCGCGAGCTCCGCGTCGTCCGTCTCGGTCGCGATGGCGGCGAGGCGGCCGGCCAGGATCCGCTCGATGTCGACGCCGTAGCCGAAGCTCGCCCGCTGCATCCGCAGCGCCTGGAGCGCGCTCACGAGGACCTCCTTCGGCACCTGAGCGACGAGCGCCTCGACCGCCGCCGTCGTCCGCGCCTTGTCCTCCTCGGTGCTCGCGCGGAGCCACGCGTCCATGTACGAGATGGCCTCGTAGTCGCGCTGCGTCGCGAGCGCCGCGAGGGCGAGCTCCTCTTGGAAGAGGGCGCGCGAGATCGGGTCGACCGCCTTGCCGACGAGCGGCCGCAAGAGATCCATCGCGGCCTCTGCGTTCCCCTGGAGGCGCAAGCGGCGCGCGCTCGCGACCGTCCGGAGGTCGCGCGTCGACCCGGGCGGCACAGTGTCGGTCGCGACGAGCTGGCGGTCGGCCTCCGCGTAGTCCCCCGTCCCGAGCGCGATGAGCGCAAGATACACGCGCACGAGCGGTGTCAGCCCGTCGGTCGGGAACCGGGCGATGAAGCGCTCGAGCAGCACGCGCAAGACGGCGGGGCTCGTGTGCTCGGAGTCGCGCCACGCGTCGAGGATGTCCGCGAACGCGGCGCCCGCCATGGGCGACGACGCGATCGACGGCACGGGACGCGGCTCCGAAGGGCCGCCCCCGCAAGCACCGGCCACGAACAGCGCCGCGCACACGACCCCACCGACGCGCGCGGACGACTGCCGCCGGGCAACGTGCATGCGGTACCATCCGTAGCACGCGCGTGCCCAAGCCCGCCCTCGACCGAACGCCGCTCTCCGTTCGCGCGCCGCTCCTCCACCGCCTCTTCTCGTGGAGCGGCGTCGCCCCCCTCGGCGCGTTCCTTCTCGTGCATCTCGCCGTCAACGTCGCGGCCCTCCGCGGCGAGACGGCGTTCGCGCGGGCGGTGCACGTCGTCGCGGGCCTGCCGGTGCTGTGGCTGATCGAGATGTTCGTCGTGCTCGCGCCGCTCTTTTTCCACGGGGGCGTCGGCCTCTATCTCGCGGTCACGCGCACGCCGCTCACGGGTCACAGCCCCTATCCGGAGAGCCTCCGCGCCGCCGTGCGCATCACCGGGGTCGTCGCGCTGGCCTTCGTCGCCATGCACCTGCCCGAGCTCCGCTTCCGCGTGCGCGGCGTGCACCTCGGCGCCGGCGAGCTCGAGACGCTCCTCGCGGCCGACCTTTCATCCGTCTCGCACGGCGTTCCCTGGCGCGGAGCCGCCTATCTCGTCGGCACCGCGTGCGTCACGTTCCACTTCGCGGCCGGCCTGTGGGGGTGGCTCGCGCAGCGGCGCCCGGCGGCGTCTCGGCGATGGACGGCGTGGGGGGCGGGCGCGCTCGGCGCGGTCATCTGGCTTCTCTTGGCCGACGTCGTCGTCTTCCACGCGACCGGATCGCGCCTCTTCGGCTCGAGCGACGCGGTCGAGGCCGGGCTTGGACCGCAGCCGCCCTGTCCGCGGGTGACCGCAAAGTAGCGGAGCGCGCGCGGCGGCACGGGGTCAGCCCAGCGCGTCGACGATGTGGGGGACGTCCCGCTCGGCCACCGCGCAGAGCGCGACGCGGAGCGCGCCCCGTCCTTGCGCATCGACCTGCGGCACGACGTAGACGCCCTTGTCGCGCATCACCTGGGCCTTCTCGCGGGCGTGATCGTCGAACACGGTGACGAAGAACCCGCCTTCGTAGCGCGGGTAGCGGAGCTTCCTCGCCGGAGCAAGCCGGTTGAACGCTTCGACGCGCGCAGAGAGCCCCGCCTTCAGCGCGTCGCGCTCCGCGTTGCAGACGCGCGCGAGCTCCGCGTCCGACAGGAGGCGCGTGATCGCGGTCATCCCGCCGCGATTGCAGTTCGACCACGTCCCGCGGCTCGAGTAGGCGAGCGCCGATTCGACCAACGTGCGCTCGGTCGGGTCGCCCACGCACGCGACGAGCGCGCCGACACGGAGGCCGTAGTGGGTGAACGATTTGCTCGCGCTCCACGCGAAGAGCACCGTGGCGCGGCTCGGCAGACCCTGCAGGTGGCGGAGGAAGGCGCGCGGGTCGCGCGCGCTGTAGAGGAAGTACGCGCAGTCGACGAGCAAGGTCACCGGCCCCTCAGCCGACCGCGCCGACACGCGCTCGACGACGGCGCGCCACTCGTCGTCGGTCATCGAGTAACCGGTCGGGTTGTGGCAAGGGTCGTTGATGAAGACGAGCGCGCGCCCCTGCGCGGCCAAGAGGCGCGACAGCGCCGCGTCGAAGGCGGCCACGTCGAGGCCGCCGCCGGGCGCGAACATGTCGAACGTCTCGAGCCTCCGGCCCGACTCGTCGCAGAGCGTTCGGTACGGCCCCCACAGCCAGTTCGTCGTCAGCGCGGCCTGCCCGGGCTCGAGGAAGTTCGCGATCGCGTGGCGGAGCGCCCCGGAGCCTCCCGGTGTCGCGACGGCGACGGCCGTGCGCCTGAGGTCCGGCTGGGCGGCGAAGAGGTCGTCGATGACGGCGCGCAGAAACGCCGGGTTCCCCGCGATGGGCGCGTACGTCGCCCACTCGAGCGTGCTCACCTCGCGCACGCACCGCGCGGCCGAAGGCAAAATGGCGAGCGCGCCGTCGTCGTCGAGGAGCACCCCGATCGTCGCGTCCACGATCGGTTCGCCCCGGCGCTTTCGCTCCGAGGCTTCGTGATGCAAAGAGAAAATGGGGTCGTCCGCGGGCCTTGCCCGGTGCGACGGGATCAAGTGCATGGGGCGGTCGTATCGCGCGCGTGTCAGTTTGTCATCGGTGGTGCGGTCGTCCCGAAGGCGGTGACACCTTGACTCTCCCGAGGGCCTCCGAGGGCGCTTCGGACCGGAGAAATCCCGTGGCATGCACTATGCTCGGCCAAGGAGCCACCATGCATCGCGGCAGTCGCTTCGCGGCCTTCGGCTGGCTCGTTCTGGTGGCGCTCTTCGCCCCGTCCGTCGCGCGTGGGCAGACCACGACGACGACCACCACGACGACGGCCGGTCCGGTCGTCTCGGCCAGCGGCGCGATCTTCCCTAACCGCATCCTTCCCGACGGGACGGACGAAGGCGTCAGCACGCGCCCGCAGAACCTGAACTACCTCGGGCTCAACTACGACGATTGCGCGAAGGACATGCGCCTTCGGTTCAGCATCACGATCTCGGGCTTCAGCGGAGACGCGCTGGAGGTGTGGGCATCGAACGTCGGCGATTGCACGGCCGCTTCCGCTCGGGGGGTCGAGAATGTCCCGAGTTGCTGGGAGCTCTACGAGCTGGCAGGCGTCAATAGCGCGGCCACGCAGACCGTCACCATCGACGTCAACGTTCGGGACATCGTCGGTCCGCAGAACGCTGTTCCGAATCCTCCATCGCTCTCTGCGACCCAGCGGCAGGGCGAAGGGCTCGGGCTCGCCGCGTGTACCACGCAGCCGTCCTTCACAGCCGTCCCCATGTACATCTGGTTCATGGCGGTCAATCCCAATACAGCCGTGGACGGGACGCCGTACGAGTACGGCGCGACTGGGACTCCCTTCGTCACCGACCTTGTCGGGCCGCCCGTGCCACAGGGCGCGAACGAGCAAGTCGGCGATACGCTCTTTATCGTCAACTGGATGGCCAACGTCGACTCCGACACCGCCGGTTACGACGTGTTCATCGATCCCCCTCCCGGTCATGAAGACGCGGGTTCGGGGGTCACGACCATCCTCTATTGTCCCGATGCCACAGTGAGCTCATCGAGTTCTTCCAGCTCCTCCAGCTCGTCGGGCTCCACGAGCTCTTCGTCGAGCTCCTCGGGTGTGTTGGACGCATCCGATGAGTCGGATTCGTCTGATGACTCGTCCGACGCGTCGGACTCCTCGAGCTCCTCGGGATCCTCCGGTTCATCCAGTTCGTCGAGCTCGTCGGGCTCTTCGAGCGGGACAGGCTGCCGCGACATCAACGCGGCGGGCCCCACGACTTCAGGCGCCGGGGGCACTTGCACGGACTCGGTGCTCTCGAACAACACCGTCGTCGACTCCGGCACGTCGAGCACCGTCATCACGCCGATCTTCGACGACGCCGGCAACGAGATCGACGCCGGCGTGTCCCCCACCGGCGGTGGGCTCTCCAACATCCCTGCGGCAAACCTCGTCGGTGTCGAGAACGACGGCGTCACCGTCTCGGGAGTCTCGGTCGGCACCTATACGATCAGCGGTCTCAAGAACGGCATCACGTATTACGTTGCGGTGGCCGCGGTCGACGGATCGGGCAACATCGGTCCGGCGTCCAACGTCGTCTGCGACTATCCCGCCCCCGTGAACGACTTCTGGACGCTCTATCGCAACGCGGGCGGCGGCGCGGGCGGCGGCTTCTGCGCGCTCGAGGCGGCGGGTGAGCCCGTGCCCTCTACCGCCGGCATCGCCATCGTGATCGGCGCGACGGCCCTGGGCCTCCAGCGGCGCAGGCGCCGGAAGCGCGCGGGTCGTGGGGGTTCCACGGGGACCCTGTCGTGAGGCTTCACGCTCCTTGTGTCGGGGCCGCCTTCGCGGGCGTGCTCATCGTCCTCGCGCCTGTCGTCGCACGCGCACAGGAGGGCGCCGGAGCTCTCGCGAGCCGCCACAGCGAATACCAGTCGCCGCAGTACTTCGCGCTCGAGCTCCGCTTCTCGCCGTACACCCCCGACATCGACAGCGACCCGGCCCTCGGCGGCAAGACACCGTACGCGACGGTATTTGGCACCTCCCCGCAAGTCCTCATTGCCATGGAGCTCGACTGGCAGGCCGTGCGGATCCCGCACGTCGGCACCCTCGGTCCCGGCGTTGGCATCGGCTACACGCCGGGCATCAGCGGCAACGCGCAGTTCCAACAAGAACACAATGGAACCTTGGTGTCGGGCGAGACGACGACCCTCCAGATCTTCCCCGTATACGCGGTGGCGGTTCTCCGGGCCGATGTTCTGTGGCGAGAGCTTCACGTCCCCTTCGTGCCCTACGCGAAGCTCGGTCCCGCGGTCGGCTTCTGGCGTGCCTCGAATACGCTCGGCACATCGCACGCCCAGGGCGTGGTGGGGCTGGGTCATTCCTACGGCAGCCAGGTGGCCTTCGGCCTCGGCTTCAACCTGAACGTCATCGATCAGTACGCGGCCCGTAACTTCGACGAGACGCTCGGCGTCAACAGCACGTACATCTTCGGCGAATGGTCCCGCACCGACCTCGATGGACTCTGGTTCCAGAAGGATCCCCTCCGTGTGGGGTCCACGTACTGGAGCTTCGGTCTCGCGTTCGAGTTCTGATCCCGCGCTGCGGGCTCGCGTGCCCACGGCTCGTGCCCGCGCGCGGCCCGCTCGTGAACGCCGGCGCCTGCTTCGTATTCAAAGGACGCGAACGGGCGCTCGATCGCGGCTCGCGCCCATCATGAAGGCGCCCCCGGAGCGCGGATCGCACGCCATCTCCCACCTTGTGACTCCAGCGCACGCGCGAGGACGCCTCATCGTGGCATAACGCCACGTGGCGTAAATGGCTGCGTCCGTTGGCTTCCCCGTAATTCTCGCTATTTGCGACGCAGGTACGGCGGGGCACGACCACTGCAATGCCCTCCGCCGCGACGACGAGAGCATCGCTCCGTAGCCGCGCGAAGCACCCCCGCGCAGTCCACCAAGCCATCGCCGGCGGACGCACTCCGCATCGGCGAAGCCTCGGTCGGCCTGCGTGGGAAAAAACCGATACCGAACCTTCCAACCGAACAGACCGAGCATCCAAGGAGATCGAGAGATGACGACCCAGATCAGCTCCGAACGCACGAAGAGCAACCGTGGCTTCGCGTCCATGGATCGTAGCAAGCAGCGCGAGATCGCCAGCAAAGGGGGGAAGGCGGCTCACGCGCAGGGACGCGCGCACGAGTTCACGTCCGACGAGGCCCGCACGGCGGGTCGCAAGGGTGGCGAAGCGGTGAGCCAGGATCGCGCTCACATGGCGGCCATCGGTCGCTCCGGTGGCCAGGCCCGCGGTCGCAACCGCGCGGTGCAGGGTGGCGTCTCCGCGGGGGGCCCGATCCACTCCGTGATGAGCCCCGCCGAATAGTCCACGGGTCCGTCCCCTCGGCGGTCGCCGCCGGCTTGCTCCCGTGCGCTTCCTTAGTCTTGTCCGTATTCTTTGTCGTTTGCCCCCTGGCGCAATGGGCGCCTGACCGACGTCAACTCGACGGCGTCGGCGGGCCGCCCGCGCCCGGCCCGGGGCTCGGTCGGTTCAGGATACGATCGACGGCTTTCTTCCAGTCGTCGTCGACGCCGTCGACGGCCGTCAGGCCCACGAACGGGCATTCCTTCGGCACGCAGAGGACGTTCGCCTGCGGTTGAAAACGGGCGAACACGTTCTCTCGATTGCCGAAGAAGTTCTTCGGGCTGAAATAGCCCGCGATCTGCCAAAACGCTTTGTAGCCGATGGCTTCCACGGCCTCGAGCACCTCGCGTGACCGCTCGACCGTGTCGTTCTCGAGAAAGAGCGCCGGGCGGCAGCGGGCGATGGTGTCCTTGGCGCCGGCGACGACCTTCGTCTCCATGCCCTCGACGTCGACCTTGATGAGCGCGCAGCGCTGAAGGCAAAGTTCGTCGATCGGGACGAGATCGACCACGTCCCCGGCGGCCGGCGGCGCCGGCTCGACCGCGGCCTTCACCGCGCCGAAGTTCTGGACTTGGCGTGGGTCGAGCGTCGGCACGGTGACGGTCCCGCGGGCATCGCCGACGGCGGTCATGAAGCAGGTCACGTTGGTCAGGCCGTTGAGCGCCACGTTCCCGCAGAGCGTCTGATAGGCGAGGCGTTGCGGCTCGAACGCGACGACCACGCCTTTGTCGCCGACGCGCTTCGCGAAGAAGACGGTGTGCGTGCCGATGTTGGCGCCGACGTCGACGACGAGGTCTCCCGGATTGAGGACCTGGCCGAGGACGAACGCTTCGTCCTCGCACCACTCACCGTAGAGGTCGAGCGAGCGACCGATGAAGGCGTCGTTCACGTTGTACATCATCGTTCCATGGCGGCACTGCTTGACCGCCATGTGCTCCGACTCGACGAGTCGGTCGGGGATCTTCGAGCGGATGACGACCATGATGGGTCCAGCGTAACCCGGCCTCGGCCCGAAGCGCCTCGGAGGTTGTCGGCGTGGCTGGGCCCGCGGTCTCGCTCATGCGTGCGGAGGAGTGCTCGGAGGTGGGCGCGTGTGCCGCGCCCCGCCGCGGCGACTTGCCGGAGACCCGGGGGCGCAGCGGCATGGGCGCGCACGCAAGCGGGAACGTTCGCCGCGCGAAGTGGTCAGTGCGAATCACGCGTATCCAGCTGAACGATTCAGCGGATATTTGCGAATTTCGCCAACCGGCGATTGCAAGCGTCAACGCGGTTGTCTGCGAGAAAGAGATCGCACCGGCCATATTCTCCGTTGTTCCTGCACGCGAGCCCGCGGCACGGGGGCTGCTCTTGCGGCAAGGGCGCGAGCTCACCACTCGCCTCTCTCTCGAAAACTCGTTTTCCACATGGAGCCGCGATCATGAATCGAAGGCAAAGGGGGCCATTTGGCCGCACGGCAGGAGTGGTCTTGTTCGTCGTCGCGCTCGGCGCGTGCCTCGACCGTCCCGTCGAGACCGCGCCGCCCAACGAAAAGACCACGTTCACGACGAGCGTACACAACGTCGCGATCGACAAGCTCGATTTGCTCTTCATGATCGACAACTCGGCATCCATGGGGGACAAGCAAAACCTCCTCGCCGCCGCGATCCCCGACATGGTTACGCGCCTCGTCACCCCCAACTGCGTCGACGCCCAGGGCACCGCGCTGGGACCGTCGGACATGAACGGCGCTTGTGCCATGGGCGGCACCGTCGAGTTCCCCCCCGTCCACGATATGCACATCGGGATCGTCACGTCGTCGATCGGCTCGCTCTACCCGACGAATCCGCCCTCCCAGGCGACGTTCAACGAGTGCGACCCCAACGCGCTGAGTCCCGTCGACATGACCCTCAACGCCCATATGGACGACCGGGGGGAGCTCATCAACCGGAGCGGCGCGAACGAAGCGCCCGTCCCGAACGCCAACCCGGACCACTTCCTCGCGTGGTTCCCGCCCGCGAGCGTCGCGCCGGACAACGCGAACGAGCCGGCGCCGCCGGACCCGCCGGAGACGCAGGTCGGCGCGGTGGGGCAGGCCGGAACCCTCATCGGCGACTTCGCCGCGATGGTCGCGGGCGTCCACGAGCACGGCTGCGGCCTCGAAGCGCAGAACGAGTCGTGGTACCGGTTTCTGATTCAGCCCGATCCGTTCGACCACCTCGAGGTGGGCACGGGATCCAATGCATACGTCGAGTCCGAGGTCGGCATCGACGCGGTCATCCTCCAGCAGAGGGCCGCCTTCCTCCGTCCGGACTCTCTCGTCGCCGTCATCGCCGTCTCCGACGAGAACGAGGACCACTACGACCCGCTCGCGTTCCATGGCCAGGGCTGGCTCTTCGAGCAATCGCCCTTCCCCGGCTCGTCCACCACGGGCGCCTCGCCGGAGGGGACGTTGGAGTGCAGCCAACCGACCCAGACGAGCAGCCCGGCCACGACGGGGCCGTGGGGTCCCTCGTGCGAGTCGTGCGCGGCGGGAGACGTGGTGGGCGGCGCGAACTTCGCCACGCGGTGTCCCCCCGATCCTCCGAGCGGCACGGGCGGCTACCTCGACCCGACCGACGACAACATCAACCTCCGCTTCTTTCAACCGAAGCGCCGATTCGGCGTCGCGCCCTATTACCCCATCAGCCGGTACGTGCGGGGGCTCTCCAGCCCCATCGTCCCCGACCGCGCCCACGAGCACGACGCCAGCGGCAACTACATTGGCGATCAAGACGCGCAGAGCAACTGCGTCAATCCGCTCTTCGCGAAAACCCTACCGACCGACCCGACCCAGGAGCTTTGCGCGCTCGCGCGAGGACCGCGCACGCCCGATCTCGTGTACTTCGCGGCCATCACCGGCGTGCCCCACCAGCTCTTGCAGGTCGATCCGACCGACCCGAACAGCGCGCAGAAAGACATCCTCGCCGACGCCGATTGGCTCGCCATCACCGGCGCCGATCCCGACCACTACGACTTCACCGGCGCCGACACGCACATGCTCGAGTCCTCCGATCCGCGCGCGACGGCCTGCCCGCCGTCATCGAACGACAACTGCGATCCCATCAACGGCCGCGAGTACCTGACCTCGTCGTCCACGGGTCCCATCTTCGGCAAGCAGGACATGGAGTTCGCGTGCATCTTCCCGTTCGTCGACCCGACAACCGGGCAAGCTGCCCCGAAGGATTGCACGCTGCCCCAGTACCAGGGCGCGTGCGACTGCAACGACACCAATATCCATCAAGACACGCCCCTCTGCGCCAAAGACCCGACGACCGGCGCCTATACGACCACGCAGCTCAACGGCAAGGCGTATCCCGCGCTCCGCGAGCTCGAGGTCGCGCACGGCATGGGCGAGCAGGGCATCGTCTCGAGCCTATGCCCGATCCATCCGTCGCCCGTGGGGGGCCTCAGCGACTCGCTCTTCGGTTACCGGCCGGCGGTCAACTCCATCGTCAACCGCTTGAAGGTCCAGCTCGGAGGGCAGTGCTTGCCCGAGGCCGTGAACGTCGATCCGACGACCGGGCAGGTGCCGTGCTTGCTGCTCGACGTGATGTATCCGAACGCGGGCGCGTCCGAGGAGGACATTTGCGACAACGCGGCGCAGGGCCTCTCGGTGCCGGAGAACGACATCCTCGAGAACTTCGTGCAGACGCAGCACGCCCTCTGGGTGGCGCAGGGAGGGGCCACGACGGGCCTACCGGACCCGAACGACGTGCCCGTCTGCCAACTGAATCAGATCAAGAACACCGACGCGGCGGCGTATGCGGCGTGCGCGGGTGTCGCGGACGCAGGCATTGCGGAAGCGGGTACAACGATGACCCCGGGGTGGTGCTACGTCACGGGCGGCAAGCAGTGCCCGCAGCAGGTGCTCTTCACGTCGGGCCAGCCGCTGCCGGGCTCGGTCGTCATGCTCCAGTGCCTCGAGCAGACGAATACTCCCGTCGATGGCGGGTCGACGACGATGTAACACCGCGGTAAGGGCGGCATAGTGTACGGTCCCCGGCGAAACGAAGCCGATTGGCATCGCGGAGGCGCCGATGAACGCGTTTCGCCTGGGCCGTGTGTTCGGTATCGAGATCCGGGTCGACTGGAGCTGGGTCTTCATCTTCGTCCTGATGACGTGGAACCTGGCCTCCGGGTTCGTCGCGTGGCACCCCGACTGGCCGGGGCCCGAGCGGGTGCTCGTGGCCGCGGTCGCGTCGGTGCTGTTCTTCGCGTGCGTGCTCGCGCACGAGCTTGCCCACTCGGTCGTGGCGACGCGCCTCGGCCTCCGCGTCCGGAGCATCACGCTCTTTCTCTTCGGCGGCGTGTCGAACATCGAGCACGAGCCGCCGTCGGCCGGGTCGGAGTTCGCCACGGCGGTCGTCGGTCCGCTGACGAGCCTCGTCTTGGGGGTCCTCTTCGTGGCGCTCGCGTCGGCGCTGACGCCGTTCTCGGTGCACGGGGGGGCGGAGGCGGAGGCGATGCTGGCGCAGCTCGGTCCGGGCGCGACCCTCCTCGCGTGGCTCGGGCCGGTGAACATCGGGGTGGGCCTCTTCAACTTGATTCCGGCCTTCCCGCTCGACGGGGGTCGCGTGCTGCGGGCCACGCTGTGGGGGCTGTCGAAGGACTGGCGGTTCGCGACGATGGCGGCGTCGGCGATCGCTCAGGTGGTGGGCTGGGGGTTCATCGTGGCGGGGATCGCGATGAGCTTCGGGGCGACGTTGCCGCTGGTCGGCGCGGGGGTGTCGAGCGGGCTGTGGCTGGCGTTCATCGGCTGGTGGGTGCACTCGGCGGCGTCTCAGTCGTTCCGGCGCATAGCGCAGGACGATCCGGGCGGGCGCGACCCGCACGGGGCCGCGGGGCAGGCGGAATAGGGTCGGGCTGGCTCCGCGCGGGTGCGCGTGGTACTGCGTGCGGCCTCACGCGCCCGTAGCTCAGCTGGATAGAGCGGTGGCCTTCGAAGCCATAGGTCGGGGGTTCGAATCCCTCCGGGCGTACTGAGATTGCTCAGGATTTTTTCCGGGCATGTAGTCAATCCACGGCCCGTGACGATTCAGACGGCACAGGCGGCAAGATCGGGAGCGCCGCCTCGGGGATCGTGCGCATCGCCGTCGTCCGCATCACGTACGGGCGACCCCCGCGCGGAACAGTTCGCGGCGCAAGCGCGTGGCAAAGCCTCCGCTGCTCGCGCGGACCCCGCCGACGCGGGGGCCTTGTCGCACGGGGAACACGGGCCCGCTCTCCGGCTTGCCCGCGCGCTCCCACCAGAGGCCTGAAGAAACGGCGCGAGCGCGGCGGGGATCGCGAGCGCTTGCGGGGTCCGCGTCTTCGCGCGCGGGACAATACACTCGGCGAAGTGCACCCGGTCAATCTGCGTCCAGTCCCATCGGTTCAAGTCGCCCGCCCGCATGCCGCCCTCGCAGCGCGCGACCAGCGAGAGCATTCGGAGCTCCAAGTCGACCACCGGGCTTGCAATGAAGGCGTGGAACTCGGCATCCGTCAGGATAGCGCGCTCTTTCCGCACCTCGCGCACCGTCGGCGTGCGCACCCGATCCACGGGGTTGGACTCGATGAGGTCCTCCCTCCACGCCGCGTCGACACGCGGTGCATCGCTGCGCGCACGTGCGCGATCATTTGTTGGCGATACGGGCGCTCGGGGCCGCCTTCGCGCCGGTAGGTGCCCATGGCGAGGTCGTCGAGCACGGCGCGCACGTGGCCCGCGGTGACGTCGCAAAGCGGAAGGTGGCCGATCGACGGAAGCACGTGGATCTCGAGGTACCGCCACTCTTGCGGGGCCATGACGACGCCTTGGGCCTCGCGCTTGGTGTGCCAGGCGGACGCGTAGTCCTTCACTCGCTCGGGAGCGTTCGCGCTCTCGGTCGCATCGAGCACGTCGTGTCCGGCTTCCAGGGCAGCGACCAGCTTGGCCAGCTTCCGCCTGGCGAGCGCCTTGTCCGTCGTGCCGAGGGAGTAGAGAGGGCGCTCGGAGAGCTCGCGGCCGTTGGGGAGCGTCTTCGTCTTGGTGACGCGGGCGCGCCAGATGCCATCGGCTGTGGGCGGGACGAGGGTTCCTATTCTGGCGCGGGGCATCGATGGCTCCGTCTCAATAGTTCGTCGTAAGGAAGTCCGTCTTCGGGCTCTCGGCCCATTGAATCTGACGGACGGCGCGGTCGATGCAACCAGCAACGCCGCCGTTGGCCGGATTGGTGGCAACCGTAACACCGAGCGCACGTCCGAGGCGGATCGCGACCCGGACTTGGACTTTCATGTCCTTGGGGGCGCCGCATGAATCGACGAACGAAGCGTGCCGCAGGGGCGCAGACAGTTGCTCGTCAGTCAGAGGCGCGGCGCCGTCCGACTGCCCGATTTGCTCACGGGTGCTGTTGAGGACGGCCTCATAGCTAATGCCGCCCACGTACCCGGCGCCCCCGCCCGCCACGGCCGCGGCTGACCACTCCTTCCCGCGAATATCGCCATGTACCTCGACTGTGCCCGTCTGGTCCTTCGCGACGACAACGCCGTCGTCCCGCAGGTTGTGATCGCCGCCACCACTGGGGACGGCCATCGCGCGAAAATCGACGAGCGTGAGCCCTGCATCGCCCTTCGCGAAGTAAAGGAGTTTTCTGTTCCCCGCCTTCGACCGTACCTCGACGCGTTGCCGGTCGCCGAGCTTCTCGGTGCGCACAAACGTCCAGCCACATAGGTCGCCATCCCTACCCTTCTCGTTGACGTCCTTCCGCCACTGATCGAGCGCGCTGCGTACACCGACGCGCCGGAGAAATTCGACCCTGCTGGGGTCAGTCACGGAGAGAACGTTCGGTGGTGCGCTGCCCTCGTATTGCTTCATCATGTTCGTCACGAGCCTTTCTTCGTCGACGTAGACGAAGAACTTGTCTGCATCGCCTGAGCACGCGGCGTCGTGCATCTTGTCGAAGACTGCGTGAGCGTCCGACCCGCATCCAATGGGGGACGTTGCCAGGACGGTCGTCCAGAAGCGCAGGTGCGCCATCCTTCGATGCATGGGGAAATGGATCATACATGACTCGTCTTGTCCGTCTTCGAGCTGGCTTTCCAGATATTCACCCGCCCATGCATCGGGTTTGCGCCAAGGCGACCGCATCGTCTCGACGGTCCGCTAGCCACGTGGCCTCGACCATGCGCATCGCACGGCGCACAGCTTGTCGGCAGCGGTACCTGTTACCCGCAAATCGACCGCCGCATACCGAAGCGCGCGCTCCAGAGTCATCGGATAGCGGAGCGGCGGGCTGGTCGAATCGTAGGGCCATCGACGTGAGATCCCCCAGCAACCGGAGCGCCCGATACTCGCTCGTGTTACCGGCTGCCTTCGCCGCGTCGGCGGCGAGGAAAAACGCCACCGAGTATCGCCGGCACTCTTTTTCGCTGCATTTGGCAATCGCGGCTCTCCACGCGCACGCACAAAACTCGTCGGACGTGGGAAGCGCGTTATCCGGGGTGTCGGGCGCGTTCCCCATGCACCCGACTCTACCGAGCGGCTGCTCGCCGTGACAGTGATCTTCTTCCGCCCTCCGTCTCAATCAAGCTGGGCGCGGCGTCCCTTCCCCAGGTTGTCGAGGGTGATCAGGCGTGAAGGTTGAGGCGGGAACGACCGCGAGGGGGAAACGGCGGCCGGTTCGCGGTGCTTCTGGATTTAAGGCATGTGCGAGTCTGACGATGAAGGTCCGCGTCGCCGCCGAGTGCTGGGCCCGGGGCGCGACTCGAGAATGCGACCCACGACGTTGGACGCATCGTGAAATCGCGAGAGATGCGAGCGACCGTGTCACGCGCACGGGATGAAGAACGCTCGACGTGCGCGCGCGTCGGGAACACGCGTCGCCCGGGTCCCCGGGGGCCATGGCCGCGACCGTGAACCCTTTTGCGGCGCGGGTGGTGGCATCGAGGCCGTTACTGCGCTCCAATGGGACGAACGGTATGAATCATGACGAAGTGCGTGCCGCTCGATGCGCAGTCCCACCGCCTCGCAGCGTAAATCGCGGTAAGACCCGCCGCGAAGTCTGGGGTCGCCGGGGTCTCGTTGCCAAAGCGAACCTCTGCAGCGCAGCCTTCGTCAGTAAAGGCGACGAAGGCCGTTGGGTTCCCATAGGTGGCTTCCCAGAGCGTCGAGTCGGAGTTGAGGAGTCCTTCGACCTCGGCCTCGTCTTCTATCGTACAATGACAGGCGGTCACTGGACGGGACGCGCAATCGCTTGCGTCCAGCAAGACTTCGTTGGGAAGTGCGGCGAAGTCGCTCGGCTCGTAGACGGGAGCGTGCCAGGTCCAGAGCGGCCCGATCGCGTCTGACGGAAATTCGCATTCCTCCGCAATGTAGTAGGTCGCGGGATCGTCCATATGCAGAAGACACCTGATGCCGAGTGAGGGGCACAGGGCGCCGAAGGCCGACAGGTTATCGGGACTCGGGCACCCGGGGTCCGCCTGTATCCATGCGTTGGCGCACGAGCCTGAGTCTGCCGCCGCCTCGCTGCTTTCGGAGGCCCCCTCGTGCGCGTCTCCCCCGTCGGCGTCGACTGCGCCGGACGAGTCGAGGCTGTCTGCCGAATCGACCACTGCCGTCGCATCGGGAGCACCTGTCGTAGCGAACGCGTCGAGCGTGACCGCGGACGCGGCATCGGCGTCAAAGCCGCCCCCCAGTTGTGCGCTTGGGTCGGCCGCTTCGGCCGCGAGTCTTCCACTGCACCGCAGGGCCGAGAGCGCCAGGCAGATGATTGCGACGTGAGGCGCCCGGTTCTCCATGCTCGATTCCTCCGATATGTCCGCGGGCCTGCACCTCCGTCGAATTCTATCAGCCCCCGGGGGGCCGCCGCGAGGCGAGCACCACTATGTCGCCACGCCTACGGCTTTCGCTGGTGACATTTGGCGTCCGAGGGCGACCCCCCCCGCGTGCGAGGCGTCGCGCCTGTAGCTCGCCCGCCAAAAGCGCCACCCATGCTCCGCCGGGGCCGCCTTCGAAGCCATAGGTCGGGGGTTCTAGTCTGCACCGAGCGCCGTCACCGAGTCCGCCACCAGATGCTCCTCGAAGGTATACGACTCGAATTTCGTCCAAATCTTCTTTGGATAACCATGGCCGAGAAGCACCACGACGAATCGTGCCTCGGACTGGTTAGTTCCTTCAGGCAATCTTTGTCGACGATCTGTCCGACGCTGCCTCGTACTCGGATTGCTGCGCATAGCTTCGCGACGAGAGAGCGTCCAGGCCGATCCCTCGCGCAGCGAGGCGTCTCGTCGGCCGAACCGGGGCGCCGCGTGCGAAAGTCAGCCAGGCTCATGGCGTGACTCTAAACTGTCGTCATCCACCCCCCCATGCCGACCCTCGATCAACTCCTCGCGATCGCCCATCGGCCCCTGGTCACTCTTGCGGGCGGGCCCATCACGATTGCCTCGCTCTTCACCGGGTTCGCGATCGTCTTCTTGGCGTACGTCATCGCCGGCTTGGCCGGGCGGGCCGTCCGTCGCGTGCTCGATCGGCCCGACGTAGCGCGCGGCGCCCGCTTCGCCATCGCCAAGATCCTCCAGTACCTCATCATCCTCCTTGGCTTCACCGTGGCGCTCACGTCCATCGGCGTCCGGCTCGATGCGCTCCTCGCCGCGTCCACGGTGGTCCTGGTCGGCCTCGGCTTCGGCCTTCAGAACATCGCCCAGAACTTCGTCTCCGGCTTGATCCTCCTCTTCGAGCGGCCCGTCGCGCGCGGCGACTTCGTTCGCATTGGCGACACCCTCGGCGAGGTCGGCGACATCGGCATGCGGGCGACGCGCATCGTCACCCGCGACGAAGTCACCATCATCGTGCCGAACAGTGAGCTCGTCACGGCGCGGGTCATCAACCACTCCGTGCCGACCCCGAACTTGCGCATCGCCGTCGGCGTGGGCGTCGCCTACGGGACCGACCTCGAGCGGCTGCAGAAGGTGCTCCTCGAGCTCGCCGCGCAGGACACCGAGCTCCTTCGCGAGCCGGCGCCCGAGGTGCGGTTCGACGCGTTCGGCGAGTCGAGCCTGAACTTCTCGCTCCTCGTGTGGATCGGCAACCCCCGCGAAGACCTCCGCGTGGCTTCACGGTTGCGCTTCGCAATAGAGGCGGCGTTCCGCTCGGCCGAGATCGAAATCCCCTTCCCGCAGCTTGGGCTTCATGTCCGTTCCCGCCCGCGCCGCTCCGACGCGGTCGCCGGCGACGCCGCGTCCTCGTCATGAGCCGCGAGCTCGATCTCGGGCTGCCCTGGCGCGCTGTCCTCTCGCTTCGGCGTCGCGTCGATCCGCACGAAAATGGGCCGGGGAGAGCCCACCACGACACCGCACGCGGCGCACGTCTCCGGAATGGACCGCGATTCCCACCAGCTGCGGGCGCCGCAAGCCGGGCACCGAAAGGCGCGGATCCGATGAACGAGAAACATGAGTGAGAGCGACATGGGGAGGATCGACAGGGCGGCGTTCTCCCAGAGCGGGCCCTCCCTCAAGACCACGAGGCACCCGAAGACGAACGCCGTCATCCAGACGGACACGAGGACTACGAAGTCGAAGCGCCGCAGCCGACGCCGGAGGTCGGCCCACGCGACCAGGTATGGATCGGGCGTCGCGACCTTCGCTTCGCGGTACGGCTCCGGCACAAGGGAAGTCTAGCCACGACGCCCGGTACCCTCGAGCGCGACGGCAGGCGCGCGGGGGCGCGTTGGAGGTGGCGCCGTTTGTGACTACGCTTGGCCCATGATGCTTCGCGCGCACGTGCTCGCCGCATTGGCCGTCGCTGCCGTGACGGGCGTCGCCGCCGCGGACGAAGACCCCGCCAAGGCCTGCATCTCGTCCTGGGGCGAGGCGCGCTTCGGCGGCGTCGGCTTCACGCACGTCGTGCACGTCGCCAACAAATGCGCGGCCAGCGCGACGTGCGCCGTCAGCACGAACGTCGAACCCGCGCCCCAATCCGTCACCGTGCCGGGCAAGCAAGCGATCGAGGTCGTCACTCACTTGGGCTCGCCCGCATCGCAATTCACGCCACGCGTCTCCTGCGTCATGAACCGGTAAGTCGTTCCGGGCTGCGGGGTGGCATGCGTTGAGACCCCTTCAGGTCTCCCCGGCCGGGGCCGTTCGTCTGCCCACGCCCCAGCGTGGGTCACTCCTCTGGTCGTACCTCGAACGCAAGCACTGACGCGCGATGCCCTTGACGGCGTGTGGGTCTGACGGTCTACACAGCCCCGGGCATGGACGCTCCGGAGATTTATGGCCACGCGGCGATGGGCCGCATCGTCCGTGCGCTTCCGCCGATCGAGCGGGCGTACTCGCTCGTACGGTTCTCGATCTTGCGGCCGAAGCTCCTCAGCGTGATGGATCTGCTCCTCGCGCCCGAGGGGCGGATCCTCGACGTGGGGTGTGGCTTCGGCCTCTTCGCGGCCTACTTCGGGCAGACGCAGCCGGCGCGCCGCATCGTCGGGGTGGACCCGGACGAGCGACGGATCGGGATCGCGCGGCGGGTGTCGGCCAAGCTCGGGCTCGACGGCCACGCGTTCATCGCGGGGGACGTGCGGAGCGCGGCGCTCGAGGCCGGGTTCGACGCGGCGTACGTGCTCGACGTGATGCATCACCTGCCGCGGGCCGATCAGGTGCGCGTGCTGGAGCGGCTGCGGGGCCTCCTTTTGCCGGGCGGGATGCTCATCTTGAAAGACATCACGACGGAGCCGCGCTTCGGGCTCCTCTTCACGGAGCTGCTCGACCGGGTGATGGTCGGGTGGAACGAGCCGCTCGCGTACCGGCACCACCGCGAGTGGGGGCAAATCCTGACCGACCTCGGCTTCAAGGTGCGGATGGTGCGTGTCCCGGACGTCTTGCCCTATCCGCACGTGGTGATCGCGGCGACCCGCGTGGACTGAGCCCGCTCCGAAGCTGGGATCGCAACCCAACGGCTTGGGATCGCGACCCGACGGCTCGGGATCGCAACCCAACGGCTCGGGATCGCAACCCGAGGGCTTGGGATCGCAACCCAACGGCTCGGGATCGCAACCCAACGGCTCGGATCGCAACCCGAGGGCTTGGGATCGCAAACCCGATGGGTTGGGATCGCAACCCAACGGCTTGGGATCGCGACCCGACGGCTCGGGATCGCAACCCAGCGATTTGGGATCGCGACCCCGACGGCTCGGGATCGCGACCCGAGGGCATGGGATCGCAACCCCCACGGCTCGGGATCGCAACCCAACGACCTGGGATCGCAACCCAACGACTTGGGATCGCGACCCAACGACCTGGGGATCGCAACCCAACGACTTGGGATCGCGACCCGAGGGCTTGGGGTGAGCAGACGGGCTGGCTACCGTGCTTCCTCACGCTCTCCCCGTCAGAACTTCCCCTGCAACGCCTCGACGCGGAGCTTCCACACCATCGCCACGGCTTCGAGGAATATCTTCCGGCTCATCTTCGAATGCCCGAGCGTGCGATCCACGAAGATAATGGGCACTTCCTTCACGCGCATCCCTTTCCGCAGGGCGCGGTACGTCATCTCGACCTGGAACGAGTATCCGTTCGAGCGCACGCTCCCGAGGTCCACCGCTTCGAGCGCGCGGCGCGAGAATGCCTTGTAGCCGCTCGTGAGGTCGCGGACGGGGATGCCGAGGATCGTCCGCGCGTAGAGGCTCCCGCCCTTCGACATGAAGTTGCGGCCGACGCCCCACCCTTCGACGCCGCCGCCAGGGATGTTGCGGGAGCCGATGACGACGTCGAACCCGTCGTCGAGCGCGCGCTCGAAGTCGGGGAGGTAGCGGACGTCGTGCGACAGGTCCGCGTCCATCTCGAAGAAGCGGTCGTACCCCTCGGAGAGCCCCCGTTGGAACGATTCCACGTACGCCGTCCCGAGGCCGAGCTTGGACGGACGATGGTTGACCCGCACGTGGGAGTCGCTCGCCGCGATCTCGTCGGCGATGCGGCCGGTGCCGTCGGGCGACCCGTCGTCGACGACGAGGAGGTCGGCGTGGGGGAGCGCGGTGCGCACCGCGGCGACGAAGCGCGGGAGGTTCTCGGCTTCGTTGTAGGTCGGCGTGATGATGAGCGTGCGCGGCATCGGTGGTGACGTGATTCGGTTGGACGGCGTGTGTTGGGAAAGCGCTGGCCGCGCCGCGTATGCGGAGGCGTCGGCAGCCGACACTACCTTGAATGCGCGCTCGTCCGCAAAGGGGGATCGCCGTCCGCCGGGCCCTGATAAGATGCGCGTGATGTCGCCCAAGTCCGACTCCGCTCGCTCGCTCGTACGCGTCGCGAACGCGGTCGGCGTCCCGTCGCGGGAAGCGCGCGTGAGCAAGGCGCTCCGCGAGGTCGCCGTGGCGCTCGGGACGACGCTCGATCTGGACCGGCTCCTCGAGCTTATCCTCGACAAGATCACCGACGCCTTGGAGGCCGACCGCGCGACCTTGTATCTCCTCGACGAGGCGAACGACGAGCTCGTCTCGCGCATCGTGCAGGGCCGCGAGGTCCGCTCGATCCGACTGAAAATCGGGCACGGGATCGCCGGCCACGTCGCGCGCACGGGCAAGCCGCTCCGGGTGCGCGACGCATACGAGGACCCGCGCTTCAACGCCGAGTGGGACATGCTCTCGGGCTACCGCACGAGCTCCATCCTGGCCGCGCCGATGAAGAACCACCTCGGCAAGACGATGGGCGTCGTGCAGGTGCTCAACAAGAAGGCCGGCGAGTTCACCGAGGACGACGCCGAGATCCTCGCGGCCCTCGCCACGCAGGCCGCCATCAGCATCGACAACTCGCGCCTCTTCATGTCGGTGACGCAGAAGAACATGCAGCTCCTCGACACGAAGGAGCAGCTCGAGCACCGCGTGCGCGACCTCAAGCTCCTCTTCGACTTGGAGCGGGCGATGGCGCGCGCGACGTCGCTCGAGGAGCTGTTCATCGCCGTGCTCGGCGAGGCGACGCGGGCGTGCGACGCGAAAATGGGCGCCGTCGCCCTGCGCGATCCGGAGGCGGGGACGGGCGCGCTTTTCGTCATCGACGAGAAGGCAAAGAAGCTCAAACGCGTCCCCTATCCGGAGGACGTGGGCCTCATCGGCTGGGTCATTCGCAACGACGAGGTGCTCATCGCCGAGCGGGCCGACACCGACCCGAGGCGCGATCGTGCGCTCGACGAGCGGGTCGGCGGATTGGCCATGAAGACGGCGCTCATCGTCCCGCTCGAGGGCGAGCACAAGTCGCCGATGGGCGCGCTCGCGATTTACAACAAGCGTGGCGGCCGCCCGTTCCGCCCCGAGGACCGCGAGCTCCTCGCGCTCGTCGCGGCGAACGCGTCGACGGCCATCCTCCTTCAACTGTCGCGCGAAGGGCGAGAGCGCGAGAATCGCCTCTCGACGATCGGCCGTCTCCTGTCGAGCGTCATCCACGACCTGAAGACACCGCTCGGCGTCATCCGCGGGTACGTGCAGCTGATGCAAGCGTCGGGCGACAGCGAGCAGCGCGAAGAGTACGCGGACCTCGTGCTCGGGCAGTTCGACCTCATCGGCGCCATGCAACAAGAGGTGCTCGAGTTCGCGCGCGGCGAGAAGAGCGTCTTGGTCCGCAAGGTGTACTTGCAGAAGTTCTTCGACGGCGTGCGGGCGCAGCTCGAGGGGGACTTGGCGCGGCGGGGCATCGAGCTCGTGGTCGACCTGCAAGACCGGGGGACCGCCCGGTTCGACGAGCGGAAGATCTTGCGCGCGGTGCACAACCTCGCGCGAAATGCCGCGGAGGCGATGGGCAATCGCGGTGGAAAGTTCGTCATCAAGGTGACGCGCGACAAGGAGAGCGGGGACCTTTCGATGACGTTCTCGGACACCGGGCCCGGTATCCCCAAGGAGATCGAGCATCGCCTCTTCCAGTCGTTCGTGACGAGCGGCAAGAAGGGCGGGACGGGGCTTGGGCTTGCCATCGTGAAGAAAATCGCCGAAGAGCACGGGGGGAGCATCGCCGTGCAACAGAGTTCCAACCGTGGGGCGACTTTTCGGCTGCGCATCCCGCAGACCCTGGCGTCGTGAGGGCAGCGCGGGCGAGCAAGGGGGGGACTTGGGTCGCGATCGCGGCGCCACTGGCGTGTGCCGTCGTCGTCGCGTGTTCGTCGAGCGCGAGCCCTCCGGCGACGCATGCGGCGGCGCAGGCGGTCTGCCCGGCGACGCCCGAGGACACCATCGGCGTCGCGTGCAGCGTCTCGGGGTTGACGTGCGGGCCCGAGTACACGTGTGGCGTGTCGACCGTGGCGCTCTTCTGCGTGTGCACGGCGGGCGCCTTCCAATGCGTCGACGGCACGGGGGCGCCGGTCGCGCAGGGCGACGTGCTGGCTTGCCCAGACGCGTCTGCGACGCAGATCTGCCCGGCCAGCGAACGGACCGCGGAGCTCGCGGCGTGCACGGAGCAAGGACTGCTCTGCACCTACGCGAGCAGCTGCCCGAGCATGTTCGACCAATGCCAGTGCACGGCCGGAACGACGGCGTCGGGGGCATTCGGCTTGCGCTTCGACTGCAACCCGTCGACGTGTCCCGACGGCGGGCCCCCCGTGGACGGCGCCGCACCGGTCGACGGCGGAGTCCCCACGGACGCCGCGCCCCCGGTCGACGCCGGAGCGTCCACGCCTGACTCGGGGGCTGCCGGCGGCCTCGATGGAGGCTCCGATGCCGCCCCGCCGCCCGACGCCGGCACGACGCCTGCGCCGGACGCGATGAGCGATGCCGCCACCGCCGACGCACTCACGGAGTGAGAGGGCGCCGCGCGGGCTTCGGGCGCCCGCCCGAGGATCAGCCCTTGGCGAAGGATTGCAGGAAGAACGCGATGACGAAGGCGAGCAGGACGAGCGACTCGATGAGCGCGAGTCCGAGGATCATCGGCGTTTGGATACGCGCGGCGGCGCCCGGGTTGCGCGAGATGCCCTCGAGGGCTGCGGCGGCCGCACGGCCCTGACCGAGAGCTCCTCCGAGCACGCCCAAGCCGATGGCGATGCCGGCACCCGCGGCGGCCCACGCCTTGACGTCGAACGCGTTCGCGCCCGCGCGCTCGTCTTGTGCGAACGCCACGAGGGGCAAGAGGAAGGTCGCGGCGAACGAGATCGCCGACGGGGCGAGCTTCTTCGAGATCGACATCGTCACTAGCTCCTTATCGAGGGTGCGGGGGCGGCTTGTAGTCGCTTTTCGGTGGGCCGGCTAGGGCGCGCGGTCAAAAAGCGCGTGAGGAAACGTGTGCGAAATGAGGGGCGCCCGCGTGGACTGCGAAGTGCCCTAGGCGGCCGCCGGCTCCGTCGCGTGCGCGACCTCGCCGTGGCCCTTCGCATCGGCCCCGTAGTCTTCGTGGTCGGTCGCGAGCGTGATGTAGATCGACGTGAGCAGACAGAACACGATGACCTGCACGACCACGACCAGCGTGCTCAAGATGAGGACGGGGATCGGCAGGAGGAGCGCCACCATGCCGAGCGTCAAGCTGACGAGCAGGTGGTCGACCGCCATATTGAGCATGAGACGGACGCTCAAGGTCAACGGGCGAATCAAGGTCGAGATGACCTCGATGACGAAGAGCAGCAGGTTGATGGGGATTCCCCACCAGCCGATGTACGGGCCGAAGAGGTGCTTCAGGTACCCGAGCCCGTTCTCTTTGAACCCGTAGTAATTGAACATCACGAACACGACGACGGCGCAGCCCAACGTCACGTTCCAGTTCGAGGTCGGCGGGATGAAGCCGGGGATGAGCCCGAGCGCGTTGGAGAAGAAGATGAGGCAGGCGAGGGAGCCGACGATCGGGAAGTACCGCTTCGCCCGCTTGGGGCCCATCATGTCTTTCATCGTGCCGTACCAGAAGCCGATGAAGACCTCGAGGAAGGTGCGGAGGCTCAGCTTCGCGTCCGGGATGACGGACTTTTCGTAGTCGACGAGCTGCGGGCGAACGACGAGTGCGAACGCCACGAGGAGGAGCATCACGAAGAGGCTCGCGACGAGCGGCTCGAGGCCGTGCGCCGTGACGGGCTGGCCGAAGAGCGACGAACCGAAGATGCTCGCGTTGCGCTCGAGAGCCGGGAACTGGGCGATGAGATAGCTGAAGAAGGACGTGTGCTCGGGCATGGCTCGGACCTAGTGCTCCCCGCGACCGCTTCTATCGCTCACGAGCGAGCCGATGGCAATGCCCAACGGGAGCGAGGCGAAGCCCGCGAGCATCGGGATAGGTGACACGAGAGAATACCGCACGATGGACCACACGGCGCCGAAGAGCGCTCCCATCTTCAAAAGGGCGACGACCGTCCACGCGCCGCGGCCCCTTCCACTGTCTTCGCGCGACGTCTCGCCGGGCGGCACGTCTTGCGGCAAGAGCGCGGTCACGATGCGTGCGAGCGTCCACAGGTTCGCGGCCGCGAGCGCGGCGCCTGTGCCGACGGAGGCCGCGGTCCCGGCGCCGAAGACGATGAGCGCAGCCAGGGTGAGGATGGCGCCGCACGCGGCGACCGAGACGAGCGTGGCGCGGAGCCGGGCGTCGAAGGGGCCCATCATGGCGTCCACGTTTCAGTTGAGTCGGTCATCGCCGCCTTTGCGTTTGGGGACCGACAAGGCTTCGGCGGTCGAGGCGTCGGGCGGGCGCGCGTCCCCCTCGGTCGGGTGCACCCAGCTCTCGTCGACCTTCCAGTGGCCGGCCTCCGGGTCGTTCGCCTCGGCCTGTTCGATGTCTTTTTGCATCTGCGACGCGGCGCGCACGAGGTTTCGTGCGCCGACGGCGACGCCCAGGAGAAACCCGGTGTACATGCCCCAGTTGTCGCCGTGAAAGTAGCGCTGGTCGAGCCAGTGACCGATGCCTGCTAAGATCAGGATCGCGAGAACGAGCTCGATTCCTACGCCCCCATATCGCCCGAGCTCTTTCCACGGCTTCGCCATTGGGTCATTCACCGTCTTTCAGCCCGCTCGGACAGGTTCGTAGCGTACGCGCCCCGCGTTTTTTCGGTTGGGTCGCGTGCGTGGCGGCCGCAGTGTCGCTCATAGGAGCGGGGGTCGCGCGTGCGCAAGAGCCCCCGCCGCCGTCGACGTTGCCGGCGTTGCCTCCGCCCGCGTCGGAGCCTGTCGTGTCGCCGCCGCCGGCTTCGGAGTCCCCGTCGCCGCCGCCCGGTGCGGTCCCGGCGCCTGGGGTCCCGCCGCCGCCTCCTCCGCCCGCACCCGCGGGCCCGCCGCCGCCGCCCAAGTTCGTCTATGCGGCGCAGCCACCCGAGCTGGTGAGCACGGCTCGCGCCGAACACGTACACGCTCCCGACTATGCGTTGTGGGTGGGGGGGTCGCTCGGCCTCCTCGCGCACAGCGGCAGCTTCTATTCGATCCCGCCCGACGCGTCGCAGGCCGAGAGCACGGGCAACTTCGTCAAGCCCGGGTTGGCGATCGAGGCCGACGTCGGGGCGAGGCTCGGGCGCAGGTACATTCCTTACGTCGCCGTGGAGCTCGGCTTCATGGGCGCGGGCCACCGATTCACGGGGACGTCGACGAGCGCGTCGAGCTCGTTCTTCGGCGTCGGCGTTCGTTACCAGGCCGGCGACGTCAACACGGTCTCGTTCGCGAGCGACATCTCCGTCGGCGTGCGGCAGTTTCGGCTGTCGAACGCGGGGGGCACGTGGACGGCGAGCGCGTTCGAGCTCTTTCGCCTCGGCTTCGGCGTCGACGTGCGCCTGAGCACGCGCATGACGGTGACGCCGATGGCGACGATCACGGGCGGCATGCTCTCGGACACGAGCGGCACGGTCTCTTTTGCGCCCAACCAGCCCGACGGGCTGACCCAGCCGAGCTTCACCGGCAGCGGCGGCATCCCGCCGGCGTTCCAGTCTTCGTATCTGGTATTCGTCGTCGGCTGCGGCCTCCACTTCGATCTGCTCGGCAAATAGGGCCGCCGGCAGCGAGAGTCAGGCGCGTTCTCCCGCGAGGACGCGTACGAGGAGCGGAATCAGCGCCGCGAGGGCTCGGCCGCGGTGGCTGCAGCGATTCTTCGCGTCTCGGTCGAGCTCGGCGAGCGTCGTGCGGGTGCCGGCGACCTCGAACAGCGGGTCGTAGCCGAAGCCGCGAGAGCCCCGCGGAGGGCGGACGATCGCGCCCTCGCAGACGCCCTCCACGGTCCAGGCGGGGAACACGGGAGAGCCGGAAACGCGGGGTTCGGTGAGGAGATCGTTAGCATGCGAACGATCGGGCCCCCGCCGCGGGTCGACGAGCGCGAGCACGCACCGGAACCGCGCCGCGAAGGGCTGCGCGCGTCCCGAAGCCTCGAGCGCGGCGACCAAGGCGGCGTTGTTCTCCCCGTCGGTCGCGTCCTCCCGGGCGAAGCGTGCGCTGAGGACGCCCGGACGGCCGTCGAGCGCGTCGACCTCGAGGCCCGAGTCGTCGGCGAGCGAGAGCCATCCCGAGCCGGCGGCGGCCGCGCGCGCCTTCTTCAGCGCGTTCTCGGCCAAGGTCGCGCCGTCTTCGACGACGGGGGGCAAAGCCGGGACGACGTCGTCGAGGGAGCGGACGTGCGCGTCGACGCCGGCCCCGCGCAAGAGTCCCGCGAGCTCCTCTCTCTTGCCCCGGTTCGTCGTGGCGACGAGGAGCGTCGGGCGGGGTCCGTCGAGCGGCCGCACGCGGTCGGAACCCTCGCGCCTACACCGTGAGGGCCCGCACGTCGACGCCGCCGCGCGCGAGCACGTCGCGCTGAACTTGCGAGAGCGTCGCGATGCCGGCGAGGGCAAGGTCGACCATCGTGTCGACGTCTTTCCGTTCGACGGGCTCGCCCTCGGCGGTTCCCTGGACTTCGACGATCTTGCCGCTCGCCGTGGCGACGACGTTGAGATCGACGCGAGCCCGCGAGTCTTCCTTGTAACAGAGGTCGAGGGCATGGCCGACGCCGTCGAGCGCGCCGACGCTCGTCGCGGCGATCGACTCGCGGAGCGCGCGCGCGCCGACCTTGTGGAGGGCGAGGGCGAGCGCGACGAAGCCGCCGGTGATCGAGGCCGTGCGGGTGCCGCCATCGGCCTCGAGGACGTCGCAGTCGATCGTGACGGTGCGTATGCCCAGTTTGTCGAGGTGGACCGCGGCGCGAAGGGCGCGGCCGACGAGGCGCTGGATCTCCTGGCTGCGGCCGCTCGGCGCCTTGCCGCGACCGTCGCGGTCCTGGCGTTTGGCGTTCGCGCGCGGATGCATCTGGTACTCGGCCGTCAGCCAGCCTTGGCCTTTGCCTTCGAGGAAGGGCGGGACCTTGTCGTCGACCGAGGCGGTGCACAGCACGACGGTGCCGCCGGCCTTGTAGAGGACGGAGCCTTCGGCCGTCCGATGGAAGCCGAGGACCATTTCGACCGGGCGGAGCGCGTCGAGTGAACGACCGTCGATGCGGGGCATGAAGGCCGTGTATGTAGCACGCCGGTGTCAGCGAAGCGGGCGGGCGGCGGCGCCGGGGATGCGCGCGCTCTCGCCGGGCGCGATGGGGAGGGCGATGCGAAAGCGCGTCCCGCCGGATTCTCTCGGCTCGCAGGTGATGGCGCCGCCGTGCGCCTGGACGATGTGGCGGGTGATGGCGAGTCCGAGACCCGTGCCCTCCCCTTTGGTGGAGAAGAACGGATCGAAGACGCGCGCGCGGATCTCGTCGGAGATGCCCCCTCCGCGGTCATCGACGTCGACCACCACGCCCATGCCTTCGCCCATGACGCGCATCTCGATCGGGCCGCCGCCGGGCATGGCCTCGCGCGCGTTGCGCAGCAGGTTGAGGAGGGCCTGGCGGAGCTGCCCTTCGTCGAAGAGGGCGGGAGGCACCGGATCGGCGATGGAGAGCGCGAGGGTGCAGCCTTGGCGCTCGATATCGGGGCGGGCGAAGGCGACGACCTCTCGGACGGCCGCCGCGACGTCGTCGGAGTCCATGCGCGGCTGGGGCAAGCGCGCGACGCGGAGGTACTCGTCGCTCAGCTGCTCGAGGCGCTGAGCTTCGCGCTGGATGGCGGCGAGGAGGTTGGCGACTTCGCCGCGCCGAGGCCCGTCTTGCGGGCGGAGGCCGTCGATCTCTTCGGCAAGGAGCTCGACGTTGAGGCCCATCGCGGAGAGCGGGTTTCGGATCTCGTGCGTCACGTGTGCGGCCATCTTGCCGATCGCGGCGAGTCGCTCGTTCGAGAGGGCGAGCGCCTGCGCATGCGCCAACCCGGTGACCATCTTCTCGAAGGCCCCCTCGAGCTGGCCGATCTCGTCGTCGCTCGGTGCGACCTCGCGCGCGGTGAGGTCACCTCCGGCGACGGCGCGGGCCCGCTGGGTGACCCGCCCGAGCGGCGACAGGAGGCGGCGGACGTGGAGCGAGACGAGCACGCCGACGGCGACCGTGAGCACGCCGAGGACGGCGAGCGCCCAGATGGACCGGAGCTCGCGGGCCCGCGCTTCGTAGGAGAGGGAGTCGATCGACGCGGAGACCTGTCCGGCGAGCACGCGCAGGCGCTTGTCGGAGTCGTGCTCGAGCGCGCCGAGCATCACGATGGTGCGGTTGATGCCGTCGCGGTCGCCGATCGCGATGGCGGCGAAGAGGCGTTCGAAGAGGGCGGGATCGGCGTCGAGCGAGGACTCGATGGCGTCGAGCTCGGCGGCGAGCCTCGGGGCGAGCGCGCGGGTCGTGTCGCTCCCGACCTCCGGGAGCGTTTGGGTGAGAGCCGCGCGCGTCTCGACGAACATCGTGCGCCGCGCGCCCGCGAGGGTCTCGAGCAGGACGCGGGTGGAGCTCGGCTCGCGCTCGTCGGGGATGCCGTCGACGAGGGTCGAGAGCGTGGTCTGGGCGGCGCGCAGCTGGGCGAGGCGCATGGCGACCGGCACGTAACCCCGCGCGAGCTCGACGCTGTCGTCCGCGGCGCGCCGCTGGGCGACGACGCCGAGGCCGAGGGTGAAGGCGAAGGCGAGGACCGTGACGGCGAAGGAGGCGAGGACGCGCCGCGCGATGGTCGCGCGGGGTTTGGGATGGAGGCTCGGCGTCATCGCGAGCTCGAGGCGATCCGTCGCTCGCGCAGCCGGCACGCGCGCGCGATCCACGTCGACAGGTCGTCGACCGCGGCGCGGCCTCGAGCGGCCCGCCGGAGCGCCGCGAGGCTCGAGGCGCACGCGGTGACGATGCGGCCGCCGCCGTCTTCGAGGTGGGCGGCGACGCGGGAGCGCGCGATGTCCCGCGCTGTGTCCGGCATGGTCGCAGGAAGGAGTCCGCCCGCGCCCGAGCACGCCGCGGCTTCGCGTGCTTGGTCGAACTCGGCGGGCGCCCCCCCGAGGATGCGGGTCAGCACGGCACGTGGAGCGTCGTAGACGCCGAGGCCTCGACCGAGCTGACAGGGATCGTGCCAGCGTACCAGTTCGTTCGCAGCGCCGGCCGTGTCGACCGAGGAGAGAGACGAGAGCGATCGCGCTGCGATCTCGACGAGGAGCTCGACCGACGGCGCGAGGGCCACTCCGGCGTCGGGATACATCCGTCGCAGCGCGAGGGCGCACCCGGCGTCTGCGACGACGACGCGATCGCGGCCTTCGAGCGAGCGGGCGAAGTCGCGCGCGTGATGAAGGAAGGCGTCGCCGCCTCCGGCGAGCCGCAACGGCAGGCCGCAGCACCCGTCGACGAGGGCGACCGGTCCTCCGACGAGCGCGGCCGTCGCGTCCAGGGCGTCGGCGGCCTCGGGACCGGCGCGTCGGAGATAGGCGCAGCCCACGAGGACGGCGTCGCGGGTGGTGGCGTCGGTGGCGCGAGCGCCGGCGAGTCGGCGGGCGGCGGCGTGTGTCCGGGTCAGATGGCGGTCGAAGCGCTGCACGGTGCTTTGCGCGGCGGCGGGACCCACGCCTCGGGCGACGAGGGCGGCGCGGGTGTCGAAGAGCGTCTCGGTGACGGGATTGGCGTGCTCGCACGACTCGCGACACGCGAAGCATCCGGTGCATGCCCAGGCGGGGCTGGCGTGGGCCGCGTCGATGGGGACGTCGCCGTGCGCGGCCATCCACGAGAGGCTCATCTTGCCCCAAGGCGTGAGCGTCTCGCGCGGCTCGGCGTTCGAGACGGGGCACGCGCTCCGGCAAAGCTTCGGACAAATACGCAGGTCTCGAGCGCCGCGCGGCGGGACTCGAGCACGGGGAGCGCCCGCATGGGGCGCAGGCCGGGGCGCGCCATGAGCCTTCGGAGGCGGGAGGCTAGCATGCACGAGGGCCGGGCGCGCTCGGGCGCCCGTTTCAGGCCTTGTTCGCGAGCCGCGCGACCAGTCGCTCCAGCGCTTCGCTCTTGGCGTCGCGCGACTTGGCGAGTTCGATCATGCGGGCGCCCATGGCGACGTTCTGCGCGTGGAGCTTCCTGACGAAGTGGCGGTCGACATAGGCGAGCGTCTCGGGGGCGCGCGACCGGGCGATGCCCACGCCGACCTTGAGAAGAAAGGGGCGCGCGAAGGATAGGATGGTCGATGCCCACGGCTCGGCCTTGCCGAGAGAGCGCCCGAGGGCGCGTCCCTCTTCGGTCGCGCGCAGGGCGAGGGAGGTGAGCTTGTCGTCGGCGAGCGCGCGCTCGATGCCGCCCGCGACGTCGAGGCCGATGACCATGGGCATGAAGGACACCGTCGTCGCCGCGTTGCGGGCGAGGGTGTCGGGGTCGAGCTTCGCGCGGAGGCCGGCCTGCTCGAGGCGGCGGGAGAGCTCGACCTCGGTGCCGCCGCCGGGTCGCGCTTCGATCCAGGTGGTGGCGCTCCTCGGCTGCCAATAGCGGATGGTGCCGTCGTCGCGGCGGTAGGCGATGACGCTGGGCATCGCGGCGACGACGCGGCCCGGGAGCGCGCTCGAGAGGCGCGCGTGATCCTGCGGGAGCATCGGCGTGAGAAAGACGAGCGGTGCTCCGCTGTCGCGCGCGGCCCCGACCACGCTGTCGAGCTGTTCGTAGCGGACGCAGACGAGCACGACGTCCGCGTCGGACGGGACGGGCCCGGTCCGCTCGTCCGGTCGTATCCAATCGAGGGGAGCTTCGGCGGCCCCGTCGGCGCGCTCGAGGCGCGTCCGAACGCCCGGGCCGGACGCCGCCTTTGCGATTAGGGTCACGTCGCACCCGCCCAAGAGGGCAAGGCGTCCACCGTAGACGCTACCGAGCGCCCCGGCGCCGACGACGGCCACGCGCATCGGGGGCGGTCAGCGGTAGGTGAACGAGAGCTCGTGATCGCAGATTCGAAAGACGTCGCCTTCGGTGATCTGCTTTCGAGCGATGCGTTGTCCGTTGTATTCGACGCCGTTGGTCGAGCCCATGTCGACCATGAAGTAGACGCCGTTCTGGAACTCGATCATCGCGTGCTGCCGCGACACGTTCGGGTCCTTAAGCGTCAGGTCGCTCGACTGTTTGCCGCGGCCGATGACGAATCGGTCTTTGGTGACCGTGTAGCGCTCCCCCTGGTAATAAAGGGAGAGCACCGTGGCCTGCGGGGCGGAGCCGGGGAACCCGTTGGTGGCGACGGCGACGGGGGGCATCGCCGGCGCCCGGGGCAGCGGCGGGGGCACGGTCCGCGCGTTCGGCGGTTGCGTGGTCCGGCCGCCGGCGAGCGGTCCGGTGGGTGGACGACCCAACGGCGGCGGCGGTGGCGGCAGCGGTCCGCGCGACGGAGCGGGCGCGGCGGGCGTGGCCGGGGCGGCGTGCTGCATCCGTGCGACGGGCGGCGCGGGTTGCGGCGCGGGAGGACGGACGTGCGTCGGCGCGGCGGAGGCGCCGGGCTGCGACGGCTCGCGCGACGGCGAAACGTACGCAGGCCTCGCGTTGTCTTGGCTACGCTGGCGCGCGTACTGCTTCATCGACTCGTTGATGAGGTAGTCGATGCTGCATTCGAGGTCGTGCGCCATCTGCTCGAACGCACTCCACAGGACGTCGCGGCACTGAAATGTGCGCGCGCTCTTCTTGTTCGAATCGGCGCTCATGACAATCCGTTCACGCGTGCGGTGAGGGCGGCTGCTCCCCGCGCGGGCTTTCTCGGTCCCTAAACTACTCGGCCTCGAAGGATTTGCACAGCTCTAGCCACCTTGAAACGACGGCTCGACGCACCACTTCACGAACTCGCCAATCGTCGTGATGGCTTTCGTCTCCTTGTCGGCGGACCCGGGCGCCTTCGGCACCAGGCACTCCCAGCCGCACTGGTCGGCGGGTTCGCACTTGGGCACGGGTGTCCGGTCTTCTTCGAGCGCGCCGACCGGGGCGGCCTCGGATTTTTTCGCCATGTAGTACGAGCCGGCCGCGGTGAGCTTCGCGCCCATCTCCGTACTGCCCAGGAACTGGTTGATGACGTCCCGCGGCTTGGGGCCGCCCAGCGGATCCATCGCGAGGATGAGAGTCCCATAGGTGATCGGTTCGCTGAGGCCCATCTTCGTGCGGTCGTTCGGCGGCAAATGACGCATGAAGTCAGGGACCTCTTTGATGGTCACGGTCTTCAGGATCATTCGCGCCGCGTCGAGACGAAGCTGCCACTTCTTGTCGAAGAGTGAGTAGAGCTTCGGGACGATCGTCTCTTTCGGCAGCTCGCCAAACCGCGCCATCGCCACGCCGCGGACTTTGTCCGGGTTGGAGTCGTCGCGGAGGATGTCGAAGATGGTCGCGGTGTCGCCGGGGATGTTCTTGTCGATGCGGTTTTCGATCGCCGCGAGGGCGTCGGTCCGCATCTTTTCGCTCTTGGTCTTGTCGTGCGCGAAGCCGAGGCAGTAGTCGACGACGGGACGACCCCCGAGCCGCTTCATCGACGTGAAGACGCGCTCGAGCTCCTGCTCCTGGTAGTTCCGAAGCTGCTCGGCCACCTGCTGGGGGCTGACGGTCATCTTCGACTTGGCGTTCGCGTCGTTGACGAGCGCGCGCTGCTTCTCGATCCAGTCGGGCGTGTCGATCTTCTTCGCCATCGAGACGAGGGCCTCGCCGGCGCGTCGCTTCGTGTCGTCGTCGCCGATGTCGGCGATGAGCGAGCAGGCCCGGTCGACCTTGGTCGAGCTCTCGGTGATGGTGGCCGGGAGGGCCCGGACGCTCGGCGCGCCGAGGAAGCGCATGACCTGCTCGACGCCGAACTGTTGCGAGCTGTTGTCGATGCGCGTCTCGAAGTCCGCCTGCACCCACTGCGTGAGCGCCGCGCCGAGCTCCGCCTTGGCCTTGTCGTCGGTGGCGAGCGGAGGCTCGTGCGAGAGGAGGGCGAACGCCGCATCTTTGTACGGGACACTCGCGTCGGGCGGGGAGGGGCTCGTGTCGGTCGCCCGGGCCGGCGGTGGTTGGTCGATCGCTTCGACGAGCTTGGGGGTGATCCCGTCGACGATGCTGCGGCGGGCCTCTTCGGTCAGCACCGAGAGGGCGCCGGGGACGCGGCCCGCGGGCGTGTCGTACCCGATGGCGAGGTACTCGAGGCCGACTCGCTTGCCGTTGCGCGGGCGCATGCGCACAAGCGAGAGGGCGGCCTCTTCGCGCAGGGCGAGCGAGTACTTGTCGTGCGTCACGATGGAATAGAGCTTCTCCGGCCCTGCCTCCGTGGTCTCCCAACGGTGCACATCGGTGTCGCTGACGGCGCACCCGGTGCCGAGGGCCGGAGCGAGGAGGCCGCACGCCATCGACACGACGGCGGACCCAAGCAAGCTCCTGCGCCCCTTCGTCGTTTCCATCAGCCGCTCCTGCATGCGTGTCGCCTTCTCTCGCGGTTGGGCCAGCACCGCCCGCTCTCCCGGCTTGCGCGCGGGAGAGCGCGGGCCTGGCCGAAGAGCCGCCGCGCTGACGATGGTACGCCGGCTGTTTCGGGATCGGAATTGTTTCGGGAAGTTGCCCGTCCCGGAAGGACCGGCATAAGGTCTGTGTAGGACCACGTAGGCATGGCGTTTTCGGTCTTCGCTCCGCGGCCCACGTCCGGCGAACCTCCGCGGGTGCCCGCCAACACGCGCACGCCCTCGGTGCTCGGCCGCGGCGCCGCGGCATACGGGCGCAAGCACGAGGTGGCGGCTCTCCTTTTGTGGACGCTCGCGCTGTTCTTGGTTTTGGCGCTGGCCACGTACCGCGGGGATCCGTCGGGGAGCACGCAGGTCCCTCCGACGCCCGCGGGTCCGGACATCGTGGGTCCCGTGGGCGAGGCGGTGGCGCGGGCGCTGGTGTCGCTCCTCGGGGTCGTCGGTTGGACGCTGCCGCTGGAGCTTTGCCTTCTGGGCATTCCGCTCGTGAGGGGTCGTCCGAGTCCGCTCACTCCGGGCCGCGTCGCGGGCGACCTCCTCATTGTGGTCGTGACCGCCGCGCTGGTGCAGGTCGGCGGGCCGGGCCACGTCGCGTTCGGGACGCACCCGGCGGGTGGGCTCGTCGGGGAGCTCTTCGGGGAGCTCGGTCGATCGCTCTTCTCGACGGCGGGGTCGTTCTTGGTGGGGTTTGCTTGCCTGGGCCTGATCTTGATCGGGCGGGCGGCGTTCTCGTTCATTGCGCTCGCGCGGCTGACGGCGCGGGCCGCGGCGCGGCTCGGGGCCTGGATGGTGGCGGCGGCGCGCGCGGTGGCGCGGGCGTGGGCCGAGGCGCGCGAGCTCGAGCGGGAGCGCAAGGAGGCGGCACGCCTCGCGAGTGAACCGCACATCGACGTGTCGCCGAAGGACGACGCGGTCGTGGCGGTGCTTCCGTTCGACGAGGACGACGGGGTGGCGTCGGCGCTGCTCGAGGAGCCGCTCCCGCCCGTGCGACGGAGCCGGCGCAAGCCGACGCCGAGCGTGCCGATCCCACCGAGCGGGCCGAAGGAGCCCGCGGCGACGGAGCCGGCGGGCGAGTCCGCGTGCGAGGTGGTGCCTCGCGAACCGCTCGGGGCCAAGACCGTCGAGGCGCCGGTCGACGTCGAGCCGCCCTCGGAGCCCCGGGCCGGGGCCGACCTGGAGCTCGCGCCGAAGCCTCGGCGACCGCGCAAGACAGCGCCGACGATCGTCGATACATCGGCGGCCCTCGCGAAGGAACAGGCGGGAGCCGGCGAGCCTTCGCCGAAGGTCTCCTCGTCGCCCTCGTTCAAGCTCCCGGCCATGGGCCTCCTCGTGGCCGAGCAGGTCGACCCCAATCTGTCGGTCGATCGCGAGAAGCTCCTCGCCAACGCGCAGACGCTCATCGAGACTTTGGCCCACTACGGCGTGCAGGGGAAAGTCGAGGACATCCTTCCCGGGCCGACGGTGACGACCTACGAGGTCTCGCCCGCGGTGGGGACGAAGGTCTCGAAGGTCGCCGGGCTCGCCGACGATCTCGCGCTCGCGCTCGCGCGAAAGGTCCGCATCGTCGCTCCCATCCCCGGGAAGAATCGCATCGGCTTCGAGCTGCCGAACGACAAGCGCGTGCGCGTCGTCTTGCGCGACTTGATCGAAGACCGCCGCTTCCAGTCGATCACGTCGCCGCTCCCGGTGGTGCTCGGCCGCGACATCCTGGGCAACCCGATGTACGCCGACCTCGCGAGCATGCCGCACGTGATCGTGGCGGGTGCGACCGGGGCGGGCAAGAGCGTCGGCCTCAACGTGATGCTGCTCTCGCTCCTCTACCGGCGTTCGCCCGAGGAGCTTCGCTTGCTCATGATCGACCCGAAGGTCGTCGAGCTCGCGCCGTTCGATCGCATCCCACACATGCTCCTGCCGGTCGTGACGGACATGAAGCAGGCGGCGAACGCGCTCAAGTGGGCGGTCGACGAAATGGAGCGCCGTTACCAGCTCTTCGCCGACGCCGGCACGAAGAACGTGGCGACGTACAACGCCTGGGCGGAGCGCGTGGCGCGCGGAGAAACCGCGAATCCGAACGCGAAGACGGTCGTCGCCAAGGACCACAACGGTCTCCCCGAAGAGATTCGCGCGGAGGCCGGCGAGGGCGCGGCGCCGCTGCCCGAGAAGCTTCCCTGGGTCGTCATCGTCGTCGACGAGTTCGCGGACCTGATGATGCAGCAGGGCAAGGAGGTCGAGTCGGCGGTGGCGCGGCTGGCGCAAAAGGCGCGCGCGGCGGGGATGCACGTCATCCTCGCGACGCAGCGGCCGAGCACCGACGTCATCACGGGGACCATCAAAGCGAACTTTCCGACGCGCATCGCGTACCGGGTCGCGCAGAAGGTGGACTCGCGGACGATCCTCGACGAGCAGGGCGCCGAGCATCTACTCGGGATGGGGGACATGCTCATCAAGCTCAATGGGACGGGCGAGACGCGGCGGGTGCAGTGCCCCTGGGTGAGCGAGGAAGAGGTGCAGCGCGTGACGGACTTTCTGCGCACGCAGGGAGAGCCCGTCTACGACGACAACATCCTCAAGCCGCGCGACGACGAGGAAGCCGCGGCCGAAGAGGACGACGGCGAGCAGGATCCCCTCTACGACGACGCGGTGCGCCTCGTCGCCGAGACGCGCCGTTGCTCGACCTCGTGGCTCCAGCGCAAGCTCGGCCTTGGCTACAACCGGGCGGCGCGCATCGTGGAGACGATGGAGCGCCGCGGGCTCGTCGGCCCCGCGAACGGCGCGAAGGACAGAGAAGTTCTGGTCGATAGCCTGTGAAACTCGACGACCGAGAAAGTCAAGGTATGCTTGCGCCCGCGTGTCTCGAAACGACGACGCGAATTCCCGCGCTGGTGCCGCCTCTCGTAGGGAGACGAGCGATCTCGGGGAGTCCTACGCGCCAGAAGCCGACCCAACCGAACGCTTCGCCGTCACCTCGACCGTGAGTCCCATCGCCGAACGAAGCCCCTGCCGCCAGAGCGAGCCCTGGCCCGCGGCCGACCCCGAGAGCGAGGACCTTCCTCCGGCGGACGAGGGCGAGCGGGCGCAGCTCATCGCGGGCATTGCCCGGCTCCTCCGCGAGACGACCTTGCCCGAAGGCACGCGGCTCGCTGCGCTGACGCTCATCGGCTGGCTCGCACGGCGCCGGCCGAACGAAGCCGCCCACGCGTGCGGCGTGGAAGAGGCTCGCCTCTCGGAGCACCGTTGGCGGGCGGCGAAGCCGAAGGCGCGATAAGCATCGGTGCGTGAGGCGGGCGCCGCTCTTCGTCGTCGCGCTGCTGGTCGTTTTGGCGTTGGCCTTCGGCGCGCGCCGATGGTCGCAGTCGACTCGCCCGCGTGAGGCGCCGCTGCAAGTGGCGACCGAGAGCCCTCGGGGTGCCCATTCTGTCGCCACGCTCGGCGTGGGTCCGCCGCCGCCCGGGACCGCGGGAGCCTCGCACGCCTCGATGCTTCACGGAGACGCGAGGCACACGCATCGGGCCGCGGGCCGCGCGCCCAAGGTCGCGCCGGCGATTCTCTGGCAGCATGCCGTCGGAGGTCCCGTCGAAGCGCAAGTGGCCACTTCGCCGGACGAGAGCACGCTCTACGTCGCGTCGTTCGGGGGGTCGCTCGTTGCGCTCGGCCGCGCCGACGGCGCCGAAAAGTGGTCGGTCGCCCTCGGAGACCGCATTTACGCGACGCCGTGCGTCGCACCGGACGGCACCATTTATGTGGGGAGCGACGCGAAGCACGAGCTCGGAATTTCGCCCGAGGGCAAGGTGAAGTGGACGCTCGATACCGAAGGGGAAGCCGACACGGGGGCGGCGCTCGCGCCGGACGGGTCGGTGGTGTTCGCGGCGGGTCGGACGGTCTACGGGGTGACTCCCTTCGGGCAGATTGCGTGGCGCTTCGCCGCGAAGCGCAAGGTGTTCACGGCGCCCGCACTCGCTCCTGACGGTCGCGTGTTCTTCGGTTCGCAAGATCACAGGGCGTACGGGCTGACAGCGCACGGCGCGCTCGCCTGGAGCGTGGACCTCGGCGCGGATGTCGATGGCGCACCGGCCATCGGCGACGACGGCGCCGTCTTTTTCGGGACCGACGGAGACGAGGTCGTGCGTGTCGATGCGGCCTCGGGGGCGATCGCATGGCGGACCAAGGTGGGGGGCTTCGTCCGCGGGACATTGTCGATCGCGCGGGGGGGTGACGTTCTGGCGGGCGTCTACGGGCCGACGCCGCGCGAAGTCCGGCTGCGCGCGGCCGACGGCCACATCGTCGGCCAATTCGCCATTCAGGGAACCGGCGCTCGCGAGTTCGGCGTGCACGGCGGCGCGCTGGAGGACGACACCGGGACTCTCGTGTTCGGGACGCAGGACGACGACGTCTACGCGGTCGCGCCCTCGGGTGATTTGCTCTGGCGATTCGCGACCGGCGGCGACGTCGACGCGCCCGTGACGCTGCTCGGCGACGGCACTCTGGTGGTCGGCTCGGACGACGGGACCGTGTATCTGCTGGGCGCGAGGTGAGCGCTGGCATGATACGAATAAGGCTGGCGATGCCCGGAATCCCTCACGCGCGCGAGACCGACACGGAGGACGTGACCTGGGCGCTTCAAACGGCTGAGGCGCTCTGGAAACGCAACGAACGTGTCGACGCTCTCGTTTGGTTGCGGCGCGCGGCGCAGGCGGCGGGAGAGACCGAGCACGACAACCGCGCACTCGAGCTCGCGCAGGGGGCGGCGGAGCTCGCGGAGTGGATCGCCGGCTCGGAGTCGCCGCAGTCCGAGATGGCGTCGTCGACGCGTCCGATCCAAGAGGGCTATGCCGACGAGGCACGCATCACGCAGACCGACGAGGCGGACGACGTGTCGGTCGACATCACGATCGAGTCGGAGCCGTCGCTCCCGCGCGATCGGATGGATACGCCGACGGTGCCCGACGAGCCCGTGTCGTCGTCCGATTTCGTTCCGCCGTCTTCGCGTGCGGGTCCCCGGCCGCGGGCGGCCGCGCGGCCTCCTCCGCTGCCCGTGGCGTACGTGCAGAGCGCCGCCGAGAAGCACGCCGGCATGCTCGATCCTTGGGCGGACGGGGACGCAAAGGACGCGGCCGATTTGGCATCGCGCGCCCCGACGAAGCCGCCGCCCGCGGGCCCGGTGTTCGACGTCGAAGAAGTCGTGACGAGCGCTCCGCCGATCGTGCGCGCCCCCGCCGAGAGCCCGCCCTCTGCGCCTTCCGCGGCGCGTGTGGTTCCCAACGGCGTGGTGGAGGACGTGGTCGGCCTGGTATCGTCGTCGAAGTGGCCTGCGGCCACCGTGGATCTCGTGGGGGTCGACGCGCTCGGAGATCTTCCCGACGATGCGCGGCAAGAGTTCGCGCGCGCGGCGCAGTTGCACGATCTCTCGCTCGACGAAGAGGTCTCGGGGTTCGCGTTGGCCGTGGTGTTGGGTGGAGTGGTGGATCTCGCGGCGACGATCGTGGACACGCCCGCGATGCGCGTCGAAGTGGGGAGGGCCATCCGCTCTCGGGGCACGATTGGACACACCGCGCCGATTCGTTTGGTGGCAGCCTCCGACGAGGTCCGGGTTGCGACGTGGGGCGAGCGCGCGGTCGAGGCAGCGTTTCGCACGTGCCCGTGGGTGGAAGACGATCTGCGGGCCGCGGGCGACCGGCTGCAAGCGCTCGTGGGCGCGACGATGGGCCCGCTCGGGGAACGGATGGACCCGGGCTTGCGCGAGGAGATCGCGAACAAACTGACGCTACGCGTCCTCGCGGAGCACGAGGTGTTCGCGGTGCGAGGCAAGCCGATCCCGGGCCTGCTCGTCGTGGGCGCGGGGGAGCTCGAGCTGGTGAACGACGACGGCACGTCTGCGGGGCCGGTGGTGCGCGCCGGCGAGTTCCTTTTTCCGAGCGAGGTCTTGATGGCGGGCCGCGCGCCGAGCACGGTGCGGGCCGCGAAGGGGGGCGCGCTCATCCTCTTCGCCGATCGCCTCGCCGCGCAGGAGCTGCTCGTGACGTGTCCGCCGCTGCTCGAGATCTTCGCCGGGATGTGAGGGACGCGGGGGGGGCTCGAGAGCCGATCGCCCCGCGCGGGTCAGCCGCCGCTCGGCTCGCCGGACGGCTCCACCACCCAGCGGAGCTCCTCGTTGCCCTCGGCGCCAGCGAAGCGCAGACCGAACCACTGCGCGTTTTTGGCAATGGTAGGACGGCCGTCACCCGTTTGCCGTGGAAAGCGAATACGAAAGACGCGACGCCATATCGTCGTGAATGGAAAATAACGATATTCGAGCGGACCGGGCTTTACGATCGATTCGATTTTGGAGGGCGCGGTCTCGCTGCCTTGATCGTCGATCAAACGAACGATCCATGCGCTCGTGGGGCGACTGAGGTCGACCCATCGCCAGTTTCCCCCGTAAAGGGCCACGTAGAACTCGTGCGCGTCGGCCGTCTCTCGCAGCGTGTTCTCCATGAGCTCGCGGCGCTGCTCGATGGTGAGGCGATAGTCGGCGGCGTATCGGATGACGTACGCCCAGCGGAAGTCCCACGACTCGTAGGTGGCGGTGACGTTCAGCTGCGCGGACAGCTCCGAGAGCGCGATGAGGCTTTCGTTGCGCGTCCATCGCTTGAGTACCTGGGCGTAATCGCTCGGGACGTACTCGCGCGGCCCGTTGGCGAGAGAGATCGTCGGCTCGGCGCACGCGCAGAGCGAAGAGGTGACCAGCGCCAGCACGGCAACGACGGTCTGCCTTCGCATGCGTGCGCGGACTGTAGAGGATCGCCAGTGACGATGGAACGGTCGTACGCCGCAGGAACGAGCGGCTGCCGGCTGTGTCGAACGAAAGGTTCGAAGCATGGCGCAGGAGTCATGGCGGGCCGAAGTGAGGCGGCAGCATTTCGCTACGCGGTGCGGCGTACTCGCGGTGCGGACGCCCAAGAAGAGGTGGGCCACCAAGGGTTTACGGGACGCGTTGCCCCGGTTTCCGCGGGGGTGGCCGCGGGTGGGAGCGTGGCACGCGCACTGCAGCCACTCCGAGGAAGGAAGGACGGGTCGTGATCGACAAAATCGGCTTTTTGGTCCGCTTCTGGGAGCTCAAGGCCCGCCACGCGACCGCGGGGTCTTCGCTCTCGAGCAGCGAGCAACTGGAGCTCCTGTCCCTCATCCAGCTTGTCGTCAGCGATTTCAGAATGCCCGAGCGCGGCACCTGCGCGCGTCCGTCCAACGCTCTCCCCGCCCAACTGATTGGCGAGGGGACGATCCTCGCCGTCGAAATTCGCTACGTATGCGCCGCGGCCCTGCTGGTCGCGAGCGCGAAGTCGATGACGCTCGGCGAGCGCGTGATCGTTCGCACCAACGACGCGCTCACCGGCGTCGAATACGCGCTGCCGTGCTCGGTTGCTTGGGTCTACGACGCGACGCCGCAAATCATGGCGCTCATCGTCGACGGCATTCCGACACGTGCCGAGCTCTCGGCTGCCGGCGGTCCGCGCCTCATCGGGGGTCTGTCACTGGGACCGCAGGTCCGCTACGTCAGCTGACTGCCGACGCACTGCCGAAACAATCGCCGCCCTCCGTGTGCGCTGGGTTCGCGATAAGTGCGTTGGAGAGATAGACAGCGCGTGATGAAAGATGGTAGGGCCCATTGCATGAAAGCGCATAGCTCATCTCACTTGACGTCCATGTGGCCCGTTCGCGTCGCGCTCGCCGCGGCGTTCCTGGCGAGCACGGCATGCGGCAGCGGCGACGACAACAACGCGCCTGTCGACTCCGGCACGCCCGACTCCGGTACGCCCGTCGACTCCGGCACCGACAGCACGGTGGCGACCGACGCCGCCAAAGAGACCAGCACGGCGACCCCCGACACCGGCACGGACAGCACCGTGACCACGACGCCCGACACCGGCGCGCCGGACACGTCTACTGCGCCCGACACCGGATCGCCCGACACGGGTACGCCGGCAAGCGATGGCGGCGGCGACGGCGGTCCCCTGAGCTTCTCGAAGGACGTGTATCCCATCATCCAGACGCACTGCGCGGGGTGCCACGGGGTGGGCAACATTCCCCCGCCGGCGGACGCGGGTCCCGACGCGGCCAACACCAACGGCAACGGGTTCACCTTCGGCCGCCTCGACATGGGCGATGCGTCCGTCGCGTGGGCCGACCTCGTGGGTGACGGCGGGGTCCTCGCACAGGGACTCGTGCCGGTCCCGGCCGACGGCGGCGTCACGTGCGCCTCGCTCGGAGCGGATGCCGGTCTGCTTCGCGTGGCCGGCGACGACGCGGGTGGGAGCTTGCTCGCCAACAAGGTGGCCGCCAAGGAAGACGGGGGACCCGTGGTGTTCTGCGGCAACCCGATGCCCAACCCGCCGGCGGCCCCTGCGCTTGCCGAAACGGATGTCCAGACGATCATGACCTGGATCAACCAGGGCGCGAAGCCGTAGTCCTTCACGCTCGAAAGAGCCGCGCCGGGAGACTGCGCTCGGTTCATTCGCTTGAGATCGCGTGAGAGAGAGACCGCGTCGGTCCGTGTGGCCGGCGCGGTTTCTTGTGTTTGCCGTCGCCGCTCTGGCATAGTCGGCGCTCCGTTTCGCTCCCAAATTCGGAGACCGGATGCCCCTCGATATCCAGATTCGCGTCGCCGCTCCAGAGAGCGTCGCGGCGGACGTCCTCGTGTTCGGCGTGCTTCAGGCCGGTGGCAAGGGCCCTCCCTTCCCTCCGTCGATGAAGAGCCTCGACGCTGCCTTGGGCGGCGCGCTCGCCAAGGTAGCGGCGAAAGAGGACTTCACCGGCAAGAGGGACCAGACCCTCTCGCTGACGACGCTCGGGCGGTTGCCCGCGGAAAAGCTCGTGTTGCTCGGGCTGGGTGACCGCCGGTCCCTCGGGGCGCCCGAGCTGCGCGTGTTCGCGGCGAAGGCGGCGCGGATCGCGAACGTGGAGAAGGCGTCGACGCTGGCCATCGCGCTTCCGGCGGGCTTCGACGGCGATCTCCGCGCGGTCGCGGAAGGGGTCGAGCTCGGCGCCTACCGGTTCACGAGGTACATGACCGGGGAGCGAAAGCCGAAAGCGGAGCTCACGCAGGTTGCGGTGGTCCTGCCGGCGAAGCCGCGAGGCAACGCGAAGGCGGCGCTGGACCTCGGGCGGCGCGTGGCGGCGGCTGTCAACTTCTCTCGCGACTTGAGCAACGAGCCGGGCAACGTCCTTTATCCGGAGACGTTCGCCGTGGCCGCGAGCGAACTCGCGAAAGCGAACGGCCTGAAGATTCAGGTGTTCGACTTCAAAGAGATTCGCAAACGCGGAATGAAGCTCATCGACGCCGTCGGCCGCGGCAGCGCTCACGAGCCTCGCTTCGTCCACATCGCGTGGACACCCAAGGGCGCGAAGCGAAAGCTCGTCTTTGTCGGCAAGGGGATCACCTTCGACAGCGGGGGCGTGAGCATCAAGCCGGCGGCCGGGATGGGCGACATGAAGCACGACATGAGCGGCGCGGCCAACGTGGTCGGGCTCATGGCGGCCATCGCCGCGTTGAAGCCCAAGGTGGAAGTCCACGCCATCGCCGCGTGCGCGGAGAACATGCCGGACGGCGATGCGTATCGGCCGGGCGACGTGTGGGGCTCGCTCGACGGCAAGACCGTCGAGATCGTCAATACCGACGCCGAGGGGAGGTTGGTGCTGGCGGACGCGCTGGCGTATGCCCGCGAGCTGTCACCCGACCTCATGGTCGACAACGCGACGCTCACCGGCGCGTGCGTCGTCGCCCTTGGCACGAGCTGCTCTGGCTGGTACGCGAGCGACGACGAGGCCGTCCGCGAGTTCGGAGCGGCCCTCAAGCAATCCGGCGAGCAGATGTGGCGCATGCCGCTTCTCGACGACCTGCGCGAGCAGATCAAGAGCGACGTGGCCGACGTGAAGCAAGCGGGCGATCGCTACGGGGGGTCCATCACCGCGGCGCTCTTCCTCCGCGAGTTCGTCGGGATGAGCCGCTGGGTTCACTGCGACATCGCGGGGCCGGCGTCGACGGAGCGCCCGAACGGCTGGGCGCAGGCCAAGGGGGCGACCGGTCACGCAGTGCTCACGTTCCTCGCCCTGGTCGAGCGGGCGGTGCGCTGACGTGCTAAGCGGGGCCGTCGATGGACGCCCCGCCGACGCGTGAACGAGTAGAGAAACGGCTCGGGCGGGCGATGTCGCTCGCGATCACCGATCATCGCATGATCGAAGACGGCGACCGCATTCTGGTCGCCGTGAGCGGCGGGAAAGACAGCTACACGCTGCTCCATCTCTTGCGCGCTTTGCAGAAGAAGGCGCCGGTCTCCTTCGAGATGAAGGTCGTGAACATCGATCAAGGGCACCCGGGTTACCCGGCCCATGTCCTGCGCGACTACATGGCGCGCGAGGGCTACGATTTCACTCTCGTCGAGGAGGATACGTATTCAATCGTCACTGACAAGATTCCCGCCGGGAAGACGTATTGCTCGCTCTGTTCACGCCTGCGGCGGGGTATCCTGTATCGGGTCGCCAAGGAGCTCGGATGTCGCAAAATCGCCCTCGGTCACCATCGGGACGACGTCCTCCAG
>DASYBG010000017.1:0-286018 GCA_036500865.1 Polyangiaceae bacterium
TTCGCGTCGACCGGCCCGACCCATCCACCGCCTCGTGCGCCCACCGAAAGGACCGCTGCCCATGCACCACCCGAACGCCGCATTTCTCGAATTTCACGAGGTCACCCGATCCCTCGGTGAGCTGTCGGAGGCCCACCAGGTCATGGCGCTCAAGCGCTCACTTCTGCACGCGCTCGAACGCGCCGTACAATTTCAAGGCCGGGCGGATACGCTCGAGGGGGAGATCGACCGGCTCAAGGCCGATACCTCAGCGCGGGCGAGAGAGCATCAGGCGTTCTCGGTGGAGCTGCATCGTCAGCTCACCGAGGCGAGCCGCGAGCTCGCCACGACCAAGGCCGAAGGGCAGGAGCAGCTCCGCTCCCTTCGTCTCGAGGTCCTCTCCATGGAGGACCAGTGCCACGCGCTCGACGAGATCTGCCGGTCACTCCTACTCACGATCGAGCAGGCCGCGTGCTCGAGCGGCGACGCCCGAAAGCCGCCCCAAGAGGTCCGCATCTCGGCATGAGCCACGAGCCGATGTGTTTTCGATTCCAGCGTACGACACGCCTATTCGGAAATTCGCGACACCCTCCGAAGTGACATCTCACTTTCTCAATATCGCCGCCTCATTCAGTACGCTCCGCTGCAAGTACAACTACCCATCCTTTTCCCATTGGCTTGATTTCCTTCGTCACGAGGCGCCGCCGTCGTTCGGCTCGTCCGCGCGGTCCGCCCTTTGTCGCGCCTCGCGAGCCATGGCCCCCTTCGGGGTGCCGAGCTTCTGCTTTTCGGGTGTCCCTGAAGGGAGCCCCTCCCGAAATGCAGCTCGGCATCGCGAGGAGCTCCGGGCGGCGTCCGCCCCTTCGGGTTTGCGAACGAGCCGAACGACATCGGCTCCCCCAGAGAAAAGGAAATACTCCCATGGACAGCAATAGGATGCAGCTCGTCGCCGTCACCGAGCGAGAGGTCGGCGAGGACAAAGAGAAGAAGTCGTTCTGGACCCGGATCGGGGTCGCATTCGAAAACCGAGATGGCTCGTACACGCTCCGGTTCGAATACCTGCCGGCGCGAATGGCCGAGACGACCATCCAGATGCGGCCTTTCACCCAGCGGGCCACGGCCGACGCCGCCCCGACGACCCCCTCGGCCGACGCGCCGAGCGACGACGCCGTCGAGCCGACCGAGCGCCCTCGAAGGCAGCGGGCGACGAAAGGGATCGGCCAAGAGTAATCCCGAAACCACGGGCCGCCTCCCGCGGGCGTGAGTCGATAGCGGCTCGCGCCCGCGGGGGCGCTGGAGATGCGAGCGCCATGTACGACCCCGAGCTCGACCGATTCAAGAGCGACATCCACCTCGTGCAGTACGCCATCGAGCGCTGCGGCTATCAGCGAGATTGGCGTGAGAGCAGCCGCGTCAGTCACGTACTGCGGCACCCTACCAACGACGACAAGATCATTGTCCGGCGTGCACCGGGCGGCCATTGGGTCTTCTTCTCGGTCCGCGATGACCGCGACCACGGCACGATCATCGACTTCGTGCAGAGGCGCGAGCATGTCCGCTCCTTCGGCGAGCTCCGGAACGAGCTTCGACGCTGGCTCGGGATCGCTCCGTCGCCGCCGGTGGACTGGTCCCCGCGGCCCAGCGCTCCGCCGGCCGACCGGCGCTCGGTGCTCCAGGCGTTTGCGGCCGCGCGCGATGTCATCGAGTGCCCCTACCTTCGCGAACGCGGCCTCCGGCCCGAAACGTTCCTTGATCCTCGCTCCGCGGGCACCTGGCGCCAGAATGCGCGCGGCAATGTGGTCTTCGCCCATCGCGACGATGCCGGCGCGCTCACGGGGTTCGAGATCAAGAACCGCGGCTTCACCCGCTTCGCTCCCGGGGGCACCAAGTCCGCCTGGCAGAGCAACGTCGACCCTGGCGACTGCTTCGCCGTCGTCACCGAGAGCGCCATCGACGCCCTCAGCTACCATCAGCTCCACCGAGAGCGAGGCGACCGCAGTCGGTATCTGAGCACCGCGGGCTCTCCGGGCCGGGCCCAGCTCACATTGCTCGGGCGCGTCTTCGGCAATCTCCGTGGTGGCGTCACCGTCGTGGCGGCCACGGACGCCGACGAGGCGGGTCGCAAGCTGGCGGCGCGGCTCGCGGAGCTCGTGGGACCGCAGGTGAATCTCGGGTTCGAACGCCACGAGCCAGTCGGAGCGAAGGACTGGAACGAGCTCCTTCAGTGGGAGACCTTCCGATGAAGACTGCCCTGCAGCTCCGAGACAGGCAGGGCGATGCGCCCCGATGCGAGCTTCTTTGGGGCGAGCCGCTCGAAGTGCTCGCCGGCCCCCTCGGTCCGATCCTCCTCTTCGGGCCCGGTGTGATCGTCGCGTACGTGCTCCAGAGCCGCCGTCGGCGCCATCTCTTTGTGTTTCGCACCCTCGAAGTCGACGACCCGCTTGCGGTGTCGGTGCCGGGCGTCAGGCCTCGGGTGCAACTTCTACTCGACCTCGTCTCGGCCGGCCGCATGCGCCTCGTCCGCGGCCTGTTCGCGTACCTGATGAAGACGGGTCGGGCGCCGTCAGACCTGCCGGACGATTTCTACGTGCGCGTCGGCGCCGTCCTCTGCGGGCGACTGCCGGGGCACAAGATCCTCCGCTCGCTGCTCGAAGCGTCGTTGCAGTCCGAGTCGGGAGGGCACGTTGGGAGGGCCAGCTGATGGCGGACGAACACACTATGGCGGCTCGGGTCCGAGGCGTCACATCAGCGAGCGTCTCCTCTCTCGAAGCGCTTCCGCCGCTCCTCACCGTGAGCGAGGTCGCTGTGACTCTCCGCACCTCGCGCAAGGCAGTCTACGCGATGGTCGAGCGAGGTCAGCTTCCGGGCATCACGCGGATCGGTCGCCGTCTGCTCGTCCGGCGCGACGACCTCGTGTCGTTCCTCGACGAAAGACGAGATCCCCGCTCGTGAACCGCGGACCTTTGCTTCGGCCGTCCGCACATGGCACCGTGCGAGCGGACGAAAAGAGCAGCGACCACGCCGGAAAGTGAGTCCGTCGATGGTTCGTGTGTACGAGAAGAAGAGCCGTTTCATGGTCGAAATTCGCTTCCGCTGGCCTGAGGACCGCACGGTGTACCGGGAGCGGGTCCGATCTCCGGTGGGATCGAAAACAGGATCGCAACGGTGGGGGGAGGAGCGGGAGCGGTCTTTGCTGCGCGCGGGCAAAGCCGTTCCGACCTCGCCTCCCGAGCCGGTCACCGCAAAGGAGGTGCCGACGTTTGCCGCGTTTGTGCAGGACCAGTGGTGGAACACGTACCCTGCGGCGGCGAAAAACCGTCCGGCCACGCTTCGAGAGAAGCGCAAGCATCTCGACCTGCACTTGATGCCCGCGCTTGGGTCGGTTGCTTTGAGTGCCATCGATCGCCGAGCGATTGATGGGCTCTTCGCGTCTCTGACGAGGAAGGGGCTGTCGCCGAAGTACACGCGCAACATCGGAGGCACCCTGCACAAGATCCTGACGACGGCGGTCGAATGGGATGTGCTCGAGAAGATCCCGCGCTTCCCGAAGATTCGCCTCGTCGATCCGGACTGGGACTGGTTCACGGCCGAAGAGACCACGCTTCTCTTGCGCAAGGCGCGCGACGCCGAAGAGTACGCCTTGCTTCTCTTTCCCTTCGACACGGGAGCCCGAGCCGGTGAGCAGCTCGGACTCGAGTGGGGCGACCTGGACTTGCACCACCGTAAGGTCGTGTTTCGTCGAGCTGTGAGCGAAGGGGTCCTGGGCCCGACGAAGACCGGCAAGGCGCGTCACGTGCCGCTGACCGGCGCGCTGGTAGATGCACTCAAGGCCATCAGGCACCTGCGCGGCAAGAACGTCTTCTGCAACCGCGACGGCTCACCGCTTACCCTTTGGCAGCTTCACGAACGGTTGGAAGGCGCATGCCGTCGCGCCGGACTTCGTCGCGTCCGTTGGCACGACACGCGGCATAGCTTCGCTTCACAACTCGTGACCGCGGGGGTCCCCCTACGACAGGTGCAGGAGTACCTGGGGCACACCACGATCGCGATGACGATGCGCTATGCGCACCTTGCACCGAACGACGGCGGAGACATGCGCCGCGCCCTGGAGCGTGGCAAGGATGGGGCAAGGCCTGCGAGCGCCGAGTCCGGATCCGCCATTTCCTGAGAACTTACGCTTACTTGCGCCTGTGTCCCCAGGGGGATTCGAACCCCCGTTAGCGACGTGAAAAGCCGCGGTCCTGGGCCTCTAGACGATGGGGACGTGCTGACTGCACGCCGGCGCTCATACCCGCCTGCTCAAGCGTTGTCCAGGAAGCCCTCCCACGCGGAGAGCCGCCCCAGGTGCCGCTTAAGCCGCGCCGAGCTTGTGAACTTGTGCCGAGAGCCGCGAGACCTTCCGCGACGCCGCTTCCTTCGGCAGGGCGCCCTTGCTGGCGGCCTTGTCGATCGCGACCGTCGCGCTCAGGAGCGCTTCCTTCGCCGCCTTCTGGTCCTTCGCCGCGATCGCGGCCTGCACCGTCTTCACGTGCGTGCGCACGGAGCTCTTGATCGCGCGGTTCCGAAGCGTGCGCTTGATTCGCTGGCGGTTACGCTTCTCTGCAGACGGATGATTGGCCACGGGCACCTCAGAAGGGTCGAGCGGCGGGAAGATAGAGAAGTGCGCCGGCTTGTCAAGGCTTGCGCGGACGCCCTCGCTGCCGACGCTTCTTGAGGTGATTTCTCCGGGTTATCCAGGACGAGAACTCGACGGCGCATCTCGGACGGCGCGATGACCGGTCATGGTCGTCCGGGTGCTCGATCTTGGAAGGCTCGATGAGGGTTCAAGGTAGCTACCCTGAACCCTCATCGTCGTCCGGGGGATCGATCTTGGAAGGCTCGACGACCGTTCCCCATCGCGAGCCTGGGCCTTCGGGATCGCCAGGGTGATCGATCGGGATCGCCAGGGTGCTCGATCTTGGAAGGCTCGACGACCGTTTCCCATCGCGAGCCTGGGCCTTCGGGATCGCCAGGGTGCTCGATCTTGGAAGGCTCGACGACCGTTCCCCATCGCGAGCCTGGGCCTTCGGGATCGCCAGGGTGATCGATCGGGATCGCCAGGGTGCTCGATCTTGGAAGGCTCGACGACCGTTCCCCATCCCGGTCACGGGCGTTCACGATGGCCGGGGTGACCGATCTCGGAAGGCTCGATGACCGCTCGAGGTAGCGACCATGACCTTTCATCGAGCCTTGGGTCTCGCCCATCGCGCCTTGCAGTGTCGTCGCGCCTAGCCCGCGTCGGGGATCACGATCCGGAACGATGCTCCGCCAAGCTCGCCGGTGTCGACCGAGATCGACCCGCGGTGGGCCTCGGCGATGCCCCTCGCGATCGCCAGGCCGAGCCCTGCTCCTCCCGCGGCCCTCCCGCGCGCGCCTTGCCTGTAGCGGTCGAAGATCCGCGCTCGCTCTTCCGGCGCGATGCCCGGGCCCGAGTCGGCGATTTCGAACACGGTCTGCTCGCTCTCTCGCCACACGCGCAGGCGCACGCGACCTCCCCGCGGCGTGAACTTGAGCGCGTTCGCCACGAGGTTGTCCATCGCCTGCCTCAGCTTGTGCGGGTCGGCCCGCACCTCGGCCTGCAACGCTCCTTCGAACACGAGCGCGACGCGCCGGCGCGTGGCGACCGGGCTGAAGACGTTGAGCATCGGCTCGATGATGGCGCCGACGCTCACCGTCCTCGGCTCCACCGAGAAGACGCCGGCCTCGAGCCGGCTGGCGGCCAGGACGCCGTCGACGAGGCGGGTCATGTCGGCGCACATGCCGCGGATTTGCGCGACCGCGGCGTCGCGTTCGGCGGGGGTCATGTCTTCGGCTTCGAGGACCTCGGCGATGAGGGCCAAGGACGACAGCGGGTGGCGCAGGTCGTGGACGAGCATGGCGACGTGGTCGCGCCGCTGGGCTTCGAGCATGCGCTTCAAGCGGAACGTCTCGATGGCGGCGCGCACCCGCGCGAGGAGCTCGCGGGAGTCGATGGGCTTGGTCAGATAAGCGTCGGCGCCTTCCTTCAGGCCGGACTCGATGGCGTGGGGCTCGCGCCGCGCGGCGGTGAGCATGATGACCGACGGGCCGCCGCCGGGTCGCATGCGGAGCCTCCGCAGGACTTCGACGCCTCCCAGGCCCGGCATGGACACGTCGAGCAGGACGAGCTCGGGCTCGCGATCGTCGACCCGCCGCAGGGCTTCGTCGCCGTTCGCGGCGACGCGCACGCGGTGGCCGTCGTCGGCGAGGACGGCCTCGTACAGCGCGAGGGTGTCGGGGAAGTCGTCGACGATGAGGACATCGCCGCTCGCGTCTCCCGAGGCGGTGCCGGTCACGGCGGCGGTCATGCGACGGCTCCGCGCGGCGCTCCGGGGACCTGGCTGATGCGCTCGACCGCGGCGGTCGGCGCGACGCGCGGCAAGACGAGCGTGAAGGTCGAGCCCGCGCCTTCGCGGGACCGGACTTCGATGTCGCCGCCGAGCGCGCGGGCGAGCCTCCGCGAGAGCGCGAGTCCGACGCCGGTGCCGTCGTAGCGGCGGCCGTCGCCGGCTTCGAGCTGGTGGAACTCCTGGAAGAGCTCGTGCAGCGCGTGGGCCGGGATGCCGATGCCCGTGTCGCGCACCGAGAACTGGATCTCGGCGCTGGTGGTGCGCACCGTGAGGACCACCTCGCCTTCATCGGTGAACTTGATCGCGTTCGAGAGCAGGTTGAGGAGGATCTGCCGGACGCGCTGGGCGTCGGTGACGAGCTCGATCGTCGCCTCGCCGACGTCGGCGGCGAGGCGCACGTCCTTGCCGCCGCGGAGGCTGTCGACTTCGGCGACGCAGGCGCGCGCGAGCTGCGCGACGTTGACGGACGCGAGGCGGACTTCGATGCGGCCGGCTTCGGCCTTGGCGAGGTCGAGGACGTCGTTGATGAGGCCGAGGAGGTGTTCGCCGTTGCGCTTGATGCGCTCGAGCGACTCGCGCGCGCGCGGAGAGAGCTGCTCTCTCGGGGACGTCATGAGCAGGTCGGCGAAGCCGAGGATGGCCGAGAGCGGCGTGCGGAGCTCGTGGCTCATCGACGCGAGAAACTCGGTCTTCACCTTGTTGGCCTTGGCGAGGCGCTCGCCTTGCTCCGCCAGGGCGCGGGTCTTCTCGCGCATGCGATCGTGCGTCCACGCGTTGTGGAGGGCGACGGAGAACTGGCGGGCGGCGTCGTGGACGAAGGCGACGGCGTCGCCCGGCGGGTCCTGGACGCCGGCGAGAAGGAGCGCGCCCGCACCCTCGGCGCCGATCGCGACCGGCTGGGCGAGGACCCACCGGAGCGGAGCACGGCCGACGCCGAGGTCGAGCGAGGGCAGGGGCTCCGTGAGGTTTCCGGCGCGATGGAAGATGGGCTCCCGCCTCTCCATGACGCTCCTCGGGAGACCGCCGGCGCCGAACATGGTGCTGTCGAGCGCGCGCGCGTCCCACGAGACGCCCTGCACCGTGACGAGCTTGTCCGAGTCGTCGAGCAGATACACGACGCCCACCTGCGCGTCGGCGAGGCGGACGAGGGTCTGGAGGCCCACCGACGCGAGGGCGCCGACGTCGAGGGTCTTGAGCTCGCGCACGAACTCGGCGTACGCGCGGTCCCTCGCCCCGCGGAGGGCGAGGTCTTCGTTCGCGCGTGTGAGCTCGGCGACGGCCCGCTCCCGCTCGGCCAGCGTGGCCCGCAGGCTCGCGTCCTTTTCGAGCAGGAGGGCGTTCATCTTGACGAGGCTGAGGGCGACGGCGCCGAGCTCGTCGCGCCTCGTCGGCAGCGGCGGCAGCGTCTCGAGCCGGCCGGTCGCCGCGAGGGCCTCTTCGATCTGCGCGGTCGTGCCGGCGACGTCGCGCGCGATCCATGCCCCGCTGACGAGGGCGATGATGATCGCGAGCAGGAGGACCGTGCGCGTCGACCGCTGCGAGTCGTTGGCCGACTCGAAGGCGGCCTGCTCGCGGGAGTCGGCCTCGTCGAGGGCGTGCTTGCGGAGGTCGTTCAAGATGCCGCGCATCTCGTCGGTGAGGGCCTTGCCCTCGTCGGCCATGTGCGGATCGGGCACGCCGCGCTCGCGGGCCCGGATCTGCGGCTCGCTGATGTTCTGGATCCACTCGCGCACGAGCCGACCGAACGCCGCCACGCGCTCGTCCTCCATTCCATTCTCGGCGACCGCCTGCGCTTCGGCGAGCAAGCCCTCGAACTCCCGGCGCGCCTGCTCGTACGGCGCGAGGAAGCTCCGGTCGTCCGTGAGGAGGTAGCCGCGCTTTCCGGTCTCGAGGTCGACCATCAAGCGCAGGAGCTGCTCGGCGTCGTCGGCGAGCTTGAGGTCGTGTTGGACGAGCCGCTCGAACTGCTTCTCGAGCTCTTCGTGCGCGGCGTTGGCGCGATAGAGGCCCCAGCCGAGGACGAGCACGACGAAGAGCGAGCTCAGTAAGATTCGCCAGAATAGAGCGCTACTTAAGATTCGCACGCCGGTGGACCGAGCTTAGCCCGTGCGTGCTGCCCTGCCCGCGCCGGTACACGAGGGGTGTGGACCGGGGGCCGGGAGGGCGGCCCCGGTGGACGGCCCGCGACCGCACGGAGCGCCCTGGTCCTCGTGAGGTCCGGGTGCCGACACGCCCGCTCAGGGGAAGATCTCGCGCTCCTTGTAGACCGCCTCGATGCGGAGGAGCGCGATGCCGTAGGCCGCGAGGCGCATGTCGCTCTTCTTCGCGCGCGCGAAGTCGCTGACCTCGTGGTACGCGCGCTTCATCGCGACCTCGAGCCGCGCGTCGACTTCCTCTTCCGACCAGCTCTCGGAGCGCTTGTTCTGGACCCACTCGTAGTAGCTGACGGTGACGCCGCCGGCGTTCGCGAGCACGTCGGGCAGGATGTCGATGCCCTTGTCGAGGAGGACCCGCTCGCCGGCGGGGTTGCACGGGCCGTTGGCGCCTTCGACGACGAGCTTCGCGTCGAGCGCCTTCGCCTCGGCTTCGCCGACTTGGTTCTCGAGGGCGCAGGGCGCGAAGATGTCGACCTTCGTCGCGAAGAACTCCTCGCGCGTGATCGGCTTGCCGCCCGGGTAGCCCTCGATGCTGCCGTGCTCCTCGACGTAGTCCTGGAGCTTGTGCGCGTTGAAGCCTTCGGGGTTGTACATGTACCCCGTGTGATCGCCGACGGCGACGGTCGACACGCCGAGCTTCGAGAGGATGACCGCGGTGTTCGAGCCCACGTTGCCGAAGCCCTGGACGCTCATCGTCGCGCCCTCGAGGGTGAAGCTGCGCTCCTTGGCCCACTCGAGGATGCAAAAGACGATGCCCTGGCCGGTCGCCTTCTGGCGGCCCAGCGTGCCGCCGCTGGCGACAGGCTTGCCGGTGACGACGCCCTTGACCATCTGCTTCTGCGCCGAGCCGACCATGTTGGAGAAGGTGTCCATCATCCACGCCATGATCTGGCTGTTGGTGCCGACGTCGGGCGCGGGGATGTCGTACTCGGGGCCGATGTTCTCGCCGAGGCCGTGCGTGAAGCGGCGCGTGATGCGTTGGAGCTCGGCGCGCGAGACCGAGTGCGGGTCGAACTTGATGCCGCCCTTGCCGCCGCCGAACGGCAAGCGAAGCAAGGCGCCCTTCCAAGACATCATCGCGGCGAGCGCCTTGACGTCGTCGAGCGAGACCTGCGGGTGGTAGCGCATGCCGCCCTTGAAGGGCCCGAGGAGGTTGTTGTGCTGGACGCGATACCCCTTGAAGAGCCGGACTTCGCCGTTGTCCATCCGGACCGGGAAGTTGACGATGAGCTCATTTTTCGGCTGGCTGAGGATCGTCTGCACGTACGGCTCGATGCGCGCGAGCCTCGCCGCTCGGTCGAGGTACTCCTGGATGACCTTGTAAAAGTCGTAGACCTTGACGGAGCTCTGCCGCGACGGCGGCGGTGGCGTTTGGATCGTCGTCGGCGTGTTCATCTTCTCCGCAGGTTAGCCTGAAGATCGAGCTCAGGCGACATCAGAGCCAGTCGGCCCATCGCGCATAAAAGTAGACGGCGACCGATGTCATGAGAAGCGCGTCGACCCGGTCGAGGATGCCGCCGTGCCCCGGCACGATGTTCCCCGAGTCTTTCACGCCCGTCGATCGCTTGAGGAGCGACTCGCCGAGATCGCCCGCCTGTCCGAGCGCGCCGGCGACGAGGCCCAGCCAGACGGCGTGCGACGGCGGCAGCGACCCGCGCACGAAGAGGAACGCGCCGAGGAGGGCCCAGAGGACGCTCGCCGCGAGGCCGCCGACGGCGCCCTCCACGGTCTTCTTCGGCGAGACGGCCTCGTAGAGTTTGTGGCGACCTGCGAAGCGCCCCGCGAAGTACGCGCCCGTGTCGGCGAACCACGCGAGGCCGATGGCGAGCAAGACGGCGCCCGAGCCGCGACCGCCGTTCGACGATCGAAGCGCGGCGAGGAGGGCGAGCGGCACTGCCACGAGGGGAGGTCCTGCCGCCATCGCGAAGGCGCGCAGCGCGGCGGTCTCGATGGCGCCGAGGCGGGCGAGCGTGACAAGGAGCGCGACGAGCGGAAACGCGGCGAGGAGCGCGAGGAGGGCGTGCGGGTCTTCGCGCCGGAAGTAGACGACGGCGGACGCGGCGAGGGCCAACGCGACGCCGATCCACTGCGACACGCGATCCTGGGGGTGGCTCATCGCCAAGAGCTCCAGGGTGCCGACGAGCGTCGTGCCGAGGATGACGACGTAGAAGACCCACGGAGGGGCCGCGTAGAGGAGGACGAGAACGGCCGGCACCCCGACCGCGGCCGTCGCCAGGCGCATCGCGAGGTTCGACGCCGCCCCGGCCATTCAGATCGCGATGCGTGTGATGGGTGCCAACGCGGCGGCGAGCGCCGAGGCGACGGGCGAAGAAGACGCGATCGACGCGGGCACGGCGGCGCCCACCTTCCCGAACCGGCGTTCGCGCTTCTGGAAGGAAGCGATGGCGGTAAGGAGGTCGCGCTCGCCAAAGTCGGGCCAGAGCACGTCGGCGAAGTGGAGCTCGGCGTAGGCGAGCCCATAAAGGAGGAAGTTCGAGATGCGCCGCTCGCCGCCGGTGCGAATGACGAGGTCGGGGTCGCCGACGGCGAGGCTCGGCATGTGCGCGCGCAGGGACTCGGCGGTCACCTCTTCCGGGGCGATGCGACCCGCCGCGACCGCGCGAGCGAGCTCACGTGCCGCGTGAGCGATCTCTTCGCGGCCGCCGTAGGAGAGAGCGAGCGTGAGCGTCATCGCGCCGTTGGCGGCGCTCTCGCGGCGGAGCGGATCGAGCACGGCGCGGACGAGGGCCGGGAGGCGGCCGAGGTTGCCGATGGCGTTCAGGCGGATTCCGTTGTCGAGGATCTCTTCGCGCTCGTTCAACAAGAACTCGCGAAGGAGCTGCATGAGCGCGTCGACCTCCTCTTCCGGGCGCGACCAGTTCTGCTCGCTGAACGCGTAGAGTGTGAGCGCCGTGAGGCCCAATCGGCGCGCCATCCGGACGATGCGGCGGACGGCCAACGCGCCCTCCTTGTGGCCTGCGGCCCGGGGAAGGCCCCGCGTTTGAGCCCAGCGGCCGTTACCGTCCATGATGATGCCGACATGCCCGGGGAGGTTTCGGGCTTCGACGAAGTCCATGCCTATGGCTCGCGAGGTAACATGAGGTGGCGGGCCCGGGCAATCAGCGTCACGCGGGCCGAGGGGCTTTTGCAGCGTAGGGCCGCTGGCCGGGCCGCGCCCACGTGTTACCTTCTCGCTTGAGGGCCCGTAGGGTGGCGCTCGCGTCCAGGTTACACGAGGAGGCGCCCGATACGCACATGCGGCCCCGCGACGTCACCATCCCGTTGGTGCTGTGGATGTGCGCGGCGGTGTGCGCGCATTTCCTGTTCGGCACCGGTGGGCTCGTCGTGGCCAAGATGCACGACGATCGCTCGGAGCTTTGGATGCTCGCGCAGGAGGCGAGCAGCCTGGCGTCGCGCAGCGAGCCGACGTTCGAGCTCTCGATGGGCGACTCCACCCCGGACCACAAGGACGACGTCGCTCCCCCCCCGCCGCCCATGACCGCCGACGCGCCCAAGCCGGAGCCGACGGCGGCCCCCGTCGAGAAGAAGCCCGCGCCCGCGAAGCCCAAGCCGGAGGAGAAGAAGATCATCGTCGTCGAGAAGAAAGAGGCCGAGAAGAAGCCTCTCATTCCCGAAGACCTCCCGAAAGAGCGTCGAATCGCCGTCCGGCAGCATGTCAAAGCGAACCAGGACGACAACCCGACCGCGAGGTTCATCGGCGACGAGGCCAACCACGTCGACAAGGAGACGGCGGCCACCCAGACGTCCCACGACCGGGACGACGAGAACCCCACCCCCGGCGGCAACCACCCGGGTTCGAACCCGCAGACGGGCGACAGCGAGAAGACGCGCATCGCCGAGAGCGAGGAGCACGCCGGGGAGAAGAACCGCGCGCCGGGAGAGAAAGGCGCCGACATCGACGTCGTCCACGCGCCGCACATCCCGAAGCCCGCGCCGGCGGTCGAGGCCGCGCAGGTCCCTCCCCCGAGCAGCGAGCCGCATCCGGTCGTGGGCGACCCGCGTCCGGTGGCCGTGGCGCAGGCCCCGCATCCCGACGAGCCCGCGAAGGCCGCGGCCGGAGGGGCGGTGCCGCTCTCGCCCGACGTGCAGACGGCGGAGAACTCGGGGTGGACGTTCAACCCGGTCCGTCAGGGCGGCGCGCCGACGGCGACACCCCAGGCCGCCGCCGGATCGGCGACCCGATCGACCTTGCCGGGCGGCAAGCTCTGGTCGCTCCCGGGCCTCGGGCAGCCGTCTTCGCCGGGGCAGATGAACACCAACATCGACGTCCGGCAGATCGCCGCGATCGTCGGATCGGACAACCTCCGCAAGCTCCGCGAGGCGGACGGCGAGCGGCGCAAGAGCGAGCACCGGGGCTCGTTCGCGTCGTCGAACTTCGAGCGGTGGAAGAGCGCCATCGAGAACTACGTGTCGAGCGTCCGGGCCGGCAATCAGACGGCGCTGAACACGGCGAAGGTGCCGTTCGCGTCGTACCTGAACGGGATGCACAACCGCATCCACCCGATCTTCGCCGACTCGTTCCTCGACTCGCTCGACGCGCTTCCGCCCAACAGCCCGATGAACGACCAGCACCTCGTGACCCGGCTCGAGATCGTGCTCACGAAAGACGGGCACCTCAAGCGGATGGGCGTGGTCAAGACGAGCGGCATCACCATGTTCGACATCGCCGCGCTCGATTCGGTCGACCGCGCCCAGCCCTTCGGGCCGGCGCCGAGCGCCATCGTGTCGCCCGACGGGAACGTCTACTTGCACTGGGAGTTCCACCGCGACGCGGTGTACGCCTGCTCCACGCAAGGGGCGTGGCCGTACATCCTCAATACGTCGCCGGCGAAGAACGTGGAGCCGCCGCAGCCGCCCGCCAAACCCACGAGCCCGGGGCGAGAGCAAAGCGCTCCGCCGGCGGGGCCGGACGACGCGCGGGAAGGTTTGGCACCGGCCCCTGCGCCGCGTTTGACGCGGCACGCGGCGTGATGCGGTACGCTCTGCCCTCGGGACATGACGACAGCCGAAGCGACGCCCGGAGAAGCCCCTCCGCACGATGAAGCCGCCGCGGGCGCGCGGTCGATCGCGCCTCCGTCGTCGCCGCTCGTATCGGCCGGCTGGCTGCTCCGGGCGACGGCGTTCGCGGCGGTCGCCGCGGGCACGATGGGCGTCATCATAGGACCGGGGCTGCACGGCAACGCGAGCGAGCCGGTGGTGGAGCTGACGGACCGGGTGGCGTCCGTGCTGACGTACTTCCTCGTCGAGCTGCTCATCACGGCGCTCTTGTGGGGGGCGCTCGAGCTCACGCGCGCCCGCACGCTCGGCGTGTTCGTACGCGCGGCGCTCGTCGGAGGCGCCGCGGCGTCGGTGGCGATGTCGGCGCCTGCGCTTCGGGATCGCCTGCCCGCGGTCTACGCGGTGCTGCTCTCCGCGTCGGCGACGGTGACGGCGATCGCGGGCGGGTACGTGGCGGCGCGCGCTCCCCACACGCGGGCGCTCGCGGGGGTGCTCTTCGCGCTGTCGTTCGCGGCGATGGCGCGGCTCGGGGCGTGGGAGCTGGCGACGGCGGCAGGAGAGCGGGCCAGCGTGCAGCTCTTCGGTTGGAGCCGTCTCTTGGCGACCGCGGGCGTGGTCCTCGAGGCGTCGGCCCAAATGGTGGCGGTGACGTGGCTCGGGACGCGGAGCCGGTCGGCCGGGCAGCTGGGTTCGATGGCGGCGCTCCTCGCGGCGGTCGTCGTCACTTGGGGGGTCGCACGCGGGATGCACTCGGCGCCGGCGCTGTGGCAGTCGGTGATGCACACGGCGCTCGCCGACGCTCCCGGTGTGCCGCCGCCCGCGCTCGACGCCATCGCGACGTTTCTGGTGCCGGCGTCGCTGCTGCTGGGGCTGGTGTCGGCGGCTCAACCGAAGCAGGTCGCGGCGGTGGTGGCGGGGATGGCGCTCGCGCTGGTGTCGCGCGGGGCGTTCGATGCGCCGCTGCACGCCTTGTGCGTGGCCGTGGCCGCGCAGTGGGCGGCCCTCGCGTGCGTGGACCAGCGGTCGATGTGGCGCACCCTGATCGACGACCGAAACCGCCGGATGGCGGAAGACGGTGAAGACGGCATGCATGGGGACGGTCCCGCGCGGCCCACGCCGCCGGCCTGACGCCTTGACACCCTCGGGCGCGCGCTGATAGCCACGGTAAGAGTCGGCTACGCTCGCATTTTCTTCGGTCGCGGCGCGCGGCGCTCCTTGTCGGGCGCCTGGGCCCACCACTAGAAGCGTGAAGAGGCAAGAGGCGGTGTGAGCTTGGCGAACAGCGACGTGCTTGGAGTCGACAGCGCGGCGTCGCCGGTGCCTTCCCGGCGTGCGCGTCCGCTCGCCCTCGCGCGCGACCTGCTCGCGCTGACGAAGCCGCGCATCACCGCGCTCGTCCTCCTGACGGAGGCGGCGGGGATGTGCCTCGCGCCGGCGTCCATGGCGGCGCGGCACGTGCTCTTCGCCCTCGTGGGGACGGCCCTCATCGTCGGTTCGGCGAACGCGCTCAACATGTGGTGGGAGCGCGACGTCGACGCCCTCATGACGCGCACCCGGCGGCGGCCTTTGCCGTCGGGCCGCATGGCGCCCGAGGTCGCGCTCGGGTTCGCGCTGGCGCTCGCGGTGGTGTCGGTCCCGCTCCTCTTCGTCGTGAACGTCGTGACGGGGCTCTTGGGGCTGGTGGCGCTCGTCAGCTACGTCGCGGTGTACACTCCCCTCAAGCGGCACACGCACCTGGCGCTCCTCGTCGGCGCCGTGCCGGGAGCGATACCGCCGCTCCTCGGGTGGTCGGCGGCGACGGGCGGTCTGGCCCCGGGCGGCCTGCTCCTCTTCGCGGTGCTGTTTCTCTGGCAGGTGCCGCACTTCGCCGCCATCGCGATCTTCCGCGCCGAGGACTACGCGAGGGCGGGGCTGCAGGTCGTGAGCGTGCAGCACGGCGAGAAGGCGGCGCGGCAGATGGTCGCGTTCTTCTCGGTGCTGCTGGTCGTCACGTCGCTCCTCTTTCTGCCGTTCGGCGTCGCCGGCGCGCGCTACACGGCCATCGCGACCGTGCTCGACGCCGCGTTCCTGGCGCTGGCGCTCCGCGGCCTCCGCGTGGGGTCGGCGCGCTTCGACACGCGGCGCTGGGCCAAGCACGTCTTCGCGGCATCCATTCCGTACTTGACGCTGCTGCTCGCGGCCCTGCTGACCGACCGCGCCGCGCGGTGATGTTCCCGCCGCTGGTCCGCCGTGTCCTGGCCTTCGTGGGCCTCGGTCTGGGGTTGGTGATGGCGCTCGTCTCGGCGGCGAAGCGGCGCCACGAGCCGCTGCCGGTGCTCGGCCAAGTGCCCACGTTCCACCTCGTCGACGCGCACGGTCAGCCGTTCACGGACGCGTCGATGCGGGGCCACCCGAGCGTCGTCGACTTCTTCTTCACGCGCTGTCTGTCCTCCTGCCCGAGGCTGACCGCGAGGATGGCGCAGCTCCAAGGCGACGTCGCCCGCCGCGCGCCGTCGGTCAAGCTCGTCTCGATCTCCGTCGACCCCGAGAACGACACCCCCGAAGTCCTCGCCGACTATGCCGCCAGGAACAATGCGGACCGCGCCCGCTGGTCCTTCGTGACCGGCCCCCTGGACGACGTCGAAAGGGCGGTCATCCAAGGCTTCAAGATGTCGGGCACGAAGGTCTACAAGAACGCGAAGGACTACGACGTCATTCACGGCGACTGGTTCGTACTGGTCGACGCAAGCGGCAACATTCGCGCGTATTGCCCGACGGGCACCGCGAAGGAGTACGGAGAGATGCTGGCGAAGGTCGAGCGGCTGTAGGGGGGGCGGCGAGCATCGACGAAAGACGTTCGACGCGTGCAGCAGTTCACCGGACGTTTTTTTCCGTCATCCTGAGCGGGTAGCGAAGGCCACCGGAGGACGCGGTTGCTCGTCGATGTGAGACCCGCTCTCGTGAGTTCAGTAACAATCCCAAGCGCTCGAATTGTCGATACCGAGGCATCTACACGCATTGCATGCTCCGGCCAGAGTGCAGCTCACCGTGCACCCGGTCCGATACGAAAGGCCCGCCGTCGGTGTTGTGAAGGGCGGCGGGGAGCAGACATGGCCGTCTGCATCTCCGCAGATCGTGGCCTCGCTCGCGTCCGTGCCATTGCTGCCGTCACCTACCGTTTCGGCATCGTCGGTGCCCGCGTCGGGGACGGAGGGAGCCGCGTCCGAGTCGCTCGAAGGCGGCATCGCCGCGTCTGCGCTCAGGTCGAGGGCGGCCCCTTCGGGGTCGCCCGCCGATGGCGTTGGGTTTGCCGCCGCGCCGTTCGAGCATCCCCACATCAGGATGGACGTCATGGCCAGGCCGGCATGCGTCACCACACTCCCTGTTCGGGCCATGCATACGCCCAATGCAACTCATGGGCCCCGCGGATATGTAACGAAAACGGCCTTTCTCGAGCGCGCGGACCGTGCCGTCGTGTGCCAGCGGGCCCCCCGCGGATCAGGCGGGCTGGGGAGCGGGAGTTGCGAGAACTCCCTACCGCTTGCTGTCCGCCACCGCGCGCTTGATCGCCGCGATGCCGTTTCCGATTCGCTCTTCGCTCGCGGCGTAGCTGAATCGCACGTAGCCCGGTGCGCCGAAGGGGCCGCCCGGCACGGCCGCGACGTGGGCCTTGTCGAGGAGCCAGAACGCTATGTCCTCGTCGGTCGCCAGCGGCTTGCCGTTCCACTCGAGGCCGTAGAGCCCTCGGCAGTCGGCGAACGCGTAGAAGGCGCCTTCGGGGACGCGGCAGCGGACGCCCGGGATGGAGGAGAGGCCCGCGACCATGGCGTCGCGCCGCTTCTGGAAGTTCGCCCGGATCTTCACGAAGTCGTCCATCGGGGACTTCAACGCGGCGATGGCGGCGTGCTGCGCGACGGCGGTCGGATTCGTGGTGCTCTGGCCCTGCACGGTGTCGAGCGCCTTGATGAGCGGCGCGGGGGCGAGCGCCCAGCCGATCCGCCAGCCGGTCATCGCAAAGGTCTTCGAGACGCCGTCGACCACGATGAGCCGGTCGCGAAGGTCGGGCGCGATCTTCGCCGCCGATACGAACTTGAAGCCGTCGTACACGAGCTCCGCGTAGATCTCGTCGACGATGAGCCAGCAGTCGTGCTTGCGCACGACGTCGACCAGCGCCGCGGTCTCGCTCTCGGTGTACGCGATGCCGCTCGGGTTCGACGGCGTGCAGAGAATGACCGCCTTGGTCTTCGGCGTGAGCGCCGCGGCGAGGGCCTTCGGCGAGACCTTCCAGCCTTCTTCTTCGCGCGTGTCGACGAGGACCGGCGTCGCCCCGGCGAGCCGCACCTGCTCGGGGTAGCTCACCCAGTACGGCTTCGGGATGACGACCTCGTCGCCCGCCTCGTAGAGCGCCAGCGCGAGGTTGAAGAGCACGTGCTTCGCGCCGACGCTGACGCATACGTTCTCGTTCTTCGGGCGCCAGCCGCGCATCGCCTCGGTGGCGTTGCAGATCGCCTCTTTCAGGGCGGGGATGCCGGTGACGGCCGTGTACTTCGAGGCGCCTTCGTCGATGGCGCGCTTGGCGGCGTCGCGCACGACCTGCGGCGGTTCGAAGTCGGGCTCGCCGACGCCGAAGGCAAACACGTCGATCCCCTTCGCCTTCAGCTCCAGGGCGCGGGAGTTCATGGCCAAGGTGACGCTGGGCGCAACAGCGCTCAATCGTGATGAGAATTGTCTGCTCACGGTGACCCCTCTATCACGCCGCTCTGCGCGGCGTCAGCCCGAAACTCAAGCCTGCTTGGGAGCGGCGCCGCCGTCGGGTCCCTTGCCGGCGGTGGCCGACGCGTCACCCGTGCCGAGCTGACCGGCCGGCTTGTCGGCGTCGATCTGGTCGGCTTCGCGCAAGCCTTGCTTGAAGTTCTTGATCCCCTGGCCGAGGCCCTTGCCGATGTCGGCGATGCGACCGGCGCCGAAGAGCAAGAGTGCGACGACGGCAATCAACAGAATCTCGGTAGCGCCGACGTTACCCATGGCTCTCTTTGCCTCCGCCTTTTTGCTAGCAGCGCTGGATTCTCCTCGCAAGCCACCTGGTCAATCTCTTCCATGAGATCCGCCCGCTCGCGCTGCTCTCTCGGAGGCGCGACACGCAAGACAAAGCGAAGGCCGCCCCGGCCGCGCTGCCGCACGCGGCCACCGGAATGAGCATGAACATGGATGGATGAAGCTCGGCGCGCTCGAACGCGCGCATGAGGCCCAGCGCGGCCGTGGATCCCGCGGCGCCGAGCAGGATGGCGCCCGCACGACTGCGCACGGCGAGGCGCAGCGCCCCGTAGGCGGCGACGGAGGCGGTGGACCACGCGGCGAGCGCGAGCAAGAGCGCGCGCAGGAGGGGCTTCAACGTCGAAGCGCGCGCCCACGGCGACATGCCGTGAATGAGGAGGCTCGCCACGTGGACGGCGAACGGCGTTCGCGCGGGGCCCGCGACGAGCAGGCGTGCGTCTTCGAGCTCGGCGGAGCGGAAGTCGCCCGCGATGCGCGCGCTCTTGGCGGTGAGGACGACGTCCTGGCTCATCGCACCGGGGATGGCGCCCGCGAGGCGAGGCTCGTGTCCCGGCGTGCAGAGCCACGTCATGCCCGTGAAGGGAACGACGAACGTCGAGGGCGCGGAGGCCGATGCACATGAATCGCGTCCGGCCGTGAGGAGCTCGGTCGCGATGCGGCCGGGCGCCGTGGCGTCGGCCCCCGAGACGAGCGAGATGGTGACGAGGAGAAGCGCGAACATCGTGCCTTGCGGCGCGAGCCGAGCGACGGTGCGCGCGGGGCGCTCGCCGAGCGTCTGAAGGACGCGCGCCTCCCCGCGCTCGACGGAGCGAAAGCACGCGAGCGTCCACCCGACGGGCCAACCGACGACGAGCGCGGACTCCAAGGCCAGCGCCGCAAGGCCCCGCGCGAAAGGCGCGGCGACCCGCCACGGCACTGCGGGGTCGAGGAGCCATGGAAGAATTCGCACGGCGCCCGCCACGATCCCCGCCAATGCGATCGCGAGGCATGTCGTCGCAGCGGTCGCGCGGGCGGAGCGCTCGAACGGAATCATCGGCCGGGAGCGTACCGTGTTCGGTGTTCCTTCATTCGTCCACGGCGGGTGTTTCGCGATGGTATCGAGCGATGAACTGAGGTCCGTTGGCTGATGTCAATCGCCATCACACGCCTCTGGAGATGGTGTATGGCTGGTCGACGCCAGCCGCGGAGCGGGCCGGATCCGATTGATGATTCCGGAAAAGCTCAGCCGTTGGCACGATTCGACTATGCACGGTTAGCTTCGCCGGCAGCACTTGCTGTCGGAACCCTGCACAGGAGGTGGTCATGCTCGTTCCCGCGATGACGTTCGCTTGGTGGCTCGTGTCCATGTCGGCCCACAGCCATCACCACCATCGCGCGAGCTCGCATGACCAGGCCAAAGAGGCACGCACGCTGTCCGACGCGGTGGACGCTCCCGCGTCCGGCCCCGTCGCACCGGCGGATGCCCGCGAAGGCGACGCCGACGCGGACGAATCCTCCGACGAGACGTCGGGCGAGCGCGTGGCCCTCAAGGTCGTGACGCCGGCCATCGTCAAGGCCGCGCGCACGTACCTCGACTTGCCCATGGGCGCGGAGCGGACCGAGACGATCGACGGGCAACGCTACGTGTTCGTGCTCGAGCACCACTACCACCCCCCGGGCTTCGTCGGCGGCCCCCACGGGTGGCACAAGGGCGTGACGGTCTACGGCCTGAAGTGAGCGCGCGCGTCCACGGCGCCGGGCGGCGCTATGCTGGCGCGAATGGGCACGAACGCTCCGCTCCTCGTCGTCGACGATCCTTTCACCGGTGAGCCCGCGTGCACGGTCGAACAGGCCGGGCTCGCGCAAGCAAGCGAAGTGCTCGACCGCGCACGCCGCGCCGCGAAGGCGTGGCGCGCGTCTTCCGTCGCCGAGCGCGTGAGCCTCTGCGAGCGGGCGGTCGCCGCGATGGAGGCGAGGGCGCCCGAGATCGCCGCGGACATTTCGCGGATGATGGGCAAGCCCGTGTCGCAGGCGCTCGGCGAGGTGAAGACCTGCGCGGTGCGCGCCCGGTACATGATGGGCATCGCGCCCGAGGCGCTGGCCGACGTGGCGCTGCCTCCGATGGCCGGCTTCGAGCGCCGCATCGTCCGCGAGCCGCTCGGCGTCGTGCTCGATCTGCCCGCGTGGAACTACCCGCTGCTCACGGCCGTCAACTGCGTGGTCCCCGCGGTGCTCGCCGGCAACGCGGTGATCGTGAAGCACAGCCCGCGCACGCCCCTCTGCGGCGATCACTTCGCCCGCGCGTTCGCCGAGGCGGGCGCGCCCGAGGGGCTCGTCCAGGCGCTGACGTGCGAGCACGCGGTGAGCGAGCAGCTCGTCGGCGACGCGCGGGTGGACCAGGTCGTCTTCACGGGTTCGGTCTTCGGCGGCCACCGGATGGTCGGCGCCGCGTCGAGCCGGTTCATGCACCCGTGCCTCGAGCTCGGCGGCAACGACCCGGCGTACGTCGCGCCCGACTGCGATCTCGCGAAGACGGTCGAGAACGTCGTCGACGGCGCGATGTACAACTCCGGTCAGAGCTGCTGCGCGGTGGAGCGCGTTTACGTGCACCAGGCGCTCTATGCGCGGTTCATCGAGGCGGCGGAGCCGCTCGTGCGCGCGTACGTGATGGGCAGCCCCAAGAGCAGCGAGACGACGTTGGGCCCCATCGCGCAGCCGCACCACGTGGCGGAGCTCGAGGCGCTGGTGGCCGACGCGCGCGACCAGGGCGCGCGGCTCGTCGCGGGGGGCAAGAAGGCGAGCGTCGGAGGGCGTGGGCGCTTCTTCGAGGCGACGCTTCTCGCGGACTGCCGCCAGTCGATGAAGCTCTTCCAGCAAGAGTCCTTCGGCCCGATCCTGCCGGTGATGCCGGTCGCGTCGGACGAGGAGGCGCTCGAGAAGATGAACGACTCGCGCCTCGGCCTCACCGCCAGCGTGTGGACCGCGGACCGCGAACGCGCGGCGCGCTTCGCGCGGGGCCTCGAGTGCGGCACGGTCTTCATGAACCGGTGCGACTACCTCGACCCGGCCATGCCGTGGAGCGGCTGGAAGGACTCGGGGCGCGGGGTCAGCTTGAGCGTGCTCGGGCTCGACGCGCTGACGCGCCCGAAATCGGTGCACTTCCGGCTCGCGTGGACGTGACCGGCGCGGGCGTCACTGCGCGGCGACGGGCTGGCTGACGACGCGGCTCGAGTGGACGCAGCCGTCGCGCTCGGCCGGGCAATACGCGCGGACGAAGCCCACGTTCAGCAAGTAGCTGCCCGCCGGGATCTGCGCGGCGGGGATGCTCACGATCGTCGTGTCGATCGAGACGGACGGGGCCGAGAACACTTGCGTGTATCCGCCGTCGACGCTCGCGAAGAGGGTCACCGAGACGTAGTCGGCCTCTGCGCCGGCCGTCCAGATGACGGGGAGGTCCTGGTTGGCGGGCACCGTCGCGCCGAGGGCGGGCGCCGTGATCGTGCCGGCGGTCGTCGGAGGGCTCGACGCGAGCGTCCACGCGACGGAGACCGACGCGTCGGGCGCGGAGCTCACGATCGTATAGGTGGGCTGGGCGTCGGGCGGGGACGCGAACTGGTGAAGATAGCCGAGCTGCGCGGTGTCGAAGGCGAGCGGCACCGACGCGTCGCCGACGCCGACCGACACGCTCGACGCGCCCGGCAGGGGCTCGTCGACGCGGGCCAAGACGGCGTCGAGGTGCATGGCGCCCCCCACCGCGCCTTGCTCGAACACGGTGATGGCGGCGGGGTTCGCGCGCACCGAGATGCCGGCGCCGGCTTCGCTCGGCACGACCCACGGCCCGGTCACGGTCGGCAGGCCCGCCTCTTCGGCCGACGTCATCGTGCTGAGGTAGCCCGGGTCGAACTGCACGAAGTAGTGCGTGCCGGCCTCGAGGCCGTCGAACGCCCACGTCGTGTCCAGCGCGACTTTTTGCGACGCGATACCGGAGCCGACGTTCACCGGGAACCCTTGGTAGAGCGTCGCCCTGAGCTCGACGGGCTGGTCGACGAAGACGCCGGGGACCGCGACGCCGCTCAGGCACGTGGTCGCGTCGTCGCACGCGGCGGCGGACGGGGGCGGCGCGTCGAAGACCACGAACCCTCCGTCCGGCGGGACGAGGCTCCCGGCGTCGAAGCCGGGGCCGACGGGCACCTCGGTTTGGCTGGAACCGCACCGCAAGAGCAACGCCGCCGAAGCACACACGAGCCCCGCTTTACGCGCGGCCGAGAAAGGAAGACGCATCGCAAGACACCTCGCCCGATCACAGTGCAGCCATCGGCCCCGAATTCAAGCGTCTCGGCGTGGCCCTCGAAGTTTCGTCCCGCATGGGGGGCGCGCGGCTCGCCCGAACGGCCCTAATGACCCAAGCCGTCGCTGTGACTCTCCACTTCGGCGCATCGCTGGACGCACTCCGGGTCGTCGGCGCACTGCTTCGAGCAGTCCGGATAGGCCAGACGCGCCTTCGCGCACGCCGGGTCGCGTTCGCACTGCATCGGGTCGCGCGCTTGCTGCGTTGCGGCGCTCGCGCAGCCCAGCCCGGTGACGAGAGTCCACGCCACGATCCATTGGCAAGCCATCCCAGCAACTTGCGTCGCCGCGCACCGTTCGTCGAGGTCCGTCCGCACGAGGCGACCCGTCGCGACGCGAGGACCTACGGAGCGGCGGGAGGCGTCGTGACGGCCGGGCGGTTCGCGAGGCAGCGATCGAGCTCCGGCTCGAGGCCCTTCGCCGCCGGAGGCAGCCGCGGCCGGCCCATGACCGGAGCCCCTTCGCGCGACCAGTCGACGCCGTTGTCGCTGATACTGAGCCAGACGAAGAGCGCCCGCCCGCGGATGTTGTCGAAGGGCACGCCCCCGCCGCGGCCCCCGAACCACATGCGCGAGTCGTGGCTGTTGTTCCGGTTGTCGCCCATCACCCAGACCTCGCCGCTCTTGGCGAAGTAGGGCCCCTGGTACTCGGGGAAGATGCCCGACGCGCGGTCGTAAAACGTCAAGTACGAGTCGTCTCCGAGGTACTCGACGTAGAGGTCGCCCTCGTGGCGCGTGATGGGCGAGTCGTACTCGCTGTACGTCCACGTGCCGACGCGACAGCTCGGGACCTCCCAGCCGTTGATGACCGGGTGTCCTCCACGCGCCTCGAGCTTGTCGCCTTCGATGGCGATGACGCGCTTGATGAAGTCCTGGTCGGGGTGCTCGGGGAACGCGAAGACCATCACGTCGCCCCGCTTGGGCGGCATGTTGGTCCACACGCGCGAGTGGGTGTAGGGGATGGCCGGGCCGTAGCTGAATTTGTTGACGAAGATATGGTCGCCGACCATGAGGGTCGGGATCATCGAGCCGCTCGGGATCTTGAACGCCTCGATGACGAACGTCCGCAGGCCGAACGCGACCGCCACCGCCATCAAGATGGCCTCGATGTACTCGCGGACTTCGCTCTTGCGCCACCGGCCGAGGTGAAGGTCGACGCCGGCCTCGGCCCGCGCCAGCGCTTCGACGAAGGCTTCCTGGTCGAACGGTACGCGATCCATCTCGGCGTGGAGCGCCGCGAGCTCGTTTTGCAGGAGCTCGCGCTCCTTCGCCGTCAGGTCCCGGACGACGCCCTTCTGGTGCTTGGCCAGGATCATCTCGGCTTCGTCCAGGATCGCCCGCGCCCGCTCGAACGGCCCGCGGGCCTGGGGCGGAAGGTCGGAGCGAAGCGGGGGGTGCGCGTGGCGGGCGAAGGGGAGCTGGTGGCGCGCGGCCCAGAGGGCGACCTCGAACACGGTGAAGAGGACGATGCCGACCGGGACCGGCTGCGAGTGCACGACCGACTGCGCCCACCCGAGGGCTCCGCCCATCTCCACGCCGCCCGAGGGCGTGAACGCCCAGACGACCATGCACGCGAGGACGATCGGGAGCGCGACGAACCAGAGCAGCCAGTAAAGGTAGCGAAGCCATCGCGACCGGCGGGGCACGGCGAGCTCCGAGACGTCGGCGGGCGCTCGATACGCGGAGGCGGATACGCCGTTCACGCCCTTTCCCTGGGGGTGGGCGCTCTCTCCAGGGCGGCCGCGCCGTTCACCCTCGCGCGGAGATTCGTCGGTCTTCAAGGGGCATCACCAATCTGTATCGCGTAGTTGACTACCGCCGCCGCGTCGACCCCGAAGGCCGTCATGGGGGAGGGAGCGGAGCGCACCGCCGAGCCAGTGTTGTCGATCACCACATAGTACATACCGGCCGGTACGGGGACTGCACGCTGGTAGGCGACGCCGTACGGAACGACGTCGCCGAAGAGCGGCGGATAGGCGAACGGGCCCGACGGTCCGTACTGGATGTAGAGCTGGAGCGAGGCATCGCCTTCCGCCTTTCGCATGAGGGCGATGTTGACCTGCGCCTGCCCGTCGAGCTGCATCGTGAGATAGAGGGCGCGGCCCGAGTCGGTCACCTCGAGCGGGCCGATGAAGTCGCGCTCGTTGGCGTAGACGCTCGTGCGTGCGGCTTCGAGGGTGAGGCGGTTCGAGCCGTGGAGGTTGAAGGGACGCGCCGGGCGGGTGCCGAGGGGCAGGTGGCCCATGTCGAAGTCGGTGCTGCCGTCGTCGTTCTCGATGACCGTGAAGCCCTGGGCGAGGCGATCGGAGACCATCTGCCGGCCGAAGTTGTCTGCGAAGGGGGTTATCCAGCCCTGGACGAGGTTCGCGACCGGCTGCTCGATCTGGAGGATGTGGAAGTCGGGCGGAGAGACGGACCGCGTGTCGAAGTAGGCATAGATCGAGTTGTCGTCGGCGCAGCGGAAGTCCTCGTTGTACTGAATCGTCGCGACCGAGCTGAAGGTGACCTTCTTCGAGAGCGACGTCCACGCGTAGCCGAACCCGTCGAACTGGCTCCAGAGGTCGCCGTTGTCGAGCATGCGCTGCGCGCAGTGCTGCGGGTAAAAGCGGCCGATGATCGGCGCGTCGGGCGTGAGCTTGAGCGGCGCGCTCCGCCGGAGCATCTGCCGGCAGAACTGGTCGAGCCCGAAGCTCATGATGTTCCGGCGCAGGGTGCGATTGGACGGATCGTTGATCGGCCCCGCGAGCTTGCAGATCGTGTTTGGATTGCACGCGCCGAAGCCGCATGCGGTAGACATGGCGATGGCCGTGGAGACGGCCATGCGAAGCGCGGGCTTCGGGAACATGGGCGTGAGCGCCAAGCATAGCGCGAGCCTGCTCGCATCGACTGCGCTACCTTGGAGCGATGGCCTTCGAGGTCGCGGTGCTCGGGGCCGGCGCGTGGGGAACGGCGCTCGCCGGCGTCCTCGCCGAGCGTGGCGGGCCGGTCGCGCTCTGGGGGCAGCGCCGCGATTTGTGCGAAGCGATCGAGCAAGCGCGCGAGAACGTCCGCTACTTGCCCGGCGCGCGGCTGCCCGCCGGCCTTCGGTGCACCCACGACCTCGGCGCGGCGCTCGACGGCGCGAAGTGGGTGGTCTTCGCGGTGCCGAGCCACGCGATGCGAGCGGTCGCGCGGGCGGCGGCCGAGCATGTTCGCCCCGTGGCGCCGGTGTGCGTGAGCGCCACCAAAGGCATCGAGACCGGCACGCTGATGTTCATGAACGAGGTGCTCGCGGAGGAGCTCCCCTCCGTCGTGCACGACCGCCTGGCGGTTCTGTCGGGGCCGAGCTTCGCCAAGGAGCTCGCGCAGCGCCAGCCGACCGCGATGGTCGTCGCGGCCCGCGACGCGGCGGTGGTCTCGCAAGTGATCCAGCGCTTTCGCACCGGCTACTTGCGGGCTTACGCGAGCGACGACGTCGCGGGCGTCGAGTGCGGCGGAGCCCTGAAGAACGTCATCGCCATCGCGGCCGGCGCCGCGGACGGCCTCGGGCTCGGACACAATGCGCGCGCGGCCCTCATCACGCGCGGCCTCGCCGAGGTCGCGAAGCTGGCGATGGCGCGGGGTGGTTCGGCGCTCACGCTCGCGGGCCTCGCCGGCATGGGCGATCTCGTGCTGACGTGCACGGGCGAGCTCTCGCGCAATCGGACCGTGGGCTTCGAGATGGCGCGGGGCCGTTCACTCGCGGCGGTGCTCGCGGGGCTGGGGCACGTGGCCGAGGGGATCACGACGGCGAAGAGCGCCTACGACCTCTCGAAGAAGCTCGGCGTGGAGATGCCCATCACCGCCGAGGTGCATGCGGTGCTGTACGCCGACAAGCCCGTGTCGCAGGCGGTGCACGATCTCATGTCGCGGGAGCTCGGATACGAGTTCGACCCCCGCGCGGTGGCCCGCGCCACACTGGGCTGACTCCAAGGGTGAGAGACCCGGGCCCCGCGGGACGACAAGGTGAGGCACGCTGCCGCGGCAGGCCGACACCCGAGCACGGGGCTTGGTCGGTGATAGTCTCGGTCGCATGGGAACTTGGTGCCTTAAGGCGGCGCGCGCCGGGCTCGCGTCGTTGACGTTCGCGATGGCGCCGGCCGTCGCTCAGGCGCAGCAGCCGTATCCGCCGCAGCAGCCGTACCCTCCCCAACAACCCTATCCGGCGCAGCAGCCGTACCCGCCTCCGGCGCAACCCGCGCCCCCGTATCCACCGCTGCCTCCGCAGCCGGTCCCCGTCCAGCCGCAGCCCGCGGCGCCGTATCCGCAGCCGCCTCCGGGCTACGTGCAGCAGCCGATGGTGATGCCCTACGCGCCGCCGCCGGTCCTGCAGCCGGCGATGCCGCCGCCTAGTCGATACCGGAGCTCGAACGAAATGGCGTTCCTCTTCGGCGTCGGCATCGCGTACGGCGTGGGCAGCGGCGTGTGGATCGACTCGGTCGGCCGCATCACCGATCCGGGCATCGCCTTCATTCCGCCGCTCGCCCTCGGCGCCGCGGTGCCCATTGGCCTTTACTTGTGGGACCAGAACGCGGAGTTCGATCGCGGCGTTCCGGCGTCGATCAGCACGGGCGCGATCCTCGGCGGCCTCGAGGGCGTGGCCATCTCGGGGCTGCAGTGGCAGCTCACCGGCAACGGGGGCCCGAGCTCGTGGAGCTTGCCCGTCTGGACGACGCTCACTTTCTTGACGGCGACCGGCGGCGCCATCGGCGGCGGCGCGTTCGGCGAGTGGTTTCAGCCCGACCCGCGGAGCCTCGGCTTCATCGCGAGCGGCGCGGGTTGGGGTGCGCTGACGGGCATTCTCTTCGGCTCCGGCGTCGTCGACGGCGACTGGAAGGACGGGGCGGCCATCTGGGGCTTCACCGGTTACAACGCCGGGATCATCGCGACCGGGATCGTGTCGACGTTCTACGTGCCGTCCTGGCAGACCATCAAATATATGTGGGTGGGCGACGTGCTCGGCACGCTCGCCACGACGCCGGTCTATCTCTTTTACATCGGCAGCAACGCCGACCCGCGCCACGGCCTCATCGCCAATGCGGTCGGCGGGCTCGCCGGCATCGGCCTCGCCGCCGCGCTGACCGCGAACATGACCGACGGGCCGGGCACCGCGTCCTGGACGCCGCCGTTCCAGCTCGCCGTGTCTCCGCCCGCCGTGGGCAGCGGCGCGCAGGTGACGGCGTACGGCCAGTGGTGATCGCGACGCCGAAATGAAGCGCGGGGCCCGAGGAAGCTTCCCCCGGACCCCGCCACGAACGAAACTCTTCGCACGCGTGATCTCAGCGGCCCGCGCCGTGACATCGACGCGCCGCGATCACTTGGGCGCCGCGCTGCTGCTCGCGGCGGGGGGCGCTGCGGCAGAAGACGTATCGGCCGGCGAGGGCGAAGCGGCCGGCGGGGTGTCGCCGCCGCCGCAAGCCGCGACGATGGCTCCGGTCGCCAGCATGGCCGCGAGAAGCGCGACAATTACGATGTTCTTCATGATCGTTTTCTCCTCCGAGCGTCTCGCGATGGTCGTGACGCGCTTCACCCCGCTTATCGACGAATCCGATAGGCGAAAGGGGTGTGGGGTGCGAGCGCGCGCGTGAGCGAGAACGTGCCCTCTTATGCCTCAGCTAGACCTGGGTCGTCAATCACGCGTCGTTTTGATTTTGATGTACTGTCGAAGAAGGGCCCCAACGGTTTGCCCGACGCTCCACGATGCCCCTTCTCAAGTGGTTCCCTCCGCAAGGCGCACCCCGATCCTTCGTGCTCTACAAGCCAGTCACGACGGTGGGGCGTGCGCTCGGGAACGATGTCGCGATACCCGGCGATCATGTGGCCGAAACACACGTCCAAGTGCTTTTCGACGGGCGCGACTTCAACCTGGAAGAGGTCGACAAGCAGGCCGACATCCTCGTCAACGGGAAGAAGAAGCGGCGCACGCGGCTCGTCCACGGTGACCGCATCACGCTCGGCGACGTCGAGCTGTCTTTCAGCATCTTCGACGAGCCGCAGGCGTCGGCGGGCAGGCGCGCGGAGCGAGCGAGCGCGTCCGCGGACGGGGCGGGCGAGTCGGGCTCCAGCGGTCCTCCGTCGGGTGTCAGCGATACCCAAGTGCAGGTGACGCAGCAGCAGCTCGCCGGACTCCGCAAGCTCTACGAGTTCAGCGAGAAGCTGATGACGATGAAAGACATCGAGGGCCTCCTCGAGGCCATGCTCGACATCGTCATCGAGGCGACGGGCGCCGAGAAGGGGCTCATCCTGCTCAACGACGACGCGTTTGCCAAGGACCCGCCCGGCAAGGCCGACGCGAAGGCCGACGCCGACGGCACCTCCTCTCCGCCTCCTCCAGCTCCCACGGCGGCGCCCGCGAAGGGCGGCACCATCCGGGCGGCGCGGAACGTGAAGCGCGAGGCCATCACCGACGCGAGCGGCACCATCAGCGACAGCATCGTGCGCAAGGTCATCGAGACGGGACGGCCCGTCATCGTGAGCGACGCGCTGACGGACGCGCAGTTCAAGACGAGCGAGAGCGTCCTCGCGCTGCGTTTGTCGAGCGTGATGTGCGCGCCGCTCGTCTCGCAGGGGATGGTCGAGGGGGTGTTTTACGTCGGCAACGACCGGGTCAAGGGGCTCTTCGACAAGAACCAGCTCGACGTGCTTTCGATCTTCGCGGCGCAGGCGAGCCTCATCCTCGAGAACGCGATGCTCTTGCACGCGCTCCGCGCCGACAAGGAGAAGCTCGTCGCGGAGCTGAAGGACAAGCGCTTCGGCGAGATCATCGGGGCGTGCCCGTCGATGCTCGAGGTCTTCCGCAAGCTGCAGAAGGTCGCGACGACGGACATCTCGGTGCTCATCACCGGGGAGACGGGCACGGGCAAGGAGCTCATCGCGCGGGAGATCCACCGGCGGAGCAACCGCGTGAACGGGCCGTTCGTCGTCATCAACTGCGGAGCCATCCCGGAGAACCTCATCGAGAGCGAGCTCTTTGGGCACGTGAAGGGCGCGTTCACGGGGGCGGTGGCGTCGCGGCCGGGGAAGTTCCAAGCGGCGAACGGGGGGACTTTGTTTCTCGACGAGATCGGCGAGCTGCCGCTCAACCTGCAGGTGAAGCTCCTGCGCGCGCTCCAGGAGCGGGTGGTGTTCCGGGTCGGCGACAGCAAGCCGGAGAAGGTGGACATCCGGGTGGTCGCGGCGACCAACCGCGTGCTCGAAGACGAGATCCGCGCGAGCCGCTTCCGCGAGGACCTCTACTACCGGCTCAACGTCGTCAACATCTACCTGCCGCCGCTCCGCGACCGCGGCGACGACGTGCTCATCCTCGCGAAGGCGCTGCTCTCGAAGCACGCCGAGGAGCTCGCGTCGCGGGTGCAGGGGTTCACGCCGCCGGCGCTCGCGGCGATCAAGAAGTACGCGTGGCCGGGCAACATCCGGCAGCTCGAGAACCGAATCAAGAAGGCGCTCGTCTTGTGCGACAAGGCGCTCCTCGCGCCCGAAGACCTCGACCTCGGCAAGGAGGCCGAGAGCCCCATCCTTCCGCTCGAGAAGGCGAAGGAGGAGTTCCAGCGCAAGTACGTGCTGGAGGTGCTCGAGCGCAACAACGGGAACCGCACGCAGACCGCGCGCGACCTCGGCGTCGATCCGCGGACGATCTTCCGGTACCTCGAGCGCGAAGCGAACCCGCCGCCGCCGGGCGGCCCCAAAGAGAACTAGCCGGCGGGCTTCTAGGTTCGCTCGCCTTCGCCGCGGGCCTGGAGGGCGTCGACGACGGCGCGCACCTCTTGGACCCGGGAGCGGGGGATGACGAGCACCGCGTCGTCCGTCTCGACGATGACGAGGTCGCTGACGCCGACGAGGGCCCAGCGCTTCGCCGTCCGGTGGGCGGTCAGGTCCCGTACGAGGTTTTGCTTCGCGTCGATGGCGATGGTGCCCTCCGGCGCCGCGTTCCCTTGCGCGTCGCGCTCGGCCATCTCCCAGGCGCTCTCCCAGCTGCCGATGTCGTTCCAGTCGAAGCTCCCCGGCACGACCGCGACCCGCTCGGCCTTCTCCATGACCCCGTGGTCGATCGAGATCGACGGGAGCTTCGGGAAGACCTCGGCGAGCACCGCGGCTTCGTCGGCGCTGCCCCCGGCGGCGTCGATCGCGGCGAGCCCCGACGAGAGGGCCGGAAGGTGCTTGGCGATGGCGCCGGCCATCACGCGCGCCTGGTAGAAGAACATCCCGGCGTTCCAGAGGTAGCGCTTCGTCGCGAGCAGGGCCTTCGCGCGCTCCGCGTCGGGCTTCTCGACGAACCGCGCGGTCGCGTGGACTCCGTCGCCCACGGCGTCGCCGATCTCGATATAGCCGTAGCCGGTCTCCGGGCGGGTCGGCCGAATGCCGATCGTCGTGATCCATCCTTGCTCGGCGGCGCCGATGGCCCGAGCGAGCGTTTCGCGGAAGGCCGGCTCGTCGCCGATGTGGTGGTCGGCCGGCAGGACCGCGACGACCGCGTCGGGGTCGGCGCGCGCGATGGTGGCGGTCGCCCAGCCGATGCACGGCGCCGTGTTGCGCGGGACGGGCTCGGCGAGGAAATGGGAGCGGGGCACGCGGGGGAGCGCGCGGGCGGTCGCCTCGACGAGCGGCTGCCCGGTCGCGATCCAGACGCGCTCGGGCGGGATCAGCGGCTCGAGCCGGCGCACCGTGGCGGCGATGAGCGGCTCGTCGCCGTTTCCGGCGAGGGGCAGGAGCTGCTTGGGCTTGAGGCGGCGCGAGGCGGGCCAGAAGCGCGTGCCAGCTCCGCCGGCGAGGATGACGGCGTGGACGTGCGCGGACATTCCAGTCTTTCGTAACATGCCCCGCGACGCCGTGGCACGATGGTCCCCGCGTGCAGGCCTCCGTCCTCTTCGACTGGCGTCTCGCCCATGGGCGGTGCGTGGGCGTTCACATCCCCGAGGACGACGCGACGATCACCGCGCTCGCCGAGGCTCTCCTCGCCCCCGAGGAGGCCGCCTTCGCGTCGGGCCTCGCGAAGCCCCGCCGCAGGACCTGGATCGGAGGAAGGATCGCGCTCCGGGAGGCTCTGGCGCGGCTCGGCCTCGAGGCGCCGGCCGTGCTCGCCGACGAGCGGGGCGCGCCCCTGCTCCCGGCCGGCATCGCCGGGTCGGTGAGCCACAAGGAGCATGTGGCGGTGGCCCTCGCGGCGCCGCTCGCCGGCGATCGCGTCCGGTTGGGCGTCGACGTCGAAATCGACGTCGCGGAGACGCGCCGCCCGCACGGCGTGGCCGCAAAGGTCCTCGCGGACGACGAGCAGACGGAGCTCGAGGCGATGACCGAAGAGGAGGGGGCGCGGGAGGTCCTGCTGCGCTTTTCGCTGAAGGAGTCGATCTACAAGGCCGTCGACCCGTTCGTCGGGCGCTACGTCGGCTTCCGGGAGGTCAGCGTCACGCCGATGCCCGACGGCACCGTCTCCGTCCGCGCTCGCCTCCGCGAAGGGGAGAGCGCGTTCCACATCGAGGCTTGCTGGCTTCGCGCCGACGGGCTCGTCGTCACGACGGCGAGGGTCACCGCGCCTTGAAGCGGCGGCCCGGCCGGCTGGCGCCCCCGCCGCTCGCCTTCGCGGTCCCTCGCCCGCGCGCCGCCGCCTTCTTCGTCCCCGCGATGTAAGGATCGAACGCCGCGGGCGCCGCCGCCGTGGACTCGCGCCCCGCCACCGCCTCGAGCTTCTTCAGCTCGTCGCGCATGCGCGCCGCCTTCTCGAACTGGAGCTCCTCGGCCGCCGAGAACATCTCGAGGCGCATGGCCGCGATGCGCTCTTCGATGTCCGCCGCCCGCCCCGCGCCGTCCTTGCCGCGGTCGCCCTTCGCGATCTTGGGGACGTTGAAGTAGTCGATCGTCCCGCTCGCCGGGTTGATGTTCATGACGGCGCGGATGACCGTCTGCGGGATGATGCCGTGCTCTTCGTTGTACGCGGCCTGGACGGTCCGGCGGCGGGAGGTCTCCTCCATGGCGTGCTTCATCGCGGGCGTGATCGAGTCGGCGTACATGATGACGCGGCCGTTGAGATTGCGGGCCGCGCGCCCCATCGTCTGGATGAGCGAGCGCGGGCTTCGCAAGAAGCCCTCTTTGTCGGCGTCGAAGATCGCGACGAGCGAAACCTCGGGGAGGTCGAGGCCCTCGCGGAGGAGATTGATGCCGACGAGCACGTCGAACTCGCCGAGCCGCAGGTCGCGCAAGATGTCGATGCGCTCGAGCGTGTCGATGTCGGAGTGGAGGTAGCGGACGCGCACCGAGAGCTCGCGGTAGAAGTCCGTGAGGTCCTCGGCCATCCGCTTCGTGAGCGTCGTCACCAGCACGCGCTCGTTCTTCTTCACCCGGTCTTTGATCTCGCCGAGCAGATCGTCGACCTGCCCCGACACCGGACGGACCTCGACCTGCGGCTCGGTCAGGCCGGTCGGCCGGATCAGCTGCTCGACGATGACGCCCTGGGCCTTGTCGAGCTCGTACTCGCCGGGCGTCGCCGACACATAAATGATCTGCTGGACGTGCTGCTCGAACTCTTCGAACTTGAGGGGCCGGTTGTCGAGCGCGCTCGGGAGGCGAAACCCGTAGTCGACCAGCGTCTCCTTGCGGGCGCGGTCGCCTCGGTACATCGCCTGGAGCTGGGGCATCGTCTGGTGCGACTCGTCGATGACGATGAGGAAGTCCCCAGGGAAGTAGTCGAGCAGCGTGGGCGGTGGCTCGCCGGGTTTGCGCCCCGAGAGGTGCCGCGAATAGTTCTCGATGCCCGAGCAGAAGCCGAGCTGCTCCATCATCTCGAGGTCGTAGAGCGTCCGCTGTTCGAGCCGCTGCTTTTCGAGGAAGCGCACTTCCTTGTCGAGCACGTCGAGCCGGCCGCGCAGCTCCTCGCGAATGCTCTCGATCGCGCGCCGCATCTGCGCCTGCGGGGTGACGTAGTGCGACCCCGGATAGATGGCGTACCGGTCGAGCGACTGCTTCACGCGGCCGCGGAGCGGGTCGACCTCCTTGATCGACTCGATGTCGTCGCCGAAGAACTCGACGCGAATCGCCGTCTCTTGCTCGTAGGTCGGGAAGATCTCGACGACGTCCCCCCGGACGCGGAACGTGCCTCGGTGAAAGTCGACGTCGTTGCGCTCGTATTGGATGTCGACGAGGCGGCGGAGCAAGGTGTCGCGCCGCAGCTCCTCGCCGACGGCGAGCTGAATGACGAGTCCGTGGTAGCTCTCGGCGCTGCCGATACCGTAGATGCAGCTGACGCTGGCCACGATGATGACGTCCCGCCGCGAGAGGAGCGCGACCGTCGCCGAGTGGCGCATCCGGTCGATCTGGTCGTTGATGATGGCGTCTTTGTCGATGAAGGTGTCGGTCGACGGGATGTACGCCTCGGGCTGGTAATAGTCGTAGTAGCTGACGAAGTACTCGACCGCGTTCTCCGGGAAGAGCTCGCGCATCTCACCGTAGAGCTGCGCCGCCAGCGTCTTGTTCGGGGCGAGGATGAGCGTCGGCCGGCCGGACTGCTGGATGACGTTCGCGATGGTGAACGTCTTCCCGGAGCCCGTGATGCCGAGGAGCACCTGGTGCTTCTCCTTGTCGGCGAGGCCTTGCGTCAGCCGCTCGATCGCCCGGGGTTGATCCCCTTTGGGCTCGAACGACGATCGCAAGCGAAATTCAGCGGGCATGGGATACTCGCTTACTTTCACCGCGAGATGACCAGAGCGCAAGCCCGTTCGGGCGACGCTTCGCCCCTTTGGTAGCTATCCTCGATATCGAGGACAGCGCCCCTTGATTGGTCAGGTTCGGCGGACCGCCGCGACGAGCGCGGACCCGGCGCCGAAGACGATGGCGTCCAAGAGGCAATCGTCGTCCACGAGCGCGAGCGCAGGATGGTCCCCACGGACCTCGACGTGTCCTCCCGCGTCCCCGAAGCCGCACGCGGCGGCGCCCACGATCGATCCCGATATCCATAGCGCCTCCGCGGGCGTCGCGCCTCCGCCGTGGCCTGTCTGCCCAGCCTGCGGCCGGAAGGTCACGCGGGTTCGTGTCCGCAGGCGCTCGAGGGTCTCGAGCGCGCGAAGGTCCTCGATGGGGTCGACGAGGACGTGGCTGTCGACTCCGGTGCAGAGGCGGGCTCCTGCGGCGCGCAGGGCGCCGAAGTCGGGCAGGCCGTCGCCGAGGTCGCGCTCGGTGGTGGGGCAGATGCAAGCGAACGCGCGCGCGGCGCCGAGCAGCGCGGCTTCGTGCGGCGCCACGTGGGTCGCGTGGACGGCGACGAACCTCTCGGAGAGGACGCCGTGGTCGGCGAGGAGCTCGACCGGGCGACGGCCGGTCTCCGCGAGGCACTCGTCGACTTCGCGGGGTTGTTCGGCGACGTGCATGTGGAACGGCGCGCCATGGCGCGTCGCCCAGTCGTGGAGGGGGGCCAGCCATGCGGGCGGGACCGCGCGCACCGAGTGCGGCGCCACGCCGATGACGACGTCGGGGTCGCCGCGCCAGCGGGCGCTCAGCGCGTCGAGGTCGCGGAGGACATCGTCGACGGCAGGGTCGCAGAACCGCCGCTGCATCGGCTCGGCGTCGCGGCCGGGGCCCGCGCGATGGTACGCGACCCGGAGGAGGGCCACGCGGAGGCCGGCGCGCTTGGCGGCGTCGATGACGAGGTCGGCGAGCAGCGTGCGGTCCGCGTACGGAGTGCCGTCGGCTTGATGATGGACATAATGGAACTCGCCGACCGTGCGCACGCCGGCGCGGGCGAGCTCCGCGAAGGCGACGGCGCTGATCGCGTGGATCGACTCGGGCGTGAGCGACGTCGCGAGCGCGTACATCTGGCCGCGCCAGCTCCAGAAGTCGTCGGCCCCGTCGGCGGGGCGCTGGGCCCGCCCGCGCATCGCGCGCTGGAAGGCGTGGGAGTGCGCCGTGGAGAGGGCAGGCAAGAGGAGCACTCCGTCCGCCGTGCGCTCGAGCAGGGGAGCCGCCGCCGTCACGCGGCCCGCCTCACTGGCGCATCTCAGTGGCGCTCGCGCGCGTGACGTACGTGAAGGCGGGCCAGTGCCGGTAGTAGGTCGCGTGGACGACGGCCGCGCCGGTCGGCGACACGTCTTGCCCGATGGTCCCGACGATGCGGAGGAGCGACCGCGGTCCGACCGATCGCGGGCCGACGTCGTCGTCGCCGTGGAGCGAGACGAGCGCTCCGACGACGCCGAAGTCCTTGTCGCTGACGGTGACGCGGCACGAGTCGTCGTCGTTCTCGTTCTCGCAGAGGTTGCGGGGCTCGAGGCGGCGGACCAAGAGCGTGAGCTTGGCCTGGCCGCCCGGTCCGGGCTCGCGCTTCTGCACGACGCCGAACAAGCTGACTTTGCCCTTGTGCCACTGGTCGGGCTGCCGCTCGGCCATCACCGGATCGTACTCGCGCGCGCCGTCCGCGGCGGCCGCTTCGTCGGAGAGGGCGACGTAGTGCGGGGAGTGACCGTAGGCGCCTGCGCCGCAGCTCGCGGCCAAGAAGGAAAGCGCGACCAGTCCGATACGCTTCATGCGCGCGCCATCAAGCCTCAGGTGACGGCTCCGTGGCAAGTGGATGCACTCCGTCGCGGACGGGCGCGATCGCTCGTCGCGTGCTGTCGTCCCGGCGAAGCGGGACCCTTACCGCAACGCGCCGCCCTGCGTAGCCTCACGCTTCGGCGCGGCGCGTCCAGAGACGCAGCGCCATCTCGATCGCCGTGGCCGCCAAGAGCAGCAACGCCACCGTGCCGCTCACGTCGACCGTCGCTCGCCGCTCGCCGACGCGCCTTCCGGAAGCGACCTCCGCCGCCGCGCGGGGGCGTAAATCGAGCTCCCGTTCGGGGACCGTCGCCACGCGTATCTCGGGCACGCCGTCGACCGTCAAGCGGTAGGTCCCGAGCCGCGGAGGACTCGCGTGGAGTCCAGACGCATCGCGATCCACCCGGACCGGGCCGCCCGGTCCCTCGATCGTCACGTCGCGCGCGCCTGCAAATCTCCACGTCGCCCCCGCGACGGTCTCCTTGGTCGCCGCGCGGTCCCTCGCCTCGCGCGCCCAGCCCTCGAGCAGCGCGAGGAAGCCCGGGCGGAGCGCGAGGTCGCTCTGGTCGATCGAAACCGGCAACGTGACGATCCAGACCACGCCTCGGCCGACGGCTTTGCGCGCCACGAGGGGCGCTCCGTCGCGCCACTTCACGAGCGGCACGAACGCGGAGACGTCGTCGGCCGCGAGCACGGCGCGGCGAGGCGCGTGGAGCTCGAAGAGGGTCTCGGCCGAAGACGCCATCTCCCCTTCGGCGCTCGCAGGGTCCGCACCCGGGGCCGACGTCTCCGACCAGCCGACGGCGCGACGGAGGATCGGCTCGAGGGTCGCCCCGAGGGGCGCCGCCGCCGCGCGCGGGCCGAGCGCCAAGAGGAGCACGCCGCCGCCGTCGAGGTACGAGGCGAGGGCGCGGCGTTGCTCGGGGGTCAGGCCCGGGGGATCGTCGAGCATCACGCCGAGCGTGCCCGCCAGGTCTTCGACGCGGTCGGGGAAGTCGGGGATGGGCCGCACGTCGACGTCGAGCTTGAGCGCCGACAAGGCCCGCTCGAAAATGGGTGCGCCCCCCGTCACGACGGTCTCCGTCGTCGCGTCGGCCACGACCGCGACGGCACCCCTCGCCGTCGCCGGAAGCACCGGAGCGACGTCGTCGGCCGCGACCGCGTCCTCGCCCGTCAGACGCGCCGTCGCCGCGACCGCGTCCTCCGACGGCAGCAGCACCGTCACCTCGTTGGCCGCGGACGGCGACGCCCGCCCGATCACTTTGCCGTGGGCGTCTTCGACCACGACCTCGCGGCCCGCGATGCCGGCGCCGGGTCCGCACCGGACGCTCGCGACGACCTTCGCCCCGCTCCGCTGCGCACGCGCGATCGCGCAGTCGACCCCCTCGGCGCGGAGCTCCGGGAGCGCGATCCAGACGGGATCCGGCGACGACTCTCCGAGGGGAGGCGCGTCCGCGTGTCCGTCCGCCAGATCGCTCAGGAGGACGACGCGGCGGTCCGACTGCGGCATGGACGAGAGAAGGTCGTGCGCGAGCGAGAGGCCCGCGTCGAGGTCGGTCGCGCGGTCGCTCTCGGAGAGCGCGAGGAGCGCGGTTCGCACCGCGCCGAGGTCGGTCGTGGGCGCGAGCCCGACGCGCGCCGGGGCCCCCGCGAGCACGATGCCCGCGGCGTCTCCCTCGCGCGCCGACGCGAGGATCTCGAGCGCGGCCTGCCGAGCGCGTTCGAAGCGCGACCGCCCAGGCGCGCCGGCCCGCATGCTCATCGAGTCGTCCATCACGATCGCCATCGCGACCGACGCCCCGCTCGATCGCTGGAGCGAGAGCCGCGAGCAGCGCACCAGCGGCGTCGCGCCGAGCGCCGCGAGCAGCACGACCGCCGCCGCCCGCGTCGCGAAGAGGGCCTTGTCTTCGAGGCGCGACCGCCGCCGCGCCATCGGGAGCGTGGCCGGGACGAGGCGCGCGGGCGGGAACGTCTGCTCTTCGGCGCGGCGCCTCCGCAGGCGATGGGCGAGGTAAGGCGCGACGGCGAGGACCGCCACCGCGAGGGCGAGCGCCGTCAGAAACGTCACCCCACCAGGGCTAGCACGGAGGGCCGAGGGCCATCCCGCTCACTCTTCGACGCGGCGGCCCCGGTACATGCGGACGTGCCGGTCCGAGGTCGACGGCGCCGTGGGATCGCGGCCGTCTTGCACGACGACGATGGGGCGGAAGGCGCCGGTCGAGTTCGCGCCCGGAAAGGCCGCGTGCGAAGGCGGGCTCGAGTCGAACGCCGCGCCGAGCGCGGGCAGGACGCTCGCCGCGGGCGGGGACGGGGTGGGCGCCGCGACGGGCATCGGCGGAGCAGGCGGCGCGAGCGTGGGACGGCTCAACTCCGCGTCGACGCGCCGGACGACCAGGTTCGCGACCATGCGCAGCGCGGGCATGTTCACCTTGACGGCGGAGAGCACCCCCACGACGCCGGTCGTCATCTTGCGCAAGTAAAGCTTGTGCTCGAGAAACCGGAGGACGCACCCGTCCATGTCCTCGCCGCCGCTCAAGAACGTCTCGTAGAGGCGGGCGATCCGCGGGCCGACCTCCGCGAAGAGCTCGCGATCGAAGGCCGACGGGAGCTCGCGCGCCACGAGGCCGCCGGCCGGCGTGATGACGAAGCTGCCGTGGACGCCCTCGACGTCTCTCAGCGCGCGAAGCACGTCTTCGATGGCCGGCATGCGCGTCCCTCCCTTCACGTGCCGAGGAGCGCGCGGATGCCCACGGGGTCAATCGACGGACGCGGCCCGAGCGCGACGACCTGCCCGTCCTCCTCGAGCACCACGAAGCAGCGTCCGCTCCGGAAGGTGCACTCCATCGCGACGAACCGCTCGAAGCCGAGGAGCATCCCCACGAGCTCGCTCAGGCGGCACGCGTAGGCGACCACGTCGGCGAAGTCTTGCGACGCGCCCTGGTTGACGACGAGAGCGCCGGTGGCGTCGAGGCGAAGCACCCACGCGAAGTCTTCGCCGCGGAGCGTTTGCCCTGCCACTTCGATCGAGTTCGCGTCGAGGTCCAGGCGGTCGAGCGCCTCCGGAGAGGGGACCGCCCGCGCCGCGTCTGCCCGCACGGCGACGATGGTCTGCACGCCCTTGCCGTCGTGGAGGCCGGCGGCCATCTCGTCGCGGGTGTGGGCCGCGCGGATGACGAGCGCCTGCCAGCTGCACGAGATGCTGTCGCGGACCGGCCACTCGCGGTCGACCGATTGGAACGTGCCCTCGTTCCACGTGAGCATCTCGAGCGCGGCCGCCTCGCCGGTGAGCGATCCGGTCAGCGCGTAGACGACCGCGCCGCCGCGAAAGTAAAGGTGGCCGACCTGCTCGCCCGACGTCACCCGGACGACGCCGCGCGATCCGGCGAGGCACTCCATCTGGACGAGGTCACTCAGGCTCGCGCCCGCGATCTGTCCCTGGAAGCCGGCCGTCGTGGGCTTCGGCAGCGGGTTGCCTCCGCCGCGCCGGTTGGTGAGCTGGGTGCTCACGACGCACCGTACCTGCGCGCGCCGACGACCATCCCGGGTCCGCCGCCCTCGTCGAACGGCGGCTGCGTCTCGCGGGCGAGCGCGTCGGGCGCGTACCCGGGTCCGCCCATCTCGGCGACGTCCAGCCCGTCGACCTGGTCCTGGATGGGGGCGCGGTTGCCGATGAGGGCGTCGAGGAGCTTCAGGACGACGAAGGACACGCCGCCCACCCACGCGATGTTGGCGAGGATGCCGGTGCACTCGGCGAGGAGCTGACGCGGGTCGCCGTAGACGAGGCCACGCACGCCGCCCGCGATCCCGTTGAACTCGAAGCCGTAACGCCCGTCGGCGAAGAGACCGAGAGAGAGGATGCCCCAGGCGCCGCACGTGCCGTGCACGGAGACGGCGCCGACCGGGTCGTCGACGCGAAGGACCTGCTCGACGAAGAGCGAAGACTGGATGACGAGCACGCCCGCCACGCCGCCGATGAGGATCGCGAACGGGGCCGTCACGAAGGCGCACGGCGCGGTGATGGCCACGAGGCCGGCCAGCATGCCGTTGCAGAGCATGCTCACGTCGGGCGCGCCGAAGCGGAACTTCGTATAGAGATACGCGGCGAACGGCCCGGACGCGGAGGCGAGCATCGTGTTCGTGGCGATGACCGAGATGCGCGTCTCGCTGCCGGCGAGCGTGGACCCCGCGTTGAAGCCGAACCACCCGAAGGCCAAGACGAACGTGCCGAGGACGACGAGCGGGATGCTGTGGCCGGGGATCGCCCGTGGCCGGCCGAACGCGTCGAACTTGCCGTAGCGGGGACCGAGCGTCTTCGCGACGACGAAGGCCATCACGCCGCCGCACATGTGCACGACCGAGCTCCCCGCGAAGTCGACGTATCCGTGGCCGAGGCCGAACGTCTTTCCGAGGGACGACAGCCAGCCGCCGCCCCACGCCCAGTTGGCGAAGACGGGGTAGATGAGGCCTCCGACGAAGAGGCTGAAGACGAAGAACGAGGCGAACCGCCAGCGCTCGGCGCCGGCCCCGGTCGGGATCGTCGCGGCGGTGTCCATGAAGACGAGCTGGAAGAGGAAGAGGGCGGCCACGCCGGGCGTCATCACCTCGGGCGAGAGGAAGAAGCCCTTGAAGCCGAAGAGCCCGAAGTCCCTGCCCGCGAAGTGGACCATCACTTCGTGGTCGAGCGTCGGGTCGTTGCCGAACGTCGACAGCGGGCCGACGCCGCCCATCTGCAGCGCGAAGCCGACCGCCCAGAAGGCGACGATGCCGATCCCGTACACGAGGAAGTTCATCGCCATCGTGTGGGCGGCGTTCTTCGCGCGCGTCAGCCCGGTCTCGACGAGCGCGAACCCCGCCTGCATGAACATCACGAGAAACCCCGTGACGAGGGTCCACACGATGTTCAGTGCGGTTTGCAAATCGCCGAGTTGTTTCGCAACGTCGGTCGCGTTCATCGGTCCAGTTTCCCCTGGGCGCCTTTCGGGACGACGAAAGGCTCGGCCCCGGGACTTAGCGCCGACCGGTTTCGTTGTGATGTCTCCGCTGTACCAATTTGTGGCGGGGTGGGCGCGAGAGGCGCCTGCGTCGCCGCTCCTGGGGGCCGAAGGTCAGCGGACGGCGTCGACGACGTCGCGCACGACCTTCACCGCGTCGTCGCTCGTCGTCGCGCGCACGAGGCGCCCGCCGCGGCCGACGAGCGCGCGTTCCCACTCGGCCGAGAGAGAGGCGAGGGCGGACAGATAGCGATCGCGTGTCGTGTCGGCGTCGGTCTCGACCACGACGCCCCCCTCGAGCGCGCGGAGCCGCACGGTGCCGCGATACGGGAAGGACGATTCCGACGGATCGAGGGTTTGCACGACGACGAGGATGCGCCCGCGCGACGCCAACTCCGCGACCTTCTGCGGCGCGCCGTCCGGGAGGTCGACGAGATCGCTCAGCAAGACGAGGACCGCCCCCCGCCGCGTCCCGTGCGCCACCGACTGGAGCGCGCGATCGAGGAGCGCGCCGCTCTTGCGGGCGTCTCCGCCGGGGTCGGCGGCTTCGAGAGCGGCGACCACGCGCTCGAACTGCTCGCGCCCTCCCGCGCGCGCGACGGGCCGGAGCTCGCGCGCGCCGCCGAGGAACGCGAGGCTCACCGGGTCGCCCGAGGCCAGCGCCACGCGCGTGAGCGCCGCCGCGACGACCGACGCGAACGCCAGCTTCGCGCCCGGCGCGCGGGGACCCCGAAAGGCCATCGACGCGGACGCGTCGACGAGGAGGCAAAGCGCCCGCTCGGTCTCCGTCTCGAACTGCCGCACCACGAGCCGGTCGTGCCGAAGGAGCGAGCGCCGATCGAGCCAGCGAAGGTCGTCCCCGGGCAGGTACTCTCGGTGACCGCCGAACTCGACGCCGGAGCCGCGGCGCGCGCTCCGGTGCATCCCCGCGAAGACGCCCTCGGTGGCCTCGCGCGCGCGCAGACGGAGCGGCGCGAGCTCGCCCCAGTCGATCGCCCGCCGGATCGAGCCCGGCGCGCTCAAGGAATCGCGACGTCCGTCGGAAGCGGGCCCCCGACGTGCGAGCGGCTCGGGTCGAGGATGTCGCGCGCCAAGGTCACTTCGCTGAGCTCGACGCCCGTCCCGGCGACGACCTGGCGAAGGAGCTCGTCGCCGCCCTTGGTGTCCCCCGCGGCGCGCAGATCCATCGCGCTGTAGAAGAGGGCCTCGTACTTTTGGATGGGCGTTTTCGATCGCGCGACGAGGTCCTCGCCCTTGAGCTTCCCCTCGCCGAAGCGCGCCAGCGTCCCGACCCAGCGGCCGTCTTCGGGCACCGACGCGAAGACGCGGTCGGCCGTGCCGTCGGTCGGGACGCGGAGCTGCCGCTCGAGGAGGCGCACCCACAGCGCGAAGTAGACGAGGTCGTCGTCGTCGAGGTCGGCGGCCTCGGCGCGCTGGAGCCCGTCGCGCGCCGCGGGGAGATCGCCGCGCACGAAGGCTCGTCCGATGAGAAGCTCGATGGTCTGCGTGACCTGGTGCTTGTCGCTCGGCGCGGCCGCGTACGCGCGCTCGAGCGCCCGCTGCGCCGGCTGCACCGCGCCGAACCGGTCGAGCACGCGCGACAGCACCCGCTCCACGCGTGCGCGCGCGTCGGCGTTCTGGATATTGCGCGAGAGGACCAGCTGCTTGAGCGCGTCGGTCAGGGGGGTGCGCGCCCCCGCGGCATCGCCCTTGGCGTGCGTTACGTCGCTCACCAAGAGGAGGATCTCGCCGCGCAAGGCCGGGTCGCCCGCGGCGTCCTGGGCCGAGAGCGCTTCGCGCAGGTGCCCGAGCGCGGCCTCGGGTTGGCCGTCGCGCCACTCGATGCGCGCCAGCGAGAGGAGCACCGCGCCGGACTTCTCCTGGTCCGCCGAGAGCGACAGGAGCGTGCGCGCCGCGTCGATGTGCCCTTCGCGGAGCTCGATTTCGCCCATGGAGGCGCGCAGGCGGGCCGGGCTCGGGCGGACCCTCTCCGCCGACGTGGAGTGCGCCGCCGCCGTGAGGAGCGGCTCGGTCGCGGCGAACGTTCGCCGTGCGGCCTCGGGGTCCCCGGCATCTTCTTCGCCCTCCATCGCGTCGAGCGACAGGGCGAGCGCCTCGCTGAGGACGCGCGCGTCGGGGTGCGCCTTCGCCGCCTCCCGGAGCATCGCCGGCGCGGCCTCCGCCATCCCGAGCTCCTCGAGCGCGACGGCGAGCGTCAGCGCGACCTCGGGCACGCTCGGGTCGAGCCGGTAGCAGTCGCTCGCGACCCCGAACGCCGCCGCGCCGAAGAGCTCGCGGTCCTCTGCGAAGGCGTCTTCGTCGCCGTTGGTCTCGTGCGCCGTGAGCGGGCGAATCTGGTGCAGGAGCTCCACGCACCGGTCGGCGGCGGGGCTCTGCGCCTCCGCCGTGAGCGCCGCCGCGAACCGAGGCCGCTCCGACTCGAGGAGCTCGCGCGCGCGCGTCCGATCGAGCGCGGCGAGCGCCCCCGGCGCGTCGGCGTCGCGCAGATACAGCGCCGCGAGGACGAGCGGTCCCGTCTCGAGGGCGCGCACGGCCTCTTCGCCCTCCTCGCGCGCCGGCTGGATGCGGTTCTTGTTGAAGTTGTCGCGGAGGGCCACCGCCTTCGCGATCCACTCGCCCGTCGCGGCCGACGCCCTCGCGAGGGCGTCTTCGGTCGGCTCGAGCAACCGCCGCCGCACGGCGACGCGCTCGAGCGCCCCCGCGCTCGCGACGGGCCCTCCGCTGGCCACGGCGCTCTTGGTCCATGCGTCGAGCGCCGCCATATGGCTGCGGGCGTCTTCTTTCATGGCGGCGGTGCCGACGTGCAAGAGGATGTCGTAAAGGGCGAGCGAGCGGCCTTCGTCCCCGCGGAGGGCGAGCTCGTGGACGGCGGATTGGAGCGGAGAGAGCGCCGCCGGGCCGAAGACGCCGAGCGTCGCGTCGCCGATGCGCACGAGGTAGATGCCGCCGGTGACGGCCGCGAGCCCGCGGTCGCCCGCCCGCGACTTGAAGCGAAGCTCGGAGCGGGCCATCTGGCGCGCCTCGACGGCGGCGAGCCGGACCGATCGCTCCGGCGTTTGCGGATCGCTGACGAGCAGATCGTGGACCGCGGCGCCGAACGCTTCGTCCCCGACCTCGGCGACGGCGGGCGCGACACGCTCCCCGCGGACCGCCGCGACAGGTGCGTTCGCGTGCGAGACGCAGGCCGGCAACGACGCCGCCCCTCCCGCCGCCAAGGCGACCGTGAACCACCATCGAGACGCGGCCGGGACCCATCGGACGTTCGAAGGCATCATCGCGAAGCCACAAGTCTACACGGCGCGCGGCGTCGATCGACAAGACGGCGATGGTTCGCTCGCGGTTCAGGATGGGGTCGGCGCCGGATCCGCCGGCGGGGAGGCTTCGACGCGCGCCGCGAGCCCATTTTCTCCGGACGGCGCTCCCTTGATTTTTGCCTTCTGCCTGGGCCCCATCGTATGGCGCGCCGCGCGCGTCGCTCGGCCCTTGTCGATCGCCTCTGCCTTGGTCGCGATCGACGGCTTCGACGAGGCCCGCGGCTTCATCGCGAAGTCGGCGAGCGTGTCGCTCGCTTCGTGGGTGTCGCCGAAGCGAGCCGTCACGAACGCGCGGAGGAGCCTCAGCAGAGGGTCGAGCTTGGCGTGCGAGATGCGCTCCCGCTCGACCACGGCGCTGAGGTTCGCCCGAGCCTGCACCGACGCGTCGGATGCGTCGATGTCGCTCTGGCAGAGCGCCTTGAGCGTGCCCAGGTCGTAGTCGACGCCTCCCAGCATGACGGAGGCGACGCCGGCGACGTGTTTGTCCAATCCAGCGATGATGTGTCGGATTTCGTTCTGGCGCGTGGCCTTCGATTTGAGTGACATGGCGGTCTCCTTTCGGGCTTCCACTACTTGGGAGATGGCAAAGGCCTCAGTTGCCGTCGGGCCGCTCCTTTTCGTCATTTGGGTACGACCTTTCACGACGGACCACCGGGAGGCCGACACGCCCGAGCCGTGGGCGGTCGCGGCCAACCGGACGGCGGTCGCGTTCGAGGACTGGGCCGGCCCGGTCGAGCGTTGATCCGAGGAAGCCCGAGCGCCTTCCCGCGGCGGCTTACCCGTCGGCCACCGCGGCCACCCGCTCTCCGCCGACCGCCGACGGCACCCCCCGACTTCTCGCCTACACTCCCGGAAATGGCCAGCGCCCACCTTCTCGTCGTCGACGACGAGCCGTCCATCCTCACCACGCTCCAGAAGGCGCTGTCGCTCGAGGGGTACGCGGTCGACGTCGCGGGCGGCGTGAAGGTCGCCGAAGACAAGCTGAAGAAGCGCGCGTACGACCTCTGCCTGCTCGACGTCATGCTCCCCGACGGGGACGGCGTGGCGCTCCTCCAGCGGATGCGCGCCGCCAAGAGCGACGTGCCCGTCATCATGATGAGCGGGCACGCCAACATCGACACCGCCGTCCGCGCCGTCCGCGTCGGGGCCCTCAACTTCCTCGAGAAGCCCCTCAACACCGACGCGCTCCTCATCGCCATCGATACCGCGCTCCGCCTCACGCGCGCGGAGGCCGAGGCGCGGGACCTGCGCCGCGCCGCGGGGGCGACGGGGGAGCTCGTCGGAGGGAGCCCCGCGATCAAGAAGCTCGTCGAGCAGATCGGCCGGGCGGCGCGGAGCGGCGCGAGCGTCCTTCTCACGGGAGAGCGCGGGACCGGCAAGGAGCTCGTGGCGCGCGCCATCCACACGATGAGCCCCCGGGCCAAGGGGCCGCTCGAAAAGCTCAACTGCGCGGCCCTCCCGTCGGAGCTCATCGAGTCGGAGCTCTTCGGCCACGAGGCGGGCGCCTTCACGGGCGCGACCAAGCAGCGCCGCGGCAAGTTCGAGCGCGCGACCGGAGGCACGCTCTTCCTCGACGAGGTCGGCGATATGCCGCTGCCCATGCAGGCGAAGCTCCTGCGCGTGCTCCAGGAGCGCGAGATCGAGCGCGTCGGCGGGAGCGAGACGCTGGCGGTCGACGTGCGCGTCGTCGCGGCGACCAACCGCGACCTCATGGCGGCGATCGACGCGGGCGCCTTCCGCGCCGATCTCTACGACCGCCTCAACGTGTTGCCCCTGGCCATCCCGCCGCTCCGCGCGCGGCGCGACGACATCCCACTCCTCGCGAGGCACTTCCTCGAGCTGGCGACGAGCTCCAACGATCGGCGCGGCCTCACGCTGGAGGACGACGCGATCGCCGTTCTGGCGCGCTACTCGTGGCCGGGGAACGTGCGCGAGCTCAAGAACGTCATCGAGCGGCTCGTCATCCTCACGCCCGACGACGCCATCCGAGCCGACGACGTCACCAACTGCCTGCCGGCGGGAAGCACGGCGAAGACGGCGGGCTTGTATCGCCCCGGCGTGCCGTTTCGCGTCCTCGTCGAAGAAGCGGAGCGGGTCATCGTGCAAGAGGCCATCGGTCACCACAGCGGCCAGATGGCGGCGACGGCGCGCGCGCTCGATCTCGAGAGGAGCCACCTCTACAAGAAGGCGCGCCAACTCGGGCTCCGCGGCGACAAGGGCGAGGGCGAAGAAGAGGGGTGATGAGCCGGCTATTCACGCGTGCTCCGCAAGTCCTGCGCGTTGCCATGCTGCGTCATTGAAAAGGGACGATGCGGGTGGACGATGGGCCGGGCAATTCGCTCTTTCGGGTGGCGAAGGCCCGGGGAGGCGCATTAGGTTCCACGCGACTGGCATCGGTCAGTGGCGGTCTGGCGGCGTTTCGCGCGCGGACTTTTCTCGCCCGCTGGCGCGTCGGCCAAAGACTCATTAGCGTACCGCCCCGAGAAACTCGTGCAGCCGACGAACGTCCGCAAGCCCGACTACTTTCACAAAGTAGTCGATTGTCAGTGGGCGTGCCCCGCTCACACCAACGTCCCCGAGTACATTCGGCTCATCGCGCAAGGGCGATACACCGATGCGTACTTGGTCAACCGTCAATCCAACGTATTCCCCGGCGTCCTCGGCCGCACGTGCGATAGGCCGTGCGAGCCCGCGTGCCGGCGGGGACGGGTGGAGGACAAGCCGGTCGCGATCTGCCGCCTGAAGCGCGTCGCGGCCGACCTGAAAGACGACGTCTCCGAGCTCCTGCCCAAGGCGCCCGCGGAGAAGAACGGCAAGCGGGTGGCCTGCATCGGCGCCGGCCCCGCGTCGCTCGCGGTCGCGAACGATCTCTTGCCGCTCGGCTACGAGGTCACGATCTTCGAGAAGCTCGACGTGCCGGGCGGCTTGATGCGGTCGAACATTCCCGCCTTCCGTCTCCCGGAGAAGGTGCTGAGCGAAGAGATCGACATGATTGTCCGCATGGGCGCCATCATGCGATACGGCACTCCCGTCGAGAGCATGAAAAGCCTCCTCGCCGACGGGTACGACGCCGTCTTCGTCGGGAGCGGCGCGCCGCGCGGCAAAGACCTCGAAGTCCCCGGCCGCCACGACACCGACCGCATCCACCTCGGCATCGACTGGCTCGAGTCGGTCGCTTTCGGCCACATCGAGAAGATCGGCGAGCGCGTCCTCATCATCGGCGTCGGCAACACGGCGATGGACTGCTGCCGAACGTCGCGGCGCCTCGGCGGCAAAGACATCAAAGTCATGGCGCGCAAGCCGCGCGCCTACTTCAAGGCGTCGCCCTGGGAGCTCGAAGACGCGGAAGAAGAGCAGGTCGAGATCGTCGTCAACCACGAGCCGAAGCGCTTCGTCGTCGAGAACGGCAAGCTCGTGGGGATGGAGTTCCAGCGGTACGAGTCGGTCGAGAGCGGCGGGAAGCTCACGCAGACGCCGGCCGGCATCGTCTTTCTCCCGGCCGACGACGTCATCCTCGCGATCGGGCAAGAGGGCGCGTTCCCCTGGGTGGAGCGCGACATCGGCATCGAGTTCGACAAGTGGGGTTCGCCCGTCGTCGACAAGGCCACCCACGGGTGCTCGCGTCCGGGCATCTTCTTCGGCGGCGACGCCGCGTGGGGCCCGCTCAACATCATCTGGGCCGTCGAGCACGCCCACCAGGCGGCGATCAGCATCCACAACCATTGCCAGGGCGTTCCGGTGACGGAGCGGCCGCCGATGGGGATGAACCTCGCGACGACGAAGATGGGGCTCCACGAGTGGAGCTACAAGAACGACTACAACCCGGCCAAGCGCCAGAAGATGAACCACGTCGACCTCGAGCGGCGCTTCAAGCAGCTCAACATCGAGGTCGAGATGGGCTTCGACGCGGAGCAGACGGCGCGCGAGGTCGAGCGCTGCCTGAACTGCGACGTGCAGACGGTGTTCGCCGACAAGCTCTGCATCGAATGCGACGCGTGCGTCGATGTCTGCCCCGTCCTCTGTCTCACCATCGCGGCCGACGGCCAGGAGACGGATCTGCGCAAGCGGCTCAGCGCCCCGGCCACCAACACGAAGCAGGACCTGTTCGCGTCGGGTCCCCTTCCTCAGACGAAGCGCGTCATGCTCAAAGACGAGGATCTTTGCGTGCACTGCGGCCTTTGCGCCGAGCGGTGCCCCACGGCAGCGTGGGACATGCAGAAGTTCGACCTGCTGATTCCTTATGCGGGGAGCTCGCCATGCGCGCAGCGCTAGAGAACGAGGCGGTGGGGCCACAGAGCGGCGCCGTGCGCATCAACGATTTCGCCTTCAAGCTCGCCAACGTCAACGGGACGGGGTCGGCGAGCGCGAACGGCATCTTGATGCAGGCTATCTTCCGGATGGGGATCCCGGTGTCCGGGAAGAACCTCTTTCCGTCGAACATCCAGGGACTGCCGACCTGGTACGAAATCCGCGTCAACAAAGACGGGCACACCGCGCGCACGTCCGAATACGACCTCATGGTCGCGATGAACGCGGAGACGTACGCGCAGGACGTCGCCGAGGTCCGCTCGGGCGGGTGGCTGCTCTACGACTCGAGCTGGCCGCTCCGGTCGTCGCTCGTGCGGCCCGACGTGCACCTCTTGGGGGTGCCGTACGCGCAGCTCTGCAACGAGACGTTCGCGAACTCCCGCGAGCGCACGCTGATGAAGAACATCGCGTACGCGGGGACGCTCGCCGCCCTCCTCGACATCGACATGGACGTCATCGCGGAGATGCTCAAGGAGAAGTTCTCCCGCAAGCCCGCGCTGATGGAGTCGAACAAGAAGGCGATCCAGCTCGGGTACGACTACGCGAAGAAGCACTTCGAGTGTCCGCTGCCGTTCCGCCTCCGGAAGATGGACGCGACGCAGAACTCGATCCTGATCGACGGCAACACGGCGACCGCGCTCGGCTGCGTCTACGCCGGGGCGACCGTGGCGGGCTGGTATCCGATCACGCCCTCGACCAGCGTGATGGACGCGTTCAAGTCCCTCTGCGACAAGTTCCGGACCGACAAGGCCACGGGCGAGAAGAAGTTCTGCATCGTCCAGGCCGAAGACGAGCTCGCGGCGCTCGGCATGGTCATCGGCGCCGCATGGAACGGCGCGCGGGCCTTCACGTCGACGTCGGGCCCCGGCATCTCGCTCATGAACGAGCTCGTCGGGCTCGCGTACTACGCCGAGATCCCGGTCGTCATCGTCGACGTGCAGCGCGTCGGCCCGTCGACGGGAATGCCCACGCGCACGCAGCAGGGCGACGTGCTCCTCGCGGCGTACGCGTCGCACGGCGACACCAAGCACCTGCTCCTGTTCCCCTCGAGCCCCGAAGAGTGCTTCCACTTCGCGGTCAAGGCGTTCGACCTCGCCGAACGCTTCCAGACGCCCGTCTTCATGTTGAGCGATCTCGACATCGGAATGAACGACTGGGTCGTGCCGCGCCTCAAGTGGGACGACACGTATCGGCCCGACCGCGGCCGGGTGCTCTCGCGCGAAGAGCTCGAGGCGCTCCCCAAGTTCTACCGGTATTCGCCGGAGGACGAGCTCGGGGTGGTCGCGCGCTCGCTCCCCGGCGTGCACGAGAAGGGCGCGTTCTTCACGCGCGGTTCGGGGCACAACAAGCTCGGCGGGTACACCGAGAAGCCCGACGAATACCAAGAGGTCGTGGACCGCCTCGCCCGCAAGCACACCTCCGCGCGGGCGTCCGTGCCGGCTCCGGTCATCGAGCGGCGCGCGGGCGCGTCGTTCGGGGTCATCTCGGTCGGCGGCTGCGACCTCGCGGTGCGCGAGGCGATGGGCATGCTCGAGTCGCGCGGCGTGCGCGGCGACTACCTGCGCGTCCGCGCCTTTCCGTTCAGCCAGGAGGTGGAGGCCTTCCTCCGCGAGCACGACCCCGTGTTCGTGGTCGAGCAGAACCGCGACGGTCAGCTGATGTCGCTCCTGACGCTCGAGACGGCGGTGCCGAAGGAGAAGCTCCGCGCGGTCCGCGCGTACGGCGGGTTCCCGCTCCAGGCGTCCCAGGTGATCAAGGGCATCGAGTCGCAGCTCCACGCGCGGCCCGAGCACGCCCACCCGCACGACGCGGCGAGCCCCGCGCGGGCCAACGGCGGAGGGGCGCGGGTATGAGCTTCATCAAGAAGCCGTCGGCCCGGCACCCGTCGCTCCAGCCCAACAAGCTGGGGCTGACGGTGCGCGACTACGAAGGCGCGATGTCGACCTTGTGCGCCGGCTGCGGCCACGACTCGATCACCGCGGCGATCGTGAAGGCCGTCTTCGAGCTCGACATCCCGCCCCACATGCTGGGCAAGCTCTCGGGCATCGGCTGCTCCTCGAAGACGCCGACCTACTTCGTCTCCGGCGCCCACGGCTTCAACTCGGCGCACGGCAGGATGCCCGCCATCGCGACCGGCGCGGCCGCCGCCAACCGCGACCTCGTCTACATCGGCGTGAGCGGCGACGGAGACTCGCTGTCCATCGGCCTCGGGCAGATGTGCCACGCGATCCGCCGCAACGTGAACATGCTCTACGTGATCGAGAACAACGGCTGCTACGGCCTGACGAAGGGCCAGTTCTCGGCGTCGGCGGACCTCGGGTCGAAGTCGAAGCGCGGAGAGCCGAACACGCAGCCGCCGATCGACCCGGTCATACTGGCGCTGAGCATCGGGGCGACGTTCGTGGCGCGGAGCTTCTCGGGCGACAAGGCGCAGCTCGTGCCCATTTTGAAGGCGGGGCTGCGGCACAACGGGTTCGCCCTGGTCGACGTCATCTCGCCGTGCGTGACGTTCAACGACCACGAAGGTTCGACCAAGAGCTACGACTACACGCGCAAGCACCAGCTGCCCATCGTCGCCGCCGACTTCGTGCCGCCCGCCGAAGAGATCACGATCGAGTACGATCACGGGACGACGACCGAGGTGAAGCTCCACGACGGGAGCGTCGTCCGGCTCCACAAGGTCGGGGCGGACTACGATCCGACGAACCGCGCCGGCGCGTTCTTGCACATCATGGAGCGCCAGCAGGCCGGCGAGATCCCGATGGGCCTCCTCTACATCGACGAGAGCGGCGTGGAGATGCACGAGAGCGCGAAGACGGTGAAGACCCCGCTCGCCCGGCTGCGCCACGAAGAGCTCTGTCCCGGGAGCGCGGCCCTCGAAGCTCTGCAGCAGGCCTATCGCTGATCGGGGGTGCGCGCACGGCGGCCGTCGACCGGATCGACGCGACGCGCGCGCTGGCGAAGACGCTCGGGGCCGTGCTCGGCACTCCCGGGCTGACCGGTGTCATCGATGGGAACACGTCGGAGCACAGCGAGGGCGCAGGGCGGCCGTGGAGGCCCGATCGCGGCGACGCCACGCGAGGCCCCTGCGAGGCGCCGCTAAGCTATCATCGACGCACGCATGGGGTTGAGCGAGTCCATCCGCTTCTACGCTGCGACCGACGTCGGCAAGGTCCGAGACCACAACGAAGACAACTTCCTCGTCGACAGGAAGCTCGGCCTGTTCGTCGTGGCCGACGGCATGGGCGGCCACGCGGCGGGAGAGGTCGCGAGCGCCATCGCCGTGCGGACGGTCCACGAAGAGATCAAAAGAGAAGCGGAGCTCCTCGAGGATTACGCGGCGGGGGCGACCGGAGCCGCCAAGGTCACGGTGAAGGACGTCGTCGCCCTGCTCGAGCACGCGGTGCAGCGCGCCTGCTCGAAGGTCCATGAGGAGGCGATGAACGACCCCGCCAAGCGGGGGATGGGCACGACGCTCAGCGCGCTGCTCGTCGCCGGCAACCAGGGCTTCATCGCGCACGTGGGCGACAGCCGCATCTACCTCGCGCGGGACGGCCACATCCAGCAGGTGACCGAGGACCACACCGTTTACAATGAGCTCATCAAGCGCGGAAAGCTGACGCGCGAGCAGATCGACAAGGTCCAGCAGAAGAACGCCATCACGCGCGCCGTGGGCGTCTACGAACGGGTCGAGGTCGACACGCTGGTCCTCGAGCTCATCGCCGGGGACGTGCTCGTCCTCGCGAGCGACGGGCTGCACGGCTACCTGGAGTCGCCGGAGGACCTGCGGGCGCCGCTCGCGCTCGAGGGGGACGCGAGCGTCAAGGCGTTCGTGGCGCTCGCGAACGAACGGGGCGGCAAGGACAACATCACGACGATCGTCGTCAAGATGGGCGAGGAGGGCGCGGTCGACGCGGCCCGCGCGAGGAGGCTCGCCCTCAAGCGCGACGTGCTCGCGAACATGCCGCTCTTCTCGCGCCTGACGGAGCGGGAGCTCCTCCGGGTGATGCAGGCCGTCGAGGTGAGGATCCACCAGGACGGCGACATCGTCATCCGCGAGGGCGACAAGGGTGACGAGCTCTTCATCGTGCTCGACGGCAAGGTCGCCGTGTCGCGGGGGAATCAAGTCCTGACGCACCTCGGGCCGGGCGAACACGTCGGCGAGATGGCGCTCATCCGGAGCGTCCCGCGGTCGGCGACGGTGTCGGCGGTCGGCGCGGCGGAGCTCATCACGATCCGGCGCGGGGACTTCTTCGAGATCCTGCGCAAGGAGCACGAGGTCGCGGTCAAGATGCTGTGGCAGTTCTTGGGCGTGCTCGCGGATCGCCTCGACCAGACGTCGAGCGAGCTCCACGACGCCAAGCGGGAGCTCGCCGCGGAGGACGTCACCTCCGACATCTTCCCCGTCGAGGTCGAGGAGCCGGCGGCGCCCAGCGCGCTGCGGTGAGCATGCGGAGGGCGACCGCACCGGCGCTGCCCCTTCTCGCGCTCGCCGTCGTGTTCGGGGGCTGCAGCGCGTGCGAAGACCGCGCGCCGCGCGAGGGCGTCCCGACCGCGTCGCCGCTTCCGACCGCACCGGCTGCCGCGCGATCGGCGGCCGCAGTGCCCCCGATGCCGGTCCCGCGACGGACGACACCGTGCCGAGCGATCACCGTGGACGGAGACATACGCTCCGAGGACGACGCGGGCACGCCGGTCGGCCTCGCGTCCGGCATCGCACCCGACCCTTGGATCGACCTATTGCCGGGCGCGCGGCTCGTCGCCAAAGACCCCCGCACGACCCGCGAGACGACCTTCCGCGGGCCCGCACGGGTCCGCGTGTGCATCGACTCGATGGAAGAGTCGTGGCTCGACACGGGCCTCTTCGAGAGCAGCGTCGGCGCCGGCGAGTCGCCGGGCGCGGAGGAGTGGGTCGTCACGCCGCTCGGCGTCGTGCGCTTCGCGGCGGCGAAGCTCGGCGTGCAGGTCTCCCCCCATCGCGGGACGCGCGCGCCCGCGCAGGCCAAGGCGGGCGCGACCGCGGGCAAGCTGCCGCCTCTCGCGCACGAGACGGTCCGCGTCACGGTCACCGAGGGCGTGGCCTTCGTGTGGGTCGCGTCGGACGCGGGCGTGCGCGGCGCCGAACGCCACGTCGATGCGAGCGTCGACGACCAGGGATGGCGGCGCGTATCCGACGATACGGCCGTGCTGACGTCGACGGCGCCGGCGTCCTCCCTCGACCTCGCGCGCGCGGCGGTGAGCACGTGCGAGACCGTCGGCAAGTCGGCCCACGACCTCGCGAACGCGCTGCTCTCGTCGGACACCGGGTTGACCCAGGTGGCCGCGCGTCAGGTGGCGACTCGCCGTTTGGCGCGCGCGGCGTGCGCGGTCGCCGCGCTCCGGGTCGGCGCACTGCCGGCCGACGAAGACCCGGCGGCGACGGAGAGCGCGGCCGCGTCCCTGCGGGACTCCCTGGCCCTATGGCACGAGCTCCCGCAAAAACCATAGGCCGCGGGCGCTGGTGAAGTGTTAAAACGCGGTAGCGTTTGAGACCGCCACCATGCGCCCGACCGGACGGCAGAGCATCGCGGGAGGGCTCCGCGCCGTCGTGGTCGTGCTCGTCGCCGCCGCGACGATCGCGCTCTGTGCGCGTTCGGCGCGCGCCGAGACGAAGGGGTCGGTGGTCCTCTGGCCGACGCTCACGCCCGCGGGGGATGCGGTGGGGTCGACGGCGCTTCACCGGCCGACGCCTTCCGAGCGAGGGCCGTTCGAGCGCGCGCAGGAGCTCGACGCCACGCTGCGGGACGCCGTTCAGGACCTCGGCTTCACGCTCGACGTCACCGACACGGGGCCGGCCCCGAACCGCATGCGCGACGAGGATCTCTTGCTCCGCGCCCAGTCCGACACCGGGTCGCCCGACGGCGGCGCGTGGGTCGTCAGCCCGCGCATCGAGAACGCCGGAGGCTCGAGCTACATCGTCCGCATCGTCGCGTCCCCGCCCAACGGCAAGGAGCTGCGGGTGCGCGTGGAGACGGTGCCGAGCGATTCGGTGTCGGTGCGCGGGCTCGTCATGCTCCGCGACATGCTGTCACCGCCGGCGGCGGCCGTGGCCGCCATCGAGAAAGAGCGAGAGCTCGCCGGGCGCGGGACGTCCCAGGGGATCATGGCGCCGCTCCGGTCGGAGGGGCGCGCCGTGCTCGCCGCCAACGCCGCGGCGTTCGGCGCCTTCACGGCGTTCAGCATGCAGCGCGCGGCCAGCCAGGCCGACGACCCGCGCGTCCTCTATCCGCTCCTGGTCGTGGGTACGGGCATCGGCATCGGCGGCGCGCTTCTCGTCGCGGACGAGTGGGACGTCACGACGGGGGACGCCTGGTTTCTGGCGGCGGGCGGGTGGTGGGCCGCGGGCTCCGCGTTCCTCATCGCGGCCGGGCAGAAGGTCCAGCCCTTCGACGATCGCTACGCGTGGGGCGTCGGCGGCGGTCTCCTCGGGGCGGGCGTGGCGACCGTCGCGCTGACGCGGGCAAAGATGGACGACGGCGACGCGACGCTGGCGCACTCGGGGGGCGCGCTCGGACTTCTCCTGGGAGGGGCGAGCGAGTTTCTCTATCTCGGGACGACGGACGTGACGCCGTACACCGGGATGGGCGTGGGCACGGCCGTGGGCCTCGTGGCCGCGGGGGCGCTCGCCACGCGCGTCACCATTTCGCCGTCCCGTGTGCTCCTCATCGACCTGGGCGCCGCCGGCGGTGCCCTCATCGGCGCGGCCGCCACGAGCCCGCTCCTCTTCCAGAACATCGAGCGGCCCACCGAGTCGAACACACGCGGGTCGCTCTCCGCGACGATCGCGGGCAGCCTGCTCGGCGGCGTCCTCGCGTGGTGGCTCACGCGCGATGCTCCGGGGGGGCACGCGCTGCTCCCCGGCTGGCCGTCGGCCGGGGTCATCGGGGCGAGCCTCACGCGAAGCGGGTCGACGCCGGTTTACGGAATCGGATGGGGCGGACCGCTCTGATCCAGGCCCACCCAAGCCCCCGCGCAGGCGAGCACCCACGCGATCGGTGACAGCGCCAGCCCGAACGCGACCGTAAACGGCGCGGCGAGCCCCAGACCCGTCAAGGTCACGATGATGGCCAGCGCCGCGGCCAGCGCCGGCTCGAGCAGCGTGTGGGCTCCGGCGGCGCGCGCGACGAGCCAGCCGCTCACGGGGAACGAGCCGAGCAAGCCGACCACGAGCAGAATCGCGGGTGCGGCCGACCGCGCGTCCTGGTCGTCCACCCGCGACAGGTCGACGTGGAGCAGGTGCGCCCCCACCACGCCAGCGGCGAGCCCGCTCCACATCGCGCCGAGGACGACCAGCGCGCCGAACGCGACCCAGCGGAGCCGCATCGGCTCGTCCGCGCGGACGAGGGCCGCGCGCACGCTCGCGAGGCTGGGCGGCTGCGTCGCGGCCGAGAGCCTGGCCCAACGACGGCTCGACGGCGGCCCCCCACCGAGCGCCCGCTCGTGCCTTTCGCGGAGGTCGCGCGCCAACACCCACGTGACGACGCCCATCGCCGCCAGGAGCGGAGATACGCCGAGGAGCGCCCAGGGGCCGCGCCCGTAGACGAAATAGACGTAGAGCCCGTGGGCGGCGATGGAGAGCAAGAAGGCCGAGGGAAAGATCGGCACGCGGAACCGGGCGTGCCTCGCCCGACCGAGCGCGTACCCCCAGAGGCAAGCGAAGAACACGTGGGCGGGGAGGGCGACCAGGGCGCGCGCGACCCAGATCCCGCCGGCGGGGTGGGCGCGCAGCGTGAGCGCGTTCTCGACGGCGGCGAAGCCCAGCGACGCGGCCGCCGCGTAGACGACGCCGTCGTAGCGTTCGCCGACGCGCTTCGAGAGAAGGGCGGGCCATACGGCCGCGACCTTCGCCGCTTCCTGGGTGGGGGCCACGACGAAGAAGAGCAAGAGGAGCTCACCGCCGGCGCCCGTCGCGGCGGCGTCGGCGTCGCTCCCCGCCAGGGCGGCCACGCGGTTCGTGACCAGGAGCGCGACGAGGGCGAGCGCGGAGCCCAGGAAGAACGTCGTCGCCGAGAGCCAGCGCGGCTCCCGGCGCGGGTCCGTGCGCCAGGCGAGCACGGCGAAGAGGGCGGCGGGGAGCGCGGCGGGGAGGAGCCAGCGAAGGGTCGCGAGCACGGCGCGCGCCGGATCAGAAGTGAAGGCCGAAGTGCGCGGTGCCCGTGACGCCGAACCCGACGCTCGATCCCGAGTTGTCGTAGAGCGGCTGGTACTGCGCGGGCAGGCTCGACTCGGTGAGGCCCGCGGGCAGGGGCGGCTTCGGCCGCTGCAGGAAGAGGAACTGGGCGTCGACGTCGACGCCGAGAGAGACGTACTTCACGAGGTAAATGTCGAACCCGAAGGTCGGACCGACGTCGAACCCGTGGATGCTCACGTCGGGCGGCGTGTTGCCGCCGGCCACTTGGACCGAGTTGGAGTTGAGCGTGCCGACGAAGTTGTAGCCGCCGCGCACGCCGAGGTACGGGTCCACGCGCCCGATGCGCGTATGCAGGGCCGCCTCGAGGCTGAGCTCCCAGAGGCTCCCGATCGACGCGAGCTGGAGGTCGCGCGCGCGGACGCCGACGGTGAGAAACAAGAGGCGTATCCCCGCCGCGACGCCGTACGCGGGGCCGCTCGTCTCCGTCTTCTGGAGGGCGAGGTTCGTCGCGTCGAAGGACTGCAGGTTCACGTACGCCGCGCCGATCTCGGCGTTGGCCCACACCCACTCGAGCCCGAGGCCGCTGTCCTGCGATTCGTCGCTCGGGGGCGGTGGGACCGATGGCGGCAGGACCGGGGTGCTGGGCAGCCCGGGAGGCGGCATTCCCGGCGGCGGCGGGCCTGGCGCGGGGGCGACGAGCGGAGGGGGAGGCTCGAGCGACTGGGCCATCGCCGCCGTGGTCTGGGCGAGGATGTACGCGACGAGCGGCGACAATCGGGCGAGCTTGAGGATCATGGCTTTGTCTCGGAATCCTCGCCTTCGTCGGACGGATCGCCGGCGACGGGGATTCGGTATTTTTCGTCCAGCCACTTGCCGAGGTCTATCTGTTTGCAGCGGGTGGAACAGAAAGGCGCGGCCTTGCTCTCCGCCGGCGAGTCGCCGGGTCGGCCGCAGAGCGGACAACGGGGCATCGCCCCAGGATCATACCTCAAGAGGCGACGGGTGCAGGCAATGCAGGCACCCCGTCCATTTCGTGCGGCGGGTCGACCACGTTGCAGGCTCGCTCGAGGAGCTCGGCGACGTCGAGCTGCCGCACCTTGTCTTCGAGGTTCTTCGTCTTGAGGCCGTCGGTGAGCATCGTCATGCAGAAAGGGCAGGCGCTCGCGATCGTGTGCTCCGCGTGGGGATGGGACGCGTGCGCGGCGGGAGCGTTCAGCGCGTCGACGAGCTGGAGGGTGCGCTTCACGTTGACGCGGTCCTGGTTCTGCTCCTCCATCCACATCTGCGCGCCTCCGGCCCCGCAGCAGAGACCCCGCTGCTTGGTCCAATACGGTGGCTCGACGAGCTCGACGCCCGGGATGCGCCGCAGGATCTCGCGCGGCGGATCGTAGATTCCGTTGTAGCGGCCGAGATAACAGGAGTCGTGGTAGACGACCTTCGCGTCGACCGGGTTGTGCGGCACGAGCTTGCCCTCGGCGACGAGGCCGAGCAAAAAGTCGGTGTGGTGGACGACTTCGACGTGGAGCCCGAAGTCGGGGTACTCGTTCTTGAGCGTGTTGAAGCAGTGCGGGCACGTCGTCACCACCGTGCGCGCGCCGCCGCCCTCGCCGTACGCCTTGATGGTGGCGGTGTTCGCCTCGGCGAGCATCGCGAATAGGAACTCGTTGCCGGCCCGCCGCGCGGGATCGCCCGTGCACGTCTCCTCGCCGCCGAGGATCGCGAAGTCGACGCCGGCCAACGTGAGGAGCTTCGCCGTGACGCGCGCGATCTTCTTCGCGCGCTCGTCGTAGCTCGCGGCGCACCCGACCCAGTAGAGGACCGGCGCGGTGGGTTTATCTTTCATCGTGGGGACGCCAAGCCCGTCGCTCCAGGCGGAGCGGTCCATGCGCGAGAGGTTCCACGGGTTGCCGTTCGACTCCATCCCCTGGAACGGCTTCGCGAGCTCGTGGGGGAACTCGCCGCGCACCATCACGAGGCTTCGCCGCATGTCGATGATCTTGTCGACGTACGAGATGAGGACGGGGCACTGCTCTTCGCACGCGCGGCAAGAGGTGCAGGCCCAGAGCACGTCGGGGTGGATGACGTCGGGGACGAGGTTGACGGGGACCGTCGCCGCGGCCGCGTCCGGGTTCCCTTGGCCGACGAGCTCGTCTTCACGACCGACGAGGTGATCCCGGAGCGCGAGCGTCAGGTGCTTGGGGCTGAGGATCTTCCCGGTGCGGTGCGCAGGACAGTTATCCGAGCAGCGGCCGCACTCGGTGCACGTGTAGAAATCGAGGAGCGACTTCCACGTGAAGTGCTCGATGCGGGCCACGCCGATCGGCTCGGCGAGCGGATCGGGCGACTCTCCCGCCGTCCCCACCCGCTCCATGAGCTTCTCCGCGTTCTCGGCGAGCGGCGCGAGGCGGCCGGCGGGCTGCAAGCTGCGGAGAAAGACGTTGGGCACCGCCGTGATGACGTGAAAGTGCTTGGAGTGGGGCAGAAGATTCAAAAAGAGGAGGACGAGCGTCACGTGCGTCCAGAACCCGGCCCGCGCGAGGAAGACCAGCCCTCCCGCCGGCAGCGCGTGGAAGACCGCCGCGAAGAGCGAGCCCGCCGGAGAAGGCCACGCCGCCCACTCGCCCACCCAGTGCGCGTTCCCGAGCGGCGCCACGATCGTGTCGATCGCCGCGCACCGCGCCGCCTGCGCCGCACGCGCGACTCCCCCACATGCGACCGCCTTCTGCGACGCGAGCACGAGCGCGGCGCCGTCGTAGGTCATGTCGGCGATCATCATCGTGAAGATGATCCCCAAAATGAGGAGGCCCTCGAAGGAGAGGGCCATGCGCCGCGGCTTGACGAAGAGTCGATAGTAGAAAAAGACGAACGTCCCGCAGCAGACGAGCACCGCCGCGATGTCTTTGGTGAAGTCGTACGTCTCACCGACGGGCTGATCGGGGCCCAGCACCCAGAGGTTGAAACTCGGCGAGAAGCCGCGACCCCAGAGGACCAGTGTGCGAACGAGGAGCACCAAAAAGCCGGCGAAGATGAGCTTGTGCGCGACGCCGGCCGGATTGTAGTAATCCATTTTCTCTTGGCGGAACGCGAAGCGCCAAGTGCCGCGCACACGCGTCCCCGGATGGTCGACCGGGTTTTCCACGGGTCGGCCGACGAGCAAGAGATTCCAGCGCCTGCTCGCCGACCAAGCGAACATCGCAAAGGCGGCGAACATCAAAGTGAGCATTGCCGTCGGGCTCATCGCGCTCGTCTCCGCATGGTATGGCGTTCTATAAGGGCACGGCGGATCGCGTCAAAGATCTCTCGCCCGCGGAACGGTGCCGTGAGTGGCTCCACTTGGCGGGGCCGTCCTTCCAGGTTCTCCGGTAGGATGCTCGCTAGGAAGGCGGTGCCCCGTTCGAGCCGGGGCTAGCGCGAAACCTTACCGTGGCGCAGCCCAAGAAGATCGACTTTTACCGCTGTACTCGGCCGATGCAGGATCGCTTCGTCGCTTCGACGCGACGATCTTCGCCGCCCGTCCCGCTCCTCTTCAAGCCGGCGCCGCGTACGACGGCGTGGGTGCTGATCGGGGCGAGCGCCGTGCTCGCGTCGGTCGCCACTGTCGTGCTCGCGGCCGGCTGGGGAGACGTGACGAGCCCGCTGGCGATCCATCGCGCGCCGATGCTCGCGGTCGACGTGCTGCTGCTCTCGGCCGCCGCGTACTGCTTCATCCACGCGACCGTCGTCCTCCGAGCCGTCGAGGCGCTCCCGTATCGCGCGGGGACGTACCTTTTTCCGGCCTGCGTGATCGACGCGAGCGATTCGATCTTGCGCGTGTGGTCCGTGGCCGACGCGCGGAGCATCGAGAAGGTGGCGGGGCCCGCCCTGGCCCTCGTGATGCGTGACGGGGAGCGGGTCATCGTCCCGGGCTCGAACGCCGAGGAGGTCGACCGCGCGCACGCAGCGCTGGAGGCTCTCCGGCCGGGTTTGGTCGGCGCGATCGAGGCCGACAACATCGACATGCTCGCGGAGCTCGATCCGCTGCACCACACCCGCATGTCGAGCCCGATCCTCTCGACGGAGGGGATGAAGCGCTTCTCGCCGTGGTGGTCGCGACTCGACGGGGTGCCCGCCATCGCCGTGGGCGTCGCCCTCGGGCTCGGGCTCGGGTCGATGCGGAACGCGTCGAGCGACCAGCGCATGTACGAGGGCGTCGTCGCCGCGGGGACGGTCCCGCTCTACGAGCAGTACCTCAGGAGAGGCGGGCGGCGCTCCGACGAGATCCGCGACGAGTACCTCGCGCGGGCGGAGCTCGCCGACGCCGAGAAGAAGGGGACGCTCGACGCGCTCCAGGAATACGTGCGCGCGCACCCGACGACGAGGATCGGCTCGGAGGTGGACGATGCGATGCGGCGCTCGCTCCTCGTCGAGCTCGAGAAGGCCAAGACGGTCGGGACGGTCACGGCCATCGACGACTTCGCGAAGGCGTTCCCGACGACCCTGGTGGACGCGGAGATCCGGGCGGCGCGGCACGCCGTGTATGCCCGGGCGCTCGCGGCGTGGCGGCAAAAGAACGCCCAGGTCGACGCCGCGACGGCGGGCTTCGTGGAGAGGCTCCTCGCCCAAGCCGAGAAGACCGGGCCGGCGTGCGACGTTCGGTTCCGGTACCTCGGCTCGAAGTCGATGGATGACATGGACAAGCGCGTGATGAAGCACGCGTACTATCCCGGGTCCGACGCGCTCCCGTCGCACTACCTGACGGCCGAGGCGATGCGTCCGCGGGAGGATCGGGTGGCGCAGGCGATCGCGGATGCGTTCGCCGCCGCGTTCCCGGCGGACGTGCTCGCGGTGCGCGCGGGCGAAGAGCTCGCGGTGGACGCGCCGAACCCGACGAAGCCCCCCACGCTCGTCCTTCAGTACGCGGTCGAGTCGACGAACGCGCTGACGGCCAGCATGAAGCCGCGGACGATCCTCACGGCGGTCCGCTTCGACTTCGACGCCCGGTTCGCGCTCCTCGAGAAGCCCCCTTGGCAGACGACGCTGAAGTCGCTGCGGGGACCCGAGACATGGAAGATCAAAGCGACAGGCCTGACGCTCGAGGACTTCCACCGCAAGGCGTACGACGGCATCATCGACGGCGCCTTCAACGACTGGCAAAAGAAGATACTCGACGCGTTCTTTCGCTAGCGCCGTGCTTCGAAGTGCATCGTGTACGCGAAGCTCGTCTCGCGGGACGTGCAGATGCGCGCGGCGGGCAGCTTCGCCGTCCGGTAGACGCCGAGCACGCAGCGTGTGACGCCGACGTCCGAGAAGCGGTTCTCTCCCGTCTCGGCGACCTCGACGACCTCGCCGGTCGACCGCGCGCGGAAGCGCAGCTCCATGTCGCCGCCGGCGTCGGGGTGCGTCGCCAGCTCGGACGCGTAGCACTGCTCCACGGCCGGCCACGACGCGCGAAGCGCCTCCCGGAGCTCGTCGGCGTGCGGCACCGCACGGGGGACCACGACCGGCTCGTCGCCGGCGTAGAGCCCCACATCCATGCGAACCTTGGACCCCGGCCCAGGCGCGAGCGACAGGTGGGCGGCCTCGCGGCCCACGCAGAGCGCGACCGTGTCGTCGTGCACGGTCGCCGTCGCGACGCTTGCGTGCTCGACGCTGCCGCTCGGTGAGACGTCGACGTCGAGCGAGACTTTCCCGGCGAGCTTCTGGTCGCGGCGAAGGCCCTCCTCGTAGCAGCGCCGGAACGGCCAGTACGCGGCCGAGCGGGCCGCGCGTTCGAGCTCCGCGGCTTTCCCACCCCCGGCGTCCGCGACGTCGACGACGACACCGGGGGCGGGGTGATAGGGGCGGCTCGCGTGGCCATGGCGGCGCGCGGTGGCGTGCGTGGGCTCCGCCTTCGCGTGCGCGAGCGACCGTCGATACGGGGGCTCGTCGACGAGGACGACGTGCGGGGAGGGCTTCTCCGGAGGCGTCTCGGCCTCGGGCTCGGGTGCCGCCGCGGGTTCGTCCGTCACCCCGACCGTCGCCGGGGCGGTCGAGGAGGGGCTGGTCTCGGGGTTGGCGGACGGCGCCGGCGAGGGCGGGGAGACCGGCTGGGGCAGGGGGTTTACCGCGATCGGCGCGACCGGGATCGCGGCGACTTGGGGGACGGCGGGCTGCGGAACGGCGGGATGCGCGCACCCGCCCGACGAGAGCGCGCAGGCGATGGGCGCCGCGCGCAAGAGGCGGTGGCAACTTCGGAAGCGCATGCGCCCTTTTCTATGCCCGTTCCCGCGGGGCGGGCAAATCGGACGTTACGGTTCCGGGAGCTCCGGCTCGATCCGCCAGCCCGCCGCCTCTCGGACGCAGACGACCGTGGCCGACTCGTTTTGCGGGTCGGCCCCGAGGACCTCCACCGACGCGCGATCCCCGACCACCTTCGAGCGCATCGTCCGTGGGCGGAAGGCCACGCCAAAGCGGCCCGCGGCGAGCATGCCCCACGGTTCCACCTGCCGCCCTTGGAGGCGGCTCGTGCGTCGCGCCCGTTCTTGCAAGTTGGCCCGCGCCGTCGGTCCGAGGAGCTCGTAGGCGTGGCGCATCTCGTGGGCGTCGTCCTCGGCCGCCTCCATCGCGTCGAGAAAGAGGCGCACGGTCCCTTCGGGGGTCGCGTCGGGCGGCGGGCGGCTGCACCCGAACGCCACCGTCAGGCACAAGAGGACCGCGCCGAATCTGAAGAAACCGCGTCGCGCGTGGCGCCGTTCCGGCGGAACGACGGATGCTCTAGAACCCATGCCGCATCAGCACGTGGACGACGTCTTCGATGGCGCCGCGGGGGACCTCCAGAGTCATCGTCTCCTGCGTGTCGGAGACCGGCGTGAGGGAAAAGACGACCCCCGATTTGCCCGCGTGCGGGAGCTGCGCGAGCTCGTCGACCACCCTCACCGCCTGACGGCCCGCGCCGCTGGCCCCGCTCCGCACCGAGGCGAAGCCCGCGTCGCCCACGCTGGCGGTCTGGAGGAGCGCGAGATCCGTGCGGCCGGCGAGCTTGTCTCCCGTCGTCCCCATGGCGGCGGCCAACTTCGACGCGACGTCGGTCTCGCCGGCCCCGAACGCGAGCCAGGTGCGCGCCCCGTCGGGCGCGACGAAGACGTGGATGACGATCGGCTTGTGAACGGCGCCCGCCTTCGGCTTGGGTCCCTGGGACTCTCCCGGGAAGTGGGCCGGAAGGTCGAGCACGTAGTGCATCGTCGACGTCGGCAGGGTCGATCCCTTCGGTAGCGGCGCGCCGCCGGGCATCGCCGCGCCCTTGGCCCGAAGGGCGGCCGCGACGCCGGGCCGCTTGCCCACCGCGAAGAGGGCCTTCACCGCGTCTTCCAGCTTCGGGGGCGGCTCGTCGACGACCACGACGTGCCACCCGATGAGCGCCTCCTCGGATGCCCGCTCGGCTTCTTCGATCGCGGCGGTGTCCGTCCCGTCGCGGAGCGCCTTCTCGGCGTCGAGGGCCTTGCGGGCCACGTCCCAGTTCGTGCCGTTCGCCATCGACATGGCCGCCGACGTGCCCATCTTGCCGAGCGCGTCGACGATGGCCTTCCGGTCCGACTCGCCGACCCCCGCGTCGCCCAGCCCCTCTTCGACGACGTGGAGCACGAGCTCTCGCGCGCGCGACACCGCCGCGTCGTCGACCCCGCGCTCGAAGAACGCCGAGTCCGCGTCCCCCGGCAACTGCCAGAACGCGGCCGGCGCGGGACCGTTGCGCTCCGGGTGCGCCGTGAGGAGCCTCGTCAGCGCGGCGGTGTGGCCGTTGAACTTCCACGTGAACGCCGCCGTCCCCTGCGCCTCCTCGAGCCGCACGTCGAGCGACGCCCCGTTGAGGTCCAGCGCGAAGTCCACGAGGTCGCCGAGGACGCTCGAGACGGCCTCGCGGGTGCTCGTCACGGCGATGTCGGGGTGGAGCACGCCCGTCAGGATGGCGCTGAAGAAGCGCCGTTCGGAGGCGATCGTCGGCCGCAGAGGGTCCATCCGGAAGTCCACGTGGAGGTCGCCCGACGAGGGCTTCCGGGGCGCCGTCCGCGTGAGCCACGGGCCGAGCTCCGACAGGCCCTTCGGGCTGAAGCTGCACACGAGCTTCGTCGCCGCGGCGCCGAACGCCGGAGCGACCTCGCACGAGCGCTCGTTGTCGTCGGCGTCGTCGTCGGCGTCGTCCTTCGACGCCTTGTCGTTCTTCCGGAGCACGAGGACGCCGTTGTCCCCCGGGGTCAGCTTGTAGTGTTCGGCGAGCGCGGTCTTGGCGTGGTCGGCGTCTCGCAGGGCGACGGCCAGCGCTCCGACCTCGTGGAGCCGCGAGCCGGTGCCCGTCACCGTGAGCGCGAAGTCGACCGGTTGATCGAAGTCGAGCACGTCGGCTCCGGAGACGCCGGTCAACATCTGGAACGCGTCTTCCGGTTGCGGCATCGGCAGGCCCGACCAGTCGCGCACGACCGCGAGCGCCGCCGCGGGGTTCGCGATCCGTCCGCTGAGCACGAGGCCCGCCGGGTCGGGCACCTCGGCGAGGTTCGGTCCGGGCGGCGGCGCGATCGGGGCCACCGGGCGGCTCGGCCCCGCGGACGGGGCGACGACCGGGGCGACGGGCGCCGCACCACAACCGGAGGAGCCGCACGAAAGGATGGCGAGCCACGCGGAGTGGACGGCGAGAGCGCGAAATCTCATGGGGTTACCAAGCAGCGAGCATACGCGACTCGAATTGGCAATCTAGTCTCGCGTGGGCCTTTCCGCGTAAGGGTGGTGGGCCATCGTGAGCACGGGCACGCGTCTCAACCCCGCCCAGCGCGAAGCCGTCGAGCACGCCGATGGCCCCCTCCTCGTGCTCGCCGGAGCGGGGTCGGGCAAGACCCGGGTCGTCACCCATCGCATCGCGCGGCTCGTCGAGCGCGGCGTCCCCGCGCAGGCCATCGTCGCGCTGACGTTCACCAACAAGGCGGCCGGCGAGATGCGCAGCCGCGTCTCCGGCGTCCTCGGCGCGAACGCGGTGGGCGCCGCGCGGGCCCTCACGGTGTCGACGTTCCACTCCTTCGGGCTCGAAGTCCTCGGCCGCGAGCGCCAGGCGATCGGCGGGGCGTTCACCATCTTCGATCAGGGCGATCAGATGGCCCTCGTCAAGCAGCTCCTCCGCGACGCCGTCGGCGATCGCGCCTACGACGCGCCCGCGGTCCTCGCGCGCATCTCGAACGCGAAGGGCGCCTTCGTCCGCCCCGAGGACTTCCCCGTGCGCGACGAGTACGACGAGGCGGCCAAGATCGTCTATCCGCGATACCAGGCCGCGCTCCGGCGGTATCTCGCGTACGACTTCGACGACCTCGTCTGCGAAGTGGCGCGCCTCTGGACCGACAACCTCGCCGTGCGAAGCCGCTGGCAAGAGCGCTTCCTCCACGTCTTGGTCGACGAGTACCAGGACACGAACCGCGCGCAGCTCGAGATGCTGCGCCTGCTCGTGGGGCAGCGGCGGAACGTCTGCGCCGTCGGCGACGACGACCAGGCGATCTACGGCTGGCGCGGCGCGGAGGTCGGCAACATCCTCGACTTCGAGAGCCATTTCCCGGGCGCGCGCGTCGTCAAGCTCGAGCACAACTACCGATCGACCAAGCCCATCCTCGACGTGGCCAACGCCGTCATCGCGCGCCGCACCGACGCGAAGTGGCGCAAGGTCCTTTTCACCGATCGCCTCGGCGGCGCCAAGGCCACGATCGCCGTGGCCGCCACCCCGGAGTCCGAAGCCGCCTGGGTGGGCCGGCGAGTGCGGAGGCTCGTGCGCGACGAGGGGATTCGCGCGCGCGACGTCGCCGTCCTCTATCGTTCGAACGGCCAATCGCGCCTCGTCGAGGAGGCCCTCCGCGAGCAGGGCGTCCCGCATCGCGTCGTCGGCGGCGCGCAGTTCTTCGAGCGCAAGGAGGTCAAGGACGTCCTCTCGTACTTGAAGGTCGCGCTCAACCCGGCCGACGAAGTGAGCCTCCGCCGCATCGTGAACCATCCGCCCCGCGGCATCGGCGAGGTCACGCTCGATCGGCTCGCGCTCCACGCGGCCAAGCGCCGGTGGACGCTCTGGCAGACGGTCGAGCGCGTCGACGCCCTCGACGACATCCCGACCGCGCCGCGCGACGGTTGCCGCGGGCTCGCGCAGGTCATCGAGGCCACGCGCGCGCAGCTCTTCGGCGAGAAGCTCCCGCCGAGCCAGGTCGTCCGGTCCCTCGCGGAGCGCATCGGACTCAAACGCGCGCTCGAGGAGGGCGCGCCGTCCGTCGACGCCGGCGCGAAGCGGTGGGCGAACGTCGAGTGGGTCTTCGGCGCCCTCGCGCGCCACGAAGCCAAGGGCGGCCCGCTCACCGACGGCCTCGCGTCTTTCTTGAACGCGCTGACGATGGGCTTCGACTCCGACAAGGACGACGGGGGCGACCTGGTCACGCTCTCCACCCTTCACGGCAGCAAGGGCCTCGAGTTCGACGCCGTCTTTCTCATCGGCTGCGAGGAAGGCTACTTGCCTCACGCCCGCACGCTGGACGCGCGGGCGGTCGATACCGTCGACCGCGGCGGTCAGGACATCGAAGAAGAGCGGAGGCTCTTTTACGTGGGCGTCACGCGAGCCCGCGCGCGCCTCGTCTTGTCCCGCGCGCAGGCGCGCCTCGTCCGCGGCAAATCCATGCCGCGCACGCCGAGCCGCTTCTTGCTCGATGTCCCGGCCGAGCTCCTCGACGAAGAAGAGATCTCGGACGAGGCGCCCACGACCGCGAGCGAGGCCGCGGCCCATGCGGGCGCCATCCTGGCGCTCTTGCGGTAGCCGGAGCCCCGCCCCGTCGAGATCGTCACGGGCGGGTCGGAACGACCCACAGTCGCCTTTCGCCCCGGGTCAGCCCGCCGTCGAACGTTCGACGGCCACGAACATCGACTGGTCGCCGCGCTTCACGCGCAGCAAGACCGGGCGGTCCGCCGGCGACTTTTGAACCTTGTCGGCCAGATCGCTGGCGCTGTTCACGGCTTGCCGGTTGACCTCTTCGATGACGTCGCCCGATTGGAGCTTGCCGTCGGAGGGACCGCTCGGGTTGACCCGCTCGACGACCGCGTGCCCTCCCACGTCGCCGACGGCGATGCCCAGCGCCTTCGCGTGCGCCGCGGACGGCGGGGCGGGCGCCTGGGTCGCATCTGCGTGCTCCTCCCGGTTCAGCGCATCGAGGGTGACATCGACGTCGTGGCTTCGCCCTTCATGAACGACCGTCAGCTTCACGCGGGTGCCGGGCTCGTGCTCGGCGATCATGCGGGGCAGATCGCCGGCATGGGCCACGTCGTGCCCGTCGACCGCGGTGATCGCGTCGCCGGAGCGGATGCCCGCCTTCTCCGCCGGGCTGCCGGACTCCACGCTCTCGACGAGCGCCCCGTGCGGGTGATCCATGCCGAGCGCCTTCGCGAGGTCTTCGTCCATGCCCTGGATGAGGGCTCCGATGCGCCCCCGCGACACGTGCCCGCTCGCGATGAGCTGCGGCACCACCTGCCGTATCGCGTCGACGGGGATCGCGAAGCCGATGCCCTTGCCCTGCGGGTTGATGGCCGTGTTGATGCCGACGACCTGGCCGCGGAGGTCGAAGAGCGGGCCGCCGCTGTTGCCGGGGTTGATGCTCGCGTCCGTCTGGATGAAGTCGTCGTACGGGCCGGCGCCGATCGTGCGGCCCTTCGCGCTCACGATGCCCATGGTCACCGTGTCGCCCAGCCCGAACGGGTTGCCGATCGCCACGACGTATTCGCCCACCCGGAGCGCATCGCTCGAGCCGAGAGACGCTTGCGGCAAGTCGTGCGGCGGGTTCTCGAGCTGAAGGACGGCCACGTCGAGCCGATCGTCGGTGCCGATCACCTTGGCGCGGAACTCTCGCTCGTCGGCAAGCTTGACCTTCACCACCTTGGCGTCGGCGATGACGTGCGCGTTGGTCACCACGTGGCCCTGCCCGTCGACGAGGAAGCCGGAGCCGAGCGCCTGCTGCTGGACGCTTTCCTCACCGCCGCCCGGACCGCCGGGCCCCATGCGGTTCCACGGGTCGAAGAAACGGCGGAGATCGCCGAGCCCGTCGCGGCCTCCGAAGCCGCTCCCCGGCAGCTTGGCCTCGTGGATCGCCGTGATGTTCACGACGCTCGGCTTCACGCGCGCCACCAGCGTGGCGATGTCGGGCGTGCCCGTCAGCACGGGCGGCGAGGCGAACGGGGCCGCGGCCGAGGGCTCGAGCGGGTGGGAGGAAGCGCTCGCCGACGAACCATGACAGCCCGTCGCGAACAGGAGTGGAAGGAGCGCTGGAGCAACCAGATGAGTCACTTTCACCATGGCCTCAAAACCATCTTCGCCCTGCCCCAATTCCCCTTTGCGGCGGTCCGCCCATTCGAGCGACGCATGGAAGCGGCGGAGACCCTCGGGCGGGCCTAGCCCAGCAGCTTCGACACCGTGGCGCGCAGCTCGTCGAGCTCGAACGGCTTGTCGAGCAGGACCGCGCCGAGGGATCGTGCGAGCTTGCGCGTCTCCTCGTCGCCGAACGCCGTCACCAGCACCACGGGGATGCGGCACCGCACGGCCCGCAGCTGCTGCAGAATCTGCAGCCCGCTGCACACCGGCATCCGCACGTCGGACACGAGGAGGTCGACCAGATCCGTACCCTCGCTCCCCATGTAGTCGCGCGCGAACCTGACCAAGAGGCGGCCGCCGTCGGGCACGCACGACACCTCGTGGCCGTCTTTTCGGAGCGTTTCGACGACGACGCTGCGCATCGCTTCGTCGTCCTCGGCCACGAGAATACGGGCCGGCGCATGGCCTCGCGGTCGGGTTGGCCATTCTGGGGCGGTCGGCCTGCTGGACACCATGGACCCCGGAAAAAGCAAGGTTCGGGCCGCTCAATCCGAGGTGTCGGCCTTCGGGGACGGCTCCTTCGGAAAGGGCACGTCGAGGCGGTCGATCATCCGGTAGAGCCGCTTGCGATCGATGCCGAGGATCCGCGACGCCGCCGTCTTGTTCCCGCTCACCGCCTCCATCACCCGCGCGATGTACCGGCGCTCCACTTCCTCGAGCGGCACGAGCTCCGACGGGTCGTCGCTCGCCACGAGCACGTGCGAGCGCCGGTAGGTCCGCACCTTCTCCGGCAGGTCTTCCACGCCGACCTGATCGAACCGCGTGAGCGCGACCGCACGCTCCATGGAGTTCTGGAGCTCCCGCACGTTGCCCGGCCACGCGTACGCCACGAGCTTCTCCGCCGCGGCGGGCGCGATGCCGGTCACGCTCTTTGCCCCGCGGGCCGCGAAGTGGCCCAGGAAATGCTGCGCCAACGACAAGATGTCTCCGACCCGCGCGCGGAGCGGCGGCAAGACGATGTGCACCACGTTGATGCGATAGAAGAGGTCCTCGCGGAAGCGCCCTTCCTCGACCGCCGACTCGAGATCGCGGTTGGTCGCCGCCACGACCCGCACGTCGATCGGCACCTCCTCCCGACCGCCCACCGGCCGCACCGACCGCTCCTGCAGCACCCGCAGCAGCTTGGGTTGCAGGCCGAGCGGCATGTCGCCGATCTCGTCGAGGAAGATCGTTCCCTTGTTCGCGCGCGCGAAGAGCCCGGCCTCCGCGGTCTTCGCGTCGGTGAAGGCCCCCTTCGCGTGCCCAAAGAGCTCGCTCTCGAGCAGGCTCTCCGGCACCGCCGCGCAGTTGATCGCGACGAAGTGGCCGCCCTTGCGCCCGCTGTGCGCGTGGATCGCGCGCGCGATGACCTCCTTGCCGGTCCCGCTCTCGCCGCTCACCAGCACCGTCGCGTCCGACGACGACACCCGCTCGATCAGGTCGTAGACCGTACGCATCGCGGGGCTCTGGCCCACGAGCTCGTCGAAGCGCGGCATCTTCCCGGCCTCGATCCGCAGCCGCTTCACTTCCTCGCGGAGGCGCCTGTGGCCCACCGCCCGATCCACCGCGATGATGAGCGCGTCGATCTCGATGGGCTTGTTCAAGAAGTCGTAGGCGCCGGCGCGGATCGCGGAGATGGCGGATTCGAGGCTCCCGAACGCGGTCAGCACGATGACGGGCACGTCGGGCCTGTTCGCGACGATTCGCTCGCACAGCTCGATCCCGCTGACCTGTCGCATGTGAAGGTCGGTCACCACGACGTCGAAGTCCTGCGAGGAAAGGAGATCGACCGCCTCCGCCGCCGACGCCTTCCAGGTCACCTCCCAACCGCGCTTGCGCAGACCGATCGCCAGCGTCTCGCAAAGCGTCACGTCGTCGTCGACCACCAGCAGGCGCGCCTCGTTCGTCATGCGACCTCCGACAGCGGCAAGAACACGGAGAACGTCGTGCCCTGGTGGACCTTACTCTCCACCGCGATGAAACCGCCGTGCTCCCGGATGATTCCATACGTCACCGCGAGCCCCAAACCCGTTCCTTCGCCGATGTCCTTCGTCGTGAAGAAGGGCTCGAACACGTGCGGGAGGTGCTCGGGCGAGATGCCCTCTCCGTCGTCGGCCACCTTCAGGCAGAGCCACTCGCTCTCGCCGCCGTCCATGCCCGCGGGCGGCGTCCCGCGCTCGCGACCCACCTCGATCTCCACGGTTCCTCCCGACGGTATCGCCTGGATGGCGTTCATGACGAGGTTCGTGATTACCTGCTGGATTTGCCCGCCGTCGACGCTCGCCGACGCGTCGGTTTGCCCCGGCGCGAGCACGAGGGCGACCGAGCGCTTGTCGGCGAGCGGGCCGAGGAGCTCGAGCGTGTCTTTCACGAGCTCGCGCACGTCGCGCTTGGACTTCTGCACGCCGCCGCGCCGAGCGAACTGGAGCAGCCGGCGGATCGTCTTCGTCATGCGGTCGGCGGCGCTGGCGATGACCTTGGCGTACTCCCTCGATTCCTCCGGCGTGGCCTCGCCCGACGCGATCATCCCCGCGCGCGCGAGCACGACGTTGAGGGGCGTCCCGAGCTCGTGGGCGACGCCCGACGCGAGCTTGCCCACGATCGCCAGCCGGTCGGCGTGCCGCAGCTGCTCCATCGTCGCCACCAGCCGGTCGGACATGGCGTTCATCTCCCGCGCGAGCTGCCCGAGCTCGTCGCGCTGCCGCCGCGCCACCGGGCCCGAGAAGTCGCCCTGCCCGACGCGACGCGCCTTCTCGGAGAGCGCGCGGACGGGCGCGCCGACCAGCCACTGGCCCAAGACGAAGGACATCAGCGCCATGAGCGCGGCCAGGACCGCCGTCGCGCCCATCGTGTCCGCGATCGTCCGCCGAACGAAGCGCCCCTCGCTCGTCGCCGGCTCGGACAGCTCGATGACGCCGCGCCGCGAGCCGTCGACGTCGAGCGGCACGTACGTGTTCCAGACGGAGCTCTCCCCGTCGGCGTCGCGCTCGATGCGGGTCAACGGCTGGCCTGCCGGCGCCGCTCTCAAGAGCTGCGGGTCCGTGCCCAGCTTGCCCGTCCGATCGGAGGGGACCCAGTGGATGTGGATGGTCGAGAAGTGGACGTTGACCGCGTCGATCGCGCGGATCGCCGCCTGCTCCCCGTCCGACTTCCATACGGCCGCGGCGGCCGCGCCCAGCGAGCGCCCGATCATCTCGTGGTCGCGCAGCCGGTCGGCCTCGAAGTACGTCCGCTCGCGCTGGACGCGGAAATAGGCGTTCGCCGCGAGCACCACGCAGGTCCCGCTGACCAGCGCCATCGTGAGCTTGGGTATGATCTTCACCGGGATACCCTCGACGCCCGCGGCGCACCGGCCCGCGCGCCCTTCGCGCAGTACCACGGCGCCGCGGACCCCGCCGGGGGCCGGCGGCGTTTACAAGGTACGCCGGAAGAGCAGCGTCGCGAGCGTCATCGTCACGAGGGAAAAGATCGTCAGCCAGAGCAGATCGAACCCGATGGCGGCGAAGCCCGTGTTCTTCAGGAGCAACGTCTTCAGGGCGTGTACTGCGTAGGTGAACGGGTCCACCTTCCCGAGGGCCCGCATCCACCCCGGGAACGCCTGCTGCGGGTACACGGCCCCGCTCGGGAAGTAGAGGAACGTGTTGAGCAGCCCGAACGTGGCCCGCGGCACGAGCGGGTCGTTCACCCTCACCATGAGAAGGAACATCATGCTGACCAGCGCGAACGCGGTCACGACGATGACGACGAAGAGCCGCACGAGCCGCAGCGGGTCGAACGGGTTCGGCACCCCCGCGATGAGCGAGCCGATCGTCATGAGGACGAACCCGGAGAGGACCGCCTTGATGGCGCCCGAGAGATTGAAGCCGAGGATGAGCTCGAGCCGCGTGATCGGCGTCACGAGGTAGCCTTCGTGGAGCCCGCGCGCCTTGTCGTCCACGAAGATGATGCCGCCGCCGATCATCACCATCATGAAGATCGACATCACGATCGACCCCGGCAAAAGGTACTGGATGTACGGCACGTAGGGGTACACCTCGACCACGTCGAGCGAGGTCTGCCGGGAGATGCGCGACGGGTCGAGGGCCGGCTGGTTGTAGGCGTCGATGAGGCCCGAGAACGTGGCCGCGAGGCTCCCGCTCACGAACGCGTCGGTGTTGTCTTCGATGAGCGCCACCCGCGGGTCGTTCGACTGGAGCGTCCGCCGCGAGAAGCCGGGCGGGATGTCGACGACGCCGTTGACCCGCCCATCGCGGAGATCCCCGATGGCCTCGCCCACGTCGGCGTAGTCCCGCGTCTCGAACGTCTCGGCGTTGGCGCCGACCGCGTTCGACAGCTCGTGGAGGCGCACCGCGGGCACGCCGTGGTCGTGGTCCACGACGGCGACCTTCAGGTGCTTGACCTGCCCGCCGAACGCGTACCCGAGGACGACGAGCTGCGCGATGGGCATCACCAGCGACATCATGATGAGCGCCGGGCTGCGGCGAAAACGCCGGAGCTCCCGCTCTACGATGGCCCACATTCGCTGCATGGGGTCCTCCCTTTCACCGGTTGCGGCTGACCATGACGGACTTGTCGGCCGCCGAGGGCTCTTGCAGGGCGTCCCTCAGCTGCCGGCCGGTGTAGTGCACGAACACGTCGTCGAGGGTCGTCGACTGCACGGCCAAAGACAGGACACGGACCCCGGCCGCCGCGGCCGCGGCCACGAGCGCCGTCGTCGTCTCCGGTCCGCTGTTCGTCGCGAGACGCGCGACGTGGGCGTCCCCCGTGACCTTGGCCACGCCCGGCAGCGCCGCCAGCCGCGCCTCCCAGTCGGCCGGTGCGTCGGAGAAGCTCGCCTCGACGGTGTTGGTCCCGGGCACCGAGGCCTTCAGCCGGAGCGGAGAGTCGAGCGCCATCAGCTTGCCGTGGTCGACGATCGCGATTCGGTCGCAGAGCTTGTCCGCCTCGTCCATGTAATGCGTCGTCAAGAGGACCGTCAGATCGTGGGTCGTCTTGATCCGCTGCAGCATCTCCCAGACCGCCGTGCGCGACACCGGATCGAGGCCCGTCGTCGGCTCGTCGAGAAAGAAGATGCGCGGCTCGTGGACGAGGCCCCGGGCGATCTCGACCCGACGCCGCATCCCGCCCGACAGGTTCTTCACCGGCTTGTCGGCCCACTGCGAGAGCTCCACCGCCGCGAGGAGATCGCTGATGAGCCCATCGCGGCGGGCCCGAGGTACGCCGTAGAGCTTCGCGAAGATGAGGAGGTTCTCTCGGGCGCTCAGCTCGAGGTCACTCGTGAGCGCCTGGGGAATCACGCCGATCCGCTTCCTGACTCCGTTCGGGTCGGTCGCGATGTCCACCCCGCCCACGATCGCCGTCCCCTCGGTGGGGGGCAGGAGCGTGGTCAGCATCCGGATGAGGGTCGATTTGCCGGCGCCGTTCGGGCCGAGCAGGCCGAAGATCTCGCCCTGCTCGACGGCGAAGGAGATCTCGTCGACCGCTGTGAAGTCGCCGAAGCGCTTCACGATCCGCCGGACGTCGATGGCGGCCACTGGTGCTCCTCAGGTCGTCGGAAAGAGCACGTACGCCGTCATGCCCACCGCGAGGCGCCGGTCCTTGTTGTCGACCCGCAGGCGAATCTCGAACGTCTTGATGTCCCGCTTGGTCCGACTCACGTCCCGCTGCGTCGCGAAGCCGGCGTCGACGCCGCGGAAGACCACCACGCCCGTGCGCGTCTCGCCCGAAGGCAACCGCACGGTCAACGAGTCGCCCACGCGGACGCGATCGATGTAGCTCTCTTCGACGTCGACCCGGATCCAGAGATCGTCGGGGTCCACGAGCGTCATGAGGGGCTGGCCGGCGGCGACGATCTCGCCTTGGCGGACGGCCCTCACGTCGACGACGCCGTTCGCGGGCGAGTGCACTTCGGTGTAGCCGAGGCGCACCGCCGCCTTCTGCGTCTGCGCCGCCGCCGCCGCTCGGTCCTGCTCCGACGCCGCGATCGCGCTCTTCTTCATCGCGACCTGAGCCTCGGCGGCGCGCGCCAACGCGACCGCCGCGCGCTGGGCTTCGAGCTGGCGGTCCACGGCGTCGAGCTTCGCGCGGGCGGTCTCGAACGTCGTCCGCTCTCGGTCGACCTCTTGCGTGGAGACCGCGCCGGTCTTCTCGAGCTCCTGGACGCGCGAGTATTCGACCTTCGCGTTCTCGAAGTCCGCCGACGCCTCGGCGCGCTGCGCCTGGATGCTCGCGAGCGTGGCCGTCGCCTCGCGGATCTGTTGCTCGGTTTGCTGCTCTTGGTACCGGAGCGCCGCCTCGTTCTCCTGGACGTGGACGGCGAGGCCCTCGGCGCTGTGGGCATAGTACGCTTGCTCGGCCTTCAGCTCGTCGGGCGAGATGACGGCGAGGAGCTGGTCGCGGGTCACGGCGTCGCCCTCCTTCACGAGGAGCTGGCTCACCTGGCCGGCGATCTGCGGACTCACGACGATCCCGTCGGTCGTGACGATCCCGGTGAGCACGAGGGGGCCGGGCTTCGCTGTCGCGAAATACGTGATGACGCCGGCGACGGCGACCAAGAGCACGAGGAGGACGATGCGGCTTTGTTTCATCAAGGGCGGTCCAGGTCTCGAGCCTATCGGCCGGCGGGCGCCGTCTTACTTTGGATGAGCGCGGCAGGCGATGCGTTTCGCTCCGACGCGGCCCAGGCGCGGAAGACTGCTTCGAAATATGTCGATAGGTGGGGAGCCGACCTATGCTGGGGGCGATGCAAGCGCCGCCCGCAGGCCTTTGCGAGGATTGCCGGCACGGTAGGTCCGTCGCGTCCGCCCGCGGCTCCGTATTCCGAAGGTGCCTTCTCCACGAGCGCGATCCGAGCTTCGCCAAGTACCCACGATTGCCCGTCCTGTCGTGCCGCGGATACGAGGAGAAGCCCCGTTCGAGCGGGGGCCCGTGATGGACGCGGCCCTGCGCGGTGGCCCTGAGCTCCAAGGGCGGTCATGGATGCGACCACGACGGGTGACCCAAGGCTCCAAGAGCGATCATGCAAGTGACCCTCCGCGATGACTCGAGTCTCCAAGAGCGGTGATGCACGTGACCCTCCGCGATGACCCAAGTCTCCAAGGGCGGTGACGCACGTGACCCTCCGCCTTGACCCGAGTCTCCAAGGGCGGTCATCGAAGCGATCATGGCCGCTGACCGTGAGCTTCAAGAGCGGTGACTTACGTGACCCTCCGCGGTGACGCTGGGCTCCAGGCGCGGTCATCGAAGCGATCGTCCCCGCTGACCGTGGGCTCCAAGAGCCGTCATGGAAGCGACGATGACGGGGGACCGTCGGCTCCTGGAACGGTCATGGGGGCGATCATGACCGGTGACCGAGGCGTCTCCTACGCCGTCGAGGCGAGCGCTTGCTCGAGGTCCGCGATGATGTCACTCGCTTCCTCGATGCCCACCGAGAGGCGAACGAGGCCTTCGTCGATGCCGACGGCGGCGCGCTGCTCGGTCGTCATGCCGTAGTAGCTCATGACCGCCGGCTGCTCGATGAGCGTCTCCACGCCGCCGAAGCTCGGACCGATGCGCGCCAGCTTCATGGCGTCGACGACCCGGCTCGCGGCCTGCAAGTTGCCATCGACCACGAAGCTCACGAGCCCCCCGTAGCCGCGCATCTGCGACACCGCGCAGCCGTGGGTGCCGTGCGTCTCGAGGCCCGGGTAATAGACGCGCTTCACGCGCGGGTGTTTCGCCAGGCGCGTCGCGATGGCGAGCGCCGACGCGTTCTGACGCTCCACGCGGAGGGCGAGCGTCTTCAGCCCGCGCCCGACGAGGAAGGCCGCGTGGGGGTCGCAGACCGTGCCGAGCACCCCCCGCAGATCCCGGATCATCGAGGTGAGCCCGGCCGAGCCGCACACGACGCCCGCGAGCACGTCGTTGTGGCCGGCGAGATACTTCGTCGCGCTGTGCATCACGAGGTCGATCCCGAAGGCCGCCGGGCGGCAGTTGACCGGCGTCGCGATCGTGGAGTCGATCATCGACTTGACCGCCCGGCGCGACTTGCAGATCGCGGCGAGGCGCTCGAGGTCGATGCACGACAGATGCGGATTGGTCGGAGACTCGCTGATCACCAGGCGCGTCTCCGGCCGGATGGCCTTCTCGAGGCCCGCCACGTCCCCGCCGTCGAGGAGCGTGTGCGTCACCCCGTACCGGCCGAGGACGTCGGTGACGAACTCGAGCGTCCTCCGGTAGCAGTCGCGAAAGAGGATGACGTGCTGGCCCGCGCGGACCGAGGCGAAGAGCGTGGTGGTCACCGCGGCCATGCCGCTCGAGAAGACGACCGCGTCGTCGGTGCCTTCCAGGGCGGCGAGGCGCTTCTCGAGCGCGCGGACGGTGGGATTGTCGTAGCGGCCGTACTCGCCCCGCTCTTCGTTGGCGTGGTTGCCCTCCGTGTACGCCACGATCTCGGCCGTGTTGGCGAACGAGTAGGTGGCCGTCTGCACGATGGGCGTCGGCAGCGCGTCGTAGGGCTTTTGCTTGTCGTCGCCGGCGTGGACGGCGTCGGTCGACGTGATTCGCTCGTGAACGCTCATGGATTCAACGCCTCGGGGGCGACGACGGGCAGCGCGGCCTTCGCCATGGCCCGCCGCGACTTCAGGAAGTGGTGGTCGAACCCGTCGAACACCTTCACCTCCGCGCCGAGGCTCGCGCCGAGCGCCCGCGCCTCGTCGACGTCGCAGAACGGGTCTTCGCTTCCGATGAAGATGGTCTTCTTCCCGTCGAACCGAGGGCCGCCGGCGTCGCCGTAGGCAAAGAAGCGGGTGCTCGGCGCGACCAAGAGGACGCGGTCGACGCCGGGCGCCCCCGCGGCGGCGCGCAGGCCCACCCACGACCCGAACGAGTGACCGCACACGGTGATCGGCGCCTCGGGGAGGACGCGCCGCACGTGCTCGATGACCGCGCGCGCGTCGTCGACCTCGCCGCGGCCGTCGTCGTACGTCCCCTCGCTCGTCCCGACGCCCCGAAAGTCGAAGCGAGCCCACGCCACGCGATCGCGCGCGTCGTCGGAGAGCTCCTTCGCCAGCGCGAGGGGCACGGGGCTATGCATGCTCCCGCCGTAGAGGGGATGGGGGTGGCAAATGATCACGGCGCGCACGGCGCCCTCCGGCGCATGGACACGGGCTTCCAGCGACGGGCCGCCCGACAGCCCCGCGATGCGCTCCTCCACCTCTCCGGCCACCGCGACGGCCGGCGAGGGCGTCGGCACGGCGGGAGGCGGGGGCAGGCGATCGAGCCGGGGCATTGCCGCTACCTAGCACATGAGCGCGCGCACGCTCAGCCGCGCGCCGTCGCTGCACGCACCGCGTCGACGATGACCGCTTTGGCGTCCGCCAGCGGCACGAGCGCGGCCTTCTTCGGGTCGGCCTCGGTGCGGAGCTTCAGCTCCACGGCGCCCGACGCGAGTCCCTTCGAGCCGACCGTGACGCGAATCGGAATGCCGATGAGGTCCGCGTCCTTGAACTTCACGCCCGGCCGCTCGTCTCGGTCGTCCCAGAGGACCTCCACGCCGGCCGCCTCGAGCGCTTCGTACAGGGAAGCGGCGGCGTCGACCACCGCGCCGTCGCGGGCGAGGGTGACCAGGTGCACGTGATAGGGCGCCACGCTCATCGGCCAGCGGATGCCGTTGTCGTCGTGGTGTTGCTCCACCGTGGTCGCCACGAGTCGCGACACGCCGATCCCGTAGCAGCCCATGACGAGCTCGCGCGCTTGCTGCTTTTCGTCGACGAAGGTCGCGCCCATCGCGTGCGAGTACTTCGTGCCGAGGACGAAGATGTGCCCGGCCTCGATTCCCTTGTAGCTCCGGAGGTGCCCGTTGCCGCGCGGACAAGGGTCGCCGGCCTTGACCAGGCGGAGGCTGGCGATGCGGCCGCCGTAGTCGCGACCGTAGTAGACGCCCTTGAGGTGGTAGCCCGTCTCGTTCGCGCCCGTGACCCCGTCGGCCACGGCGGCGGCGTCGCCGTCGACGATCGTCCGCTCCGGGTCGAAGCCGACCGGCCCGGCAAAACCAACCTTGGCGTGCGTCGCCTTCTCGACGTCTTCCTCGGAGGCGAGGAACACCTCGGAAGCGCCGAGGACGCGGGCCACGCCCACCTCGTTCACTTCGTGGTCGCCCCGCACGATGCACATGACGACGACGCCCGCGCGGGGCCCGTCCTTCGCGACGTAGAGGAGCGACTTGAGCGTCCGCTCGGGGCCGATACCGAAGAACGCGGCGACCTCGTCGATCGTCCGCTGCGTGGGCGTCGCGACCCGCTCGGGTTTCCCATCGGGCGGGGCCTTGGGCGGCGGAGGAGGGGCGGCGGCCTCCGCGGCCTCCACGTTGGCCGCGTAGTCGCACGCGTCGCAGGCCACGATGGCGTCTTCGCCCGACTCGACCAGGACCTGGAACTCGGCGCTCGTCGCGCCCCCGATCGCGCCGGAGTCGGCCTGCACCATGCGGTAGGTGAGGCCCATCCGGTCGAAGATGCGCACGTACGCGGCGCGCATCGTCTCGTAGCTCGCGAGCGCCCCCGCCTCGTCTTTGTCGAAGGAGTAGGCGTCCTTCATGATGAATTCGCGGCAGCGGAGGAGGCCGCCGCGCGCGCGCGGCTCGTCGCGGAACTTCGACTGCACCTGGTAGAGGTTCTTCGGGAGGTCGCGCCAGCTTCGGATCTCGCGGCGCGCGATGTCGGTGACGATCTCTTCGTGGGTCGGGCCGAGGTGATGGTCGCCGCCCTTCCTGTCCTTCAGGCGAAAGAGCACGTCGCCGTAGAGGTCCCAGCGTCCCGTCTCCTTGAAGTACTCGGCCGGGAGCAGCGCGGGCATGAGGATCTCGAGCGCGCCGGCCCGGTCCATCTCTTCGCGGACGATCGTCTCCACTTTGCGGAGCACCCGAAGGCCCAGGGGGAGAAAGTCGTAGAGGCCCGCGCCCACGCGGCGGATGTAGCCGGCGCGCGAGAGGAGCACGTGGCTCGCGTTCGCGGCGTCGGCCGGAGCCTCTTTCATCGTGGGAATCAGGGCGCGCGAAAAGAGCATGTCGGCCCGCGCCGCATTAGCACACGAGGGGGCCGTCTACGAGCCGCCGGCGCGCTGGAAGTCGTAGACGGAGCCGAGCCCGAGGAGCGACGAGAGCTCGTCGAGGGCCGTCATTCCTTCCCGCGCGAGCTCGGGATCGGCGAGGTCGCTCGGGGAGAGCTTGTCGCGATAGCGCCGGACGATCCACGCCTGCAGGGCCTCGTGGAGGCGGTCGGTCAAGACGACGTTTCCGGAGAGCGCGCGCGCCTCCTCGTCGGAGAGCGCGACGCGCAGGCGCAGGCACGCCGGGCCGCCGCCGTTTCGCATGGATTGCCGGACGTCGACGTAGTGCACGGACTTGACCGGTCCCCCCGAGGCGACGACCTGGCTCAGGAACGCGTGGGCCTGGGCGTCTTCCCGCGAGTCCTCCGGCGCGAGGATGGCCATGGTCCCGTCGGGCAGCTCCAGCACCTGCGAGTTGAACGGATACGCCCCGACCACGCTCGCGGCGCAGAGCTCGCGGCTCGTCGCGCGGACCACGGAGAGCTCGTCGCCGAGCAGGCGTCGCAGGTCGGCCACGAGGCGCGTGTCGTCGCAGAACGCGAGCTCGTGGAACATGAGAAATCGGCCGGTGCCCGCCGCCATCACGTCCGTGTGGAACGCCCCCGCGTCGATGCCGAGGGGGTGCTGGCGCGGGAAGAAGCAGCGGGCCGGGTCGAGCTGGTGGAGGCGCGCGAGCGCGAGGCTCGCCTCGAGCGTTTGACGGGCCGGGTGGTGCCTGGGGCCGTGGTCGGCGTCGTCGTAGAGCGAGCGGTCCATCCGAAGCGCCCACTCGCTCCGGCCCCACGCGAAGAGGTGGGCGGCCCCGGCCGACGTCGAGAGGCGAACGTGGTTCGCGGCGCCTTCGTCCGAGAACTGCGAGCCGCCGGGCAGCGGGTCGTGCAGGGCGAATCGGCGGGGGTCGGCGAACACGGCGCGGAGGACACGCGTCGTCGCCGGAGCCTCGATGGACCGATGAAACATCTGGTGAAGGTTCGCGACCGTGAGGTGGAGGCGCCGGTCCGCGGTGTCCCCCGAGGGCGCGACCGTCGCGGCGTTCGCCGTCCACATCGCGGAAGCGCTCGCGCACAGGCGAAGGAGCAGGCCGTCGCCCGCGCCCGCCGCGGCGATGACCGACTCGTCGTTGCCGGAGAAGCCGAGCCGGCGGAGGGCCTCGAGGCTCGGTCGTGCCTGGGGCGGGAGGACGGCCTGCGGAATGCCGAGGCGCGCCACGAACTGCATCTTCGCGAGGCCCTGGAGCGCCGCGGCCCGCGGGTTCGACACGCGCCCTCCGTGCGTCGTGCTCGCCACGTTCCCCGGGCTGAGTCCCCCGTAGTTGTGCGTGGGTCCGACCAGCCCGTCGAACTGAAACTCGCGCGTCCCCAAGGCCACCATGTTCGCCGCATCCGAGCGGCTCGGCAAACCTCATCGGCCGCGCGCACGGGAGGGGCGCGTGTCGTGCGGCGGAGGTCCCCCGCGTCACGGGGTATGGATGGGGTCGGCTCCGCCGAAGGTCGGAAGAGGTTCGGGTTCGGGGGTCGAGAGGGAGTCGCTCGGGCGCAACCCCGACAGGTCCCCGATGACGACGTCGTGCTCGTCGGCGAACACCGTCTCTTTGCCGAAGAACGTGTAGACGCGCACGGTGCGCCCGAGGGACGCCTCGAAGAGGTCGGGGTTTCGCTCGAGGGCCGCCATCTCGAGGGTCTCGACGAGGTCGCGGAAGTCGAGCACGAGGTCGTGCCTCTTGTCGCCCACCGCGAGGTGCGACCTCTCGAGCCAGGGCGTGATGATGCCCCGACCCGGCCCCACCACCGCGGCCACACGCGCGCCCGGCGGGATGGCCATCCGCCCGCCGGCGAGGAGATGCTCGAGGACGAGCGGCTTGTCCGGGCTGTGCCGCTTGATGAACACGTCTCCGGTGCGAAGCTCGTAACGGCGGATGTCGGCGCTCCCGTCCTCGCGCGGCGAGCCCGCGATCGTCATACGCTTCCAGACCCATATCGGGGCGAGCTCGGGGTCGTAGCGGACCTCCACGTCGGAGATCGCGAGGGGCCACTCCTGACGCGACCGGAACGTGTACCCGCAGGCGGTGCGGCGAAGGTCGAAGCGCTCGACGACGTTCTTCTCGTTCGACACGGGGCCCGAGCGGAGGTGCCCCGACGCGACCTCCGCCCCCGGATCGTCGACGCCGCCGTCGCCCATCGGGCACGCCGGGTACCCGAGCTCCGGAACCGCCGCCACGGGGACATGCCTGCGCTTGCAGCCCGCGCCGGCGAACAAGAGCAACCCCACGGCGACGCCGCGGAGCCAGGGTCGTACGGCCGCCGTGACTACTTCTTCTCCGGCGCCGCGCTGCCCGTCCGCGGTGCCGCGCTGCCCGCGGGCGGCGTCCCTTCTTCGGAAACCGAGGTGGCCGACGTCGCCGGCTCTCCGCCGGGCGCGAGCTCGCCGGAGCGCCCGTCCTTGTAGGTCACGTAGCTCTGGCCCTGCTGCTGGGCGCGCACGCCGAGGTCGTCGTACGTGAGCAGGATGAAGATGGCGAGGAAGAGGAACGCCGCGAGGAACGTGAGGGTGTTGAAGAGCTTGTCGTACCGCAGGTGCATGAAGAACGCGGCCACGAGGCCGCCCTTCATGGTCGCGATGAGGAGCGCGATGACGATGTTGGCCGAGCCGAAGTCGTAATACGAGACCTTGACCGTGAGGAGGGTCAGGAAGATGAGGCAGCCGAAGATGCCGAGATAAAACGGCGTACTCGAGATGTGGGCGTGAACCTGGCCGTCGTCGTGATCGACCGCGTGCGTGTGGTTGGTCGACATGGTCACTCCGGCTTGCCGACGAGATAGAGGAGCGGAAAGAGGTAGATCCAGACGAGGTCGACGAGGTGCCAGTAGAGGGCGCCGAGGTCGACCGGCGTGAAAAACTGCGGCGAGAACTGCCCGCGCAGGTTCTTGACGAGGACCCACACGAGGATGCTCATCCCGATGATGACGTGGAGCCCGTGGAGCCCCGTCATCACGAAGTACAGGCCGAAGAACATGTTGGCCCGAGGCGGCAGGACTTGCATGTGCCCCGACTCGTCCACCGCCTTCACCCACTCCGGCATGACCGGCGTCGCGTCGGCGTGGACGCGCAGGCAGGTGCCGATCTCCTGGCCGTTCTGGATCGCCCCGCTGAGGCCCGGGTGCCCGAAGCAGTGACCCGGGAGCAGCCCCAGGTGGAACTTGTGGCTGTACTCGAAGTACTTGATGGCGAGAAAGACGCAGGCGCACACGATCGTGACGACGAGGTAGACCGACGTCAGGTTGCGCTTTCCGCTCTGCGCCGCCCGCACCGCGAGCGCCGCGGTGAGGCTGCTGAAGAGGAGGACGACGGTGTTCGTCGCCCCGAGGATCTTGTTCAGGAAGTGGTGGGCCTGATCGAAGATGTCGGGCTCGAGGCCGCGCCAGATCGCGTACGCGCAGAAGAGGCCCCCGAACATGAGGATCTCGGTCGCGATGAACACCCACATCCCGAGCTTCGCCGCGTCGAACTGCTGGGCCGGCGTGTCGAAGTGGTGCTGGAGGAAATCGGGATGGGCATGGGCATGGTCGTCGTGCCCGTGACCATGTTCGCCGCCGCGGGTCTCGATCGATTCGCTGACGTTCGCCATTCTTCAGGCCTTCTTCGCGCTGCTGGACGCGCCGGGCTTGGTCCCGTGGGCGCTCTCTACCTCGTCCCAGCCGGTCGCGAGCTCTTCGGGGGTCGCCAGGTGGTAGTCGTACGGACCGCGTTTGATGGTCGGGGTCGTGTGGAAGTTCGCGACGCACGGCGGTGTATCGGTCGCCCACTCGTAGCCGGCCGAGCCCCACGGGTTGCGCGGCGCGGTCTTGCCCTTCCAGAGGGCCTCGAGGAGCGTGTACGCCGTGAGAAAGAGGCCCGCCGCGAGGATCCACGACCCGATCGTGGACGCCTTGTGGAAGGGCTCGAACTGCGGCAGGTAGTCGTAGTAGCGCCGCGGCATGCCGCGCGACCCCATGATGAACTGGGGAATGAACACGGTATTGAACCCGATGAAGACGAGGACGAAGCCTATCTTCGCCTTCTTCTCGTCGTGCATCTTCCCGGTCATCTTGGGCCACCAGTAGAGGAGGCCGCCGAGGAACGCGATGACGGTCCCGCCCATCATGACGTAGTGGAAGTGCGCCACGACGAAGTACGTGTCGGTGAGGTGCACGTCGACGCTGAGCGTGCCGAGGAAGAGGCCCGTCAGCCCGCCGATGGTGAAGAGGAAGATGAAGGCCATCGCGTAGAGCATCGGCGACGCCCACACGATCGACCCCTTGTAGATGGTCGCCGTCCAGTTGAAGATTTTGACGCCGCTCGGGATCGCGACGAGGAACGTCAGCGCCGAAAAGAGCATGGTCGCGAACTCGCTCATGCCCGCGACGAAGAGGTGGTGGCCCCACACGAGGAAGCCGAGGATGGCGAGCCCGATGGAGCTCATCGCCACCGCGAAGGCGCCGAAGATGGCGCGACGCGAGAACGTGGCGATGAGCTCACTGTTGATGGCCATGCCCGGGACGATCATGATGTAGACGGCCGGGTGCGAGTAAAACCAGAAGAAGTGCTGGAAGAGCACCGGGTCGCCGCCGAGCTTCGGGTCGAAGATGCCGATGCCCAAGAAGCGCTCCGTGATGAGAAGAAGGAGCGTGATGGCGAGGACCGGCGTCGCGAGCACTTGGATGAGCGCCGTCGCGTACATTCCCCAGACGAAGAGCGGTAGACGCGTCCAGGTGATGCCGGGCGCGCGCATCGTGTGCACGGTCACGAGGAAGTTCAGGCCCGTCAGGATGGACGAGAACCCGAGGACGAAGACGCCCGCGGTCATCGAGATGACGCTGTTCGCCGTCTGCACGCTGTAGGGCGTGTAGAACGTCCACCCGGTGTCGACCGAGCCGAGGATGATGCTGGTCAGGATGATCGCGACGCCGACGAGGTAAATGTAAAAGCTCAACAGGTTGAGCTTCGGGAAGGCCACGTCCTTCGCGCCGATCATGATGGGCAGGAAGAAGTTGCCCAGCGCGGCGGGGACGCTCGGGATGATGAAGAGAAACACCATCACGGCGCCGTGGAGCGTGAAGAACCGGTTGTAGGTCTCCGCGTCGACGATGGTCTTGCCGCGCGTGAAGAGCTCGATGCGCATGAGGAGGGCGAAGATGCCGCCGACCAGGAACGCCAGGCTCACCATCGTGAGGTACATGAGCCCGATGCGCTTGTGGTCGACCGTCAACATCCACGAGCCGATGCCGCGCTTCGCTTTGAGGTAGTTGGCGTGCGGATCGCCGTGCGAGTCCGCCTCGTGCCCCCCAATCAGCGGGATGTCGACTGCTGCCATGGCCAGATCTCCTCAGTCCTTCAGCGATTTGATGTAAGCGACGATCTCGTCGATTTCCTGATCCGTGATCTGTCCACGGAACGGCGGCATCGCCGGCGGGAATCCGGAGACGACCTTCGCCTGCGGGTCGAGAATCGATTCGCGAATATAGGCTTCGTCGACTTTGACGGGGCCGTGGTCGGTGCTCTCTTCCTTGCCCCAGATGCCCTTCCACGACGGGCCGACGAGCTTCGCGCCGGTGACCGTGTGGCAGCCGACGCACGCCTTCTTCGAATAGAGCTTCTGGCCTTCGCCGACGACGATGCTGTCAGGGCACGCCTGGTTCTTGAGCGTGTAGGCCGCGCACTTGTCGCCGATGCCGATGAGGTACTTCTTGAAGTCCTCTTCGGACACGACGTGGAGCATGGAATGCATCGACCAGTGCCCCGTCATCTGCGCGAAGGGGAGCTCGTCGCCGTTGGCGTCCTTGCTGCGACCGCCGCAGTACTCGGCGCAGGCGATGTCGTCGCTCCCGATGTGCGTCGCCTCGAACCACTGGGACGTGTAGACGCCCGGCACGATGTCGCGCTTGATGCGGAGCGCGGGGACGAAGAGCGAGTGGATGACGTCCGTCGAAGACATGATGAGCTTGACCGGCTGGTGAACCGGCACGTGAAGCTCGTTGTCCGACCCGCCGTTCGGGTAGACGAACTCCCAGCCCCATTGCTTCGCGTTGACGTGGATCTCCATGGCGTTCGCGGGGGCGACGCTCATGTCCATGTAGCCCTCGAACCCCTTGTGGAAGAGGAAGGCGAGGATGAAGAGCGGCGCGACCGTCCACGCGAGCTCGAGCGGCACGTTGTGCCCCGTCGGCTCCGCCTTGTGGCCCGGGCGCTCGCGGTACTTGATGGCCCAGTAGACCATCGCGCCCACGATGGCCACGAAGAGGACCACGCTGAGCCAGTAGATGAAGTAGTAGAGCCAGTCGACCTCGCTCGCGACGGTCGACATCTGCTCGGGCAGCTGAAACGTGGCGGGTTCGTTCATGCGGACGTTCCTATTTCGACGAGAGCGTGGCCGGCTCGCCCGACTTCGCCGCCTGCGGGCCGCCGGATTGGCGGGCGGCGCGGGCGCGGGCTCGGCGCTCGCGCACCCACATGATCGTGAGCAGGCCGCCCATGAGGAAGGCGGTCACGGCGCCGCCGAGGCGCATCACGTTCATCGCGACGATGGCGTAGTGCTTCCCCTGCGGGTCGTAGTGGTAGCAAAAGAGGAGCAGGCGCTCGGTGGTCGTCACCGAGCGGCCTTCGCTGGCTTCGAGGAGGCCGAGGCGGACGTCGTTCGGGTCGTACTGGATGCCGTAGAGGTACCGCCCGATGCGGCCCTCCGGCGTGACGAGGTAAATCGCCGCGGGGTGCGCGTACTGCTTCTGGCGCGCGTCGTAGCGGTACTCGAAGCCCATCGCGTCGGTGACCTTGCGGATGTTCTCCTCGTCGCCGACGAGAAAGTGCCAACCGCGCATCGGCTCGTTCGCGCCCTTGCTCCGCGTGTACGAGGAGACGACTTGCGCGCGCTTCTTCGTGGCGGTCTCCGGCGTGTCCTTCGGGTCGATGCTGATCGAGACGACGTCGAACTTGTCGCCCACCGTCCACGCGACGTCGTTCAGCGTCTTGACGGTGGCGTCGAGAACGAGGCTGCAGAGCATCGGGCACGAGTGGTAGGCGAAGACGAAGAGCGTCGGTCGCTTGCCGTCGAAGAAGTCGCCGAGGTGGACGGTCTTGCCGTCCGTGTCGCGGAACGTCGCGGCGCGCGGGAGCGGCTGGTCGAGGTGCTCGATCACGTCGACGCCCACGAGCTCGGGGGGCGTCGTGTTGGCCGTCCCCCCCGTGTTGTCGCGCCACGACTGCGCCCGCGCGCTCGGCGCCACGGCGACGAGGCTCGCGGCCAGGGCGGCGGCGGCGAAGAAGCGGGGGAGGACGTTCGGCCGAATCACGGGGTCTTCGGGCCAAGCGGCTTGGCGGGGGATTCTTTGTCGGGAGTGGCGCGGGCCGCGTGGGGCGCCTTCGCGACGCCTCCGTCGGCGGCGAGGGCTCCGGCGTCGGGCGGCGCGGCCACCGGCACCTGGCGGGGCGTGGCGGTCATCGCGCCGGGCACGGCCTGCGGCATCTGAACCCAGCCCTGGAGCGGGGCGAGATCCTTGGAGACGGTGGGCATCACGTCGGGCACGACGCCTGCGCGGCCCTTCGCCGCCATCTCGTGCATGGCCTTCTCGATCGGCGTCGGACCGGACGACAAGCGCTCGCGCTCGTCCGCGCGGAGGCTCAGGAGGGCCGCGGGGGTCGCCTGCCCGAGCTTCCGCAGCTCCTCGGCTCGCGCCATCCGGTCGAAGTACGCGACGAGCGCGGCGTGCACCCCGATGAGGGTCACGACCGAGACGACGCCGACCTTGAAGATGGCTCCGACTCTGGGCTCTGACTTGTCCGTCGCCATCACGCCACCTGCGGTTCTTGGGCTTTCATGCGTTCTCGAACTCCAGCGCGCGCGTGAGGCGCGGGTCGCCGATCGCCACGAGCGAATGGGTCGCCATGAGCCGCAGGACCGCGGCCAGATAGACGCCGAGGACACCGAACAAGCACGCAAAGTCGAAGACGTTCGGCGCGAGCGGTCCGAAGTTCGGCAGGATGACCCAGTACACGTCGATGACGTGCATGACGATCATGCAGACGGCGCCCGTCGCCAGCAGCGGAAGCTGGCGCTTGGTGTTGCGCGACATGAGAAACCAGAAGGGGACGAAGAAGTGCAGGACGACGAGGACGAGGCTCACGGCCTGCCACGTTCCGCCGTTTTCGTCCCACCGCTTGTGGAAGAACGCGACCTCCTCCGGGATGTTCGAGTACCAGGTCAGGAAGAACTGGGCGAAGGCGATGTACGACCAGAACACGATCCACCCGAAGAGGAGCTTCCCCATGTCGTGGAAGTGCTCGACGTTGACCGCGTTCCCGAGGAGGCCGCTCCTGCGCATCATGAGGACGACGGCGATGAGCACCGCCATCTGGAAGAGCGCGCACTGGGCGAAGATGTAGACGCCGAACATGGTCGAGTACCACGTGGCGTCGAGCGACAAGAGCCAGTCGAACCCGAAGAACGTGAGGCTCACGGCGAAGAGGATGATCGCGACCGGGGCGAAGTCCTGGGCGGCCGCCGTGATGGCGTGCGCCTTCGTGCGGTCCTGGGTGTTCGACCAGCGGAAGTAGCGGTGCGCGAGCCAGGCCCAGACGGCGAGATAGAAGACGAAGCGCCCGAGGAAGAAACCGACGTTCAGGAAGGCCCGCTTGTGGGCGACGATCTTCCCCTCGGCGCCTTCCTCCGCGTTCTCCATGCTCTTCGGCTCGGAGACCGGAAGGTCGCGCATGGCCACGGGTTCGTGGTCCGCGAGACCGCGGGCGTCGACGAGCGGTGAGGCCTTCTTCTCGGCCATGAGGCCCGGGTGCGCCGGCGCGCCGGCCGCGTGCACGGCCTGGCTCGTCTCCGCGTGGATGGCCTTGTCGCCGATCCACGGGAAGAGCCGCGGCATCAGCAGCACGAGGGGGACGGCCAGGACGACGAAGACGATGATCGGCCGCATGAAGAACTCGGCGATGCGGCGGACCGTGATGCCCCAGCTGGCCTTCGTGATGTGGAGCACGAGGACGAAGAACAGGCTGCCGAGCGCGAGGCTCAACGAGACGAAGTACCCGAAGAGGTACGAGAACGCGAAGCGCGTCGCGTCGACGGTGCAGCCGAAGGCGGCGACCGCGAGGCAAACGAGCCCCACGATGCCGGAGATCTTCCAGGCCCCGGCCCACGGCGAGCCCGGGGCGATGCGGTAGTCCGTCTTCGTCCCGTTCGTGTCGCTTTTTAGCGTGGTCACTTCTGGGGCTCCGGTTGCGCGGGCTTGGCCGCGGCCATCTGACTGACTTGAAGCGCCCGGACGTAAGCCACGATGGCCCATCGGTCCTGGACCGGGATCTGCGGGCCGTAGGCCGGCATCGTGCGCGCGCCGTGGGTGATGGTCGCGAAGAGCTGGCCGTCGGGCATCTGGCGGAGGCGCGGATCCTCGTACGACGGGAGCGGCGGGAAGCCGCGCGACTCGCACGCGTCGGTCACCTTGTCGCGCTTGCAGACGACCATGCCCTTGCCGTCGCCCGTCTGCCCGTGGCAGGGCGTGCAGTAGATGCCGAACCGCTGTTGGCCGCGCGCGAGCATCCGCTCGAGGCCGCCGCTTCGCTGCACGACGCTCGTCGGAATGGTCAGGACGTAGCCCGAGCGGTCGGCGAGAAGGCCGGTGGAGGTCTCCGGGTCGTCCTCGTAGCGGTCGCGCGCGATGGTCCCCTCGACGGGCGTGCGCATCGTGCGGTGGTCCGGGAAGAACTCCGAGAAGGACTCGGGGTTGTAGCGCTCGGAGTCGTACATGTTGCGCTCGAGCAAGATCGGCGGCTCGTCGCTCGTCTGCCCGCGGCAGCCGGACGCCCCACCGGCCACGCCGAGGAGGGCCAGGAGAAGGAACGCGGAGGACCTCACGCTTCGTCCTCCTCGATCACTTCGACGTGGGCCGCGTGCGCCTCTTTGAGGAGCGCGCACGTCTTGTCGATGTCGAACTTCGGATCGTCGGCGTCGATCGAGATGAAGAAGTGATCGTCGGACGCGCGGCGGAAGCGCTCGGACTCGAACAAGGGGTGGTGGTGGCGCGGGATGCGGTTCAAGTGAAACATTCCGAAGACCGCTCCGAACGCGGAAAAGAGGACGGTCAGCTCGAACATGATGGGCACCATCGACGGGAGCGTTCCGGGCGCGCCGGCGGGCTTGTCGCCCACGACGAGCGGGTAATCGACCCCGTTCATCCAGTGCATCATCAGGAAGGCGACGCTCAGCCCGGTCAGGGCGGCCACGATGACTATCCACCCGACCCTCGAGTCGCGCAGGCCCATCGCGCGATCCATCCCGTGGACCGGGAAGGGCGTGTGTGCATCCCAAAGCGAGTACCCCGCGTCGCGCACGTGCTGTGCGGCGTGCAAGACGTCGCGCGCGGTGTCGAACTCGGCCAGGACGACCGACGGAGGCCGCCCGCTGCTCATCACCTTCGCCTCCATCACTCCGCGCCCTCCGGGACGAGCCCCGCCTGCGCGGGAGCCGGGTGCTCTTTCCCGGCGGGGGCGCGCTCGTGCTCGCCCTCGCGCCGGTGTGGATCGGCCTGGGCCATGGTGCCCTTCACCTCGGTCATCGAGACCATCGGCAGCCACCGCATGAAAAGGAGGAAGAACGTGAAGAAGACGCCGATGGTGCCGGTGAACGTGCCGACGTCGATGATGGTCGGCCGGTAGTAGCCCCAGGCGCTCGGCAAGAAGTCCCTGTTGAGCGAGGACACGATGATGACGAACCGCTCGAACCACATGCCGATGTTGACGAAGATCGACACCACGAACATGACCGGGATGCTCGTGCGGAACCGCTTGAACCAGTAAAGCTGCGGGATGACGCAGTTGCAGCCGACCATCCACACCCAGGCCCACCAGAACGGGCCCGTCGGCCGGTTCTTGAGGAAGTGCGCCATCTCGTATTCGTTGCCGGAGTACCAGGCGATGAAGAACTCCATCGCGTACGAGTAACCGACGAGGAGCGAGGTCAAGAGCAGGAACTTGTTCATCAGCTCGAGGTGGCGCATGAGCACCACGCGCTGGAGCTTGAACACGGACCGCGCGATGAGGAGGACGGTCTCCACCATCGCGAACCCGCTGAAGATGGCGCCCGCGACGAAGTAGGGCGGGAAGATCGTCGTGTGCCAGCCGGGGATGACGGACGTGGCGAAGTCCATCGACACGACGCTGTGCACGCTGAGGACCAGCGGCGTGGAGATGCCTGCCAAGATCAGGTACGCGCGCTCGTAGTTCTGCCAGTGGCGGTTGCTGCCGCGCCAACCCAGCGCGAAAAACCCGTAGATGCGCTGGCGCCACGGCGACGTCGACCGGTCGCGCAGGGTCGCGAGGTCGGGGATGAGGCCCGTGTACCAGAAGAGGAGCGACACGGTGAAGTACGTGCCGACGGCGAAGAGGTCCCAGATGAGCGGGCTCTTGAAGTTCGGCCACAGGGACATCTGGTTCGGCACCGGGAACATCCAGTAGACGACCCACACGCGGCCGACGTGGATGCCGGGGAAGATGAGCGCGCAGATGACCGCGAAGATGGTCATCGCCTCGGCGAACCGGTTGATGGCCGTGCGCCATCTTTGCCGGAAGATGAAGAGGATGGCGCTGATGAGCGTCCCGGCGTGGCCGATGCCGACCCACCAGACGAAGTTCGTGATGTCCCACGCCCAGTAGACCGGCGCGGTGTTCCCCCACACGCCGACCCCGCGCCAAAAGAGGTAGCTGACGCAGACGACGAAGATGCCCGCGAACGTCAGCGCCACGAGAAAGCAGATCCACCAGCCGCGCGGCGCGCGGGTCTCGGTGACCTTCGCGATGTCCTCGGTGATGTCGGCCAGGGTGCTGCCCGGCTTGACGAGGGGCACCTCGCCGAGGTCGCTAATCGGCTCGAAGTAAGCCATCAGGCCATCTCCGGGTTCGGGTTTCTCACCTTGCCGAGGTAGGTCGTCCGCGGACGGGTCCCCAGGTCGGCGAGCAGGCCGAAGCGCCGGTCGCCGCGCGAGGAGCGCGTGACGCGGCTGTTCGGGTCGTTCACGTCTCCGAACACGATGGCGTCGGCCGGGCAGGTCTGCTGGCACGCCGTCGTGATCTCGCCGTCGCGGAGCTCGCGGAGCTCACGCTTGGCTCGAATCTTCGCGCTCTGGATGCGCTGCACGCAGTACGAGCACTTCTCCATGACGCCGCGGAAGCGAACGGTGACGTTCGGGTTCTGCTGCATGGCCACCGTGTCGGGGAGACCGCCGGTCTCCTTCCAGACGGCGTCGTTGTGCCAGTTCAGGAAGTTGAACCTGCGCACCTTGTACGGGCAGTTGTTGGCGCAGTAGCGGGTGCCGATGCACCGGTTGTAGGCCATCTCGTTCAGCCCCTCGGGGCCGTGGGTCGTGGCGTTGACCGGGCAGACGTTCTCGCACGGCGCCTCTTCGCAGTGGACGCACATGAGCGGCTCGTGGATGACGAGGGCCTCGTCGGGCGCGCCGGCCTGCGCGACGTAGTAGCGATCGATGCGGAGCCAGAACATCGCGCGGCCGCGCCACACCTCGCGCTTCCCGACCACCGGCACGTTGTTCTCGGCCATGCAGGCGATGACGCACGCGCTGCAGCCCGTGCAGGCGTGCAAGTCGACGGACATCCCCCACTGATGGCCCTTGCTGTAGTCCCTCTGCGACCACAACGGCAGGGCGCGGGGCGGCGGCGAGTCGAGCTCGGCGAAGTTCGGGCGCAGGCGATAGTCCGCGAGCGTGGTCTCGAGCGCGATGGGCCGGCCCTCGGTGGTGTCGCTCCCGGGCTGGGTGCGGGCGAAGAAGTACGGCTCCTCGGCCGCCTTGGCGACGTGCGCGCCGACCGCGAAGCCGAGGGCGTCGCTCGTCCGGAGGGGATAGACGTCGAACCCGCGTCCGTTGCCGATGCGGCCGATCTTCTTGCGGCCCCAGCCGAGGGTGAGCGCGATCGAGTGGTCGGCTTGCCCGGATACGATCCAGGCGGCCGCCTTCGCGGAGCGCGGACCGACCGTGATGGTCACGACGTCGCCGTCGGCGAGGCCGAGCTCCTTCGCGGTGGCCGGCGAGAAGATCGCCGCGTTGTCCCAGACGAGCTTCGTCACCGGGTCCGGCATCTCTTGGAGCCAGGTGTTGTTCGCGTGGCGCCCGTCGAACATCTTGGGGCACGGCGCGAACGTGACTTCGAACGAGCCGGGCCCGGGGCGCGCCGAGGATGGCCCCTTGGCGATGGCCGCCATGACCGCCTCGCGCCGCGGGGACAACCCCTGCATCGGCGTGTGCGGCCTCGTGGCGACGCCCATGGCGAGCGAGCGACTCCAGTGGCGTTCGAGCTCGAGCGCGTGCGCGATGACGGGATTGCCCGACGCATCGTGGCACTCGGCGGTCCCCGCTTCGTCGAACGGGCTGCAACCGGAGAGGCCCCGCGAATCGAAGATCGCTCCGCGCGCCGTCGTCTTCACGGCGTCGTAGCCTTTTCGCTCCGGCGAACCGGCGACGACGGCCAGGAGCTCGATGTCGCTCCGTCCGCCGTAGAGCGGCGCGATGAGCGGCTGCTGGACGGCGATCGTCCCGTCGAGCGATCGCGCGTCGCCCCACGCCTCGAGCTCGTGGGCCCGGGGGATGTGCCACGTGCACTTCTCGCCGGTCTCGTCGAAGTACGACGAGGCGTGCACGCTGAAGGGAACCTTCGAGAGGTTCTCCTCGAAGCCGAGATCGGCCGGCGCGTCGTAGACCGGGTTTCCACCCAAGATGAGGAGCGCGTCGACCTGCCCGGCCCCCATGGCGTTCGTCAGCGCGGCGATGTCGACCGCCCCGTCGAGCTCGTCGGGGTCGGAGGTGGGCGCGTAGTTGACGACGGGACCGATGGCGCCGAGGGCCGCGTTCAGCACGTGGCCGAGCGCATGCAGCGACGGGGGCTGCCGCGACCCGACCACCACCACGGCGCGGCCGCGGTTCGCCAGCAGATCGGCCGCGAGGACCGACACCCACTTGGCAGGGACGGTGACGCCGGCCGCCGCGTCTTTCATGTTCGCCGGAAGGTCGCCGAAGCTGACGCCCGTCCTCGCGAGCTCCGCCATCAGCGCGAGGGCGTACCCCTCGATCTCGCTCGCCGGCAGGCGCAGGCGGTGATCGGCGCAGTTGCCCGTCGTCGTGCGGGCGGGCTCGACCACGTAGAGGCGGCTCATCGGGTCGTGCGAAGACCGGAGACGGCGGCCCATCGCGAACGTGAGGTTCGCGCGGACGTTGCCCGATTCGGTCTGCAGAAAGTCGCTGTCGAGCGACAGGATGACGCGCGCCTTGTCGAAGTTCGCGAGCGTATGGAGCGGCTGTCCGAAGGCGATGCGCGCTCCCTCTCGAGCGTTGCTGTCGCCGACCGCCGACCACGTGTGGACGCGCGCCTTCGGGAAGCGCTGGGCCACGGCCGCGCGCATGCGAAGGATGGTCGGAGAAATGGTCGGCTGCATGAGGATACGCAGCCGCGTTCCCTGGTCCTTGTCGTGCGCCGCGAGGCGCGCGCCGAGCTCCCCGTCGAAGTCGTCCCAGCTGGAGGGGCCGCCGCCCTTGCGGGCCGTCGTCGACCGCTCGGGATCGTAAAGGTCGAGGATGGTCGCTTGGGCGAGGAGGTCGGCCCGGCCGCCGCTCGACGGATGTTGCTCGTTGCCTTCGATCTTCGTCGGCCGTCCCTCGTGGGACTCGACGAGGAGGCCGAGCGCGTCGCCCCGCCGCTGGATGACCGTGGCGTAGTGCGAGGGGACGCCGGGAATGACGTCCTCGGGCATCCTGGTGTAGGGGACGACCCGCTCGAGGGGCCGCCGGCAACCTTCGGCGCCGACGAGCGCCATCGTGGCCGCCATCGCGCCGAGCAGGCCGCGCCTGCTCAACTGGAGCGCCTCTTCGGTGGGCGGCGTCGACGTGTGCTCGTGGGAGAACTCGACGGCCGACTCCGGGGTCTCTCCCGGGTGCGGTGCGCGCTTGCTCATCGGTGACACCCCCAGCAGTTCTCGGGGGGGTCGAGTTTCCTCGGCGGATCGACGTGCCCTTCGTGGCGGTACGCCATGTTCGTCATCTCCGCGACGGGACGCAGGCGGTCGCTGTCGCCCTGCTTTTCCTTGATGTCTCGGTGGCACTCGAGGCACCACCCCATGTTGAGCGGCTTCTCCATGCGCACTTGTTCCATCTCGTCGATGCGGCCATGGCACTCGGCGCAGCCGACGCCCGCGGTCACGTGGACGCTATGATCGAAGTACACGTAGTCGGGCAGCTTGTGGATGCGCACCCACTCCATGGGCTTGCCGCTCGCCCAGCTGTCGCGGATCGGTTGGAGCATCTTCGAGTCGGTCCGCACGAGCTGGTGACAGTTCATGCACGTCTCGGTCGGCGGCACCATCGCGAGGGGCGCCCGCTCGACGTTCACGTGGCAGTAACGGCAATCGAGCCCGAGCTGCCCCACGTGGAGCCGGTGCGAATAGGGCACGGGCTGCTTGGGCGAGTACCCGACCTGGGTGAACCAGGGCGAGAAGTAATACCAGATGAGCGCCGTGACGGCGACGAGGCCGATGGCCGAGGCCGCGCCCACGATCAGCGGTAGTCGGTTGAGCGTGCGTGAGAAGATTTGCATCGGGCAGTGAGAGGCCGCGGATTATCGCGCCGACAGGGGGAACGCAGGACGTGACGGGGGCGCCCCGAGGGCGCACGGGCCCCCAGCCAACCCCGCGTGCTTATACGAAACCGCCCCGTCCGAGACAATGGGATGTTGCGCGAAAAAACTGCTGGGGGAACGAGGTTCGATCTTGAGGGCGCGACGCGATCGCTCGTGTGACGGCATCATTTCCTGAGTGCTCCTCGTTTTCGTGGGCTCGAGTGGCTCGCGGGCGATGGCTTGGTGGAGGGTCTCTCGACGAGCGCGGTGATTGGGAGCGAGCGCGAAGCGCTCTTAGGGGCGACGATCGTTTTCTGGCAAACTGGCAACCCGCGAAATGTTGCGCACCCTCAAGTGGTGGGCGCCCACGGCGTCGATGCTGCTCTTGTCGCTGCTTAGCTACGTCGACCGGAACGTTCTCGCGCTGCTTTCCCCCAACATCCTCCGCGACACGGCGCTCAGCGCGGAGAGCTACGGCTGGATCATCAGCGCATTTTCGGCAGCCTACCTCATCGGCAATCCCATTTGGGGACGCCTTCTCGATCGATTCGGGGTGCGAGGCGGGCTCGCGGCGGCGGCGGCGCTCTGGACGTGCGCCTCGGCGTCGCACTCCCTGGCGGCCACTGCGGCGACGTTTGCCATGGCCCGCGCGGCGCTCGGCTTCGGCGAAGGGGCGACGTTCCCGGGAGGATTCCTCACCGCCACGCAGACTTTGCGCGTCGACCAGCGCGCCCGCGGGATCGCGCTCGCATACAGCGGCGGTTCGCTCGGAGCTGTCATTACGCCCCTCTTGGTGGGACCGATCGCGGAGCGCTGGGGATGGAGAGGGGCTTTCGTATTCACCGGCTTGCTCGGTCTGGCATGGCTCTCGCTGTGGGCGATCGTCTCACGCGATGGCCGGCTCGTGGCGCCGAAGCCTCGGTACGACGCGGTCCTCCCACGCCTCCGAGATAGGCATGTGTGGGGGTTCATGGCGGCGTACGCGTTCGGGGGCGCCCCGCTCGGCTTCGTCCTCTATTGGGCGCCGCTCCATCTGTCGCGCGCCCTTCACTGCGATCGGGCCACGCTCGACCACGTGCTGTGGATTCCGCCGCTCGGCTGGGAGGTCGGCTACTTCTTCTGGGGCTGGGTGATCGACCGCGCGTCGCGCCGCGGGACGTTGGACGCGCGTCTCTACCGCCGCCTCTTCCCGCTCCTCGGCGTGCTGTCGGTGCCGCTCGCGCTGACGCCGCTCGTTCCATCGCTCGGCGGCGTCCTCGCGCTCCTGGCCTTCGGGATGTTCGTCGCGGGCGGCTTCGTGATCGCGTCGCTCGCGGAGACTGCGCGCCGCCACGACTGGGAGCGCGGCGCGTACGTCGCGGGACTCGGCGCGGGGTCGTGGTCGGGAACGATGGCGCTCGTGATGCCGATCTTCGGAAAGCTGTTCGACCGCGGCGCCTACGGGAGGGCTTATCTTCTCGCGGCGGCGCTGCCGGTTTGCGGAGCCCTTCTGTGGCGGGTCCTCGCGGCGGCGCCGGGCGGGAGCCCGCGCAGGAGCGCGGCGTAGAAGACGAGGCGGCACGCCCTTTCGTACCGCGAGCGACGTGGCTTCACGCGGCCCTCAGACGAGGTGGACCTCGCCCGCGACCCACGGCACGATCCGCCCGTCGTCGCGACGGATCAACAAGCGACCTTCGTCGTCGATCCCCGTGCCGACGCCTTCGTCGCCGCCGTCGCTCCGGACGCGGCGCCCGCGAAGGACGTCGCCGGCTTCGAGGCGCGCGCGCAAGAGAGAGAGACCCCGGGCGGCGACGACGTGCAGGTCGTGATCGATCCCCGCGAGCGTATCGGCGAGGACCACGCCGCGGTCGGGCGTCGCCGCGCCCGGGCCCCCGGCGAGCGCGATGGACGTCGACCGCTCCGCGATGGCAGGAGGAAACACGCGCGTATGGACGTTGACCCCGACGCCGATGACGACGGCCTCGACGCGCGCGCCCGAGGTGATCGCTTCGACCAGCACGCCGCCGATCTTCTTGCCGTCGACGAGGACGTCGTTCGGCCACTTCAGCTGGACCTTCGCCGCGGGGGCCGCCTTCGCGACGGCGTCGAACACCGCGAGGCCCGCGAGGAGCGCGATCTGGGGGAGGCGCGCCGGCGGGTAGGCGTATCGGACGAGCACCGAGAAGAGGAGGCTCTCGCCCGCGGGCGCCCACCAGCTTCGACCTTGGCGCCCGCGCCCCGCCGTCTGCTCCTCCGCGACCCACGTGGCTCCGTGAGGCGCGTCTTGCTTGGCCGCGCGCTTCGCCTCGTCGCTCGTCGACGTCGTCGTCGCGAGCAAGCGCATGGGGCGGCCGAGCGCGCCGCCGCGCGCGTCGACGTGGGCCGGCGCGTCCTTTAGCTCGCGCGAGATGCCGCGTGTCGGGACGATCACTCGAAGTCGAGCCCCACGTCCGCCGCCGCCACCGAGTGCGTGAGCGCGCCGACCGAGATGAAGTCGACGCCCGCGCGGGCGAGCTCCGGGACCCGGGCCAGCGTGACGCCGCCCGACGCCTCGAGCAGGGCCCGGCCGCCCGTGCGCGCGACCGCCTCGACGATCGTCGGCGTCGTCATGTTGTCGAGGAGCACGATGTCGGCGCCCGCCGCGAGGGCCTCGTCGAGCTGCTCCAGCGAGTCGACCTCGCACTCGATCTTCGTCGTGTGCGGCGCGGCCGCGCGCGCGCGCTCGATGGCGGCGCGGACGCCTCCGCAGGCCGCGACGTGATTGTCCTTGATGAGGACCGCCGACCCGAGGTCGTTCCGATGGTTTTTCGCGCCGCCCACGCGCACCGCGTAGCGATCGAGCGCGCGCAGCCCCGGCATGGTCTTTCGGATGTCCGTGATTCGTGTCTTGTGGCCGGCCGGCACGGCGTCGACATAGGCGCGCGCGGTCGTCGCGATGCCGCACATTCGCTGAACGAAGTTGAGCGCCGTCCGCTCCGCCATCAGGATCGGCCGCGCGCGCCCGCGGACCGTCCACACCGGCGCTCCCGGGTTGGCGCGGCCCCCTTCGGCGACGTGCGTCTCGACGGTGAGGGCCGGATCGAGGCGGGCGAAGACACGAGAGAAGACAGGAGCGCCGCACACCACGATGGACCCGCGAGCGCGCGCGTGCGCCACGGCGCGCGCGTCGCCGTCGACGCACGCTTCGGTGGTCAGGTCACCCGAGGAGAGGTCCTCCTCGAGCGCGACGGAGACGATGCGCTCGAGGGCGAGCGGCGGAATGTCGAACATGGCGGCGACACTACCACCACGCCTCCGCGGCACCCCCGGGACGCGCCCCGGCTCATGGCTGGGCTGGCTTTGCGGGGGCGCTCCATTTCATTTCCGTGTCGGCCGCTTGTCCGGCGCGCCACTTTTGGAAGCTTCGTGCCGTCGTACGCGAATCCTCGGAAGCGAAGAACACTCCCAACGGAAATGCGGTTTCGCCGCAGAGTGACGACGCACGGCGGCGCTGGCGCGGCCAATCCAAAAGAAGCAAGTAAGGAGGAGGACAGAAATGGGCTCCCCCGATGAGGCTCCGCGCGCACCGAGGACTGCTCTTCACGAGAGCAAGACAAGGGCTCCTCTTTGTAACGGGGAGAAATGCGCGGATACAGGGTCGGCGATCGGCGCCGCCGCGGGCGCGGAAGCCCGGCAAGGATCGGAAGGCCGTACAAGGATGCGATCGCCGCGAGCGGCGCGAGAGGCTGTAAAAGGCCTGGCGGGCGTGGCGCGGGCGCGCGCTCCGCGTGGGAAGCGGCTCGGCGCGGATGACGCGCGACGCGCTTGGCGATGCGCTTGACGGGTGCGATGGAACCTCTCGGGCGTCTCTTGCGTAGAAGCGCAAGGTGCTATAGAGGCTTGCTTTATGGAGTAGTGTCGGTATGAGTCGGCAAAGGGGGCGCGGTTGGTGAATCAAGTGGAGAAGAAGGACGTCGCATTGGGCCCCGGTTCGGTGGTCGCCGGGAAATACCGGGTGGAGCGGACGCTGGCCGAAGGCGGCATGGGCGTCGTCGTGCTGGCTCGTCACATCCACCTGCAGCAATCCGTTGCCCTCAAATTTCTCCGGGGTGACGTCGGCACCGAATGGGACGCGCTGGCGCGGTTTCGCGGCGAGGCCAAGGCCGTCGCGCAGCTTCGGAGCGAGCACGTCGCCCACGTGCTCGACGCGGGCGTGACCGACGAAGGCGTTCCGTACATGGTCATGGAGTACCTCGAGGGACGAAGCCTCGCGCGGAAGCTCCAGCTCGATGGCCCGCTCGACGTGGCGTTGGCCGCGGAATACGCGATTCAGGCGTGCGAGGGCCTCGCCGAGGCGCACGCGCGCGGGATCGTTCATCGCGATATCAAGCCATACAATCTATTCTTGGTGGAGGACGCGCCGGGCTGGGGCTGTGTCAAAATCATCGACTTCGGTATTTCGAAGTTCGCGTTTTCCGACACGCCGAACATCGTGACCGGCGTGATCATCGGCTCGCCTTGCTACATGTCGCCCGAGCAGCTCCGGTCGACCGCGTCGGCCGACCACCGCAGCGACATCTGGTCGCTCGGGGCGACGCTCCACGAGCTCCTCGCCGGCAAGGCCGCGTTCGACGCGACGCAGACGCTCCCCGAGCTCGTCACCGCGATCCTCGAGCGGCCCGCGACCGACCTGCGCGAGCTCCGTTCCTCGATCCCCGAGGAGCTCGCCGCCGTCGTCGCCAAGTGCCTCTCGAAAGACCGAGACGCGCGGTACCAGTCGGCCGGCGAAGTCGCCATGGCGCTGCTCCCGTTCGCGCCCTCTCGGGCCCGCGTTCCCGCCGAGCGCGCCGCCTCGATGACCCCCGCGGCCTACGAGGCGCGTCGCGTGCGCGAGGTGCCTCGGATGGATTCCCATGGGGAGGGCGATCCCGCCCTTCGCACGGCGTCTCTCGCGCCGCTCACGCGCGACGAAGCGTCCCTCGGCGAGCTCGCGTCCCGGTACGCCGAAACGGGCCTCATCCCCCGAACGGGTGATGGGGAGGTCGGTGGTGACGTCGTGCCCCCGCGCCGCCGCTCGCCGAAGTGGCTCGGCCTCGCTGCCCTCGGGGGTGCCGCGGCCCTTCTCTTCTTCGGGATCCTCGTCGCGGCGGCCGACAACGGCGCCAAGCCGAAGACCGCCGCGTGGTCCGGCCAGTCCGGCGCCCAGTCCGTGATGGCCCCCGCGCTGACCCGCCCCGAGGGCCCGCTGCCGACGGCGACCTTGGCCCCCGTCGATCCGCCCGCGCACGAGGTCGTGGAGCTCGTCGTTCACGCCACGCCCTCGACCGCGCGCATCTCGATCGACGGCGCACCCGTGACCGGGAACCCGTTCCACGCGTCGTATCCGCGCGGCAGCGACTCGCGACATCGCGTTGCTGTGACCGCGAACGGCTACGAATCGAAGTCGCAAGACGTCATCCTCACCGAAGACGCCACCCTGGACCTCGCGCTCTCCCGCCGCGGCTCCGTCTCGGTGAACCCGAGCCCGGCGACCGCCCCCGCGCCTCGCGTGAGCGCTCCGAAGCCGGCAGCCCCCAAGGCCACGCCGAACCCCTCCGGTCCGCTTCCAATTGCTGCGCAGTCGCCCGTGGCCGCCGCCGGAGAGGTCGACTCCACCGGCGGTCGAACGCCTTTCCGCCCCATCGAGACGAAGGATCCCTACGGCGCTCCATGAACCATCGCTACGTGCATCGGCGGCATGCTCCCCGCAGAGGAGCGGTGGCCGCTGCGGCCTTGTCCTTCGCGATGTGGAATTCCGTGTGCGCGTCCCCCGCTTTCGCGCAAGACGACGCCGGCGGGACTGAAGCCGGGCGGCACTTCCGGCGCGGCGTCGATCTGTATGGGGAGGCGGATTACGCCGGCGCTTTGGTCGAGTTCAAGCGGGCGTACGCGCTCTCTCCGAGCTCGGCGGCGCTCTACAACGTCGGAGAAGCGCAGTTCCAGATGCAGGACTACGCCGGCGCGCTGAAGACCTTCCGGCGGTTCCTCGCGGAGTTCGGCCCCGGCGAGGGCCACCGGGCCGAGGTCGAGCGCAGCATCGACGTGCTCCGCACTCGGGTCGGCCATGTCGCTGTCACGACGGTGCCCGCCGGCGCGGACCTCTCGGTCGACGACCAGCCCGTGGGAAAGACGCCGCTCGGCGAGTCCGTGCTCGTCAGCGTCGGTCGCCGAAAGGTCGTCGCGTCGATGCCGGGACGGGCGACCATCACGCGGTACATCGAGGTTGCCGCGGGCGACGAGCTCGAGGTCACGTTGCCCTTCGCGGCGCCGACCGAGGGGGCGACCGCGCCCGCTACATCCGGCGGGGCGCCCTCTTCCGCATCTCTGCCCGCGCCGCCTTCGCCCCCCTGGAACATGGCCCGCGCGAGGACGGTGGGGTGGATCGCCACGGGCACCTTGGCCGCGGGCGCCGGCGTCTTCGGCGTTTTGGCCGTGCTCGAAGACCGAGATCTCAAGAACGCGCGCAGCCAGTACCCGGTCACGAACGCCACGCTGACTCACGACTCCAACTTGACCCTCACGTACTCGGTCCTTGCCGATTCGCTTACTGCCGCCGCGATTATCGTCGGCGGATTGTCGCTGTACTGGACATTGGGCTCGACGGGATCGGCCAGCCCTGCCCGCGGGAGTGCTCCGACGACGAGCCTTGCGTTGGGGCCCGCGGCCGTCCGCCTCGACGTGACCTTCTGATCACGAGCTTGAAACCATGGGTGATTCTCGAGCGACTCCACGGAAAGATCTGCGCGGGTGGTACCAGCTGAGCATTGCGGCGCTCGTCGTCGCCTGCGGGGCCTGCTCCTTCCTTCTCGATCGCAACGCCACGCAGTGCACGACCGACGCCGACTGTGCGGCCCTCGGCTTTCACACGTATTGCCAGGTCGGCGTCTGCACGAACTCGGGTTTGGGTCCCTCGAAGCCCCAGTGCTTCTTCGGCGCGCCCTCCCAACCAGACGACTTCCTAAATCAATGCAGCACCGGCTTCCTCCCCGACCCCACGCCCACGAGCACCTGCGTCAACTTCGACGACTGCGCGCGGCTCGGCGTCTGCAACAATAACCCCCCGAGCCTCGAAGCGCCCGACGGGGGCGCCGCCGCGGCCGACGCCGGGCAGACCACCGTCGGCAGCTTGGTGCCGTGCAGCAACGCGAGCCTCGGCGGCGCCTTCAACGTCGTCTACGTCACGGGATCGAGCAACTTCCCGAACGTGCTCAAGGAAGTGGCGCCCGTCATCCAGGGGAGCCAACCCAACGTCTCGCCCGGGCCGAACCCGGTGTTTCTCACCACGAACTCGTGCACCGCCGTCAAGACGATGTTCGGCGCGGACCACACGATCCGCGACCCGCCCGCGGGCTCGGCGCTCAACAAGTATGCGTTCTACTTCGACGGGAGCAATAACCAGGTCTACTGCACGCTCGGGTCCGGCGGCGCCCAGCTCGACGTCGGCGAGTCCGACGTTTACTCGTCGACCTGCGACCCGACGCTGACGGCTGGAGGCAACTCCGGCGTCCTCGAGGGGCTGGGGCCCGTGCAAGCGATGGCGTTCGTCGTCCCCACCTCTTCGAGCGAGGTCTCGATTAGCCACGAGGCCGCGCGCGAGGTCTTCGGCATCGGCGGCAACGCCCAGATGGCCAAGCCCTGGATCGACCCGTCTCTCTACTTCGTCCGCAACAAGAACACGGGCACCCAGCAGATGATCGCCCTGGAGCTCGGCATCGACCCGAACCAGTTTTGGGGGATCGATCAGGGGAGCGCGAACAACGTCCACGACGGCCTCGTCTCGGTCAACGGAAGCCTGGTCGCGAGCGAGGCCATCGGCATCATTTCGGTCGACGTCTACGACGCCGACCGCATCAACCTCCGCGCCCTCGCCTATCAGGAGACGGGGCAAGACTGCGCGTATCTGCCCGACTCCACCCCCGACTCGAAGGACAAGCAGAACGTGCGGGATGGGCATTATCCCATCTGGGGGCCGCTCCATTTCTATTCGCCCCTCATGCCGACCACCGACAATTCGCGCGCGTTCCTCAGCTTCGTCGCGGGGTACACCCAGCTCCAGGCGCTGATCGACGCGTTCATTCGGGCGAGCGTCGTCCCACCGTGCGCCATGCAGGTACAACGCGATCAGAACACCGAGCTCGGCACCCTCAGCACGCTCCCGCCGAGTCAGCAGTCGTGCGGCTGCTACTTCGAGACGCAGACGCGAAAAGACCAGCCGCCCACGCGCGGCTGCAATGCCTGCAAGTCCACGGCGGATTGCGTCAGCGGCCGCGCCTGCAGCATACTCGGCTTCTGCGAGCTCGATCAGACGACGCCGTAAGCGTCAGCCGGCCGCGAACGTCAGTTGTCCAAGGCACCCTGCGCGATCCAGGCGCGCACGAGGTCGCGCGTGGCCAGCGGCAACGTGGGTCCGCCGTTCGGCATATCGTTGCCGCAATTGTCCAGAAACGCGAATCGGCTCATTGCGCACGCCGCCGCGAGCGTGCATTGGTCGCCGTCCATCTTGTGCATCAAATAGCTGTTCGACGGGTCGTGCGGGGCGACGAAGACCATGAGCGGGTCCTCCGGCGAAAGCACGCTCACGATGCTCGCGAGGGTGGCCGCGGGGTCGATCCCCCCGTCCGGGTCGCCGAGATAGGGCCGGTTCTGATCGGTACCGTGGCAGTTGAATCCGCCCGAGGCGCAGTTTTGCTGGAGGATGGGCGCGACGTCGCTCACGAACGAGACCGCGGTCGACAAGCCCGCATCGGACACGAACGCCGTGCACACTTCGGGCGGAGCCGGCGTGTCGGTCTTGGTGGAGCACGAGGTCAGCGCCGGCAATGACGCTACGAACAACGGAAGGAAGAGCGCGCCCATCTGACGCATGTTCTCCCAAATAGCACTTTCGCGCCCCCGCGACTCTCTATTTCAGTAGACCCCATAACCGCGCCCGAGCGCTTGAGAGTACAGGTTACAAATCGCGTGGAAACACACGGAAGCGCCGATTCCGCCGGTGCGCGCCCGCAGCCAGCCGAAGAGGAGCGCGGGGAAAAATACGGCCAGCCGGGTCGCCGCGTGGACGGTCACCACGTGGCCGACCGCGAAGACGGCGGCCCCCGCGAGCAGGCCCGGCCCCACGCGCGCCCCGAGCACGCGCCACCGAGGCGGCCACGCGTCGTCGAGGCGCGACTGCAAGTAGCCGCGGTAAAAGGCTTCCTCGGGGAGCGCGATGGCCAAGACCTGGGCCATCGTTTCGTCGACGACCTCCATCGGCCGAACCGCGATCGAGAACGTCAGCCTGGGCATGGTCCGCCCCCACCAGGCGTGCCAGCCGAAGTAAAACGGAATCGCCACGACCGCCGCGAGCCCCAGGCCCCACGCGCACGCGATCGCCGCGCTCCGCGCGAGCGCGCCCAACCGCAGATGGCCCGGAAGGACCAGGCCGCCCAGCGCGAGGCCGGCTCGCTGAACCCGGTCGTCGTCGTGTCGCCACACGAGGGCCCAGGTGGCCGCCAGAAAAGTCACGCCGACGAGCGTGCCGCGCCAGTGGTCGGGCGCCGCCCACGCGATGACGCCGACCGTCGCCGTCACCGCGGACGCCGCCAGGAGCGCCTCGCGAAGCGCGGTGTCCCGCCGACCCGTCCCCGCCCGCGCCTCGTTCGAGGGGGCCGGCTCTAGTTCCTGCATTGCAGCCGGGCCGCGAAGGCCTCGGTGTGGCCTGCTTCGAGGTCGAGCCACGTGACGTCCCACTCTCCGCGGGCCCGTCCCGGCGCGATCCAGGGCCGCGGCTCGTCGCCGGTGACCCTCGCGAAAGTGCTGGTCGTGCCGACGCCGTCTCGCGAAATCGACGCGACCCGGACGCGCGAGCCCTCGTAGTAAATCACCTCCGCCAGACCGTCGGCGCTCGTCGCCACGGCGGGATGTCCGCCCCGGGTCGTGAACCGCTTGCGCCAGAGGAGCGTCCCCTTGACGGGGTCGAGGAGGGCCGCCTGCGCGCCCTTGTCCGTCTCGTGCCATACGAGGAAGCACGCGTCCTTCGTGCAGGCGAGGGCCGGGAAGTCTCCGCCGACCTTGTCCTCGTTGACGACCGCCACGTCGCCGAGCTCGGTCTTGCCCTTCGCGAGGCCCGACTTCCCGTCGGGCGCGTCGGACAAGTCGGGCGACGCGAGGCCCAGGCGCATTCGCTCGATCAGGTGCTCGCGATCGCGCTCGAGCGCGTACGCGACGAAGAGGTTCGCGCTGGAGAGGGCCACCGCGGGCGCGTTGATCCGCGCCGTCTTGCCCTTCTCGGAGGTGTAGTCGGTCGCGCGGATTTCGGGGCCCATGGGCTTGAGCTCGGCGTCGAGGTGCCGGAGAAGCAGATCGTCGCCTTCCTTGTCGAGGTCCTGCTGCCAGGTGACCCAGAAGGTCCCGTCGTTCGCGCGGTCCATCGCGGGCCAGAAGAGGCCCGGCTTACCGGCGCCCACGGCGATGCTCATCCCGCCGATGCGGCCGTCCTCGTCGAGCCAGCGCACGCGGACGCCGGGCTCGCGCCCGCCCTTGTCCCAGAAGAGGAGGACCACCCGGTCCCCCGCCGACAGGAGCGAGGGGCGCATCGCGTAGTCGGCCTCGGGCGTGAGGTCGCGCGCGCGCCCGGCGGGGCGCCCGGTCGCGTCGATGAGGACCGAGTAGACGTGGTCGTGCCCCGGCTGTTCGTGGTCGTCGGTCCACGCGACGACCGCTCCCTTCGAAGTCACCGCGATGCTCGGCCTCCCGACGCTGCCGCCGTAGCCGAGGCGCGGATGCGAGAGAGACACCATCTTGCAGGGCCCGGTGGTCGCGGTCCCGAGCTTCGCCTGGTCGAGGAACGACTTGGCCACCGCGCCGCCCCCGGCGTCCATCGCGTCTTTGAAGTTGCGCATGGCGCCGTCGGCGTCTCCCGCCGTCAGGAGCTTTTGCCCCTCTTCGATGGTGGCCATCCACTTGGGCATCTCGGGCGATTCCACCGTGGGGACCGCCGCGTCCACCGCGGGCGCGATCGCCTGCGCGGAGGCCGCGGTCGCCACCGGCACGGGCACCGGCGCCATCCTTCGGAGCATCCTCGTGTAACCGAACCACGCCCCCACGGCCGACACCGCGCCGACCGCCACCACCCACGCGATCATCCGAACGACGCCGCCGCGTCTACGCCCGCTCGCGACGAGGGTCGCTTCGTCGTCGGCGGCCCGCAGCAAGTCGGTCGCGCTCAGCGTCGACCCGATCCGCGGGGCGAGCTCCGTATCGCTCGCCGCGAGCCCCCCTCCCGGCGTCGCGCGGCTCGAGGCCTTCGCCGCCTTGACGCCCGAGCCGCGGCCCGACGAAGGCGCCGCGTCGGGGTCGGAGCTCGCGCGCGACAGGCGCTCGATCGTGTCGAGCTCGACGACGTTCACGAGCGAGATGGGCGGCGTGCCGAGCGCGATGGCCAGGTCGTCGGCCAGCTCCTTCGCGGTCTGGAAGCGCTTGTCGGGATCGCGGTCGAGCGCCCTCGCGAACCAGACGTCGAAGGACGGCGGCAGGTCGGGCCGGATGCGGCTCGGCGCGGGTATCTGCGCGGCCGCGATCGCGGCGAACGTCATCGCCACGCCTTGCTCGGTGTTCCACACCGGCCGGCCCGTCACGCACTCGAACGCCATGCAGCCGAGCGCCCAGAGATCCGAGCGGTGGTCGACGGTCCCCTGACCCTTCACTTGCTCCGGCGACATGTACGCGGGCGTCCCGAACACCGCCCCCTCGCGCGTGAGCCGCGCGGTCTTCTCGTCGGCCTGGACGGGCGCATAGAACTTGGCGAGCCCGAAATCGAGGATCTTGGCGATCTCCTCGCCGTCTTCGCCTTTGCAAAGATGGATGTTTTCGGGTTTGAGGTCGCGGTGCACGATGCCCGCGGCGTGGGCCTTCGCGAGACCTTTGGAGACTTGTCCGATGATTCTCACCGTGGACGCCGCGTCGATGAGCCTCACGCGCGCCATTCGGTCGTAGAGCGACTCGCCCTCGAGGAGCTCCATCGCGATGAAGGGGCGCCCGTCCTCGAGCCGCCCGCTGTCGTAGACCTCGACGATGTATGGGCTCTTCACGCTCGCCGCGGCGCGCGCCTCGCGAAAGAACCGCTCGATGACGATGGTGGAGCTCGCGAGCTCCGCGGCGAGGACCTTGATCGCCACGCGCTTGCCGATGTGGACGTGCTCCGCCTCGTAGACCGCCGCCATCCCTCCGCGCCCCAATTCGCGGTTGACGCGGTACTTTCCGATGAGCACCGTCCCGGTGCCAATCTTGTTGTCTGGTTGAACGGCGGCCATGGGAACGGAGACGAGCCGACTAAAACTTACGCTGTTTCGGCCGTGGGCCAAAGCGCAACCGAGTCGAGAGGCGAGCTTCCCATTTGCAGGGGATTACCGCCACACGCTTGCACGCGCGACGGGTCGCACTCTACCCTCGACCGCGTGGCCCCCGACGGCGACGACCGCGGCGCGGAGGCCCAGCGCCTCGCGCACGACCGGCTCGCGAAGCTCGGCGAAATCGCGATCGAGATCGCGCACGAGCTCCGCAACGTATTGCAGGTCATCTCCGCGACCGCGTACGTCGTCCGCCAGGAGACTACGCGCGGAGACGCGCAGGCGGCGCTGCCCCACGTACTCAAGATCGAACGAAGCGCCCGTGCGGCACACGACATCGTCGACGATCTCATGGCTCTCGCGCGCGGAGACCTTCGACGAGAGACCGTCGCGATCGTCGATATCGTATCGGCGGCGCGCGCGGAGCTCGCCCCGGCCTCTGCCGATTGGAGCGACGCGCTCGAGCCGCCCGCCCTCCGCGTGCTCGGGCACGCCGGGCTCCTCGTGCGGCTCCTCCACGCGCTCTACGAGAACGCGATCCAAGCCTCCGCCCCGAGGCCGCCGCGCATCGTCACGCGCGCACGGACCTTCGGCGGGCGCGTGGTCGTCGAGGTGTCCGATGATGGTCCGGGCGTACCGGCGGACGTGGCGGCGCGCGTCTTCGATCCGCTCGTGACCGCGCGCGAGGGCGGCACCGGGCTCGGTCTCTCGCTCGCGAGGCGCATCGCGGAGGGCCACGGCGGGAGCATCGCGCTCGTCGAACACGAAGGGGCCGGCGCGACGTTCCGCGTCGACCTCGGGGACGCATCCGACGGTTGAGCCGGGCGCCGCGGTCTCCTGCAAAGCACGGCAGCGCCGCGGTATCTGCCAGCGCGAGCGCAACCCCCTCCCTGCGCGAACATCGAATACGGTGCATATTGGCCGCCCCACGATGTTGCCGATCCGCCTCCGCGGCGCCCGCACGCACAACCTGAAGAGTGTCGACCTCGTGCTCCAGCCGGGAGAGCTCGTGGCGGTCACGGGCCCCAGCGGCGCGGGCAAGTCGTCGCTCGCGCTCGATACGCTCTACGCCGAAGGGCAGCGGCGGTTCGTCGAGAGCTTCAGTCCGTACGCCCGCCAGTTCCTCGAGCGGCTCGAGCGTCCGCCGATGGAGGAGCTCGCGCCCGTCGCCGCCACGGTCGCCGTGGATCGGCGCGCCCCGGTCAAATCGAGCCGATCGACGCTCGCCACGATGGCCGACCTCGAGCCGTACCTCGCCGCGCTCTTCGCGCGCGAAGCCGTCCCCACGTGCCCGGAGTGCGACGTCCAAGCGGTCGACGTGTCGCCGCGCGCGGCCGCCGAGTCTCTCTCGGCCGCGTTCGAGGGTGTCCGCGCGCTCGTCACGTATCCGGTCGTGGTCGACGGCGCCGACGCGTTCATGGATCTCCGGGAGAAGCTCGCGGCCGACGGTTACCGCCGGCTCGTCGTGGCCGGTGCGATGCGCGAGCTCGACCAGGTGCGGCCGAGCGAGGCCGTCGCCCCGGGCGTGCGCCTCGAGGTCGTGGTCGACCGCGTCGCCGTGACGAAGAAGGAGCGGCGCCGGCTCGAAGAGGCGATCGAGGCGGCGTGGACGCGCGGCGGCGGCCGAGCCGAGCTCCGGAGCGAGGGCCTGCTCGGCCCCGACGGGACCGCCCACGCCACGGTGACGCGCGGCCTCGCGTGCCCCAAGTGCACGCGCTCGTTCGACCCGCCGCGTCCGGGCCTCTTTTCGTACAACTCTCCGTTCGGCGCCTGCGAACCATGCCGCGGGTTCGGCCGCGTCATCGCCATCGACTGGGACAAGGTCGTCGCCGACCCGCGCAAGACCCTCGGCGGCGGCGCCATCAAGCCGTGGAGCGGGGCGAGCACCAAGTGGGAGCGCGGCGTCCTGCAGAAGTTCTGCGTCGCCCGGAAGATTCCGCTCGACCTCGCGTGGGAGAAGCTGACCCCCGAGCAGCGCGCCGGCGTCATCGACGGGGAAGGGACGTGGCGCGGCGGCAAGTACCCGGGCATCAAGGCCTGGTTCGACTGGCTCGAGACGCGCACCTACAAGATGCACGTCCGCGTGCTCCTCTCGCGCTACCGCGAGTACACGCTCTGCGCGTCGTGCGGCGGCTCGCGCCTCAACGCGACGGCGCTCGCGTACCGGGTCGCCGGGCTGAACCTCGCGCGCTGGCACGCGCAGACGGTGAGCGAGGCGCTGGCGCGCGTGCGCGGGAACAAGACGCGCGATCCGCAGGGGGCGCGGGTGGCCGAGCAGCTCGCGTCGCGCCTCGGTTATCTCGACGCGGTCGGGCTCGGATACCTCACGCTCGACCGCCAGGCGCGCACGCTCTCGGGCGGCGAGGCGCAGCGCGCGGGGCTGACGACGGCGCTCGGCGCGGGGCTCACGGGGACGCTCTTCGTCCTCGACGAGCCGACGGTGGGGCTGCACGCGGCCGACGTGCCGGCCCTCGCGCGCGTCATGGGCGAGCTCTCGCGCGCCGGCAACACCGTGATGGTGGTCGAGCACGAGCCGGCCGTCGTGCGCGGCTGCGACCGCGTGCTCGAGATGGGGCCCGGCGCGGGACCCCACGGCGGGCGCATCCTCTTCGACGGGACGCCGGCGGAGCTCGCGCGCCGGCCCGACCTTCCTACGGGGCGCGCCTGGTCGGAGGGCCCCGCGTCCCCCCGCAAGCGCCGCACGGGCCGGGCGTGGCTCTCGGTGCGCGGCGCCGCCGCCCACAACCTGCAAGGGATCGACGCGCGCTTTCCGCTGGGCGTCGTGTGCGCCGTCACCGGCCCGAGCGGCTCCGGCAAATCGACCCTCGCCCACGACATCCTCTATCGCGCGGTCGCGCGCGCGCTCGGCGACATGAGCGTCGACAAGCCCGGCAAGCACGCCGGTCTCCGAGGCGTGGAGGCGCTCGAGCACGCGGTCATCGTCGACCAGTCGCCGCTCGGGCGCACCGCGCGCGGCAACCCGGCGACGTACGTGAAGGCGTGGGACCGCGTCCGATCGCGCTTCGCGGCCGAGCCCGAGTCGCTGCGGCGTCAGCTCACGCCCGCCCACTTCTCGTTCAACGTCGCGGCGGGCCGGTGCGAGGAGTGCGCGGGCGAGGGATACGAGACGGTCGAGATGCAGTTTCTCGCCGACGTGCAGCTTCTCTGCCCCGTGTGCCAGGGCAAGCGCTTCAAGCCCGAGGTCCTCTCGGTCAAGCACCGCGGCCACTCCATCGCGGACGTCCTCGGCATGAGCGTCGACGAGGCCCTCGCCGTCTTCGACCCGGCCGCCGACCGCGACTACGTGCTCCGCCGGGCGCTCGCCCCGATCGTCGGCGTCGGCCTCGGCTATCTCTTGCTCGGCCAGCCGCTGTCGACGCTGTCGGGCGGCGAGGCGCAGCGGCTCAAGCTCGCGCGCGCCCTCTCCGAGCCGGCGGCGCGCACGCTCTTCGTCGTCGACGAGCCGAGCGCGGGCCTCCACGCGCAGGACGCCGAGCACGTGGTCCGCGCGCTCCACGCCCTCGTCGACGAGGGCGCGAGCGTGGTCGTCGTCGAGCACGACCTCGACGTCATCCGCGCGTGCGATTGGGTCGTCGATCTCGGCCCGGGCGGCGGCCCCCACGGCGGGTACGTCGTCGCCGAAGGCACGCCCGAGGACGTCGCTCGCAGCGACACGCGCACGGGCGTGGCGCTCCGATCGACCGGGGCGCCGGCGGCGTTCGTGTCTCCGCACGGCGCGTCGGCCGGGCCCCAGGCCATCACCATCTCGCACGCCCGCGAGCACAACCTCAAAGACGTGACGTGCGCCATCCCGCACGGCAAGGTGTGCGTCGTCACGGGGCCGAGCGGGTCGGGCAAGTCGTCGCTCGCGTTCGACGTGGTCTTCGCCGAAGGCCAGCGCCGCTTCATGGAGACGCTCACGCCCTACGCCCGGCAGTTCTTGCCGACGCTCCCGCGCCCCGACGTCGACGGCGTGAGCGGTGTCCCGCCGTCGATCGCCCTCGAGCAGCGCACCTCGCGCGGCGGCGCCAACTCGACGGTCGCGACGGTCACCGAGATCGCCCATTACCTGCGCCTGCTCTATGCGAAGGTCGGCGAGCTCCACTGCCCGAAGTGCGACGCCGTCGTCACGCCGGCCAGCGCCGACGTGCTCTACGAGCGGCTCGTCCGCATGCCCGGCGAAAGGAACCGCACCCTCTACGCTCCGGCCGTCCGCGCCCGCAAAGGCACCTACCTCGACCTCTTCACGGCGGCCTCGCGCGCGGGCGTGCAGGCGGCGCGCGTCGACGGGGCGATCGTCGCGGTGGACCCTCCGCCGAAGCTCGCGAAGACGAAGGAGCACACCGTCGACCTCATCGTCTACTACGGCAAGCTCTCCGCCCTCGACCGCCCCACCTTCGATCGCGCCCTCGCGTGGGGCGCCGGCGCCGTCTGCGTGGCCGACGGCGCGCCCAGCCCGAAGCGCGTCGCGAGCGAGCAGATGCTCTCGACCGAGCGGGCGTGCCCGAGCTGCGCGACCGGCGTGCCCGAGCTCGACCCGCGGTGGTTCTCGTTCAACACCAAGCAAGGGCGGTGCGAGGCCTGCGAGGGCACCGGCGTCGAGGGCGGCCCGTCCGCGCTCGAGTACGAGGGTCCCTACGAGACGTGCACGACGTGCAAGGGCGCGCGCCTCAGCGCCGTACCGCGCGGCGTGCGCCTCCACGGCGAGTCGTACGCCGAGACGACGGGGCGCTCGGTCGCGAGCGCGCTCGCCCGTTCGCGGGCGTGGCGCTTCGAGGGCAACGACGCGCAGATCGCGAAGGCCCCCGCCGCGGAGCTCGTGCGCCGCCTCGCGTTCGTCGACGCCGTCGGCCTCGGCTACCTCGCGCTCGACCGGCCCGCCTCCACGCTGTCGGGCGGCGAGATGCAGCGCCTGCGGTTGAGCGCACAGCTCGGGAGCGGCCTCACGGGCGCGCTCTACGTCCTCGACGAGCCGACCATCGGCCTGCACCCGCGCGATACGCGGCGTCTGCTGTCGAACCTCCGCCAGCTCGCCGACATGGGCTCGACGGTGCTCGTCGTCGAGCACGACGCCGAGACCATCCGCGCCGCCGACCACGTGATCGACCTCGGGCCGGCCGGCGGACGGCAGGGCGGCCACATCGTGGCCGAGGGGCCCGCCGCGCAAGTGCTCTCGGATCCCGCGTCGCCCACCGCGCGCGCCCTCAAGGAGAGCGCGCGCATCGAGCGGCCCAAGCGCGAGATGGCCGACGCATGGATCGAGCTCTCGGGCGCGCGCTGCCACAACCTCCGCGACGTCACCTTCCGGGTGCCCGTCGGGCGCATGTGCGTCGTCGCCGGCGTGAGCGGTTCGGGTAAATCGACGCTGGTGCGCCACGTCTTTTATCCGGCGCTCCGGCGCGCGCTGAAGCTCGTCGCCCCGGAGCCGGGGGCGCACGCGGGCATCAAGGGCACCCGCGCGGTCCGGCGGGCGCTCGCGGTGGACCAGTCGCCCATCGGGCGGACCCCCCGGAGCGTGCCGGCCACGTTTCTCGGCGTCTGGGACAACATCCGCAAGCTCTTCGCGAGCCTGCCCGACGCGAAGGTCCGCGGGTATTCGGCGTCGCGCTTCTCGTTCAACGGCGCGGGCGGCGGCCGCTGCACGGCCTGCCAGGGGCAGGGGATCATCGTCGCCGAGATGCCCTTCCTCCCCGACGTGGTCGCCCCGTGCGACGCGTGCGGAGGATCGCGCTTCGAGCCGTCGACGCTCGAGGTGCGCTACGCGGGCCTCTCCATCGGCGACGTGCTGCACCTGCCCGCGCAGGACGCGGCGCAGGTCTTCGCGCACCACCCCAAGATCGCGCGCCCGCTCTCCACGCTGTCGGACCTCGGCGTCGGCTACGTCCAGATCGGGCAGGGGTCGAACACGCTGTCGGGCGGCGAGGCGCAGCGGCTCAAGCTCGCCGCCGAGCTGACGGCGGGGTCCGCCCACGAGGCCACGGTGTACGTGCTCGACGAGCCGACGACCGGCCTGCACCTGTCGGACGTGCGCCGGCTCCTCGGCGTCCTCGAGAAGCTCGTCGAGCGCGGCGACACGCTCGTCGTCATCGAGCACCACCCCGACGTCATCGCGTGCGCGGACTGGGTAGTGGAGCTCGGGCCGGAAGCGGGCGAGGCGGGGGGCCGCCTCGTGTTCGAAGGCGAGCCGCGCAAGCTCGTCCGCGCGAAGACGGCGACGGGGCGGTACCTCGCCGAGGAGAGCGCGCCCGTCGCGTAGACCTACTCGCCGCTCGCGTCGGCGGCGTCCGTCAGGCCGGCGTCGGTCGGAGCGGCTCCGTCGGCGCCCGCGTCGGTCGCCGGCACGTTCGCCGAGGAAGTGCCGTCGAGCGTGCCCTCGGCCAGGGTGGCCGCGATGACGGCGGCCTTCACGGCGGCCGACGTGGACATCGTCGTGACCCCGGCGAGGGTGGCGACGTTCATCGCGTGCACGGCGAACTCGTAGCCGTGGGGGGCGCCGCGCGGGCATGGACCGAAGTAGCCGTTCATCTCCGTCCCGGCGTCGGGGCTCGTGCGAAGGTCGACCTGCTTGGCCGATACCGGCGTCGTCAGCACGGGGTCGCTCGGCAGGTCGGCGGGGAGGTGCAACGTCGTCGTCGGGATGTCCCAGACGACCCAGTGGATGTTCGCGGTCACGGTCGTGTCGCTGACGACGAGGGCGTAGCTCAGCGTGCCGGCGGGGCCGGCGGTCCAGTCGATCTCCGGCGAGGTGTCGACGCCGGCGCAGGTGAACATGTCCGGGATGGCCATGCCCTGCGCGAAGGACGGGCTCGTGACGATGATGCCGCCGCCGTCGCCGCCGCCGCTGCCAGATGCATCGCCGGCAGCGCTGCCGTCGCCGCCGGCGGTCGCGTCGTGGGTCGAGCCGGTGTCGCTGCCGCTGGCCGCGTCGGTCGTGGAGCCCGCGTCTTGATCGGTCGTCGCGTCGCTGGTGGATCCGGCGTCCGACGTGCCGGTGTCGGGGGTCACCGAGGCGTCGCTCCCGGAGTCGAGCGTCACGATCGTGTCGTCACCCGACCCGCAGCCCGCCGTCGTCGCCAGCGAGAGCGCCGCGAGGGGCGCGCCCAAGGCGATGCACTGCAGACGAGACCACTTCCGCGAAGACGCCATCCCGCCGCTCACCTTCATCGCACCACCCTCTTTCGCGCGCGAAGATAGCGCCCAAGGTGCGACCTTCGTCCACCAAATTCCGGTCATCGTGCACGCAATGACGCTTCGAGCGCACGCGGACAGCCGCGGCATATGCGCGTCAGCGGCGAGGAAGGCCTTCCTTGCGACGAGAGCGCGCCGGTCTCCGCGTGGCAGCCGCCCGTCCGCGGCGGACGATGCCCTTCTCGCGGCGTCGCGGCGAGAGCGCGCGTGTCTTCGCGAGATGACCGCTCGTCCGCCGCGGACGAAGGCTCCCCCGACGTGAGGAAGCTCCTGATAGTGGGTCAGTTTGAGTTTGCATGAGCGGTCAAGCATGCGCACCATTCGCGCATGGCAGTCCTAACGCATCCGGTCGGGTGGCGGCGCAAGGCTCAGCGTGACGTGGGTGCGTGGCTTACGCCGGACGAGCAAGCAGCCGTCAAGGTGTCGCTGGCGTTCTTGCGCCGTCGCTTCGGGACGTGGTCGTCACTGGCAGCGGCGATGGGTACGAACGTCTACACCGTGAAGTGTGCGGCCTACCGAGGCGGCGTGAGCGCTGGCATCGCGCTCATGGCCGCGCGTGCTGCCAAGGTCCCGCTAGAGGACATCCTGTCCGGCCGATGGCCAACGCCTGGAACGTGCCCGCACTGCGGGCGAGGGTGACGCCATGACCGAGCGGTGTCAGGATGAGGCCATGCCTAAGCGGTCAAGCAAGCCGAAGAAGCCGCCCACGAAGGATCCCAACGCGCTCGCAGCGTTCATCGTCGCTCAGGCGACCAGCGAGGATCCCCTCGAAGCAGCGGAGCCAACGACCGAAGAGGCGGCACATGCCGCCGCCGTGGCGCTTGGGCGGCTTGGTGGCCTGAAGGGCGGCAAGGCGCGCGCTGCGGCGCTGTCGAAGAAGAAGCGGTCCGACATCGCCAAGAAGGCTGCTAAGGCGCGGTGGACGGGACGGTGAGGACGGTGAGGTCGAGCGACAGTTGCTTTCCAAATATCTTCTCGACATAGCCCTCGTACTGCGCCCTGGTCTCCGAGACCTCCGCCATACCCAACAGGCGTCCAAGGTGGGTGCGAAGCGCCTTGACGCCCAGCTCAGATAGGAACTGATGCAGCTTGGCCGCGCGGTCCGGGCTCTGGGACTTCTGGATCTTGGCCAGTTCCAGAATCCTCCCGTTGCTGCGAGCGAGCGGCGTGTAGACATGCTTGACAGTCAGATCCTTATGCTTCCAGCTCTTGCCACGCTGTGGCTTACGTAGATCGTACAGCCTGATCCACGCCTCGTAGAGCTGGTCCGGAAACTCCTTCTCGTACTCCCGAGCCTCTGTGCGCACGAAGTCCTTGAAGGCTGCGATTACCTCGGCCCTCGTCTGATCGTACCCAGCAAGGGCGTAAACTAGATCTCGGATGCCGAGGTTCGCGGCAGCGCTGACAATGATGTGGGCCTGCTTGGCGATATGAGCCTGCTGCATGACAAGGGTCCCACCGGCATCAGCAGCAATGATCGCCTTGCACAAGTCGGTCAGGACGGTCACGTCGTAACCGTTGGCCACCACGGACGGGACGTCCGCGCCCGCCGCAGACCATTGAAAAATCAGTGGGTTAGCAAGCTTTTCTGCTAGTTGGCGCCCGACGTATGGGGCGATCTTTTGGCCTTTGAGGAAGCTTGTGAGTTTGCTGCCACCCTCGCTCATTCCCAACGCGGCTCCCATGCCGCGTTGGGAGATGACGGCTGTCTTCTGGTCGTCGTCCAGAACGAAACAGTCGGCGTCGATACCGAACTCCTCCTCGAAGTTGCCCTTGTGGGTGGCCCGCAACGGCTTTGCTCCCCACCGCGCCGCCGCCGCCTTAGCTGCGATGGCGCGCCGTCGCTGAGGGGAGAGCGCGTCCGCCCGCGCTAGAGCCGCTTTTACCTTCGTCTCGTCCTTCTCTCTATCCGTCATGCAAGCACCTGCCTGACGCACATGCTTGCACGCCGCACACGTTAGTGCAAGCATTCGCGCGAAGGATAATGCTTGCACATGCAAGACCGGTCAAGCATAATGACAGTTATGAACGTGCTCGACGCCGTCACCCGCAAGCAGATCGTTGCCTGCCTGGTCGAGGGCAACAGCATCCGCGCGACGTGCCGCCTCACGGGCGCCGCGAAGGGCACTGTTCTGAAGCTCCTCGCCGATCTCGGCGCCGCATGCCGCGCGTACCACGACGCGCACGTGCGCAACCTGAAGTGCCGCCGCGTGCAGTGCGACGAGATCTGGTCCTTCGTCGGCGCCAAGGACAAGAACGTGTTGCCGGATGAGGAAGGCTTCGGCCGTGGCTCTATCTGGACGTGGACCGCGATCGACGCGGAGACGAAGCTCATCGCGGCGTACCACGTCGGCACGCGTGACGCGGGCTGCGCGTACGAGTTCATGACGGACCTTGCGTCACGGATCTCGACGCGCATCCAGCTCACGACGGACGGCCACAAGGCCTACCTCAACGCGGTGGCGGACGCGTTCGGCCCGAGCGGCGTCGACTACGCGATGCTGGTGAAGCTCTATGGCGAGGTCCCGCCGGGCGCGGCGCGTTACTCGCCCCCGCAATGCATCGGAGCGAACCTCAACCCGATCATGGGCGCGCCCGAGATGGAGCACGTGTCCACGTCGCACGTGGAGCGGCAGAACCTCACGATGCGTATGTCGATGCGCCGCTTCACTCGGCTAACGAACGGCTTTTCCAAGAAGGTGGAAAACCTGGAGCACGCGGTCGCGATCCACTTCATGCACTACAACTTCTGCCGCGTGCACCAGACGCTACGCGTGACCCCGGCGATGGCCGCGGGCGTCTCCGATCACGTGTGGGAGATCGACGATCTGATCGCCATCATGCCCAAGCCGGTCGCGCGGCCATGGGGTAGCGTGAAGCGGGCCGCCGGGCCCACCTAAATGCACATTACAAATCACTGGACGACCCAAGGAAACCACGTTTCCATATATTCGGAGGGTCGTAAGACGTGCACCAATGAGCCTCGCTCTCGTCCAGATTTCCACGGCCGACTTTCAGCTGATCTACGATCACATGACGCAGCACGCGCGCGCACGGAAGCATCAGAACATGCACATGCGGCAGACGCGCACGAAAAACAAGCGCCGCATTCTACACTATCTACATGCCATGCATGTCGCAGGGCTGAACCTTATCGAAGGCACGATCTCCGGACCGGGCGTGTACTGGCACTACACGCTGCGAGCCGGCAAAGCACAGACGCATCTCACTGTGAGCGCCCACGTTAGCCCACCGAATGAAGACAGGCGCATTCAGCGGCAGTTTCTCAAAGAGATCATGGACCGCATCGGCGATGAGCAGGCCGGTCGAAAAGGCTTCCCTAGGTACGCGACCGGCCAGTTCTATCTTCGTCGCCGCTCACCAGGTACGCCAGCGACGCATCCGAACTGTCAGGTAGCTATCGCCAACGGAGTACTCGACCAGCGATTTGTCTCGCGGCTTTATGGCTGGAACTTCGAACTTCTCCACCCGTAAACAGGTCCCCGTACCTTGGATCGCGGACCAAGGTGAACGGCGTCCGCGCGTTCCCGCATGGGCATGTCTGAGCAGCTAGCCCGCGCAACGCGCCCTGAACAAACGGGATCGTCGTTGTGAGCATTGTCCCGCATTCAGAGCACGGGTGAGTGCACGGCTCGACGCCGTATCGGGCGGTCCAGTCCTCCGCCGTGACACCATAGATCGTTAGTCTCTGTTCGCCGTTCATCTGGCGCGCACCGTTAGCGCGACCGACCCGCGGCAGGAAGACTGAGTGGCCCGTCGCATGCGTACAAATTTGCACGAGATGAAGACGGCACCGCATTATAAACACGCGTAACCATGAAGATTGATGCCACAAAGTGTGGCACAAACTCACACAAACACACCTGGCGTCAGCGGCGCCGTCCACGAATCTCTCGGATCGCGTCGTCCCCACCGACTCGCAGACACGCGCGATCGAGTGTCCCTCCGCGTCGTGCACCAGTAAGGCCCCGTCGTCGCGCTCCGAGACGACGAGCGCCACACCGTGGGCGTTCACGTGGATCTCGTCCGCTGCCGTCTGGACCGTATGGCCTAGGCAGCGCAGGCGGTCGGCAAGTTCTTCCAGCATACCTTGGCGCCTAATCGTCAGCGTCCGTTGCATCGCTCGCGAGGTAGACACCGGAAACGCGCATCCGGGATCCGACCAGGTCAAACTGGATCTCGAAGTCGTCCACACGCAGAGCGCCGATGCCTGGCGGCCCGTACGCCACGTTTCCTTGTTGAGTTTCTACGAAGAGCGAGATCACCTCGTGGATCCGATCCTGGACGTCGCCCGGCAGATCCGCGATGTGCTCCCTTACGTCCCCGTCGATCACGCAACGCAGACGCACGACCTCATTCGCCCAGCGAGAAAAAAAAGGCGTCCAGTTCAAGGAGGGCAGCCGCCCGATCCTTTTCAACCATCGCGGCGTGGCGCGCAGCACGTTCTTCCGCGGTCGCCCTAACAGGCACCCTCGGCCGGACCCGCTCACCGCTTTCAGATGCCGCACGCATCATTGCTGATGGCGTCAACGCTTCTCCCCTCGCGTCTGCCTCGCTCATGGTGCTCCCTCCTATACGTATGGTCATACGTCGCTGTCAGTCAACAACTTGGCCCAAGCGTGCAAGCGATACGCGGTGCGTCATGCAATACTTGACCGATCACGCAATCAAACTCGGCCGTCGTCGCCTCGTGCTACGGGCAAACATGGCCAGACTGCCTCAGTACGCGCAAGGCGTTCCGGGAGAACTCATCCGGGCTTTCTGCAAGGGCTGGTGCGGGTGTGGGACGGTGCATCGGCTCGAACGAGGGGCGCAGCCCGTTCAGAACGCGAAAGAAAAGTATGCCGGTTGCGTCGCTCACTGCCTCAAGTGCGGCTACCGCGCAACCGACAATTACAACTGGTTCGGTCCAGCGTAGCCGCGCGCGCGCTCTCAAACTGACCCACTACCAAGCTCCTGCTCATCGCGGCCGTCCGCCCGTCCGTCGCGGGCCTTGCCTCCCTCGACGCGAAGGAGCGCCTGCCGCTCGCGGGCGTTCGCGCCCCCGCGGCGGACGCGGGCGTGCTTTTCGCGAGAGAACCGCCGCCCACCTCGGACCGCCGCCCGCCGCTCGCGGACGCGCGCGCTCCCGCCGCGGACCTCCGCTTTTACACCGGGTCGCGCCGCTTCAACGCCACCAGGAGCAGCATCATCATCGCCGCCGTCATCGTGAAGAGCACCGCGGAGGGCATCCACATCGTCGCCCACTCGGTGAAGCCCCACGCGCCCGTCAGCACGTCGCTCGCGATCTGCGCGACGGCGCACTGGAAGTGCCCGCCGACGATGAAGTCCGGCATGCTCGTCAGGTCGGGCCGGTGGAGATCGATGTTCCACGCGGGCGACGACGCGATGGCCAGTCGCTCGCTCGCGATGGCTCCTTCGAAGCCCCACCTCGACGGCATCAGGTACATGAGCGGTCGCAAGGTCGGGTTGGTCGTCATCGGCACCATGAGGCCCCCGAGGACGACCTGCGGGATGAGCGCGATGGGCGTGAGCGCCATCGCCGCCTCCGCCGACGCGACGACCGTCGAGATGCACAGGCCGAGGGCGGTCGCGTTCATCGCGAGCGCCACGAGGCTCCCGAGCTCGATGAGGAACGCCGGAATGCCGCCGTTGAACCCGAGCGTGAAAAAGACGATCCCGAGCAGCATCGAGCACTGCACGATGCAAAAGAAGCCGAGCAGGAGGTACTTCGAGAGCACGTAATTGAGGAGGCGCAGGTTCACCATGCGCTCCCGGAGATAGATCGCGCGCTCGGTCACGATCTCGCGCGCCGCGTTGCTCGTGCCGAACCAGACGCAGCTCACGACGACGAAGAACATCGCCGCCGTGTGATCGGTCGTGGGCTGCATCGTCGAGAGGAGGTTCGACGTCGTGTTCTGGCCCATGTTGTTCTTGGCCGAGAGCTCCTGGAGCGCGCCGAGGCACCAGAAGGGCACGGCGTCCTTCTGGCCGCCGAACACGAGCCAGAGCAGGACGCCGATGACCGGCGCCTGCAGGAACATGATGGCCGCGCCCATGTGGTCGCGCAGGCGCACGCGCCAGTACCGCGAGAGGAGGAGCCCGAGCTGCCGCACGACCGCGACGTCGGCCCGGTGGGGGACGCCGCGCTCGGCGGGGACGGTGCCGATCGCGCGCCGCGCCGAGAACATCTGCTGGAAGATCTGGTTGTCGTTGCGGAAGAACTCCGCGCGCCACGCCCTCGCCGCCTCCGATCGCGCGGCGCTGCGCGTCGCCTGCGGGTTCGCGCGCCGCATCTCGTCGAGCACGTGGCGCTCGCGCACGTTGAGCATGTCGAACATGTCGCGCGGGTTGTCGACGCGCTTGGCGCCGGCGCCGGACGCGGCGCGGAGGGCGCCGAAGAAGCCGTAGGCGGGCTCGCCGGCCGGGCCGAAGTACGTGGGGATGCCGCCGTAGCCCATGACGAAGCAAAGGTTGAACTTCTCGAACTCGTCCTTCGCCGGCTGGTGGATGGTCATGATGATCGTCTTGCCGGTCTTCTTCGTCAGGTCGCTCAGGAGGTTGATGAGCGCCGTCGTGTCGTCCGCCGCGAGGCCGCTCGTCGGCTCGTCGAGGAAGAGGATGACCGGGTCGGTCACGAGCTCGAGGGCGATGTTGACGCGCTTGCGCTGGCCTCCGGAGAGGACCTTCTTCTCGGGTTTGCCGATCTGCAGGTTGCGCAGCCCTTCGAGCCCGAGATCGCGCAAGGTCTCGTCGACGCGCCGGTCGATCTCCTCGTCGCTGAAGTCGGGCGGCAAGCGGAAGCGCGCGGAGTACTTCACGGCTTCGAAGACGGTGAGCTCGGGGTGGACGATGTCGTCCTGAGGGACGTAGCCGATGCTCCCGCGGAGGGCGTCGTAGATCGTGTAGAGGTCCTCGCCGTTGATGCGCACCTGGCCGCTCGTCGGCGGCAGGTAGCCGTTCAGCGCGAGGAGCAAGGTCGTCTTGCCGGCGCCCGACGGGCCCATGAGGGCGATCATGTCGCCGGGGAGCGCCTTGAAGGAGACGTGATCGAGCAGCACCTTCATCTGCGCTTTGTCGTCCCGGTCGGGCACTTGCAGAAAGAGGTCCCACGCTTCGATCTCGTAGAGCGGGCGGCCGGCCCAGTCGGCCTGGTCCTCCACGACGACGTTCACCCGGCTGTCGCCGAAGTGGATGACGAGCGGCATCGGCCCGATGAAGACCTTCTCGCCGCTCTGCACCGGCACGCGCTGGCCCGCGGCGAGCCGCTGGCCGCGGACGAAGGTGCCGTTCGCGCTGCCGCGGTCTTCGAGGAAGAGCTGCTCGCCGCTCTTCACGATGTGGGCGTGCTTGGAGGAGACCTGCGGGTGGTTGACGACGATCTGGTTGTCCGGCGTGCGGCCGATCGTGACGACGCTCGACTCGAGCTGGTCGAGGCGGAGCTCTCCGATGATGGTGCGGTGCTTGCGGGGCGCCGCGTCGGCGGAAGGCGCGGCGCCCGGCTCGGGAGCGTGGGGCGCCGGCGCAGGGGACGCGGCTTGCAAGAGCAGCGCGACCGGGACGGGCACCGGCCCGAAGGCGACGACGCCCTGCGGGTCGAGCGGCGTCGGCTGATTGGGCGCGAGCTGGCGGCCCGCGACCCACGTGCCGCTCGTCGACCCGTGGTCGACCAGCAGGATGCGATCGGGGAAGCGCTCGATCATCAGGGTGGCGTGTTGCCCGCTCACCGCCGCGTGCGACACCACGAGCGAGGCCCGCGCCGCGTCCCGCCCGACGACGACGCGGCCTGGAGGGGCCGAGAGCTCGCCGCGCGACAGCAGCATCGCCGAGATGGCCGGGTGGGCGAGCGGCACGGTGGCGCTGCCCACCGCGAAGACCGTGCGGAAGTCGAAGGCGACCGGCTGATTGGGCGCGAGCGGGGCGCCGTTGGCGGTGCTCGGCCCGTGCCCCGCGCCGGCGTCGACGAAGAACAGCTGGCCGCCCTTGCGGAGGATGCGCGCGTGGTGCGCCGCGACCCCTGGGCCGCCGAGGACGACGTCGTTGTCGGGGGCGCTTCCGATGGAGACGAGTTCCTTGCCGAACGCGGGCGTCATCGGCCCGCATCTTACGCGCAGGTCACCGGGGTCGCTCTCGGTCAATTCTCGCCGCGTATTCTCGGTAAAGCGGCACATCGCCGTTCTTCTCGATCTGCGCGTCTTCGTAGGGCGCGGCGACGCGGCGATAGAACTCGTCGGCGATGTTCTTGAAGACGCCCGTGACCGTCGCGATGGCGCCGTAGCGGATGCGCCCGAAGCGCGCCTCGACGACCTCCATCGCGAGCGACGTGCACGCGTAGTTGAGCAGGCCCGCGAAGCCGGTCTCCTCGGGCAGCGTGCGCGCGACGTCGGCGATGCGGGCCGAGAGCTCGCGGATGGCCGGGTCGAGCGCGGCGCGGTGTTCGGGCTTCACGTAGGGCATGCCGCAAGCTACCTCGGCGCGAGGCGCTCGCGAATCTTGGCCAGGACGGCGACGTCGGCGGGCGGGAACCGCGCCGGGTCGAGGGAGTCGGCCCCGGCCCACGCGACCGCGGCGACCTCGATGGCGCGCGGCTCGGGCGAGCCGGGGGCGCGCGCGGCCTCGTAGAAGAGGAGGAGCACGGCCTTCTGGGCCTCGGCATAGAGGTGGAAGGTCACGTCCATGATCTCGCCGACGGTGACGTCGATCCCGAGCTCTTCTCGCAGCTCGCGCCGCACGGCGTCCCGCGGGTCTTCGCCCGGCTCGACCTTACCGCCCGGGAGCTCCCAGGCGCCCTCGAGGTGCGTCCCGCGCTTGCGCTGCGAGAGGAGGACGCGCCCGTCCTCGATCACCACGCCCGCCGCGACGAGCAGCGTGGGCCGAGCCGGCCGCGGGACCGTCGGCGCCGCCATGGCCCGCCACCTTGGGGTCCTCTAACGCAAAGCGCAAGGCTCTTTTGCGGCCTTGCGGAATCAGCCCTTGCGGTATCTTGCCCGCGCCATGAACAACCCCGCATTCGCCTCCGAGGACGGCAACTTCAAGCGCGGAGCGTTCAAGCCCGTCGCCATATTGATCGCGGTCGTGCTCGTCATCGGAGGGGCGGTGTTCGCGTTCATGGGCGCCCACACCGCCACCGAGACGCTCTCGAAGGAAGCGGTCAACAAAGAGATCGAAGAGATCCAGCTCCTGCCGAAGGCCGAGCAGATCCCGCGATGGCGCAAGTGGGCCGACGACGCGAACGAGCCGCGCCTCCAGCAAGAGGCCTTCGTCCACCTCGCGTGGGCGAAGGACGCGCAGAGCCTGCCGTCGATCGCGAAGGGCCTCGGCGCGCTCGATCACGCCGTGCGCGGCGTCGCCGCGATGGCGCTCGTCGACTTTGGCAGCCCCGCGGCCGACCCCGCGAAGCCGCTCTTGCTCAAGGCCCTGGGCGAGGCGACGAGCGCGGACAAGCCGCAGATCTGCTGGGCCCTCGTCGTCCTTAAGGAGTCGAGCGCGTTCGACGCGATCATGGCCGAATACCGCCTCGGGCACCTCGCCGAGATCGAGAAGCTCGACGGGTATCCCGCGTTCGACGCCGACCTCCTGGCCTCTCTCGTCCCGGTCGACAAGATTGCGTCGCTCGCCGGCGACGACAGCGACAGCGTCCGCCAGCTCGTCGCGACGACGCTGTCGCACGACGCCGACGCGAAGTGGACCGACACGCTCATCAAGCTCGTCAACGATCACGTCGTCGAGGTCGCGCGCGAAGCGGCCGTCGGCCTCGGCAAGATCGGCAACGAGAAGGCGACCCAGCCGCTCGTCGACGCCCTCAGCAAGGCCGACAAGTCCTCGCGCGAGAAGTTCTTGCAGGCCCTCCGCGACGGCATGGGCGCCAACGGCTTGGTGCTCGCCCTGAGGACGATCAACCACGAGAAGGCGGAGAGCGAGAAGTTCCAGACGAAGCAGATCTTCGACATGCTGAAGGACCTCGAAGATCCGCGCGGCGGCGACGCGCTCTACCAGTACATCCAGTCGAACTCGCGCGGCCCCGCGCACTGGCGCCTCGAGGCGGCGATGCGCATGGCCGAAATCGGCGACGTGCGCGCGGCCGAGGTCCTCGGTTGGCGGATGTCGCAGGACCCGCTCAAGCTCTACAACGAGGTCGACTGGCCCGAGCTCCGGCGCGACGACAACGAGCGCGTGTACGCGGCGCGCATGCTCGCGGACCTCGCGGTCATCCACCCGGACAAGCGCGACTACCTCATGAAGACGGCGGAGGAGGGCGTGCTCTTCTGGGTCGACCCGGAGAACAAGCCGCAGCCGCACGCGAACGGGATGCGCTTTCTCGCGCTGGTCGGTTCGCGCAAGGCGGTGCCGCTCCTCGAGAAGTGGTCGGACCCGAAGCTGAAGCTGCCGACGGAGGGCGCGCAGCCGCCCTTCCCCGAGGAGTGGGCGACGGCGCAGAGCGCGCTCCGCTACCTCGGCTGGACGAAAGACCCGAACGGCTGGCACATCCTCGAGAAGCAGCTCCACCGCCGCCTGAAGAAGCTCGACGTGTCGTGGGACTCGCTCATGCAGGGAGGGCTCACCATCCTCGGGATGACGCTCCGTGCGCTCGGGGTCGGCGCCGCCGACGGCTTCGCGCAGTGGGGTGACCCGCGCGCCTACGACGAGCTCGTGAAGTACCTCGAGGAGCCGATGGAGAACGAGCAGTCGCGCATGGAGGCGTGCTTCGCGCTCTCTTGGGTGGCGACCGACGATCAGATGGCGACGGTCGTGAAGAAGATCCGCGACAACACGAAGACGGACGCGAAGTCGAACTTCCTCCGCCAGTGCTACCTCGAGACGATCGTGCACCGGCCGGTCCCCGAGGCGACCGCCGGTCTCCTCGATCTCCTTTCGCCGAGCAACCCGGACATCGAGCTCCGCCACCAGGTCGCGCGCGCCATCGGGATGGGCGGCATCACGCCGGCGATGGTCCCGCAGATCTTCGCGAAGCTGAGCGACACGAGCCTCAAGGCGGACGCGACGCTCGCGCTCATCCTCGGCGCCGACGCCGACACGGCGTCGCGGGCCATCGCGACGTACAACGACCCGAACACGCCGGCCGAGGCGATCGAGGAGCTGAAGGACGTCTACAACAAGACGTTCGGCTACTGGAGCGATCGGAACTACGACACGGGCGACATCGCGCGCTGGGTGCAGAACGCCGAGGCGATCGCGCACGTGAAGGTCCACGACCAGCTGCAGGACTGGCCGCGGCTCATCTTGGGGCGAAACCTCGTCGAGTCGATCGAGATCGACAACGGGCCGCACTCGATGACCCGCGTGCAGCTCCGCGCGCGCCTCATGCAGGACGCGAAGGGCGACAACGCGGTGAAGCGCGACGAGGCGATCCGCATCTTGAAGTTCACCAAGGAGAAGGGCGTGCTGATGGCGCTCCGCTACGACCCGGGTCCGATCGGGCCGATGGCGCGGCAGGCGTTCTTCGAGGTGATGAATCCGAAGGCGAGCGGAGAGGCGGTCCCCGAGTCTCCGAAGGCGCAGCAGCAGCAGCAGGGCGGTCCGCCGGCGGGCTTCGGCAGCGTCAAGTAGCGCATTCTGTCATCCCGAGCGGGCAGCGAGGGACCCCGTTGAACCGTGGCCGCGTGCACGGTGGGGTCCGTCGCTTCGCTTCAGGATGACAGCAAGGGGTGGGGTCCGCCGCTTCGCTCAGCATGACAGCAAAGGGGTGCACGACAGCAACGGCGTGCCTTACTGCCAAGTAGCGGTTCTGCGCGGCAGGTTGTTGCACTGCGCAGTACCGCTCGGATAGGCGAGGACGTCGCCGGGGTTCGGGCGGGCGCCGCTCTGGGTCGAGTAAATCCAGAGGTACGTCGTCATCCCGCCGTTTCCGTCCGAGACCGAGACACCCACGTACGAGAAGTTGCAGGCGCTCTGCGCGACGCACCCTCCGCCCGTGGCGAGTGCGTTGCAGGCGCTTTGGGCCTCGTTCCGGTTGCGTGTCGCGAGGGGGTTGCAGTCTTCCCAGGTCTCGCCGACGCCGTTCGTGTGCGTGACGACGCTGCAGCCGTCGGGGTTCGCGTCCGGTCCGACGCTGGGTGCGTCGGTCGGCGCTCCGTCGGTCGCGGGCGCGTCGGGGCCGGCGGCGTCGCCGGCGTCGCCTGCGTGATCGTCGGAGGCGTCGATGGGGGCGTCGGCTCGGCTGTCCTGTCCTCCTCCGCCGTCCCGAGCGCCGGCATCGGCGTCGGGTTCCGCGTCCTTCGTGGCCTCTGCGGTCCCGTCGGCGGGGCCGGCTTCCATGGCGCCGCGCGCGTCGGCCGAGGCGTCGCCGGCGTCGCTCGCGTCGTCGTCGGCGGCCGCGTCGAGGTGGGTCACGGGGACGCCCTGCGCGTCGGGGACGTCGAGGCCGTCGGGATCGAGCACGAGCGAGCAGGCGGTCGGCGCGAACAGGACGAGCACGAGGGCGCTGCGAAGAGCGGCGCCGCGGAGTCGGTCGGGGATGGCGCGGCGAGGCGTCATCATCGGAAGCGGCCGCCCACGGTCGCGACCGCGCCGCCCGGGGTCGGCGTCACGTCGAGCGAGCCGACGAGGTGCGCGGGCGCCCGGTGGAAGAAAAAGAAGTAAGCGGCGGCTGCGCTCGCGACGAGCCCCACGCCGAGCGAGACGTCGGCGATCGCCGACTTGGTCCGGATGGCGCTCTGCTCCCCTTGGCCGCAGTGCGGGGCGCACCCTCCGACGGCGAGGTCGCGATTGAGGTCGTTCATCGCGGTGACGCCGAAGTACGCCTCGCTGGCGAAGGCCGCGGCGGCGACGGCGCCGAAGACCCAGGTCGCGGCGGGGACGGGGCCTCGCGCGGGCGAAGGGGGGTGCATGGGAGCCGCGGCCGCCCGGGGTTGCGTCGCCGGCGCGTCGTGCGGCTTCTCGGCGAGCCGCGCGAGGACGGGCCGGTTCTTCTCGCCCAAGGACGCGACGATGGTCTGGTCGGCGGGGAGGAACCCCGAGGCTTCGAAGTGGAGCGTGTGGGAGCCGGGGTCCAGCCGGACGGGCTTTCCGTCGAGCCGCGACGACAGCGGCTGACCGTCGACCGAGACGTCCACGTCCAGGAGATCGCGTCCGGCCGGGTCTTCCGCGGCGAGGACGATGGTCGGGACCTTGTCGTCGATCTGCGCGAGCCACCCCGAGCAATCCTGGCGGATGATGGCCGGACAGGTCTCGCGCACGCAGCGCGAGAACGACTCGCGGGCCTGCGCGAACTTCTGGTCGTCGCGCAGCTCCTGGCCGCTCTCCGCGGCCTGGATGCAGGCGTCCTTCTCCGACGGCTCGGCGGCGACCGCGGCGGAGCCGCACAGCGCGGAGGCGACCGCGCCGGCGATCGCGGCGCGGCTCACTCGATACATGCGACCTTGTAGTGCTTGTGTCCGTGCTCATCGAGCGTGAACGGAGGGTCGCACTCGCGCTTCGGCTTGTTCGCGGGGCGCGGCGCGGCCGGCAGTGTGCGCGGCGAAGCGGCCTTCGGGGGCGGCCGATCGTCGGCGAGCGCGCTCGGGCGTTCGGTCGGTCCCGAGGGGGGCGCGGGCGGGGCAGGCGCGGGCCGCGAGACCACGACGGTCTCTGCGCCGGACGGGGGCGGATCGACCGCCGCGTCGGGCGGGAGGGAAGGCGGTCCCGCGAGGCCGCGCGAAAGCCACGCGACGGCCACGGCGGCGGCCACAGCTCCGGCGGCGCGGACGACCACGCGCCTTCGCAGGGGGCGGAGGAGCCGCGCGAGGTTCGGAAGGGCGGCCACCCGAGAGACGACCGGCGGCTCGTCGAGCTCGACGACGATGTCGACGGGGACGGACGGCTTGGTCGGGATGTCGCTCGAAGGACGCGACCGCGGGATGCTGCTCTGGCTCGCGCTCCCGCCCCCGTCGATGACGGCGACGCGCCGGGCGCGCCGTTCGAGCTCGTCGCGCGCGGCAGACCAGACCCACGCCCCGACCTCCGACATCGACGCGACCCGCGCCGTCTTTTCGATGTCGAGCGCCATCTCCTGCGCCGTCGGGTGGCGGCGGTGCGGGTTGTGGTCGAGCGCGCGCATGACCACCGCGTCGAACGCGGGCGGCGCCTGCGGCGACACCTTGCTCGGCGGCGGGAGAGGCTCTTCGAGGATGGCCGCGATGACGGCGCCCTCGTTCGGGCGAGCGAACGCCCGCTTGCCCGTCAAGAGCTCCCAGAGGACGACGCCGGCGGCGTACACGTCGGCGCGCCGGGTGACCGTCACGCCCTGGATCTGCTCGGGCGGCATGTACGCGAGCTTGCCCTTGATGCGTCCCTGGCTGGTCGTCTGGACGCGCCCCGCGGCTTTGGCCACGCCGAAGTCGAGGACGCGCGCCATCCCATCCGCGCCGACGAGGATGTTCTGCGGAGACACGTCGCGGTGGACCACGCGGAGCGGCTCGCCGCGGTCCCCTCGGGCCTCGTGCGCGGCGTGGAGCCCGTGGCACACGCCGCTCATGACCGACGCGAGCACGTGCGGGTCGATGGTGGTCCGCTGGGCGCGGGTGGCGCGCCACAGGTTCGCGAGCGACTGGCCATGGATGTATTCCATGACGAGGAACACTTCGCCCCCGTCGGCGACGACGTCGAGCGTGGAGACGACGTTCAAGTGGCGAATGCGCGCGGCGAGCCTCGCCTCTTCCAGGAACATCGCCACGAATTCGGGGTCTTTGGCGAAATTCGCGTGGAGGCGCTTGATGGCGACCACGCGCGAGAAGCCCGCGGGGCCGCACAACTGGCCGAAATGTACGGAGGCCATGCCGCCCGACGCGATCTCGTCGAAAAGCAAGTAACGACCAACCGCGAGGGCTGGTTTGGGAGATTCGAGTGGGGCCAAAGCAATCAATATACGAATATTGGCTGCGACTCGCCAATTGCGCCCGTCTCAAAGCAGAGTCGACGCCTCGACCGTTCCCAATCCCGGGATTGCGCGACGATTTGCCGGAGCGGTTTTGCGGCGCGCACATCGTCCGATATGTTTGCCGCCGTCATGTCCCATCGGCCGCTCGACCGGGTCTCCTTTGCATCTCTCGCCTTGACGATCGCCGGAGCGGCTTGCGCCGCGCCGCCCGCCGCGTCGGCCTCGGCAGCGGCGTCCGTCGAGGCCGTTCACCTGTCGCCGCCGCCGGGCACCACGCTCGTCCAGGCCTGCACGCCGACGGGGCCGGAGCTCTGCTTCAACGCGATCGACGACAACTGCAACGGCGTCATCGACGAAGGATGCGGCCTGCAGACCGGCATACTCCAGTTCGTCATCGCCTGGGGCGCGAGCCCCGCCGACGTGAACCTCGTGGTCGTCACGCCCTCGAACGAGCGCGTGCCCGGTGACCACGAGCCGTCGGGGCGCGGCGGCGCGTTCCACCTCGATCGCGACTGCCCCGGTGACGACGGTTGCGCGGGGCAGAACCTCGAGAACATCCACTTCGACGGCGCCGACCCGCCGCGGGGCCACTACACGGTCGAGATCCTGCTCGCGGACTTGCGCGGCGCGCAGCCGCCCGTGAAGGTCCATTTCGGCGCGCGGCTCGGCTCGCGAGAGGCCGCGTTCGACGTCGACCTCGCTCCGGGGGAGGACGCCAAAAAGAGATTCCTCTTCGAGTTGCCGTGAGCGCGATGTCTGCTCGCGTGCTCGGCGGGATCCTCGCTCCGGCGCTCTTCGCGGCCGCGCGCGCGCACGGTCCGTGGGGCGTCGCGTACGCACCCGACGACGTCCGCGCCCCGCGCCCGGCCATCGTCTACCTGCACGGCATGTGGGCGGGCCCCGAGGACTCGTGCGGGCATTTCCTGCGGGCCAGCGCGCCGTACGGCTTTCTCGTGTGCCCGAGGGGCAACGCGCCGAACGGCGAGGGCTGGATGTGGTCCGGGACGTACGCGACGGTCGCGCCGGCCGTGCACGAGGCCCTCCGCGCGGCCGAGACCCTCGCGCCGGGCAAGCTCGATCGCGCCGGAGGCGGCACGCTCGTCGGCTACTCGAACGGCGCTTACTTTGCGGCCGTCGTGGCGGGGTCGGAGCCGGGCGCTTGGACTGGACTGGTCCTGCTCTCGATGCGCGTCGACCTCGACGCCGGCCGCCTCCGTGCGGCGGGCGTGCGGCGCGTCGTGCTCGCGGCCGGCCAGCGCGACGGCGCGTGGTCCGCGATGCGCGCGATGGCCGAGCGGACCGACGCCCTGGGACTGCCGACCGCGTTCATGGATCTCGGCCCCGGCGGACACGAGCTGCCGCGGGACATCGACGACCGGATGGCCGCGGCCATCGCCTGGGTCCGCGCGTCGGGGCCGCCGGCGTGCGGCGCCGAGGCCTTCACCATGCCCCCTCGAGGCCGATGCTCGGGAACGTGATGGGCCCGATCGGCGTCGGTCCGCACTGGCCCGAAGGCACGTTGTTCTCGATCAAGACGGGGGCGCAGCTCGCGGTGAAGGACTCCTTCGCGAGGAGCGCGTTGAGCCACTCGAAGACGAGCGAGAGGTTGCCGCCGAGCGCGCGCCACTGCTTCTCCACGCGGAGGTCGACCCGGAAGAAGGGCGGCCCGCGCGCGTCGGGCGGCCCCACGCTGCCGGTGAACGTCGAGTAGGGCAGGCCCGAGTACGCGATGAGGCGCGTCCCGGCGCGCCAGCGTGCGCCGAGGTCGGCGGCCAGGACGAGGTTGACGACGTGCGTGCGATCGAACTCGCTGAGGCGCCGGATCCACTGCCCTCCGTAGAACGCGTCCCGCTCGGCCCGAGAGAGCGTGTACGAGATCCAGCCCGTCAGGCGCCGCGTGAGCGGTCGGCGGACCATGACCTCGAGGCCGATCGCGCGGCCGTCGAAGTTGCATGTCGTCTCGCCGTTCGGACACGACTCGATGTAGTCGGCGAGGCCGGTGTAGTCGTGCCAGAAGACGTCTGCCGTGGCGGTGAACTCGGCCGGCAGCTTGACCTCGGCCCCGGCGCTGTACTGGTTCGCGCTCTGCAGGCCGCGCGCGAGCTGGGAGAACTGTAGGCCCGGCGAGGGGAGCGGGATGTTGCTGGCCTGGTGGGCGACCCCGAAGGCGGCAATGGCGGCGACGGACGGGGTCAAGTCCCACCGCAGGGCGAGTCTGGGGTCGACGGCGATGACGGCGCGCTCGGCGCCGGTGGCGCCCGATGTGATGCCGGAGGCCGGGGAGCGCGACGTGAATGCGTCCACGCGGAGGCCGGGCCGGATGTCGAGAAACGGCGCCGGCCGCCACGCGAGCTCGCCGTAGGCGCCCGACTCGAGGTCGGTCTGGAGGGATTGCGTATTCGGTGTGGCGAAGGCGTTGGAGGAGGCGTCGATGGTCGCGGTGCCGAACGGCAAGAGCACGCGGTAATGCTCGAGCGTCACGTCGGCGCCCAGCCGGACGTCGGCCGTATCGGCGACGCGGTCGGCCCACTCGGTCCGAAGACCGATGCTCTCGCTCTCGATGAACGACGACGTCGAAGACGACGTGATGGACTGCGACCCGCCGAGCGGCGATGAGGTCGGGGTGGATTCCGACGCGTCGCCCGTCGAGGATCGGTCGTAGCCGAGGGTGAGCGCGACGCGGAGGTGGCCCGAGGTGCCGGTGCGGTGGTCCCAGCGGAGGTCGACTCTGTGGAATTGAATGCCGAGGATCTCGACGAACTGCTTGGTATTCGAGTCGCGCTCGGACACGGAATCGTAGCTCCCGAACACGAAGGCGCCGATCTGATCGCGGTCCGTCGGCCGCCACTGGGCGCGCGTCTGATAATCCCAATAGGCGAGCCCCGTGTCGGGCGCGAAGAGCGAGAGGAGCGGCCCCGGATAGCCGTAGCGGCCCGACGCCAGAATGTCGCCGCGGCCACCGTCGACCGGCGCGGAGACGAGGGCACCGGCGTCGAGCAGGCGTACGCTGGCCTCGACGTGGGGGCGGCTCGGTGTCGGGAGGACCTCGCCGGAGAGGATGCCTCCGGTGAAGCGACCGAAGCGGGCCGGGTAGCCGCCCGGGTAGAAGTCGACGCGATCGATGAGCCCGGGATGCAGGACGGCGGCGCCCACGCCGAGATGGAAGAGGGCCGGGACGCGGACGCCGTCGATGAAGAATCCCGTGTTGCCGGGCGGCGCGCCCCGGACCAGAAAGTACGGTAGGCCGCTGATGATCGGGATGACGCCGGGGAGCGCCTCGATGGCGCGGAACGCGTCGCCGAACGCCCCGGGCATCTGACGCACTTCACGGCCGGTCATGCTGTTTCGGCCGGGCTCGGGCTTCTTGCCGCGCACCTGGACCACCTGGATCTCCTCTGCCGGGCCGCCGCTCGGTGCGGGCTTGGGTCCAGGCGGCCCGCCTCCCGGGGTCTCGTCGGGCGGGGAGGGGGTGGGATCCGGCGTCCGGGGCGTTTCTACGGCCGCCGCGCCCGCGTCGGGCACGGCGGCGAGGACCCCCGCGGGTGCGTCGGCAGAGGCGCTCTTCCCGAGGAGAGCCAGGGCGAGGGCCGCGGCCGCGACGGCGGCCACGCGGGCGAGCCGACCCGCCGGTCCACGCAGCCCGCCAGTCATTGCGGCAGAGTGTAGACGAGTCGAGGTCGCCGTCGGTCGGGCCGCGACGCGCGAAAGAACTCGTCGCGCTTGACGGAGGGGACACGGCTGCCACCATGGCGGGCGCATGCCGTCGAAGCGCGCCGCGTTGTTCGAAGTGGGAGCCGTCGTCGTTGCGTTGGGGGCCATGGAATGTGGGCCGAACAGCGTGGCCCCTCCCATCGGCGGAATGCCCGACGCGACGGTCCCCCCCGCCGCAGAGGCAGGGTCCGACGCGGCGGTCGACGCCGTGGTGCCGCCGGCCGACGCCGCGCTGCCGCCACCCGGCTCCTTTTGCGCGCTGCCGGGGTCCGTCGTCTCCACGGGGCAGGGCAGCTTCGTCATCCCCGGTGGTGACGCGGCAGTGCCCGACATCTCTTGGATGCAGCTGCCGCCGGGCTTCTGCGCCCACTACTTCGCCACGGTCAAGAGCGTGCGCCAGCTCCGGTTCGCGCCGAGCGGTGAGCTCTTCGCCGCTTCACCCACGACGGGGACGACCGGATACGGGCAGGGTCAGGGCATCTCGGGCATCGTGGTCCTCCCCGACGACGACCACGACGGGAACGCCGACGCGAACCTCGCATTTGTCACCAGCGTGCCCTCGATCCAAGGCCTGATGTTCTCGGGCGGTTTCTTCTACTACCAGGACGGCACGGTCGTCCGCCGCGTTCCCTACCAGAGCGGCGACCGTCAGCCGTCGGGCGCGAGCCAGGTCGTCACCGACATGAGCAACTGGCCGCAGGCGACCGAGCACTGGCCGCGCGTCTTCGACCAGGCGAACGACGGGACCATCTACGTGACGAACGGCGGCTCGCAGAGCAACACGTGCCTCTCGACGCGTCCGGTCCTCGGCGGCGTGTTTCAGCTGATGGGTGACGGGACCACGTCCGTCATCGCGCAGGGGTTCCGAAATCCGATCGCGCTCCGCTGCGAGTCGGGCCACGACGTCTGCTTGGCCATCGAGCTCGCCCTCGACTACTCGGGCAACGAGAACGGCCGCGAGAAGCTCGTCCCGGTGCGAGCCGGCGACGACTGGGGCTTTCCCTGCTGCGCGACGCGGGACACGCCTTATACGAACGTCGTCTACCAGGACACCGGCGCGACGCCCGACTGCTCGGGAGTCGCGACCGAGAGCGACGGCTTCGTCATCGGCCACACGCCGTTCGGGCTCGACTTCGAGACGGGGCGGTGGCCCGCGCCTTGGACGGGCCGGGTCTTCGTCACCCTCCATGGCGTCATCGGTACGCTCGCGGGGGCGCGGGTCGTCGCCATCGCGCTCGACGGCGCAGGGATTCCGCTTCCCGCGAGCGAGGTCGACCCCACGATCGGCGCGCCCGGCAACATGATGGACTTCGCGACCGGATGGGACGACGGGCGCCAGGACCACGGCCGTCCCGCACCCGTCGCGTTCGCGCCCGACGGCCGCATGTTCCTCGGCAACGACAACGACGGCTCGGTCATCTGGATCGCCCCGACGACCTTGATGCCGTAGTCCGCGGACGAGCGAGGGGCGCGACCGGGCCTTCAGGGCTCGGCGTCGAGGCAGCAGCGAAAGCCGATCTGATAGTAGCTGTACGACTGGTTGTGATCCGTCGTCATCGGGCGGCAGCGATCGCGGACCGGGCCCCAGTAGCCGCCTTTGAGTCCGCTCACGTACGGCTTGTCGTCCTCGTGGCCGGTCTCGTTGACGACCCACTCGTCGACGTTGCCCGTCATGTCGTAGACGCCGTACGGGCTGACGCAGGAGTCGCGGGTCCCGCTCGGCTCCCGCTGGTCGAGGCGGGCGAGCTCGGCGTCGCGCGTCCTCGGGTCGTTCCACTTCGCGTCGTCGGGCAAGATGTACGGCTTGTCGATGTTGCACGCCTGAGCGTTGCGCGAGCTCCCGTACGGATAGGGCAGGTGCTCCTGCCCTTCGCAGGCGAGCGTCCACTCGCTGTCGAGGCAGAGGCGCTTGCCCGCCGCGGCGCACTGGTCCCGGGCGCCGAACCAGTCGACGGCGACGACCGGCTTGACGCCGAACTCGTTGGGCCACTCGTAGCGGTCGATGCAGAAGTGCTTGTGCGCCGCGCTCCCCAGGCACTTGCCCGTCGGCGCGTACTCGGCGCAGCGGTCCCGTTCGGGGTGCTTCGGGTCGACCTGGCGGATGCACGCCTGCTCCACCCACGGGCAAGCCTCGCCGGCCACTTCGACCATGTCCGCCGGGCACCCCGAGGGCTCGGGCGGCGCCGGCGTGGACGAGAGCGCTGCCGCGAGGACCGCGGGCGGGAAGAACCGGAGCATCGTCCCTCCATCTTCGCGCCGCTCGGGCGGCGAGGGCCAGTTTCAGGCGGCGCTTCGGCGCTATGATAGCGTGGGTAAAGTGAGCGAGTCCCTCGTCGGGTCAGTCGTCGATACCCGTTACGAGCTGCGGCGCCTCATCGCCCGCGGAGGCATGGGCCTCGTGTTCGAGGCCCACCACAAGTTCACGCGCCGCACGGTGGCGCTCAAGGTCTTGCACGACGAGCTCCGGGCGCACGACGAGGCGCACCAGCGGCTCCTCCGCGAGGCCCTGGCGTTGACGACCGTCCGCCACCCAGGCTTCGTCGAGGTGCTCGACGCCGGCATCTGCAACCTCTTCGGACCTTACGTGGTGCTCGAGATGCTCGAGGGCCGTACGCTCGAAGGCATCCTCGCCGCGAAGGGCCGACTCAGCGTCCACGACGCCGTCCAGGTCGGACGGCAGGTTTGCGAGGCCGTCGCTTACGCCAACGCGCGTGGAGTCATCCATCGCGACATCAAGCCGAGCAACGTCTTCGTCGCGCGGGCCGAGGGGGGGCCCGAGACGATCAAGATCATCGACCTCGGCGTCGCGGCGGTGGCCGGAGCGAAGCTCTCCGCGCAGGACCGGAAGCTGACGACGGCGCACGCGGTCATCGGCACGCCCGAGTACATGGCGCCCGAGCAGCTCTACGGGCAGGAGATCGACGCGCGCACCGACGTATGGGGTATCGGCATGACGCTCTTCGAGTGCGTGACCGGAGAGCTCCCCTACGCGGGCAGCTACCCCGAGGTCCTCGTGCGCGTGACCAACGCGACCGAGCCGCCGAAGGTCCGCGAGAAGCGACCCGACGTGGCGCCCGCCGTCGCCTTCGCGATCGAGACCGCGCTCGACAAGGAGCCGAGCGGCCGCTTTCGAAGCGCCGCGGAGCTCGGGCGCGCGCTCTTGGCGTCGAGCGGGCTCGCGGCGGCGCCGTCGACGCTCCTGGCCTTGCCGCTCGAGCAGGGCGTGAAGGGGGCCCTCGGCCACGAAGACGAGCCCGAGCGGGCCATCAAGCTCGTACGGAAGAAGGTGCGCTCGGGGCCGGGCGACGGGCGGTCGATCGGCGACGACCCGACGGGCATCGGGCCGGTGCCGCGGCCGAACACGCCGGTGACGCCTCCGCACGGAAACGAAGGCGCGGCCATCAAGCGCAGGCAATTCGTGCGGGCGCCGTACGTGACGCCGGTGCTCGTCATGGGGCCCACCGGGAGCGAGATCGAGGCGCGCATCGAAGAGATCAGCGAAGAGGGGATGCTCGTCATCACGCCGGTGCCGCTGGCGGTGGGGGCGCCGGTCACGCTGCGGTTCGCGAGCCCTGCGGGAGGCGGCCCCGCGGTGGTCGCCGCGAGTGTTCGCTGGGCGAGGGAGGGGCGTGGGCGGACGGCGATCGGCGTGGAGTTCATCAACGCGCCGACCACCCTGCGGAGCATCGTGGCGAAGTACATCGCGACGACGCCGCCCGCCGGGGAATAGCTTCTGGCCGTGCGCACGCCCCTGCGCGCACGCGGTCTCCCGGCCCTCGCGGCCGCGGTGGTTTGCGCCTGCGGTTCGGACGATCGCGCGGGCGGCCGCACGACCGGGGCGACGACGGCGGTCGCGTGGGCGGGGTCGCGCGACGACCCGCCCGATCCCCCGCGGCCTCCAGCCTTCGAGGGGACCGACGGCACCTGGGTGCTCCACGTCGGGGACTCGTTCGTGGGCGGTCCGCTCGCCGAGACGTTGCGTGCCCGCTTCGAGAGCGTGGGGGCCAAGGAGGCCGTCGTGGCGAAGAAGTCGACCGCCACGCTGACGTGGGTCGACGACCCGGATCTCGACGCGTGGCTCGCTCGCCGGCCGTCTCTGGTGCTCATTACGCTGGGCGCCAACGAGCTCTACGACTCGGTGCCCAACGTGCGCGCCCGCGCGATCCACACCATCGCGCGCAAGGCCGGGGCGGTCGCTTCGTGCGTGTGGCTGGCTCCGCCGATATGGAGGAAGGACACGTCGGGCTGGCTCCAGACCATCCACGACCACTGCGATCCGTGCTTGTTCTTCGACAGCGACGCGGTCCTCGGCGGCCTTCAGCCCGACGAGCGGCGCGCCGACGGCATCCACCCCAATGGGCGCGGGGGCGCCCGGTGGGCGGACGCGTTCTGGGGATGGCTCGAAGACCACCGCGACCGGACGCGCCGCGGCTGGCACCTCGACCCCTTCGTCGAGCGGTACTAATACCGCGCCGAAGATGCGAGCCGCCGCTGCGTCGTCGCCTTGGCCCGCCCTGGGCGTCCTTTGGATGCTCGCGTCGTGCGACCCCATCGCCGCGGCGATCGCGCCCTCCGCGGCCGCGTTTCCGGACTCGGAGCCCGAGGGGCCGCTCACGGCGTGCGAGGCGGCGTGCGCGGCCCGGGTCTCGTCGTGCGGCGCGAGGGACTGCCGCCGGGGGTGCAGCATCGTGATCGACCGGTGGGTCGAGCGGGAGGGAAATCACGTCCTCGGTTGCGTCGCGGCCGCGAAGCCACGTTGCGACGACCGGACGTGGGCCGCGTGCGCCGCCCGCGTCGGGCCCCACGCCGACGGCGGTCCGCCCGCGCCGCCGGTGGCGACCGACGACGACGTAGAGTGACGGAGGCCGCTCTGAGTTTGCCCGGAGGACTACGGGAGCGGATCGCTCGCCACCATGGCGAAGAGGGCGTGGTCGAGCCAGCGGCCCTGGCACCGCTCGGCCTCGCGGGCGATGCCCTCGAACCGAAACCCCAGTCGCCGGATGACACCGAGGGACGCAAAGTTGTCGGTGGCGGCGGCAACGCGGACCCGATGCGCGTTGAGCCGCTTGAACGCCCAGACGACCGTCGCGCGGGCGGCTTCCGTCATGTACCCGCGGCGGGTTCCGTCGACCCGGAGCCAATACCCCAGCTCGGCGCTCTGATGAAGGTGCGCGATCGACTCGAGGCCGACCACTCCGAGGAACCTCCGCGTGCCGCGCTCACGGATCGCGAAGCGCAGCGCCCGGCCGTGATCCCAGTCGGTGGCGCTCGCCTCGCAGTATCTCCAGCTCGCGTCGAGATCCGTGTTGAAGGGCACCCAGGGCAGCCATTTCTCGAGGTGGGCACGCGAGCTGTCGACGGCGTTCCAGAGGTCCGACGCGTCGGTCGATTCGACGGGCGAAAGGAGGAGGCGCTGTACGTCGAGCGGGCGATGGCGGAGCTCTGCGCGAGGCGGAACGACGAGCATGCGACATCGACGTTACGACGATCCAGACGCTCTTGCATGCGATCGGTGGGGGCCTCTCGGCGCCCGAGACGGGCCCTCCCGCCGGCGATCGCGCGGGAGCCCGGCTCAGCCGGCCGAGCGACGCGGGTACCCTCGCGCCAGGTCCTTCGAGGGGCGCTCGACCCGCTCGAGCGGGCTCGTGACGAGGTCACGGTCGTCGTTGGCGAAGTAGAGCGACTCGCCCGGTCGGGGCTCGCCAGGGTTCGGAGCGATGGCGCCGTTCGCGAAGAAGCGAATGCCTCCGTGGACGGGGCGGCGGAGCGCCAGGTGGCCCTGGAGGAAGTCGCCAGTCCTTCGGTCCCGCACGGCGACGCATATGTCGTCGCGGAAATGGTACTCGGTGTTGCGCGTGACAAAGACCCTGTGGCGGCGTCGATCCGGTCCGCGGTAGTCATTCCTGCCAGCCTCCGAGGTTGCGTTCGCGGGGGCGGGTGTGGCTTCGTTCTTCATGGGGGGCCTCCTCGGGGCGGGCACCGGCTCCGTGCAGCACGGGTGCGGCTCCACCATGGGGTTGCCCGGCGCGAGCGGCCAAGTTTTCGGGCTCCCCAGCCGCCCGGTCGGCTCGAGCACGGGAGACCCCGCTGGACCGGCGGAGCGCCGGGGCGACGCCAATCGACATGCGAGCATCGGAGCATTATAAGAAGTCAGCAGAAGGAACTACCCATGGCAGGTGCAAACGTTCTCGAGATCAATGACCTCAACTTCGAGACGGAGGTCCTCGGTTCCAAGGTGCCCTTCTTGCTCGATTTCAGCGCGGTCTGGTGCGGGCCGTGCAAAGTGCTCACGCCCATCGTCGAGAAGCTCGCCGACGAGCTTGTCGGCAAAGCGCGCGTGGGCAAGCTCGACATCGACGATTCGCCCGCCGTCGCCAGCAAGTTCGGGATCCGCGGCGTGCCGACGGTCCTCATATTCAAGGACGGCAAGGTCGCCGGCCAGCACGTGGGCGTGACCAACAAGGAGACGCTCGCGAAGCTCCTGGGCGTGTAGATCGTTCATTATGAGCTAGCATCGGGGGCCCGGATGGTGGCCCTCGACCCGCGCCTCGTCGCCCTGCGTGATTGGCTGCCGGGTCAGGTGTTTCGGGGGACCCGAGGCGCGCAATACCACCTCCGCGAGCGTGTCGGAGAAGGCGGCCAAGGCTGGGTCTTCAGCGCGAGCTGGGACGAGCCGGGCGGCTACGCCGTGATCGTGAAGGTCCTGCGGCCCGACGCGGTGACGCCGGAGGCCTTCCAGCGATTCGAGCGAGAAGCACAGGTGCTGAGAATGCTCGGGCAAGCGGCCCGGCCGAACCCGCACGTCGTTCGCTTCTTCGACCACGCGACGGCCCAACTGAACGCGCCGTCGGGTCCCATTGCGTTGCCGTTCACCGTGCTCGAGCACGTCCGCGGGCCCACGCTCGAGAGCATCCTCGAGCGCAGCCGCGGCGCCGGGCTGGCGCTCGATCGCACCCGCCGGCTGGCGCGCCAGGTGGTGCTCGCCCTCGAGGACGTGCACGCCCACAAGATCGTCCACCGCGATCTCAAACCGTCGAACGTGCTCCTCGCCAAGGAAGGGGACGCGGAGGTGGCGAAGGTGACCGACTTCGGCCTGGTGAAGCTCGTCGACGTCGGTCTCGGGAGGACGACGGCGCTCGCCGGGGCGACGCTCGGGTACGCGCCTCCCGAGCAGTTCGAGCAGGGGAACCGCCGCGTCAGCGTGCGGACCGACGTGTTCTCGTTCGCGTCGATGCTCTACGAGATGCTGACCGGCGTGAAAGCCTTTCCTTACGGGGAAGGCGAGAACCCGCTCCTCGTCGTGACGCGCCTGCTCAACGGGCCGCGCCCAAGCCTGACCGCCACGCGCGGCTCGCTACCGCGCGAGCTCGCGATGCGACCCGACTTGGTCGCGGTGATCGACGCGCTCCTGACGAGGGCGACCGCCGCCGAGCCGAGCGAGCGGCCCGCGTCCATCGCGGAGCTGTGGTCGGGGCTCGAACCTTCGCTGCGCGCGGCCTCGGAGAGGCCTTCGTTCCCGGACGCTGCCCCCGCCGCGCCCGACGTGGCGACGGCCGTGGACATTCCGACGCCTCCGCCCCCGATGCGGATCTCCAGTCCGCCGCGTCCGGGTGAAGTCCTCGACGTGACACCGCACCGGCCGAAGACGCCTCCTCCGCCTCCGCCGGCCGAGGAGCCGGAGTCTTGGCCCGGCGCGTGGACGTGGCGCGTGCGCGCGACGCCGGCGGGCGCGGGGGCCGTCGCCGCGGCGGCCTTCGAGCCGGGGGGCGACATGGCGGTCGCCGTCGGTGCGGACGGGTTCCGCGTTTGGGAGGGGTCGGGCGCGGGCTCTGGCTGGTCGCGGCCGCCGGCGGGGCACGCGGTCGACGCTCGGTCGACTCGGGGCATGGTGTGGCTCGGGCCGGGCGAGCTGCTCGTCTTCGGTGCCCGAGGGCTCGCGGCCCGGTGGGTCGTCGGCGCGGGGCTGGACACGTGGACGCCGCCCGATCCGGAGGTGACGTTCCTGGGCGCGCACGTCGACGCGCCGGGGACCACGGTCACGCTCGTCGGAGAGCGCCCGTCGCGGCGGGCTTCGCGCACGGGGACGCGGGCGACCACCATGGGGGTCATCGCGCAGTTCGCGCGCGGGAAGCTGACGCTCCTCTCCGACGTGCCGACGTGCACGCGCCTGCGCGGCGTCACCCGCTTGCGCAACGGCGAGGTCGTCGCGTGCGGAGACTGGGGGCTCGTCGTTCGTCTCGAGCTGGGGGTGCCCAACCCGGTGGGATCGATTTGCGGCGGCCACTTGCACGCGATCAGCGCCGCGGGCGAGGGGGCCATCGCGGTCGGCGCGGGTGGCCACGCGCTCTCGCTCTCGCGGAGCTTGACGGCACAGCTCGAGGCGGTGCAAACGACGCGCGATCTGCTGTCGCTCGCGATCGACTCGACCGGCACCGCGTGGGCCGGCTCGGCGCAGGCCCGGGTTCTCCGCCGGACCCGGACGGGCGCGGGGGCCGCTCCAGGGGCGCAGGCAAGGCACGTCGCGGACGCGGGGGCCTCGTGGCAGGCATGGCAAGCATGGCAAGCATGGCAAGCATGGCAGTGGGTGCGCATGAGCGCCGAGCTCGGGCTATCGTCGTCCGTTCTTGCCTTGTCGGCGAGGCCGCGGCTGGTCCGCGCGATCGGCGACGACGGCGCAGTCATCGAAGGAACCGTCTCGCATGACCACCTCCACCGCTGACCCCCGGATCGAGGCCGCGGCGCAAAGGCCGCGGCGCCCGCGGGTGTCGCGGTTCTTGGGATTTCTCTTCGGAGTGACCGTCGTCGTCCACGTTCCCGTCGCGCTGGGCGTCGCCGAAGCCGTCCGGCGGCTGAACGGTCCGGCGCCTTGGCTGGTGGGAACGGCGTGGGCCGTGGCCGGCGTGGCGCTCTTTCTCGGCCGCGCGCGCGCGGGGATGCCCGATCGGCGGCGCCCGGCGGCGATCGTTCGCTTCGTCGACATCCCTTACTTCATCCACTGGTGCGCGGCCGTCTGGACGCTGGTCCCCGCCGTCGTGGCGTCGCTCGTGGGTCCCGCGCTCGACCTCGCGGCCGGTCGCCCGGTCGGCCTGCCGATGGGCGCATACATGTGGAGCTACCTCTCGGGCCTCGTCGTGTGCGGCTACGGCGTCCTCGTCCGGCGGCGAGTGGTGCGCGTGGTCGAGCGCGAGGTTCGGGTGTCGGGCCTCGACCCGCGCATCGACGGCCTTCGCGTCGCCCAGCTCTCGGACCTGCACATCGGAACGTTCACGCCCAAGGCGTGGGGCCTGGCGTGGGCCCGGGCGGCGAACGCGCGCGGTGCCGACCTCGCGGTGGTCACAGGGGATCTCGTGACGAGCGGCACGGAGTTTCACGCGGACGTCGCGGAGGTCGTCGGCGCGCTCCGCGCCACGCACGGCACGTTCGTGTCGATGGGCAACCACGACTACTTCGGCGAGGGCGAGCCGCTCATCTCGCTGATGCGGGCGCGCGGCGCGACGGTCCTCCGCAACGAGGGCGTGGAGGTCCGGCACGGGGGCGCGACGTTGTGGCTCGCGGGCCTCGACGATACGTGGACGTGCCGGGACGACCTCGCGCGCGCCTTGCGCGACCGCCCCCCCGCGACCGCGACGTTGCTGTTGGCCCATGACCCGGAGCGGTTCGATCAAGCCGCGGAGGCCGGCGTGGAGCTCGTCCTGAGCGGGCACACGCACGGTGGCCAGATCGCGGTGCCGTTCCTCGCGCGCTTCATCGGGCTGGCCAACCTGGCGCACCGGTATCGGCTCGGCTTCTACCGGCGCGGCCGATCGACGCTCTACGTGCACCCGGGCCTCGGCACGACCGGCCCGCCGTTCCGTCTCGGCGTGGCGCCGGAGGTCTCGATCCTCGTCCTACGCGCCGCGTAGACGCGCGGAGCCTTCGACTACGGCGCGAGCTCGTCGTACCGGTTTTTCATCACGTTCACGACGGTGTCGACCTGGAGGTCGATCGCGAACTGGCTCATGGCGGTGTCGACGTCCGCGAGGAACGCCGGGCTCTTCACGAGGACGGGGCGCGCGCGGGTCAAGGTGCTGTTCTCGAAGTCCGAGATCGCTTGCACCGCGAGGCTGTCGTAAAGCGAAATGTCCGTGTCGCTCCGCGTCGGGATCGCACCTTTGATCGGGTTGAAGACGTCCTGCGCCTTCGCCGTCGCGATCATGTTGAGGAACGTCACGGCGGCGGCCCGGTCGGGCACGCCGAGCGGGAGGGTGAACGAATCCGCGATGTACACGAACGTGCCTTGGGTGCCTGGCGTCGGCACGGCCCCGAGGTCGACGCCCGATTGCCAACCCTGGCTCAAGAAGAACCCCTTGGCCCAATCGCCGATGATGGTCATCGCCGCCTTGCCGTCGACGACTTCCTGCGCGGCGCCGTCCCAGTCCACCGTGCTGCGGTCGTCGTTCGTATACCCGAAGACCTTCGTCATCTCGGTGAGCGTGTCGGCGATGGCGGGGTCGGCGGGGTCGGCGGTGCCGCCGAAGTAGGACTCGCGGAACGGGACGCCGGAGCGCGCGATGAGCATTCCGTCCCACACCACGATCGACACGTAGAACCCGTCCTTCGCGCCGATCGCGAGCGGCGTGATGCCCTGCGCCTTGAGCGCGTCGCCGACTTGATAGAACTCGTCCCAGGTGGTCGGCGGCGTCAGGCCGTACTGGGCGAAGATCTTCTTATTGTAAAATAGCGTGTTGAAACGGTGGGTCCCGATCGGGATCGAGTAGACGTGATTGTTGTAGCTGACGACGTCGAGGAGGGGCTGCGGCGTGACCGCCGCGAGGCCGTTCGCCGCCGCGATGGCGTCGACATTTTCGAGCTTCGAGTCCGTGTCGTCCTTGCCGTTGAAGGCGACCCACTCCCACAGGTTCCACCCGCCGATGGCCTGGAAGGTGTCGGGCGGGGCGCCCGTCGTCATGCGGCTCTGGAGCTCGGCCTGGGCCTTGTCGATGTTCTCGACCGCGGCATTGATGACGTGCGTCTGCGGGTTGGCCTTCTCGTACATCGTGAAGATGGCCTGGGCCGCGTCGGTCTCGCCGGGGTTGGTCCACCAGTTGAAGACCTCGAGCGTTTGTTCCGGCGTGCCCTCGCTCGAGGAGCTCGAACAGGCGGGCGTGGCGCACAGGAGGGACGCGCCGAGCAGGAGTCCGAACGACGACGAGACGGAGCGATGCATCATATGAAGGAGACCTCCCCCTGGCGTCGTCTGCGGCGCGGTTCGGCCGCCGTCGACGCGATGTCAGTCCACACTGCTACGGCAAAATGGCGCGCTCGCTTTACCCACGGAGGGGCCGCGGACCATGTGCGCCCGAGGCGCGAGTGGCTCGGTGTCGGAACACGGGCGCGCGCGCGCACCCCCAGGGCTGGCATCGATCGTGGGCGCTCAGCTGCAAGCGCCGTTCTGGCAGGTCGTTCCCTCGGCGCAGACGTTCTTGCATTGTCCGCAGTTCGCGTCGGTTGCCAGATCCGTCTCGCATCCGTCGAGCGCATCTCCGTTGCAGTCGTCGAAGCCGGAGTTGCACGAGCGGATCGCGCAGTGTCCGGCGGCGCAATCGGGCGTCGCGTTGGGGACGACGCAAGGGGCCGCCGTACAGCCGCCGCAGTGATTCGGGTCGTGGTCGGTGTCGACCTCGCATCCGTCGTCGGCGACTCCGTTGCAATCCTGGCTCGTACCGGTGCACGCGGCGATGGCGCAAAAGCCGCTACTGCCGCAGCGCGAGGTCGCATTCGCCAGCGCGCAGGGCGCGCAGCCCGGGGCGGAGCACCCGTTGCGCGGGGTGGGGGCCTGGCAATGGAGGCTGCAGAGCTTCGTGCCCGATGGGCATTGTCCGTCCTCGAGGTAGTCGAGGCCCACGGTGAGGCTGCATTGCGGCACGAGGAGCGCGACCAAGAGCGACAGCGCCGCGAACGGCACCACGCTCGCGGCCGGCTTCAAAAGCCACCTTCGAGGCGCAGGGCCGCTCCAGCGCCGCTTGCGGTCCACGCGAGGCGCACCCGGGACGCCAGCTCCGCGCCGGCGGCCTGACCTCGTTCGACCGTCGGCCTCGTGAAGTAGACGTATCCCGTGGCCGCCGCGCCGAGGACGCCGACGGCCAGTCCGACGTCGGCGATGATGAACTTCGTGCGGACCGAGTCGACGTCCGATTGGGCGCACACCGGCTCGCAGTTCGTCTCGAGGGTCTTGCGCTCGTTCTGGCCCCAGATCCCGAATCCGGCGAAGACCCCGGCGCCCGCGAGGGTGGCGCCGGCGAGAACGTAGGCGAGCAGAGGCACGGGCCGGTAGGTCGGCCGCGTGACGACCGTCGGCAGCTCACGGACGATCGGCCGCGGCGCCGGAGGCAAGGCCGCGAACGTGGCCTCCACGATTCGGTTCTTCTCGCCCTCCACGAGCAGCACCTGCTGCTCCACCGACTCGCCGGTGGGCGACTCGAAACGGAAGGTGTGAAGGCCCGGGTCGAGCTCGATGGCGTGGCCGTCGAGGTGGGGCGCGATGAGCGCGCCGTCGGAGTACGCGCGCACCCCTGGCTCGTCGCCGGCGGCGGAGCGCGCCGTGAGAACGACCGACGGGATGCCGTCGGTCACGTTGCCGAGCCATTGGACGCAGTCGGTCCGCACGACGCTCGGGCATGCCTCCTGCGCGCAGGACACGAGGGCGGCGCGTGCCGCGACGAGTTTGCTGTCGCGACGGAGAATCTGCGCTTGCTCGTGCTGCGCGACGCACGCCTTCTTCCCCTCGACGACGGCATCGGTGGCCGGCGCATCCGCCCTCGCGTCGGCTGCTCCCGCGAGCGAGCACCCCACGACGAAGATGACGGCCGCGATCCCGCGGACGAAGCCCCTCTCGACCAAGCCCATCACGCGCTTACGGCGATATTACTACAGGGAGCGCTGGCGCCGTCGACGAAGCGCGATCGCCGCACCGCAATTGCGCGGCTCAAAGGCACTCGACTTTGAATGTCTTGATGCCCCCGGAGTCGATCCGGTACGGCGGGTTGCAGTTCGCGCCGCCGGGGGCCGCGGGCACCTTGCTCGGCGCGCTCGCGGGCGCTCGCGACGGCCGGAGGTGGGGCCTTTCAGGAGCGCCGCCCTTGGCGCGCTCCAGCGTGAGAAAAAGGACCTGGTCGTGATCCGCCGAGAAGGTCTCGCGGCGGGTCTCGTAGCCGGGCGCTTCGGCCACCACGGTGTGCTCGAGGGCGTCGACGGCCATGATGCGAATGTACGGGTTCGTCGGTGCGGCCTCGCCGTCGACGTGGAGCGTGGCGGCGGGAGGAGTGGCTTCGAAGCGGACGGACGCAGCGGTCGGCGGGCTCGCGTGGGGAGGGACGCTCGCGGCCGCGGAAGCGGTGGGGGACGGCGCCGTGAGCGCCACGGGGGGTCCGGCGCGCCGGGTGCCGGCTGCGGCGAGACCGACGGCGCAGACGAGGCCGAGCACGCCCAAGGTCGCGAGGCGCCTGCGATCGCGTCGCCGCGCAGGAGCGCCGGATAGCTGGGCGCGAGCCACGTTGGGAAACGCGGGCATGGCATCGCCGTCGAGGGACTCGTACTCCTCGGCGGAGAGCAAGGCGACCTTGCTCAGTTGGGCCTCGACGAGCTCTTTGCGCCGCTCGCGGACGTCGGCGAAGAGCGTGGAGACGACCTTGCCGATCGCCCGCGGCGTCGTCCGCGATCCGAGATCGTCGAGCAGGGCCTCGATCTCGGCTTCGAGCTCGGCGGCCGTCGCGTAGCGGTCCGATGGCTCGCTCGCCATCGCCTTCATGCAAATGGCGTCGAGCCGGGCGGGGACCTGAGGGCGAACCTCGCGCGGGGGGACGATTTCGCCATTGAGGACCCGGTTCATCACGGTCGCGTCCGAGCAACCCTTCCACATCGGCTCGCCCGTGGCCGCCTCCCAGAGCATCACACCCAAGGCGTAGATGTCGGCCCGGCGATCGATGAACTCTCCGACGATCTGCTCGGGCGGCATGTAGCGGAGCTTGCCCTTGATGACGCCGGCCTGGGTCTCGGGGTTGGAGGTCGTGAGCTTGGCGATCCCGAAGTCGAGGAGCTTGGTCTGCCCGTCGAACGTGACGAAGACGTTGTGGGGGGTGATGTCGCGGTGGACGAGCCCGAGCGGCCGCCCGTCGAAGTCTTTGACCTCGTGGGCGTACTGGAGCGCGCTGGTCGCGTCGGCAATGATGCGAAGGTGCATGTTCATCGACATGCTGCCCTTCGCACTGAGGAGCACCTTCGACAGGGGTTCGCCCTCCAGGTACTCCATGACGATGATCGGGGCGCCGTTCGTTTCGACCACCTCGTAGGTCTGCACGACGCCAGGGTGGTTGAGGCGGGCGGCAACCCGCGCCTCTTGCAGGAACATGCGCCGGAAGTCCGGGTCGTCGGCGAGCAGCGGCTTGATCGTCTTGAGCACGACGAGCTTGTTGAAGCCGCCGGGGCCGCGGGCGACCGCAAGATACACGGACGCCGTTCCTCCTTCGCCGAGCTGCGCGAGGATTCGATACTTGCCCTCGGGCGCACCGATTCGGACCGCTTCGACCGTGGTCATGTCGTCTGAGGCAGGCCTCCGGCCTGTCTCGCGCCACCCTCTCCACCAGGGTTACGGAGCGATGGCACAAAAGGGTGAGAGCAAAAGGCGGCAGGTCGAGGCTCCCGTGGCCACGCGCTACAGACAAAGCCGTTCCGACCGTACCCTTCTCTAGGAGCGGACGACCGACGCGGGAGAACCGCGGCCGAGGGCGGTGCGAGTGACGACGGGTGCGATGGGTCGCGACGTCGTGTGCGTGCCGGCGTTCTCGAGTCGAGGGGGAAACCAATGATGACTTCCGACGAGAAGGACTCCATCGCGCCGGTGCCGCTCGACAGCCGTCAGGTGTGCGTCGACTGCGGCAGGCAGTCCCCGCCGACGGAGTCCAACTTCACGCTGATCAGCGCCCGCCACGGCTGGCGCTTGACGCGCTTCCGCGACCCCAGCGGGCGTTCGACCGGGCAGTGGCGCTGTCCGGACTGCTGGAGGAAACATCGCGGGGGCGCCCGCTAGTTGGTTCGAGCGAAGCGAGAGAGCGGACTGTCACCCGGCGTCTACGGATCGAGCTCTGCCCAGTCGGCGCGCGCGAGGGGCACGTCGCCGCCGTAAACGAGGAGCGGCGCCAGCGCGCGGGCCACGCCCTGGAGCGCCGGTGGCAACGTCTCGAGGGGGGTCGAAGAGCGGCTGATCCCGGCGGCGTCGATCGCCATCTCGAGCAGCGTCGGAGTCTCCTTCGGCGCTTCGACGACGGGCGAATCGGGCGGAAGGGAGGCTGCCGCGCGCGCGGCCGCGAGGGCTTCACGCAGCCCACCGAGGTGATCGACGAGGTGCCGCTCGAACGCCTCTTGTCCGGTCCATACGCGGCCGCGGCCGACGGCGTCGACCTGCTCTTTCGTGAGCCCGCGGCCCTGACTCACGCGATCCAGGAACGTGTCGTAGAACTGGTCCACCTTGTGCTCCAGCTCCACGCGCTCCTCGGGCGTGAAGCCGCGGAAGAGCGACTCGGCGTCGGCGCGGGGGGCGGTCTTGTACGTGTCGAAGGTCACGCCGATCTTGTCGAGGAGGCCGCTCACGTCCGCCTTGCCGTAGAAGACGCCGATCGAGCCCGTAATGGTGAGGGGCAGCGCGAAGATGTCCCGGCTGGCGCTCGCGACGTAGTAGCCGCCGCTCGCGGCGACGGTCCCCATCGAGACGATGAGCGGCTTGGCCTTTGCGAGGAGCGCCAGCTCACGCCACATGACGTCGCTGGCGAGGGAGGACCCGCCCGGGCTCTCGATCCGCAGCACCACCGCGCGCACGGTCGGGTCGTCGCGGAGCTGCTTGATACTGTCGGCCATCGAGTACGAGCCGACGAGCCGCATGTCGAGGATCGGGACGTGTTGAGACCTGCCGTCGACGATGTCGCCGTCCAGGTACAGGATCGCGACCTTGGGCGGACCTCCGAACGCGGCGGGCGCGCGGGTCTCGGCCTCGTCGCGTTCGTACTGGATGCCGTGCCCGACGATCTCCGCGGTCGCTCGCTCGACCTCGTCGTCGAACGCCACGCCGTCGACGAACCCCGCCGCCATCGCCTCGCTGGCGACGAACGGGCCTTTTCGCGTCTCCTCGCGGACGCGCTCCTCGCTCATGTGGCGGTAGAGGGACATGTTGCGGACGAACACCGCTTCTTGCTGCGCGAGGAGACCCGCGTAGTCGGAGGCCGCGACGGCCCCGGCGTGCTCGTTCGTGAACTGCTCGGGGGCGCTCTTGTGGGGGCCGACGCGCACGAACTCGGCGCGGATGCCGAGCTTGTCGAGGAGGCCCTTGAGGTAGATGTACTGGGACGCGAGGCCCGCGTACCGCACGCCGCCGCCCGGCGTCACGACGACGCGGTCTGCGTTCGCGCAGACGTACAGCGACTTGGCCTTCGCGTCCTCGAAGGAGCAGAGGACTTTCTTGTGGCGGGCCCGGAGGAGCCGCAGCGCGTCCGCGAGCTCTTCGGCGTGCGCGAAGGAAGACGCGGGCTCCGCGCGCAGAACCAGGGTGACGCTGTCGACGCTTCGGTCCGCCGAGAGCGCCCACAGCCGGCGCAAGAGCGCGACGTGCCCGCGGGTCGAGGGCGTGCTCTCGAGGCGGATCCACACGGCGCGGGGCAGCCGTGGGAGGCCCGGCTGCGTGTATCCCGAGATCGCGGCGGTCACGTACTCGGCGGCGCTCGCGTCGCTCCCCAGCCCGTCGCCGAAGAGGGCGCCGCCGCCCGCGCTCAGGCCGCCGAAGTGCACCTCGAGGCCGGCGGTCCCCACGACCCCTCGCCGCGCGTCGTCGGGCAGGTGGGCGATCTCGACCCCGCCGACGAGACGGCCGAACGACGGCACGTCGACCCCCACGGTAGCGCGCGGCGTCCACTGATCGGAGCCCTGCCAGTACTGGAGCTCGAGGTCGATGTCGACGTCGCGCCGGCCGGTCGGACGAAAGGCCATCGCGAGCGAGTACCTGGCGTCGAGGACGGGCAGGTCGTCGGCGGCGGGGGCGGGGATGGGCGTCGAGCTCGGACGGTTGAAATCGCGCGCGACGGCCGCGAACCCGAAGTGCGGGTTGGGCCGCCACGAGAGCCCCGCGCTGACGCCGAACAGGCCGTCGACGTAGCCGTTCTGCGAGTACGACCGCTCGAGGGATACGCCGATCGCCGCGTGCTCGCCGAGCTGCGCGGCGAGGCCCCATGTCACCCAGGTGAAATCGAAGCCGCGATACGGAAAGCCGACGCCGACGCCCGGAGGCCCCCACGACGGTTGCACGAGGTCCACGCGGAGAGCCGTCGAGATGCCGAAGAGGAGCGGCGCGCCCACCTCCAACGCGTGGCCGCAGCCGACCTTCGCGGTATCCGGAGGGCAGTGCAGCCACGTCCAGCGAAGCTCGGGAGCGGGCAGCCAGGCGAGGTTCGCGGGGTTGAGGACGACGGCGTCGGACGTGTCGTCCGAAGCGACGCCGCGGCCGGGCGTATCGACGTGCTCCGCGCTGGTCGGGAGCGGGTAAGCGCTCGCGCGCGCGGCGGCGAGCAGCCCGGCGGCTGCCACGAGGAAGGCGACCGTGGCAGGACGCATCGGGAAGTGCAGGATAGTCGATCGCGCGGCGGCCCCCAAAGTCCGTGCGCTGTCGTCGAGCGGTTGGCTCTACTCGGCGGGCAGCATCCCGCGTACTCGGGCCACGGCGTCGATGTCCTGCCGTCGCACGGCGAGCTCGTCGTAGTCCTTGACCGGCAAGAAACGGGACTCCGCGCCCTCTCTCGGGACGCGCGCGTAAGCCGCCGGGAGGGCGGCGGTGAGCTCTTGAAGCAGCCGTTCGAACTGCACGGCCACTCGGTCGCCCACGTTCTTTTCGACCTCGAACCAGCTCCAGCGCACGTCGGAGCGGGCCAGCGCGTCGGCGCGGACGATGAACGTGTTGGTGTTGAACACGCGGACCGCCGTCGCGTCGAAGCCGGCAGGCAGTCGGAACTCCTCGAGCACCTGAAGCCGCCGCGTGGTGCGGCCCTGCCTGTCGAGTGCGTCGGCCCAGACGGGGATGCCGCCTCGGTCACCGGCGATCTTCGGTGTGACCTCCACCATGAGCTCGGCCTCGCGTTCGATGAACGCACCGAGGAGGAACGGATCGATGGTCGCGCCGAGGTTGTCGAGGTTCGCGATGACGACGTACTTGCCGCCGCCCTCGATGAATCGTGCGAGGAGTCCGGACCGCCGGAGCGCGTCGGGCAGGTCGCCGTGTCCGGTGGCGTAGGTGCTCGGGAGTCCGTCCTCGCCCCGGAAGAGCAAGCCTTCGCGGGTCAGGCGCAGGCCGATGTCCTGCGTGAACGTCGCGACGTTCGCGCCCGCGGAGCGTTCCGCGAGTGCAGCGCGGATCGGCGCGTCGGTCGCCTCGCTCGTCATGAGCCAGAGCGGCGGAGGGGCGCCCGCGATCGCCGACGAGGCGGCGTTCTCGGCGAGGCGCAGGTCGAGGAACGTCCGATCGCCGAGCACGGGCACGAGCGCCTTCACGACGCCGCCCATCCGGGTGGCCATTCCGCCGGCCATCACGCAGAGGGCGACCTGGTGGCCGTGGACGGCGGCGTTGCCCGTCGTGGCGAGCCGCGCGCCCTCCGGACTCTTGCCGTTCGGGAGGTCGAAGATGTCGCCGGGGCGCGGTGGTTCGACGACGCCTCGGACGCGGTTGCGCTCGTCGCGAGGCCCGGGGGCTTCGCCGCGCGCGCGGGCGTGAAGCGGCGCTGCCAGCGCGCAGAGGCGATCCGCATCGAACCCGGCGGCGTCGAGGCGCGCGCGGAGGTGCGAGGGGAGGTGCGCGATCTCGTCTCGAAGGTCGGCCTCGGTCATGGGGCTTCCGTCGTCTCGGGTTCTCGCCGTGCGCGGGTCGGGCCTCGTAACGGCCGGTCCCCGCGGGATGGTAAGCTTTGAAGCGCGGAGCGGTGTAGCAAGGGTAAGGCAATGAACAAGGCCCTGCACCTGGGCGTGTGGATCGGTGCCGCGATCGCCGCGGGCTGCGTCATCGAGGCTACGCCTGCGCCCGTCGGCGTGGTGGTGACCGGTCCACCCCCGGCGCCGATGGAGGAGACGCGGCCGCCGCCGCTCGCGGCGCGCTCGGTATGGATCCCCGGCTACTGGCATTGGAGCGGCATGCAGTACACGTGGATCCCCGGCCACTGGGAAGCGGCCGCGCCCGGCGCGCGTTGGCGAGCGCCGCGGTACCTCCTCCACGACGGGGTGTACTACTACGAGCCCGGAGGATGGGGCGGCCGCTGAGAGCGCTGGAGTGGCGAGCCGTTACCGAGCGGAGACCGTCAGGCCGAAGTGGCCACCGCGCGGGCCCGCGGAATCGACGACCACGAGGTACGTCCCCGCGGAGACGTTCGTCAGCGTGACCGTCGACGTGAAGCCCTGCGTGTCGTCGTTGCAACCGAGCGCGGCGCTCGAGTCGGTCGTGGCGTTCGGCAGCACGTAGAGAACGGTGTCGAAGTCCGTCTCCGGCGTGGCGGTCGAGATCGTGAGCGTGTTGGCGGAGGCCCCGAGCTGCAGGGTGACGAGGCTCTCGGGCCGTCCCACGGCCGTCGCCGCGGAGCAACCCGTGGGCGGGTCCCAGAGGCTCACGCCGGTCACCGGGGCCCAAGCGGCGAGGAGGCCGTCGCTCATCGCGAGCGGCGCTGCGTTGTTTTTCGCGGCTTGGAGCGGCGAGAGCGAAGTGCATTCGTTGGTGGCGCCGGGGATGCTCGGCGAGCAAGCGGCGCCCTTTGCGCACGTCGTGAAGCCGTACGGGTCGCAAGAGAGACCGATCGCGATGACCGGCTGGACCGAGAGCGTTGCGGTCATCGCCGTGCCTGTGCGGCCTTCCGCGTCCGTCGCCTTGACCGAGATCTTGGGGACCTGCGTCGTGAACGCCGATACCGGGTCGTTCTCGTAGAAGAAGGTCTGCCCGGGGACGCCGTGCGCGTCGAGGAGGATCGAGGACGCGGGCGTCCCGTCGCCGCTCAAGTCCACGATGACGGCCTTGCTGTTCGCGTCGAGGAAGTCGACCTCGAGGCTCGCGAGGTCCTCGTCCGGGTCCGAGCCGAGGATCAACTCCGACGGGTTGTCGCCGCTGTAATAGCCGACGCGTGTGAGGACAGGCGCGGTGCCGGCCGCGCACGCCGGGGTCGCCCCGCTGCAGGAGAGCCCGTCGGCGCAGCGGTCCGCGACGCTGGTCGGGTCGCACCCTTCGCCGAGCTTGCGTACGGGCTGCTGCGAGAGCGTGACGTTGGCGGCCGTCGAGAGAGTGCCGTGCACGTCGGAGAGTGCGACCGACGCACCGCCGATGCGCGGAGCGTTGCTCAGCGCGTGCGAGAGTGTGATGGTCGTCTGGAAAGTCGTCTGCCCGAGGGTCGACGTATCGAAGTGGACGCGCTGCTCGGCGGAATCCGTGACGCCGTCCCAGTTCGTGTCGAAGGCGATGACCGGCATGCCCGTCGGATCGACGAGCTTGACGTGGGCCTCCGTGGTCTTGCCGGCGGGGTCGCTGCCTTGGATGCTGAAGACGACGTCGTCCCCGTGGCGGCCGCTGTTCTGCATGGTCACCGTGAACTGCCCGCCGTTCGGCGTGGGCGTCACGCCGCTGCTCGAGCCCACGGCGCCGGACGAAGAGCCGCTGGCGCCGCCGCTCGAGGAGCTCATCTTGTTGACCATCGTGGGCGCGCTCCCACCTGGAGTGCACGCTGCGGCGGAAACCCCCGCCAGGATACCGATGCTCAGAGTCCGTCCCATCATGGCCATCTCCTTTTGCACCGGCGATGCCATCGGCGGCGAGCCATGGCGCGGCTCTTCGCGCCTGAAGTTGCCCGGCGTAGGCCGCTCTACGTCAGCGGGGTGACGGTAGGCCGTCACCGCGGCGTCGGCGTGCTCCGCGACCACACCCGCGTGGGCACGAGGGCGCGTCCTCGAACGACAAAAAGCCGAACGGCGGCGCGACCGAAGTCGCACCGCCGCTCGAACAATCGTAAAAGAAGGGAGATTAGAGAGCGAGGACCTGGCAGTTCGCCACCGTCGAGACCTGGGCGTTCGAAGCACCCGCGTTGACGCAGATGTTGAACGCGCCCGGCTCCGCGGTATCGCCGACGTCGTTGCCGTGGATGCTGGCCGTGTCCGAGCCGCCCGCCGCCGTGTTGCCGACGAGCGTGTCGTTGCCGCCGAGGCCTGCGAGCGTGTCGCCGCCGTTGTTGCCTTCGATGTCGTTGTCGAGGGCGTTGCCGGTCAAGGTGTCGGCGCCCGTGCCGCCGTAGAGGTTCTCCACGTCGATGTCGATGACGTCACCCTCGGTGACGGCCGGGTCGCCGCTGGCCGTGTGGTCGTCCATCGTCACCGTGAGGGGCGCCGAACGAGCGGAGTAGTCGACCGCGTCGACGCCCGCGCCGCCGTGGAAGGTCTCGCGCGCCGCGTTGTCCGCGTCCGCACCCTCGTTGAGGGTGTCGTTGCCGGTCAGGCCGTTGATCGTGCTCGTGCCGGCGGTGTTGCTGAAGAACGTGTTGTCCATCGTGTTGCCGGTGTACGTGCCGCCGCCGCTACCGAGCTTGATGTTCTGCACGTCGATGCCGATGATGTCGGCCTCGCCGTGGGCCGAGTTGCCCGTCGGGTCGCCGCTGGCCGTCTTTTGGTCCATGACGACCGTGAGGCTGTGCGTGCGAAGGCTGTAGTCGACCACGTCGACGCCGCCGCCGCCGATGAGGGTGTCCGTGCCGCTCGCGTACGTGTCGTCGCCTTGGCAGAACGTGTCGTTGCCCGGGCCGCCGTTGAGGGTGACCTTGCCCGCGAGCCCGCCCATCAGGTAGTCGGCCGCCGAGCTGCCCTTGATGACGTCCGCGTCGAGGATGAGGTCCGCTTCGGTGGCGCCCATCGTGGGGTCGCCCGCCGACGTCGGGCCCGAGCCCGACGTGATTACGCCGGCCGGGTCGATCGCGACCGAGACCGCCGCGGTCCGGGCCGAGTAGTCGACCGTGTCGGTGCCGGGGCCGCCCGAGAACGTCTCGGAAGCCGTCGTCGCGGTGCCCTCGTTGAGCGTGTCGTTGCCGTTGCCGCCGTAGATGCTGACCGCGTGGCCGTAAGCCGCGCCGACCGCCGCGTTGCCGGCGGAGGTGAAGAAGTCGTCCCCGTCGCCGAGGAAGAAGTTGAACGCCGTGACGCCGACCGTGCCGGCCGTCGTGATGTCCTTCGTCGGGGTGTGGAGCGAGTTCGTGAGGCTGATGCCCGTCGCGCCGATGGCCCAGTTGTCGACCGACGGCGTGCCCTTGACGACGAGCGTGTTGGCGGTGCCCGCGGCGAACGTGATGGTCGTTCCGACCGTCGTCGTCGTGCCCAGGCCGAACATGCCGTTGATGTAGTTGAGGATGACGACTTCGCCGGCCATCGCGCTGCCGTCGACGATCTTGACCTGCTTGATGTTCGCGCTCTTGCCGGCCGCCATCGCGGTGACATGCGGAGTCACGCTCGTGTCGATCGCCTGGACGCCGTTGACCATCAGCGACGAATCCGCCGCGTTCACGTAGATTTCCGCCGTTTCGTCGGTCATCGTCACCGTGACGACGCCGCTCGAGTTCAAGAACGTCGGCGCGGCCATGAGCGCGACGTTGATGAACTGCTGGTCCGACGACGTGTTGGCGACGGGGGCGCCGCTCTGAACCGAGCACCCCATCCCCGCGGCAAACACCATCGCGAGAGCCGATACCGTACCGAGAGTCTTTGAATTGATAGAGCGCTTCATGAGCAGATTCCCTTCTGCGGGCAGAGCTCCAGCTCCGCCCCTTTCCACACGGGGGGACGTCATGTCCCCCGCCTGTCGCCGGCCCACCAATGCATGGTGCGTTCCCAGTCGTCGCCCGGCGTCGCGCCGACCCACCGCTCTTCTCGAGAACGGTGGAGGCGCCGCGGACTTGAGCAACTTTTCGGCGGTGCGCGGTATCGCCGGGGTACGCGCGCGGAGCTTGCGGGCTCCGCACCTGCGGTGACCGGCGAAGATCTCGGCGGAGAGCGAGGGATTCGAACCCTCGGTACCCTTGCGGGTACACCTGATTTCGAATCAGGCTCCTTCGGCCACTCGGACAGCTCTCCGCCGCGCACCCTCCCAGGTCCGGTACCGCGTTGTCAAGACGTCGGAAGAACGTGCTATGAGGGCTCCCGCCGTTTCCGCGGGTCACATGCCGGTGTGGCGCGGCGTCGGTACCTGGAGAGATGACCGAGTGGTCGAAGGTGCATGATTGGAAATCATGTGTACCCGCAAGGGTACCGAGGGTTCGAATCCCTCTCTCTCCGCCGCCCCGGCGCGGCGTCCCCCCGTGGCTCCGGGCTCAGAACTTCTCGTCGGCCGCGGTGTCGTCGGCGGGCCGTCCCCAACGAACGAGCTGGCTCACGGTGTGCTCGTCGAGAGGGGCGCCTTCTCGAGGGAAGGCCTGCGTCGCACCGGGCGCGAGCACGTCGTACGCCCAGCGGTGAAGCGGCTCGAGGGCGAGCGGCGAAGTCGCGCGCACTTCGGCCACGCAGGTCGGGTCGAGCGAGAGGTCGCACATGCGTATCTCTCGATCCCGCGCGCCGAGCAGGACGAACGGGCCCCAGCGGATCGCGAACCGCCCCGCCCGCGTGGCCGCCAGTGGTCGCTCGACCACGGCGAGCGCGCCGCGCGCGGCGGAGGCGAGGTCCACGCCTTGAAACGTGTGAGGCGGCGATAGGCCGAGCGCGTCGAGGATCGTGCGGGCGATGTCTTCGGGCTCCGTCGGCGCCTGGACGCGTCGGCCGGCGAGCGGGTCGGCGTGCGGCCATCGGACGAGGAGCGGCGTCGCGAGGAGTGGCTCGTCGAGGGCGTCCACGTCGACGAACGGGACGGGGCCCTCGCTCGGTCCGACATCGCCGGTGACGATGATCGCGGTGTCGTCTTCGCGGCCGGCCGTCCGCAAGGCGGCGACGAGCCGCGCGAGGGCCTCGTCGTGGGCGTCGAGCGCCCGATCGTACAGCGCCCACGCCCGCGTTCGATCCTCCTCCTTGAAATGGGTCGGTCGTCTTCGCGCCTTCGTGAGCGCCTCGGCCGCGCGTCGCGGCTCGAGGATCCCGAAGTATCCCTGCGGCGGCATCGTCTTCAGCTCTTCGGTCGTGGCGTCCCAGGGCGGATGGCCGCCGCGCGCATGCACCACCACGAGGAAACGGTCCCCCTTGTGCGCCTCGATCCACGCGGCCGCGTCGTCGAACACGCGCGTGGCAGCGCCTTCTTCGAGCGGGTCGTGGGCGACGAACGAGTCCCACCCGCGGTCGAAGCCGAACGCGGCGCCCGTCGTCGGGTTCGCCGTGAACATGGCGGTGGCGATCCCGGCCTGGCGGCACGCCTCCGCGATGGTCGTCGGTCCGCGCGGCAGTCGCGCGTCGCCGTCCTGGATTCCGAGCGCGTACGGAGGCAATCCCGTGAGCATCGACCCCACGACCGCCGTCGCCAGCGAGCTCGACGCGCGGTTGCCGGTGAAGAGCGTCCCCGAGGAGGCGAGCCGGGCCATTGTCGGCGCCTCGTGCGTCCCTCCCCAAGGCGATAGCGACTTGGCTGCCGTGGTGCCGAGCACGACGAGCAGGAGCCCGCGCGCCGGCGGGGGTGCGGGGAGCGCATCCGCGCGGGCGGCGACGAGACGCGGGGCGCCGAGCAGCACTCGCGTCGTCTCTCCCGCGCGCCGGACCGCCACGGCGATGGAAGCGAGCGCCCCGTCTCCTTCGAGCCCGGTGATGGGCACCGACCAGGGAACCCAAGCGCCCGTGCCCGTCACGTGCGCGGCGCCGAGGATGATGGGCGGCCTCCGGTCGCGAAGCAGCTGCGCCTCGACGTCTGCGTCGCCTCCACCCGCCGTCGCCAGAGACGCCTCGATGGTGGCGTTCGCCGGAATCCAACCCGAGCACCGCACGAATCCCGTCGCGCGAAGCGACAGCGCGCGCATCGAACGGCCGCCCACGGCCGGGTCGGTCAAGACGTCCGCTCGGGTCGGCGCCGCATAGGCCGCGGGAGGCTCTCCGGTTCCGATGTGGATCCAGTCGATCTCGGCGAGCGCGTCGCCGCCTCGGGAGCCGCCGACGAAGCGCAGCGTGAGCTCGTGACCGCCCGGCGTGAGGGTGATGGGCGTCGTCGCACGCGCGATCGCGGTGGCCGCTTCGCCCTTCGCGAGCGACAGGTCGCCGACGTGCTTGCCGTCGACCGACACCGAGGCCGCGCGCGCCGTCACGCCGCGTGCACGAGCCTCCACGTACGTGTTCGCGGCGCCCGGCTGGTCCGCGACCGCCGGCCAGTAGAAGCTCGCCGTCAGCGTGCGGGCCTTCGCACGGAACCATGTCGCGCCGCCATGCTCGACCACGTCACCGTCGCCGCGCGCGAGTGACCCGGGACGCAGCGCCGCCCGCATCGACGGGTCACCGAAATCGAGCAGGACCCCTTGGTGGCCGAAGGAGCACGCGTCGAGGTCGCGAACCACGTCGAGGACCGGTGGCGGCGGCTCCTCCGCCCTCGACTCGGGCGACTCGCGCCTCGCGGGCGGATCGGTCGTGGAGGACGACTCCGGCGTGTGCCTCCTCGCGCACGCGCTCGCGAGCACGACGCCCGCCAGGCTCCATCGCGCGATGGTACTCACGGTGACGACGCGGCGCGGACACGCGTCCGCTTGCCGGCGCGCACTTCGACGAGGTGCTTTGTGTCGCGGCCGGCGTCTCCCACGCGGACCTCGTGGTAGCCGGGCCGGGCGACGCTCGCCACGAAAGGGCCCGACCCGGCGACGACGCCGTCGACGCGTACGGCCGTCCGAGGCGGAGCGTCGATTTCGAGCAACCCGAACCCCGCGGGCACCTCCGCGCCCGGGGGCAAGTCGTCGTCGGCTGGAGCCGGCCCGTGGTGTGTCGCCACCGTCTCGGGCGCGGACGATGCCGCCGGTGGGGCGCTGGCCGACGCGACGGGCGTCGAGGAGTCGGCGGGAGCAGGGTCCGACCCGGCCGCGGGCTTCCCGCCTTCGGTATGCGCCCAGTACAGGATGCCGGCCAAGATCGATCCCAGCAGCCCGAGGACGGGGACTACGCCACTCGGCCTCGGCTTCGCGGGGGGCGCGAACGACGCCGTGCGCGGCGCCGGCGCGGGCTTGGGCGGAGGCGCGGGAGGAGGATCCGACGGGAGGTCGGCGTCGGGGGCGAGCTCCAGGTGGGGCTTGGGGGCGACCCGCTCCGTGGTCTCTCCGGCGCGCTCCGCGGCGGCAGCCGCGAGGATCGGGTCCTCGCTCGTGCTCGCGGAAGGGACGACGGCGTCGGGTGGGATCGAGGTGAGCATCCGAGGAGCGCTCGCGACGTCCGCAGGCGGGGGGGGGTTCGACGAGCGCCGCCGCAGCTCGCTGGTCTCGATGATCGAGGGCAAGTCGGGGGCCGGCGCGCGCACCGCAGGTTGCTCCGTCTTCCCGTCGCTGATCTCGCGCATCACGGCGTCTTCGAGGGAGTGCGGCGCGTCGTTGTCGTCCGGAGCGACGGAGTACGTCGCTTCTTCGTCGCCCGCGGCCGCCGGTCCGATCGCCGCCGGACGTGCGCTCGCCTCACCGCCGCGCCCCGAGGACGGTCCGACGGCACCGCTCGCCGGCTTGGACTCGCTCGCGCGGAACGTGCCCTGGAGGAGCGCGAGCGCGTCCTCGACCGCCGGGGTGAGAAGGTCGGCGCCGCCGAGCCCGCGCACCGACTCGATCGCGCCGCGCGAGGCCAGGTCCGAGAGCACGTCCTCGAGCAGACTGGGCGACACGTCGCCGCTGAGGAGCATCTTCCGCGGCGAGGCTCCCTCGGCGATGCGCCGGATGAGGGTCCGCGTCGGCTCGGGGGTCGCGCTCAGGTACGCGTCGAGGGACTGCGCGTCGAACGAGATCCGCTCCACCCCCGCCGTCGCCGCTCCCGCCGTCGCCGCGAGCGCGCCCCGCGCCGTCGCGATCGGCCGAACCAGCTGCTCGAACAGGCTCCCCGACAGCTCACCCCGCACCGGCTCGAGGCTCGACGTCACGACGAATCGCCCTGCGCCGACGCCGAGCAGGCTCGCCATCGCGCGCTCCCCGCTCCGATAGCTCCCGTCGGTCGCCGTCCGGGTCACCTTGCGCGGTGCGCCCGCGCGAACCTCGACTTCGTAGAGATACGTCGCGTCGCGGACCGATAGCCGCGCGTCGTCGCGGATCGAGCAGACGAGCTCGAGGAGCACCCTCGGCGTAAGCCCGTCGAGCCTGCCGCGCACCTCGCCTTCGGCGCGGAGACGCGACTCGATGCGCGCGCGCGGCCGCAGGACCTCCCGCACCCTCGCCAGGATCGCGCGCGATCCGCTCTCTTTGCGCATGTACGCCGCCGCGCTCGCGCCGAGCTCGCGCACGCGTTGGAGCAGGTCCTCCTTCCACGACAAGAGAATCACCGGCGTGTCGCGCAGAGCGACGTCGCGTCGGAGGGCACGGCACAGAGCGAACCCGTCGATCCCCGGCATCAGGATGTCGCTCACGACGAGCTCCGGCTGGAGTCGAAAAGCGAGTGCGAGCGCCGTCGTTCCGTCGAGCGCCTCGTGCACGTCACAGCCGGCGGTCCGCAGCAGATCGGAGATGAACCAGGTGACGCCCGGGTCGTCGTCCGCGACCACGACCCGTCGCCCGTCCAGGCGCACCTCCGCGGCCGCTCCCCGGCCGCGTCCGGGCACCCGATCGGCGCCCGAGACCTCTTGCTGGAGCCACGGCGCCAGCGCGATCGCGCCCTCCGGGGTCTCGCCGCCGAACCGGACGGCGCCGCCCGTCTTGTGCGTGATGATCTCCTGCACGCGAGCAATCGCACCCCAGAGCGCGCCGAGGACCTCGGTCCCCTCCCCGAGCGGAACACGGTGTGACCGCGCGGGCGTGTCCACTCCGTCGACCAGCGCGCGCCGGAGCTCGTCGGCAAGTCGGTCCGCGAGCTGCTCCAGCGTCGGTTCGCCGAGCGTCATCCGGAGCGTGCGACCGTCGCGGTGGTCCACGAGCTCGTCGCACGTGGCGCGGAGCAGCTCGGGACCGAACGGCTTGGTCAGGGTGCGCGCTACGCCGAGCGCCACATAGCGGGCCACCTCTTCCTGGGAAGGGAACGCGCCGACCACGACGACCGGAACCGGGTCGGTCAGCGGATCGTCGAGCAGCGCTTCGATCAGCTCCCGCGCCTTCGGCAAATCGGCATCGACGACGAGGACGTCGGGCGCGTGAGCCCTCGCGAGCCCGAGAGCGGCGTCCGTGTCCTCGGTGCGCTCGCACTCGAAGACGCGGGCCGGCGTCGGTCCGTCGTCCCCGAGGGCCTCCGCCAGGGACTCGTCGCCGACCACGAGCGCGGCCACGGGCACGGGGCCCCGCGTGTCGCTGGCCGAGTCGATCTCGCCGCCGGCCGCCGCGACCTCTCTGGAGCGCACCTCGCCCCAAGCGAGGGCCGGCAGATCGTCGAGCACCTGGGCCACGAAGTCGACGTCCTCCTCGCGCAGACCTCCCCCTTGCGCGCCCCGATCGAGGACCGCGAGCGCTTCCTGGAGCGAGTGGGTCATCGCGTCGAACCGGAGCAAGCGCGCGCCCGTGCCGAGCGCGTGGAGCCTCCGCCGGAGCTCGTCGCGCCCGTCGCTCGACGCCGGGTCCTCCTCCAGGAGCGCGAGCAGATCGCGCGCGTCGTTCAGCTTGCGCCCGAGGGACGCGACGAAGTCGGCTCTGGCGCCGCCTACGCGTGCGCCCTCGTTGTCGCCCGGCGGCCTGCTCGGCATGGCCAAGTCCGCCCTAGCATGCTCAAGACAATAAGGGCAGTTTCCCGAACTGCTTCTCCCCGAACCGTCTCGCTCTTAAAGTAGTCCCGTGATGTCAGCGTCCGTCCCGCCCCCGAGGCTTCTCGGCGATGGCGGTAAGCTCGTGCTGGAAGTCGGTGGCTTCCTGGGCCGCGCGACCGCGGCGGCCCTCATTTGCACACTGCCCGCCATGGTGCGCGTTTCGGGCGCCCTCGAAGGGAGCGCGCCCGCGGTGCGCGCGTGGGCCGCGCTGGCGACGGCGGCGCTCGGCCCGATGGCCATCGCCATCATGGTCCTCCGGCGGGCGCGCCGGGAGCTCCACACGCTCGGCGGTCCCGGCATGCGTTTGCTCGCGTTCGGCGTCGGTCTGTGGCTCTCGCTTCTTCTCGTGACCTTTTCGTTGCTGGGCGGATTCCTGCGGGCGACCACTCACCACCATGCGCTCGCCGGCGTCACGTACGCGTTTGGCGCTCTGGCGCTCGCGGTGGGGTGGGGGGCCCTTTGCGCGCGACTCGTGGCCGTCCTGCGCGGGGCTCCGGGCCGCGTCCGACGTTGGGGGGTCGTCTTGTTCAGCGTGGGAGCGATCGCCGCGGTCGCTTACACCGCCCTCGGCTTCGTGACCGCCGTCGAGCACGATCCCGCGTCCGCCAAGGCGGCGGCCACCGTCGTCGACGTGCTCGTCTTCGCCGCGGTCGCGTTCTTCGGGGCGAGGCTCGGTGAGCGGAGCCGTTGGTCGCTCGCCCTGGCAGGGCCGCCCGTCGCCGTCTTCCTCGTGGCCCTCGGCATCACGGCCCTGCGCGATCCGCCCGTTCGGGAAGCCATCGACGACCACGCGTCCACGTTCTCGGCCGGGGCGGGTCTCTTCTCGGGACGCTGAGCGAGGCCGCCCGCGCGCGCTGTGCTAGACATCGTCGCCCGCGCAGGGCGTGCCGTGCCGATCGACGAAGCGAACATCCGGCGGGCTGCCGCGGCCTTTGGATTGGCCGTGGGCATCGGTTTGTCTCCGGGGCCCGTTCGGGCAGCCGAGCCGTCGGCGGCCCCTCCGCCCACGACGGTATCGACGGCCGCGTCGAGCAGCGTCGCCGCGGCGCCCACGATGGCGCCCGGACTCGCGGTTCTCGCGCTGGCGGGCGCGGCCGACGCCGCCTGGCCTCTGGCCCGCTCCGTCTACGCGACGCCCTCGCTGCGCCCGGCGGGCCTCGACGATGCCAGCGCCCGCGTCCTCTGTGGCGAAGTGCCCCTGCCGGACGCACCCGCCAAGCTGCGCGACCTTGCCGCGACCGTTTCCGCCGTATCGGGCGACGACGCGCCCTCGCGCGCCATTCTGAGCGACATCGCCCGGCGGCTCGGGCTGGGCGGCCTCGTCGTCGTCCGACTCGACGGGGGCCACCCGACGGCTCGCGTCTTCCTTGCGGACGTGGGTGCGTTCGACTCCGCCACGTACACGCCGGACGAGGAGGCGCCGGCGGGTACCTGGACCCGTACCACCCAGTCGCTCGCCCGGTCATTCGGTGGAGCGCCCGCCGCCGCCGCGACTCCGGCCCCCAGTCCGGCTTCAACTCCGGCGCCCTCCCCGCCGGCGCCCGCCCCGCTGTCGTTGTCCCCGGTGGGCGCGACGGCGTCCTCCGCGCCTTCGCTGGCGTCCCACGAGGTCCCCAAGCCCGAGGAGTCCCACTCTCGAGCGTTCTATGAGTCGGGGTGGTTCTGGGCCGCTCTCGGCGCGGCCGCCTTCGCCGGCGGCGCCGTTTTTTTGGCGACGCGGGACAGCGGCCCCTCGACGATCCATCTTCAATTGGAGGTGTCCCACTAGATGGCCCGCCCGCCCGCCCGCCGCTCCCGCTCGACCATGCCTTGGCGTGGCGTGCTGGCGCTCCTCGGCGCGCTCGTGGCGCTGACGTGGGGCTCCGGCCGAGCCTGGGCTCAGCCCGACGCGCCCGACACGACGCCACCGCGGGACGTCGCCGTGGTCGTGCAGCCGTCGGCCGTGAAGCTGCCGCCGGTTCCGGCCGAGTTCCAGCGTATCGACCGTGGCTGGCTCGTCGTCGAGTTCCCCGCGAGCGTGCGCGAGCGTGTCGAGAGCCTCGTGGAGGACGCGACGGAGTATCGCGGTCGTCTCTCCGACGAGTTCGGTCAGGTTCTCCTCGAGCACGCTATTGTGCGCATCGCGCGGACCCCCGAACAAATGGCGGAGCTCGCTCCCGAGGGGGCGCCGCCTCCGCCCTACGCCGCGGGCGTGGCGTATCCCTCCGCGCACTTGGCACTCCTCGCGTTGCAGGCCCCCGACACTTGGGAAGCGCCGAACCTCGTCGAGCTGATGCGCCACGAGCTCGCCCACCTCGCGCTGTCGGATGCGGTCGGCGGTCAGCACATCCCCCGGTGGTTCGACGAAGGTCTCGCCATCCACGAATCGGGGGAGGTGCCCTGGGCGCGCCGCATGGTGCTCGCCGACGCGGAGCTCGGCCGGCGCCTCTTGCCCTTTTCGGACCTCGATCGAGGGTTTCCGAACGACCGATACGAGGTCAACGTCGCGTACGCCGAGTCGGCCGACTTCGTCGCCTTCCTGCTTCGGGACGCCGACCGGGTGCGCTTCGGGTCGCTCGTCCAGCGGATGCGCGGCGGCACGGAGTTCGGTCGGGCGCTGGAAGACGCTTACGGGACCGATCTCCGCAAGCTCGAATACGAGTGGCGGACGGAGTTGAGCCACCGCTTCGGCACCATCCCGGCGTTGACGGGTGGCGCGTTGCTTTGGGTCGTCATCTCGGCGCTCGCGGGGGTCGCCTGGGCCAGGCGGCGCAAGCGCGCCAAAGAAAAGCTGGCGCAATGGGCTCGCGAGGAGGCCGAGATGGAGGCCGCGATCGCCGCCGCCGATCGTGACCGCACCGCGAAGTCCGTGGCTCCGCCCGCGGAGGAGGCGCTGCCGGGGAGCCTCGCCCCCGGGGTTCCGCTCGTCGAGCACGAAGGCCGCTGGTACACGGTCCACTGACGCTGTCGCAATCCGGGCGGGGAGTGGAGAGCGCGGCGAGCAAGCGGCGGTTGTTGCGCCGCTGGGTCGAGGACCGTGGTAGACGGGGGCGCAAAAGGAGACGTCGCCATGGTGCGCTCACTCTGCCTCGCTTCACTCGTCTTGGTCGCTGCGCCGCTGTCTTGCGGCGGAGAAACTCCCCCGCCTGCTCCCCCTCCCGCCACGGCGGCGTCCGCGGTCGCTTCCGCGTCGGCCGCCCCTGAAGGTTCCGCCGCGCCGGCTGCGTCGACGGCTGCTGCGGCTCCCGCCGAACCGGCGAAGCCCGCCGCGCCGAAGCCCGCCGCCAAATACACCGGCCTCGCCACCCCGGAGAGCGTCTTCTACGACGCCGACAACGACCGGTATCTCGTCTCGAACATCAACGGCAAGCCGACCGACAAGGACGACAACGGATTCATCTCCGTCTTGTCCCCCGACGGTCAGGTGACGACCCTCAAGTGGATCGAAGGCGGCAAGAACAAGGTGAAGCTCGACGCGCCGAAGGGCATGGCGCTCGTGAAGAACACCCTTTACGTGGCCGACATCAGCGTCGTCCGGATGTTCGACGCGAAGACGGGCGCGCCGAAGGGCGACGTCGCCGTTCCGGGCGCGACCTTCTTGAACGACCTGGCGTCGAGCCCCGACGGCAAGATCTACGTGTCCGACTCGGGCCTCAAGATGGGCAAGGACGGCCTCGAGCCGGACGGGACCGACGCGGTTTACTCGATCGAGAAGGGCAAGCTGAAGACCATCGCCAAGGGCAAGGATCTCGGCGGTCCGAACGGACTCCTCTCGACCGAGAAGGGCGTCGTCGTCGTCACCTTCGGCTCGGGCGAGGTCTACCTCCTCGACGAGAAGGGCAAGAAGCAAGAAGTGTCGAAGCCGCCGGCCGGCGCGCTCGACGGCGTGGTCCCCCTCGGCGATTCGTTGCTCGTGTCGAGCTGGCAGGGGTCGGCCATCTACAAGGGCAAGCTCGGCGGCTCGTTCGAAGAGGTGCTCGGCGACCAGAAGTCGCCCGCGGACATCGGCTACGACACGAAGCGGAGCCGTGTTCTCGTTCCGCACTTCCTGGAAGACACAGTCGAGACGTACGACCTCAAGTAGTCGTTCTCGCGTCGAGCGGGCTGCCTGGAGACGGTCGGTCTAGAAGACGACCGTCGGGCAGCCCGCCACGACGCGGACGTCGAGCACGGAGCCGCCGAGGATCGCATCGCAGCTCGCCCCCAGGATGGTGACGGTGGTGCCGTCGAGGGTCCATCCGTCGGGGCCCATTTGGGGCACGGGCTGCTCGTCGAGGAACACGTTGACGAGGCCCGGATCGGGCGGCACCGCGTCGAGCTCCAGGGTGCAGGTCCCGGTAATCTTCGCGGCGATGCTCGAGAGGGCCGCGAGGAGGTCCGCCGTGTCCGAGCTGTCGATGGCGTAATACTGCGGCTCGCTGCCGCGCGCGGTACCGCCGGCCTGCGCGACCTGATCGAGGAGTTGCGCGTACGGCGCGCTCCCGGGCACGCCGACGACGTAGACCGGAATGCCGGCCGAAAAGAGCTGGCTCACGGCGTCGAGCGTCGGCTGCGAGTCGAGGCATGCCTCGGGGCCGATGTCCGGCTGGGTGCAGCAATTCGTCGGGCCGCCCGTCGGGCAGTCGGTGGCGTTGTCGATGTTGGACGTGCAGGAGTCGACGTCGCAGCTGGCGAACGAATCGCAGTTCGGGCCGCCATCGGTGGCGAGGACGACGTAAGTCCTTCCGGGGTTCGCCTCGAGGAGCGGCGTGAGCGCGGCGAGGGTCGCCGCCGTCGGCGTGCCTCCGGCGGCGGGGATGGCGGAGAGGGTCTGGATGAGGATCGCTTGCGTCGCGCCGGCTCTGCCCGCGGGTCGGTCGCCGAGGCGGGGCGCGACGACCTGCACGCCGGTCGAGCAGGCGTCGCCCGCAGGGTTGGGGAACACGGCCGCGCCGATCTTGGCGCGCGGTCCGATGGCGATGACAAGCTCGTTGAGCGTGATTTGCACGTTCGTCCACTTGTTCATCTCGAGCATGCTGCCCGAGCGATCGAGCACGAAGTAGATCGTCGGAACGTCGCCCACGAGGTTCTGATCGACGCACGCGCAGACGCCGCCCTCCGGACCCAGGTTGCACATGGGCTCGAAGTTGCTCGAAGCGTCCACGACGATGCTCGGTGAGCCCGTGGCGGCGTCGCCGTCGCTGCTGCCGCCGCCGTAGGTTCCGAACGCCGACGGCCTCTCCGGGGTACCGCACGCCGCGAGCACGAGCAGAGCCGTCCCTGTCGCCGCCGCCTCGAGCCGGCGTGCGTGCGTTCGGCTGCGAGCGCAGAAACCCACGACAAGCAGCTTAGCAGGCGAAAAGGCCGCCCGACGAGCGTCGGTTGGCGCTCTTTCCTCGGCGCTGCGATGCTCTCCCGCATGCGCCCCGTCCTGGGCCTCCCGCCCCGTCGGTCCGTGCGCCATGCGATCCGCGGTGTGCGCGCGACCGCGGCCGCCGTGGCCGTGGTGCTCGCCGCCGGTGGCGTGCCCGGCGCGTCGTCGCGGGACGTCGTGTACGACGTGGTCGCCGCTCCTCCGGTGAGCGACGCCAACGGTGCACCGGTGCGCGACGCCTGGGTGGACGTGATGGTCCACCCCTCCACGACGGCGAGCGAGGACGTCGACCCGGACGCCGGAGCGTTCCCCGCGCTCGTACCGTGGGAAGGCGCGACCGTGCGCGCGCTCTCGATCGTCGACGATCACGCTTACTTCGCCGGCGTCTGGCAGAGCGGCGCCTCCGGGCACGTGCGGCTCGAGAAGCTTCCTCGCGGCGTCGTTTGGATCCTCGCGGACGCGCCGGGCCGCGCGCGCGCCTCGACGAACGTCATCGTGGGCCCCGAGGGGCGTTCGGTCGACCTCGAGCTCCGCCGCGAGCATGTCCTCCGCGTGAGCGTGAACGACGAGGTGGGCGCCCCGATGGCGCAAGCGGAGCTCGAGGTCGGCGCGTCCGACGACCCTCTTCCCATCGGCGCGAGGACCGACCTGTCCGGGTCGGCGAGCGTGGGACGCCTCGGGTCGGGGCCTTGGCGGATCACGGCGCGCGCACCAGGTTTCGAGGACGGCACGGGACGGGCAGAGCGTGACACCGACGTCGTGGCGATCGTTCTGCGCAAGCTCGGGGCGCTCTCGGTCCACGTCGTCGACGCGGCCGACAAGCCCGTCGCGGCGGCGAAGGTGCTCGTCGGCGGAGCCACGCTCTGGCCCGCCCGCGTTGCCGACGCCGACGATCACGGCGATGTGCGCATCGCGGGCCTCGCCTCGGGTTCGTACGCGCTTCGCGCCAAGCGAGGAGACCTCGTCTCCCCCATCGAGCTCGGCGTGGCGCTGGCGCGGGGAGAAGAAAAACCCGTCGTGCTCCGCGTTGCACCCGGCCGCTGGGTGGCCGTCCGCGTGACCGACGGCGCCGCGGACGACGCGCGAGGCATCGCGTCGGCGCGCGTCTCGCTCGCCGAGGGTGGGCTCTCACCGTTCCCGCTCGAGGCGACGACGGACGGGAGCGGCCGGGCGCGCCTCGGCCCCATCGCGCCGGGCTGGGCCACCGTGGCGGCCCATGCCGACGGGTTCATGCCGGGGGCCGTGTCGCTGCCGGACGCCCTTCCGGCCGAGACGCGCCTTCCGCTCGCGCGCGCGGGAGCCCTGACGGGCCTCGTCGTAGACGACCGCGGCTTTCCCATCGACGGGGCCACCGTAGAAATCGTCGGCACCGATCCCACGGGCGCTCCGGTCTTCGACGACCCCGGCCGCCTGTCCTTCCAGACTGCGCACTTCGACGCGATGCTCGCCGGCCCTGCGCCGCTCATCGGCGCGGGCGAGCTCGGCGTCCTTCCCGGCCCCGTACCGCCCATTCCGCAGGGCGCGGCGGTCGGCGCGAGGAGCTCCCCACGCGCACCGTCGGAGCCTTGGGTGACTCGCGACGACGGGACCTTCCGCGCGTTTCCGGCCTCGCCGGGACGGGTCCGCGCCGTGGTGCACCATCCGCAATACGTCGAGTCGGAGAGCGGGATGGTCACGCTCGCTCCTGGGGGGGAGGCCCACGTCGACGTCGTCATGCACCGCGGGGGCGATCTCGAAGGCCGTGTGGTCGACGCGCAAGGCCATCCGGTCGAGCGGGCGCGCGTCGTGGTGGCGTCTTCGCGTGGCACGCTCGAGCGGACGACGCGGACGGCGAGCGACGGGACGTTCGCGTTCGCCGCGCTGCCGGACGCCGTGAGCGTGACCGCCAGCGTCGACGACGACGAAGACCAACCCGACGTGCGCATGGCGGTGACCATCCCGGAGCTCGGCCGCCGCGAGGTGACCCTGCGCCTCCCCGAGGCCCGCGGCGGTCTCGCCGTGACCGTCGTCGACGATCGCGATTGGCCGGTCGATACGGCGCAGGTGAGCGCGAGCTCTCTGTCGGCGGACGTGCCGCTCCGCGCGACCGCCTTCTCGGACGCCCACGGCGACGCGGTCCTCAAGCGAGCCAGAGGCCTGCCGCTGCGCATCGAGGTGAGCGCGCCCGGGCACGCGCCGAAGGCCGTCATGACGAGCGGGTCGGAGGACTCGGTGCGGATCGCCCTGGTCCCCGCCGAATCCGCCGAAGGGGAGGTGATCGCCGCGATCGGCGGCCAGCCGATCCCCGATGCCCAGGTGACGCTCTACACGGGCCTCGGCGTCCGCCGAGCGCGCACCGACGGCAAGGGCGCCTTCGCGTTGCGCGAGCTTGCCCCGGGCGACGGGTCGCTGCGCGTGGAGGCGGCGGGATTCGCGACGGTCTCGCGTTCGCTCTCCATCCCGGACGGGGCCGGTCGCCGACCCCTGGACGTCCCCGCGGTGGAACTCGTCGCCGAGGGAGTGGTCGAGGGAGACGTGGTGGACGCTCGCGGCGACGCGGTCGCGGGCGCGCGCGTGGCCGTGGACCACGCGCCCACGTGGCTCGCGGTCGGTCCCGGCTCCGAAGGGGACGCGGTCACCGACGCCGACGGCCGGTTCTCGCTCCGGGGTCTCGCCGCCGGCACCGTCTCGATCGAGGCCTACTCTCCGGACTTCGGCCGCGCGCGCCAGGACGGAGTCCAGGTCTCGTCGGGCCGGACGACGTCCCGCGTTCGGGTGACGATGCCTGCGAAGAGCGACCAGGAGGCCCGCCCGTCGGCGCCGCCCGCGAGCGGCAACGTCGCGGTGACGCTCGGCGAGACGGCGGAGCCCGTTCAGGTCGTGGTCGTGTCGGTGGCGGCGGCGAGCGAGGCCGAGCGCGCGGGGCTCGTTCCGGGCGACATCCTGGTGTCGGTCGACGGCGTCGCGGTGCACTCGATGGAGGAGGCGCGAGACCGGCTCGGCGGCCCCGTCTCCGACGACGTCGTCGTGCACGTGCGACGCGGCGACGCCGACATGGGCGTGCGGGTCGCGCGCGAGATGGTCCGGCGGTAGCGCTCCGTCGGCGCGGACGTCACGAGATCAACGGGGGCCGTCGTCGCTCCTTCCGAGCGCGCTCACCATATCGGCCGAGAGCCGCCGCACCGCGCCCCGGTCGTCGACGCAGGCGAGGCGCGTCGATCCATCGGCGCAGAGCGTCCCATCCGAGACGCGAACGATCCGGTACTCGAAGCGCAGCGTCGCCGCCCGCACTTCGACCAGCGACGTCTCCACGAGCAGCTCGTCGTCGAACCGCGCCGACGCGCGGTACGTGAGCGCGAGGCCGACGACCGGAAGGTGGACGCCCCCGTTGACCCAGGCCGCGTAGGTCAGCCCGCGGCGCCGCAGCCACTCGACCCGGCCCACTTCCATGTAACCGACGTAGCTCGCGTGGTGCGCGATGCCCATGAGGTCCGTCTCGCCGAAGCGCACCCGCAGCGTCACGACGCTTCGCGCAGAGGCAGGGTCCGGCCCGGGCAACGTGGAGTCCATACGCGGCGGGCCATGGCGATTACCACGCCTCGGCACCCGGCGTCACTCCGGCGACGCGGCGTCGACCCCGGGGCCGCGATAAGCTCCGCGCTCGATGGCGAAGCGGCATCTTCCGTTGCTCCAGCCCGCCCGGGCGGCGGAAGAGGACAGGCCCCGCTCGCCATGGCAATGGGTCGGTTTCGGGGCGGCCGCGATCTTCACCGTGTGGGTCCCCCTCTCGATCCTGGCCGTGGCCGCGTCGAGCCGCCTCGTCGCGGCCGCGACCGACCCCGCCGGACAACGCAAGGCGGTGGTGCTCGCGCTGTGCGTGTACGCGCTCGACCTCGCGCTCGGGGCCTTCGCGGGCGGGTACCTCGTCGGTCGGTGGGGGCCGTCCGGCGTCGGCGTCCGGGAGGGCGCGAAGGCCGGGCTCGGGGCTACCATCGCTCTCGCCGTGCTGGCGTGGGCGATGCTGGGGGCGACGCCGAACGACAGCGTGCTCGCGGGCCTGGTCGTCGTCGCGGTCGTGGCGCCGTGCATGGCCGCGTGGGGAGCGCGCGCGGGTCTGCGGCGGCGTTAGCGGACCGTCGTGGTGTGGTAATGGATCGGGCGATGTTGTGCCTCAAACAGCCGACCGACGCCGCCTGGGCCGCGGAGGCCTCGCGCGACGTGGGCGCGCTGCTCGTCGACCACGCGCACTGCGAGATGAAGGCCGCGTCGAACGCGCTCTCGCTCGCCGCGCGCCACCCCGAGGACCTCACCCTCGTCCGCGCGCTGACCGACCTGGCCCGCGAAGAAATCGACCACTTCCAGCGCGTGGTCGACATGCTCTCCGCGCGTGGCGTCGCGCTCGGTCCCATCGCGGTCGATGCATACGCCGCGGAGCTCGCTCGCGCGGTCCGGGACCTGCCGCGGGACCCGCGCTGCACGCCGCTCGCCGATCGTCTCCTGGTGGGTGCGCTCATCGAGGCCCGCTCCTGCGAGCGATTCAAGCTTCTCGCCGAAGTCGCCGCGGGCGACCCGGCGCGCGCGGAGGAGCACGCACTCTGGGGCGAGCTCCTGGCCGCCGAGGCCCGCCACTACCGGACTTTCGTCGACCTCGCGGCGGCCGCGCTCGCGGGAGGGGCTCGCGGCGATCGCGCGTGTGTCGTGGAGCGGCTCGAGCGGCTGGCGGAAATCGAAGGCTCCATCGTCCTCGCCATCGGAAAGCGCAGCGCGGCGGCCGGCCTGTCCCGCGCGACGATGCACGGCTGACCGCGGCACCGGGCCGATCATGGGCGACGACCGCGCGCAAGACCTCCTCTCCATCGACCGCGACGTGGCGCGCGGCTGGGCCGCCTGGTCCGCGTGGCGCGAGGCCGTCGCGTCCGACCCGGAAGCCCACGGCGACGACGATCCCCTCGAGGAGGTGCGTCGTGTGGCGGGTCGCTCCATGGTCGAGTCGCTCGCGGCGCTGTCGCCGAGCGCGGGCGAGCTCGCGCTTCGAGAGGCGCTCCGCAAGTGGGTGACGGTCCTCACGCAAGCGCGCCTCCAGCGCCCGGACGACGCGGCGTGGGCGCGGTCCGCCGCGGAGCCGCGCGCCCACTTCTCGGGTGAGCCGCCGCGTCCCGTGGCGTGGCGCGAGGCCTGGCGCGGCGTCGCCTCGGCGAAGACGGAGGCCGAATGCGCCCTCTGGTTGACCGCGGCGGTCGAGGCCGCGCCCGCGCTCGCCGGTGTGGCCCGGAGGAAGGCGGACAGGCGGTTGGAGGTGGCGCGCCGGCTCGGCGTAGGTCACCCGTGGGTGCCGCTCGTGGCCGTCGATCCCGGCGCGCTCCGCGGCGCGGCGTCGCGCTTGCTCGACAGGACCGAAGACCTCGCGCGCGACGTGTGGCGGCATGCGCTCGGGCGGGAGGCGACCATGCCCAAGGTGCTCCACGCCGCGGTGGCGCGCGACGCCGGGGAGGGATGGCCCGCGCGCCTCACGGCACGGTGGATCGAAGAGTGCTTCGGCGCTGCCGCCCGAGGCTTGTCGGTGAGGCTCGGCGCGCTTCCCGCGGCGGTCGGCGCGTCGAGCTTTGCGCGGGCCATCGGCGGCTTTGCGTTCGCCGTCGCGTCGGCGAGCGCGCCTCCCTCCATTCCGTTCGCGCTCTCCCACGACCCGGCGTCCGTCGGACCGCACCGGCTCGCGTTCGCGCTCGCGTCCCTCACGATGGATCCGGCTTGGCAGGGCCGCACGCTCGGGGTCGGCGCTCGCGTCGCGCAGGCGCAGGCGCGGGTCCTCGCGCGGACCGCCTTGCTCGACGCCCGACTCCACGCCGCGCGCCTCCTCCTCGGCGACGACGCGGACTTCGCCCCGCGCCACCTCTTCGAAGAGCTGGGCGCGCGCCTCTTCGGTGCCGGCGCCGCTCCGGAGCTCGCGGGCGCGTGGCCCGTCGCGCGCGACGACGAGCCCGGCCGCTTCGTCGCGCTCCTCGGCGCGCCCGCGTTCGCCGAGGACCTCCGCGCCCGCTTCGACGCCGACTGGTACCGCAACCCGCGCGCATGGGCCCATCTCCGCGCCCCGCCGTCCTCCGCGCCGCTCGTGGCCGTCGACGGCAAGGCCCTCGGCGCCCAGGCCGACGCGCTCGCGCGCGCCTTCGACGAGGCTCTCGGGTGAGATCCGCCTTCGCCGCCGCCGCCATCACGCTCGTCTTCGGCGCGCGTGCCCACGCCAAGCCGCCCCCGCCGCACGCTTCACCCCACGCGACGAAGCCCGCGGCCGCCCCGAAGGTCGAGCTCCGGCCGGCGCCGCCGCTGCCCATGCTCCCGAGCGTCGCGCGCGTGCGCGTCGAAGTGGGCCGCGACCACGTTGTCGTCGACGAGAGCGTCCATCTCCCGCGGGGCGACTGGGTCTCGGGTGGACTCGACCTCTACGTGGCGTTCGGCTCCCCCGGCACCCCCAAGGCCATCGACGCGCGTCTCTTCACGCTCGCGCACGACGCGAACGAGCCCAAATCCGACGACGCGGGTCAACCCGTCCCCTTCGAGTCCGCGGTGCAGCGTCTGGCCAACGCGCGCTTGCTCCTCGGCCGCCCGCTCATGGCGGGGGTGGTCCTCCACGTCAAGGAGGCGGACCTGCGGCACGCGTACGCCGTGGGCGACGTGGCGGAGCTTCGCATCCGAAGCTTGCTCGCGCCGCCGTCGGTCGACGCGCAAGGCGCGCGGGACGTGGTCGTACGGCTCGGCATCAGCGGAGACGTGCCGCTGACGCTCGGGCGCATCCAGGTCATGTCGGCGGAGGGGCGAGGCTACGTGGCACGCGCGGAGGCGCGCCTCTGCGGACCCGAAGCGGTGCCGCTCCCGATGGCGGTCACGCTCTTGCCGAAGGAGGATCGACCGGGGCTCCGCGTCCCGGGCGCCCTCGCGGCCGACGGGTCGGTCGACCCGAGACCGATCGCACCGGTGACGGCCGTGAGGCACGCGAGCGACGACTTGTGCATCCGTTGGTTTGCTCCGCCGTAACCCTCTCGGAAGCACGCGCGCGGCTCGGACGATCGCTCACGGTCCCCACCAGAGCATCTCGTTCTCGCGCTCCCTTCCCCCTTCGCGCAGGAGCGCCACGATGCGATCGCCGCGCACGCGGACCACGGGGTCGGGGAACGCGTCGCAGACGAAGAAGGCGCTCTTTTCGAAGCCCGCCGCCGACAGCCAGAAGAGATGCAGGCCCGTCTCCGACGCCGCCGCCATGAGCAGCATGCGGCCGCCGCCGACGAGGTGGAAGTCGATCCAACGCAAGGCGAAGTCGTCGAACCGCTCGGGGCTCGGGAAGTGCTCGCCGAGGTCGCGCAGCTCGGGCAGGTGCGCGCGCAGGTACTTGTGGAGCGTATCGTACCGGGGCTTCGCGAGCCTGGGCAGCGCACGCTCCGCGCTCGTCAGCACCGGCAGTTCCTCCGGCCGCGCGCACGGCACTTCGACGTGCGATCGGTAGCGGTCCGCGAGCGTCGTCCCCTGGCCGTCGTCGGCGAGCGACTTCAGCCACCAATGAAAAATGGCCAGATCGGCCTCGCCCGCGCGCGACCGCAGCCGCACGACGCTCTCCCAGAGCGGCCGGCGCACGCCCCAAGTGCCGCCGTGCTTCGCGACGACGCACGAGCCGACGTACGCCGACCCGTGGATGACCGCGTTGAAGAGCGCGTTCTCCGCGCTCCCTTCCGCGCCCTGCGCCGCCCACGCGTCTCGCCGTTCGCGCGTGAGGGCCGCGCTCAGGCGGTGGACGCTCGCGTCGGTGCCGTCGAGCGCCAAGTCGGCGCCGAACGTCTGGCGGCCGAATTGCGTGAAGCGCTGGGTGGCGTCGTCGAGGTGCGCGACGATGAATTGGTTTTTGCCGGGGTTCGCGTCGGTCACACGCGCGCGGGCGAGATCTTCGGTGGATCGGGCGTCCGGCGGGTAGAGCGGCAGGAAAAAACGAGCAAAGAGGTCTTCGACGTTCACGCGACGCGAACACGTAGCACGCTATGCTCGGCCGCCCACAGTGCTCACCCAAGACGTGCGCTTCGAAGGATGGACGACCGAAGACTGGTCGCGCTTTCTGGGTCTCTGGCAGCCTCGCCCTGCGCTGCATCGAGAGCCCGGGCGCGCCGAGGGAGGGCTCATCGCGGTCCACGAAGACGGCGTCTTGCTCAAGCTCCTTCACACGCGCCAGGGCCGCCTCGATCCGGCGTCGACGCCCCCGCCCGCCGACGGTGCCACCCACGCGTTGGCGCTCCGCAACGGGCAACCCTCCGCGCTCGTGAGCCTCGCGCATGCGCACCACGCGAGTTGGGCGCTCGCTCTGCGCCTCGGCGCCCTCGACGAGGTCATGGAGCGGTTCGGCGCTCGCGCGCGCCGGGGCGACGACATGACCGCGCAGAGCCTCATGCTCGTCGGCATCGTCCGCGAGATGATCGGCGAAGGCGCCATCCTCTCTTGGCCGCAGCGCCTCCGCGGCCTCCCCGTCCCGACGCCGCAGGTCGTGCGCCGCACGCTCGACGTGCTCTGCGCCGACGGACGCGCCATCTGCCTCGGCCTGTTCGACGGGGGCGACCTCTTCACTACCTTCATCGCGCGACGCCGCGGCCCCGCGTTCGACATGATCGCAGGACCCGACGAGGTCCGCCGGGAGGTCGGCTTGCTCTCCGGAGACTGGCGGCGCGACCACAGGCACCTCGCGCGTGCCGTGGAAGATCGCTACGGCCCCCTCTCGTTCGGGTGCTTCGCCGAGCTCGCGACGTTCCGCGCTCTGCAGGTCGACGGCCGCCCCGGCGCGTGGACGCGCGCGGTAGCCGTACGCGACGTCGTCCTTTCGCCCATCCCGGCGGCGGTCGGGATGGCGCTCGGCTTCGACGGCGCGCGCTACGCTCTCCGCGGGCTCATCGCGCTCACCGGGCGTATGGCGCCGATCGCAGCCATTGGTCCCATGGTCGACGCGGCTCGCGCCCGCATCGCGAAGCTCACCGGCAAGGACGTGGGCGCGCTGCTCGGGTTCGACCCTTTGGCCGCGCTGAGATCGCTCTTGGAACGATGAACAGAGGAAAACAACGTCATGGGTGATGCCGTAAAGCGGCTCCGCCGGGCTCTACCGAGCTCGGTGTTCGGATGGTTGTCGCTCGTCCTGGCCGTCCTCGCGTGGGCCGTCATCGTCGCGCAGATCGCGTTCGTCATGAAGCCGGCGCTCGTCGACCGGGACAGCCTGGGCGGCCACGACTGGGACCAGATGGAGTCCCACCGGTACGTCATCGTCAAGACGCTCCTCCGGTTTCACCAGTTCCCCTTCTGGGATCCCTACTCCTGCGGCGGCCACACGACCTGGGGCGGCTTCGAGAGCGGCACCACCATCGTCTCTCCCTGGTTTCCCTTCTACCTCACGATGTCTTTGGCCCACGCCATCCGCATCGAGGTCGCCGGGAGCGCGCTCATCTCCGCCGTCGGCGCGTGGCTCCTCGCGGGCCGCTTCACGCGCAGCCCCGCGGCCCGCGCGCTCGTCGCCGTCGCGTTCTCGGTCAACGGGCGGTGGGCTCTCCAGATCGCCTCCGGCCACACCTGGCACCTCGCCTACGCCTGGGCGCCCTGGGCCATCTACTTCTACGATCGCGCGGTCGGCGGCGACCCGACGCGCGGCCCGCCGCGAAGGAGGGACATCGTCTTCCTGTCCGCGATCGTCGCGATCATGGTCTACACGGGCGGGATCTACCCGTTGCCGCAGACGATCCTCTGCATCGCGCTCTACGGCGTATTTCTCGCTTGCGCGAACCGGTCGTGGCGCCCGCTCTGGGTCGGCCTCGTCACCGCGCCCATCGCCGTCGGCCTCTCCGCGCCGAAGCTCCTTCCGATCCTCGAAGTCCTGTGGGACCACCCGCGTCTCGTCGACTCGACCGAGTCCATCGACCTCACCGCGTTCTTCGCCATCCTGACCGCCCCGGTCCAGATCATGGGCGTGAACCCGGCGCGCGTCCCCGCGTGGGGATGGCACGAGTACGGGATGTACGTCGGATGGGCGGTCGTCGTCCTCGTGATGCTCGCGTGCTTCTTCGTGCGCGGCGCGCGCGAGTCGCCGCTCAAGTGGGCCGGCCTCGTGTGTCTGATCCTCGGGTTCGGCGCCTTCAACCCGTACGCGCCGTGGACCCTTCTCCACGACTACCCCATCTTCAAATCGCAGCACGTTCCGTCGCGGTGGCTGTACATGGCCTGCGTCCCTCTGCTCGCCGTGACGGCCGCCATGCTCGAACGAGCGTTGGTGCGGTCGGGCCGCGCGCGAGGGTGGCTGGAGATCGCGTTGCTCGCCGGCGTCGCCTGGATCGCGCACGACGTCGGGGTGGTCTCGCGTGAGCCGTTCGAGCATGCCTTCATGAACGGCATGCCTCCGATCCCGGACTCCCTCGGTCCGTTCCACACCGAGATGCACATGCCGATGGAGCTCAACTACGCGCCCGACTGGGCGCCGCCTTCGCTCGCCGCCGAGTTCGGGAACTTCGGAACCATCGATTGCGGCACCTTCCCCGCCTACGACAACGTCTATCGAGACAAGAACGGCCGCGCGCCGGGCATGGGCGCCCACGGCCGGGGCGATCCTCTTTACAAGGGCGAGGCATTCGTCGCCGAGGGGACGGGGCAGGCAAAGGTCACTTCCTTCAGCCCCAACGCGTTCACGGTCGAGGTCACGGGCGCGCGCCCCGGCGAGCACCTGGTGCTCAATCAGAACTGGGACGCGGGCTGGCACGCCGACGGACTTCCGGCGGTGAACCTGGCCGATCAGGTGGCGACCGTGCTCACCGCGCCGGATGCGACGGTCGTGTTTCGCTATCGCCCTCGGTTCTTCATCACCGGCATGGTGGCGCTCGTCGCCACACTGGCCGGCCTCGGGTACGTGTATCGCCGGACGCGGCGGGGTCGCCCGCCGGCCACCGTGTGATATCCCTTGCGGCATGGTGCAGGCCGCGACGAGGGAAAAGGCGACGGCGTTTCAGTTCGAGCCGACGCCCGCCGTGAGCGCGTCGCGCGCCCACCGCCGCTTCGTGCGGTGCCCCGCGTGCCAGGCCGACAAGGCGAGCTACCTCTTCCATAGGACGGGCGTGCGCTTCGTGCGGTGCACGGCGTGCGGCACCGTCTACGTGAACCCGGCGCGCGGGTCCGGCGCCGTGAACTACTTCGACATCGAGGGGGCGCGCCCGTTCACGAACCCGACGGACCGGGCGCTCGCGCTCGAAGACTTCGGCCGCCTCCTCGACCACGTGGCCGACGACTGCCGGCGCATCACGGGCAAGCCGCTGACGCGCACGCTCCTCGTCGGCCGCTTCATGGACGACTTCGCCACCCTGACCCAAGCGGCCCGCTTCGGCCTGTCGATCGCTCCCGTGGATGACGCCGCGTTCGAGCGGCTGTCGACGGCGTCGGACGTCGGGTGGGTGCAGCCGCTCCTCGCGAACGGGCCTCAGGTGGTCATCCTCCACGAGCTCCTCGAAGCCTGCAGCGACGCGGGCGCGGCGCTCGAGCAGCTCGTCGCGGCCTGCCCCCCGACGACGCTCTTCGTCGCGACGTACACGAACGTCGACTCGCTCCCGGCGCGCGCGATGCGCCGTTTCTGGCCGCCCTTTTTCGACTACAAGACGGCGTTCTTCAACACCGCCAACCTGACCGCGCTCATGGCGCGCTTCGGCCTCGTCTTGAAGACGCAGTATCCGCTTCCGGTCACTCGGACCGCTCAGTACGTCGGCGAGCGGGTGGCGCGCGGCGGCCCGCTCTCGGCCGTGGTCCAGGCCACGATCCGCGATCTTCCGCTGCCCCTCCGCGCGGGCAACCGCGTCGCCGTGTACGGGCGCCGCGACTCGGGGCAGCGCGCCGCCGTCGAGAAGCTCTCGATCGTGCTGCCCGTCTACAACGAGGTCCGCTTCGCGGGGCAGGTGATCGACGCCGTCCTCGCGAAGTCGCTCAAGATCGACAAGGAAGTCATCATCGTCGAGAGCAACAGCACCGACGGGACGCGCGACGTCGTGCGCGGCTACGAGGGGCGGCCGGGCGTGCGGGTCGTCTACGAGGACCGGCCGCGAGGCAAGGGCCACGCCGTTCGAACCGGCCTCGCCCACGTGACCGGCACCATCGTCCTCGTGCAAGACGCCGACTTCGAATACGACATCGACGATTACGACGCGCTCCTCGAGCCCATCCTCGAGCACAAGGCGACCTTCGTCCTCGGCTCGCGGAGCCTCGGTCTCGACGATTGGAAAGTCCGCAAATACGACACGACGCCCATCCGCGGGCTCGCGCTCAACTTCGCGCAGGTCGTCTTCGCGAAGACCTATGATTTGCTCTACCAGCAGCGCGTGACCGACGTGAACACGATGTTCAAGGTGTTCCGCGCCGAGTGCCTCGACGGCCTGGGCCTCGAGAGCAACGGCTTCGAGCTCGACATCGAGCTCGCCTGCAAGCTCGCGAAGAACGGCAACTCTCCGATGGAGGTGCCGGTCAACTACGTCGCGCGCGGCTTCGAAGACGGGAAGAAGATTCGCTTCTGGCGGGACGCGTTCCCCTCCTATGCGGCGTTCTTCAAGTACCGCTTCTGAGCGGGCATCGCGGCGATCGCCAAGCAGGCCGGGCAAACCGTCGCGGACGACGGGCACACCTTCTTTGCTCGCCCCCGAACCCACGGGGTGGTAGGAGCGGTTCCCTCCGGGGCGGGGTGTCCGCCCGCTTGCCGTCCGCCCCATGCTCAGGAAGCTCGCTCCGGTCCGGAGTCGCGTTCGAACCATCCTCGTCGGCCTGGGCACGTCCGCCCTCCTCGCGGGCTTCATCACGGCCGCCGTCGCCCGCGCCCACATCTACGGCGTAGGCGTCCTCTGGACCGCGCTCCTCCTCGTCTCGTACGTCGGGTGGGGCGCCGTCGTGAACTTCCTCGTCGCGCGCGGAACGCGGACCGACTGGGGTCTCCGCGCCGGCTGGGGAATGTCGCTCTCGGTCCTCCTCGGCGGATTCCTTTGTATCGCGCACCTCGTCTCGCGCACGGTGCTCTTGGGGCAGGTGGCGCTCGGGCTCGTCGCGTTCGTGGCGGATTGGTTCGTGGCGACGGGACCGCCGCTTTCGGCCTCCCGCCTGCGGCGCCGGATCGTCGTCGCGCTCGAGCGCCCGGGCCTGAGCCTCGTCCTGATCGGCTCGTACGCGATCGTGGTCTTGCTGGTGATGGCCTGCTTCGGCGACCACTACTTCCAGCCTTCCGACGACCCTCCGCTCTACATGGTCATGCCGAAGCGGCTCGTCGAGTCCGGGTCCATGTTCGACCCGTTCGCGGCGCGGCGAATCCCCATCTTGGGAGGGCACGTCTACCTCCACGCGATGTTCCTCGCGGTGGGGTCCCCGTATTACCTGCACGTCGTCGACGGCGGCATCTGCGTGGCGATCACCGCCGGCCTCGTCGTCGGGTGCGTGAAGGGTCCTCGATTCAAAGCGTGGCACGTCCTTCCTCTGGCGCTCGCCTTCCTCGTGCTCATCGGTTTGCGAATCGTTCGCGTGAACACCGGGAGCCTCTACTCCGGCGTGGCCGCCCTCGTGACCCTGTATCGAACCGTGCGGGTGCCCTTGTCGCGCGCCTTCGACCGGCCGATTTGGCCGATGGAGACCCGGCGTGTGGCGCTCCTCGGGGCGGGGGCGCTCGTCACGTTCCTCCTGCGCAGCAACCTCGCGGCCGCGTCTCTCCCGTTCGCCACGCTGGTCATCCTCTCGGACTTCCTGCGGGGCAACCGCCGGCCCTGGCAGCGAACGAACCTCGCCTCGCTCGGTCGCGCGTTCGCCATTTTCTTCGCCGTGGTCATCGTGGGCGTACTTCCGTGGTCGATCATGCTGTGGCGGTCGTGCGGGACGTTCTTCTATCCGTTCGGCCCCAACAACCTGTCGCCCGGACTCTCCTTTCTCTCCAAGGGAACTCACCTCGACCAGCTCGGCTCGCGCTTCATCTCGAACCTCTTTTACGGGAGACCCGTCGGGGCGCCGTTGCTCTTCTTTCTCGCCGGGTTGGCTCCGCTCGCCGGTCGCAAACGCAACGACGTCGTGGCCCTCACGCTCGCGGCCGTGGTCTGTTTGGCGACCCTCGCGCGTTCCGGGTTCTCGCCGGAGGACACGGCTCGGTATTACTTCGCGGCCGTCTCTTCGGCCGCGATCGTCACCGCGGCGTCCGTCGGGGCGACGGGACCCATGGCGATCCTGGTGGGCGCGGCGGTCGCGACCCACATGACGATGAGCATCGGCGAATGGCCGGGGGTGCTGACGACGCGGGTCCAGCAGACGAACGCAGGGTTCGTCGAGAAGAAGTCCGACCGCGCCGATTGGGACAAACAGACGGCCGAATACCTCGACGTCCAGTCGCACATCCCTCGCGGCGCGACGGCCGTCTCGGTGACGCGCGAGGCCTTCCGCTTCGACTTTCACCGCAACCGGATCTTCGTGCTCGACGCGCTCGGGGCGATGGGTCCAAAGCCTGGATGGCCGGTGCACCGGGGCCCCGTGGTGCTCGCGAAGTACCTCCGCGACAACGGCGTCTCCTACGTCATCCGGGTCGACTTCAACGAACCTGGAGAGCTCTACAACCGCGCCCACTGGCACGAGAACGCGGGCTCGACCGGAAACACGATCGCCATCTGGGCGATCCCCCACCTGGACGCCGAGGACGCGCTCGACGGCCTCTCGCACGTCGGCAAAGACGTCTACGCCGCGCACGGGATGACGGTCATCGACCTGACCCAGCAGTGAGGCCGGCGACGGGTGCACGGGCCCATTTTGGAGAGGCAACGTCTCCGCCCGCATGTACGATTCGCCGGGATGTTGTCCGTCGTCTCGCAAGCCATCGAGCCCGTTCGTGAGTTCTTCGAGCTCCGCTCCGCCGAGCGGACGGTCCTCGCCTACGCGCCGGCGCAGCACGAGCTCGTCCGGCTGCACTACGCGGCCGCGGAGAGCCGATATTTCGGCGGCCGGCGCCTCGGAGCCAGCCTCCCCGCCGCCGTGCTCCTGCGCGACGCCGTGGCCCACTACCTCCTCGCGGCGGCTTACGCGCGCGACGTCCACGCGAGCCCGAGCGCGCTCGACATCGCCGCCGAGCTTCCCGACGTGGCGCCCGACCCGAGCCGGCCCGAACCGACCGGCGCCGACGCGGCGCGCCTCCACGCCGCCATCGCGTCCGAGGACCGCCTCTATCTCGATCGGCTCGCTCCCGACGAGGTCGAGCGCCTCCGCGGCGCCCTCGAACGAGCCGCCGCGATCCTGCGTCGTCGCGTCGAAGCGCGTTCACTCACCCGGGTGAAGCGGACCCGCTGGGCCCGCATCGTGGTCGGCGGCCTGCTCTTCGGGTTTCTCCTCTATCACGGGACGCGTGTCGCCCTCGCCCCGGTCGACGTGGCGAAGGGCAAGCCCGTCACCTATTCGAGCCTCGAGCCGGCGTTGGCCGACGCGCAAGGGCTCGTCGACGGCGTCGTCGGGACGAGCTTCGGCGTCCACACGAGGAACGAAGAGTCGCCGCACGTCGACATCGACTTGATCGACCAATACAGAATCGAAACCGTCAAAGTGCACAACCGCGCCGACGGATGGTTCGACGACTGCCTGCCGCTCGTCGTCGAGCTCTCGGTCGACGGCAAGACCTTCAACGAGATAGGCAAGCGCGAAGACCACTTCGACGCGGACCCTCCGTGGATCGTCGACGGCCACTCCGAGCCCGCGCGGTACGTCCGCCTCCGTCTCCCGCGGAAGGGATACATCGCGCTCAGCGAGGTGGAAGTGTTCGGGAAGAAGGTCCGCTAAGGCAGGACGACGAGGCGCGTGTACTTCTGGTCGTCGGTCCTGCGCGGGACCCCGTTGCCGCCGGTCCAGTAGCCGTCGTAGCGCTCCCGCCCGATGCGGTGGTTGAGGACGATCGTCGTCTTGTAGATGAAACCGGGCCGCCAGAGCTTCGTCGGGATGTTCGGCGGGTAGCCCATCTCTCGGTCCATCGTGTCGGGCGGGATGAGTGAATACGGCTCCTGTTCCTCGACCGTCGACCGGACGCCGAAGGAGTCGTCCGTCACGAAAGGGGCGGTGCACTCGAACCAGGACTCGAGGCGCGGCTGCACGCCCTTCAAGAGCCGCACCCCGAGGAGTCGCACGCTCGTCGTGAACGCCGTCGCGGGCGTACGATCGAGTTGGCCCAGGATCGTCTCTTTCCAGCGGTCGGCGTCGTCCTGGTTATTTTTCGCGATCGCGACGTTGTACGCGATACGAATCTCGTCGAGCGACTGCGGCGTGCCCGTCGGCGGGTCGGCGTCCTGATCGAGGTGCGTGCGCCACTCCCACGTGAGCCACGGGTCGGGCGACCGGCCGATCGACCGCCTCGGCTCCGTCCCGCCGTAGACGAGCCATTCGAACCGGGTGGGCTCCCGCTCGGAGACGCGAAATGCATCGAGCGGCGCGGCCGGCTCGCGCTGGTCCACGATCCACGTGTCTTCGTAGATGCGAAGGTGGGCGGCGGCCGCGATCTTCTTCTGGTCGTCGCTCGGGAGCAGGCTACCGCGCGCCATCCAGAACGGGTGCGTCGCCACGTCCTTGCTCCCCGCCTGCGGAACGGCCGTCAGCTTGTTCGGGTTCCCCGCGAACTTCCACTGGTCTTCCCAGCCCCAACCGAGCGAAGGGTAGAGGTCGATGGTCATCCCCGGCGTTTTCTGCGGGAGGATGACTTCTTGCATCACGAAGAGCTGGTCGACGTGGCTGCGAATCAGCTTGCCGTTGTCGTCGTAGCGGCCGCCCGTCCGGCGCCAAATCGGGAGCGAGCGCACGCCGTCGGGGGCCATCGCGAGGACGGGCAAGAGGCCCGCCACGAGCGCCGCGAACGCGGCGACCGCCGGCGCGCGCGCAGGAAGGAACAGGCGCGCGGCCGTTCCCACCATCCACCCCGCGGTCGCGGCGAGCTGCGCCATCGCGAGCGCGAAGTAGAGCGCGAAGTAGTGCGGCCAAAAAATATGGATGTCGGCGCCTTCCTTGAAGGCGAGGTACTGGAACACGGCCCCGACGAGGGTGCTGAGCGCGTACGCCTCTTCGTCGCGCCGCAAGATGAGGAGCCGCGCGAGGCAAATGGGCGCCGCGGCCTTTCCGATCCAGATGCAGAGCGGCGTGAAGCTGAAGTCGATCCAGTTCTTGCGGAGCGTCAGCACCTCGTCGAGCGGCGTCGGGTCGGCCACCCCGCGCGTCATCGCCGACATGACCCACTGTGAGATCGCGTTCGCGTGGAAAAAGAGGCCCAACGTGTAGACGATCGTCGCCCCCGCGACGGCGACCGAGAGCGCCCACCAGCGGACGTAGCTCTCGAGCCGGATCGGGGGCGTCGCGCGCGCGGGCAAGACGAACGCGCGGACGAGCGACCACACGAGCGCCGGGGTCACGAGCATGTACCCGACCCAGTCGCCGAGGCACGTGAAGCCGATGCCCACGAGGCTCACGACGAGGTCCCGCGTCGCCCACGTTTGCAGGAAGCGGGCGTGCCCCCAGAAGAAGACGAGCGCCCCGAAGATGCAGAACGTCTCGAGGTTGGTGAAATCCGAGAAGCCGATCGCGATCGGCACGACGACATACGACGCCGCGGCCACCGCGCCGACGGCGGCGCCCCAGCGCGCCTTGCCGATGCCGTAAAGCAGGAGCGGGATGGCCGTGCTCATGAGCGCGGCCGGCAGGCCCACGATGAAGTCCTTGTGCCCGAACAGCCAGACGAAGATCGCCGGGACGTAATACTGGAGGAACGGGTGATGGCAGATGTAGACGCTCTTCGGCGGCTCGACGTCGAGGTACCAGTCCCAGGCCGGGTAGAGGATGTGCCAGCGAACGATCTGCTCGGCGGCCATCGACTGCGCCGTGCTGCCCGCTCCGAGGTGACCCGAGGCCGGAATACGGAAGAGCCCCCAGAACGCGGCGAAGGCGAACCATCCCGTCGCGACCGCGACGACCAAGCGCGACACGACGTCGGCGGCGCGCGTCTCTCGCTTCATGGGGGCGCGGACGGTAGCACGGGGTCGGGTCGTCCCGAGCGGGGCCGCAGGAAGTGCAGCGCCGCCAAGAAGCACGCTCCGAGCGCGTAGCCGGCGCCGAATCCAGGCGCGGCGGCGAGGCCGAATCGGTTCTTCACGCCGGCGGGCGTCAGATCGTAGGCGTGGATGAGCCCGACCATCGAGAGGACGGCCGCGCCCAGCGTCCAGCCCGCCGCGCGCAGGAACTCCTTCTCCACGACGAATACAAGCACCGCCGAGAGGATCATCGAAGTCATGAGGAAGCCCTGGCTCAGCGCGATGACGCCGTGGATCGACATATCCGCCCCGAACCGCGGCACCACATCGATCAAGTTCGCCCCGGCTGCGCGGAGCGTCGCCTCGATCTCGACCAGCACCCACGCCGCGAGCGACGGGACGATGCCGAGGGCGACCGCGATCGCGTGCCCGCGCGGGACCTCCTGGAACGCCTGGGCGAAGATGACGAGCCCCACCCACAGCAGGATGCCGAGCGTCGCTTCGATCGGCACGGCCGACAGCACGAGCGGAACCGCGCCGGTAAAGCAGACGATCGTCACGACGATGCCGTTCAACACGGAGTACCCGCGGCGCGCGCCCATCGCTTTCCAGGCCGGGTGGCCGATGTAAATCGTCGTCGGAAACGCGCTGCCGAAGAGGGCCGCGACGACGGTCGCCAAGCCGTTCACCAGCAGCGACGGCCGCGTCTCGTAGAAGTCGCCCGCGGCGGCCGCGCTTTCGAGGTTCTGGAGCGAGCCGACGACGTTGAAGAGGCCCATCGGGAGGATCACGGCCATGTAGGCGTAGCCGCGAGGGCTCGCGAGGAGCGCGACGGCGTCTCCCACGACCGGGACCGGCGGGTGGAAGCCGAGCGATACGCCCTGCACCACGCCGAGCGACGTCGCGCCGAGGCCGGGAGCGATCGCCCGGAGCGTCCACGCCAGCGCGGTCCCTGCGACGATGGCGGCGAGCCCGCCGGGGATGCCGAGCGGCAGGCGCGTCCCCGACGCGTACGTCGCGAGCAGGACGAGGACCGGGAAGAGCGCCACCCACGGGCGCGCGAAGATCTGGAAGACGAACCCCATCGAGATGAACGTGATGGCGATGCCCGCCAGCGCCGAGAGCAGCGCCGCCCGCGGCGTGTGGCGCCGGAGCCGGTCGCCGACGAGCGCGCCCGCGGCCTCGAAGACGCCGCTCGTCAGGCACGCGAAGAGGCCCACGTGCCACGTCAAGACGGGGTCCTTCGTCTCCTGGTAGACGGGGCCCATCACGAGAAAGACGAAGGCGAGGAGCGTCGGGGTGTTGATCCCGAACGGGAGGGCGGTCGCGTCGGCCTTGCCCGTCTTTTTGGCCTGCCACGCGTAGAACACGTTCCCGAACAGGACCGAGAGGGCCGCGCCCGGCAGGATGCGCCCCACGACGAGCGACGAGGGCAACCCGCAGACGGCGCCCGACAGCACGACGACCAGCATCAGCTGCAGCAGGTTGTCGACGAACAGGCCGAAGAACCCGTCGATGTCCCCCCGAACCCACCAGCGGGAGCCCACCGCGCTACCCCGCGGGCCTCGGCGCGAGCGTGCGGATCACGACGCGGGTTCGACGACGCGGATCTTGAGCTCCGCGAGCTGCTCCGGCGTGACCGTGTTCGGCGCGTCGGTCATGAGGTCCGTCCCCTTCTGGGTCTTCGGGAACGGAATGACGTCCCGGAGGCTCTCGGCCCCGCTGAGGAGCATCGACAGCCGGTCCATGCCGACGGCGATCCCGCCGTGCGGCGGCGCGCCGAGCCTGAGCGCGTCGAGGAGGAAGCCGAACTTGCTCCGCGCCTCCTCGTCCGAGATCCCGAGCGCGCGGAAGACCTTCGCCTGGACGTTCGGGTCGTGGAGGCGGATGGAGCCGCCGCCGATCTCGAAGCCGTTGAGCACCAGATCGTACCGCCAGCAGAGGACCTTGCCCGGGTCCGTGTCGAGCAGGGCGACGCAGTCGTCGTGCGGGCGGGTGAAGGCGTGGTGCGCGGCGACCCAGGTGCGCTTTTCGTCGTCGTACTCGAAGAGGGGAGGGTTGACGACCCAGAGGAACTTCCACTTTCCGCCGTGGCCGCTCTCGGGAATGAGCTTGAGCTTCTTCGCGAGGTGGATGCGGAGGTTCGCGAGCACGGTGTGGACCGCGCTCGTCCGGCCGAACTGGAAGAAGAGGAGGTCCCCGTCCTTGGCGCCGGTGCGCGCGTTGATCGCGCGACGAAGCTCGGGGGTCACCATCTTCGCGAGCGGCGACTGGACCCAGTTGCCTTCGGCGTCGACCTTGGCGCGCGCGAGGCCCTTCGCGCCCATGCCCTTGACGAATTCCTCGAGCTTTTCGAGCTCGGTCCGCGTCATCTCGGCGGCGTGCTTCGCGGGCACGAGGAGCGCCTTCACGATTTCGGCGGGGAGGTCGCGCCGGTACTCGCCGCGCGCGAACTTGTCGGCGATGCCCTGGAAGAACGAGACGCCGCCGCCGCCATGCTCGACCACGACGTCGGTCAGGTCGGTGTGGGGCATGTCGAAGCGCAGGTCCGGCTTGTCGTTGCCGTACTTGTCCATCGACTCTTCGAACGGCATCTGCGGGAAGCGCCCGTCGGGGTAGAGGTCTTTCAGGTCGATCCCGAGGACTTCCTTCCAGACGCGAAAGACGAGCCCTTCCATGACGCGGAACACGTCGTCCTGGTTCACGAAGCTCATCTCGACGTCGATCTGCGTGAACTCGGGCTGCCGGTCGAGGCGCAGGTCCTCGTCGCGGAAGCACTTCACGATCTGGAAGTACCGGTCGAACCCCGCCACCATGTAGAGCTGCTTGAAGAGCTGCGGGCTCTCGGCGAGCGCATAGAACTTCCCCGTGTGCTGCCGCGAGGGGACGAGGAAGTTCCGCGCGCCGCCCGGCGTGTACTTGACCATGAAGGGCGTCTCGAGCTCGAGGAAGCCGCTCTCGTCGAAGTACCGCCGCGTCACCTGATGGATGCGGTGGCGGACGCGGAGCGTCTTCTGCAGGGGCGCGCGGCGTAGGTCGAGGTACCGGTACTGGAGGCGCTTGTCCTCGCTCGTGTCGCTCTGGTCGACGATCTCGAACGGCGGCGTCTCGCTCTTGTTGAAGACGCCGAGCTCCACGCCGTGGACCTCGATGTCTCCGGTCGCGAGCTTCGGGTTGCGGTTCGCGCCGCGCCCTCGGACGACGCCGCGCACCGCGATGACCCACTCGCTCCTGAGAGAGCGGGCGATCTCGTGCGCCGCCTTCGGCTGATCGCCGTGGCCGGCGAGCTCCGGGTCGAACACGAGCTGCGTGATCCCCTCGCGGTCGCGCAGGTCGACGAAGACGCAGCCGCCGTGGTCGCGGTAGCTCGCGACCCAGCCGAAGAGGACCACGGTCTTGCCCTCGTCGGCGGCGCGGAGCTCGCCGGCGTGGTGGGTGCGTTTAAGCTCGTCGATGAATCGGGCCATGAGGGCTGGCAATGTACACGAGGCCGCCGATTTCGGCTCGGGGGCCGTACGTCGTGGAGCTCGAGTCCGCTCTCTCGCTCCGCTCGAGCCCGCGGACTATACGTTGGCTCGATGCTGACGATTCATCTCGCGCGCCACGGAGAGACGCAGCAAGCCGCCCAGGGCTCGTTCGCCGGCGACATCGACCCCCCGCTCACGGCCGCGGGGGTGACGCAAGCCGTGGCCCTCGGGCGGGCCGCGAGCGCGCTGTCCCCCGTCGCCCTCTACGTGAGCCCGAAGCTCCGGGCGCGCATGACCGCCGAGCCCGCGGCGCGCGCGTGCAAGCTCGAGGCGGTCGTCGACGAGGGCCTCCGCGAGATCGCGTACGGCTCGTGGGAAGGGCGCCTCGAGGCCGAGGTCCAGGCGAGCGAGCCCGAGGCGTTCAAGGCGTGGTCCCAGGACCCGGCGCTCCACTCGCCCCCCGGCGGCGAGAACGCGTTCGCCGTCGCCGCCCGGGCGCTGCCCGTCCTCCTGCGCATCATGCGCGAGCACCCGAGCGGCCATGTCCTCGTCGTCAGCCACAAGGCCACGATCCGCATCGTCGCGTGCGCGCTGCTCGACGTGCCGCTCGGTCGCTTCCGCGACCGGTTCGACTGCCCGCCCGCGTCCATCACGACCCTCGAGTTGCACGAGCGCGGCGCGCTCCTCACCGGCCTCGCCGACGTGAGGCACCTCGAGGGCGTCCATTGACGGTGCCGGGGGGAAGGTTCTCCCTCGGCGTGGCGGCGTGCGTGGGACTGCTGGCCGGTTCGTCGGCGGCGCGCGCCGCGCCCACGGCGAGGCTCGTCTACTCGCGGACCGCGGGGGCGGAGGCGTGCCCCGACGAAGGCGAGATGCGGCGGGCCATCGCGGAGCGCGTCGGCTACGACCCGTTCTTTCCCTGGGCGCAGAAGACCGTCGTGGCGAGCATGGCGCCCGCATCGCCTCAAGGCTTCATCGCCACCGTGAGCCTCGTCGACGAGCACGGCTACAGCCACGGCGCGCGAGAGATTCACACGAGCGGCCGGTGCGCAGAGCTGCGTGAGGCCGCGGCATTGGCCATTGCGATCGCCATCGACCCGCAGCTCCTCGCGCCTCGCGCCGAGGACCCCCCGGCGCCTCCGCCCTCTCCACCGCCCGTGCCGCCCGAGGCCCCGGCCCCACCCGCGTCGCCCGCACCCGCGGCGCGCGCACCCATCGCGGCGGCACCCGCTCTTCGCGCCCCGCCTTCGCCCGGCCCGCCAGTCATGGTCGAAGGGAGCGCCGGCGTCGTGGGGTCTCTCGGCGTGGCTCCTCTGGCGACCGTCGGGCTCTCGCTCGGCGTGAGCGCCCGGCGCGGCCACGGGTCGCTGGGCGTCGAGGCGCGGGTCGACGCTCCCTCGCCCAAGTCCGTTCAGGGCGGCGGGAATGTCCTTTTCTGGCTGGCGACGGCCGGGCTCACCGTGTGCGGGCACGCGGGCCCGTTCCTGGCTTGTGCGCTCGGCCAGCTCGGGTCGATGCAGACGTCGGGCGACGTGGCCGGCGCGCACCCCGCGTCGTATTTGTGGGGAGCGGCGGGCGGGAGGCTCGGATGGACGCTGCCGATCACCGAGACGAGCGGGCTGCGGCTGCGGGGCGACGTATTGGCCGACCTCGATCGAGCGACCATCGTCCTTCACCTCACGGCCTTGGCGCCCGCCCCCCCCGTCACGGGGTCCCTGGGCATCGAGTACGTCTTGCGCTTTCGATGACGAATTCGTGCGGCTGCGACCAAACTTCATCGTGGCGACTGCGCGGGGGCCCGGAGACACACGCTCCCTCGACGGGCCGGCCGCCCCGGCGGTCCTTCTGCGAGACCTTTTCCAAATGTACGGCCCTTACGTCTGGAACAGCTTGCGCCGGCTCGGCGCCCCCACCGCGGATCTCGAAGATCTGACCCACGACGTCTTCGTTCAGGTCCAGCGGCGCATCGCCGACTACGACCCCGCTCGTCCGGTGCGGCCGTGGCTCTTCGCGTTCGCGTACCACATCGCCTCCGCCCATCGCCGCCGCGCGCATCGCCGGCGGGAGGTCCTGGGCGAGCCCGACGCCGAGCCCCATCCCGGCCTCCTCCCCGACGAAGCCCTCGGCGTCCAAGAGCGCCAGCGGCTCGTCGCGCGGGCGCTCGGCGCGATCGACATCGACCGGCGCGCGGTCTTCGTCCTCTACGAGATCGACGGCGTGCCGATGGAGGAGATCGGGCGGGCGCTCGATATCCCGACGAACACCGCGTACTCGCGCCTGAGGACCGCGCGCGCCGAGTTCGCGTCCGCCGTGCGGCGGTTGAGCGCGAAGCCGGTGCTGGTCCCGCGCAGCGTGCCAAGGAACGAGGAGCCGGATCGATGAGCGACCGTCCGCCCCTTCTGCCGCTCGACTCGGAGCTCGACGGCTTGCTCGAGGCCGAGCGAGCCGCACCCGCGCCGGCCGCGGCGCTCGATCGCGTGTGGCAGCGCCTCGCCGCGCCGTCGGCTCCTCCGGGAGGCGGCGCTCGTGCCGGTGGTGCGGTGGGGCGCAGCCTGCGGCACGCCGGTTGGCTCGTCGCGTGGGGGTTCGTCGCCGGTACCGGGGTCGGCGCCGCCGGCCACGCCGCGCTGGAGAAGCGCGATCCTCCGCAGGCGCCGCCGGCGGCAGCCGCCCCCGCGTCTCCTGCGGCGCTCCCGGAGGCGCGGACCGCTCGCCCGCCCGAGGACCCCGCGTCGCCCTCGTCGTCGCTCGCCCCGCAGCCTTCTCCCACCCGCGCCGCCGCCCGTGCGGTCGACGCGCCGCCGGCGTCCTCGTCGCTCGCCGCCGAGCGCGCCCTGCTCGACATCGCGCGCCGCGACCTCGCGCAAGGAGAGGCCGCGCAAGCGCTCGCCCTCACCGAGACGCACGCTCGGAGATTCCCGCATCCCGAACTCGCCGAGGAGCGCGAGGCCATCGCTATCCAGGCCTTGGTCCTCGAGGGCCGATCCGACGAAGCGCGCGCGCGCGCCGCGAAGTTCCGCGCGAGGGCGCCGAACAGCCTCTTTCTGCCCGCCGTCGAAGCGAGCGTCGCATCGATTCGCTGACGAAAGCCTCGGCACACCGCCAAACCATCCGACAGGAGGCCGACAACATGAAAGTTCAACTCGCGGCGGGCGGCGGCGTGGCAGCGATCATCTTCTTTGCGTGCAACGCGCGCGTGGACCTCGGCGGGAACCTCGGGCCCGGTGCGGGGTCGTCGTCCGGCGCGTACACGAGCGATGCGGGGCCCCTCGCCGACGTGTCGCCGCCGCCGGCGTCGGCCTGCACCACCCCCTCGGACGCCGGCGCCTGCGGCTTCGCGGGTGAATGCAGCGATGGATCCGGCTACATCTACGATCCGCCCGGCTGGTGCGCTTCGCCATCGGGCGCGGCCACCGCGTTCGCGACGACTTCGGCGGTCGCGGCGGCTCTCGCCGGTGTCTGGGTGTCCTGCAGCGGCGCCGCCACGTTCGCACGAACCATCGATCCCATCGCGGCGGGCATCGAGTTCACGGCGGACGGGCATTACCATTTGCTCGGGAACGAGGCGGACTTCACCCAGGACAGTCGCGATACGACGCTCTTGCGCCTCGACGATCCGTCGCTCGGTCTCGCCGACGCGTCCGCGCCCGATGTCGGCACGTTCGACGTCGTCGACGCGTCGGCCACCCTCGGAGCGGGGGCGTTCCAGGTGCGCCTGACGGCCGGCGACGGCGGCATTCACGTCGCGCAAGTCGTCGTCTTCGGCTCTCCCGTGCGCATCCGGTTCTTCACGCCCAGCGCGGACGACTATGCCCACGCGCTCACGAAGGCCTACCAGGCGAACGTGTGCGGTCCGGCGCTCGGTCCCATCGTCACTCCGGACAGCCCCGCCGCGCAGCTCCAGGGTCGCTGGGCGCGCTGCGACGATGGAATCCCCACGCAGGACGAGTTCGCGCCGTTCTTTGCACAGCAGGGACTCGAGTTCGAAGCCGACGGCACGTGGCACACGCTCGTGGAAGACCCCACCGGAGCGCTCGTGCCCACCACGAACCCCGATTTCATGGGGACGTACACCTCGGGCACATCGCAGGACGACGTCGTGCTCAACGGAGGCGAGGTGGTGACCCCGCAGTTCGATGCCTGCGGCGGCATGGTGCTCCTCCCGAGCCCCGACTCGGGCCCGACGGCGCTCTATCGTCACTTGCCGTGATCGGCGTCGCACCGCCGCGACGGCCCGACCGCGACGTCTTCCCACCTCGCCGTCGCTTTCCATGACAATCCGGGACCCGGAGGAGCAAGTACGGGTGTGACCGACCTCGCGCCTCAGCCCTTGCCTCCCGTGTCCCGCGGCGGTCCCGATGCCGGGCCGCCCGCGGCGCCGCCCCGGAATGGCCAAGCTCGCATGGGCGTTTGCCCCCGGTGGCCGAAATGTGCTCTATCGCGTTCGCGCGGCGTGGCCGTTTTTGGCACATTGGCGCGCGATGGGGTCGATGACGGCGAGGAAGAGGCAGGCAAGGGCGTGGGCGGGGGTGACCGCGGCGTCCCTCGTAGGTGCCGTGCCGCTCCTTCTCTCCGACGTGCCCTCCGCCTCCGCCGGGGCCGTCGTCGTCTCCCACGAGCGGACCGGCGTCGTCGACGCGCTGCACACGCCCGCTCTCCTCGCGATCCGCACGGCTGACCCTTCGAGCGACAGCGCGCGCCTCGCCGCCGACGGCCACGACGACACCGCCTGGACCGCGCGTCCGGGCGAGAACCAGTGGCGGTGGGTCGCGACGTTCGCCCAGCCCGTCCACCTCGGTCTCCTGCGCGCCCGCTTCGGCACCTCGACGACGAGCGGCGTTCCGACCGCGTTCCGCTGGGAGGCCCTCCCGCCCACCCCCGACGGCAGCGCGTGCCCCGCGCCCGCCGCCGACCCCGCGCCTTCCAGCGCCGACCCGCGGGGTGCGCGCGACGACGAAGGCTGGGTCGCCGTCCCCGCGGCCTCCGAGGCGCAGGCGCCGAGCGGGGACGTGCTCGCCCAGCCGACGCGCCGCTCCTGGTTCGTCGACGTCGAGGCGTGCGGGGTGCGGCTCGTCATCGACCGCACCAACGCGGGGCCGCCGGTCGTGCGCGAGGTCCAGGCCATCGAGAGCGCGCGCGACGTCCTTCGGCACGGCGTCGCGAGCGACGACGGCGCGTTCCCCGGCTTCCGCGCCGACGGCGTCATCGACGGCAGCTACGCGGGGCGCTGGGCGGGCGCCCCCGGCAAGTCGCGCTGGATGCTCCGGGTCGACCTCCGAAAGCCCGAAGACATCGATCGCATTCGCCTCGTCCTCGGCTTCGACGCCACCAGCGTGCCGCGGCCCGGCGCGGGGCGCAGCTACGCCATCGCGTGGGGACCCCTTCACTACGTGCTCGAAGTCAGCGACGACGGCCGCCGCTTTTTCCCGGTCGCCTCCGAGCCGCTGCGCGCCGACGGCAGCGTCCTCGAGATTCGGCGGCGTCTCGTCACCCTTCCCGAGCGGCGCACCGTTCGCGCCGTCCGCCTCTGGATGACCGGCGCCACCGACGCCACGGGAGAGCCGGGCCCGAGCGCGGTGCCCGTCGTCCGCGAGATCGCGGCCTACCGCGCCGACGACAAGCTGCCGGTCCTCGCCGCCCCGTGGGTCCTCAGCGTCAACGCCAACCCCTCGGCCGAGAGCCACGGCACCCCCGGCGCCGAGATGACCAACGACGCGTACCACGCGAAGTTCCTCCAATCGCGCTTCCGCCAGGTGTTGCCGGCCCTCCGGTACGACGATCGCTACGCGCGCTCGCTCGGCGATCACGGCGAGCCCCTCGACGCGCCCCCGAGCGCCAACGCCGGCGCCGTCCTCGAATCCATCGAAGGCGACGACCCGCAGCTCGACGCGCTCTTTCTCGCGCAGAGCAGCCCCCCGCCGATCGCCGTCTTGAGCGGCTCGAACGATTGGGACTACGACGCGTCGAGCGGGCCCGATCTGCACGACACGAACACCCCCAAGCGCTGGCGCTGGGATCCGCTCCGCGACGCCCGCTTCGGCGGCATGGGGCAGCTCGCGCCCGCCGTTCACGAGCGCGTGGCCCCGTTCATCGGCTTCTGCGGCGGCGCGCAGATCCTGGGGCTGCTCGAGGCGCGTCGCTACGACTATTGGACCCCCGAGGACGACCGCCGCACCATCGACCAGGTCCTCCGCCGCACGAGCGGGCGGCGCATCCGCGGTTTCGCCGCGCCGTTCGACGTCGAGCGCTCGTGGCCGCCGGATCCGCACCCGCTCCGCTCCAAGATCGAGTTTCTCGCGACCGACCCGCTCTTCGCCGACGTGGCCGGCCCGCAGCTTCGCCGGACGACGCAGGCCCTCCCCGAGCTCCACGTGGACGCCCTGCGTCCCGACGCGTTCCTTCCCGGCGCGCCGCTCGAGCGCTTCGAAGTGATCGCGACGAGCGCCTTCTGCGCGCCCGGCGTCGTCGCGGCAGGCCCGCGCGACGGCGTCTTCCCGAACGCCGGGGGCGCCGGTTGGTGCGACACGGTGCCCGAAGCCTATCGCTCGCGCGGCCCGTCGTGGCCGATCATCGCGGCGCAGTTCCACGCGGAGCAATGGGACTTCATGACGCCCGGCCCCGGCGATCCCCCCGAGTCGGTCGCCGACGCGCGCCTCTTCGTCGCGAGCGCCTTCGAGGAGATGGTCGACGCCTACGTGAAGCTCGCGCCGTAGGCGGCCGAGCTCGCGTCGCTACGGCAGCAGGTACTGCGCGAGCACGGGCACGTTCTTGTCGATCTCCGACGCCACGAGGCTCGCCATCTCGACCGCGCCGGCCTTCACGAAGTGGGTCGTCCCCGTGTCGAAGATGTTCGTCTGGAGGTACGCGTTGCCGACCATCTCGTAGTAGTCGATGCTCGCCTGGTTCAGGTCGAGCACGGTCACGCCCTTCATCGTCGCTTCGTCCTTCATCGCGTCGACGTACGGCTGGAGCACGTTGTCGACGGTCGTCCCGTCGGCGTTGAAGATGCGCTCCGCCATCGGCGTCACGAAGAGAGGGATGGCGCCCTTGGCCGTGACGGCGTCGGCCGCGATGCCGAAGTCCGTCTCGAAGTCCGCCGTCGACACGTACCGCGGGCAGACGTTCGTGATGTCGTTCGTCCCGAACTGGATGAGCACGTAGTCGCCCGCGGCCGCCTGCGCCTCGATGATGGCCCAGTTCGGGGCGTCGATCTTGTTGCCGGACGCGTCGAGCATGTACTCGGGGTCGCCCTGGTCGTCGACGCACTGGTAGAGGCCCGTCGTCGGGTCCTTGACGACCGACCAGAGGAAGGACGCGATGCTCCGGCCGCCGATGGCGAGGTTCTGAATCTTGACGTCGACGTTGAACGACGCGTGGATCTCCTGTCCCCAGCCGTCGAGGTCGGCGCCGTTGTCGCCTTCCGCGTTCCCGACGAGGTAGTTCTCGACCGTCGAATCGCCCGCGATCCACACCGAGAGCTTCGGCAACGTCGACGGGTCCGGCCGCACCACGTCGGGTCCGGCCTCGACCACCCCGACCCCCACGCCCGCGTCGAGCGTCCCCGTGCTGTCGCCGGCCTGCACGGGGCTCTTCGACGACGACGAGCCGCAGGCCGCGACGACCCCGGCGAGGACGAAGAAGGAAGGCAATCTGGCTCGCATGGCATCTCCTCGGGCGCGCCCGGGCTACTCGTCGGCGGCCGGGACCAGGTCCGCGGCGATGGGCAACTGCAGGTCTCGCATTCCGTCGGCGACGAGGGCCGCCACTTGCGGCGCGCCCATGGCCGAGAGGTGCGTGTCGTCGCCCACCGCGAACATGGCGAGCGCCGCGGTCGGTCCGAGCGCCGTCAGCCACACCGTCGTCCGCGTGGTCATGTCGATGACCGGCGTTCCCGTGAGCTCGGCGAGGTTGATCATCGCCGCCGGGTAGGACCCGTGGGTCATCTTCACCATCGTCGCCGAGAACTCGGCCCGCGCGATCGGCGTCAGCAAGACCGGAAAGCCTCCGGCGGCGCGCGTGTCGTCGACGTAGATGCGAAGGTAATCCTGATACGTCGTCGCGGGGTCCGTGTAGAGCGTGGGGTCGGCCGACTCGTCGTTGTGGCCGAACTCGATGAAGACGTAATCGCCCGGGACGATCTTCGCCTTCAGCGCCGCCCAGAACCCTTCGTCGATGAAGCTCTTCGAGCTCCGCCCCGACTGCGCCTCGTCGTCGACGGTCACGCCGCCCGCGAAGTCCTGCTGGAAGACCTGCCCCCATCCGACGCGCATCGTCGGGTCGGTGGGCGGGAAGATGCACGCGGTCGAGTCCCCGGCGATGCGGAGGGTCACGTTCGCGGTCGGCGCCGGGGCGTTGCCGTCGTACCAGGAGTTGAGCACGCCGCCGCCGTCCCAGACGGTCGGGTTGAAGACGTCGAACGCGCCGTCGTCGAACGCGCCGTCGCCGCCTTCGCCCGCGTCGGTCCCCGTGTCGCTCGTGGCCGCTCCGGTGTCCGCGGTGGCCGCGCCGCTGTCTTGGTGGCCGGTCGTCGGTGCCTCGCCCGAGGAGCTCGAGCACGCGGCGAACGCCAGCGCGACCAGCGACGCGCCGCCGAGGGTCGAGAGCAAAGAACTCCGCAACATGCGCCTTAATGCGGCAGCCCATGCAAATCGATCGGGAAAAGGAACGGTCGGCCACACGATTTGTGGCAGACCGTAACTTTCCGCGGACTGCCCCGCTCAGCGGCCGCGCAAGACGACGCAGGCCGTGATGCCGCCGATGCCCAGCATCACTTTCACCCCGACGTTCCCGCGAAGCTCGGCTTCCTGGGTCACGATCGCGTCGCGCCGCCGCACCCGCGGGTGAATCTCGGCCGGCTGAATCCCCGTGGGCAGCGCCGATCCGCGCGCGAGACCGAGCGCGACGGCCGTCAGCTCCCAGCCGCCCGAGTTCGCCATCCCGTGTCCCAGCTGGCCCTTCCGCGCCGTGATGCGCGTCTGCTCCGAGATGAAGTCGTGCACGAGCGCGAGCTCGTTCAGGTCCCCCGGCGTGCCGGTCGCGTGCAAGTCGATGAGCGCGACGTCGGCGGGAGAAATGCCGGCCTCTTCGTACGCGCGCTCGATCGCCCGGCGCGGGCCCGTCTTCGACGGCGTGATGATGTGCTCGGCGTCGCTCGAGATCGCCACCGCCTCGACGTAGCCGCCGAGCGGTGTCAGGCCGAGGCCTTCGCAGTACTCCGCGTCGCCCAGGATCCACACGCAGGCCCCGCCCGACACGTGCGTCCCGCGGAGCGACGTGAACGGCACGTTGACCTCGCCCGTCGCCGGGAGCACCCGCGCCTGGTGGAACGCGGCGATGAGGGCCGCGTCGGGTCGCGGGTCGGTCGTCCCGACGAACGCCATCTTGGCCTCGCCGCGCACGATCGCGTCGCGCCCGCACTTGAGCGCCACCCCGAACGTCGAGCACGCCGCGACGGGCGCCCACGCCGCGCCGTGGATGCCGAGCAGCATCGTGATTTGCGCCGCCGGTGCGTTCTGGATGTTCCACATCAGGTCTGGGCTGACGGCGGTCCACGGCGGCTCCGGACAGCCCAGCTCCTCGATGTGCGCCCGGTGCGCGCGCATCCGCTTGCGGATCGCCCCGAGGTGAGCCTTCTCGTGGTCCTCGTCGTCGGCGTTCATGCGCTCGATCGCGGCGAACCGGGTCAAGAAGGCGCGCAGCTCGTCCGAGCGCCCCGACCAGAACGCGTCCCACGCCGCGAGCGCGTCGAAGCGCGCCTCGCTGTCCACCGGCAGCGACGCGGGGTCGACGGGGAGGGCGCGTGCCAGGGGCTCGGTCGCGGCCGCGTCGCCCTCGGCGGTCGGGAGCGAGCCGTCCGCCTCGTAGCGCCTCCGCGCCTCGCAACGCGCCGGCTGCGCCCAAAAGTGGTTCCACGCGCGCGTCGCCCGCTCGAGCGACGCCGCCGCACGGTAGCTCTCCGGCAGATCCCCCACGCCCGACCCGACGAAGACCTGGCACCCCTCGTCCAGCTGCCGGACGATCCCCTCGAGCCGCGGGTCGCACTGCAGCGCTTGGATCGCCGCCGCGACCGCGAACTGCACGTTGTCCCCCATCTTGCTTCGCATCCGCGTCAGGTAAGCGTCGCCCTGTCGCTCCGCGATCCACGCCGCGTACGCGTCGAACGAGAAGTCGGGATCCCCCACGGGGAACAGTCCGTGGCCGAGGTGGGGGTGGGGGCTCGGTGCCAGCGCCGAACGGCCGTCGCGCAAGAGCGCAGCGAGCGCTCGCACGTCCTTTGCGCCGGGGGCCACCACACCCCACCCGTAGACGCCTACGCGGCGCGTCTTGCGAGCGGATTGCATGCGGCTGGTCGCAAACTACCGTCGACTCGGAGCGCAGACAAGCGATCGCGGAGCCGATACTCTCGCTGCCACCTCGGATACGCCATGGACGCCCAACAGGTCAAAGAAGCCTTCGCCGCGAACTCGATCACGCGCGTGAAGGTCGGTGGTTTCGACGTCGACGGTATCTTGCGCGGAAAGTACCTCGCGCTCGACAAGTTCTGGGGGGCGCTCTCCGATCCCATCGGCTTTTGCGACGTCATCTTCGGCTGGGACATCGCCGACGTCCTTTACGACAACGCCCGCGTGACCGGCTGGGAGACCGGGTACCCCGATACCCACGCGCGCATCGACCCGGACTCGTTCCGCCTCCTGCCGTGGGAGCCGGGGACGGCGATGTTCCTGCTCGACTTCGTCCAGGCCGACGGGACGCCGCACCCGGCCTGTCCGCGCGGCCTCTTCAAGAAGGTGCTCGCCCGCGCGCAGGCGCTCGGCTTCGAGCCGTCGCTGGCGGCCGAGTTCGAGTTCTTCGTCTTTCGGGAGACGGCCCCGTCGCTCCAGGCGAAGGGCTTCCGCGGCCTCGAGCCGCTCTCGCCCGGCATGTTCGGCTATTCGTGGGTTCGCTCCGGGCAGAACGCCGATCTCTGCCACGCCATCCTCGACGAGATGGGGCGGTTCGGGATCCCCATCGAGGGCCTTCACACCGAGACGGGGCCGGGCGTCTACGAGGTGGCCATCCAGTACGACCGCGCGCTCGCCGCGGCCGACAAGGCGGCCCTCTTCAAGACCGGCATGAAGCTCATCGCGCACCGCATGGGCTACTCGGTCACGTTCATGGCGAAGTGGAACCGGGACCTCCCGGGGTCGAGCGGGCACATTCACCAGTCGCTCTGGAAGAGCGGCGCGAACGTCTTTTACGACGCGACCGCGCCGCAGAAGCTGAGCGCCCTCGCGCGGCACTACCTCGCCGGCCAGGTCGCGCTCATGCCCGAGCTCACCGCGCTCATCTCGCCCACCATCAACAGCTACAAGCGCTACGTCCCCGGCGTATGGGCCCCGCTCAACGCGAGCTGGGGCTTCGAGAACCGGACCTGCGCCATCCGCGCCATCCCCGGCAGCGCCAAGTCGACCCGCCTCGAGAACCGGCAGGCCGCCGCCGACATCAACCCGTACATCGCCATGGCCGCGAGCCTCGCGGCCGGCCTCTGGGGCATCGAGCAAGGCGCGGAGCCGCCGCCTCCCGTCCAGGGCGACGCCTCCGCCCGCGGCGATCTCGCGCCGCTCCCGTTGACGCTCCGGGACGCCACCGCCCGCCTCGCCGCCAGCCCGCACGCGCGGCGCCTCCTCGGCGAAGACTTCGTCGACCATTACGTACGCACCCGCGACTGGGAGTGCCGGCAGTACGACCGGCAGGTCACCGAGTGGGAGCTTTCTCGGTATTTCGAAGCCGTTTAGATGGAGAATGATTCCACCATGTCTCTCGTCACCTGGTCCTTTCCCACGACCGTCGTCTTCGGCGCCGGCAGCGTCAAGACCGTCGCCGATCACGCGAAGCGCATCGGCGCCAAGCGCGCCCTCGTCGTGTGCGACGCCGGCGTCGTCAAGGTCGGCATCGCCGAGCGGGTGCGCGCTCTGCTCGAGGCGGGCGGCGTCGCGTCGGCCATCTTCGACGGCGTCGACCCGAACCCCGTCGAGAAGAACGTCGTCGACGGCGTCGCCGCGTACCGCGCGCACGACGCGGGCTGCATCGTCTCGGTCGGCGGCGGGTCCCCGCTCGACACCGGCAAGCTCATCGCCCTCAAGGTCACCCACGACCGACCCCTCGCCGACTACGACGACGCCGTCGACGGCGGCAACTTCATCGGCCCGAACGTCCCCCCGACGATCACCGTCCCGACGACCGCGGGGACCGGCAGCGAAGTCGGTCGCTCCGGCGTCGTCACGCTCGCCGCCACGGGACGAAAGACCGTCATCTTCAGCCCGCACCTCCTCGCCAAGGCCGCCATCCTCGACCCCGAGCTGACGCGGTCGATGCCCGCGCGCATCACCGCGGCCACGGGCTTCGACGCCCTCACGCACTGCCTCGAGGCGTACGTCTCCCTCGGCGACCACCCGATGGCCGACGCGATCGCCGTCGGCGGCCTCGAGCTCTGCGCGCAGAGCCTCGCGCGCGCCGTCGAGCACGGGGACGACCTCGGGGCCCGGGGCGACATGATGAAGGCGGCGATGATGGGCGCCGTCGCGTTCCAGAAGGGGCTCGGCGCGTGCCACTCGCTCGCGCACCCGCTCTCGAGCGAGAAGGGGCTGCACCACGGCCTGTCGAACGCGCTCTGCCTGCCGGCGGTCGTCGACTTCAACGAGTCGGCGGCGAAGACGCGGCTCGACCGCGTCCGCTCCATCCTCGACGCGAAGGCGAAGTCGTGCAGCGAGGCGGTGCGCGCGCTGCGGGCGCGGCTCGGTCTGCCGGGCGGCTTGAAGTCGGAGGGGGTGAGCGAGGCGAACATTCCGAAGCTCGCGGACAAGGCGTTCGAGGACGCCTGCCACAGGAGCAACCCGCGGCCGACCACGCGCGACGACTTGGCCGCGCTCTATCGCGCCTCGTTGTGAAGCGCGCCCGGCGACGGGCTGGATGAGCGAGGCGGTCTTCTCGACGAGCGAGGCGGCGGTCGGGCGGAGGGCGGCGGCGGTCTCGACGAGCGAGCCGCCGGTCGGGCGGAGCCAAGCGGCGGTCTCGACGAGCGAGGCGGGGGGCTGCTGCAGCGAGGCGGTCTTCTCTGCGAGCGAGGCGGCGGTCGGGTGGAACGAGGCGGTCTTCTCGACGAGCGAGGCGGCGGTCTCGACGAGCCACTCGGCGGTCGGGTGGAGCGAAGCGCCGGTCTCGACGAGCCACCCGCCGGGCCGACCGTGCTTCTACCGCCGCCGCGACATCGGGCCGAGCCACCCGTCCGGCTCTTCGGCCCGCGTCAGGAGCCGCTGCCCGAGCTTCATCACCTCCACCGCCGGCACGATCGACGCCGACATCGCGAGCAGCACCCACCACTCGGTCGCGCTCATGTCGAACGTCCGAAATACGGGGTGGAGCGACGGCACCAGCACGGCGACGAGGTGAATCGCCGCGCTGACGAAGATCGCGCCCACGAGCGCCAGCGGCAGGATGGGCCGGAGCACGAAGATCGACGCGGTCGCCGACCGGCAGTTGAGCGCGTGCAGGAGCGGGCTCAAGGCGAGGAGCGAGAACGCGATCGCGCGCCCCTGGTCGACGTCGAGCGCCGCCTCGCCGCGCCAATGGCCCATGTACGAGACGAGCGCCGCCGCGCCCATCCACACGCCGACGAACGCGACGCCCAGCCAGTCGCGCCGCCCGAGCAACTCCGCCGTGCGCGCGCGGGGCGGCTCGCGCATCTGGTCGGAGTCGGGCGGGTCGACGCCGAGCGCGAGGGCGGGCAGGCCGTTGGTCACGAGGTTGATCCAGAGGATCATGAGCGGCGTGAGCGGCTTGAGGTTGCCGAGGAAGCTCGCGACGAAGACGGCGACGAGGAGGCCGGCGTTGCTCGACAGGAGAAAGAAGATGAACTTCTGGATGTTCCGCCAGATGGCGCGTCCCTCGCGCACGGCGGCGACGATGGTGGCGAAGTTGTCGTCGGCGAGGACCATGTCGGCGGCCTCGCGCGCGACGTCGGTCCCGTCCTTGCCCATGGCGATGCCGATGTGCGCTTCGCGGAGCGCAGGCGCGTCGTTCACGCCGTCGCCGGTCATCGCGACGACGTGCCCGCGGCGCTTGAACGCGGCCACGATCCGGAGCTTCTGCTCGGCGGTGACCCGCGCGAACACGCGGACGCGGTCGATCCCGGTGTCGAGCGCCTCGTCGCCCATCTTGTCGAGTTCCGCGCCGGTGATCGCGACCGCGCCGTCTTCCCAGAGGCCGAGCTCCCTCGCGATGGCGGTCGCCGTGAGCTTGTGGTCCCCGGTGATCATGACGGCCCGGACGTGGGCGTCGGCGCAGGCTTGCACGGCTTCTTTCGCGCCTTCGCGCGGGGGGTCGATCATCCCCACGAGTCCGAGCAACGTGAGCCGCGCCTCGATGTCGGCCGCGTGGGCGGTGTCGAGGGGGTTGGACGCGCCGAGGTCGCGCCGGGCGAGCGCGAGGACGCGGAGGGCGTCTCGGCTCATGCGATCGATCTCGTCGACGATGGTCTTGCGGGCGTCGGCGTCGAGCGGCCGCGGGCCGTCGGGCGTCTCGTAGGCGGTGCAGAGGGCGAGGAGGCCGTCGGCGCTGCCCTTGGTGTGGGCGACCTCCTGCCCGGACTCGTCGAGCGCGACCACGGTCATGCGCTTTCGGTCGCTGTCGAAGGGCAGCTCCTTCACGACCCGGTGCGAGCTCTGGACCGAGTCGCGCGAGACGCCGCCTTTGGCCGCGAGCGTGAGGAGCGCGCCCTCGGTGGGGTCGCCGCGTACGCGCCAGCGCACGGGCTCCGAACCGTCGCCGCGGTCGCGATGGAGGGTGGCGTTGTTGCAGAGGGCGGCGGTCGCGAGCAGGTGCCGGAGGTTCTTGGGCGGTGAGGCGATCGGCCGGCCTGCTTCGTCCTGGATGGCGCCGGTCGGATCGTAGCCCGTCCCGGTGACGTGGAAGCGCGCCGCGCCGGCGTAGACCTCGCGGACGGTCATCTGGTTTTGCGTGAGCGTGCCCGTCTTGTCGGTGCAGATGACGGTGGCGGCGCCGAGCGTCTCGACGGCGGGGAGCTTGCGCACGATGGCGCCGAGCTTGGCCATGCGCTGGACGCCGAGGGCGAGCGTGATGGTGGTGATGGCCGGCAGGCCCTCGGGGATGGCGGCGACGGCGAGGCTCGCGGCTTCGAGCAGCAGGGCGTGCCAGTGGCGGTCTCCCTTGGCGAGGCCGCGCAAGAAGAGGAGGGCGGCGAGGGCGAGGCAGCCCCACAGGATGCGCGTGCCGAAAGAATGGAGCTTCTTCTCGAGCGGCGTCGTGCGGTCGCGCGGCTGGTGGATGAGGGCGGTCAGCCGTCCGAGCTCGGTGAGCGGGCCCGTGGCGGTGACGACCGCGCGGCCCTTCCCGCGCACGAGGGCGGTCCCCACGTAGAGCATCGTCGGGCGGTCGGCGAGCGGCGCGTCGGCGGCGACGGCGGCGCGCGCGTCCTTCTGGACGGGGGAGCTCTCGCCGGTGAGCGAGCTCTCTTCGGCGGCGAGGTCGATGGTCTGCAGCAGGCGCGCGTCCGCGGCGACGGCGTCCCCGGCTTCGACCTCGAGGAGGTCCCCGACGACCACCGAGCGCGCCTCGATGACGAGCACCTTGCCGTCTCGCCGGACGCGCGCGTTCGGGGTCTGCATCTTCTCGAGCGCGGCGAGCGCGGCCTCGGCCCTGCGCTCCTGCGTGAAGCCGAGGATCGCGTTCAGGAGGACGATGAGGAAGATGGCGGTCGCGTCGCCGTAGCGGACGAGGAACGGCTCGCGCGTCCTGCCCACCCCGTCGGTGATGGCGATGACGGCCGCGACGAGCAGCGTGAGGACGATGGGATTGGTGAACTGCGCGAAGAGCTGCAAGAGCGCGCTCTTCTCGGGCGGCTTCGGCAGGTCGTTGGGACCGTCCCGCTCGAGGCGCGCGTGGGCCTCGGCCTCGGTGAGGCCGTTCGCCGTGTGGGCCCCGAGCCTCGCGAGGATGTCGTCGGGCGCCGCCGAGAAAGGAGGCGGTGCGTCGGCCCGAGTTGCCGGCGCCTGCGTCACCGACCCGCCTTGCGTGTCTCCTCGTGCTGCTGTTCCGCCTCGAGCTCCTCGAGCGCGGCGGCGACTTCGTCCTGCTCGGTCTTGTTCTCCGTCGACGGCGCTTCGACCCGCGTCTGGACGCGCTGCGCGGGCGCGGGCGCGGCCTCGGGCGGGAGCATCCCCATCTTGCGCTTGAGGGCGACCAGATCGTCGTCCGCGCTGTGCGTCTTCTCGAGCTGGGCGAACTGGTTGGCGAGCGTGTCCCCGCTGTACTCCTCGGCGAGCTCGCCCTCGGCCTCGGCTTCGGCCTCGAGCTGGTCGATCTTCTGCGCCATGCGATCGAACGTTTCGAATGCGCTCTGGTCGCGGAGGCCGCTCATCGTGTCTTGGATGGCCTTCTGCGCTTCGGCGCGCTTCTTCCGCGCGACGAGGACGTTCTTCTTGCGCTTGGCCTCTTCGATCTTGTCGTTGAGGAGACGCAGGGCCTTCTTCAGCTGCTCGACCGCGGCCTTCTGCTTGGTCCACTGCTCCTGATAGGTGGCCACGAGGCCGTCGTGCTCGCGCTTCCTCGCGAGGCCTTCCTTCGCGAGCTCCTCGTTGCCCGCGCGGAGGGCCATCATCGCGCGCTTCTCCCACTCCGCCGCGTTCTGCGTCTCTTGCTCGTATTGCTTCGCGAGGCGCTTCTCGTCGGCGATGGAGACGGCGACTTGTTTTTTCGCCTCGACGAGCTGCTGATTCATGTCCAAAACGATCTGATTCAGCATCTTCTCGGGGTCTTCCGAGCGGCTGATGAGGTCGTTCAGGTTGCTCTTGATGAGCTGCGCGAGGCGGCTGAAGATTCCCATTCTTCTCAACCCAGTCTGGCCGAAGCCCCTTCCTTAGATCAGCCGCGCGAGCACAGGTACGTGCTCCGCGAGGGCCACGTCGATTTCGTCGAGCGTCGCCTGGAGCTCGTTGAAGTCGAGGTTTTCGAGCTCGAGGGCGTTCGAGAGCACGATGTGGTCCTGCTCGAGACCGTAGCTTGCATGGACCAGCTGCTCGGCGTTGAGCTCGAGGAGCTTGCGAAAGAGGGGTGTGGGATCCACGTTCGCCTTGAGGTCCCCGATGTGCGTCCGCAAGACGACGAGCGGCGAATCGACTCGCACGGCGACCGGAGGCATGCCTTCGCCGGTCTCGACGAGGAACGTGCCCGCCTGGCCTTCGACGGCGTGAAACTGCCGTTTGAGTCGAAGGAGGTACGCTTCGACGTCGTTCACGGTGCGCATGGGCGTGTAGACTAACCCGATTTTTACTCGATCGGTTGCGCGGCGCCGGGTCGGGCTTACTCATAGAAGGATGGCTTCGCCGAGCTCGCAGCGACCGCCTCGCCGTCCGGCGAGGGCCCTCCTCGCGCTCCCATTCCTCATCGCGCTCCTCGGCGCGCTCCTCGCCGGGCAGAGGATCGGGCACAACCCGCGCGCCGCGTTCCCCCTCCTCGGGCTGACCGCGCTCCTCATGGTGCCGGCGGCGGTGAACCGGCTACGGATGCGCAAACTCCTTCGTTCAGGGGACGTCGAGCGCGTCATCGGGACGTGGAAGGGGTCGATCGACCGGGTGCCGCACTCGGAGACGATCGCGCCGCTGCTCCGGGCGACCGCGTACGCGTCGTACGGATGGATCGAGGCCGCGCGGCGCGCCCTCTCGCGCGCGGTCAAGGGGCCGGCGTGGGACGCGGCGATCGAGCAGCGCCTCTTCGTCGAGACGCTGCTCGATACGTTCGAGGGCGAGCGCGAGGCGGCGATGCAGAAGGCCGACGCGCTGCAGGCGCTGCCGGTGCCCGCGGGCGGATTGTTCGCGCGCCGCCGCGTCGTTCAGCTGCGTCGCGGGTTGGGCGCGCTGGCGCGGGCGTTCGCGCACGCGAGCCGGGAAGGGGACGCGAAGGCGCTCTCCAGGGCGGCGGGGGCGTCGCCGCTCGTTCACTGGGCGATGCGGTATGCGGGCGCGGTCGTGGCGGTGGATCGAGGGAGAACCCGCGAAGCCCTCGCCCTGCTCGCCCACGCGCCGACCTGGCCGGCGGAGAGCGCGTTCCATTCGTTCCACGACGAGCTGGTCTCCCGCGCGAAGGACGCTCCAGCCGCCGCGTAATTCCTGCCCCCCCGTTCCGGGGAACGTCGTCGAACGGGGAGCCGCACCGGAGTCGGCCCGGAGGCGAATCCGCCCGAAGGGACGTTGCCCGTCGATCGGCTGGTGGTAGAGTTTGCCGCTGGGGAAAGCGGGGCGATGATGCAAGAGCGCAGCTCAGGGATCCGGGGGCTCGCCGGGGCGGCGGTCATTGCGGCGGTCGCGGTCGCCGGCGTCGCCCACGCGCAGACGCCCGAAGATCCCCCGCCGCCGGTGCCCGTCGCGTCCGCCCCGCCTCCCGGTCGGCTCGCCGCGGTGGCGACGGGCTCCTCTTGGTACGGCTACGAGCTCTTGATGGCCGACGCCTTCACCGCGATGAGCTTCGCGGGCGCCGCGGCCGCGGGCAACGGCGCAGCGGGCGGGGCGCTCGCGGCATTGGGCGGCGCCGTGTACGTCGGCTCCGGAGCGGCCATTCACGTCATGCACCACCAAGGGGGCAAGGCGGTCGCGAGCGTCGTCTTGCGGGTGGGGGCCCCGTTCCTCGGAGGGCTCATCGGGCTGCTCGTCGGCCAGTCCAACGCCCGTCAGGTCACGCCGCTCGACAGCGCCACGTCGAGCAACACATCGACGCTTCCGGCGATTTTCGACGCCATCGTCGGCTTCGGGGTCGGCGTCGTGTCGGCCGTGGTCGTCGACGACGTGTTCCTCTCGTTCGAGCGGAGCCCCGGGCAGGAGGCTCCCCCTCCGGCGCCCCCCGCGCCGAACGCGGCGTTCTCGGTGACGCCCTACGCCGGGGCCGTCCCGGGCGCCCGCGGCGAGGCGCAGGCGGCGCTTGGCCTCACCGGCCGCTTCTAGAATTCAGCGTCCGCGGTAAACTCCCTTCCGATGGATGCGGCCTCCGCCACCCCTCGCGGGCGGCTCCCGCAGCTCGCCAAGTACGAGGTGCTCGAGGAGCTGGGGCACGGCGGTATGGCGACCGTGTACCGGGCGCTCGACCGGCGGCTCGGTCGCGAGGTCGCCGTCAAGGTGATTCACCCTCACCTGCGCGATTCGGCCGAGGTGGTGACGCGCTTCAACACCGAGGCGCGCGCGGTCGCGAAGCTGCGTCACGCGAACATCGTGGAGGTGTACGACGTCGGCGATCCGGACGAGCCCGAGGTTTACCTCGTCGTCGAGCTCCTGCGCGGAATGACGCTGCGCAAGATCCTGCAGAGGAACAAGGCGATGCCGCCGGAGGTGGGGGCCGCGCTCGCGATCGCGCTCCTCGACGGGCTCGTGCACGCGCACGCCAACGGCGTCATCCACCGGGACGTGAAACCCGAGAACGTGCTCATCGATCTGCCGGCGCCGGGCGCGGACGGGGCGGCGGCCGATCACGTGGTCGTCAAGCTGACGGACTTCGGGATCGCGAAGCTGCTCGACGCGCAGGGCGTGACGTCGACGGGGCAGGTGCTCGGCAGCCCGGCGCACATGGCGCCCGAGCAGATCGAGGGCGGCGAGGTCGACGCCCGGGCCGACGTGTTCGCGATGGGGGTCCTCCTTTACGAGTGCATGGTGGGGCACCTGCCGTTCGAGGGGGCCAACCCGGCGCAGGTGCTCCGGCGCGTGCTCGACGGGCGATACCCCGAGGCGCAGCGCGAGCGCGGGGTGGTCGGCAACCGCTGGAGCGCCCTCCTCGACCACGCCCTGGCGCACACGCCCGACGCGCGCTTCGCCGACGCATCCGCGATGCGCGACGCGATCGCCGCCGAGCTCGACCGCCTGGGGATCACGGCGCCGGGCGCGGAGGTGGCCGGTTGGCTGTCGGACCCGCGAGCGTTCGAGGAGCGGCACGACGCGCGCCTGATCGAGACGCTCTGCGCGCTCGGGGCCGCGGAGCGGAAGGCGGGAGCTCACCTCGACGCCGCGGGCGACTACAACCGCGCGCTGGCCCACGCCCCGGGAGACCCGCAGCTCTTGCGCCTCGTCGTGGCGATGAACCGAGAGCGGGCCGCGGCGCGGCTCATGAAGCGGGCGACCGTCGCGGCGGCGGCCCTCGCGGGGATCGCCCTCGGCGTCGTGGGTGTCTTGCACGCGGTGCGCGACCCCGCGGCCGCCGTGGCACCGCGCCCTCCCGGGTCGGCGGCGGCCACGATGGCCGGACCGCAACGACCCGTCGCGTCCGGTCCGAGGGCGTCGGTCGCCGTCGCGGCGAGCGCCGTTCCCGAGGTTACGCCTGCGGCGAACCCGCGGCCTCGCCCGGTCGTCGTTCCAGCGGCCCCGCTCGCCCCATCCAAAGCGACCGAGCGGACCATGACCCTCGACTTGCAACCGACGATGGGCGTCCAGCTCTCCGTGGACGGCGAGCGCCCGACCGACGTGACGACCGGCCAGACGCTCACCCTCGACGCGAAGGCCCACGCCCTCACCTTTGCGTGCGAGGTGTGCTTGCCTCAGCGAGTCAGCGTGGCGGCGGGAGATCGGGACGACACGCTGCGGGTCAGTTTACCCGTCAAACCGGCGATCCTCATCGTCCAGGGCGACGTCGACAAGACCTACCAAATCGTGGAGGAGCCCCAGCTCGTCATCCGCGCGGGGGCCAATACGATCGCCCTCAAGAGCATGTATCAGCCGATCACGGTCCGCCAAATTGAGACAGATGCGCTCCGCCCGGTCCGCATTCAAGCGGGCCGGGGGGTCACGGTCGCGTTTTAAACGGTTGCGGGCCCGGCGCCGCTCGGTGGATGTTCACACCGTGCGTGCGCGCGTAGGCTCGATGGCCGTCGTGGTCGTCCTCGTCCTGGCGTCGCGCGTCGCTTCGGCGGACCCGCTCGGCGATCTCGAGAAGGCGCACAGCGCCTATGTGGCGCACAAGTTGGCCGACGCGGAGGCGCGCCTCCGCGCGCTCCTCGATCCCACGACCGGCGATCTGAAGGACCCGGACAACATCGCCGACGCGCGCATGTACCTCGCGGCGACGCTCGTCGAGGAGGGCAAGCGCGCGGAGGCGGACGACGTCTTCGACAAGCTCCTGCTCGACAAGCCCGACTACGCGGCCGACCCGCTGCGCGTCTCCATCGAGGCGACGAACGCCCTCATCGACGCGCGGACGCGGCTGCGCGACACGCTCGCGCGGCTGCAGTCCGAGCGGGTGCGGCGCGAGCAAGCCGACAGGGCGAAGGCGGAGCTCGCGCGCCAGCGGGCGGCGCTCCGGGTCGCGATGCTCGAGAAGCTGGCGGGCGAGGAGCGGGTGGTCGAGAGAAACTCGCGTTGGATGGCGGCGCTGCCGTTCGGCGTGGGGCAGTTCCAGAACGGGCAGGACGGGGCAGGGTGGGTGCTCTTGTCGGCGCAGGCTCTCTTGCTCGTGAGCAGCGGGGTTGCGGCGGCGGTCTCGGTCTACGACCAGGGCCAGTCGAACGACGCGGTCGTCCGGCAGGACGGGGACGCCGCGCGCGTCTACAACGAGAACGCTCGGACGGCGGCGTACGTCGACGCGGCGCTCGCGGGCGGGTTCTTGCTGACGGCGATCGGCGGGGTGGTCCAAGCCCAGGTGGCGTTCGTGCCCGAGCGGGTGACGGTGCGAAAGCGCGATCTGCCGCGGCTCTCGCTCGAGCCGCTCATCGGGCCGACGAGCATCGGCGTCTTCGGCCGGTTCTAGTCAAAGCGCCTGGCGCACGAAGAGGTCCTCCAGCGTCTCGCGCTTCGGGGAGACGCTGTCGAGGCGGGCCCCCTCGGCGAGCACGCGCGCGACGACGTCGCGGAGGGCGCCGTCGCCTTCGACCTCGAGGACGAGGGTGTCGCCCGCCGCGCGCGTGACCTGAGCCATCTTGCCGAGGGTCTCCACGAGCGGGGCACCGGCGCCGACGATGGTGACCTCGCTCCGCTTCTTGTCCTGGGCCAGAAGCGATCGCAGCGCGCCCGAGACGACGACCTCGCCTTTGCGCAGGATGCAGACGTGGTCGCAGAGCATTTCCACGTCGCTGAGGATGTGGCTCGAGAAGAAGACGGTCTTGCCGGCCGCCTTCTGCGCGACGATGAGGTCGCGGACCTCCTTCCGGCCGACGGGGTCGAGGCCGCTCATCGGCTCGTCGAGGACGAGCAGATCGGGGTCGTGCACGAGCGCCGCCGCGATCCCGATGCGCTGGAGCATCCCCTTCGACAGGGCGCGCACGGCGCGGTCGGCCGCGTGGGCCATTCCCACGTCGGCGATCACGCGGTCGACGCGCTCGCGGAGCCGTGGCCCGCGCACCCCGGACAGGCGGCCGCACAAGGAGACGAACTCGCGCGGAGAGAGGTACGGATAGACGTACGGATTTTCGGGGAGAAACCCGACGCGCGCCATGATGTCGGCGGACGGCGCGCGCACGCCGAGGATCTCCATCGTGCCGCGGGTCGGCGCGACGAGGCCCATGAGCATCTTGAGCGTCGTGGTCTTCCCCGCGCCGTTCGGGCCGAGGAACCCGAAGATCTCTCCGCGCTCGACCTCGAACGACACGCCGCGCACGGCCTCGACGCGCTTGCCCGAGAAGGGCCTCTTGAACGTCTTCGCGAGAGACGCCGCGCGCAGCACGACCTCGCTCACGGCTCGTCCGTGGTCTGCGCGTACTCGTGGAGCTTGTATTGGATCTTGCGCGGGCTGACGCCGAGCACCGTCGCGGCCTTCGACGTCGAGCCGCCGCACGCCTCGAGCGTCTTCAGGATGGCGTAGCGTTCGAGATCGGCGATCGTCGACCCGGGGATCGCCGGCGGTCCGTCGCGCTGCTCGGAGGGCACGACGCTCGGCGGGAGGTGGCGCTTCTCGATCCTCGGGCCGTCGCACAGGACGACCGCGCGCTCGACGACGTTCTCGAGCTCGCGGACGTTTCCCGGCCAGCGGTACTCGAGCAGGATCTGGAGCGCGTCGTCGGCGAGGGTGTCGATCGTCTTGCCGTTTTCGGCCGCGTAGCGACGGAGAAAGAAGCTCGCGAGCGCGCCGACGTCCCCGCGGCGCTCGCGGAGGGGCGGGAGCTCGACGGTGACGACGTTGAGTCGATAAAAGAGATCGTCGCGAAATGTGCCCTTCTTGATCTCGGCGCCGAGGTCGCGATTGGTCGCGGCGATGACGCGCACGTCGACCTTGAGCGTCTCGTTGCCGCCGACGCGCTCGAAGGTGCGCTCCTGGATGAAGCGCAGGAGCTTGACTTGGATCGTCGGCGAGATCTCTCCGATCTCGTCGAGAAAGAGGGTGCCGCCGTCGGCCTGGCGGAAGCGGCCCTCGCGGCGCGCGACGGCGCCGGTGAACGCTCCGCGCTCGTGTCCGAAGAGTTCGCTCTCGAGGAGCGACTCGCTCAGCGCGGCGCAGTGGAGGCGCACGAACGGCGCCTTCGCGCGCGGGCTGGCGAGGTGGATCGCCTCGGCGACGAGCTCTTTGCCGGTTCCGCTCTCGCCGGTAAGAAGGACGCTCGCCTTGCTCGGCCCGACTTGCGCGACGAGCTCGAGGACCGCTTGCATCTTCGGATCGCCGGACACGATGTGGCTGAAGGCGTTGCGCTCGCGGAGCCGATCGCGAAGGCGCTGCGCCTCTTGCATCAGGCGCGCTTTCTCCATCGCGCGTTCGACGATTGCGCCGAGCGCCTCGGGGTCGAGCGGCTTGAGTAGATAATTCTCCGCGCCCTTCTTCATGGCTTCGACGGCGCTCGACACCGTGCCGAACGCGGTCATCACGACGAACACGGTCGACGGCGCCGCACTGCGCGCTTTCTCCATGAACGCGATTCCGTCCAGCCCGGGCATCTTGAGGTCGGTCAGGATCACGTCCGGTGAAAACTCCTCCAGCTTTCCAAGCGCCTTGAAACCGTCGGCCGCCGTTTCGGTGGCGTACCCCTCCTCGCGGAGGATCTCGTTGAGCGCTGCGCGCGCGTTCGACTCGTCGTCGACGATGAGAATGCGACCACGTTGGGCCGCGGGCGGAGAAGTCGAAGGTCTCATGAGGGTGCGCCGACGCGGATACAGGTTACAGCGTTGTGGAGAATCGTCGCGAGTTGGTGATAAAAGGCATCGGTCCAGAGCCGTCGGGGCCCGGATCTGCCTTGCACCTTGGGAGATAGTCCGCATGAGTCGCTTGTCGTATCGCGCTTCGCGCTTCCTCCCCCTCGCCGCCTTCGCCGCGATCACGGCGTTTGCTGGCGGCGCGCGCGCGCAGGGCACACCCGCCCCCGATGCTCCGGCGAACGTCACGCCCGAAGCGGCGCCCGCGCCCGCTGCGGCGCCGGCCGATACGACGACGCCCGCCGCGCCGGCGGCTCCCGCGACTCCGGCCGAAGCGCCGCCACCGCCCGCGCAGGACTCGGCTGCCGCCGCCGACGCGGAAGACGCCGCGCAGAAGGCGGAGTGGGAGCGGCGCGACGCGCTCCTCGACGAGTCGAACACGCTGACGGGTGGAGTCGGGCTCCTTCGGACGCAGCACGCGGAGAGCGGCGCGCCGGGGCAGTTCCGCGTGGGCTTCGTCGGCGAGTGGTTCTCGGCGGGGTTCCTCTGCACCACGCAGTTTCCTTGCCCGAAGGGCGGCGCGCTCCTCACGAGCGACACGCTCGACCACACGGGCGGCACGCTCTCGCTGGGAGCTTCCCTCTTCAAGATCGGCGACGGGACGTTCGAGGCGTACCTATCGACGGGCGCGTACGCGAACAGCGACACGGCGAACTCGCCGTCGGTGCTGCAGGTGCTCGGCGACACGAACCTCGCCGTGAAGTACGCGGCGCCGATCGGCGACGTCTTCAACCTCGGCCTCTTCACCGAGCTGTGGTTGATCAACGGGACGGGCGCGGTCGGTCTCGACGGCAGCGGGACGAGCGCGAAGTTCGGCGGCATCGGCACGCTCGACTTCCGCGGTCTCGAGTCGCGGGTGCCGCTCCGAATCAGCCTCAACGCCGTCTACTCGCTCGACAACACGGGCGACGTGATCGCGCAGACCGAACAGGATCGCGGCGCGCCGGTGACGCGCATCGAGCGCTTCGGCCTCGGCGTCAACCGGGTCGACCACCTCGATCTGTTGCTCGGCGCCGAGTTCTTCGCGGCCGACGATCGCGTCCGCCCGTTCGTCGAGACGAAGATCCTCATCCCGAACAATCGGCAGGGTTACGTCTGTAACCCGATCAACGCCAGCAACGACAACTGCATGGCGAACGATCAGATCATCCCCGCCACGCTGACCATCGGGAGCCGCTTCTTCCCGTGGAAGCATGGCTTCTCGCTCCTCGCGGCGCTCGATATCGGCCTCGGGGGCACGAGCGACTTCGTCGAGGAGCTCCAGCCGACGCCGCCGTGGACGCTGTTTCTCGGCGCGGGGTGGGCGGTCGACACTTGGGACCGGCCGCCGGTCGTCAAGACGAAGCTCGTCGACAAGCCGGTCGAGAAGGGCCCCGGTCCGCGGGGACACGTCGTCGGCTTCGTCCACGAGAAGAACGCGAACACGCCCATCGCGGACGCGATCGTCACGTACCGCGACCAGGCCGGCTTCTCCCCTCTGGCCACCGCGGCCGACGGTCGGTTCGGCGACGAGGCGCCGCCGGGCCAGTACACGTTCGACGTGAAGGCGGCCGAGTACAAGCCGGGCTCGTGCGACGCGACGGTGCCTGCGGAGGGCGGCGAGGTGAATGTCGACTGTCCGCTCGAGGCCCTGCCCCGCGTCGGTACAATCTCGGGACACGTGCGCGACTCCGATACGGGCCAGCCGCTCGGCGCGATCCCCGTCGTCGTGACCGACGCGCAGAAGAAGGAGCTGAAGCTCTCGACCGATCCGTCCGGCGGGTTCAAGTTCGACGGTGTCGCGCCGGGCAGCGCGGAGATGAACGTGATCGCCGACGGGTACCTCGTCCTCGTGACGCCGGTCGACGTGAAGCCGCGGCAGGACAACCAGGTCGACCTCTTGCTTCGGCCGAAGCCGAAGCAGGGGCTCGTGAGCGTGTCGGCCACCGAGATCACGATCAAGCAGCAGGTCCAGTTCGCGCTCGACAGCGCGGTGATCCTCCCCGAGTCGTTCGGCCTCCTCACGGAGATCGCGGACACCATCATCCGGCACCCGGAGATCAAGCGCGTGGAGGTCCAGGGCCACACCGACAACAGCGGGACGGCCGACCACAACCAGACGCTGAGCGATCAGCGCGCCGACGCGGTGCGCGCGTGGCTCGTGCAGCACGGCGTGCCCGACGGGCGCCTCGTGGCGAAGGGCTACGGCCAGGACAAGCCGCTCGTGCCGAACGTGACCCCGCAGATGCGCGCGCGCAATCGGCGGGTCCAGTTCATCATCCTCGAGAAGGATGCGGCCGCACCGCCCGGGCTCCCCGCGCCGGGCGCTGCGCCGTCCCCGCCGCCGGGCGAGCGCAAGCGGAACCCCTTGCCGGGTTTCTGAGCCGACGGCGCTTCGCGGGCAGGTCATGAGCGCACGCTCGAGCCGCTGACACAGAATCGCCACACGATGGAGCCGCGCGGTCATCCGCGGCTCCGGGCGGCCAAGCTCTCGTCAATGCTCGGAAATCACTTGAAAGTGAACCTTCCGTGCGCCGAGCGGTTGCGCCTGGCGTAAGTCCGAGCGAACGAGGGCATGGCGCTTCGGGCGGCCGCGCGCTATCCGGGGGGCCGCTCGCGGGAAAGTCGCCTCGAAAGAGGCGGCGAGAAAAACTATCGCAGGGTGGCCCGGGGGCCCCTTGATCACACGGTCACCAAGCGGTAGGTTGCGACGCCCAGTTTGGCGGTTTTTACACGCGGGACCCCAATCCGGGGCCCGCGTTTTTTTTTCACGGCCCTTCTACCGATGGCGATTGCTCGATACCCCTCCACCCCTTCCGACGTGACCGAGCGCACCGCGCTTCGTCAGGTCGTGGAGCCCATCGTGCGCGCCCACGGCGCCGAGCTGGTCGACATGGACCTTCGGGTCGAGCAGGCAGGTTGGGTGCTGCGCGTATACGTCGAGAAGGCCGGAGCGTCCGCCCTCGGCCTGTCGACGCGCGATGCCGCCGTGAACCTCGAGCTCTGCGCCGACGTCTCGCGCGACCTGAGCCCCGCGCTCGACGTCGCCGACGTGATCCCCCACGCCTACCAACTCGAGGTGAGCTCGCCCGGCGTCGAGCGACCGCTTCGGAACGAGCGCGACTACGTCCGCTTCACCGGCCAGAAGGCGAAGCTCCGGCTGCGCGGTCCCGTCGACGGCCAGCGCGTTCTCGTCGGGGAGCTCGCCGGGGTCGAGGGCGGCCAGGTGAGCATCGTGGTGGGCTCCCGTACCCACGCGGTCCCGCTTTCGTCGATCGAGAGCGCTCGCCTCGTGTTCGAATTCGGCCCGCGAGGCCGCGACAGCCGCGATAGCCGAGACAAGAGGAAGCACTGAGCCATGGCCATTCAGCAGCAACACACCAGTGGAGACCTCACTCTCCTTCAGGCGATCGAAATGGTCGCCAAGGACAAGGGTATCGACAAGACACGGCTCGTGAAGACGGTCGAGGAAGCCATCCTCAAGGCCGCCCAGAGCGTCTTCGGCGCGAACCGTGAGCTCGAGGCCCGGTTCAACGAGGAGACCGGCCAGGTCGACCTCTTCCAGTACCTGACGGTCGTGGACGACGTCGCCGACGAAGACCGCGAGATCGCGTTCGACGATGCCCGGCGTCTCGGCCTCGAGGCGGAGCTCGGCGAGGACCTGGGGTTCCAAATCTTCTGGCACCCGTCCGACGCGAAGCGTGCGGCCGAGCAGGACAAGGAGTACGGCGACATCCTGCGCGTCAAGCAGGCGCGCCAGGCGTTCGGCCGCATCGCCGCGCAGACCGCGAAGCAGGTGCTCATCCAGCGCGTGCGGGACGAAGAGCGCGATCTCATCTTCAACGAGTTCAAGGACCGCAAGGGTGAGCTCATCAAGGGCGTCGTTCGGCGGTTCGAGAAGGGCAACAACCTCATCGTCGACCTCGGGCGCACCGAGGGCATTCTGCCGTTTCGCGAGCAGACGCCGAGGGAGACTTACCGTCCGGGCGACCGGATCGTGGCTTACGTCAAAGACATCGACCGCGAAGCCCGCGGGCCCCAGGTCATTCTGAGCCGCAACGACCCGCGCCTCGTCGAGAAGCTCTTCGAGGCGGAGGTGCCGGAGATCTACGAGGGCATCGTCAAGATCGTCGCGTGCGCCCGCGAGCCGGGGGCGAGGTCGAAGATCGCGGTGACCAGCCGCGACGCCGACGTCGATCCGGTCGGCGCCTGCGTCGGGATGAAGGGCGCGCGGGTCCAGGCCGTCGTGCAGGAGCTCCGCGGCGAGAAGATCGACATCGTCCCGTACGATCGCGATCCGGCGCGCTTCGTCTGCGCCGCCATCCAGCCGGCCGAGGTGAGCAAGGTCATCGTCGACGAGGCGGACGGGCGGATGGAGCTCGTCGTCCCCGACGACAAACTGAGCCTCGCCATCGGGCGCAAGGGCCAGAACGTGCGTCTCGCGGCGCAGCTCTCGGGCTGGAAGCTCGACATCATCAGCGAGAGCAAGTTCAAGCAGATGGAGGAAGAGGCGGTCACCCAGCTGCAGCAAATCGACGGCGTCTCCGAGGCCATCGCCCGCAGCATGTACCGGCTCGGCTTCCGGACGCTCGAGGAGATGGCCGAGGCGAGCGAGCAAGAGCTCGCCTCGATTCCAGGCCTCGGCGGCGCGGACGCGGCGGCGCGGGTGCGGTCGAGCGCGGAGAGCACGATGGAACGGCTCCGTCAGGAGCGCATCCGGTCGGCGTCGTCGCGGCTCGAACCGCTCACCGAGCGCGAACGCCTCCTCTTCATCCGCGGGGTCGGCGAACGCACGGTCCAGCTCCTCGAGGACGCCGGCTACAAGACCGTGGAGGACATCCTCCGCGAAGACGAGGACAAGCTCGCCATCAAGACCGGCCTTGGCATCAAAAAAGCCCGGGCCATCAAGCAGGGCGCCGAGCACTTCTTGTCGAACGAATCGAAGGCCATCGAGGCGGCCCGCCGCGAGGCGGCCGTCAAAGCGCGCGGCCCGAGCCCACAACCGCAGACCTGAAGCCCGAAAGACCCCCCTCCACTGCCACACCCGATCGAGCGAAACCCCGTGAACGCATCCACCCAACCGCGCCCCGAGCGCAGCCTCGAAGACCGTGCGAGCACGCGCACGTGCGTGGGCTGCGGCGTGCGCGACGACAAAGCGTCGATGATGCGCTTCGTCGTGGAGGGGGGGGAGATTGTCTTCCACCCGACCTTCCAGGCAGGCCGTGGAGCGCACTTGCATCCGCGGCCGGAGTGCGTCCGCGGCGCGCCGAAGGGGCTCGGGCGGGCCTTCAAAGGGGAGGCCCGCGTCGGGGCGACCGAGATCGGTGAGCGGCTCGCCGAGTCGTGCGAAAGGCGCATGGTCGGGCTCTTGCTGGCCGCGCGTCGCCGAGGCGACCTCGCGATCGGGGCCGAGGCCGGCGGTCGAGCGCTCCGGGCGGGCGCGCCGCTCGTGGTCGTCGCGGTGGACGCCGGGTCCGTGCGCAAGACGACGGAGGTCGAGGGCGCCATCGCATCGGGCCGCGCCATCGCTTGGAAGACGAAGAGCGAGCTTGGTGCTTTGCTCGGTGAAGAGGCAATCGCAATTTGTGTGGTTTCCCACCGTGGGATCGCGACGGAGCTGCAGTCGATGCGCGCCGCGATCGATGCGGGAAGGACGCCCGCGGCAGAAGGTGCGGAATGCAGCAAAGTTCGGGAGGCTCGATGAGCGGCAAGGTTCGCGTCTACGAGGTGGCAAAGCAGTTGAACCTCGACCCGAAACAGGTCGTCGGGCTCTTCCAAGCCATCGGCGTAGCGGAAGTTCGCAATCACATGAGCTCCGTAGAGCCCGAGGCTGTCGAGCGCGTGAAGCGTCACCTCGAGAAGCAACGGACGCACGACGTCGTCGAGGAGCGCATCCGTCCCGGTGTCCTCAAGCGCCGAGCCGTGGCCAAGGCCTCTTCGCTGCCGGCCCCCGCCGACTCCCCATCGGGCACCGCCATCCCCGTGGCCATGCCCTCGGTGCGCTCGCTCGACGACTTCGCCGGTTTGCCCGAGACCAACGGCCACCAGGCCGCCCCCGAGCCGATGGCCGCCCGGGACGACGTCGCGGCTCCGCCCTCGCGCACTCGGCTCCCGGCCGACAGCGGGAAGCTCCCCATCCCGGAGGACCGCCACAGCTCGCGATCGATCGAGCCGCCGCCGGTGCCGCGCGACCGCGCCAGTAGCCGCAGCCTCATACCCGAGCCGGCGCTTCCGCCCGAGCCGCCGCCCCCTCCTCCTCCGCCGGTCGTCGAGCCGGTCTTCGAGCGTCCGACCGACGACACCATCGCCGCCGCCGCGCCGGCCCCGGTGCAGGAGCCGAGCGTCGCTCCGCCTCCTCCGCCGGTTCCGGTGGTGGTCACGCCGCCGCCTCCGGCGCCGCCGGTTTCGGTCGCGCCTCCCCCGGTCTCCGTGGCCCCTCCCGAGTCCGCCCCGCCTGCGCCGCGTCCGGGCCCGCAAGGTCCGAAGACGGGTGTGGAGTATTGGGGCGGTCGACCGGGCGTGCCCATGCCGGCGCCCGGCACCACGTCGTCGACGTCTCGCTCCGCGGCGCCGCAGCCGAACATGCCGCGCCGGGTCCAATACGATCCCCGCGCCGGTTCCGCGGGACAGCCGAACGCGCGCCGCGACGTGCGCGCTCCGGGCCAGCAGCCCGGCCGTCCGATGATGGGACGCACCCCGGGTGGCGCCGGCGGGCGCCGCATGAGCGGCCCCATCGCGCCGCGCAGGCCGCCGATCGTCTCCACGCAGGAGATGAGCGCGCACAAGAAGGTCATCCGCATCGAGAACGAGGTGACGCTCCAGTCGATGGCTCAGAGGATGAGCCTCAAGGCGACCGAGCTCTTGATGAAGCTCCTCTCGATGGGAATGAGCAACGTCCACATCAACACGACCCTCGACGCCGACACGGCGAAGATCCTCGCCGGCGAGTTCGGCTGGGAGGTCGAGGATGTCGGCAAGAGCGAAGAGCAGACGATCGCCGAAGCGCGTGGCGAGGAAGAGAAGCCCGTCGAGGAGACCCAGGTCGGCGATACGCGACCGCCGGTCGTCACCGTCATGGGCCACGTCGACCACGGGAAGACGAGCCTCCTCGATCGCATCCGCAAGGCGAACGTCGCCGGCGGCGAGGCGGGCGGGATCACGCAGCACATCGGCGCCTACAAGGTCGAGACCAAGCAGGGGACGGTCGTCTTCCTCGACACCCCGGGCCACGAGGCCTTCACGCAGATGCGCGCGCGCGGCGCGAGCGTGACCGACGTCGTCGTCCTCGTCGTCGCCGCCGACGACGGCGTGATGCCGCAGACGAAGGAGGCCATCGCGCACGCCAAGGCCGCGAAGGTCCCCATCATCGTCGCCATCAACAAGATCGACAAGCCGAACGCCGATCCCGAGCGCGTGAAGCGCGAGCTCGGCGAGCAGGGGCTCGTCTCCGAGGACTGGGGCGGCGACACGCTGTTCGTCGAGGTGAGCGCGATGACGGGGCAGGGGGTCGATCGGCTCCTCGAGTCCATCCAGCTCCAGAGCGAGCTCCTCGAGCTGAAGGCGAGCCCAAGCCGGTCCGCGAGCGGCACCGTGCTCGAGGCGCTCCTCGATCGTGGCCGCGGGCCCGTCGCCCGCGTCCTCGTCCAGGACGGCACGCTCCGCGTCGGCGACTTCGTGCTGGCGGGCGCCGGCTTCGGAAAAGTCCGCGCGATGACCAACGAGCACGGCCGGCAGGTCCAGGAAGCCGGACCGTCGACGCCCGTCGAGATCTTGGGCCTGAGCGAGGTCCCCAACGCCGGCGACCGGATGGACGCCGTCAAAGATCCGAAGAAGGCGCAGGAGATCGCCGAGAGCAGGCGTGGCAAGATCGCGAAGAACCTGATCCCGGCCACCGCGAAGGTGTCGCTCGAAGAGCTGTCGAAGCGGATCGCCGAGAGCGGTCAAGAGGAGCTGCGCGTCATCATCAAGGGCGACGTGCAGGGCTCGGTCGAGGCGCTGGCCGACGCGATGGTCAAGCTCTCGACGGAGAAGGTCCGGCTCGCGGTCATCAATGCCGCGGTCGGCGCCATCACGGAGGGGGACGTCAACCTCGCGATCGCGTCCAAGGCGATCATCGTGGGGTTCAACGTCCGTCCCGCGGGCAAGGCGAGCTCGCTCGCCGAAGAGAACAAGGTCGAGATACGGATGTACTCGATCATCTACAACGCCCTCGAAGACGTGAAGACGGCGATGGAGGGGCTCCTCCCGCCGACGCTCGTCGAGAAGCAGCACGGCAAGGCGGAGGTCCGGCAGATCTTCAAGGTCAAGGGCGTGGCGGTCGCAGGCTGCCAGGTCATCTCCGGGAAGGTCGTGCGCGGGGCCAAGGTCCGGCTCGTGCGCGAAGGCGTCGGGATCGTGTGGGACGGCAAGATCTCGAGCCTCAAGCGCTTCAAGGACGACGCGCGCGAGGTGCTCGAGGGCTTCGAGTGCGGCATCAGCCTCGACGGGTTCAACGACCTGAAGGAAAAAGACATCCTCGAGTGCTACGAGGTCGAGGAGATCAAGCAGAAGCTCTGATGTTCGTCGGAGTGCTTCGCCTGACCTTCCACGTCCCGCACGCGCGCTCGCTCAAGGACAAGCGTCGCGTCGTCCAGAAGTTCCGCGATCGGGTGCGCGCCCGGTTCGACGTCTCGATCGCGGAGGTCGGCGCGCAGGACAAGCTGCAGCGCGCGGTCTTCGGCGTGAGCGTCGTCTCGAGCGACGCCGGCGTGTGCGACTCGGTGCTCGAACACGTGGCGCGCGAGGCGGAGACGGCGGCCGACGCCGTGCTGACCCACCGCGAGACCGAGACGCTGACGGTCGGCGACGAGCTTTACGGGGACGACGATGGCCGCTGAGCGCGGGACACGGCCGCTCCGTGTGGCGGAGGCGGTGCGGAAGGAGCTCGCCTCGCTTCTATCCGGGGACGTGAAGGACCCGGGCGCGCAGGGGACGGTCGTCACGGCGGTCGAGATGTCACCCGACCTGCGGAGCGCCCGTGTCCGGGTGAAGCTCCTCGAAGGCGGCGGGGAAGAGGCGCGCCGGAGCGCGGCGCTCGCGGCCCTCGGGCGGGCGTCGGGCATGCTGCGCCGGGAGGTGACCCAGCGGCTCGGGCTTCGCTTCGCGCCCGAGCTCCGGTTCGTCTACGAGGACGGCAAAGACGGGGCGACGCGCGTCGAGGAGATCCTCGCGGAGATCGAGGCGGACCGTCGTCGCTCCAAGTAGGCCCGGTCAGAGTCGGGTGACGTACCAGGCGCCTCGCCAGGCGACCATCTCGCGGATCGGCAGGACGCGGGTGTGCCCGTCGACCACGAAGGTGAGGTGCGATCCCCCGACGATCCAGAGCGGCTCTTTCCAGCCGTGCTTTTGCGGGGTGGCCTGCGAGAGGTTCTCGCCGACGTCGAGGGAGACGACATCGGCGTGGGCGAGGTCGTGGTGACGCCGCGACAGGATCCGCACCGAGTTCCGGAACGGCGCCGCCGCGCGGGCGTCCCACTCCTTTCCGGGGTCGGGGCTCTCGCGCGCCGCGAGCCACCCGTCGCGCGGAAAGAGGATGTCGCCGGCCAGCGTAGGATCGTTCTGTGCGATGGCGTCGAGCAGGTGGCGGGCGCGCCCCATGAGTTCCTCGCTCGCGGCGGGCGTCGCGGGAGGGAGCATGGCGTCGTCGGGGTGGTTCGCCTTCTCCGCGGCCGCCGCGGCGGCCCTGGCCTCCTTCGCGCGGACGCCGGCGTCGGCGGCGGGGCCGGGCGCCGTGCCCGACGGTGGAGCGCTCGCCTTGCAAGCGCCGAGCGCCAGCAGCGCCGCCGTGACGAGGGCCCCGCCGGCGGCGCCCCGCGCGATCACGCGACCATCGGGAGCATGACGAGGTCCACGTGCAAGACCTCGTGAAAAGCCTTGATCTCGGCGAGGCACGCCTCGGTCGGTCTCGACACGAGCCGGAGCTTCGCGCACGCGGCGACGCCTCCCTCGAACACCGTATTCGATACCTCTTCGACGTTGATGCCGTGCCGCTTGAGGACGCCCAAGACGTGGGCGAAGGTCCCGATCTTGTCCATCATTCGGATCACGATCTGGAACCTCGCCGCCGACGACGAAGACACGTTGACGACGTTCGGGACGGTCGCCTCGAGCAAGAACGAGCGGATGACGCGCACCGCCTCGGTCGCGATCGCGAGCTGCGCCTGGTCGGTCGCCGCGGCGATGTGGGGCGTACCGTAGACGACGCCTCCCGAAGGGAACGAGCGAAACATGTCGGCCGCGGCGAAGGTGCGCGACCGCGGTTCCTCGGGATAGACGTCGAGCCCCACGCGGAATCCGCGCCGGCCGATGCCGTCCATCAGCGCTTCGTTGTCGACGAGGTCGGCGCGCGCCGTGTTGATGAGCATCGCGCGGTCGGGCAACCGGTCCAAGACGCGCCGGCTCACGATCTGCTTGGTGCGCTCGACGAGCGCCAGGTGCAGCGAGAGGATCTGACTGCGCGCCGCGAGATCCTCGAGGGACGCCGCGTGCCCGACGCCGAGCTCCGCCGCGCGTGCCGCCGTCAGCGAACGGCTCCACGCCACCACGTTCAGCCCGAAGCCGCGCCCCCGCAGCGCGACCTCGCGCCCGATGGCCCCCATGCCGACGATGCCGAGCGTCTTGCCGTGGAGGCCCTCGGCCTTGCTGAACTCCTGCCGCTCCCATTTGCCGGCGCGGAGCGACGCGAGCGCGTCGGGAATGCGGCGGTCGAGCGCGAGCATCAGCCCGTAGGCGAGCTCGGCGACCGCCGACGCGTTCTTTCCAGGGCAGTTGGCGACGTAGACCCCGTGTTTGCTCGCCGCCCGCACGTCGATCGTCGCGTACTCGACGCCCGCCCGGACGATGAGGTTCAGCTGCTTGGCGTTCTCGATCGCCGACGCGGTCACCTCCGTCGAGCGGACCACCAGGATGCCCACGCCGTGCAGGCCCTTCTCGAGCGTCTCTTTCGTCAGCTCGGGGTCGTAGACCACGTCGAGCGGCAGCGTTCGCAGTTCTTCGATGGCCCGGGGGTGGAGTTTGTCGGCGATGAGAAGACGCATACAGAGCCGCCAATCCTAGCCGAACCGCGTGCGATCCGCTCCGAGCACATGCAGGCGGTCGCCGATCCGCACCGCGGGCGGTCCAGCGTCGGCCAGCACCGGGGCGAGCGACGCCTGCGCGTGCCGCGTGAACTTCGCGTCGTACGGGCCGCCCGGGGCCTCGCGCTTGACGACGGCGTAGAGGGCGTCGTCCGCTCCGATCCACGTCGTCGCGGGCACCCACTCCTCTTCGCTGCCGTCGCTCAGCTCGAGCATGATCCGGTCCGGCTGGAGGGAGACCGAGCGCACGAAGTACGGCGCATCGTCGACCGTGAAATACGTCCAGTCGTAGCCGTTCGAGAGGATGTACCGCCCGTCGTCGGGGTGGCGGCGAATCCACGTGTGGAGGGCGGCGGCGAGGCCCGCGTGGGTCACGGGCAGGCCCTCGTGCCAGAACCGACCGCCGGCATCGAGGCGGATGGTGCTCTCGCGGGACCGACCCTCGGGAGGCGGCAACCGGAAGAACTCGGGGTGGTCGGCGGGCTTCACGGCGGGTGGGGTCGTCGTGCGGGCGGTCGCCTTGACGGCTTTGGAGGCCAAGCCTACAAGCTGGGCGTTCAAATTATTTTGAAAGTTGTACGGAGGAGCGATGGCGTACGAGGGCATGGGCGCGTTCGTTCGCGCGCTCGAAGAGCGCGGAGAGCTCGTGCGCATCCGCCGCCCCGTGGACGCCCGGCTCGAAGTGGCCGCCATCGCCGATCGGGTCGTGAAGGCCGGCGGTCCCGCCCTCCTGTTCGAGAGCGTGTCCGGTTCGGCCTTCCCTTTGCTGATCAACGCGTTCGGCTCCGAGCGGAGGATGGCGCTCGCCCTCGGCGTCGATGACCTCGCCGAGCACGCGCGAGCCATCGCCGACCTCGTCCAGACCAAAGCCCCCGCGAGCGCCCGCGAGCTCGCCCAGATGGCGCTCAAGCTGCCCGAGCTCGCCCACGTCCCACCTCGCCCGGCCGCGCGCGCCGCGTGCCAGGAGCGGATCGTCACAGGGTCGCAGGTCGACCTCGGGGCGCTCCCGGTGCTCACGTGCTGGCCGGACGACGGCGGCCCCTTCATCACCCTGCCGCAAGTGATCACGCGCGACCCCGAGACCGGCACGCGCAACGTGGGCTGCTACAGGATGCAGCGCCTCGACGCGACCACGACGGCGATGCACTGGCAGGTCCACAAGACCGGAGCGCGGCACTTCCGGCGGGCGAAGGAGCTCGGGCTCGAGCGGCTCGATGTCGCCGTCGCCCTCGGGGGGGACCCGGCGCTCACCTACGCCGCGACGGCGCCGCTGCCGGACGGGATCGACGAGTGGATGTTCGCCGGCTTCCTCCGGAAGCGCTCCGTCGGCACCGTTCGCTGCAAGACCGTCGACCTCGAAGTGCCCGCCGACGCGGACTTCGTCCTGGAGGGATACGTGGACCCGCGGGAGGAGCTCGCGCAGGAGGGCCCGTTCGGCGACCACACGGGTTACTACACGCCGGTCGACCGGTTCCCGCGCTTTCACGTGACGGCGATCACGCGTCGTGCCGACGCGGTCTATCCGGCCACCGTCGTCGGGCCCCCTCCGATGGAGGATGCGTGGCTCGGCAAGGCCACCGAGCGCCTGTTTCTGCCGCTGCTCCGGATGCTCTTCCCCGAGATCGTCGACATGAACCTGCCGGTCCACGGTGCGTTCCACAACCTCGTCATCGTCTCGATCAAAAAGCAGTACCCCTTCCATGCCGCACGCATCGCCCACGGCCTTTGGGGCTCGGGGCAGATGTCCTTCTCGAAGGTGATCTGCGTCGTCGACGAGGACGTGGACGTGCAGGACCTCGGGCAGGTCGCTTGGAGACTGCTCGCCAACCTCGACCCGAAGCGGGACCTCGCGTTCGTCGACGGGCCGATCGATCAGCTCGACCACGGCGCCAACCAAGCCCTCTGGGGGAGCAAGGTCTCCATCGATGGAACGAGGAAGTGGCGTGAGGAGGGCTACGCGCGAGACTGGCCGGAGCCCTGCCGGATGAGCGCGGACGTCGTCGCCCGCGTCGAGGCGATGTGGCCCGAGCTCGGCATCCCGGGCAGGCCGTCCGCAGCGTCTGCAACCAAGAACGGCGCCGGGGGCGAGGGGGGAACGCTCGCGCGCGTGTTCGACGCGGCGAGGGAGATCTTGCAGAGGGCGCGCTCATGACCGAGCCGATCGCGGAGCTCCACGAGCGGCGCGGAGAAGAGGCCGCCCACCGGGGCGCGGCCCGGCGGATGTTCGAGCGGATCGCGCCCACGTACGACCTCGTGAATCGGCTGATGTCGGGCGGCGTCGACAAGCGATGGCGCGCGCGGGCCGTGGCCGAGGTCGCGCGCGTGCCGCCGGGGCCCGTGCTCGACCTTTGCGCCGGCACGATGGATTTGACGGAGCTGCTGGCGAAGGCCCGGCCGGACGACCGGCTGGTGGCGGCGGACTTCGCGCCCGCGATGCTCGAGAAGGGCCGCCACAAGGCACCCCGTGCAGAGGTGGTGGTGGCCGACGCGGCCGCCCTGCCGTTCGACGCCGGATCGTTCGCGGTCGTCGTCTGCGGGTTCGGAATGCGGAACCTGGCCGATCCCATGGCAGGCGCGCGCGAGGTGCGCCGCGTGCTGCGCGCCGGGGGCGTCTTCGTGACGCTCGAGTTCTTTCGGCCGACCCGCGCCGTGACCCGCGCGTTCCACAGGGCATACGCGGCGCTCGTCCTGCCGACGGTGGGGGGTCTCCTCTCGGGCGACCGCGGCGCGTACGACTACTTGGCGCGGAGCATGGCGGGCTTCCTGTCCCGCGAGGAGTACGAGCGCGCCCTCGGCGCCGCCGGCTTCACCCGCGTCGCCGGCACCGAGTTGACGCTCGGGGTCGCCTCGATCGTGCGCGCGGAGGTTCCGTCGTGAAGCGCAAGATCGTCGTCGCCGTCACGGGGGCGAGCGGAGCGCCCTACGCGCGCCGCCTCTTGCGCGTCCTCCGCGCGCGCGACGACGTCGAGATGGCGGTCTGCGCGTCCGCGACGGCGGCCCAGGTATGGGCGCTCGAGTGCGGCGGCGACATGCGCGACGAGGCCGGCGTCTCGGTGTGGGGCGGCCGCGACTATACGGCGCCGTTCGCGAGCGGCAGCGCGGGCTGGCAGGCGATGGTCGTCATCCCATGCTCCATGGGCACCGTCGCGCGCATCGCCCACGGCATCTCGGACACGCTCCTCACGCGCGCCGCGGACGTCATGCTCAAGGAGCGCCGCACGCTCGTCCTCGTCCCGCGCGAGACCCCGCTCAGCCTCGTTCACCTCGAGAACTTGACCGCCGCGGCGCGCGCCGGCGCGCTCGTTCTTCCCGCGATGCCCTCCTTCTACGGGAAGCCGCAGACCCTGGACGACGCCATCGACACCGTGGTCGGCCGCGTGATGGATCACCTTGGGCTCGAGCACGAGCTCCTGCGCCGCTGGGGGGACCGGTGACGGCGCTCGTGCAGCGTGCGGTCGAGGAGGCCGGTCTCTCGGGCGTCCTGGCCGAGCGCCGCCGTGCGGGGACGACGCATCCCGAGCACCTCGCCCTCCTCCGCGCCGCGGACCTCCTGGCGCTCGGTGCGCTCGCGGACTTGATTCGTGCCGAAGAAGTCGGCGCCGAGGTTCGCATGTACATCCCTCCGCCGCCCGCCGTGGAAGGCGTATTCGCCTTTCCGACCGACGGGCGAGAGTGGACCGGCCTCGAGCTGCTCCGCGAGATCGCGATCGCGCGCGTGACGGGCCCGCGCGCCGCGCGCGTCCGGGTCGACTGGACGGGGTGCGGCCTGGAGATCGCGCAGATCGCGCTCGGCTTCGGCGCGAACGAGCTCGCCGGTTACCTCTCGACCAAGATCGGCGCGCTCATCGGGGAGAGCGACCTGACGGGTGTAGGCAGGAAGTCCCGTCTGGAGCTCGCGTCGGTCGCGAAGAAGCGCGAGCTCGCGGCGTTCGTCCGTCGAGCGTCGCGCGCCCCCGTGTTCGTGCGGGCCGACGGCAGCCGCGAGACCATCGAAGAGGCGCCGTCCACGCAGGAGGCCACGTGACGACGATCGAAGCCATTTCCCTCAAGGTGCGCGCTGGCGAGCGGCTGTCCTTCGACGACGGACTCGCCCTCTTTCGCCACCCGGACGTCGTGGCGCTCGGTCAGCTCGCCAACGAGGTGCGCGAGGCGAAGCACGGAGACCGCACGTACTTCAACCGGAACATGCGGATCGAGGCCACCAACGTGTGCGTCGCCTCTTGCCTCTTCTGCTCGTTCGCGAAGCTGGAGGAGGGCGCGCCGGGAGCGCGCACGATGCGCGTCGAAGAGGCGTGGCGCGAGCTCGAGGCGCGGATGGACGACCCGCCCGGCGAGATCCACATCGTGAACGGCCTGCACCCCGGCTTGCCCTTCTCGTACTACGAGGAGCTCCTCGCCGGCTTCAAGCGCATCAAGCCGGACATCCACATGAAGTGCTTCACGGCGGTGGAGATCCACTTCTTCGCCGAGCACTACGGCATGACCTACGCCGAAGTGCTCGAGCGCCTCCGGCGCGCGGGGCTCGACAGCTTGCCGGGGGGCGGCGCCGAGATCTTCCATCCCGAGGTGCGGACGCGGATCTCCCACGACAAGGCGAACGCCGAGGAGTGGCTCGAGGTCCACCGCGTCGCGCACGGCATGGGCATCCGCACCAACGCGACCATGCTCTATGGGCACATCGAGACCTTCGAGCACCGCGTCGATCACATCCTTCGCATCCGTGCTCTCGAGGACGAGCAGCCGGGGTTTCAGGCATTCATCCCGCTCGCCTTCCACCCCGACGGGAACGGGATGAAGAACCTCCCGGCGCCCACGGCGGTCGACGCGCTCCGCACCGTCGCCGTATCGCGGCTGCTCCTCGACAACGTGCCGCACGTCAAGGCCTACTGGGTCAGCATGACGCCCGAGGTCGCGCAGATCGCGCTCCGCTTCGGCGCCGACGACATCGACGGGACCATCGTCCACGAGACGATCTACCGCGCGGCCGGTTCGCGATCGCCTTCCGGCCTCACCTCCGAAGAGCTCGTGCGTCTCATCCAGGAGGCCGGACGCCTCCCCGTCGAGCGCGACACCCTGTACAACGTCGTCAAGGAGCACCCGCGCGCGGTCATGCCCGAGTCGGCCCTGAAGGTGCGCGATCGGAAAGCGGCCAAACACCTCGAGGTGCTGTCATGAGCGGCGACGAACGGCTGCGCGCCGCGGCGGTCTCTTACTTGAACGCGAGGCCGCTCTACGAGGGGCTCGACCGCGAGCCGGCGAGCGCCCGCGTTCGGCTCGACTGCGCGTGGCCCAGCGAGGTCGCACGCCGCATCGCCGAAGACGAGGCCGACATCGGGCTCATGCCGGTCGCGGCGGCCGCGTCCATCGGCGACCTGCGCATCGTACGCGGCTGCGCCGTCGGCGCGCGCGGTGCCGTCCGGAGCATCGTGATCGTGGCCGAGCAGCCCATCGATGCCATCGAGGAGCTCGCCGTCGATCTCTCGTCGCGGACGAGCGTCGTCCTCGGGAGGCTCGTCCTCCGTGCGCGCCGGAAGGGTCGGGAGCCGCGCCTGCTCGGGGCGACGGCCCGTGACGCCATCGCGGGGGTATCCGGGTCTCGCGGCGCGCTCGTGATCGGCGATCCGGCCCTCGATATCGAAGGACGCTTCCCCCACGTCCTCGACCTGGGCGCCGCGTGGTGGGAGGCCACCGGCTTGCCGTTCGTCTTCGCGGCGTGGTGCGGCCGTCCGGGCGTCCTCTCGGCGGAGGACGAGCGATGCCTCACGGGCGCCAAAGCTGCGGGCCTCGAGCGTCGGAACGCGATCGCCGACGAGCACGCGGCTTCTTCCGGCCTGCCGGCGGAGTCGCTTCGGTCCTATCTGCGCGACGCCATTCGCTACGATCTGGGCGACGCCGAGCGGGAAGGGCTCGAGCGCTTCTACGCGGAGGCGGCTTCGGCGGGTCTCCTTCCGCGCGCCCGCGTGCGCTTCTTCGACGACGACCGGCGCGAGGGGTCCTCGGCGCCGTCGTCGAGCCGTGGGTCGTCCCCGGCCGCCCGGGCTTCGATCGACACCCTGGTCGCGCGCGCGGCCGAGGGCGATCGGCTCAGCGCCGCGGAGGGTGAGCGTCTCCTCGCGGAGGCGTCCCTCTTCGATCTCGGCCTCGCCGCCGACTCGGTGCGCAAGCGCAAGCACCCGCACGGCGTCGTCACGTACATCGTCGACCGCAACGTCAACTACACGAACGTCTGCACCACGAGCTGCCGCTTCTGCGCGTTCTATCGTCCGCTCGGCCACCCGGAGGGCTACGTGCTCTCGCGCGAGGTGCTCGGAAAGAAGCTCCAGGAGGTCGTCGACGCGGGCGGCGTCCAGATCCTCCTTCAGGGCGGCCTCCACCCCGAGCTCCGCATCGAGTGGTACGAGGACCTCTTCCGCTGGATGAAGCGAGAGTTCGCGCTCGGCCTGCACGCCCTGTCTCCCGAGGAGATCCTCCACATCGCGCGCCTCGAGAGCCTGACCGTCCGCGGGGTGCTCGAGAGGTTGCGCGCGGCCGGTCTCGACAGCGTTCCCGGGGGCGGAGCCGAGATCCTCGTCGACCGCGTCCGGCGCAAGATCGCCAAGGCCAAGTGCACGAGCGACGAGTGGCTGGGCGTCATGCGCGTCGCGCACCACATGGGCCTCCGGTCGAGCGCCACCATGATGTACGGGACGGTCGACACGGCTCGCGATCGCGTCGCCCACCTCCTCAAGATCCGCGATCTCCAGGACGAGACGGGCGGCTTCACGGCGTTCTTTTGCTGGGACTTTCAGCACGAGAAGGGGACGCACATCGAGCCCGGCGATCACGGCACGGTGCTCTATCTTCGGCAGCAGGCCCTCGCGCGCATCCTGCTCGACAACGTCGACCACGTCGGCGCGTCGTGGGTCACCCAAGGTCCCGAGGTCGGCCAGGTGGCCCTGCGGTTCGGCGCGGACGACTTCGGCAGCGTGATGTTCGAGGAGAACGTCGTGTCGAGCGCCGGCACCACCTTCTGCATGAACGCCGAGGCCATGGAGCGCCGTATACGAGCCGCGGGGTTCAAGGCCGCGCGCCGCAACGTGCGCTACGACTGGCTCACCTCTCCGGCATGAGCGAGCCCGCGCCGCGCGTCGTCCACGCCGATGCCGTCATCGTCGGCGACGGCTCCGAGATCCGGGACGGCGCGGTGGTCGTCGGCGCGCGGGGCGATGTCATCGAGGTCGGCGCCGCGGGCGAGATCCTGCCTCGGCATGTCGGCCTCGACGTCGTGCGGGTCCGCGGCGCACTGCTCCCCGGGGTCGTCAACGCGCACACCCACCTCGAGCTCAGCGCGCTGCGCGGTCAGGTGCGCGGCGGCGCGGGCTTCGTACCGTGGGTGGAGGGGATGTTGTCCGTGCGCGCGGAGCAGGACCCGGAGAGCGATACCGCGGCCATCGAGCGCGCGGTCGACGAGCTCGTCGCGTTCGGGACGGTCGCCGTCGGCGAAGTCACCAACACCCTCGGCGCGGTCCACACGCTCGCGCAGCGGGGCCTCGTCGGCTGCGTGTTCCACGAGGTGTTCGGCGTCATCGAGGCGCAAGCCGAGAGCCGTGTCGCGAAGCTGCCCGAGGTGGTCGAGGAGAAGGTCGGCGCGTGGCCCACGGTCGACCTCAGCTACGCGCCCACCCCGCACACGCTCTACACGACCCATCCGGAGGTCGTCCGGAGGCTCCTCCGGGAGGCCGGCGAGCGCGGCGTTCGCGCCAGCGTGCACATGGCGGAGCACGCCGCGGAGCGCAGGTTCCTCGAGCGCGGCGACGGTCCGGTCGCCGACTGGTACCGGACCCGCCTGCGGATTCCGGCCGAGCACGTGGAGCCTCCCGGGGTATCGCCGATCGCCTTCGCCGACGCCCTGGGGGCGCTCGCTCCGCACGTCGTCTGCGTCCACCTGACGGACGCCCGCCCCGACGAGCTCGCGCGCGTCGCCGAGCGCGGCGCACCGGTCGTGTTCTGCCCGCGCTCGAACCTGTTCATCGAGTCGCGCCTGCCGCCCCTCCTCGCCGCCCGCGCCGCCGGTCTCTTCCCCGCCCTCGGGACCGACTCGCTCGCGTCGAACGCTTCCCTCGACGTGCTCGCGGAGGCACGCGCGCTGGCCGATCGCTTCCCGACCGTTCCGGCCCGCGACCTCGTGCGCATGGCGACATGGGAAGGCGCCCGCGCGCTCGGCAGGAGCGACGTGGGGCGGATCGCGCGCGGCTCGCGGCCGGGCCTCCTCGCCGTCGACGGAGACCCCGGCGACGACGCGAGCGCGTTCGTTCTGCGCCAGGTGCGCGCGCCGCGGCGCTGGATCGTGCGCCGGGGCGCGGGAGCCGCGGCATGACGGCCCTGGCTCGCATACGCACGTACGGATCCCTGGTGGCGTTCGCTCATACCGTGTTCGCGCTGCCGTTCGCCGCCGCGGCGGTGGTCCTTTCGCTGCGTGAGCCCCACGTACCTCTCGGGCTCGGGCGCGTCGCCGCGATGCTCGCGTGCATGGTGTGCGCGCGGTCGAGCGCCATGGCGTTCAACCGGTGGGCCGATCGCGATATCGACGCCAAGAACCCCCGAACCCGCGGACGTCACGTCCCTTCGGGGGCGGTGCGCTCCGGTGAAGCCCTCGGGCTCGCCATCGGAGCAGGCGTCGCGTTCGTCGCGTTCGCCTGCACCCTCGGCCGATGGCCTGCGGTCCTCGCGCCGTGCGTCCTCCTGGTGCTCCTCGGCTATTCGTACGCCAAGCGCTTCACGTGGGGCGCGCACGCGTGGCTCGGCGTCGCGCTCTCTCTCGGGCCGGGCGGCGCGTGGATCGCGATGGGCGCGGCGCCGTCGCTCGGCATCGTTCTCTTGATGGTGGCGGTCGTATCGTGGCTCCTGGGCTTCGACATTCTCTACTCGCTCCAGGACGAGCACTTCGACCGCGACGCGGGCCTGCACTCGATCCCGTCGCGCTTCGGGACCCGCCGTGCGTTGGCCATCAGCGCGTCTGCGCACGCCGTGACCATCGCGGCGCTCGCGGGCTGCGGGCTCGCGCTCCACCGCGGCCTTCCGTTCGCCGCGGGCGTCGTCACGAGCGCCGCGCTCCTCGTGTACGAGCATTCGCTCGTGAGACGCCGCGGTCTCGCCGCGATCGACAAGGCCTTCTTCGACGTCAACGCGTGGGTCAGCGTCGCGTTCTTCGTCCTCGTCCTCGCCGACGAGGTGGCGCGAAGGATGGGCGGCGGGAGCTGACGGGCGTCACGCGCGCGCGGCGGAGAACGTCGCGACGACGTAGTAGCGCGCGGGACCGTGCACCACCGACGCCGCCCCTGCGAGGGCGTCACCGTCGAGCGGGTCGACCCGGAACGCACGGAGATAGGCGCGAAAGGCATCCGCGACGGGCCGAGGGAGCCCGCCGAAGTCGCCGAAGTCGACGACCACCACACGGCCGCCCGGCGCCAGCGACCGCCGCGCATGGACCAACGCCGCCGTGCGGTCTCCGACCATCGACAGGCAGTACGAGAAGAGAACGACGTCCGGCGGACCGCCGAAGAGGCTCCCCAGCGAAGCGTCCTCGGCGAAGCCATGCTGAAGCACGGCCCAGGGACATCGGGCGCGCGCGTGCTCCAACATCGCGTCGCACGCCTCGATGCCCCCGAGCGCGGTGTCGGGCCTCGCTTTTCGCAGCCGCGTGAGGTTCCGCCCCGTGCCGGGCCCGATCTCGGCGAGCCGATGCCACGTCCGGTCGTGGGCGAGATCCCGGAGCGCGCGGTCGCGCCCGAAGAGATAGTGCTTGCGGGTCGCGTCGTAGAAGAGTCGAGACGCGCCGTAGTAGCGATTCAAGAACGCCCGGTGCTCGGCCCGCGCGGCCTCGTTCAATGCTGCACCCGATAGAACCCCACGTGGCGGAACTGGCGCGTGCGGTCGAGCCGCGTCGCGGCCTCCGTCGCTTCGATCATGGGCTGGAAGTGCCGCGCGAGGCCGTGCCGCTCGGGCAAGCCGCCCTCCTCCACGGAGCGGTGAAGGACGATCGCCCCGTCGTCGCTCGTGCGCACGATCTCGCGGAGGAGCGTGCGCTGCACGTCGAGGGGCATCCAATCGACGGCGTCGCACAGCGTGTAGTGCGTCCACGCGCGCGGTCCCGCCTCGCCCAGGACCTCGAGGATGTTCCGGTGATGGAACCGTACCGCCGTGTCGGCACCGAGGGATTTGGCATGGTGCTCGCGACGCAAGAAGGGCGGGATCGCGTCGGGCTTGTCGTGGTTGAACTCCCCTGCCACCGCCAGCCATGCAAACCAGTTTCGTTCGAGGTCCGTCTCCGCGACGCGAGCGAGGTGCATGAGGATGTAATCGACGATGTTGTCGAGCTGCTCGGCTCGGAGCATGCGATCGAGCTGCGCATGGTTGACCCCGATGGCGACGAGATGGAGCGGCGACTTGAGCAGCGCCGCGACCGGCGGGCTTCGGAGGATGGGGGCGAATCGGTCCACGATGATCCTCCGGCGCACGGCCACCGGCTCCGCAATGAGCCTTCGCAGCCACCGGACGTCGACGCCGGCCAACCGCCTCAGCAAGGAGAACAGGCGCGCGGTCAGTCCCCGGCGGTGGAACGAGCCCGCGAACACGCGATGATTGGCGCGCCAGTGCCGCTGGATCCAGCGCGGGAGGCGCGCGGTGAGGCGGTCCACCACGCGCCGCGGGTCCGGGTGGGTGCCGCGGGCCCACAAGTCGTAGAACTCGTCGTAGCTCTCGAGCTCGCGTGCCGCGCTGGTCTTCAGCGCGGTGATGGCGAGGTGTCGGGCGTTGATGTCGACCGCGTCGATGCTGCGCGGACGCCGGCTCAGGTGGTTGGCGATGCCGCAGCCCGCGCCCGAAATGCCGAGGACGCGCGACTCCGGGCCGACGCCGAGGAAGCGCTCGTCGATCTCCGTGTCCTCGTACAGCATGTTGTAGACGAACAGGTGACGGAACAGGCCCTGGTAAGCCTTGTCGGCGAGCGGCATCATCGTTTTGCCACAGTCGATGCGAAGAGCATGTCGGCAGCGTGACGGTTCAGGATCGGCTCGCCAAATTGAGCGCTCCACGGTGACTCTCGCGTGTCGGCGCTCGGCGCACGCGGCCCCTGTCGTGAAGCGGAAAGGTTGCCCAAACGACGCCTCGTCGAGAACGTCTTCTCGTAGCGTCTCCGTCGAGGCCGGGGGGCGGCGGAAGACACGGGGTCCGACTCGATGCGCATCCTCTATGGAGTCTTCGGTTACGGGCGCGGGCATGCGACGCGCGCGCTCAGCCTTCTCCCCGAGCTCCGGCGCCGTCACGAGGTCGTCGTCGTCGCGGGTGGGGACGCGTTCGACGCGATCGTCCCGGACCATCCGGTCGAGCAGATCCCGACGCTCCGGTACGAGTACGGGAGCGAGGGGACCCGGTCGCTCTCGCGGACCCTGAGCGAGAACCTCGCCCACGTGTCGGACATCCTCTTGCGCGGCCCCGGTTACACGAAGGTGGCTCGCGTGATCCGCGATCATCGTCCGGACGTGGCCATCTGCGACGCGGAGCCGTGGACCCACGCGGCCGCGGCGGCGCACCGCATCCCGCGCGTCAGCCTCGATCACTTCGGCGTCCTCGCGTACTGCCGCCCGCCGATCGCGTGGACCGATCGGCTCCGGAGCCTTCGCGACGTGCTCGCGTATCGCGCCCTCATGGGCCGCCCGAACCGCGTCATCGTCTCGAGCTTCTACGACGGCGGCGCCCGGAACCCGCGCATCCGCTTCGTCGGGCCGCTGCTTCGGCCGGAGGTCCTCGCGCGCGCGCCGTCCCGCGGCGACTCTCTGCTCGTCTACTTGAACCGCGGCCAGCACCAGCTGACGCCGAGCATCGAGGCGGCCCTGACGGCTCTGCCCCTGCCCGTCGTCGTGTACGGGACGGCGCGACACGGCACCGCGCGCAACCTCACGTTTCGGCCTCCGTCGAACGGTCCCTTCCTCGACGACCTCGCGTCGTGCCGCGCCGTCTTCAGCACGGCCGGCAACCAGCTCGTCGGCGAAGCGCTCTGGTTCGGCAAGCCGATGCTCGTCATGCCGGAGCACACCGTGGAGCAGCGCTTGAACGCCGCGGCGGTCGAGCGGCTCGGCATCGGCCGAAAGGTGCACCCCGCCGGCGTCACGACCCGGTTCATCGAGCGCTTCCTCGCGGACGAAGGCGACTTTCGCGGCGCCATGCGCTCCGCCGTCCGCGACGGCCGGGCCGAGGCCCTGTCCGCGATCGAAGGGTTCGGCCGCGAGGTCATGGCGAGAAGCCGCTCGCGGACGCGCGCGTGGGGCTTTGCGTGAGCCTTTTCGCGTTCGCCGCGGCCATCGTCCAGAACCGCACCGGCGGAAGCCCACCCCCAGCCTGGTGCACGTATCTGGTCACGTACCGGTGCAATGCCCGTTGCGGCATGTGCGACTCGTGGCGCATCAAGCCCGGCCGTGAGCTCTCGGTGCCCGACGTGGAGCGCGTCTTCGCGCGCCTCGGCCGGCTCGACGTCGTCCGCCTGACCGGAGGCGAACCGTTCCTCCGTGAAGACTTCGCCGAGCTCGCCGAAACGGTCGCCCGCGTCTCCAGGCCGAGGGTCCTGCACGTCACCACCAACGGGTCGCTGCCCGATCGCGTGGAGGCCTTCGCGAGGGGGTTCTCGCGGCCGGGCCGCCTGTCGATCCTCGTCTCGCTCGACGGCCATCGCGAGGAGCACGACGCGAGCCGGGGCGCCCAGGTGACCTACGACACGGCCTTCGACACCATCCGACGCATCGCCGCGCTCCGGCCGCGCGGCGTCGACGTGAGCGTGAACCATACCGTCATCTCGCCGCGGTCCCTCGAAGACGCCGAGCGCCTGCGCGCCGACCTCGCGCCGATCGGCGTCGACGTTCAGTCGGTGCTCGCCTACGCAGAGTCATCGATGTACGCCATCAAGCTCCGTGGCAAGCGCGCCGAGCACCTCATCGTCAAGCAAGGGTATCCGCTCCACCCCAAGCTCCACGGCGCAGACGTCATCGGGTTCGTCGAACGCGAGATCGCGCGCCTGCCCGCGATGAAGAACCTCTTGCGCCGCGCGGCGAAGCGCTACTACCTGCGCGGCCTGCTGTCGCGTCTCCGCGGCGATGCTCGGCCTTCTCCGCGCCCGAAGTGTGTCGCGCTCCGCAGTCACGTGCGGGTCCTTCCCGACGGGACGATGCCCGTTTGCCAGTTCAACACCGAGAGCGTCGGCGACCTGACGAAGCAAACGTACGAAGAAATCACGGAGCAGCCTGCGATGCGCGCCTCCCGGGCGTGGGTCGATGCGTGCCCCGGGTGCTGGGCCGAGTGTGAGGTCATGCCGAGCGCGATCTACACCGGCTCGCTCCTTCGCGACGTGGCCCGCGAGCCGCTCCGGCGAGCGAGTGGCGGCTGACGCGCGATTCGCTCACCCCGTAAAGGAGCCCCAGCGACCGTTGAGCTCTCCGGGTCGTGAGGGTGATCGATCTTGGAAGGCTCGGTGCGGGCCGACCCTCGCGATCATGGGCTGTCCCGATCGCGAGGGTGATCGATCTTGGAAGGCTCGATGAGCGCTGACCTTCGCGACCACGAGAGCCCACGATCGCGAGGGTGATCGATCTTGGAAGGCTCGATGAGCGCTGATCTTCGCGATCATGGGCTGTCCCGATCGCGAGGGTGATCGATCTTGGAAGGCTCGATGAGCGCTGACCTTCGCGACCATGGGCTGTCCTGATCGCGAGGGCGATCGATCTTGGAAGGCTCGATGAGCGCTGACCTTCGCGACCATGGGCTGTCCTGATCGCGAGGGTGATCGATCTTGGAAGGCTCGGTGCGGGCCGACCCTCGCGACCATGAACCCCCACGATCGCGAGGGGGATCGATCTTGGAAGGCTCCTTCTCGTGAAAGGGACGGTTGCAAGGAGGAGGTCAGCGGGGTCGCGCGATGCGCGCCTCGCGAACCTTCCAGCGCTGCCGCGCCTTCTCGATCTCGCCCTCGCGCGTTCGCACGGGCCCGCGCGCCTTCAGCGACTCGAGCAGCCGCTCGGTCGCCGCCATGACCTCGTCGACCGTCGCGTCGAAGACGCCCTGGTCGGCTGCGGACGGCTTGGCGAGGCCGCTCACCTTGCGAACGTATTGCAGGGCCGCCGCCCGCATCTCCTCTCGGGTCGTCGGCGGCTGGAAGTTGTAGAGGACGCGAATGTTGCGGCACATGGTGCCGCGATCATATCGCGGGCATCACCGTGCCGCCGCTCACCGGCACGTACGCGCCGGTCACGAAGCTCGCGAGGTCCGACGCGAGGAACGCCACGACGTGCGCGACCTCCTGATCGGTCCCACGCCGCCGCATCGGCACGCCGCGCTCGTAGTCCGGCTGGCGTTCGGTCCCGGCGGCGCGGTCGCGATCGCTCACCGTCCAGCCGGGGGCGACCTGGTTCACCGTGACCTGGTGCTCGCCCACTTCTTTGGCCAGCACGCGGAGCACCCCATCCATCCCGCGCTTGCCCGACACGTACGCCGACTGACCGGGCATGGCTTGCGCAGCGCACTCCGTGCTGATCGCAACGATGCGTCCCCAGCCGCGCGACACCATCGCGGGCGCGAACGCCTTGGCCATCAGCACCGTGTGGATCACGCACGAGCGAAACTGGCTCTCGTAGTCTTCCAGCGGCTGATCCAAGACGCGCTGCCAGCCGTACCCGATGACCGCATTGCAGACGACCACGTCGGGATCGCCGCGCCACGCCCGGATCGCCTCGCGCAGGGCGAGCACCGACCCCGAGTCGGTCACGTCGGCGTGGAAGGCGCGGGCTCCACGTCCCATCGCTTCGAGCTCCGCCACGACACCCTGGGCCTTCTCCGGATGCTGGTGGTACGTGAGCGCGACGTCGGCGCCGCATCGACCGAGCGTTCGAGACATTACCCGCCCGAGCTCTCCGCTCGCCCCCGTCACCACGGCGAGATGGCCGGTGAGGTCGATCGCGATCAATGCGTCGAGCACTTCATCATGCACATCAGGTCGCCGTTGCAGCCGCAGTCGCCCTTCTTCGCGCCGCCGCCGGTCGCGGGAGCGGCTCCGCCACCCCCGCCCGCGCCTGCCCCCGTGGCCGCGCCGCCGCCGGCCGGCTTCGGACCCGCGCCTGCGCCTGCGGCCGCGTTGGGCTTCCATGCGCCACCGCCGCCGACCGGCCGAGGCTTGGGGGCCACCGACGCGACGGGCGCCGCAGAAGCGCTTGCCGATGCGGACGCTGTCGCCGTCGCGCTCGCGGCCGAGTCGGCCGTGGCCGCCGACGGGATGGGAGACGCCGACGCGCTCGCCGTCGCCGCGACCGCAGGCGCCGGAGAGCCGCCGAGCCTCAAGCCGATCATGATGCACACCACCATGAGCACGATCACGCCGGCTCCGGCGCCGATCAGCAGGGGGAGCTTGCTCTTGGGTTGTCCCTCGATCCCGGCTCCGAGCCCGCCCATGGGCGCCCCGAGGGGCGCCGCAAATCCGAGGGGCGGCGCGAGCAGGTGCGCCTGGGGAATCGCCTGCGGCCGCATCGACTCGGCCTTGGCGACGAGCGCTTGCAGGTCGATGAGGCCGGAGTCGTCCTTGCTCGCCGTGCGAGCAGGCTGGGGCGTCGGCGCGGGGCCCGCGTTGCGCGACAGGTGGTCGAGCGAAAAGAGCACCGAGTTCTCGTTCCGCTGGCCCGTCAGACGCTCGTCGTCGCCGCCGCCCACCGCGGGCACGGTGCCCGGAATGGAGGACGCGCTCGTCTGAAGCTCCTCGCCCGATCGCGTCGCGAAGAGGTCGCGCGCGCGCGCCTCGCGCTTCACCACGGCCGCCCGCTTGGGCTCGGCCACGACGGCCGCCGGGTGCGCGGCCAGGGCTTCCGCTGCGGGCGCGGGTGCGGGCCTCTCGAACCGATCGAACGCGGGCTGCGCGGCCATGGGCTCGTAGGCCGGCGCCGCCGCCACGGCAACCGCCGCGGGCGCGGCGTCCGGCCGGCCGCCCACGCCCTCCGAGCCGCCCGGAGGCCCGAACGCGTAGAGGGCCGACACGACGGCGTCGACCTCTCCGAGGGGCTTCCAATCGTCCATGCCTTCGGCCCAAATGAACGCGTCTTGTGCGACCTCGCCGGCGTGGTACGCCGCCACGAGCTCGGCCAAAGACATCGTCCGCTGGTCCGAGTCGGTCACGCTGACGTGCCACTCCCCCGCGCCGGCCGCCGCGCCCGCGCCCGCCGGAAGATCCCCGAGCGGCGCGTCCGTCCCCATCGCCGGAGCCCTCGGCGCCGGAGCCGGCGCGGAGCCGTTCGTCGTGGAGGAAGCGCTCCCGTTGACGACGATCGTCGACCCGCACTTGCGACAGCGGATCTTGACGATCTTGCCTTGGACCTTGTCGTCGGCGACGTTGTACTTCGAGTGGCAGGACTGGCAACTGATCTTCATGTGGGCCCGGGGTTTTCTTCCACCGACGACAATTGTACCTCGACGATGTTCTCGGTACCGCTGTTTCCGATGCGCGACAGAAGAGGGCGGACGAGAGACACGCCCTAAGGTTGCTTGGCGGTTACGCGGAGGTCTTCGCCGCGTACGAAGAGCGACTGATTCTGAAGCTGGGCGGTCATCATGCCGCCTCCGGGCTGGCCGGGCGTCGGTGGGGGCTGAGCGCCGCCGGCCGGCGCCAGCACCAAGATCACCCGTTCTTGGAGCTGGGACTTTCGCGCGAGCGCCTCCCCGCGCACAAGCTCGATCTCACCGCCGATCGCGGCCTCGAATTGCTCGAGCGTCGCCCCCGGCGGCACCCCTTGCAGGTGCACCTCTTTGCCCGTGGCGTAGGCCTTGGCGTCGAGCGTCAGGCGGATCCGGTCGGGCCCCGCGTCCTTGACCCGATACGCGCGGTACACGATGGCGTCGAGGCCCATGAACGGCATGCGCGTTTCGGCGATCCATTGCGCGCCCGCACCGACCGGTTTCGCGGGCAGAGGCACCGTCGCGAAGAGCAACGCTTCCGCCGCGTCGGTCCCGATCCGCGCGAGGTCCGAGTCTGCCGCCTTGCCGAGCTGCGCGCGGACCACGCTCTCGCGCCCGTCGGGCGTCATCTTGATCTGGAGCGACGCCCCCGACAAAACGGTGACTTCCTTGTCCGTGCCGGGCGGCAGTTCGGACAGCTGCTCCTTGCCGAGCGCCGCCTTTTTCACGTCGGCGACGAGCCAGTCCGCGCCCCCCTCCTCCTTTTTGCCCGGACCGATCGAAAGCGCAAAGTCCACCGGCAGGATGAGGCGCGGGCCCACCTGCGTGACGAGCTGCAGGATCGCCATCCCGTAGAGCGGCGTGAGCGGGCCGTCGGCCGGGGGCGCGAGCGTCACGCGGGGCTCGGATCCTTCACTGACCAGGTCGACCGTGGTCGGCGCCCCGGTCGCGTGCCTCACGTCGGCTACGCCCGGGCCGAAAATGCCATCGGGCGGCGGACCTTTATCGCCGCCCGCGGACGTCGCCGATGCCGCGGCCTGGAGCGCCTTGGCGAGCTTCGGGTCGGCCATCGCGTACTTGTCCGTCGCGGCGCCGGCTTCGGTCGCGTGGGTTTCGACCGTCTCCTTCTTCTCGTCGCACGCGGCGGTGCACAGCGTGAGACCGGAGAGCGCTACCAGCCAAAAGCGCGGAAGGCGCGCGCCCCGGCGCGCCCGGTTCAGGTCCCGGTCGACACGCGAATCCCTCATGTCCGGGATTCCTTATCACACGCCGCCGCCCGGTCATCACCTCCTGCGGCGTGCCCCGGAAGTCGAGGACCTGCGCAGGTCCAGGGTCCCCCCTGTCGCTTCGCTCGAGCCTGCGAGCGGATGGAGGACAGGGCCCGCGTGCTCTAGCGAAAGCATTGCGTCGATGGGCGAGCTTTCACGGGAAGGGCGTCGACGGGAAGTCCTTTTGGTACTTGTGCTTGTACGCGTCGTGGCAGGCGTTGCAGGCGGCATGGGCGGCCGCGCCATCGCTCTTCGCCGCTGCGGCGGAGCCCGTCTTCGCGAAGCGAGCCCAGTCGGGGTAATCGGCGGAGGGTTGCTTCGTCGACAGAAAGTCGAAGTTCTTCTTGAGGGTCGGGAAGTCTTCCGCGGCGAGCGCCGTCCCCATGTTCGTCTTCATCCACTTGCCGAGCGGCGTGCCCGCCGCGGAGGCGACCCCCGTGCCGAGCGCCAGGGCGACCGCAAGGGGCAGCGACAATCGCAAGAACGTTGTCTTCATGACCCTTGGACGAGCACGCCGCGGAACCCTTCAATCGGTTCGGGCGGATCGTCCATTCGGAGGACGCGGCCGCGGGAGGCCCGCGATGGCCCGGCTAAGGCTTTGCGGGCGCGAGACCGACCGGGCAGCTCACCCCCGTCCCGCCCAACCCGCAGTATCCGTCCGGGTTCTTCGCGAGGTACTGCTGGTGGTCGTCTTCCGCGTAGAAGAAATCCCCCGCAGCCTTGATTTCCGTTGTGATTTCGCCGTGTCCGGCCTGCTTGAGCCTATCTCGATACGCATCCCTGGAGGCCTCGGCCTGGCGCTGCTGCTCGTCGTCGGCCACGTACACGGCGGAGCGATATTGCGTCCCCACGTCGTTGCCCTGCCGCATTCCTTGCGTGGGATCGTGCCCCTCCCAGAACCGGCGGAGCAGCTCCTCGTAGGGGACCTTCGCGGGATCGAAGACCACACGCACCACCTCCGTGTGCCCCGTTTTCCCCGAGCACACCTCGCGATACGTGGGATTGGGCGTTCCCCCGCCCGCGTATCCGACCTGCGTCGAGTAAACCCCGGGCGTCTCCCAGAAAAGGCGCTCGGCGCCCCAGAAGCACCCCATGCCAAACGTGGCGAGCCGCATCCCGGCCGGGAAGGGGGGCTCGAGGGGAGCGTCGAGGACGAAATGCCGAGCGGCGACTGGCATTTTCGCGGCCCTGCCGGGGAGGGCCTCTTCGGGCGACGGCAGCTTGCCCTTGCGGGAATCGAACGACCACATGAAGGGCATCATAATCATGGGTGCCGGGCGCCGCGCGAGGGCCCAGAGAGGTAAGGATTCGGCGATGACGCGCCGTATGGGTCAGAGATGGCGACTGCGGGGAAGCCGGCCCGGGTCCTGGTCGTCGACGACGACGCGATCCTCGCACGGGTATATGGGCGGGCGCTGATCGCCGCGGGCTTCGAGGTCGACGTCGCGGCCGACGGTGCCGAGGCCTTCGAGCGAATCCTCGCCGAGTCCTACGATGTCATCCTCAGCGACCTTTGCATGCCCCGCCTCGACGGCCTCGACCTCCTGAAGGAAGCGCGGCGCCGCCGTCCCAACGTGCCCGTGGTCATCATGACGGCGCGGCTCGACGCCGAGGTCTACGCCGCGGCGAGCGAGCTAGGCAGCGTCCGCTGCCTCTCGAAGCCGATGACGATCCAAGAGCTGACCAAGGCCGTGGAGAGCGCCGCCACGATCGGCGCCGCGCGCGTCCGCTCGAGCGACCGCAAGACGACCCCCCGCTGAACGGGTCGACCCCGGCCGACTACTCGAGCTCGACCGCGTCGTAGGCCCAGTTCGCGCTGAGCCAGGTGCCGAGGTCCGCCGAGCCGCTGGCCACCGTGATGGTCATGGTGTTCGCTCCGGCGACGAACGCGCTGGCCGGCACGTTGTACGTGTACGTCAGGTTGTCGCCGCGGTACGTGCCGATCGTCACGCTCCGCGAATCCGGTTGCGTCGACGCCGCGGGCGCGGCCGACGTGAAGCTCCCGATCGCGACGACCGGCCGGCCACCCGCATAGGCGCTGGTGATCCCGATCTTCACCGTGTGCGCGGCGACCTGGGCCGCCGTCAGGTTGAAGTGGATCGTGGTCGGCGTGTTGTCGCCGCGAAACTGCACGGCCGGGAACGCGCTCGCGGCGCTCGTCCCGACGGTGAACGTGCCCATGTTCCAGTTGTTCATTCGCACGTCGGACGGGTGCATGCTGGCGAGGCTCGCCCCGTTGTTGAACTCGAGGGGCGTTCCATCCCAATCGCCGATGCGCCAGATCGCCTGCGCGGCGCTCGGGTCCGCGGTGAGGGCGATCGTGCCCATGCTCGTCGTCGCGCCGGCGGTCACGTTCGCGGTCCCGCCGAAGACGGCGAGCTCCCCCTTGTAAACGCTCATGGCGTACGTCCCCGGCTTCATGCCCGACGCGTCGAACGCCCCCGTGCTCGGGTCGACCGCGGTCCAGTATTGGGCGGTCGGGTTGTCGAAGCCGACCATGTACGTGTGAACCCCGTCCATGCCGGTGATCGCGGCGCCCGCCACGCTCCCGCGTCCCGCCGCGGCGACGTAGCCCTGCATGTTCAAGATCGACACCCAGCCGAAGTCGGGGATCGCCGGCGTACAGCCCGTCGTGAACGAGTCCGCGTACGGCCCATAGAGGACGCCGGTGCGGACGGCCTGCGTCTGGTTGTGGCCCGAGTTCATGTAGTTGTAGAGCTCCGAGTCCGCGGCCGTGGAGCTCTGGTTCTGGATGTCTCGGAAGAACGGCCCGCCCGAGCTGCTCTCGCGGCTGCCGTAGGACATGAAGACGCCGACGCCGGCCCCGGTGACGCCGCGGATGGCGAGGTCCTTCGCTTGCTGGTTGCCGTAGTACTTCGACGTGGTGTGCCCGTCGGCGTAACCAAAGACGTCGGTGCTCTCGACGTTGCCCGTCGACCCCGTGTTGTTCGACTGGGGCGGCACGCCGGTCAGCAAGTTGCCTTTCAGGCGGTTGATCCACCGGAGCTCGCCCACCGAAGGTTCGGCGGTGACGAACGTGGCCATGTAGATGGTGTTCTCGCGCTGGCGCGACGCCATGTACTGGATGAGCGTCCCGCAGTTGACCGTGACGAGCGAGATGGTTCCACCAGACAACATCTGCAGGGTCGCCGTCCCGGCCACGCCGGACGCAATCTGGGATTGTTTCGCGGCGTCGTTGAGCTGCGTGCCGTTCCACACCATCGAATCGATCGACGCGTTGTCGTCGGTCACCGAGTAGACCAGTCCCGCGCCGGTCGTGACCGTGATGTGCGTGCCATCGTCGGTCGCGGAGAACGTGCCGGTGGTGCTCGTCGTCGGACAGTCGTTCGGAGGCGGGCTGACGTCGACGCTGGCGTCGTGTGCCGGCGCGCCCGTGTCGGGCCGGTTCGTCGTCGCGTCCAACCCCGCATCGGCGGAGCCGGACGAACCGGCTCCCGCGTCCGTCTTCGCGCCCGACGACGACGATCCCGACCCCGACGAGCCGACTCCGCTGGAGCTCGACGAGGAGCTCGCGCCCGGCGATCCGCTCGAGCTCGAGCCGGCGCCGGAGTCGCTCGTGGGTGACGTGCCGCTCGAGGAAGAGCTGGCGCCCCCACTGCTCGATGAAGTGCTGCCGCCGGAGCTCGAAGACGAAGAGGCGGAGTTGCCCCCGGTTCCCCCATCGGAGGAGTTGTCCGCGGTCGATCCGCATCCGGCGGCCACCGCGAGACTCACGGCCCCGACCCAGGCCCGTACGATCGTCTTCATCCCAGAGGCTCCTTCGTGCAAATTTCCGCGCTTGGTGCGATGCCGGCGCATGGCTCGCCGCGCCCATGCCGCCAGCGGGATCAGTGACCCGAGCCCCCGTTTTCAATCAGTTCGACCGGCGCGCCGCGGTGCTCGCCGTCGCCACGTGCGGGTTCGTGCCGGGGTAGGTCTCCTGCTCGGTCACGGACAGCGCACGTCCACGTTGGGGGCGCCCGGGGTTCCACGAAAGCCGGGGAACCACGACGCGTTCGAGAGCTGCCACTTCGTCCAGTCCGTGCGCGCGCTCGCCGGGCAATCCGGCGGGAAGGCGAGCGAGACGCCGTCGGTCAAGGTCATCGACGGGTAGGTGACGGTGTCGACGAGCACGTCGTCGTATTCGATCGTGACGGTCGCTCCCGCGTTGCGAAGCACGTCGCCGGGTTGCCCTGCCCAGACGACGACGACCCCCGGCACGTCGTGGTTGATCGCGCCGATGCTCGAATCGGCGACGACGAACGCGCCGTAGGCGGGGATCCAGAGGTCGTCCGCGACCGTGAATGTCTGGACCTTGCTTCCGCTCGGCGCCGTCCCGCGGAGGCCTCGGAGGTCGAGCGCGCAGCCGAGGAGGCTCGAGACTTCGAGCCACTCTCCGTGGTCGCCGGTCCCTGCGACAGAGGCGATCATGAGCTCGTCGATGACGAGGTCGCCCGCTCCCGGCGGCGTTTCACATGTGCCTCCCTCGCCGGCATCGAACGGAGGGAGGGCCGCGGCATCGGCCGAGGCTTCGTCGTCGCCGTCGGCCGAAGGGTCGCCCACGGCGGGATCGGCGTCCGTGGAGGGATCGTCCGCGCCGTCGTCACCGGGAGGAGGCTCCGCGTCGTCGATGTCCGAGGGGTCGTCCGGGCCGAGGGTGTCGCCCGGATCGCTCGCGCCGTCGCTCGCGCCGCCGGGATCGTCCGACATCGCCGCGGTCTTGCTGGCGACGCGGGGCGAGGTACAGGCCGCGCCGAAGAGAGCGAGGAAGGAGAAGAAGGCGAACCGCAACAAGAAGAGGGGCGCTCGAGGGTGCATGGGGGCGGGCTTCGCACGTCGCGTTCCCGCCGCTCGTCTCGGCACTTCCGAACACTTGGGATCTCTCCGGCGTGGCCTGGACAGCCGGGGGCCTGTCCCGCGCCGTGGCCCGAAGGGAGGAACGCGCGCCTTCACGGATCGTGTGCGCGCGCCGCGAGGATGCGCGAGACGATCGGGACGTACCATCCCCAGAACGACGTCTCGTCGGTCTGTCCTCCGCACCCCGCCGTCGTGCGCCGGAAGGGGAGGAGCCACGCCCGCTCGGGGCTGCCGAGGTCCATCGTGTTGTCGACGAAGTCGCCGGCGAAGTACCACGCGCCCCAGCGCCGCGTGACGGCGGGGAACCTCCGCGAGAGGCCGTGCGCGATGAGCGTCTCCTCGCCCGCCTTCGTCGTGTCGACGACGTGCTCGTAGAGCACTTCGCTCGCCGTCGACTCCACCACGTCGAGCCAGTACGCGAAGGCGCCGCGGTCGGGCAGGTCGAAGACCGTTCCTCCGCGCGTGCGTTCCTGGGAGAGGACACCGCTGCGGAGGTCGTCGTCGTCGCGCAGGACGACGATGTCGCTGTCCTCGTGGACGAAGACGAGGCCGCCGCCCCGGAGGTCGAACGGGTGGTGGTAGACGCGCTCGTAGATGCGCCCGATCCACTTCGGCACCTCGTTCGCGTCTTGGAGATTGGGCCAGTAGCGGGCGACCCAGTGCGTCCAGCGCACGCCGAAGAGCGCCTCCATCTTGGCGCGGGCCGCGTCGTCCGTCGGGGACGCGAACGCGTTGAACTCGCCGATGATCGTGCCGCCCCTCGCCGCGAACGCGGTGATCGCGGTCGCCTCCTCGATGGCGAGCCCTCCGTAGATCTTGGGCGAGCGCTCGAGGGCGGCCTGCTCGCCGGGTCGCTGGTAGTCGCCGACGTAGACTCCGTACGTGTCGGCGATGACGAGCACGTCGGCGCCGGCGAGGTCGTGCTCGGTGAGGTCGTGGCCTCTTTTGTCGACGGGGTCGTATCCCACGTAGTCGAGGGCCGGATCGAGGAAGCGGCCGGTGCGGCTCTTCAACTTCATGGCGTGAAGGAGCCACGGGATGGCGGCGTGCTCCCGGTAGTTCCGGAAGGGCGCGGTCTTGTCGACGATGACGACGTCGAGCGTCTTGGCCTTCTCGAGCCGCCACGCGACGTAGGGGAGCGCCGTAGGGACGAGGATCGCGGACGCGATGCCCATAAGGACGACCCAAGACGAGCGGAGAGCCTTCACGAATCCCCATGGTAGATGGCGTCGCTTCGTGTAGCGTCAAAGGTGGAATGTCTGGTCTGTGCTGGGGGCCCGCTCGCGCCCTCTCGGCGGTCGTGGTCGCCGCCGCGATCTCGTACGCCGCATGTGCCCCGAGGGGGCTCCCGTCCACCCCGGCCGGTCGAGCGGCTCCTGCGAGCTCCGTGGTGGGCACGATCGCCGCCCCCGCGATCCGGAGCGCGCCGCCTGCCTCCGAGGTCGGCGTCGCCGCCGCCGGTGTGACCGACGACGCGGGCGCCTCGGGGCGCGGCCGCGACGGGCTCGAGACCGCGTGCAACGGCGCCGACGACGACGGGGACGGTCTCACGGACGTGCTCGAGCCGACGGGATCGAACGCCTGCGCGACGTCCCTGCGTGGCGCTTGCGGCGCCGGCTTCGCCTCGTGCGAAGGCGGCCGGCGCGTGTGCCTCGGCCCGGCACCCACGCCGGAGGTCTTCGACGGCATCGACAACGACTGCGACGGCGAAGTGGACGACGTGCCGGTCGCCAGCGTCCGCCCGCGCGTCCTCGTGATCGCCCCCCGCTACGCATGGACCGACGCGGCCCCCGATATCGCGACCGTGACCGCCGTTCTGGCGCAAGGGGGCATCCCGTACGACGCACAGCCGCCGGGGACCGACTGGGCCGCCCAGATGCAGTCCCTCGATCGATATTCGCTCGTCGTCGTACCCGGGTATCTGCTGGGGTCGGTCGTCAGCGCGGCGACGCGCCAGGCGCTCGAACAGTTCGCGACGCGCGGGGGCGTCGTCGTCGTCTTCAAGCCGGTCGGGACGGCGGCCGAGCGGCAGGCGTGGACGCTCACGGGCTTGCGCGCGTCGGTCCGGCGCCGCGACGTGCTCGAGCTTCGCTTCGACGGAGCGCGGCCGCCCCCGGTGACCGACATCGACAGCCCCGAAGAGCGGACGCTCCGTATCAACGACCACGCGGCGCCCGACGCCGTCGAGACGTATCTGCTCGAGGCCGACGGTGCGGCCGGGACCGAAATCGTGGCGCACGGCTTCGGGGGCGCGATGACCGGGGCGACGGTGACGCGGCGTCCGGTGGGCAAGGGCGCGATCTACGCGGTTGGTCACGACCTCTCGACGTACGGCGCGTCTCGTTGCTACGTGAACTGCTTCGAGCCGTCGGGCGACGTTTTGCGGCTCTTTCTCGAAGGGGCTTTCCGGGAAGGTTCGCTCGGCCACGTGGTCCTCAAGCACACGATGCCCGGCGAAGCCCAGTCGATGTTGATCGTCACCCACGACATCGACGCGCCCGACGCGTTCCACGAGGGCGTCTGGGGGCCGCCGGGCGCGCTGCAGGTCGCCGAGATCGAGCGCGCGCGGGGGGTGCGCGCCACTTTCAACATCACGACCGACTACGTGGCCGGCTACTACGACGAGCACGTCCCGCAGGCGCTCTGCGCGATGGGCATGTGCCCTCTCGGCGCCCACAGCGTGACGCACCCGGAGGACTTCGCGAGGCTGCCGCTGGGCACCTGCGAGGAGACACGCGCGACCTACGGCGCGACGCGGACCTTGTGCGGGGAGGTCCGCGTCTCGCGCGACCTGGTCGCCCAGGCCGTCGGCAAGGCGCCGCGCGTGTGGCGGTCGCCGTACCTCACGCTGCCGCCCGACCTCTTCGAGACGATCGCGAAGAACGGGTTCGTCTACGACTCCGGCTTCGGAGTCGGCGACTTGCCGTACAACCTGCCGCTCGATCTCGCGACGGTGGGCTTCCACCAGAACCGCTTCCGCCGGAGCGCGCTCCTCGAGTTCCCCGTCTCGTGCGAGGACGGCGAAGACGTCCTCGTCGACGGAAAGCACCACCGCCAGGAGCTCGACGCGTCGAACCGCGCGCAGTTCGAGGCGATGTGGCGGTACACGCTCCTCCGGAACGCGCAGAATCGATCGCTGACGACCATCCTGCTCCACCCCTCGCGCGGGCGCGAGCAGCCCCCAGAAAACCTCCGGGTCAAGGTCGACGCCCTCGCCGACTTCCTCGACCAGGCAGCGGCGGCGGGGCTCCTCATCAAGCCGCTCGAGGAGGTCGGCGACTTCTGGCGTGCGCGGCTCGATACCTCCCTCGACGCGAGCTACGACGCCCAGACCGGATACTCGGGGACGCTGACCGCGGGAAAGACCACGGCGGCGGGTCTTACCCTGGAGTTCGGCGACGTGGTCTACGACTTCAGCTGTCCTGCGTGCGGAGAGTTCCGTGTGCACGGAAAGCGCGTCGTCCTCGTCGCGGGACTGCCGCCGGGAACGAAGGCGCAGTTCTCGGCGCGCGTGAAACCCGGAGAGACGCGACTAAGGTAGCCGGCGTGTCCATTCTCATCGTCGGAGGCGCGGGGTACATCGGGAGTCAGACGGCGAAGCGGGTCGCGGCCGCGGGGGGCGCGCCCGTCGTCTTCGACAACTTGGTCCATGGTCACGCATGGGCCTGCAAGTGGGGCCCGCTCATCGAGGGCGACCTGTCCGACACGGCGCTCGTGCGGCGGGTGCTCCGTGAGCACGGGGTGACGTCCGTCATCCACTTCGCCGCGTACGCGTACGTCGGCGAATCGGTGACGAACCCGCGGAAGTATTTCCACAACAACGTGGTCTCGACGCTCCACTTGCTCGACGCGATGGTCGACGCCGGCGTACGCGATATCGTCTTCTCGTCGACGTGCGCGACGTACGGAGATCCGATCGCGGTGCCCATCTCCGAGGAGCACCCGCAAAAGCCCGTCAACCCGTACGGCGAGTCGAAGCTCACGGTCGAAAAGATCCTTCGCTGGTACGCGGAGGCCTACGGTCTGAGGTTCGCGGCGCTACGTTATTTCAACGCCGCGGGCGCAGACCCTGACGGCGATCTCGGCGAGGATCACGACCCGGAGACGCACCTCATCCCGCTCGCGATCGCGGCGGCCCTCGGCAAGGGCGCGCTGTCGATCTTCGGGACCGACTACGCGACCCCGGACGGCACCGCGGTGCGCGATTACATCCACGTCGCCGATCTCGCCGACGCGCATTGGCTCGCGCTCGAACATCTGTCCAAAGACGCCGCGCCGCTCCGGCTGAACCTCGGGACCGGACGCGGGCACTCGGTCCGGGAGGTGATCGCGGCCGTCGAGAAGGCGAGCGGCCGGCGGGTCGTGGCGAGAGAGGTCGCGCGGCGACCCGGAGATCCCCCGGCTCTCGTGGCCGACGCGAGCGCGGCCGCGCGTCAGCTCGGCTGGCGCCCGCGGTACCCGGACCTCGGGACGATCGTCGAGCATGCGTTGGCCTGGCATCAACGCCCGCGTCTGAGCACCTGACGCCGCCGCTCGGATGTGGCAGCATGCCGGCCGCTTGAGCACCCCGACCGAGACCCCGATACGCCCGGGCGCATGGGAAGAGCGCTGGCACCCGCTCCGAGAGGAGTGGGTCATCGTCGCCGCCCACCGCCAGCACCGCCCGTGGTCCGGCGAGAACGCCCCGCCGAAGGCACGGCCGGTCGTGGCCTACGATCCAGGCTGTTACCTCTGCCCGGGCAACGTGCGGGTCGGCGGCCGGAAGAACCCCGACTACGAGCGCACCTTCGTCTTCGACAACGACCACCCGTGCGTCGGCCCGAACGCGCCCGAGGCCGCGACTCCCCCCTCACCTCCGTACCGGAGCCGTCGAGCCGACGGCGTGGCGCGCGTCATCTGCTTCTCGCCGCGGCACGACGCGACGCTCGCGGTGCTTCCCGTCGAAGAGATCCGCGGCATCGTGGAGATCTGGCGCCGCGAGACGTCCGACCTCGGCCGCCGCCCCGAGGTGAACCATGTCCTTTGCTTCGAGAACAAGGGCGAGGTCGTCGGCGTGTCGAACCCGCACCCGCACGGGCAGATCTACGCGACCAACTTCGTCTTCAAGACGATCGAGACCGAGCTCGCCGCGTCGGTCCGCTACGAAAACGAGACGGGGCGAGGCCTTTTCGCCGACGTCATCGCCGCGGAACGCAAGGACGGGCGACGGATCCTGTTCGAGGACGAGCACGCGATCGCCTTCGTCCCGTACTTCGCCCGCTACGCCTACGAGGTCTACGTGGCGCCGAAGCGGCGCGTCGCGCACGCGTTCGATCTGTCGGAGGACGAGGCGCGGTCGCTCTCGCTGGCGCTGAAGGATGTCACCGTACGGTTCGACAACCTGTGGAAGACCTCGTTTCCGTACGTGATGCCGCTCCATCAAGCGCCCACCGACGGCGGCGACCACAGGGCCTTCCACTTCTTCGTCGCCTTCCATCCGCCGCTCCGCCAGCCCGGCCTCCTCAAGTACCTGGCGGGCCCGGAGATCGGCGGCGGCAACTTCCTCAGCGACAGCGCGCCCGAGGAGAAGGCCGCGGAGCTGCGCGCGCTGTCCTCCGTCCACTATACGGAAGCATGACGGAGCTTCGACGGCCGCAAGAGCTCCTCGCGCGCATCCGCGCGGTGCACGAGGCCATCCGCACGTCCGTGATCGAGGCGTGCGAGGCGGCGTCGGTCGACGAGATGGCGCGCGTCGTCGGCGACGAGGCCGGCGATACGGTGTTCGCGATCGACCGGGTCTCCGAGCGGGTGCTGGTGGAGCACTTCACGCTCATCGCGCAGGATTGGCCGTGCCTCCTCGTCGCCGAGGGATTGGGGCACACGGGCCGGAAGGTCTTGCCCGAGGGCATTGCCGAAGACGATGTCGAGATCATCGCGATCGTCGACCCCATCGACGGGACCCGCGGGCTCATGTACCAGAAGCGCCCCGCCTGGGTGCTGACGGGCATCGCCCCTCGGCGGAAGACGCCGCCGACGCTGGCGGACGTCGAGCTGGCGGTGCAGACGGAGCTGCCGCTCGTGAAGCAGCACCTTTGCGACACGCTGTGGGCCCTCGCGGGTGAGGGGGCATTCGCCGAGCGCTTCGATCGCGTGCGGGGAACGCGCGCCGCGTTGCCGGTGCGACCCTCGAGGTCGGCCACCATCGAGCAGGGCTACGGGGGCATCGCTCGCTTCTTCCCCGGGTCACGGGCGGTCATGGCCGCCGTGGACGACGCGGTGGTCGAGCGCGTGCTCGGCGTGGGCCAACCGGGCCGCGCGCAAGCGTTCGAAGACCAGTACATCTCGAGCGGAGGGCAGCTCTACGAGCTCGCGATGGGTCACGACCGCTGGGTCGCCGACTTGCGACCGCTCCTGGAGCCGTCGCTTCGGGCGTCGGGCCGGCCGGCCAGCCTCTGTTGCCACCCCTACGATCTCTCGACCGAGCTCGTCGCGCGCGAGGCGGGTGTCCTCGTGACGGACCCCCAAGGAGAAAGGCTGTCGGCGCCGCTCGACGTGACGACCGACGTCGCCTGGGTCGGCTACGCGAATCCGGCGATCCGCCGGCAGGTCGAGCCGGCGTTGCGTCTGGCGCTCGAAGAGCAAGGTCTGCGGTCGCGGCCATGAGCGCGTGGAAGGCGGCCGACGTCGACGGGCGCGCCGACCCTTCGTCGGAGGAGATCGCGACGGTGATCGCCTCCCACCAAGGATTCTTCGACGACCACGGGTCGGTGCTCGTGGCGCGCGCTCCGGGCCGCCTCGATGTCATGGGGGGCATCGCGGACTATTCGGGATCCAGGGTGCTCGAGCTCTCTCTGAGCGTGGCGACTTGGGCGGCGGTCCAGCGCGCGGCCGAACCGACGATTCACCTGTGCAGCACCGCGGCCGCGGATCTGGGAGCCGATCCGGTCGTGACCATTCCCGCGAACGCACTTGCGCCGGGCGGCGTCCCGCTCGAGCCATCGGCTGCGCGCGCGATCCTGACCGCCGATCCGAAGCGCGCGTGGACCGCCTACGTGGCGGGGGTGATCTTGATGCTCGGCCGCGCGTACGGGGCGTTCCGCGGCGAGGGGCTCCGCGTCCTCGTGCACTCGAACGTCCCACTCGGCAAGGGGCTGAGCTCGTCGGCGGCGGTCGAGGTGGCGACGATGAAGGCGCTCGCGGACCTGGCCGGGCTGAAGCTCGAAGGACGAGAGCTCGCGCTGCTTGCGCAGCAGGTCGAGAACCTCGTCGTGGGCGCGCCCTGCGGCGTGATGGACCAGATGACCTCCGCTTGCGGTCGGCGCGATCACTTGCTCGCGCTGCTCTGCCAACCCGCGGAGCCGGAGGGGCACGTCCGGTTGCCGCCGGGCCTCGAGGTTTGGGGCGTCGATTCGGGCATTCGGCACGCCGTCACGGGCGCCGATTACGGCAGCGTGCGCGTCGGCGCCTTCATGGGCTACCGCATCGTCGCGGATCTCGCCGGACTTCGGTGCCGCCCCGCCGGTCCGGGCCGAGTGGTCGTGGACGATCCGGAGCTTCACGGGTACCTGGCGAACATCGCGCCGTCGACCTGGGTGGAGCGGTTCCGTGCTCACGTGCCGGAGCGGCTCGAGGGCCGATCGTTTCTCGCGCAATACGGCGGATTGACGGACACCGTGACGGAGGTCGACCCATCGCGGACGTATGCGGTGCGTGCCTGCACGGAGCATCCAATCCTCGAGCACCACCGGGTTCAGGTCTTTCGCGCGCTCCTGGAAGGCGGCGCGGAGGGGGAAGGCGCCCGCGCGTTGCTCGGGGAGCTCATGGCGCAGTCCCACGCGAGCTACGGCGCCTGCGGGCTCGGGTCGGATGGAACCGATCGGCTCGCGGCGCTCGTGCGGGCCGCCGGGCCCCGCGAAGGATTGTACGGGGCGAAGATCACGGGGGGCGGCAGCGGCGGCACGGTGGCGGTGCTCGCCCGCGCGGGCTCCCGGCGAGCGCTGGAGCGCGTCGCCGCGGAGTATGTCCGGGAGACCGGGCGGACGGCGGCGATCTTCGGCGGCTCCTCCGACGGCGCCCTCGAGTACGGGACGAGAGTCTTCCACCGCCGCTGACGGCAGAGCGCTACTGCGTGCAGCACACGGTGGTCGGCGTGATCGGCGTGACGCTCCCGGTGAGGCTCGGAGCGCCCGACGACGCGCACTGGCCGCCTGACGGCGTGACCGATGCGGTCACGTTGCGCGCGGTCGCAGCGAGGTTCTCGTTGCAGTCGCCGATCGCGGTGCTCGTGAACGCCGCCGGAGAGGCGCAGTCGGTCGTCGCCGATACGGACACACTGTCGATGTTGCACGTGGTCCCGGTCGCCGCTCCGCACGCACATGATCCGGCGCCGCACGCGCGCGTGTCGCTCGCGTCCGCGAAGTACACGTGCTGGGTCGGATAGCCGGCCGGGCACGTCGAAGGCCCCGCTTGGTAGACGCACCACGCTTGAACCGTCGTCGACGGAGGAGCGTCGGCGCAGACTTGGTTCGCGGCGCATCCCCCTTGGCTCACGGCGCGGCTCGCCGCGCATACGCGTCCGGTCGTGGTCCAGTCGGTCGCATTGGTGAAGGGCGTGAGCGTGCTCGAGGCGCTCGCCGTGCACGCTCCGCCCGAAGCGACCGGCGCACCGGTCACGGCGGCCGAGAGGGCGTCCGAGGCCGTGCAGCCCCGCGCGCACGCCGTCGTGACATCGGGAACATTCTGACACTGCGAGGCGCAGGTCCCGCCGTGGTAGATCGTGATCGTCGGACCGGTGCAGGTCGTCCCCGTCACGGCGCCGCACGCGCAAGTACACGTCCCTTGGGGGGCCTGGTTCGCGTGCCCGTCGAACGCGTCGGTCGCGTACTGCGCGCCGCTCGTTGGGCACGTCGATGCCTGCGGCGCGGGCGGAGATGCGCTGGTCAGGTCGAACAAGACGGAGGGACCCGACCAGCCGGCGGGGACGCTCGGAGCGCACGCGAACGCGGGCATGCAGGCGGCATTCGTGCAGTCGGGGTGAAGGGGATCGCAGACGGGCCCCGCCTCGACGGCGACATCGGGCGCTGCGCTCGCGTCGGAAGCGTCGCTTGCATCGGATGCGTCGGCTGCCCCGGCGCCCGCGTCCGAGGTGGCATCTCCCGAACCGCCACCGTCGACGGTGTTGCCCTCGGGCGTGGCGTCGACGGGTGCCGCCTCTTCGTCCATTGCGTCGACGACGCTCGCGTCCGTCGTGTCGGCGACCATCTCACCGGATGCGTCGACGCTCGCGGGGCCGTCGTCACCGGCGGGCGTCGTGTGGTCGATGGTCGCATCGGTGATCGCTTCCGACGCGTCGATCCCCGGACCGGATCCGTCCTCGACGCAATTGGCCTTGTCGGTGCAATCCCCCGACGTCGTGACGCCGCAGCCTTGGAGCACGACGAGACAGGCGGCGCATGGAGCCAGAACGAACCATGCGTGCGCCGAAGATTTCCGGCGTCCCATAAGCCAAACCTCGGGTTTCCCCTCTATGAAGTTTTGCCGTCGCGGGGTGGGCGCGCGATGGGCGCTCCGCATCGAATTCGACGCATCCCGCTCGCCAATCGCCGAGCCTTTTCGACTCTCGAGAAGGTAAGCCCGACGTGGTCGGGATGTCAAGTGGCCTGACCAATGGAGCCGATCTGCGACTCCCTCGTTCCCGTGCCCGGTCTAGTAGGTACCCAGCTCTACCTTCAGGACTTGGGGAGTAGACGAGAAGTTCAGCCCCCAATCCGTTTGGTCCCCATTCCAGATTCGCGTAGGCCGGAACGTTTCTCCTTCGTACGCGCCTTCCTCCACGCGCAGGAACTGACGGCGCTTGCCCGAACCGGCGGCGCGCACACGAAAGTCCACACGGCAAAAGAAGCCGGTGACGAGGAATGTGTGGGGCCCGAGCTCGCCGATGAGCGCCCGCCCGACGGGCTCCGGGTTTCCCGCCGGATGCTCTCCCGGCCCGAAGTGGCCGAGACCGTACGACACCACCGCTTCCCACGCTCCGAGCTCGAGGGTCTGCGATGGCTTGTCCTTCTCTTCGACCGCCGCCGTGAGCTTCCCGTCCGCCGCCAGCGCTGCGATGACCCTGTCCATCGGCCCGACGAGGCGATAGTTGAGCGCGAACGGCGTGAGCACTTCTTCGCTGACTCTCGGCGCGCCGAGCGGCGAATTGCTGTATCCGGTGTAATCGATCCCGAACGGCGAAAAGCCGATCGCCCCATGGCCGAGCGCAGCGAAGAAGTAGCGTGCGTAGGCCGGTGCGTTGCCGGTCTCCGGGACGAACATCGGATTGTCGGGCCGGTCGTAGAGCTCGAGCACCTTGAGGAAGCGCGGGCTGTCGCTCATGTAGATGTCGGGCGCCAGAAGGTCGATCGCCGGAGCGGCCGCCTTCCAGATGGCGAGCACGTTGTCGGTGGCGCCACCGCTCTCGTACCTCGGCGGCCGTCCGGGGTTGAGCGGATCGCGCAACGCAGCGTTCGCGTAGAGCGGGAGCGGATAGACGGCCTTGCCCACCGCCGCGACCTGGCCGACGTATCGCGCCACCGACCACGCGTGGAAGAACTCCTCCGCGTCGTCGCCGAAGGTGGCCCGCCAGCCCGCCTTGGCCGGCGCGTCCTCGTGGAGCGCCGAGAGAAGCTCGCCCGGAACCGGCGCGTCGAAGAGCGCCTGCGCCGCAGGTGAGTAGTCCCGCACGCTGCCCCATGTTCCCGGTTCGTTCTCGACTTGGACCATGAGCACGGTGTGCTCGGGGTCCGCGGCCTTGAGGGCGCCCATCAGCGCGGCGAAGGCACTCTCGTCGGCGTCGAGCGATGCTTTCGCGTACGGAGACGGCGAGTCGACCGGGCCGCCGTCGGCGCCCACCATGCGCGGGAACCGCTCAGGCGCCGCCTTCATCCACGCCGGCATGTAGTGGCCGCTTCCGTTCTTCCAGGTACCAAACCACAAGAGCACCAAGTGCACGTCGTGGCGCCGCGCTTCGACGAGGAGCTCGTTCAGGATCGATGGGTCGAACTCTCCCTGCCGGGGCTCGAATTGCTCCCAGTAGATCGGTACCTCCACCGTGTTGGCGTGGAGAAACTCCACGGCGGGCCAGACCTTCGGCAAGAAGGCCGGCCAGGCGCTCGAGTTGTTGACCTGCGCTCCGAGCATCAAGAAGGGCGCGCCGTCGACCACGAGCGCGTAGCGGCCGCCCCTGTGCTCGATGCGGGGCAGCGGTCGCTCGGAGGCTGTCACGACGGGGGGAGCCGTTCGCGCCGCCGCGGCGCATGCCGTCAACGCCGCCGCGCCGAATGCTCCTCGCAAGAGCGGAGACAGGGTGCGTGAGCGAGGGGGAACGGTGTCTTTCAAGCGTGGGCTCGCGCGGGTCTTTCCCGGCAAAGCAAACGCAGACGCTAACAGCGGGCCCGACGAGGCTCAAGGGGCCCAAAGCGTCGGCCGGTCCCGGGGTCTTCCCAACTCGAAGCGCACGAGCGCCACCCACGCCGTGGCGGCGACGCTCGGCCCCGGCGCGAACAGGAACGGTACGGGCCGCGTCGACGCGGGCAATGCGCCATCTTCCGTCCGGAGTGCCTCGAGTGCGTCGAGGATCTCTCTCGCGCGTTCCGCGCGCCCGCTGCGCCAAGCGGCGAGGGCCACGCCCGCGCTCCCTTCGAGCCAGACGCCATCGTACTTTTCCCAGGTCGCGGCAGAGAGCGTTGCGGCAAAGTGGTGCATCAGGTCCACGTCGGCGATGACGGCGCCGATCGCGTAGGGCCTGTGCCCCGCCGTGGTGCTGTCGGGGTCGCGCGAGGCATACCGCGCGTCCGCCACCGCATAGGCCGTGTCGGCTCTCTCGGTGTCGCCGATCGCGCCGAGGAGGATAGAGCCCCACGACGCGCAGTCGAGAGGCAGCGTCGTGTCGATTCCGTCCGCGGCGATGCCCGCTGCAAACTGGCCCGCGTCGCCGCGCCAGGCCCGTGCGACGAGCGCGGCGGCGATTCGATCCGCGGCGTCTCCGTAGGTTCTCACGGCGGTCACCCGCGCCAGGGCGCGGAGAAAGAAGTAGGCGTCGATGTTGTGTTCGACCGACGTCCACTCGATCTCTCCCGGCTCGAAGACCTCCTGGACGCGGTCCCCGTCGAGCGCGTAGCGAAGCGTTCCCGAGCCTCCCCGCACCAATCCGGATCGAGGATCCCCTGGGGCCGACACCACACGCGCGAGTAGATACTTCGCCGCGCGGTGGGCGAGGGCAAAGGCGACGTCTCGCGCAGGCCCCCCGCGCTCGGCGTCGAGGTATTCGGCCGCGGCGTAGCCAATCCACGCGATGGCGCCCGAGCGCACGTAGCCGCGTCCCTCGTCGGGGGAGGAAAGGGTGAAGGAGAACGGAACCGCGCCGTCGTCGCTCTGCAGCGCCGCCAAGCCTTGGAGGACCCGTGCGGCGCGGGCTCGCTCGCCGCTGCGGAGGAGGGCAAGGATTACGAGGGCGCTGTCGTAGGTCGCGACGAGCCCGGTCGGCGCGTCGGTGACGGCGACAAGGCCGGGGGAGTCCGGGTGGGGCCACGGCCGCAATGAGCTCGTCAAGAACGCGATCGGGTCTCCGCGCGCGGGTCCGGCGCCCTTCGCAGGAGCATGGGTCGCGCCGCCGCACGCGGCCACGAGCGCGAGCACCATGGCCGCCCATCGCGCGAGTGCCATGAGCGACTACCCGACCGTCTGAAGGAGCGATCGCCGCGCCGCCTCTTGGACGGCCACCTCGGGATCGCCCAAGAGGTCGGCGATGCGAGCACGGGCCTCGGCGTCGTCGAGTGATCCGAGCGCATAGATCGCGGCGACTCTCACCTCGGGGGACGGGTCCCGGAGAGCGAACGCGACCCGAGCCGCGCACCCCGGTGCGGCGAAGGCCGTGAGTGCGACGACGGCAGCGTTTCGCTCGCCGGGATCCGTGCTGGCCGAGAGTCGCGCGCTGACGCGTTCGGAGACCGAGAGCGTCCGCGGGTCTGCACGGAGCGCCGCGCGAGTGTCGATCGCCGTCTGAGGCCAGAGACGCGCGAAGGCGCGCAACCCCGCCGGGTCCACGCTCGCCGCGAGCGAGATCAACGCCGCGGCGCGCACAGCGGGCGACGGGTCTCCGAGCATCCCCTCGAGCGTCTTGTGCGCGCTCTTGGCCGCCATGCCCTGCGTGTGTTCGAGCGCCGCCGCCACGCGCTCGCGCACGCGCACCGAGGGGTCGCGGCGGAGCTGCGCCCATCGGGTGAGTCCGACCGCGGTCCACTCGATGGCGTCGACCACCGCGAGCCGGACATCCTCGCTGGGGTCTTGCGCCATCTCGTCCAACGCTTCGGCGCCCCAGGACGGATCGATCTCGGCCACCGCCTGGATCGACGCGGCGCGGACGCCCACCGATCGGGATCTCATGAGCTCGCGCAGCAAGGGGAGAGTCGCCGGCGTGGCCATTCGCCCGAGCACCCGGACCGCGGGTGTCAGCTGGTCGGGGATCTCGACCCCCATCATCCAGTCGATGAAGGGAGCCGGGTTGTGGCGGTGGATGTCCGCCAGCGCGGCCTCGATCACCTTCTGCAGCTCCTCGGAGCCCGCGCCGAGCCGTTGCTGGAGCGCGTCGACGACCTCCGGCTCGCGCCGCGAAGCGATCGCACGCGTCGCCACGGTCGCGACCTCGGAGTTCGGATCCGCCACGGCGCGCGCGAGAGCCCTTCGGGCGATCTCGTCCGAGGCGCGCCTCGAGAGCGCCGCGGCGGCTCTCATCCGTACGGTCTCGTTGGGGTCGCCCGTCGCGGCGTCGGCGAGGCTCGGCGTCGCGCGCTCGAGGTCGATGCGCTCCAGCGCCGCCACGGCGATCCGCCGCGCGTCGACGTCGAGGCTCGTGCGGAGCGTCTTCTGGTACTGCAGAACGAGCTCGGGCGCCGTGGTGCCCGGCTCGGTCCGCGTCGGATCGTCCAGGCGCAGCGCCGCGAAGAACGCCGCGCGCAGGGCCGGATCTTCCTTGGCGAGCGACGCCATCACCGTGTCGAACCCGCCCGGCGCGGCGATGGCGTCGAGCACGGACCCCACCATCGCCTCGGTCCCGACGAGCGCGAAAGCCAGCAGCCGCGGCGCGAGCTCGGTCCTCTCGGCGTACGCACGGACACGACCCTCGACCTGCGCGCCGCCGATGCGGGCGAGCGCGATGAGCGCTCGATTACGCACGAAGGGATCGGGATCGCTGGCCCGAAGCTCGAGGGCCGCCCGCACCTTGTCGTGGCCGCCGCCGACGCGTCCGAGCGCATTCACGACCGCCGCGCGGACCCGTCCGTCCGGGTCTTGCACAGCTCCGAGCAGGGCATCGCGCGACGCCGGGGCCGCGATCTTGGCGAGCGCCCCCGCGGCGCTGGCGCGGAGCGCCGAATCGAGGTCCCGGAGGAACCGCGCGAGCACAGGCACGGCCGCCGGGTCTCCGATCTTTCCGAGGGTCCACGCGACGCCGAGCCGGACGTCGACGGGCGCCCCCCTCTCGAGCTCGCCGAGTCGTTCCAGCACCATCGCGCGCGGGCCGCGAGCCAGCGCCTCCGCGATGCGATCGCGCACCGCGGGCGGGGCGCCCGACAGCGCGCGCAGCAGTCCATCGAAGACTTCGACGCGGTGGATGGAGCCGAGCGCCGTGATCGCCGCCATCCGGACGTCGATCGACGCGTCCATCAGGCGCGCGACCAGCGGTTCAATCCGCGCGTCTCCCTCCGTGTGACCGAGCGCGCTCACCGCCGACAACCGGACGGAGTCGCTCGGATCGACCGACGCGCGCACCAGCAGCGCCTCGGCCTGCTCGCCTCCCACGCACGCAGAGATGACGACGATGCTTCTGCGGACGGTCACGCTTCCCCGGTCGTAGACGCCCGCGAGCTCCGCGACGTGGGGCGCGAGCTGCGGCGCCGAGTACCGCGCGAGCGCCTCCGCCGCCGCCTCACGCACCGGCTCTTCCGGGTCGTCTAGCGCGTGCACGAGCGCCGCGGTTCCTTCGTCGGGCGTGAGCTGGCCTAGCGCGCTACAAACCGCGGCGCGGACCGGCCACGCTTCGTCGCGTATGGCCGTGAGAAGGATGGGCGCCGTACGCTTCGCACCGAGTTCTCCGCATGCCCGCGCCGCGATCGCCCGCACTTCGAACGACGCGTGGTGCACGTACGACGCGACGCTCTCCACGAGCCCGACCTGCCCCACTTCGATGAGCGACGCATAGGCGCGCGTTCGCGTGCTCCGGTCTTCCGCCGCGAGCCTCGCCGCGATGCCCTCGAGGTAACCGACCCGTTCGAGCGCCAGCGCGGCGCGCCGCCTCACCTCCGGGTTCGGATCGCGCAGCGCGCTCTCGAGCGGGGAGGTGTCTTCGACCCGCATCGTCTCGAACGCCTCGAGGGCGCGGATGCGCGTCGCGTAGTCGGTGTCGGAGAGCGCGGCGACAAGCACGTCCACGGCCCGCTCCCCCTCGATGCGCGCGACGGCGCCGGCGGCGTGCGCCCGGACTTGGGGGGCCGGGTCGCGCAGGATGGCGCGGACGATGGGCTGCAGGGCGCGCGGGTCGCCGAGCATCCCGAGCGCCTCGGCGGCGGTCATCCGGAGGCGATCGTCTCGGTCTTGCAAGCGTCCAATCAGCTCGTCGACAGCGCGCGGATCGCCGATGCGCCCGAGCACCCGCGCGGCCCAAACCCGCGACGCCGGGTCCGCCGGATCCGCGAGGAGGGTGATGAGGGCCGGCACGGCGAGGGGCCCGAAGCCCACCAGGGCCTCCGCCACCTCGCGGGACGATCGCTCGTCCACGAAGCGCAACTCTTTCACGAGGAGCGGGATGGCGCTCGGGTCGCGCAGCTTGGCGAGCGTCGCCGCCGCCTCCGCCTTGACGGAGCTTTCGTCTTCATGGCGGTCGCGCAAGGCTTCGACGAGCGCCGGGATGGCGCCGGTCGCCCCCGCCAGGCCCAGCACCTGCGCGGCGTGCGTCCGCTCGCTCCATTTCGACGACGAGCGCAGCATGCGTCCATAGCGATCGACGAGCCCGAGCTCGCTGAAGAGCCGAGCCCCGCACGCGCGCGCCGGTTCGTCGGTCGAGCGCAGCAGCTCCACGACGGCGCGGTCGAGCGTGCGCGCGTCGAAGCGCTCCCGCAGCGACCGGGCAAGGGCGGGGAGGTCGTCGGTCTTGGCGTCGCCCACGAGCCGCTGCACGTGCGCGACCTGCTTGATCGCGTTGCGTGTCCAGACGCGCCGCAGCGCCTCCCGCGCCAGCACCCACGCCGCCGGGACGATCGCGAGCGCGACGGCGCCGCAGGCCAGCCAAAGGGCGATGGCCGACCTCACGACCCCGACCTCACGAGGCCCCCAGCAGCTCCTTGAGCTTCTCGACGACGACGACCGGATCGATCGGCTTGTTCAGGAAGGCATCGGCCCCCGACTGCATCGCCCAGAAGCGATCCGCCGGGTCCGTCTTTGCCGTGAGGATGATGACCGGTGTCTTCGGCGCCATGCGCTTGATCGCGCGGCAGGCCTGGTAGCCGTTCATCTCGGGCATGGTGACGTCGAGCACCACGATGTCCGGCTTGTCTTGCGCCACCGCGCCGAGAGCGACCTCGCCGTTCTCCGCGAGCGTCGTCCTGTATCCGAGCGCCTTCAGGCGGATGTCGAGGAACTCGAGGCCGCGGGGGTTGTCGTCGACCAAAAGGACGTGGGCTTGGCCGGCTCGGCTCATCGGGCGACTCCATCGATGGGCGCCGGGGGATGGAGGCTGAGAGGCGCCAGCAGATCGTCGAGCGCGGTCCGGCTGCCGCGCGGCACCACGACGACTGCACGACACGACTCGAGGGTCGCGGTCACGGCGATCTCGTCGCCGCGCAGGGGCTGCCGCGACCAGTCGCGCCGCGAGCGCAGGAGCTCGAGGATGCGGCGGGCGGCGTCGACGTCGTCCACGAGCAGGACGGACTGCTCGCGGCGCATGCGCATGTCGAGCGGCAACCGCACGACCATCGCCGCGCCGCCGGTGGGCCCGCTGTCGGCGCGGGCCGTTCCCCCGTGCGTCGACACGATCTCTCGCACCACCGCGAGGCCGATCCCGGTCCCGGGGATCCGCTCGTCGCGCACGAGGCGGACCCCGCGTTCGAAGACCCGCTCGCGCTGGTCGGCCGGTATGCCGGGGCCCGTGTCGGTCACGACGAGCTCTGCGTGCTGGCGTGCGGCGGGTCCAGATGCAGACCCGCGAGGTGCGACCGAGCGCACCGCGACGGCCACGCGTCCCCCTGTCGGCGTGAATTTGAGCGCGTTGACGAGAAGGTTCGTGACAACCTGTTTGATCTGCATCGAGTCGCCCCAGAGCGAGACGGGCTCGGAGGCGTCGAACGTGACCGACACGTTCTTCTGGTCGGCGACAGTCTCGAAGAGGAGCAGAGTCGCGCGTGTCAGGTCGACGAGGTCGAGGAGTGTGCGTCGGGCGGTCCGCTTGGTGGGCGAAGGGAGCGCGCCTGCCTCGCTCGGCAGATCGGTGTGCGCGCGCGCCGCGCCGCCGAACCGCTCGACCATCGTCGCGGTGTCGGTCGCGGCCTCCAGGATCTGCGCGACGTGCCCGCGCTGGGTCGCGTCGAGGGGGCCTGCGAGACCGTCGCGCAGGTTGGCCGCGAAGCCGACCACCACGCCGCAGAGCACGCGAGCGTCGTGGGTGAGCGTCTGCGCGTCGCTCCGCATGACCGAGAGCCGCTCGAGGGCGACTCGCAGTCGCTCCTCCAGTGCCCGCGCGTGGTCCGCGGCGGCGAGCAAGCTGCGCCTTTGATCCACGACCTCGGCGAGCGTGCGCGCGAGCTGGACGTCGTCGCCCCTAGAGACCACGTACACCGCGCCGAGGGCCGCGAGACGCGCCGCCGCCAGCGTGGGCGAGGGTAACCCGAACACGGGCATGTTGCTCGTCCGCGGGTCGCTTCGGATCGCCGCGGCGAGCGCCGTGAAGCGCTCCGGCTCATCGCCCACGTCGAGCAACGTGGCATCGAACCCCGGGGTGCTCAGGGCGGAGAGGGCGTCCGCGTTCACGACCGCCGTCGTCACCGTGGCGCCCGCCCCGCGCAGCGTTTCCGCCAGAGGCTCGGACGCCGCCCTTTCGACCCCGACGACCGCCAGGACGGCGCCTTCGAGGCTCACGTGGGCCTCGCGGCGAAGCCCTTGCGAGCGAACTTGTCCCACCCTTGCTTGCCCTTGACGAAGTCCCACAGACCCCGAAGCTGCCACCCCATCAAGTACTGACGATACCCCACGTTCGAGAGGAGCCCGGCGACCAGGAGCACGAGCACGTCGGAAAGGCGGTCGTATCGAAAGAGCGCGAGCCCGCGCGGGTCCGCGTCGGCGCCGGCGGCCGTATACACGCAAAGGAGCACCGCGAGCGTGCTCAGCGCGAGGTTCAATGCCGTCGCCAGGAGCAAGAAGCAGAGGAGCGCCTTGACCGAGAGCAGGTGGAGGGCGACCGTCACGATGAGCACGCCGTAGCCGGCGCACTCGACGAGCGGCGCGAGGGCCTCGAAGATTAGCTGATACGGAAGCGAGAACAACCCGATCTGGCGGAAACGCGGGTTGAAGATCATGGAGCGGTGGTAGCTCAAGACCTCCCAGAGGCCACGGTACCAGCGCGATCGTTGCTTGCCGATGTCGCGATAGTTCTCGGGGGCTTCGGTCCAAGCCGTCGGAAACGGCAAAATCCCGACTTTGCCCTGGATCTTCTTGTCGAGCATGTAGCGGTGCAACCGCACCACGATCTCCATGTCTTCGCAGACCGTGTGCACCCCTGCGCCGCAGTATTCGACGCCCACCTTCGCGCGCATGCGCTTCGTGAGAAACCCCCCGATGGCGAGGACGAGGTCGCGACGCATGAGCGCGAACACGCCCGACAGGACGAGGAGCGACCCGAGCGCGGCGAACGCGACGCGCCCCTGCGCGAAGGAGCGCATGTACTCCACGATCTGGAATCTCCCAATCCAAGTCTTCGGCAGGCGCATCTCGGTGACCCGCCCGTCATGGACGACGGAGCCGTTCGAGATGCCCACCTGGACGCCGACGGCGACCATGCCGCCCTTGTCCTCGACGATGCGCCGCGCGGCCAGGAGCAGCGCGTCCGGCGAGAGGAGGCTGTCCGCGTCCATGCTGGTGACGTAGTCACCCTGCGCGACGTTGATGGCCGCGTTCAGCGCGTCGGCTTTTCCGCCGTTGTCCTTGTCGATGAGGATCAACCGCTTGAGCCCTGGCGCGATGGATCCGCGCATCTCGTAGAAGCGGCGGATCGGTGCCGTGGCGAGGAGCTCGTCGTACTCGATCTCCACCGGGACGAAGTGGAACGACCGCAGGAGCTCGTCGACCGTGCGGTCCTTCGAGCCATCGTTGCAGACGATGATCTCGAACGAGGGATACCGCAGGCGAAGCAGCGAGCGGATGCTCTCACAGATGGTGACCTCTTCGTTGTAGGCGGGAACGAGCAGCGTCACGTGGGGAAGGAAACAGTCGTTCTCGTGGCCCATCGCGGGTCGAACGTGTTCGGCCGCGAGCTCGCCGCCGATGTGTCTGAGGCTGAGGAGGACGAACACGAAGTTGATGGCGAAGAAGAGAAAGACGTATGCAACGATCGCCGTGTCGAGGGCGGAGAGAACGACGGAAAAACCTCGCATGGCGTTGAACATGCGCCGAACGGTAATGATGTTATGTGTGGTCGCGTTGAACGCCAAGAAGGACCGGCGCTCGGCAGGTGGGGGCGTCGGGGCGGGTCGGGGCAGGCGTGGGGCCGTGTCGATACGGCATGTCGTCGTTCGTGAGGTTCGCTTCGCTTCGGGTGCATTGGCCGCGTGGGCCGCTGCGATCGCCGTCGTCGTCGTGCCCGGCGTTGCGCGCGGCGATTGTCGGGTCAGTGATTTCGCGCTCGGCGCGACCGCGCAAGAGCGCACCCGCGACAGCGCGATCCTCGAGGCCGGCGAGCTGGCCGCGAACGGGCGATGGCCGGACGCGCGCGGCGTGTACCTCTGGGTCCTCGCGCGATACGAGGACGACCCCGAAGCGCTCCAAGGCCTCGCGCGCGTCGACGCGTGGGACGGTTGCTGGTCGCTCTCGGAATCCGAGTTCCGCCGAGTCCTCGCGATGCACCCGGAAGACGGCGACGTGCGCGCGGCCTATGTCGACATGCTCGTCTGGAGGGGCCGGACCGCGGAGGCCCAGGCCGTTCTCGCCCAGGGCGCAGGCGGGACGCCGGGAAGCCCTCCATCGAGCCCTCCTCTCCTCGCGCGCGCGGCGCAGTTCGCCTACTGGCGCGGGGACGCGACGACGGGCGTGGCGCTTGCCGACCGCGCCGAGCAGGCCGCTCCCGACGACGGCGACATCCGAGCGATCCGGGATCGAATGCTCCGCGGAGAGGCGCGCCTGACCACGCACCTCGACGCCTATCCGGGCAACACCGTCCTGTCGGTGACGGGGCAGGTGCTCCAGCACGTGGGGCGATTCGAACTGTGGGGCGGCGCGCAGCTGCTGACGTACTTCACGCCGGACACCAGCACGAAGAACGACGTCCGCTACCTCGTCGACGTCGCCTATCATCCCGCGCTCGGGGTCGTTCTCGGCGCAGAGGTGGCGTTGGGGCTCCCTGCGCACGCGATTCCCGACTTCGCCGGGAAGGTCTGGGCGACCGTTCCCCTCGTCGGCCCGCTGGACGCGACGCTCGCGTACACGTTATGGCACTTCGCGGCGGGCGCCGGGCTCGTACCCACGAGCACGGGCGAGGAGCTGGTTCACATCATCAATCCTTCTCTCGGCGTGGCCCTCCCGAGGGAGATTCGGCTCGAAGGCCGCGCGTGGATCTCCGCCGCGACCACCGGCGGGCAAACGCGGTGGGCAGGGGCGGCCGGTGCCCAGATCACCTGGACCCCGACGGCACGATTCAGCACAGGCGTCTCCTACACGTACGGCACCGAGGCAGACGCGGTGACGCAAGGGGTGCTCTTGTCGGCGAACCCCGTCAGCTTCCTCGAATACAAGTCCCATGTCGCCGGGGCGTACGTCGACTGGCTGCTCGATCGTAAGGTCGGTCTGCGGCCGTTCGTGGGCTTCGAGCGTCGCGAGGATCCGGCGGGCAACGTCATCTGGATCGCCTCGGTGGAAGTGGGCGTGTACGCCCGCTGGTGACGGCGCGCCCTGGCTCGAGCGTTCGACGGACCTCGCCATTCTTTGCGCATCGCCAAATTCAAGAGACGCCTTGCCCCGCCGTTCCACGAGAGTGATGAACGCGTCGTTTCCCTCGATGATGAATCGGCTCCTCGCCGCGCTGGAAGCGGCGATGCGCTCCGATACGGTCGAAGCGACGCGCCTGGCGCTCGACGAAGCCTTCGGGGTCCTCGGGGCCCTCTACGCGGCCCTCGACTCGGGGCGGCACCCCGAGCTCAGCGCATACCTGCTCCGCGCCTACGACGGCTGCCTGCGCCACATCGGAGAGGCGCGCCCCGGGCAGTGCCAGGGCCTGCTCGCCGCGATTACGCTGCTCCGTCACATCCTGCAAGCCGAGGAGTGCGCGCAGGACGCGAACACGGACCCCTCGTTCCACCGTCACGCCGCCGCGGTCGCGTAGTCCGCGGGCCCTCGCGGAGCGCGCGGACGGGCGCGCGCGGGCAACCGCATCGAGCCCGCGCTCACGTCGCCGGCGACTTGCCGTCCCAATCGGTGAGGTCGAGCGCGTGCTTCACGGTGGTCGCGAGGTCGGCCGCGGGGCCGCGTCCCCAGTAGTGGACGAAGAGGAGCCGCGGCGACTCGCCGGCCATGTGCGAGTGGATGGCCACCACGTTGATCGCGCCGCCGCGCAGCGACTTGAGGACCCCTTGCAGCTCGGCTTCGGCGACGGCGAAGTCCCCGTCGACGATCGCGTCGGCGTCGGTGCCGCCGAAGGCCGCCCACGTGGCGACTCCCATCGCCTTGCCGATCGTGCAACCGCACTCGGCCTGCGCCCTTCTGCCGAACGTCCCCTTGTACATCCCGTCCTTCGCAGCGCCCTTCACGCCGAAGATCGCGTCGAGCTTGGCCGCGTCGATCTTGCTCGGCGAGGGCGGCGCGGCGCCGAAGGCGTGGCCCGGCTGAGGCGTCTTCTTGCGCACGGTGTGGACCGCATCGAGCGCCGCTCTCACGCCTTGCGCGAGCGCGTCGGCGCTCCCTTCTCCGCCGATGTGCATGAAGAGTACGCGCGGCTTGTCGAAGAAGAAGTGGTCGTGCAGGGCCGTCACTTCGAGGCCGTTGTCGAGCGCGGCGCTCATCGCGGCGTTCACCTCGTCCTCGAAAAGCACGAGATCGCCCATCACCATCGCTTCGACCTGCGGCTTCTCGCCCGGGAGGAACGCGGTCCACGACGTGAGCCCCATGAACGGCGCCACCTTGGCCCATCCGTCGACCTCGACGCGCACGTCGTCGCGAGGGAAGGTGACCCGCACGACGTTGTCCGAAGTTTCGGCCTTGCCGCCCGTCGCAGCCGCGATGCGTCCTGGATCGAGAGGGACGCGGGGGCCGGCCGGAGGTGTCGCGGAGGGCGCGGGCGCCGTGGTGGCCATCGTGGTCGTAGCGGCGGGCGCCTGGAGCGAAGCCTCCGTTTGCGTCGCGCCGGGAGGCGAGGCCGCCGGCCCGCTCGGGTGCGCCGCGCACGCCGCCATCGACCCGCACAGAAGGAGGAAGGTCGTGCGACCTCGGCTCACGGTCACACCGTTTCTTCGGGCGCGAGCCTGCACGGCTCCGGCGCCTCTTCAGGGTCGACCTGGAGCGTCGAGTGCGCAATTCCGAATCGATGCTGCAGTTGGCTGCACACGCCGGAGAGGAACGTCGGCTCGCAGCCCTGACCCGGCATGACCAGGTGCGCCGTGAGCGCCGTCTCCGTCGTGCTCATCGCCCACACGTGAAGGTCGTGCACCTCACGCACCCGTGGCAAGGACGTCAGGTATCCGCGCACCCCATCGATGTCGATCCCGTCGGGGACGGCGTCGATCACGAGGTTCGCGGAGCGCTGCAGCAGCGACCAGGTGCTCACGAGGATCAACCCGGCGACCGTGAGGCTCAGCACCGGGTCCATGAACAGCCACCCCGTCTTCGCCATCACGATCGTCCCGACGATCACCGCGGCGGAGATTCCCGCGTCGCCGACCAGATGCAGGAACGCCGCCCGCACGTTCAGGTCGTTGTGCCCCCGGCCCGCGAAGAGGAGGGCCGAGGCGGCGTTGATGACCATCGCGATCGCGGCGACGACGATGACCGGCACCGTCGCGACGTGCTCGGGGACACTGAGCCGCCGGATCGACTCCCAGGCGATCGCGCCCGTCGCGACGAGGAGGAAGATCCCGTTCGCGAGCGCGGAGAAGAGCGTCAGGCGGCGATATCCGTAGGTCCGGCGCTTCGTCGGGCGGAGCTGGGCGAGGAACGACGCGCCGCCTGCCATGACGAGTCCCAGTACGTCGCCGAGGTTGTGGCCCGCGTCGGCGAGGAGCGCCATCGAGTGGCCCACGATGCCGTACACGGCCTCGACGACGACGATGAGCGAGTTCAGGACCACGCCGGCGAAGAAAGCACGACCCGCCGCGTCCACGTGACCGTGTCCGTGATGCTCGTGCCGATGCCACGCGTGGGGCGCCCCGCCATGCGCATGGACGTGGCCATCTTGCGAGTGCCCGTGGTCGTGCCCGTGGCCCATTTCTCGGTGAGACTACTCCAGGGCGCTCCAAATTGCCTGCCCGGGCCCCCGCCGCGCTCGCGCGCTGGCCTCACCTTTGCGAGGAACTTGGCGTTTCCGAAGGGCTGGTGACTTATGGTGAACGTGCGACCCGGGGTGATGATCACGGCCGCTATGTGCCTCGCGCCGATGGCCGGTTGCGGCGGAGCGGCGTTCGTCTTGGGGACGGACGCGGGCGGCGCGGACACGGGCGTCAGCGGCGATGATGGCTCGACCGCCGATACCGGTGTTCCCACGGACGCCGGTGGGCTCGAAGACGGGCCGGCCATCGACGCCGGCTCCGGAACGGACGCTGGCGGCAGCCCACTTTGCCCGACCAGCCCAGCCGCGCGAGCGTCGGCGTGCCCGCGGGTCGGTCTCGCCTGTGAATATGGCACAAGCACCAATGTCGCCTGCGACACCGTTGTCATGTGCATGGCTTCCGGGTGGTCGGTGACCGAGGCCGTCAGCTGCCCGATGGGAACGTGCCCGGCGACGTACGACGCGGTGCCCATGGGGGAGGCGTGCGCCCCGAGCGGCCTCGGATGCGGTTACGCGAAGGGGACGTGCATTTGCTCTTCCTCGACGGGGCCCATCGAGGTGATCGACGGCGCGGTCGCGATCGATTGGCACTGTTTCCCCGCCATGACGGGCTGCCCGTCGCCCCGGCCTCGCCTCGGCACGCCGTGCGTCGACGCAGGCGTGAGCTGCAACTACGGCGCGTGCAGCGGGGGGGTGGAGCTCTCGTGCGACGGCGGCGTGTGGCAGGAGGAGTCGGTCCCCTGTCCGCTCTGATGCGGAGACGCGCCGCGAGCACGCAGGGCGAGGGCTAGAATCGCAGCGAGAAACCGCGCGGCGTCACGCCGACCTTCCGCGTCCCCGAGCCGACGTGGTCGACTCCATCGACCGGTTGCTGGTGGTCTATCCCGTAGAGCAACCCTCCCGCGAGCCACAGCCCCGCCGTCGCCCCGAACGCCGTGAAGGCGACCGTGCGCCAGCCGTCGCGCCGGCCAATCGCGCTGTTGTAGTCGTCGAGCTGCGACTGACTGATGTTGCCCGTGGCCGTGTCGCCGGCGACGCCCCTCGCCTGGTTCTCCGCGACGAGCGCCACGATCGTGGCCACCGCGCCCGCCACCGCGCCCGCCGCGCCGACGCCCAGCATCCCGTACGCCACCTTCCGCTGCGCCGTCATCCGGAGCTTCGTGGTGATGTCGATCGAAGCGCCACGCTGCGCGGCGAGCGTGCGGAGCTCCGGCACGTAGCCCGCGCGGCTGAACCCCACGAGGTGCGTCCCCGCCGTCACGTCGAGCGCGTCGAGCGGCGCCGTGCCCATCGACTTGCCGTCGAGGAGCACCTCCGTCCCATCGGGGACGTCGAGCTCCACTCGCGCCGCACGCTCCCGGAGCGTCACTTCGACCGCCACGAGGCTCCCCTCGATGCTCGTCACCGTCCGCGTGTCCTCGAAGTAGCCCGGGGCGCGCGTCACGACTTGGTGCGCGCCGGGCCGCGTCTCTTCGATCACCGGAGACTCGTCGTGCTCCGTGCCGTCGATCGACACGACCGCCCCTACGGCGCGCGCGGTGATCATGAGGCGCGTGGCCGCGGCGCGCGCCGGCTCGGCCTTCGGGGATTCGACGGCGAGGTGCGCCGCTTCCGATTCGAGCTCGCCGAGGACTTCGACCGCGTCCGTCCGCCGGCCTCCCTGGGGCGTTTGCTGCACGTAGGTCCGGTAGTGACCGATGGCGTCCTTCAGCACCGCCGCTTGCCGCTCGAGCGTATAGAGCTGGCGTTCGGCCTGGGCGAGCGAGAAGAGCACCGTCGGCCGCGGCGCGAGGTCGTAAGCTTCCTTGAGCGCCTGCACCGCGGCGCCGAAGTCGCCCGCCGCGTACGCCGAGGCCCCTGCCGCGTAGAGGACCTTCGCCCGATCCGTCTCGCCCTCCGCGGTCGTGGGCTGTGCGCTCGCCGCGTGCGTCGCGAGCACGAGCCCCGCGCACGCGAAGAAGGCGCGCCCGAACCGCCGCGCGCAGCGATGGATGGCGGCGCTCATGGGAGCCTCGGCAGCGCGCGGTACACGCGAAGCTCGGTCGGCTCGCCTATCGCCAGGTCCTGCAGGCCGTCGCCGTCGAAGTCGTCTGCCGTGATGCTCCATCCTCCTTCGACGCCCGTGACCGGGCGGGCTTCGCTGGTCCTGTCCTTGGCGATCGCGATCACGAAGAGCTGCTCGTCGGAGACGGCGTAGAGGGTGCACGGCGTCGACCCCGAGGCGCACACGAAGTCCTTGATGCCCCCGTCGACGTTGAGCTGCGACGTGCGTCCCGCGTCGAATCCGCCGGCGCCGTCGTTCCAGAAGACGGTCACGAAGCTCGGCGTGTCGTCGTCGAGTCCCTTGAACAGAATGTCTTCGGCGCCGTCCCCGTCGACGTCGGCGGTCCGCAGGAAGCTGTAGAGCGTGCTCTGGACCGGGAGGACGATCGGATCGGTCGTCGACACGACCCCGCCGTCGATCTCCGCGATGACGAGAGCGCTCTGATTGTCGCCGTCCCCATAGGGCGCGATCATCGCCACGTCGTCCGGTCCGTCGCCGTCGAAGTTGCCGGTCGCGACGTGCGCTCCATACCGGAGGTTGACCCCACTATTGCCGCCGAACGCGCTCGGATGGAACGAGGGCGACAGCGGGCCACCCATCAGGAGATCGGTCGCCCCCGCCTTGTCGGGGGTGAAAAACCAAAACCGCAGCGTCCCCGCGCCCTGCGGGTCATCGGCGCCGAGAACCGCCAGCGAAGGGGACGAGGATATGAACTTTCCCCCCGTCACGGCGAGCGGGAGCACTTGCGAGCCGTCCGGATCGCGGAGCTGATACGGGGTGAGCATCTGCCGCGTGGGCGATCCGAGCGCGGTCGCCACGGTGTCCGCGTCGGCGGGCGCGAGCTTCGCCGAGACCACCAGATCGCCGATCGCGTCCGCGCCGATGGTCGGCGCTGCCAGGTGCGCGGGCGAAAGCTGCCGGATGGTATCGAAGGTCGCCATCGGCACGGGCGACGTCGGGATGTACGCCTCGCTCCCGTAGATGACCGACCAGGTGTCGCCGAGCGAGTCCGAGTGCTCGACATACGCGATGTCCGTGACGCCATCGCCGTCGAAGTCGCCCGGCGTGAGGTGCGACGCGATGTTGGCCGTCGGTACCCAGGTGCTCGCGAACTGCTCGGTCCCCGCCGAGTAGACGAGGAAGTTCACTCCCGCGGACTGCGACGCCGCGGCGACGAGCGGTGTTCCCCCCTCGGCGGTCGTGACCTTCGCCTCCGCCCAACCCGAAGATCGATACGCCCAATACAGCTCCCCCGCCGCATCCGAGAGCGCGAGACCCTCGGGGAATACGAAGTCGGTGCGCCCATCCGTATTCAGGTCACCCCCTGCGAGCAGAAGGCCCGTCGCGGCGGTCTGTCCGGCCTCCCACGTGAGCACGAGCGGCGCCGCGAGGTCCGCCGTCCCCGACGGATCTGCCGTCGACGAGAACGTGCCGTCGCCGTGGCCGAAGGCGACGTACGCCCCCTGGTCGGTCGTGATGAGGAGGTCCTCGTGGTGGTCGCCGTCGACGTCGGCGGCCAGCACGGGCCCGTCGACGGTCGCGCCGCCCGCGAGCGTCACGTCGAGCGCTTGGCTGCCCGCCGCCGCCCACGCGCCGTTCGCGCAGGGTGCGAAGACCGGCAGATAGGGCAAGCCCATGAGCGGAACGACCAGGGCCTCGCAGGCGCCGGGCCGTTCGTCGAGCGCCTCGAGCCGCACGTCGCCGGCGATGTCCGCGGCGTGCTTTTGCGTCGACGAGAGGTCGAGTAGCGGCGGGCTCGGCGCGTCGAGCCTGCGCACCGCGAACGTCGTCCCGTCGTCTTCGAGCAAGATGATCGCGTCGCCGTCGTTCTCGCCGTGCGGTCCGGGCGCGAAGGGCACGCCGAGCGCGCGAAGCTCGATCGACGGCGACGCAAAGACGGCGGACGGAAACGCCAGAAAGAGGGATTGGTCGGGCGCGGGCTCGCCGCGCAAGACGCCAATGCCCGAATAGTCCACGAACGCGATGTCGTCCAAGCCGTCGGCGTCGACGTCCATGACGGAAGGCTGGGAGATCGGCGTCGCGATCGGAGTCCCGAGCGCCGCGGTCGAGGTCCCGATGTCGACGACGCGAGAGAATCGACGCCCATCGCCGAGGTCGTCGCCCAGTACGTAGACCGAGGCCTTGCCGGTCGTGTTGAAGTGTCCCGACGAGAGCGCGAACGAGCTAATCGCCGCGGGCGCCGACGCGAGCGAGAAGCTCCCCGTGAACTCTCGGCACACGCCGTCGACGCCACAACCGAAGCCCGTCGGGCACGTCGCGACCGCCCCGTCCCCCCCGTGCGTCGACGCGCCGCAGACGTACCGGCATTCGTGCGCGCTCCCCGGCGGTGCGCACTCCGCCGAAGTCGACGACGCGTGCCCGTCGCAGTCCTCCTGCGCGTCGATCACGTAGTTTCCGCATATGCCCGTCTCGGCGGGCTGCAGGTTCGCGCAGGCCGCGAGACCCAAGACCGCGGGGCCTCCTGCCACCCACGCCCTTCGACCCCGTCGCTCAGAACGGCTCGAGGTCGTCCTTCTTTCGCGTCGTGTGGGGGGAGGGGGCCGCTGCGGGAGCAGGGATGGCACGCGATGGGCTACGGCTCGGCAAAGCCGTCGGTTCAGGGTCGACCGGGCGCAGGGCCAGGTTGACGGCGCGGTCTTGGTCGAAGACGAAATCGGCGCTCGACGGCGCGTAACCGGCGGCTTCGGCGCGCACGGAATGCGTCGCCGAATCGACGGGGAACGTGCCCGCGAAGGGGTTGCCCCCGAGGGCCTTTCCGTCGACGAAGAGGCGGGCCGAAGCCGGCGTCGCCGCCAGTGTCAGGTGCACGACGGCAGGGACAGGAGCCGCGGGCATGACCTGTGGCACCGTCGCCGCGATGGCGGTCGCCTTGTCGGCGGGACCCTGGCGGAGCGCGAACCATCCCCCGACGGCCACGAGCGCCGCCCCGGCGACGCTCGCGATCCACGGCGCCCTCGAGCGCAAGGGCGGCGGAACGTCCCGCCGCGGGATCGCCACGCGCCGGCCCTTCGTCGTCACGGTCGACCCGGGTCCGGCGCCGTGGCGGGGTTGCACGACCGAAGTCCCGAGCGGCGTCGCCTCGGAGTACACGCGCGCCATGCCGATGTCTTCCGAGTCCGCGTTCGTCATCAGCTTGAGCTGCGCGTCGATGCGGGCCTTGATCTCGGCGCGGTCCCGCTTGAAGAGCTCCGCCACGAATTTGCCGAGTTCCCGCGGCCCCGACGGTCCCACCAGCGTCGCGGCGTACTCCTCGAGCGCTCGCTGCATGTCGACGGCGCTCTGGTAGCGCTCTTGCGGGTCCGAATGCGTCGCCTTCTTCACGATGAGCGCCAGGGCCGGCGCGATCTCCGGCCGAGCCGCGCACAAATCCGGGATCGAGCGATTCCACAGCGCGTGCAGGATCGTCATGTCCTGGGCCCCGTCGCCCCACATGCGACGGCCCGCGAGCGCCTCCCAGAGCACGACCCCGACGGCAAAGACGTCGATCCGGCGATCGATCGGTTGTCCCGCGGCTTGCTCCGGCGCCATGTAAGCGACCTTGCCTTTGAGGACTCCCGTCTCGGTGTGCTGCGCCGAGTTCGTCGCTTTCGCGATCCCGAAGTCGAGCACCTTCACGGTCCCGTCGAACGTCACGAAGAGGTTGTGGGGGCTCACGTCGCGGTGGATGACCCCCTGCGCCGACCCGTCGAAGTCCGTGAGCGTATGTGCATATTGCAACCCCTCCAGCGCTCCGATGACGATCGTGAGCGCCAGCGGGTCCGGCAGCGGCACCCCTCGGCTCGAGCACCGGTCGCCAATCTCCACGAGCGAATGCCCCTCGAGATACTCCATCGCCATGAAGTGGCGATCGTCCTGACTGCCCACTTCGATCGTCTGCACCACGTTCGGGTGGTTCATCCGCGCCGACAGGCGCGCTTCGTCGAGGAACAGGGACACGACGTCCGGGTCGGCCGAAAGGTCCGGCTTGAGCTCCTTCACGACGAAGAGCTTGTTGAATCCCGCCGGCCCACGGACGAGGCCGAGGTAGACGACCCCCATTCCGCCGCGACCGATCTGCGCGATGAGGCTGTAGCGGCCGAGCGAGCGGACGTTCTCGTGCTCGGGAAGCGTGACGGACGGCCGCGGGGCGATCGAGATCGCGTTCATTCTGCGTCGCTGTCGTCGTGAGCGTTGGGCGCTACCCACATCGCGTACATCACCCGGCTGCCCTCCCCCGGCGACCGATTGGCGCCGCCCTCGGCTGCACGCACTCTGACAGGCAAGAACGGAAGGCCGCCGGAATCATTAAGGCCGACGGCGCTCGCGGGATCTCACGCCGGGTCGCTCTCGCCTTCGCGGGGGAACCAGCGTGTGACGATGGCCTGCACGGCCTCGAGCGTGAACGGCTTCGTGAGCCTGGCGTTGGGAACGCGCTCGAGGAACGTGCCGGCTTCTTCGGTGAAGACGCCGCCGGTCATGAACACGACCCTCGCGGCCACGTGGGGGGCGGAGGCCGCCACCTTCTCGTAGAGCTCCATGCCGGAGCCGCTCGGCATCATCAAGTCGCAGAACACGACGTCGAACCACTCGGGCCCACCCAACCGCGCGAGCGCGACGATGGGGTCGGTCTCGATCGCGACGTCGTGATGCAGGCCGAGAAGCCGCGCCATGGCCGCGGCGACCGCAGCGTCGTCGTCGATCACGAGGAGCCGCGCTCGCGCCGATGGCGTCACGCCCTCCCTCGCGTCGTCGCCCTCGAGACGATCGCCGGGCGAAGGCGAGGACGACGCCGCTCCCCGGCCACGAACCAACCGGAGTACGCGATCGGCGCCCTCGCCCGCGTCGTCGAGCGCGTCGCCGATGTCGCGCAGGCGCGTGAGCACGTCGCCGAGCTCACCGCGCTGCACTTTGGGCACGCGCAGCGTCGAGAGCTTGTCGACGATTTCGCGGACGCCCTCGGCCGAGAACGCGACGTTCGAGATGACGTAGGCGAGGGCGTTGTTGATCTCGTGGTTGTTGCCGCGCGTCTTTCCCCCGAGGGCGATGCGCGCCTCGCTGCGGACCGGCCGCGCCTCGAGATCGTCCGGACGTTCCGCCGCCGCCGTCGCCTCCACGCGCCGCTCGAGGTCGCGCTTCTCGAGCGCCACTTCGACTGCCGTACGAAGCGCGTGGACGTCGAACGGCTTGACCAGGTACCCGTAGGCGCCCGCCTGCGCCGCGCGGGCGCGGGTCTCCTCGTCGGCGTGGGACGTCAGGTACACGACGGGAATGCCGAGACGCGCGCGGATCTCCGCGGCCGCCGCCACGCCGTCCATCCACCCCTCGAGCGCGATGTCCATCAGCACGAGGCCGGGCCGCAGCTCCTCCGCGCGCCGCACCGCGTGCTCTCCCGACGCCACGGCCTCGGGCACCTCGTACCCGAATCCCATGAGCGCCTGGCGGATCCCTTTGGCCACGAGTTGCTCGTCCTCGACCACGAGGACCGTCGCCGCCGTCACTTCCCTTCGCCCCGGCATACCCACGGAGCGCCCCGATCGCGGTACTGCACCCGCGAAGCGTACCGCGCGCGGCGCGTGTGCGCCCGCGGTCGCCTCTCAAACCGCGCGGGCGGACGGACGCTTCTCGGCGGGTGGTTGCGCCCAGCGATCGCGCCCCTGCGCCTTCGCCTGATAGAGCGCGGCATCCGCCTTGGCGAGCCAAGACTCCGAAGTATCGCCAGGCGCGAAAAGCGCAAACCCGACGGACACCGTCGCTCGTACGGATTTTCCTCCGTGGTTGACTTCGATCGCACGAACGGCGTCGACGAGGCGCTGCGCGAGCACCTGCGTGTCCTTCGGTTGGGTGTCCCCGAGGACGATCGCGAACTCGTCGCCCCCGTAGCGCGACACCAGATCGCCGCGCCGGGGGAACCGGCGCGCGAGGCAATCGGCGACCGCCCGGATGGTCGCGTCCCCGCTCTGGTGGCCGAACGTATCGTTGATCGTCTTGAAGCGATCCACGTCCACCATCATGAGGGCGACGGGGCGTCCGAGCAGCGACGCGAGCTTCACCGTGCGGCCGATGTACTCGTCGAAGCAAGCGCGGTTCGGCAAGCGGGTGAGGGGGTCGAGCGCGCCCTCGCGTTTGGCCGACTCGAGCTGATCGCCGAGCGAGCGCACGCTCGCCGCGAACTCCGCGATGCGCTCCTCCTGCCGCTTCTGCTGATCGGTGAGCGCCGTCTCGAGGGCGCTGGCCACCTGGGAGACCTCGCGCCGCAGGGTCTGAACGTCCTTGCAGTCGAGCGCCGCGCGCAGGCTCGAGAGCCGCTCGCGGGCGAGCACCCCGTATTGCTGGTCTTGGCCGGCCGCGCGATTCACGATTTCGACGAACGACCACACCGCTTCCCGAAGGTTGGTCACCGTCGTGAGCACATACGAGGACTCGCGCTTGCGCTGGGAGGCGACGAGCTGCCGGAGAGCCGCCCAATCACGCCGCGCCGTGGCGGTCGTGTCGACCTGCCCGTCGAGGGGGGCAGCCACCAGAGCGTGCTGCGACCACCGCTCGAACATGACCTTGACCGCCGGCGCGTCGAGGTCCCCGATATCGAACGCGTGCGCGCCGAACGCGCGCAAAATGGCGCCCAACGTATCGAGCGCACCCTCGGTGTTTGCGCCCGACACGGGCTCGGCGGGCGGCTCGGGCGCCGGTGCTTTCGTGCTCGGCGCAGCACTGGCGCCTTTTTTCACCCTCAGGAAAGGCAGACCCATCGCCTTCTGGAACGGCCCGGCGGGCGCTTCCATTTACGTCCGAAAGACGCAACACGCGCGCTCCCTGGTCGATAGGGGAAGACGAGCATGCGGACCGCACGCGGACTAGGAGGGGAGACGAGATGAGGGCACGTGGGTTCTTTGCGGTCATCACCATGGCGACGGTCGCCTGGGCGACGATGGCTTCGGCCGACGATTCGGGCGCGTTCGTGCGCGTGGGCGTCGACCGGTACGTCCATCAAGACTACGAAGCCGCGCGCGTGGCCTTCGCCCGGGCCTTCGAGATCGCGCCGAGCGCCCGCACGCTCTTCAACCTGGCGCTTGCCGAGCTCGAGTCCGGTCACGTCCTCGAGAGCGTCCGCCACATGCGCGGCTATCTCGTCGAACTCGACGCCGAGCCCGACAAGGTCGAAGCCCTGCGCACGAAATGGCTGCCGCGCGCCGAGGCGCAAACGAGCCGGCTCCAAGTCGATGCGCCGAACGGCGCGGACATCACCGTCGACGGCTCGCCGCAGGGGCACGCCCCCCTCGCTCCGATCGACGTCGCCGTCGGCCCGCGATATCCTCGTTCAGCTCGGCGCTTGGTCGCGTGGAGAGCGGGCGGCGCCTCACGCGGGGGAGCTCCTCCGCGTCCGGTTCGACCCGGCCTCCGAATCCCCTGCCCAGCCCCCCGCGGCGCCAGCCTCGGGCGCTTTCGTGGGAAGTCACCCGCTCGCCAGAACCTGGCCGACCGCAAAACGCATCACCGTCATCACCCTGGGCGCCACCACCGTCGTCGCCGCCTCCCTCGGCGTCGCCTTCGCCGTCATCTCGCGGCAGGAGGCCAGCGCCGGCCGCGACTTGCTGTCTCAGCTGCCCGCCGACCAGATGCAGGCCCAGTGCACCGAGAGCCAGCTTTCCGCGCCATGCATGACCATCCAGGCCGACAACCGGTCCGCCCACGACGCCTACGAGCTCTCCAACCTCTTCTATGTAGGGGCCGGCGTCCTCGCGGGGGCCACCCTCGTCACGGCGTTCGTGTGGCCGTCCCGCAGCTCCGCCGAGCCCGCTCCGATCGCCGCGCGCTTCGTCCCGCTCCTGGGTGGCGACCATGTGGGTCTCGCCGTCGCGGGGGCATGGTGACGCCCACGGGACGAAATGGCGGCGAATAGACAGCATGTGCGTGCCTGCAGTAGATTCCGCGGCGCCTGCGACGGCGTCCGTCCCGGTGACGGCGTACACAACCCGGGCGAGTCGAGGGCCCGACGGGTGGGGACGGAGCAGGCGCTCGTTCGAGGGCCAAGGTAAACCAGATGCCGCGCGATCCCACGGAGTTCATCGTCGGTGATCGCGTGCCCGGCACCAAGTGGGTCATGCGCGGGAAGCTCGGCGAGGGCGGGATGGGCGTCGTCCTCGACGTCGTCAAGGAGCCGGGCATCTCGGGCGCGATGAAGGTCATGCACCCGTGGTTCGCGAACCGGCCCGAGTTCGTCGTCCGCTTCTTCGACGAGGTGCGCCTCCTCGCGCAGCTGCGCCATCCGAACATCGTCCAGGTCTTCGACTTCGACCGCCTCGCCGACGGCACCCCCTACGTCGTGATGGAGCGCCTCCTCGGCGTCACCCTTCGCGCCGGCCTGCGCAACTTCCGCGAGAAGCGCACGCCCATCAGCGCCAAGCTCGTTTACGAGATCATGCGCCAGCTGTGCGAGGGGCTCTTTCGCGCCCATTCGAACACGCCGGCGATCGTCCATCGCGACGTCAAGCCCGAGAACATCTTCTTCCATCAGCCCGACTACGCCGACACCGTCGTCAAGATCATCGACTTCGGCATCGCCGCCGTCCTCGACGGCACGCGCGACCGGCGCGTCTTCGGGACGCCCCGGCACATGGCGCCCGAGCAGATCCGCGGGAATGCCGTGTCCCCGGCGACCGACGTGTACGCCGCGGCGCTCGTCCTCTATGAGCTCCTGTCGGGGCGCGTCCCGTGGGACATCGATCTGCGCGACGAGCTCGCCCTGGTCGACGCGCACCTGCACCGGCCGCCCGTGCCGCCCTCCCGCTATACGGCCTGGGTTCCGCCGCTCGTCGACCAGTGGGTCCTGCGCGCTCTCGCGAAGGACCCCTACGACCGCCCGCAAGACGCCTACCAGTTCATCGCGAAGCTCTACGAGCTCCAGTTCGTCAACGACGGAACCTCGGACTCCTTCGTCGACATCAACACCACGGCGCCCACGCTCGCCCGCTTGGCCGAGGCCGTCGAAGGTCCGGGCGGGGCGTCCACGAAGCGCGACGACGCGACCGCCACCGTGCGGCACATGTCGCCGCCGCCAGTCGAAGGGGCGTCGCTCGACTTTGCCTCCGGCGAGCTCCTACCGCCAGGGTGGACCCAGCCGCAGTCCTCTGCGTCGGCTTTGAATACGACCCAGCGGACCGCGTTGCCCGAGACGCGACCGGCACCCGTCGTCGATCGTCAGGCCACCACGCGGACCTCGCCCCAGCCGCCTCGGCCGGCCCCTCGGCGAGGCACCAGCGTGTGGTCTCTCCCCGAGAGCGACACCCCCGAGGATCCCCCGGCCGCGGCCGTCCTCCCGAGCCCGCACCCGCCGCTGGTCGATGCGCAAGGCACGCTCGCGCCCGAAGAGGTGCCGGCCGACATTCCGTACGACCTGCCGGTGCGGCGCATCACCGGCGTGACCCGCGAGGGCATGTTGCCCGCGGTCGTCGGCTCGACCCTCGTCGTCGGCCTCTTCATCGGCATCGTCCTCGTCAATCGACCGAAGCCCATGCAGGCCGGCACGCCGACCGGCGTCGAGCACGCCACCTCGAAGGAGCTGAACTCGACGTTCCCCGTCGAGCAAGCGACCGCGGTCGCGCCGGCCGTCCTCGTGCCCGTCGCCGCGCCGACCGACCCGCCTTTCGTTCCGCCGCCGGACCCGTCTTTCCCCACGACCGATCCGGACGCGCCCGTCCCCTCCGCGCCGGCGGTCGTCGCGGTGCCGGCACCGAGCGTGCATCCTGCAGGCGTCGTCCACCTGCTTGGCAAACCCGCCCCCTCCCACGCTCCGGACGACGGGCGCGACCTCCTCTACGTGCGCCCATGAAACCCGAGCACGACACCGTTCCCAACGCCGCGCCGAAGGACAACGCGGAACCGGGTGAGGCGAGATTGCGTGCATCGGAGCGCCCCACCGATCCGCCGCCGTCGCGCCGCCGCGCCGACGACGCCACCATCCCGGACCCCGTCGACGTCGAACGCCTCATTCTTTCGCTCGATCGCAGGCCGAGCCCGCCCGCGCCCATACCCGAAGAGCGCCCCTCGTCCGACGGCGGCCGCTTCGTTGCATACCGAGGGACCAGCCGGCCCGCCGCGCCTCGGAGCGCGGAGGAGACACGGCGCAAGGCCCTCGCGGAGCTATCGGTCATGGTCAACGCCACCCCCGTTCCTCCGGAAGGAGACGGGCGAACCGCATCCACGGCGCGCCTGCACAGGCGCCCGCTTTCGGCGACGCGCACGCAAGTCATTTGGGCGCTGGTCGCGGCCGGGCTGACCCTCGCCGCCGTCGTCTCCGTCATCGCCGTCACGACCCGCTCGTCGTCTTCTTCGGTCGAATCGCCGCCGGCGGCCCTCGTCGTCGCGCCGACGGGTGCCACCCTCGCGCCGGTGGCTCCGTCGCGCGTGACCCTTCCGCCCCTGACCACATCGACTCCGGCTCCCGAACCGGCGCCGGGCGCCGAAACACGCCCCGGCGAGTCACACTCCGTCGAGCCCCGCGCCGCGGTTCGAGCGAGCTCGCGCGCTACCGCTGCGGCCGCCGCCCTTCCCACGCCGGCCTCTCTGGCCGCCGTGCATGCCCCTGGCGCCGCGTCCGTCACCGCCGATCCCGTGGGCCCGCGCGCGCCGTTGGGACCGCCTGCGCCGGCCACGAGCCCGTCGGTCGCGACCGCCCCGGCGCGTTCCGCTTCGAAGTCCGCCTTCGATCGCTGGTAAAAGAACCGCGCATGAGAGCTCGTCACGCGCTCGCCGTTCTGGCCATTCTCGTCGCGTCGCCCGTTTCCGTGGCGCGCGCGCAGGACCCCTCCGCCGCCGCCGCCCAGGCTCGCTTCAACGAAGGCGTCCTCGCCTACGAGCGGCGCGACTTCGATCGCGCCCGGGTCCTCTTTCTGCAATCGGTGGCCCTGCAGCCGCGCGGATCGGCGTTTCGTAACCTCGGCCTCTGCGAAATGCAGCTGGGCCGGCCCGTCGAGGCGCTCGGCCATTTGCGCGCCGCGCTCCACCTGCCCGACCTCGATCCGACCCGCCGCGGCGTCACCCAGAACGATCTCCGCGAGGCCTACGCCGCCACCGGCCACCTCGTCATCGAGACCGCCGACGGCGCCGCCCTCGCGGTCGACGGAACACCGGTCGAGGGGAGCGCCCCCTTCCGCGAGCCCATCGACGTGACCGCCGGCGCCCACGTCCTCGAGGCCAAAGTCGGCGAGAAGAAGTCGCTCGCCACCGTCGACGCGCGCGCCGGCGTGCTCGTCGTCGCCTCGCTGCCCATCGAAGGCGCCGGGTCGCCCGGCTCGAGCACGGCGCCGCTCGTCGCCTCGGGCCCCTTGAGCGACACCCTGCTCACCGTCGGGCCTCCCGCCGCGCCGACCTCGCCCCCGTTCTGGATCGCGCGGCGTACGGTCGGCCTCGGCCTCGTCGCCGTCGGGATCGCGTCGGCGGCGGTCGGCGTCTACTTCTACACGCAAGCCAGCGACGCGGAAGACCGCAACAACGCCGCGCGGGCCGGCCTCCAGCCCTCGTCGTGCAGCGGTCCGTCGCAGCCGCCGGCGTGCGCCATCGCGAGCGACGCGCGGTCCACCCAGCAACAAGACGCCGTCCTCAACTACGTCTTCCTCGGCGCGGGAGGCGCGGCGGCCGTGATCGGCGCGGCGATGTTCTTGTGGCCGAGTTCGCGATCCGTGGTCGTCACCCCCAGCGTCGGCGCAAACTCCGCCGGCCTTCGCCTTCAAGGAGAATTCTGATGCGCGCTCGCCGTACGACCTTCGCACGCCCGCGCATGGCCTTCGGCGCCTGCCTCGTCGCGGCCGGCGCCATCGCCCCGGTGGCCCTGCTCGCGAGCTGCGCCTCGATGCCGGCGACCGACTGCTCGACGGAGAACAACTGTCCGGCGACGGGTGACGACGCGAGCGACGCGACCCTGCTCGTCGACGGCGCCGGCACGTCCGACGCCGCCCACGCCGACGCGACGCAACCGACCGAAGCCAGCGCCGAGGCAGGCGCCGAAGCCCACGACGCAGGCATGGACGCCACGACGGCCGACGCCGACGCGGGCGACAGCGCGGCGGACACCGGAATGGACGCGGCGGACGGGTTCGACGGATTCACGTGCAACCCGACGAAGTCGCCGCACGACGACTCGTGCGTACTGGCCAATACGCTCGGGGTATTCGTCTCGTCGACTGGTATGGACACGAACGCGGGGACGGAGCAGTCGCCGCTGAAGACGATCACGGCGGGCCTCGCGAAAGCGA
>DASYBG010000018.1:0-192276 GCA_036500865.1 Polyangiaceae bacterium
GACGAACGTCCTCTCCTTCCTCGTGCAGCTGCACGCGTACCTCTGAGGCGCGACGATGGCCGCACGTCCCTTCGCCCTCCGCCTGGTGGCCGCGCTCGCGTTTCTCGCCGCGGGCGCGCCGCTCGTGGCGCGCGCGACGCCGACGTTCCCAGGCGACGTGGAGGTCCACTACGGCTTGAACGCAGTGCCGGTCGACCCGCCCACCGGCTGCAGGCTCTGTCACGACAACGACGACCTCGGCGGCGACCCGACGACGCTCCGCGCCTTCGGACGACTGCTCTACGACCAGCTCAACGTCCAGCCCTACGACGACGCCTCGCTCCAAGCAGCTCTCGGCCAGCTCGATACGCAGTACACGAACCTCGCCGACGACATCGCGACGGGCAAGGACCCGAACCTCGACCTGACCGGCGGCGAGGGCGGCGCTTCCCTCAACCTGGACCCGGTCCCGATGTACGGGTGCGCGGTGGGGCCGGGGTCGCGCGCCGGTGGATCGGGTGCCGCGGGGATATTCGCCGTCTTCGCTGCGATCGCCCTCTACCGCCCAAGGCGGAGGAGGGACGCGAAGCATCCGCGCAAGGGGTAGATCGGACGAGACCGAAGCGCGTGCTTGGCCTCGAGCCAGGGGGTCGTTCGTAGCTTAGGCGTCGGCGCCCAGGTACGCTCGGAGAGCATGGACGACCGAGCGCTCGAGGTTCTCTTGCTCGAGAGTTTGAACCCCGGGAGCCTCTACGGTGAGGCCCGCCTGGAGGATTTTCCGGCGTTACGGCTTACCGGAACCCGGTGCTCGCCGAGGCAGCGAAGGTCCTCGGATACGTGAATCGTTTTGGTCGCGGCGTTCCGCGCATTCTCGAATCGATGCAGAAGAACGGCTCTTCGCCACCCCGCATCGAGCCAAAGACGGGGCACTTTCTCGTCGTTCTACCGAGGCACGCGTGAAGTCCATCGCTCTCTTCAACAACAAGGGCGGCGTGGGCAAGACGACCTGACGGCGGCGTTTCTCCCGGATGAAGAAGTCGAATCGCTTTGGGACGAGACACCACCAGCGACCGTTTACGGGGCGGTTGAGCCACTGCTCGAGCGCCTCGGTGACTTGCAAGAACCGCGTGTTCTCACGATCGCGGACGGGCTTTCGCTCGTTCCAGGCGATCTGGCATTGGCGCGCTTCGAAGAGAGGTTGGCCGAGACGTGGCCCCGCTGCCTCGACGATAACCCATCCGCGAGAAAGCCCATCTTCGACCTGACGGCTGCCGACGGTGCGATCGGCAGCCACGCTGCGACGGTCCGCGACGCGCGGGAGACCTTCGAGAACCTGGCGGTCAGCATCGGGACGCGCGCCGGGGTGGGGCAGTGGGCGCCCTCTACCGCCCGAACCGCAGAATCAGACCTAGCCAGCCGCGCGCGAGATAAACCGCGTTGAGCGCCGTCCAGAGCCACAGGTAGAGCTCCAGGTGGCCGACGGCGGCCCAGATCCAGATGTGGCTCGGGTAGTGGTTCAAGAACTTGAGGAAGGTCGCGAAGAGGCCCGCGGCCCGCGCGATCGGGCGGGCGGGCTTCGCCTCCGCGACGGTCTCGTAGTGGGCCTCGACGGTGGTGGCGCGGCCGCTCAGCTCCGGGCGGCGCACGAAGCTCGTGAGCGAGAGGGCCGACGCGACGACGGTGAGCCCGGCGATGCCGCCGAGCAGGAACCGCGCGTCTCCCGCGCCCCAGAGCGCGCCGTCGACGCCGATGCCGCCCGCCCGCCACGCGCGCACCGCGAGGGCGGCGACGAGGAGGATCGCTTTGACCTCGTCGGTGAAAAAGTCGAAGAGGTGGCCTTCCTTGGAGGCGAGGCTCTTGTGCCGCGCCAGCATGCCGTCGACGCAGTCGAGGCAGTAGCTCAGCTCGAGGACGGCGACGCCGGCGAGCCCCCCCGCGTACGACGGCCACGCCACCAGCACCGCCGCCGCCACGACGAAGACGGCCAGGTTGAGGAGGGTGACCTGGTTGGGCGTGACGCGGCTGGGCGCGATCGCGGCGACGACGACCGACGCGAGCGGCCGCATCACATAGAGGTTGAAGACCTGGTCGTGTTTTTTGCGGGTTTCGCGGTAAATGCGCGCCGCTGAGCCGAGCATGCCCGGAATGTAGTCCCGGTTCGCGCCGGCGGGGTCAGAAACCCCCTTGAAGCACCGCGCCGCCGCCGCCCGCCATCAGCACCGGCGCCGCCAAGAGCCCGACGCGCGACTTCGTGGAGGCCGCGACGGTGAACGAGAGGCCCGCCGCGATGAGCGCGCCGCCCGCGATGAGCGCGACGGCGGCCCCCGTGTTGACCGATTCGTTCTGGGACGCGGGCGGAGCGTTCGTGCCCCCGCCTTGGTTGCCGCTGAGGAAGAGGGCCACGCCCGCGACGACCCCGCCGGCGCCCGCCGTGAGCAGGCCGACCCCGAGCCACCGGCGCGGATCGCTCTCGACCTTCGGCGGGGGCGGAGGCGCGGCAGGCCCGGAAGCCGGCGGCGGCGCCGGAGCAAGTCCCGAGGAGGGCCGCGGTGCGGCGGCCGGTGATGCCACGGAGGCCGTCGCGGGCGCGGGAATGGGCGGGGGCGCGGCGGCCGGCCCGGGAGACGCGGCGTCGTCGACCACGAGCCGCGCGTTCCGGTCGCCCGCGCACACGTGCGCGATGAGGACCCGGCCGGCGTGGCCGTGCGTCGTCACCGCGATGGTGTGATCGCCCGGGTCGACGGCGAGGGGCACGTTCCACGAGTCGCGCGGGAGGCCGGCGCCGTCGAGGAAGAGGTCCGTCTCTTTCGCGGTGGACGGCACGACGATCGTGAGGCCGCTCAGCCGCCGCGCGAGGGCTTCGGCGCGGGCGCGGGCGAGGTCGGCGCGCGGGTCACCGCGCATGCGGGCGAGCTTCTCGGCTTCGCGGAACGCGCTCCATGCCGTCGCGGTGCGCCCGAGGTGCTCGTCGCAATCGGCGAGGTACATCGAGACACCGACGCCATGGGAGAGCTCATTGCTCTGCGCGAAGAGCGGGCACGCGTCGGCGTACCAGCCGGCGTCGCGGATCTGCTTGGCGGATCGGAAGAGGGTCTCGGCGCGGACGGCGTCGCCGGGAGGGTCCGCGGAGGCGACGCCGGGCGCAAGGCACGCGATGGCCAAGGAGGCCGCCGCGAGGGCCCGGCCGTTCACTCTCGTCCTCCGAAGTCGTCCGCGCGCGCGGAGGACGACGTCGTCGCGACGGGGGCCGCGTTGGAGGCGGCGACGACCGGCGGCGGGGAGGCGGCGGGAGTCGCGCTGGCCGGTGCCGGCGGGGATGGAGGCGGCGCCGCGGCGGTGGTCGCCGTCGCGGCAGGTCCCGGCGCGGGGGCCGCCGCGGGGGCCGGGCGCGGCGGGGGCGCGGCGCGTCCGATGCGCGCGGTCGGGCGCGGGGCCGGCTTCGGCGGGGTCGCCGCGGCGGTCTCGGCGGGAGGCGCCGCCGTGGGCGGGGGCATCGGAATCGGCGTCCACGTGGTCGCCGCCGCCGGGGGCGGTACGGGCGCGGGGGCCGGCGCGGCCGTCGTCTCGGGCTCGGACTTCGCCGCGGATTGTGTCCAGGCCTGCGCGGGACGCGACGCGGCGCTCCCGGCCTCTTCGCCCGGAGAGCGGCTCCCGCGCGCGATGAAGATGGCGCAGATGCCGGCGGCGCACGCGAGGAGCACGCCCCCCGTGGCGACGTGGATGGGCGCGAGCCCGCTCGGCCGCAGCGGCGCGACCGACGGACGGACCGAAGTGCTCGTCGGCGCGATGCTCGGCAAGGGGGCGGCCTTGGGGACGACCGGCGCGGCGGCGACCGGCGCGGGCGCGGCCGGCGCGACGGGCAACGGGGACGGGGTCACCGGGACGGGCTCCCGCTGGACCGGCAACGGCGGCGGGACGACGACGCGCGATGCGGCGTGCATGCGCGCCGGCAGGACACGCGCGCGCGTCCGCTCCTCGGGCGGCAGGACGTGCGTCTCGGTCTGCTCCTCCTCGATGAGCCACTCGTCGGCGATGACCGCGGAGCCGCTGTCGAGGGCGAGCCGCGTCTCGGCGTTGCGGCGGACGGCGGTGGCGTAGAGCCCGTGCAGCACCGAGGGGCGGTCCTGCACGATCGCCGTGTACTCCTCCTTCGAGAGAAAGAGGGCCGCGGTCGGGCGCATCGCGATCGCGTCGGCGTAAGCCTGTCGGCAGAGCACGAGCTCCACCTCGCCCACGGTCTCGCCCGGACCGAGCGTCGCCAGGAGGACCCGCTCGCTCCACTCCCGGCCGACGATCGCCACCTCGCCCGAGACGACGAGGTGCAACCCCGTGGCCTCTTCGCGCTCGCGCATCAGCTTCTCGCCGCGCTCGAAGATGCGCATCTGGAGGCGCTCGACGAGCGCCGCGCGCTCGTCCTGCGGGATCATCGCGACGACGGCCGACGTCCACCCGAGGTTCGCGAGCGAGTTGCGCCGGCAGTGGGCGGCGAGCTGGATGGCGAGCTCGGGCCGCCGGGCCGCGAGCGCGGAGAGCGCGTCGCGCTTGCCCGCGAGCAGGATCGTCGGCCGCGTCGTCGCCGCGAACGTCGAGCTCGGGAGGCGCGACAAGAGCGACATCTCGCCGAAGAACGACCCCGGACCGAGCGCCGCCACCGCGAGGCGCGGCTTGTGGTCGCCCGGCGCCGCGCGGCGCGAGATCTCGACCTCGCCTTGCACGACGATATACGCCGCGTCCCCTTCTTCACCCTCTTCGACGAGGCGATGGCCGGCGGGGAGCGTCATCGCGTGGAACACGGCGAGCAGGTCCGCGAGCGCGTCTTTCGTGAGGGCGCTGAAGAGCGGCCACGGCGCGAGCGCGGTCGGCTCGCTGCCGACGAGGGCGGCGTCGTGGGCCTGCTTGGCCGCGAAGACGATCTGCGTCGCGCGCGACGCGAGGGGCGGCCCCGCGAGAAAGGGGCTGAGCGGCTCGAGGAAGTCGGCGGGCGCTTGCGCGGGCGGCTCGGGCTCGTCGCCTTGGATGCGCGAGGACCCACGGCCGAAGGCCGTCGCGACCCGCTCGATCGCTTCGCGCGGGTCGGCGCCGAGGACGCGCAGGTCGTCGATGGCGACGACGGCGAGCGGCAGATCGCCCATCTCGATCGCGCGCCGAACGGCCAGCCGCAGGCCGTCGATGGCCGCCCTCGTGCGGCCCATCTGGTCGAGGAGGCGCGAGGTGATGACGAGCGCGGTCGCGTGGAGCGGCACGCGCTCGAGGATCGCCGCGCTCCACCGGAGAGCGGCCTCGGTCTCGTCGGCGAGCAGCAGCGTCAGTGCGTGGTCGAGGGCGGACGCGCTGGCTCTCAGGCCGGTCACTGCCAGCGAGCCGTCGCGCGGGGGCGAATGGATACTTACCATCGGACTCCGGGCGGCCCGGCGGGGGGCTCGCACAGTGACGCTCGTATTGGACGAAAGAAGATGCGCTTGCAACGTCCCATCCGACAAGTCACCCATCGTTCACCTCCCCGATACAAGACGGCGACCGGTTCAAAGCGGGAATCTCTTCCTTGGCGCCGTCGTGCCTAAAACGTCCCCGCGCAGTAATAAATGCTTACTGCTGGAATCGACACCGGCCCTGCCACCGTCGAGAACGAGAGCGGCTGGCATACGGCTCCCGAGACGTAGATCGGTGTCGCGGCGCCGGCAGTGACCGGACTCGGGGGGCACATCGGCGCCGCCGCCAGGTCGCTCAGTTGAGGCGCGGCGACGAGCCCGGGCAGGATCGCCAGCGGTGTCTGCGGCGTGAACGCGAAGGCGCCGGGCGGCTGAATCGTGAAGTCGAGCGTCACCGCGGAGGTACCGGTGTTGCTGATCGGCAAGGCGTGCCCCGTCGCCGAATCCGCCAGGTAGAAAGGCAGCCCGCGGCCGTCCGTGAACGGCGTACCGCCGGGCACGAGGGAGAGCACGGCTCCGCTCAGCGCCCAGGACAGCGGGACCGTATACGTCGTCGTCGGCGTGGTCGCGATGTCGATTTCTATCGTCGCCGCGTACGACCCCGCGAGAACGCCCGGACCCGGGACGACCCCATTCGGCGTCACCACCAAGCTCGCCACGCCCATGGGCGGGATCGTCCCCGCGCCAAACCCCGCGTCGGCCGCCGTGAACGGCCCGGACAGCGAGTAGCTATTCGGGTGCACGCTCGCCAAGATGCGCGCGCTGAACGGCTGCGGTTGGTTGGTGTTGTTCGTCAGCGTGAGCGTCTGCCCCGCGGGCGGCGCGTTGCCGCAGTCGGTGGTCGGGAAGGCGAGCGCGGTCGCCGAAATCGAGATGGGCGGGTTGCTGTTCGAGGCTCCGGAGAGCGCGATCGCCGGGCCGGTCCAGATCGTCGGGCTGGTCGCCTGCCATGGAGCCGGCGGAGCGGAGCAAAACGCGCTGGCTGCGGTCATCACGAGGGACCCCTGATCGCTCCAGTTCCCGTCGAGCGCGGTCGGGGTGAACTGACCGATGATCGGCGTGATGCCGCTCGCCGCCGTCGGTCCGAGCGCGAGGGCGAAGACGTTGGGCTGCGCGAGCCCGACGAGCGCCATCGACACCGTGTCGTTGCCCGTGTTCTGGAAGGACGTCGAGAACGTCCCGAGCGAGCCGAGGCCGATCGTCCCGAAGTTCCACGTCGTCTCCAGCGGGGGCTGCACGATCACGGCGCCCCGAGGCTGCATGACGAGCGGAATGGTGTGCGGCATGTCGCCGGTCGAGTCGGTGGTGATCGTCAGGACATCTTGGAAGGACGTCGCGTCGTTGGGATCGGCGACCGCCGGGATCGCCTGCGGCGTCAGCGTGACGCTGAAGCTTCCTCCGACCGGGACGCTGAACGGGACGGGCGTGGCCGGGGACGTCGCGAACGTGAACGGGGCGGCGGCGCCCTGCTTTCCCAGACTGATCGACGTCACGTTGAACGCTTGGTTTCCGCCGGCCGCCGCCATGGTGTTCGTGACGGTCAGGGTCTGCACGGGCGCGGTCGTCCCGCAGTCGACGAGCCCGGACGGACCGTCGCCGAAGACGACGGTGCCCGGCGCCACGCTCACGTGGCCCGACGTCCCCGTCCCGGCGAGGACGAGCGGCGGCGGCAGCGGCGCGCACAACACCGCGTCGGTCGTCGTCAGCGCCACGGTCGCGGGATACGGCACGCCGCCCATCGGGGAGAACGTCACGCTCTCGGGGGCCGACGTGCCTTGGGCGCTCAGCCCGACGCTGGAGGCGGCGGGCGACATGGAGTACGACGCCGCCCCCGCGCCCTGGACGACCAGCGAATAGTGGGCGTCGGGCGAGCCCAGATTGGCGGCGTTCGTCACCGTGAAAGCCTGCGCGACGGTCGTCTGCCCGGCCGGGAACTGCCCGAAGTTGAGCCGCGACGTGGAGAGCGCCAGCTGATCCCCCACGGGGATCTCGCCCAGCGACACGGCGCGGCCCATATCGAACGGGATGTCGGTCGTCACCACGACCTCGGCGGCGAGCGTCGTGGGGTCGGGGTTGACGGGCGCGCCCCCGGCGGGCATCGCGTCGAAGGGCTGGGCCGTGACGGTCACCGTGGCGCTCTGTCCGGGACCGAGCAGACCGGGCGCGGGGGTCGCCGAGGTCGTATAGCGAGCGGCGCCCGCGCCGGTGACCGGCCCGAGCTGCCACGTCATGTCGAGCGCGCCCGAGTTGGTGACGGTGAACGACTGAGGCGCCGGCGCCGTGCCGTTGCACGGCGCGAGAAACGAGAGCGTGCTCGGGACGACGCTGGCGCCGGCTCCGACGCCCGTGCCGAGGAGCGACGCGCTGGGCAGCGGCGCGCAAAGCGGCGTCGATGGATCGACGGACATCGTCAGCGTGGCCGCGTTCGCGCCGGCCACGACGGGCGCGAAGCGCATCGAATCGTTGCGCTCCGCCGACGCCCCGCCGACGGGGACCGAGAGCGACGGCGTCAACACGGCGAACGCAGAGGGCCCCGACGCGTCCACACCGGCGTCGCCCGCTCCCGCGACGACGCTCAACGTCACGTCCGCGCCCCCGCTCGCGGGCCAGTTCCCCGTGTTCAAGACGTTGAAGGACTGGTCCGCGGGTGCACCGAGCAGGATGATCGGGCTGGGGAAGCTGCCGAAGGTCTTCGAGTCGAAGGCGAGCACCGCACCGGTGGGGTATTCGTGAAGAGGAAGGGAGGCCAGAGAAGTCGAGAGCGGCGGATTGAGGGTCATCGAGAGCGTCCCGCCGATGACCGTCAGCGACGACGTCGACGGCACGGGCGACGCCTGCACCGTGACGGTCAGCGACCCGTTCGCCGGAATCGTCGAGGCTCCGAGGCTCGCGGTGAACACGGGGGCCGCGGAGCCGTCCGCGGGGCCGAGCGCGGCGGTGCACGGAACCGAGGTCCCGTCCGGCTCGACGATGTGGCAATCGGTGACCTGCTCATCGGTGGTGCCGGGGTTCTTCAGCGCGAACGTCTGCGCGCTCGGCGCCGCACCCCCGCAATAGGCGTTCTGGAATTCGACCGACGCGGGCCAGCCGCTCACGGTACCGAGGACGGCGGATCCGGCATATCCGACGGAAGACAGGTTGGTCCCGCACATCGCCGTGGCCGTCACCATGACGGACGACGTCGCGCTCTGACCGTTCCCCGCCGCCGTCGGCGCGTACTGGACGTTGGCCGTCACCGACGCGTGGGGCGCGACCATCACGGGCGCGGTGGAGGAAAGGGCGCCGGGCAAGAACGAAACGCCGATGTTCGGCGCAGGGTCCGTGATCGAGACGCTGGCCGCCGCGTTGCCGTTGTTGGTGATCGAAAAAGACGTGGAGGCCGCCGCTCCTCCGACGAGCGTCGCCGGGAAAGTGACCGCGCCCGTGCCGCCCGAGGTGAGCACCAACGTGGCGCCCGTGGGCGTCGCGGTCAAAGGAATGCTGAGAGAGCCTTGCGTCGGGTCGTTCGTGAAGATCCCGAGTGAGCCTGTCAGCGCGGCTCCCGCCGCGGCCGAACCCTGCACGGTGGCAGCCAGCGCGAGCGTCCCGGATGAACCGGGTGCGACGGTCAACGTCGAGGGGCTGACGGCGAAGGCCGTTCCCGTGGTGCTCGCCGAGACCGCCAGAGGCGCCGAGCCCGTATTGCCGATCACGACAGAATGGGTCGCGGCCGGTGCTCCGCAGGGGACGGAGCCAAAATCGATGGGCGACGTGCTGACCGAGGCGGTCGGCACGGAGCCGCTGGGCGGCGCGCCTTCCGCGACCGTGGCGTCGCGCGGGGCCGAGGAGTCCGCCGCGTCGGCGGAGGGCGTCGTGGCGTCCTTGGGGGGGCCGCCTTCGCCCGCACCCGCTTCGCCTCCGTCGCCGATGAAGACCGACGCGGTGGTGTCGTCCCCACCGCCAATGACACAACCGCTCGTAAGACACAAAAGCAAAGGCGCACACCGGAGAGTGAGCGCTGTGAAGTCGGGTCGGATCATGTCTCGATTGCCAAAAAGGACTCGAAGGCGCCGGCCTTGACGACCGGCGCCTTCGGTCAGGTCGACTCGGACCTCATGCAGCCCGAGTCACGTCACACATTCTCACTGGAAGCAGGAGCCGCAGCCCGCGACGAGGCCGCAGTTGAGCACCGCGTTGCCGACGCCGCCCGGGTTGGTCGGATCCGTGAGGGCACCGACAACGGCGGTCGGGTTGCCCGGGAAGTTGAGATCCACGAAGTCGTTCGCGGCGCACGCGCCGTTCGGACCCGAGGCGCTCGCGATGCAGACCGCCGCTGTCGCCGTCCCGCAGAAGCAGTTCTGCAGCGTGGCGTCGGCGTTGCCCGTGTCGCCGGCGACCGGCGTGGTGCAGTGCGGGGTCACGACGCCACCGTCCGTGCCGCCGTTGCCGTTGATGACGCACGAGAGGGCGTCGAGGCAGCCGGCCGGGTTGGTCGAGGCACCGTCCTGGATGACGAACGGCGCGTTGAGAGTGGCCGGATTCGCGTCGTCACACTCGTGGGCGCTCGCGTCGATGCCCTGGCCGTTGAACGTGCCGTTGCTGTCGAGGCACACGTTCTGTGCCAAGCAGACGTAGCAGCTCGCGGCGCTCGGCGCGCCCGCGACCGTCTGGTTGTGCTTCGCGATGTCGTAGTTCACGACGATCGCTTCGGTGCGCGTGCACACGCCGCCGGCGCTGCCGGGGCAGGTGACGCAGTCGCTCGGCACCGCGGCCGCAGCTTCGCTGGCCGTGATGCAGGCGTGCAACGCGACGGGGGCGCCCGTGTCCACCGGCGGGCTACCCGCGTCGACCGGCGTACCGGAGTCGACCGGGGTACCCGAGTCGACGACCGTGGCCGTGCCTTCGCAGTTGAAGAGCGTCGACATCGTCGTGAACGCCACGCCGGAGCAAACGCCGCTGCCGGGGAGCGCCACCGTGGCCGTGACCGTCACTTGCGTGCCGGCCGCGGACGGCGAACAAGCGAACGTCGACGTCGCCGAGGTCGGGGCCGAGAAGGTGCCGCCCGAAACCGGAGACGCGGTCCAGGTGATGGACGGCGCGGGGCCGACCGTCACCAGCGAGAGCGAGACGGGGACGCCCGGGACCTGCTCGTCCGGGCTGACCGAGAAGTTCGAGATGCCCGGGCAGGCCACGGGGGAGCCCGCGTCGAGCGTGACCGACGCGTCGACGAAGACGGTGCCGGTGTTGACGTCGGCCGCGAGGGCCGCGTCGCTCGTCGAGGAGCACACGATGTTCACGCCCACCGCCACCGTGCTGCCGGCAACGACGCTAAACACGCCCGAACCGCCGGAGCAGACATCGCCCTTGCTGTCGTGCGTGTTCGTGATCGTGACGGTGTAGCCGGTGCCCGCGGGGATGCCGCCCGCGACCCATTCGACCGACTGAGCGTCGCCGATGTTGACGGTGCCACTGAAGCTGTTGGTGCCGTTCGAGATCACCCAGTTGAGCGTTTGCAGGCTGACCCCGCTGCCCAGGTCGAGGTTCATACCGACGGTGCCGGTCGAACCCTTCTGCCCGCCGACCGTGCCCACCTGGCCGCTGCCACCGGTGCCCGGCGAACCCTGCTGGCTCGAACACGCCGTGACCGCAACCGCGGCCATGATTCCTGCCGCGAAGACGTTACGAATGAGTTTCATCGCGCTGACCTCCAAAGGTTTTTTCTGCTCGTGTGTAGCTGGATCCCCGGTCACTCCGAGGCCGCTGCTTGGGCGCCATACACAAGACTCGGGCCAATTCAGCATATGCCGTGAAAAGGCGCGGAATTGAGGATGACGGTCGACTTGCTATCCCCCGTGGCGCCGCCCCATACCGACCGATAATCGGTTCGGCCATTCCGATTTCCGGACAAGCCCTCGCGGGGCCGTCCGGTGAAATGGAGGCGAGCGTCCATGGATGGACGTCCTTTTGCGCCATCCGCGGTCAACTTGGGAGGGCCAAGATCGAATCAGACTCAGAATTCACGTGCTTGTTACCGACCGTACAGTGAGGGCGTGATACCCGGAGTTGCGTGCGTCCTTGATCTCGGGACGCGTGCGCTTGCGCAGGGGCGCCATTAGCTTCCCTCGCGAAGGGGCGTTCGATGCTGACCTCGCCGGATATACCTATGCGCCTCGCAGTTTGTTTTTTATGGCGCGCGACGGTCGCCCTGCTGTTGGCTTTGGCCGCCGTGGGCTGCGCCCAAGAGGACTATCCCCTCGCTGTCTGGCTCGCGCAGCACCCTGATCAAGATGCGTCCACAGGCTCCGGCGGCCTGAGCGCGGACAGTGGAATCACGGTCCAGTCGGTCTGCACTCGGGCGTCCGCGCAGCCTCTTCCCGCGCGCCTCGTGGCGATGTCTGCCTCGGCCGCCGCCGCCACCACCGACCTCACTTATGTGTCGGACCTCTTCGAGAGGTTCAAGGCGGTGTGCGGATCGTGCCACGGGCCTTCGGTCGACGTCGGCCTCGGTGGCTTTCAGATTCGATCGGAGAACGATTTCCCCACCTCGATGACCGCCATCGTGCTCGCGCACGTGACGTCGAACGGGCCGTCGAACCCTTCGAATCCGACGACCGATCCCGTCGATCCCATGCCGCCGTTCAGCAGCCCGAACGGAGCGCCCTTCTCCAGCCGTCTGCCGACGGATCCGGTGCGTCAGTTCGCGGATCTCGTCCAGGTGTGGCTCACGGCGGGCAGTCCGCAGTCCTTCCCCACCCCCACGACGGCCAGCGCGGGTGACGCCGGAGCCGGCGGCGCCGACGCGAGTACGTACGTGATGACGCCGACGGTCGGCGACACGATGACCAACATCGGAGACTGCGTCCCGTCCGCCCCGATGATCGCCACCGAGCAGACCAAGAGCTTGGCGCTCGACGCGATGTTCGCGGGCCTGAACAAGGCCACCCAGGGAGCGGGCGTTACCGCCGCGCAAGAGATCGGGCTTCCCGAGCACCTGAGCGACACGGACCTCTTCACGCTCGACACCGCGACCCTCGCGCAATATGGCGTTATCGCCTACCAACCAACGTATCCGCTGTGGTCGGACGACGCGGGCAAATTGAGGTACATCCGGGTCCCCCGCGGGCAATCGATCCAGTTCAACAAGGCCACACAAGAGTTCTCGATCCCGCCGAATACGCGATTCTACAAAACGTTCCTGAAGAAGATCGTCGACACCGACGGGAGCTACCGGTTTCGCAAGATCGAGACGCGCCTCATCGTGTCGCGGCCCGATCAGCTCAACCCCGACGGCACGTACACCGTGACGGCGCTCTTCGGAACCTATCAGTGGAACGACGGCGAGACGGACGCCACGCTCATCGAGACCCCCCTCCGTGACGGCCTGCCCTTCGCGGACACGCTGCTCCAGTACACGACCGACGAGCAGGTCGCGACGGATATCCTCGCTCAGCAACCTCTCCTGCCGCTCGAGGCCCTCCTCGAAGGGGGCGCGGCGCGCCACTACGCCATCCCGTCGAGCGATCGCTGCGTCCAGTGTCACATGGGCAGCCACAGCGCGAGCTTCGTTCTCGGTTTCCGGCCGGTGCAGATCAAGCGACGTGCGGTGGGCACCGGAGGGACGATCCCCGAGCCGGGGCAGGAGCCGCCGGGCCCCGACGAGCTCACGCAGCTACAGAGATTGATTGATTACGGGGTCATCACCGGGGTCAACTCACCGGACGACATACTTTCCCTCGAGGCGTCCGAAGGGACGCGTACACCGCGAAACGCCCAGGAGCTCACCGCTCAGGGGTACGTCCTCGGAAACTGTTCTCATTGCCACAACCCGCGCGGCTTTCCGTCGGTCAACAACCCCGTTCTCGTGAACGTCCTCGACTTCCTGCCGTCGGCGACGGGCGGCCTCTTCCAGTTTCCGCTGGAGCGGACGAGCCCTCGCATCGGGCGTGGACCGGGCGAGGGCGAGCCGATCCCGTACATCACGCCGTCGCTGATGGACCAGCCGTCGGCGGACTGGAACAACCCGCTCGCGGGCGGCGGCTTCGGCGACCACGGAAACGTCAATATCGCGATGAGCGCGGGCACGAACGTCAATTACATACTGTATGCGCCCTGGCGCAGCCTCATTTATCGAAATGTCGACACGCCGTTCGCGTACGAAGACAACCTCGCGTTGTTCCCGCACATGCCAATGAACACGCCGGGGTACGACTGCCGGACCAAACAGATCATGAGCGACTGGATGGTCAGCATTCCGTCCGTTCGTAAGGATCCCGAGATTCCGGAGTACGCGTTCGCGGTGGCTCCCCTGGAGGTGGTCGGAGGCACGGTCGTGGACACGAACTATCAGCCTTACGCGGAGGTCTTGCCGGGTAGCCCCGAATACGCGAACGCGTTCGCGGCGGCCCAGCAGCGGCTGAGCATTCTCCACACCGGGGTGAACCCCACGGTCACCGCGATGTCCACGTATTCGGTGTATTCGACGTGCCCGGATACGTCGGACATCGAGGATCCGGCCGTGAACTTGGACCCCCAGTGTCACCCGGTCCCCACGCCGAACCTCAGCGCGCCGGTGCCGCTCTTCACGCCGGCCCGAGCGCACTGGGTCAACACGGACCTGACGCAGGCGCCGCAGGCTCCTGGAACGTTTGCGGTGCGCCGGCCGGACTGGACGACCGAGGTCGCGCAGCAAATCTTTCCCGCGCCGTCGGCCGCGTGCAACGGCTCGATCGCGGACGCGACGGCACAACAAGACGAGGTGGAGGCGACCGTAGCGTTGCTCCAGAACCTCGGCGTCGACGACGCGTTCCGCGCCTTCGCGACGACCGCCCTTCCCTTCGGCCTCTGGGAGCAGAAGCCCGGCTGCAACTTCTCGAGTGTGCCGACCGCCGGGTCGTTCAGCGGCACGGCGCGACCGTTGTGGATGGGGCAAGTGTCCGACCTCCAGCCCACGGATCCCGTGTACACGGCGTCGCCCGGCGCGGCCGTCTTCGGCATGATCTGCATCAACTGCCACGGACCCAACGCCGACGGGCACGGACGCCTCGCCGACAACCTCGCGACGATGACCGGCGGCGCGGCCATCGTGGCGGATTTCAAGGACGGGCTCTTCGGCCCGATCGATACGCCGGGCCTCCACAAATCGGAGGCCTTCGCGACGAGCATGCTTCCGAGCGGTCTCGGCCCGAATTGGGTGAACGCCACGGTCGACGACCGGGCGGCTCGTTACATGGCGTGGATGGCGCTCGGGGGCACCGAAGTCCAGATCCCGCTGGCCATCCTCGACATCGTGGGCGACACGCGCGTGCTGGGAGCGAAGCGTGTCCTCCCTCAATCGGCCATCTCCGCGAACATGCTCTCCGCCGCGAAGGTCATCTGCGCGGGGCTGCTCAGCGACGTGACGAAGGCGAGCCCGATCGCGTTCGACTGGACCAAAGGCTGGTTCGAGAGCGACACCCCGGGGGTGCTCAAGAACTTCCCGCTCTTGATACCGACGAACGGCGACGCCGAACTTTGGCTGAAGCTGTGCACGATCAACAACCCGCCGCCCATCCGGGCCCTCAACGTCTTCCAGAACGATCCCCCCTTCCCGCACGTCGGGTCGCTCCCACTCGCGGACGGCTACCTCATCGACCCGTCGGCCTACGGCCAGAACCCGGTCGGCGACCAGAACGGACCTGTCGGCTCTCTCGACGCCAACAACGCGTTCCCGTGGTGCGTGTCCCTCGATCAGGCGTCTCCGCAGAACCTCCCCGCCGCCAACGCCTTCATTCAGCAGAACAACCTGGCGGTTTGCCCGCTGAAGGTCGGGACCGCGGCGTGCCCCACGACGAGCGACGGAGGCACCCCCCCTTGCTGGGGTGCTGATCGGGTCGACCAGTGGGCCACGCGCGGCGCCATCAACGCGGGCCTCGCCGTATTCACCTATATCGAGGGCCTCGTCGCCACGCTCTCCAATGGACAGACGCCGGCACCGACCTATGACCAGTGCAATCTCCTCCACTGAGGGAACTCTTCCGAGCGGTTCGAATCCGCCTGCCTCGCCCGTGACCCGCGGGCGCCGCGCCCTCCGATGGGCCGCGCGCGCGTCGTGGCACGTGGGTCTCCCCGCGTTGGCGGCGGCCGCGGTCGTCTGTGGGCTGGTCCCCATCAGCCCGGCGGGCGCTCCGGCCCCGCTGGCCGCGATCGCACGCTGGAAGCACTCGGCGCCGGTACCGCTCGCGGTCGCCTTCTTCGTCGCGTTCTCATTGATCGCCCACTACTGGACCGGGCTCGGGACGCAGCGGCGCGAGCCGCGAGCCGATCTCGCCCTTCCCCTCGAGCGCGGAGGGGCCGCCGGCGCTCGCGTGCGCTCTTTCGTATATGTCGTCGCCTGGGTCGCCGCCGCGGTCGTCGTCGCGTTCGCCGGGCGAGCCCGGCTCGCCGAGGCCTACTCGGTCTCGAGCGCGTCCATGCTGCCGACGTTTCAGCCCGGTGACGAGGTCCTGGGCGAGAAGTGGTCCTATGGCGCCGGCAAGGGCCGCTTGCCCAGCCGGGGAGACGTCGTGGCCTTCCCGTCGTCGGCGGTGGCGCTCGCGATGCCCGATGTGCCCGCGCGCCTCCTCAAGCGCGTGATCGGGCTGCCGGGCGATCGCATTCGCATGCAATCGGGCATGCCCGTCATCAACGGCTGGCTGGTGCCGAGCTGCGACGTGGGGGCGTACATTTATCCGCTCCCCGATGGGCAAGGCGGCGCCTTCCAAGGTCGGTTGCTCGTGGAGTTCATCGACGATCGCGCGTACTTGACGGTCCACTCCGCCCCCCGGGCGTTCACCGACGAGTACCTCGTCAAGCCCGGCGAAGTCTTCGTGCTCGGAGACAACCGCAGCAACAGCGTGGACTCGCGGGCCTACAACGAGGGGCACGGCGGGGGCGTACCCGAGAGCGCGCTCGAGGCCAGGCTTCAATGGTTCGTCGTGGGCACGCACCTCGACGGTCGCTCGGACTGGACGCGCCTCCTGAAGTCGGTCGACGCGCTCGGCAGACGCCTTCACCTCGAGGGCGTCGACCGCGGGGCGCTCGATGACGCGATCGGGAAATGCCTCGGAAACCCGCCAAAGGTCACGCACGTGCCGCCGCCGGGCTCGACGTCGCGAGTCGGCGAGGCGCCCGCCCTCGGGGGCATGTAGAACTTTTCATGTCGCGCGACAGGACGAAAATCGGACGGCCTTTCTGGGAATCGAACGGCCGCGCGTCTTCGACGACGGCGGTCGCGCGAGCGCGAGCACGAACAAATCCCGTGATTTGCAGGCGCACATCGTCCGTGCACCGGGCGAGCCGGCCCGCGGTCCGTTCTTTGAAGTAGGGGGTCGCGCCGAACGCCTCGCCAGCTCGCTCTGCGCGGCGCCAGCAATCAACGCATTGGAGGACTCCCATATGAGAACATCGTTAGCCATCGCCGCGCTCGTCGCGGTTGGCGGAGGCGCCGCTACCGCGGCAGCGGCGACGTTGCCGCAGTTCCTCGGCTCGGACACGTTGTTTCAGGTCACGACACAAGCCATCGCGGCGTGCCCCGGCGCGGCCGGCCTCGCTTACCTCGGCACCGGCTCCGGAAACGGTGAGACCGCGATGCGCACGGGGACACAGGCGATCGCGCCCATGTCGCGCTTCCTTGGCAACGGTATCTGCACCGTCGCCGGCGGCGCGACCGAGCTGCAGTCGTCCCAGGGCATCGTCATCGGCCTCGATGGCGTTTCGCTCCTCGGCTCGACCGCGACTGCCGGAGCCGTGGCCTGCAACGGCGCGGACCTCACGGACTGCACGCCCGAGGCGGCCGGTCTGGCCTTCTCCGGGTCGGTCACGACGACGTCGAACCACGTCCCGTCGTACACGTACACGTTCACCAACTGGAAGGACGTCCTGTCGGTCATCTACGGCGGCCAGAGCAACGCGTCGCAGAACACTGCGACCGGCGACTCCGGCTGCAACAGCGACATCCGCAACACGCTCGCCGCCCACTGGGGTGAGCTCTTCCAGAACCCGAGCTGTGGCACCGGCACCACGACGTGCACCATTCTCCAGCACGCGTTCCGCCGCGACGACGCGTCCGGCACCTCGGACATCTTCCAGCAGCTCCTCGGCCTCAGCCCGGCGCCGACGAGCGGCTCGAACCACAACTTCGGCACGAGCCCCTTCTGCAACGTCAACGAAGTCGGCGTAGCGGCGGTGTCCCTCACCAACCCGACCACGATCACGACCACGATCCCGCACGGCCTCACGACCGGGCAGCTCGTCACGATCACCGGCGTCGGCCGCAACATCGACGCGACGGCGATCGCCGGCGCGAACATCGCCGCGAACGGCACCGGCCTGCCGGTCACGGTCGTCGACGGCACCCACTTCACCGTCGCGAAGGACGGCACCACCGCCACCGTCACGACGGTCGGCAGCTACGCCATGGTGCTCTTGCCGCCGCCGCCCGGTCTCCTCTCGGACCCGATCCCGACCGATTACCGCGAGCAGGATCCCATCCGGCGCGCGTGCGTCGGCACCACGGTTCCGCATGAAGACGTCTGCAACCGCGACGGGAAGCTCGGGCTCGTGCTCTCCGTCGTGCCGACGGACTTCCTCCCGTCGAACGCCGCCCAGTACCCGCTCACCTCGTGCACGCAGACCAACCTCTCGGTCCGCGCCGCGCAGGTCAAAGACCCCAACACCGGCCTCAACACCCTGCTGAGCTGCCCGAACGGAGACCCGGTCCACGGCGGTAACCTCTGCGTCATCCCGGTCGACGCGAGCGGCAACGCGAACTGCATCTCCACCGCCACGACCAAACCGTTCGTGTTCAACAATGCGGCGGTCAACGGCACGACGCCGAGCCAGGCCGACGGCCGCGTGTTCAACACCCACCTCTTCGGCGCCGGAACCGCGCCCTCGACGACCTACCAGGTGGACACCCTCGCGCGCCCGATCGTCGGCGCGTGGTACCGCATCCACTCGGCGCACACGATCGCCGTGGGCGCAACCTCGTGCACGCAGACGGACGCGACCCTGCAGGTCGGCTGCCTCGTGCAGGCCAGCCCGTGCAGCATCGGCTACGCCGGCCGCACGGCCACCTCGTGGGACTCGGCGTCGGCGACGCCGGGCAAGACGTCCGCCCTCAAGACGAACGAAGTCCTGCCGCTCACCGCTTGCGTGCAGAACTTCAGCTACTCGCTCTCGCGCAAGCTCTACCTCGACACGGTCGTCGGCTGGTCCAACGTGGCGGCCTCGGACCCGACCTGGGGCGGCCCCGAGCTCGCGCTCGGTCAGTGTGAGTCGAGCGAGACGACCATCGGGCCGATCCTCTCGGGCCTGGCCTTCATCAACTTCACCCCGGGCAGCGCGCCGAACAGCGGCAACCCGTTCTCCGAGGACTTCAACGAGCCGATGCTCTGCCCGACGCAAGTTTCGGCGGGCACGGCGAACTCGGTGGCCTATTCGACCAACGCCGCGCCGATCCCGAACGTCGGCACGGTCTGCGGCAACGGCATCAAGGAAGCCTACGAGGACTGCGACGACGGCACTGCGGGCGCGACCGCCGCGGGCTACGTTCCGGTCAACGGTGGTAACGGCGGCTCGGCGTTCTGCACCAACACCTGCCGCTGGAAGGGCGCGGCCGCGTTCTGCGACCCGGCCGGCACGAAGGACAGCACGTCCACGCCCTGCAACACCCCGGCGGACGACGGCTCGAACTGCCACGACACCAGCTCGAACGCTGGCAAGTGCAGCTCGGTTTCCGGCGTCGGCTGCTGCTTGCCGTAACGCGGGCAGCGCGCGCCGCCCCGGGTAGTTGACCGGCGCGGCGGCGGGAGAGGGCGCATCGCGACTGCGGTGCGCCCTTTTTCTTTTGTGAAGGGATCCTCGGTCCCATTTGTCGATTGCGTGACGTTTCGTCCACGAATCTTCATTCAGTTTTCACAATCCGGCCGCGAATCCTCCGGTAAGAGATGCAGGTTTCAAATGCTCGCAAGCAGTAGAGGCGACCTCGAGCGAGTACCTCGGAGGGGGCATCCGATGAGGCTCGTCTTGCTCCTTGCCTGGAGCGCGGGCGTGCCGTGGATTGCCTGCGGCGGGACGACCGGCCGCGAGGGGCTTCCCCAGCAGACTGCCCCGACGAGCGACGCGAGCGACTCGACTTTCGAAAACGATGGATCCCTCGACGCGGGTTCGGACGCGACGCTGGGGATGAACGACACCGCCGACGCGGCCATCGACGTGGCCGCGATCATCATGTACGCCGACGCGGCGCGGCTCCCCAAAGTCCCCGACGCCTCGGTCCTCGTGGACGCCGGTGCCGTGGTCGAACCGTGGAGCGTCTGGCCCACGTGCGCGCCCGATTCTCCGATCTTCGATCCCACCAACCCCCTCCAGGTCCTCGGAGAGTCAGCGGACGACGGCGGCGCTTGCACGGGGTTCAACTGGCTGGCGGTCGGCGACGCGGGGGTCGTGGGCGACGCCGGCAAAGCATGCGGCGACTGTCTGCGCGAGAACGTGTGCGGCGTGCCGGTCGTCGGCGGGGTGTTCCCTCCCTGCAGCGATCTCCGGGAGGCCGGCACCGCCGCCGAAGGCACGGGCGCCGGGCAACCGCTCTTCGACCTGTGCGCCTCCCTGTTCGACTGTGTCGCGCAGACGAGCTGCGTCGGGACATCGTCAGAGGACCCGAACGCGATGACGTTCAACTGCTACTGCGGGACGGCCGCGGGTGGAGCGTGCCTCGTTCCGGGCGCCGCCAACGGGCCCTGCAAAACGCAGATTGAGGCCGCTTTTCAGGTGGCTCAACCCGTCACGGCCGCCGGCCTCAGTGACCTGGTGAGCAATCTCACCAACGTCACCTCGTCGACCAAGCGCGCGGGCGGCGAGGTGCTCGCGTTGTTCGGGTGCGGGATCGTAGCGACGTGCGACACCTGTTTCTTCGACGGGGGGAGTAGGGTCCAGTGAGGCGACGCGGAGCTACGTCCATGCTCAACTGTGGGAGCTCGAAGCGCGAAGTCTGGAGATTCGCGCTGGCCGCGGTTCTGGTTTCGTGGGTCGCGACAGCATGCAGCGACGTAGGAGATAGCTCCGCCGTCCCCGGCGAAAATAGCGTCTTCGACGCGGGCGCCTCGGACGCAAGCATGTCCACGACCCCCGAATCCGGCACCCTGCCGGGTCAGGACGCGACCGCGATGGACGCGACGAGCGAGGCGGCGGCCGCCACTCCCGACGCGGCGGGGGCAGGCCCGGACGCGTCGACGACGACGCCTGACAGCGGATCGACGGCGGTCGACGCCACGACGACGCCGCCGGGAATGGATGCGAGCCTGGCCATCGACGTGGGCGCGGACTCCGTCTCGCCGGTCGACGCGACCCTGGCGGACGCCACCGGCTCCGACGGCTCTCCCCGCGATGTCGCGTCGCCGGACACGGGCGCAGACGCGCGGGGCGCCGACGCGTCGTCCGACACGGGCACGGCGGACGCGGGCCGACTGGACGCATCGCCCGACGCGGGGAACGAGGGCGGCCCCGACGCCGGCGGAGACGCGACGACGGGGACCGACGCCGGTTCCGGCGGTGGCCCCGGCCCGTGCGTGTATTCGGGGCCGCAAGGCACCTGCAGTCCCACCGAGCAAATCGTCGTCGACTACGACACGGCTCACGGGCAATCGCTCGCGACCGGGTGCTACTCGTGCATGGCGCTCAACGCCTGCCTCGACTCGGCCGGGACACTGAACGGCCTCGGCACCGACGTCGTCTCGACCGAGTGCGGCGACCCGGACCCGGCGGTCCCGGCACCACCGTTTGCGCCGGCGAACGGCTCTTCGTCCAACGTCGCGGCGTGCCTCGACGCGTTCACGTGCGTCTTGACGAGCGCTCACTGCTCCACGGCGGTGGCCGGCTCTTCCGCCGACCCGAACGCGAGCGTGAGCAATTGCTTCTGCGGAACGGCCACCGGCGGCATGTGCATCGCGAGCGCGACCTCGCCGAACGGCCCTTGCGCGGCGAACGAGTACACCGATCTCGGCCTTCCAGGCGACCCGACGATGGTCGAATCGCACTTCACGGACACCTCGATCCCCGGAGGCGTGGGCAACGCGCTCCTCAATTGCGCGCTGACCGCGGGATGCGACGCCTGTTTCAATTGATGACGATGATCGCGCGGCGCCTCCACCCTTCTCTCGTCGTCCTCGCCCTGCTCGGCGCGGACGGCCCTGCCCGCGCCGGCGTTGCCCCCGTCGAAACGCATCCGAGCGATCGCATGGAGATCGATCGCCTCTCGCCCCGATATCCGCATGTCGTGGAGTTGATTCGGCAGGCCGAGGCGGCGCAGTCCGCCGGGGACGTCTCTACGGCGCTCGCGCGGCTCAAGCAGGCCGATGGCGAGTACCCGTACAGCCCGCTCGTGGCGCGGCGCCGGTGCGAGGTCCTCACGGCGCTCGGACAACAAACAGAGGCCGTCACGATGTGCCGCACGGCCATGCAGCTCGAGCCGTCGCCCTGGGCGGTCCAGGCGATGGTGCGCGCGCTGCTCGCGGGATCTTCGCCGCCTACCCCGACGACGCTCGTGCAAGCCATGCAGCTCGGCGCGATCGAGAGACGCCGTCACCCGGACGATCCGTGGGGATACGAATCTCTGTGCGAGGTCGGCGAACGTATAGGGGACCGGACCATGCTCCAGACTTGCTCGGAAGAACTCCTTCGGATCGCGCCCGACGACCCCACGTTGCACCGCGTGCAGACCGAGCTTCGCCCGGCGCGCTGGATCATCGGAGCGTGGCTGCTCATCGCCGCCTCCGTGATCGGAACGCTGGCGCACGCCGCATGGTCGGCACTGTCCCGCGCGAGGCGACGCGCGGCTCGGGTCGCCTCCGCGGCCGCGCTCGCCCTGACCTTCCTCGCGGTGGCGAGGAGCGCGAGCGCCGCCGAGCCGCCGGCCTCCGGCGCGAACACGGCCGGTGTGGCCGCTGCGGCCGCGGCGAATCCCAGCGCGGTCCCTTCTGGAAATCCGTCCAATGACCTCAGCGAATGGCAAATCAGCGACGACCTGCCCGAGGCCAACATCCCCACGCAGGCGATGCAAAACAAGAACCCGCTCGAGTTCGGGTACTGGTTGCAAGACTTGACCTCGCGGGGCCTCAAAGCGTCCGATCGCGGCGACCACGCGCAGGCCATCAAGTATTTCCGCGCGCTCGCGAAGGCGGTCCCGGACCGTGCCGTAGCCTTCAGCAAGCTGTGCGCCGAGTACGCGGCCGCAGGTCACCGCGACGAGGCGATCGCCACGTGTTCGGCGGCGCTCGTCCGCCCGGGCGTACGGCTCATCGACTACGGCCAGTTCGTGTACGTCGTCCTCGACAAGCCCGGCGAGCTCAGTGAGAAAGAACTCGCCGCGGTCAACGACGCGGTGACCCACGTGCGCGAGGATCCGAACGGGGGCGCCGACGCCGCGCGGGAGTTCGAGTGCGACATCGCCGTGAAGCGGCGCGACGCGGCGACGCTCTCGGCGTGCGCGGCGGAGCTCTCGGCCAAGGCACCCGGCGGGGCGAAAACGCAAACCTACGTGTGGGCGCTCGCCATGGTGCAAGGCCGGTATGCGGACGCTCGGCAGGCCATCGAGCGCGCCAAGTCCACCGCCATCAAGCCGGAGGCGGTCGATCGCATGGAGCACGAAACGGATCGCGCCGAGTCGACGCACCGGAAGCGAGTGCTCCTCGGCAGCATCGGCGGGGGGCTGGCGCTGCTCGCCATCGTCGCTGTCATCACCGCGCGACGGCGCCCGCTGAAGGGCGCGATTGCGGCCAGTGCGGCCTTCGCGCTCGTCTCGCTCACGTCGACGAGCGGCGGCGCACAGACGCCGACGGCCGATGCTCGCGCGCAGACGCTCTTCGAAGCCGCCAGGCAGCTCCGAGACGGCGGCCAGGTCGCGGACGCGTGCGCCATGTTCGCGGAGAGCCAAAAGCTCTCTCCGGGCGTCGGCGTCACTTTGTACTTGGGCGATTGCTACGAGCGGATGGGACGCTCCGCGAGTGCCTGGCAAGAATTTCGCCGGGCCGAGGGGCGCGCGCGCGACCGGCACGACGACAAGCGAGCGGACATCGCACGCGGACGCGCCGACGCGCTCGAACCGACGCTGCGCCGCCTCACCATCCTCGCATCGCCCGTCGCGCACGACGGCTGGCAGGTCCTCGTGGACGGCTCCGTCGTGCCGCCGGCGATGTGGAACACGGCACTTGCGCTCGACCCGGGCGAGCACACCGTGGCGGTCGAAGTGCCGGGCCAGCCGCCTCGGCTTCTCTACGCGCGGCTGGACGCGGCGCACGCTTCGGAGGGCGTGCGAATCGACGAACCGGCCGCCGTCCCGTCCAGCCCCGCCGGCGTCGAGGCCTCGGAGGGTCCACCCCCGTCTCCTCTCGCGCCGGCGGAGCCGCCGTCTCAAGGCGCAAGCCCCGTACGCACATGGGTCACCGTCGCGCTCACGGCGGTGGGGCTGGTCGGCGTAGGCCTCGGCGTGGAATTCGTCGTAAAGCGGAACAAACTGATAAACGACTGCACTCCCTGCGATACGCCGCAGAACGAAGACGAGACGGCCGCCGCGGCGGCAATCGCGTTCTCGGCCGGGGGCGCCGCGTTGGTTTCGGCCCTCGCGTTGGTTTTGTCCGCGCCCGCGCAAACGCCGTCGACCGGGAGCCGGAGCGGCACCCGGACGGGTCTCGTTTGGGCTCCCACGATGATGCCTGGCGGCGCGGGGGCGGTGTTCGGTGGCGCCTTCTAAGCGGGGCGCGCGTGCTCCGAGGGGATGGGCCTCCGCGGTCTTGGTCGCGGGGAGCGCGGTCGCCTGGGAGGGGCAGGCAAGAGCCTATTGCCTCGAGGTGATCGAGAGCCCGCCCATCAACTACGATCCGTCGACGCAGGGTTGCTACACGGGACCCAATCTGCCCACGCTCTTTTGGCGAAACCAGTGCGTTGGATACAGCCTCCAGCGAGACGCGAGCGGCAAGTATGCCACGTTGGCGGAAGCGAGCGCCGTCGCCGCCAGCGCCTTCGCGACGTGGAGCGCCGCATTGTGCCCCGGGGGAGGGTCACCCAGCATCACCGCTACGGCGCTCGCGCCCGTGAGCTGCGACGATATCCCCTCTCAAGAGCACAATAACCCGATCATCTTCCGCGACGACGCATGGCCGTACCCGGACCGAGCCAATGCTCTGGGTTACACGACCCTCACCGTCGACCAGGTGACCGGCGAAATCCTCGGGGCGGCCATCGAGATCAACTCCTCGAACCATATCCTCGTCGTCGATGAACCACCGCCGGCGAATACCTACGATTTGCCCTCCATCCTGACCCACGAGGCAGGTCACTTCCTCGGCCTCGCGCACTCGGACACCACGAGCGCGGTCATGTACGCGTACTACTCGCCGGGGTCGACGGCGTTGACCGCGGACGATATCGCCGGCATCTGCTCGGTTTACCCCCCGAGCGGCTCACGGTCGACGCTCGCGGGCGAAGTCGCGGCGATGACCTGCAATCCGGCGCCGCTTCAAGGCTTCTCGGACGATTGTGGGTTCCTCGACGCGGGCGCGAGCAGCGCCACGCCGACGACCACGGACGGCGGCGATCCGGCCACGTGCACCTATAGCCTCCTGAGCTGCGATATCGCTTCGGGGAGGCGCCGCGCCGGCGGCGGGACGTTCTGGGGTTGGGGTTGCCTCGGGTTCGTGGCCACCCTGGCCGGACGGCGCGCCCGGCGCAGGGCGGTCCGAAGGCGAGCGCGGCGAGGCGTCTGGGCTGCACTCGCGATCACCGCGAGCCTCGTGGGCGCCGCCGACGCGCGCGCGAGCGTGTCGATCGCGGCGACGCTCGAGGAGCTGACCGGGGAGTCGAGCGCGGTCGCCCTCGTCACTCCGGAAGAGAGCCAATCGCTCTGGGAGGATGGGCGGATCGCGACCTATACGCGCGTGCGCGTCGAACGCGTGATCGCGGGGCAGACGCCACGGGAGCTCTGGGTGCGGACGATGGGGGGCTCGGTGGGGACCATCGGGCAAATCGTCGAGGGCGAGGCCAGGCTCGATCCCGGAAGACCGTGCGTCCTCTTCTTGCGTGCGCACTCCGACCCGCCCGCGAGCGCTTCCGTCTTCGGAGTGGCGGAGGGCGCGCAAGGTCAATTCCCCATCGTGGACGACGGGCACGGCGCCCACCTGGCCGCGCATCGAGATCCCGGGAAGCTGGTCCCGCCATCGGGCATGAAAAACGTGGTTTTCGCCCGCGACCTCCTTGCGGGCCTGACGGTGGAAGCGGCCGCCCACGAGGTGGCGGCCGCTTGGGTCCGCGTGCGGCGACCGAAGCTATAGATCGTACTTCCTGAGCTTCTCGTAGAGCGTCGACACGGCGATGCCCAGCATGCGCGCGGCGGACGCCTTGTTCCCCGCCGTTTGACGGAGCGTCTGACGAATGGCCACGCGCTCGATGCGATCGAGGGCTTGACCGGCGAGCGGCAGCGAGTCGATCCACGAGGAGTCGCAACCGGTAGTGGAGCCCGAGGCCAGGAGGCGGAAGTGCCTCGGCTCCAAGGTCGTTGCGCCGGCGTCCACGAAGGCCGCCGCGCACGAGAGAGCGTTCTTCAGCTCCCGCGTATTGCCCGGCCAGGGATGGGCCCGGAGCGCCGCGAGCGCGGCGTCCGAGACGCGGAGCTCCGGCCGCCCGATGTCGGCGAGGAGCCCGTGAACGAGCTCCGGGAGGTCCTCGAGCCGATCGCGCAGGGCGGGCACTTTGACCACGGCCACCGCGAGCCGGAAGAACAGATCGGCCCTGAACTTACCTGCCGCCACCTCGGCTCGGAGGTCCCGGTTGGTCGCCGCGACGACGCGGACGTCGACCCGCCGATCGATCTTGCCGCCGACGCGCCTCACACGCCGGCTCTCGAGCGCGCGCAAGAGCCGCGGCTGGAGGTCGAGCGGGAGCTCGGCGACCTCGTCCAAGAAGAGCGTCCCGCCCTCGGCGCGTTCGAAGGCACCGGCGTGCGTGGTGACCGCGCCGGTGAACGCGCCGCGTTCATGACCGAGGAGCTCGCTCTCGGCGAGGTTCGCCGCGACCGAGCCGCAATCGAAGACCACCAGGGGACCGCTCGAGCGGGCGCTGTGCTGGTGGATTGCATGCGCGAGAACGTCTTTGCCGGAGCCGGTCTCGCCGACCAAGGACACGGTCACATCCGTGCCGGCGAAGCGCTCGAGCACGTTCACCACGTCGTGCATCGCGGCGGACCGGGCGACGACTCGCCCGAACTGACGCAGCGCCCCGAGGTGCGTCCGCGACGTGGCTCCCTCGGCTGCGCCGGGACGGACGTTCGGCCAACGGGCCGCCGTCGCATCCGAGAGCGCGCCCACAGCATTTGCGACTACTTGCATAGGTCAGCCTCTTTCGGCGTTAGGCGCGGTCGACGGTGAGATCAGCACGCCATCCTCGTACCGAATCGCCGAGACCACCGTCGTCAATTCTCCGAAACAGTTCGGAGGCTGAGGCCGGCGCCCGTGTGACTCATCGGCGGGCGCCCCCAAGATTCGTGGGGAAGGAAAATCGTCATTCGAGATGCCCCGTGCGAGAGCAACCGACTTCGCATGCCGCTTTCCCACTTGGAGCGTGTACCGCAGGACGGCGTCGACCGCTGTGACATCTCGATGACAAAGGTTTCCGCGGTTCGACGCGAAAGCACGCGCCCGAAACGCCAAGTCGACCATCATGCCTTCGAAGCCCGAACGCGGCCTCGAGACGCGCCGCTCGTCTCGCTCTTATTGAGAAATGACACTGCAATTCGAAAGCGGTCCGACGGTGCCTGCGTTGTCGACGCACTCGAGGAGGCCGAGCGGCGTCGACGCGGCTCCGCCGATGACGACGACCGTGACGACGCTTCCCGCCGCCACCGAAACGTTGGGTGCATTCGCCACGCTCGCGGATCCACCGTCGCCTCCGCCGTGAACCTGCGCGCGGAGCGAGACGCCCGAGAGCGCCGGTTGCGACAAGTACCCGTTCATGTCGACGGGCGGAGCGGAGCCGTCGGTCGCGGGGGCCTGCTTCGCGGCGCTCGCCTGCCCGAACGGAATTCCCGAAAACAATGCCTTGAATGCCGTCCCCGAGACCGTGCCAACGTCCACCGACGCAAGATCGGGGGCCGCGTGAATGAACCGCAGCGCGACTGCGCTCGCGCCGGATCCGTCGTCGAGGAAGCCCACGACGTGAAGCGCGGCTCCCGCCGACAGCGGATTGGCGTCTCCCATGAGCGCGATCGTCGCGGATGACCCGGCAGCCAGGGCGGGCAGCATCGTGTCGTCGGCCGCGATCTTGGCCGAACAGCCGCCGCCCACGACGATGCGCGCGTCGTAGGTCCCCGGAGTGACGAGCGCGTACGCGCTCGTGCTTGGGAACGCGAGGCCGGCCCCGGCGTCGGATGCCGTTCCGGCGTCGGCGTCGGCCGCCACGAGGGCCGCCACGAACGGACCCACGAAGACCCCGCTGCCGTGCTGCGCGAGGCAGAAGTCGACGGGCGGCGCATCCGGAGACCAGTTCGCTACACGCACTTGCGCGAACGTTGGCGGGCCGGGAGCGGCGGTCTGCCCCCCGTCGCCCGCGTCGACGGTAGACGACGCTCCGTCGCCTGCTTCCGCGGTGGACGAGGGCGCGTCCTTCGGAGAAGACACGTCCAGCAAGGAGGGTGCGTCGGTGCTGGACGCCGAATCCGTCGACGACGACGCTCCATCACCCGCCGCGACCGCGTCCCCGCTCGCCCCCTCCGTCGCCGCATCGGCAGGCAAAACGGCGTCGTCGGTCGACTCGCATCCTGTCTCCGGTGAAACGATGGCCAGCAAGCCCACCGCCATCGCCAAGGATCCCGACAAGACCGACGTCGTCCCGAGGCAGGGCCATCGGGAGGTCGGTGCGGAACGCATGCTGCCCGCGCTCTACCACGCGGCTGCACGTGCGGTAGCGACGTCTTTGTTACAGGCCCCGCGGGGCCGTGCGGTCAGCGGCCGCTCGACGCCTTGCGCCGGGTCCGTGGAGGCCGAGCGAGCGTGCCGCGGCAGGCCGAGGCGCCGCAGCGGCACGGATAGACCCGTCGCAGGTCGTCGAGCGTGTACTCGTCGTCGGTCATGTACCAGTAGTCGTAGACGAGTTCTTCGCCCGCCTCGATGTCACGGAGGGCGTGGATGAACACGCGGCGCTTCACGATGAGGCTCTCGCAGTTCGGCTCGCACGAGTGGTTGATGTAGCGCGCCTCGTTGCCGTCCTGCGCGCCGTCGATCACGTACCGATCGTCGACCGCGAAGAGGAAGGTGTGGTGCCGGCGCATCGTCTCATCGTCGCACTGGGCATCGGCCTGCGCGTGCGTGATGAGGGCGCCGCGGTACTCGACGATGGCCTCGCCTTCCGCGATGTCGCGAGAGGCGAAGACGCCGCGGCCTTGGATACGGGATCGACGAACGGTGATGGGGGGCTTCGCGGACATCGGTTGCGCTTCCGGGGACGAACCTTTCCCTTTGCATAAATCAGAGTCACGACCCGGCGACAAGGCCCTCATGGACCGCGCGCGTCGCGCATGCGGAAGACGGCGCGGCCTTCGCCCGCCGAGGCCTCGAGGTCGATCCAGCCGCGGATCGTCCAGTCGTCGTCGCCCCCGTCGTCGGCGATGACCTGCACCACCTCCCAGCGATCGGGCTTCTTTTCGAGCTGCGTCCGCGACGGGGCGCGCGCGTCGGCGTCCGAGCGGATCGCGGCGTGTCGCTCGAAGAACGGCGTGAAGGCCCGCGCGAAACGCTCCGCCGTCCACGGCCCTTCCTCGGTGGACTCGGCGACCGCCTCGGCCGCCGCCGCCCAGTCCTTGCGTGCAAGCGCCCGCAGCAAGCGCCAGAGCGTGTTGCGCACGAGCACGGTGAACCCCTTCTCGTCGCGCGTGACGTCCGCCTCTCCGGGCGGCGCGTCGTCCGTGCTTTCCTTCGGGGGCGCCCGGTCCTCGCCGCTGCGGATTTTCTCCCACTCGTCGAGCAAGCTCGAGTCGACCGCCCGGATCATCGCGCGGAAGAAGACCTCGATGTCCTCGATCTGCGGCGTCTTGACCGGCGCGGGAACGGTCTGCACGAGCGCCTTGTAGACGTCGCTCAGGTACCGGAGGAGCGTCCCCTCGGCGCGCCCGAGCTCGTACTCGCGCACGTACTCGTTGAAATCCATGAAGCGCTCGAACATCTCGCGGGCGATCGACTTGGGGCGCGCGTCGTCGCCGCGCACCCAAGGATGCTCGTGGGCGAAGGCGTTGAACGTCTCGTACACGAACTCGCGGAGGGGCTTCGGGTACTCGAGCTTCTCGAGCTCTTCGATGCGTTGCTCGTACTCCACCCCCGCCGCCTTCAGCTCGCCGAGCTTCACGCGCTTCATCGCGTCGAGCTGCTGGCGCAGGACGTAGTCGGGGTCTTCGAGGATGGACTCGACGAGCGTCAACACGTCGAGCGCGTGGGTGGGCGCCTCGGGGTCGAGCCGGTCGAGCGTGTCGATGAGCCAGAGCGAGAGCGCGTGGTGGAGGGAGAAGTCCTCTTGAAGGTCGACGTGCACGACGGGGCGGCGCGTGGCGTCGTCGATGCCGACGATGCCCGCCTCGACCAGCGACCGGAGCATCGCCCCGGCCTCTCTGCCGAAGGCTCGGCGCTGCGCGCGACGCTCGTGGGAGCGATACACGATGCGCCCGAGGTCGCGGCAGGAGCCGTCGGGGCGCCCGAGGACGTTCAGCACCATCCCGTGCGATACGCGGAAGCGCGACACGAGAGGCTCCGGCTGGGACGACACCAGCCGGTCGAAGGTGGCGCGGTCCCAGTGCACGTATCCCTTCTCGGGCGGCCGCTTGCGCACGATGCGCTTCAACTTCACGGGGTCGCCGCCCGCCTTCTGCTCGAGGCGCCGGTTCTCGATGACGTGCTCGGGCGCCTGCGCGACGACGAACCCCTGATCGTCGAAGCCTTTGCGCCCTGCCCGCCCCGCGATCTGCTGGAACTCCCGCACGGCGAGGATCGCGGTCTTCTCGCCGTCGAACTTGCAAAGCCGCGTGAAGAGCACCGTGCGGATCGGGATGTTGACGCCTACGCCCAGCGTGTCCGTCCCGCTGACGACGGCGAGCATCCCGCGCTGCGCGAGCTTCTCGACGAGCAACCGGTACTTCGGCAAGAGGCCCGCGTGGTGGAGGCCGATGCCGTGGGCGAGGAAGCGCTTCATTTCCTTACCGAACGGCGTGTCGAAGCGCACCCGCCCGAGCTCGACGCCCACGGCCCGCTTCTGATCCTTGGTCAAGAAGTCGAGGCTCATCAGGTCTTGCGCGGTCTCGGCCGCGGCGCGCTGCGTGAAGTTGACGACGTAGACGGGGGAGCGACCCGCGCGCGAGGTCTCGAGGATCGTCTCTTGAAGCGGCGTCTCCCGGTACTCGAAGTGGAGCGGGACGGGACGCTGCGTCGCGCGGACGGTGACCGTGGACCGGCGCGTGAGCTTCGTCAGCGCCCCCTCGAAGAAGTCGGTCGGCCCCATCGTCGCGCTCATGAGCAGAAACTGCGCGCGCTCGAGGACGAGGAGCGGGATCTGCCAAGCGACCCCGCGCTCCTTGTCGCTGTAATAGTGAAACTCGTCGACGACGACGCAGTCGACCGCGGCGTCCTTCCCTTCGCGGAGCGCGATATTGGCGAGAATCTCCGCCGTCGAACAGACGACGGGGGCATCGCGATTCACCGCGCCGTCGCCCGTGATCATGCCGACGCGATCGGCTCCGAAGTCGCGGCACAACGCGAAGAACTTCTCGCTGACGAGCGCCTTCACGGGGGCCGTGTAGAAGCTTCGCTTGCCCTCGCTCATCGCGAGAAAATGGAGCGCGAGGGCGACGAGGGACTTGCCGCTCCCGGTCGGGGTGGCGAGGATGACGTTGTTGCCCGAGAAGAGCTCGAGGATGGCTTGCTCTTGCGCCGGATAGAGCGAAAGACCGAGCTCCTGGATGTGCCCGAGGAAGAGATCGAGGAGCTCGTCCGGCGACGACCCGGGCCGCGGAGGGATGCGATCGGCGAGCGGGGCAAACGAAGTGGCCATCGCGGGAGCGTCCTTACTAACAGCCGGCCCAGCGCGATGGCTCTCGAAGCAACCATGCGGCCCCATGTCTCTTGGACGTCTCGCGTGACTCGCCGACACCCATCGCGGCATGCCCGCGCATTAACGGGCCGACTTGACGCGTGGGATGACGAGTTATCGCGGAGACGGAAACTTCGCTTGACGGGAGAGAGTATGCCGTTGCAACGGGTGGCGATCGTGTTGGGCGCGTCGATCGCGTGGCTCGTGGGTGCCTCGGGATGTGGCGGGAAGAATCTCCCCTCGCAAGGGACGTACACCCCTCCAGGGTCGAGCTCGTCGAGCGGGGCCGCGAGCAGCAGCGGAAGCAGCAGCAGCAGCGGCGGCAGTCCGACAGACGACGACGCGGCGACCGACGACGTCGACGCCGGACCCTGCGGCGCGGGCGACACCAACTTGCCCCCCGAGCCCACCATCCCGCCGGCCTGCGTGGTCCTCCAGGCCACACAATCGGTGACCAACGGTGCAAACCCCACGGAGGACACCCTCGACACCGCGAGCATCCAAGCCGCCCTCTCGGCTTGTCCCGCGGGCCAGGCCGTCGAGCTGACGACGAACGGCGCAAACAACGCGTTCGTCACCGGGCCGCTCCAGCTCCCCAACGGCGTCACCTTGTGGGTCGACGCAGGGACGACGCTCTACGCCTCGCGCAACCCGGCCAACTACGGCTCCGCCTGCGGGACGACCACGGGCGCGTGCACCCCGCTCATCAGCACCGGCACGCAGAACAACGGCATCGTGGGCGACGGCGTCATCGACGGGCAGGGCGGCGAGCAGATGATCGGGACGACGATGTCCTGGTGGGATCTCACGAACGCGAGCGCCGGCGCCTCGGGCAACCCGCCGCTCATCCAGGTGAAGAACACCCAGAACTTCACGCTCTATCGCATCACGCTCCACAACGCGCCGAAGTTCCACGTCAAGCTCGGCGCCGTCGGCTTCGTCGTGTGGGGAGTCACCGTCCTCACGCCCTCGAAGACCATGAACGCCGCAGGCACCGCGCTGTCGGCCGCGAAGGCGCCGAACACGGACGGAATCGACCCGGGTGAATTCGCGCAGAACGGGTACATCGTCTGCAACAAGATCAGCGACGGCGACGACCAGATCGCGATCAAGGGCGGCACGAACGTCACGAACGTCACGATCGCACACAACCACTTCGGCGCCGGGCATGGCATGTCGATCGGGAGCGAGACGAACGGCGGTGTGTCGAACGTGAACGTCTACGACCTCTCGATCGACGGCACGAACAGCGGGATGAAGGGCGGAGCGTCGAACGGCATCCGCATCAAGTCCGACCCCACGCAGGGCGGCCTCGTCACGGGGATCACGTACAGCGACGTCTGCATCCGCAACGTCTCGAACCCGATCATCATGAACCCGACCTACTCCGCCACGACGGGCCCGTTGCCGCCGACCTTCACCAACATCACCATCAAGGACTTCCACGAGCAGACGAGCACCCTGGCGACGACCGTCACCGTCAAGGGCTTCGACGCCACCCACCTGACGAACCTGACCCTCGACAACGTCGTCTTCGACGACGTCCCCGCCATCTCGGCCGCCAACGCGAACGTCACGCTCGGACCGGGAAACGTGAACTTCATGCCCTCGGGGGCGGGCGTCGACGTCACGAACCAAATCACCGCGCCCTCTCCTGCCGCCAACACCTGCGCGGGGAAGTGGATCACCTTCTGACCTCCAACGCCGCATCCGTTCGCCCGGCGATGCCCCACATCGACGGCGTGCTCTTCGACCTCGACGGCACCTTGTGGGACACCACCGCGGCGTGCGCCGCAGGCTGGAACCGGGTCCTTCGCCGGCACGGCATCGCCTCGCGCGAGATCGTGGCCGAGGACGTGCGCAAGGTCGCCGGAAAGCCGCACGAGGCGTGCATTCGCGAGTCGTTTCCCGGGCTCGCGGAGCGCGATCTTCGCCGGCTCATCGACGAGACGCCCGGCGAGGACATCCGCATGGTCGCGGAGCTCGGAGGAGCGCTTTTCCCCGGCGTGGTGCTCGGACTCGGGCGCCTCGCCCGCCGCTGGCCGCTCTTCATCGTGAGCAACTGCCAGGCCGGATACATCGAGACCTTCCTGCGGTTGAACGGGCTCGAGCGAACATTCCGTGATTTCGAGTGCTGGGGGCGGACGCGGCGGTCGAAGGCCGACAACCTGCGCAACGTCATCGCGCGAAACCGCCTGGCGCGGCCGGTCTTCGTCGGCGACACCGACGGCGACCAATCGGCCGCTCGGGCGTGCGGCGTGCCCTTCGTCCATGCGAGCTACGGATACGGAGCGTGCGAATCGCCCGACTTCCGTGCGGCCCATTTCCTCGAAGTCGTCGGTCTCGTCGGCGGTTCGGGGGAATCAAAAAAAGGACACTGACCGCCGCCACCCGCGCCGAACCCCGCGACCGGCGCCCCTCCGCCACAAGAGGTGCGCCGGCGCCCCGAGGGCCGTTACGGCATCGTGCTGTAGCTGCAGCAGTAGAGGTTCGCCGGGACGCCGTTCTGGTTGGTCCCCGCGACCGGTGGGTTCGGGCAATTCATGCGCGGATAGTCGATGTCCGGGGTGTCTTGCGTCCCGATGCACGCGAAGCCGAAGCTCACCCCCGGCGTGCACCCGGGGACGCTCTGGAGCTGTCCGGTGAGCTGATCCTGGAGGCAGGTGTAGCTCGGCGGCGCGGCCGTCGGCGTGTAGCAGCAGTAATCGGTCATCGTCTTGTCGACGACGTCGACCGACTGCAAAGAGCAGATGAGGGGCACCTCGCTCCGGCTCTGGTTCATGCCGAGATCCGTCTCCGTCGGGAGTTGATCCGCGCGATTGCAAGTGAACCCGAGCGTCGAGTTGCTGCAGTTGACGCTCGTATTGCGCACGCACTCTCCGCCGGTAATCGTGTTCTGGCCGCAGCAATACGAGATGAGGCCGTACTCGTGGATGCCCTGGGCGCAGATGAGAGAGGGGTTGTACGAGTCGGGTCGGTTGGTGCCCATGCACGAGAAGCCGACGTCTCCCTCCATCGGACAGACGACCCGAGGGTCGTTTCCGCACGTCGTCTCGCTGCTCGTGCAGCAGTACGCGCTGCGGCCGCCCACCGCTTTCGTCGTCGTGCAAAGCGGGCCTTGAACGGCCCGCGTCGTGTCGGCGATGAGGTCGGGGCGGTCGGCGCCGCCGCACGAATAACCGGTATATCCGGTCAAACACGGCACGGTGGAATCCTGCAGGCAGGTGCCCGCGGCGACGGTGGTGCCCCCGCAGCCTCCGGAAAGGGCGGGCGCGAGCCAGGCGGCGACCGGGACCCACGAAAGCCAAAACTTACCCAGCATGTTGCGCTCCCAGGAACAGCGGCCGGATATGCCGGTCGAATAGGTTTTCCGTAACACCCTTCCCCGCCACGTCACGGGCCGTGTCGAGTGCGTCTCGGAACTCCTGGCCGAGCTCCGCGGCGAGCCTGAAGGCCACGTGCATCAGCTGCCGTACGTGCACGTTGAGGTCCGGGCACGTCGGATCATGGCGGATCCGCCGCGCGAACTGCTCGGCCGTGAAGGCCGACGCCTCCGCCGCCGTCGGCAGCTTCGACCGGTCGATCTCGACGACGGTCGCGTACGGCTTGCAGAGCTCGTCGAACCGGTCGAGCGCGCCGGCGTACACGCCCTTCGCCAGCGCGAGTCCGCGCGGCCCCGAGAGGGCGACCCCAATGATCTCCTCGAGCCACGTCGTGCCCGCGGTCTTCAGGTGAAGGCCCGCGCCGTGCTTCTCGATGGCGTCGTGGATGGCGGGGTAGAGCGAGAACTTGTCGCTCCCGGTGTGGACGCTGATCTTCAGCGACTCCGGGAGCCCGAAGACTTCGATCGCGTGCCGGACGACGAGGAGGTCGGCGTCGAACTCGCCGGCGAACGTCTTCACGTCGCCGACGTAGTCGATGCCCTTCAAGAACTTCCCCGAGAACTTCGGCGCGATCGTCTGCGCGGGGATCTTCTCGCGCGCGATCGCGCCCAGGATGAAGAAGAGCTCGAGCGGGACCTGCGGGTCGTTCGCCTCGTCGACCGAGACTTCCGTCACGAACGCGTCCGCCCCCTTCGCCGCCTCGACGTGCCGATACGTCCGTCCGGCCTCGCTGACCGCGTAGAGATACTGCCGCGCGATTCGCTCGAGGACGGCGTCGGTCACGTCGAACGTCGCATCGAGCCCGGGGATGCGGAGCACGCCGCGGAACGGCGCCATGTCCTTCACGAACGCGGCCATCGCGTCGTCGGCCGCGGGCTTTCCGATGAAGTCGGCGACGTCGAGCGTGAAGAAGTTGCTCGCCGCGAGGAAGCCGTCGACCGTTTTCATTCCGATGTGGTCGGCGTCGACGTAATACGAGCGCGTCCACGAGCCCACGCGCACCGCGGCGTCGGCCTCGACGCGCACGTCTTCCGGCTTCGTGCCGATGAGCGAGTGCTCGCGGAACGACTTGTTCCACACGGGGACGATGGGAACGCCTCGCGCCTCCGCTTGCTGGAGCGCGCGGAGCTGCGCGAGCCCCTCTTTGCCGAACCTGTCGCCGATACCTATCGAGTATTTTTCGATTCTCATCTCGAGTCCCGTCCCCGCGACGCGCGCGGTGGTGCATTGAGCGAAATCCCTCAGCGCTGGATGCGCGCCGAACCGCCCCTCGCGAAGGCCCGCACCTGGGCCAGGGTGGCCATGGTGGTGTCACCCGGGAAGGTCGTCAGCAGCGCGCCGTGCGCCCATCCGAGCTTGAGCGCATCCTCCGGGTTCTCGCCCGCGAGCAACCCATAAATGAGGCCGGCCGCGAACCCGTCGCCGCCGCCGACGCGATCATACACGTCGAGCTCGCACACCGGCGCCGTGTGCGACGCTCCATTGACCCAGGCCACCGCGCTCCAGGTGTGACGGTTGGCCGAGTGCACCTCACGGAGCGTCGTCGCCACGGCCTTGATTTGCGGGTGCTTCGCGATGACGTGCTCCATCATGCCGAAGAAGGGCTTGGCCTCGAGCGTCGATTTCCGGGCGACCTCGGGTCCGGGAATGCCGAGCGCCTTCTGGAGATCCTCTTCGTTCCCGACGAGGACGTCGACGTGCTCGACGATACGGCTGATGACGCTCACGGCGCGCTTCTGGCCACCCCAGACGTTCCAGAGCTTCTCGCGGTAGTTGAGGTCGAAGCTCGTCACCGCCCCCGCCGCCTTCGCCGCGCGCATGCCTTCGACGATGAGCTCCCCGGTCGTCTCGGAGAGGGCGGCGAAGATGCCCCCGCTGTGAAACCAGCGCACCCCGCCGGCGAAGATCGCGCCCCAGTCGAAGTCTCCCGGCGCGAGGCGCGACGCGGCCTCGTTGCACCGGTTGTAGAACACGACGGGCGGTCGCGCGCCGAAGCCGCGGTCGCTGTAGACAGTGGCCATGTTGGGACCGGTCACGCCGTCGTACGCGAAGTGCTTGTAGAACGGACGCACGCCCATCGCCCGAACGCGCTCCGCGATGAGGTCGCCGATCGGGTAGTCGACCATCGCGCTGACGACGCCGGCGCGCACCCCGAAGCAGTCCGACAAGTTCGCCGCGACGTTGAACTCGCCGCCGCTCACGTGAATGTCGACGCGCGAGGCCTTCCGAAATGGAACGACCCCCGGGTCCAGGCGATGCACAAGCGCCCCGAGGCTCACGAAATCGAGCGCTCCGCTCGCGGGAATGCTCAAGCCCACGCCCATCCGTTACTCTCCTGTTCGCAATTCCGACGCGGCTGCGGCCGACACACCATCGGGGCGCCGTCGCAGGTCGCGCTTCAGCCGGTACAGCGTTTCCCCGGCCTTCGGCACGTAAAGCAGGCCTTCGTCTCTCCGGTTCATCCACGCGTTCGCGTCGATGCTCCGCGGGTCGCGATATCCGAGGTTGAGGACCTTGCACTCCTCTTCCGGGATGCCCGTCGCGAGGGTCACGGTGATGCGCGGCCGCTCGACGCCGTCTTCGTACGTCCCCACGCCCTTCACGTGCGTCGAGTGGGCCATCACGCCCCTCGGCACGTCGAGGAAGCGATCCATCTGTTTTACGAAGTAGTCGCGCACGTGGTAGCCGATGCGCCGGATGATCTCGCCGTGCGTGATCGAGACGCGCGCGATGTGCGGCGCATACACGATGATCTCCCCGCCGTCGGCGACGACCGGCTCGAGCTTGTAGACGCATTTGCCGCCCACCCAGAGCTCGTCGTACATCAACGGCGCGCAGCTCAACACCGACCGGAAGGGGCGCTCCTCGTAGACGACGTGTATCTCTCTCGAGAGGTCCGACGCCGCGCTCCACGCCTCTTCGGGCGTCCCCGCGTAGAGGCCCACGAGCACGTTCCCGTCGACGACGAGGCTCACGCACTTGCGCTCGATCGGTACCATGGACGCCGCGCGCTCCACGATCGCGCGGACCGGCGTGAGCTTCGTGCCGATGATGGCCGGGTTCGTGATGAGCGCCCCCAGCCAATGGAACATGTCGATGATCTCTTTTCCCGAGATGCCGGGGAACAGGTACTTGTTGCCCCCCGAGAACCCCACGACCTCGTGCGGGAACGTCGGCCCCATGATGAGGAGGAGGTCGTAGTCGAAGACCAGCTTGTTGATGGTCACGTCGACGCGCTCGCGCATCAGACCGCCCGAGATCTGCAAGACCTCGTCTTCCTCGATCGCTCCGATGGAGACCACCTGGGTCGGGTCGGCCCAGTGATGGTTGTAGAGGCGCGTCCTCGCGTACTCCGTCGAACGCTGCTCCGAGGTGATGCCGAGCCGGCGCTCGATCGCCTCGTCGCTCATCGGAGGATGCGTGCCGAGCGCGACGAGCACGTCGAACGCCTCGGCCCCGCGCTCCCGCGCCAGGTCGTGGAGCACGCGGAACATCAGGTCGATCGGCGCGGTGCGCGTGTTGTCCGGGACGATCGCGAGCACGCGCTTCCCGCGCAGCGCCCAGCCGTCCATCTCGGCCGCGCAAAGGCCGCGGACCGCGGACTCGTCGAGCGGGACTCCGCGCTTTCCTGCACCCTTCATGGCCGACCGCGCCCCCTCGAACGGATGGCAAGAGACCGGCGAGCGACCCGCGTCATTTGGGGACGGGGAGCGGAGGGAACGTACAGGGCATCGGCGTGGACTCGCCGCTGATGTTGTTCATCACGGTCACGGTGTTCGACGCCACGGGCGTGAAGTTCACGTTCCCGGGACCGAGGACGATGTTCGCGCCCTGGGTAGCGACGTCGAGCGGCGTGATGCCGTCGATGATGACGTTGTTCAGCGTGATCGGGCCGGCGGCGTACGCGCCGTTGTACCCCTGCATCACGACGAGCCCGGGAGCGAGCGCCATGCACATCACGTTGCGGACGTTCGTGAGCGTGATGCTCTTGAAGATCGGGATGGTCGCCGGCACGCCGCCGTCCGCGACGGGCGTGTACCCGTAGAGCGGGTTGTAGCTCGAGTCGATGACGATCGGGTTCAACACGTCCCGGATGCATACGTCCGTGAAGTTGATGTTGTCGACGAGACCGCCGCGGCTCTCGTCGGACTTGACGCGGACCCCGTTGAAGTCGCCCGTGTCCGACGCCGGCGCGCCGTTCCAGCGGGAATCGCCGTCGATCGTGAGGTCGTGAACGTCGATGTTCGTCGCGCCGCCGTTCGTCTCGCTGCCGAGCGACATCCCGTGGCCGCTGCCGAAGTGGTCGTGCGCCACCACGATGTCGCGCAGGCCGTGCGCCGCCTTGAGCGCGACCATGTCGTCGCCCGTGCTGACGTTGCTGCACGCGATGACGCCGCAGTTCGTCTGCCCGAACTCACCCGGATCGATGCCGTCCGTGTTGCGCGAGTAGTAAGGGTTGGGGCGGAAGCCGGTGCTCGTCTCGAGGACCGCGGGGGTGAGGATCGTGATGCCCCACACGATGAAGCCGGCGCCCGGGGTCGTGCAGGACGGAAAGCCCATATCGTCGAGCGTCGTGGACGGGGACACCGACTGAAGCTTGATGTGAAACTTCGGCGAGTTGTGGAGGGTGATCCGGTACATGACGAAGCCGGTCGCCTTCTTCACCTCGACGAGCGCCGGGTTCGGTCCGCTCCCGTTCGACGCTCGGAGCGCGTTCGACAGGTCCCACCACGAATAGGCCTGCTGGTAGAGCGGCTCGCCGCCCTGCCCGTCGATGACGCCGTCGCCGACGAGCCCCGGGCTCGTCCCGTTGATCTGGAGGAGCGGGAGGCACGCGTTGCTGTCGCTCACCCCGGTGAGGCCGCAGTTGCCGTCGCTCTGGTAGTACTTCGGGTTGCGCGACGCATAGAGCGTGACGCCCTGGTCCACCCAGAGCGTCGTGCTGCTGATGAGCAGCGATCCCGTCACGAACGCGTGGTTCTGACCGTCGGCGCTCGCGACGAGGCGGACCGCCTTGCCCTTGCATGCCGCACTGGTCAGCGCGGTTTGCACGGCCTTGGTGTCGGCAGCGGCCTGGGCCTCGTCGGGCGTATCGTGGGTCGCCGCGATCGTCATGCAGGTCTGCGCGTCGGTCGGCAGCGTCGGCTCAGGCGGAAGCGTCGGGTCGCCGGCGCCGCACGTCTGCAGCGACTCCGTCGTGGGGGCGGTCCATCCGCAGACGGGTGTGGGCAGGGCCGATTGGACCTTGTTGCTGCTGCAACCGACGAGATTGCTCGTCCCGACGACCCAAAGCGTGAGCGCGGCCGCGATCCCGACCAAGACCCATCGGTTCTGTTTCACTGTCGCACCCTCCGTTGACGCGTCGCTCCGACCTTCCCCCGGTCCACTCCCACGTCGCACTGCTGCGTCGCAGCATCGCGGTCCGTCGCGTTCATTTTCATCCGTGGCTGGGCTCGAAGGTCGTTGCGGTTCGCACGCGATAGCAATAATGAGGCGAGGCGCGCCGCGCGCACGCTTTCCCGAGCGATGGGCGCACACGTGGGGAGCCGTAGCGCTTCGAGGGTGCAGGCTAGCGGCCATTGGTCTAGGTGTCAAGTGGCCTTACCAATGCGTCCGCCTTCCGAGGACCCTTCGATGCGAGCGGCCGAACCGCTCCGCGGCGGCCACCGATCCCCGGCCTCACTTGGTCAGGCCACTTGACAGCCTGACCCCACCCTTGCACGATGCACCGCGCTTCCGCCAGCCTGCGATCGTCCATGCGTGGGCCCGCGCGAACCCTGCGAGCGTCGAAGCGAACTCGCGGCGGGCGGCGAGCACGACTCCAGCCCCGTCGTGCGACGCTCGGGGCCCATACGAGGGAGACGACATGAACACGTCAGCCACGACCGCCGGAGAGCGCCCCGCGACGCCAAGGTTCTACGTGAAAGGGTTGCGCTGGTGGATCGCGGTCCTCCTGACGGGCGTGACGGTCGTGAACTACCTCGACAGGACGTGCCTCTCGATCACGGCCCCCGTCTTCAAGACGCAACTGCACATCAACGAAGTCGAATATTCGCGCATCGTCGTAGCATTCCAGATCGCGTACATGCTGATGCAGCCGGTGTCGGGCCGGTTCATCGATTGGATCAACCTCCGCAAGGGCGTCGCCATCTCGATCTTTTGGTGGTCGATGGCGCAGATGCTCACGGCGTTCGCCGGCACCCCGCTCGGCTTCGCGAGCTTCCGCGCGCTCCTCGGCATCGGCGAAGCCGGCAATTTCCCGGCGGGGGCGAAGACCGTATCGGAATGGTTCCGCCCGCACGAGCGAACGATCGCCACGGGCATCTTCAACATGGGGTCGGGCTTCGGCGGCATGATCGCGCCGTTCCTCGTGACGAGCTTGCTCATGACGTACGGGTGGCAGGCCGCCTTCGTCGTCACCGGCGTGATCGGCGTCGTCTGGGTCGGGCTGTGGCTCCTCGTCTACCGATCGCCGGCGGAGCACCCGTGGCTTTCGCCGAAAGAGCGGGCCTACATCGAAGAGGAAAAGGGCGAGATCGTCGTGCAGGACACGCCGTCGGGCACGGGCGTCTGGAAGGTGGTGCTGCTGCAGAAGAACTTCTGGGCGCTCGCCATCGCCCGGTTCCTGTCCGAGCCTGCATGGCAATTCTTCACGTATTGGATCCCTCTCTATCTGGCGACCGAGCGCCACATGAGCATCAAGTCGATCCAATGGTTCGCGTGGGCGCCCTTTCTCGCCGGCGACTTCGGATCGCTCTTCGGGGGCGTCCTCTCTCCCATCTTCATCAAGCTTCGGTGTTCCGTGCTCACCGCGCGAAAGCTGTCGACGACGGTCTGCGCGCTGCTCATGATGTTCGCGATCTTCATCGGGAGCGCGCCGACGGCCGTTTGGGCCATCGTCTTCTTCTGCATCGCGGCCTTCGCGCACCAGGCGATGTCCGCGACGCTCCTCACCCTTCCTGCCGATCTCTTCCCGAAGCGGACCGTGGCGACGGCGAACGGACTGTCCGGATCGTTCGGGCAGTTCGGAGGAATGCTCTTTACCCTCGTCGTCGGCTACGTCGCGCTCAACGTCGGGTACGCGCCGCTCTTCGTCGCGATCGCGTTCTTCGATTTCATCGGTTCGATGGTGCTCTGGGCCCTCCTGCGCGAGGGGCCCCGGCAAACCGCGACGAACGCGGCCTGATCCCGCGCGTTCAGGCGCGGGCGCGCGCGACCTCTTCCACGTAAGCGCGCGCCGCGCGGGTCACCTCTCCTGCCTGGCCGTCGCGGATCTTCGCGACGTCGACCAGGTCGGCCCCGACGCCGATCGCGAAGGCGCCCGCCTTCAAGAACTCGCCCGCGTTCTTCAGCGACACGCCGCCGGTCGGGATGAGCTTCAGGTTCGGAAGCGGCGCCAGAAGCGAGCGCAGGTACGACGCGCCGCCGAGCGCGCCGCACGGGAAGACCTTGACGACATCGCCCGCGGCGCGGGCCGCCCGGACGATCTCGGTCGGCGTCAGCGCCCCCGGGATGACGGGTACGCCCAGCGCCCGGCAGCACTCGATCGTCGCCACGTCGAGGATGGGGCTCACCACGAACGCCGCGCCCGACATCAGGCAGGCCCGCGCCGTCTCCGCGTCGAGCACGGTCCCGGCGCCCACGACGATCTCGTCGCCGAAGCGCGCCGTCAGCTCGCGGATGAGCGGCACCGCGCCCGGCACCGTCATCGTGAGCTCGATGACGTCGATGCCACCGGCCCGGATGGCGTCGATGGCTTGCACCGCGAGATCCGCGGAGGGGGCGCGAACGACCGGCACGACGCCGGTCGCCGCAATTCGTTCGAGCGCGGTCCTCGCCAAGGTCACCTCTCTACTCGGGCTCCGAGGCCCTTCATCGCACTCAACACCTCGGGGAGCGTCGCCATCGACGTGTCGCCGGGCGTCGTCATCGCGAGCGCCCCGTGCGCGACGCCGCACTCCACCGCCCAATCCGGCGCTTGCCCCGCGAGCAGCCCGTAGACGAGTCCCGACGCGAACGAGTCGCCGCCGCCGATGCGATCGAGGATCTCGAGATCGCGCCGCATGACCGACGTGTGGAGACGCCCGTCGACGAGAGCGATCGCGCCCCAATCGTTGCGGCTCGCGGTCTTCGCCGACCGGAGCGTGCTCGCGACGACGCCGAGGTTCGTGTGACGCGCCGCCACCGCTTCGAGCATGCGGCCGTGCGCGGCGGCGTCGATGTCGAGATACTCCTGCGAAGCGCCCTCGACCTCGAAGCCCAGGGCGGCCGTGAAGTCCTCCTCGTTGCCGACGACGACGTCGACCAAGCCGACGAGCTCGCGGTTCACCTCGCGGGCCTGCGCCGAGCCGCCGATCCCCTTCCAGAGGGACGGGCGATAGTTCAAGTCGTAGGACACGACGGTCCCGTGGCGCCTGGCGGCCGCCATCGCCTCCTTCGCGACCTCCGCCGTCGACGGCGACAGGCCCGCGAAGATGCCCCCCGTGTGAAACCACCGCGCGCCGTCGCCGCCGAAGACGCGGTCCCAATCCACATCACCCGGCTTCATCTGGCTGGCGGCGGTGTGGCCGCGATCCGAGCAGCCGGCGCCCCCGCGCAGGCCGAACCCGCGCTCGGTGAAATTGAGCCCGTTGCGCACGGCCCGCCCGACCCCGTCGTGCGGCACGAAGCGCACGTACGAGCGATCGACCCCGCCCTGCATGAGGAGGTCCTCGAGGAGCGAGCCGACCGCGTTCTCGACGAAGGACGTCACGATCGCGGTGTCCAGGCCGAAGCACCGCCGCAGCCCGCGCGCGACGTTGTACTCCCCGCCCCCCTCCCAGACGCGAAAGCTCCGCGCCGTCGCGACGCGGCCCTCGCCGGGGTCGAGCCGCAACATCACCTCGCCGAGCGCCACGAGATCGAAGCGGCAGTCCTTCTTCGGCTTGACGGAGAGACCCATCGCTCGCTCCCGCGAGCCGCGCTCGCGGGAGAGACGTCTACACGCGTTTCAGAAGAAGTACAGCGCCTGACCCATCCAGCGGAGGTTCCGCGGCGTCGACCCGTCGACGTACTCGGAGCTCGTGTACTGGAACGACGCGCCGACGCGCACCGCGGGCGTCACGTCCCAGAAGACGTTCGCGTCCGCGTACCGGAGGAGCTTCGCGACGCGGCTGAAGAGCATGATCTCCGCGCCGCCCTGCGGATAGAGCGCGCCCATGTTCTGGGAGTACGCCTGCGTGTAGTTGGCCGACAGGATGACCCGGCCGGTGGGCGGCAAGTAGTACTGGATGCCGACCATGAACGTCTGCCAATCGATCGTGTGCAGGACGCCGCTCGTGTCGAAGGTGACGATGCCCGGGTCGATGTCCGGCGTGTAGGACGGCGGCGGGCTGATCATCGCGGGGTTCGGCAGCGTCGGGAAGTTCGCGCCGCCGTTCGCGTTGACGAGGTCGGAGATGCCGCTGCCGACGACGAAGGAGCCGGTCAACGTGAGGCGGTTGCCGCGATCGTTCGCGTCGCTCGCGGCGATGATCGGTATGAGGGCGTCGATCGAGATGCCCCAGCCGGTCGCGCTGTTCGACGACTGCGTCGGCGGCATCTGGAAGGCGTCCACCTTGAACGAGCGAACCGCGCCCGAGACGCCGATGGCCGCGGGGAACGCCGACGTGCCGCCGTTGCCCGGCGTGCTGATGCCCTTCCAGTGGTTGACCTGGAGGCGCAGACCGCCGTTGAAGTCGGGGATCTCGGAGTCGCGCTGCACCGGCCGCAGCGCCGCCACCGCGATGTCGACGTTGACCGGGTCGCTCGAGAACGTGTGCGAGAGGCGGACCTGCGTCGTGCGACCGAACGCCTCGTTCGGCAGGGGCAAGAACTCGAGCGACGCGGGGAAGAAGTAGCTCTGCCAGCCGAAGAGGTAATACGTCTGGCCGGCGATCACGTCGACGTAGTCGTCCTGGAGCTTGAGGTAGGCGTGCCGGATGCGGAACGTCGGACTGTCGAAGTACGATTGCTCCGACTGCGTCGGCGGCTTCGCCGGCTGGTTGCCGAAGAAGTCACCCTCGACCACCGCCGAAGGCCGGATCCCGCCGACCGTCGGCGACTGGAGCGCGAAACCGAGGCGCGAGTTGCGGATCGAGAACTGCGTCCGCCCGTTCTGCCCTTCGTAGACCTCGTCTCTCGAGACCAGGCTGGCCCCGATCGCGTCGCCGTAGCTCCGGGTCGAGTCGTTCATGACGTCGGCCTCGACGAAGCCGTAGACCGTCATTTGCCACTTGTGCTCTCCCTCGCCGATCGTCACGGCAAGCGGCGCCCGCGTGAACCACGCGGAGTCGGTCGGCACGATCGTCGATGCCGGGGGCGGACCGCCCGTATCCGAAGCCGGCGGCGGAGGCGGGACAGGCGGAGGGAACGCGGTCGCCGCGGGCGCGGGCGTCGCGGCGGGCGCCTGCGCTTCGGGCGGAGGCGCCTGCACGGCAGGGGCGCCCGCGTCCGGAGCCGGCGGGGGCGTCGCCTCCTGGGCGAACGCTCCGGTGGCGGTGAACGTGGACGCAACGGCAGCAAGCGCACTCAGTGTTCTCTTGGTCATTTCGGGGGCTCCCCTCAGCGGTGGGCGGGGTTACGGCTAGAGCGATCGCGATCCCCGGCTCTCGGACGAGCAGCCGGACTCGGACCTGGACGAGTGATTGGGATTCTTTGCGGCCTTCGGCCAAGTTAGTGGGAATGTGCAAGCGTCATTGATTGACGCCGCTCGCCAAGAAACCTCCGTCGACGACGAGGATCTCTCCGTTCACGAAGCTCGCGGCCTCCGACGCGAGGAACACCGCGGCCCCCGCCAGTTCCTCGACCTTGCCGAATCGCTTCATCGGAGCGCGCATGAGAAGCTCATGGCCGCGCGGCGTCCCATCGAGCAGCGCGGCGTTCAAGTGCGTACGAAAGAAGCCCGGCGCGATGGCGTTGACGCAGACGCCCTTCGGCCCCCACTCGAGCGCGAGTGACTGCGTGAGCGCGGCGACGGCGCCCTTGCTCGCTCCGTACGCCGCTACCTCGAAGAGCGCGACGAACGACGTCACCGAGGCGATGTTGATGATCCGCCCGTACCCGCGCTCGAGCATGTGCCGCCCGAACACCTGACAGCCGCGGAGCGTCCCGAGGAGGTTGGTCTCGAGGATGTCTTTGAAGTCGTTCTCGGAGAAGTCGAGCGTGGGCGCGCGCTTCGTGCGACCGGCGCAATTGACGAGGATGTCGACCTTCCCGAACGCCGACAACACCCCGGCGAGGAGCTTCTCGAGGGAGGCGCGGTCCGTCACGTCGGAGGTGAGGCGAAGCGCGCGCCGGCCGAGCGTACCGATCTCGGTCGCCGTCTCCTCTACTTGATCCATTCGCCGACCGGTGGCGACGACGTCGGCCCCCGCGTGCGCCAGACCCACGCTGAGCGCGCGGCCAATGCCCGCCGTCCCGCCGAGAACGACCGCGACGCGCCCCTCGAGGGAGAGATTCGGACCGCCCATCACGCGACCTCCGAGGGCCGAACCCGGCCTTCCGCGCCGTCATGAGTCCGCCCGCCGAGGCATGCTCTTTGGCCCGCCCGGCCCTCCCTCCCGCTCATCGACACGACACCCTTCATCGAATGCTTAGCCTCCGTAGTTACTCGAGATTCTCGCCCCGGGTCTTGCCCGTCCGAGCCGCCGCGGGCGGCCTTTGCGCGGGCCATGTCCGAGTGGTAAGGCCACTTGACATCCAGACCAATGGCCGGTAGCTTTACACCGAACTCACAGGGCGTGTCCAACACTGATTGACAGGACGGCGAGGAGACACCAGCACCCGGCACGTCAGCGACCGGCCTTGGTAAGGAAGCTGAAAAGTCTTCTCCGGAGGAGCGTCCCAAATGCCGATACGAACGGTTGAGAACCATAGACTCTATCGCCAAATTGCAGATCAGCTGTCGGCGCTGATCGCATCGGGGGAGTTTGCCGAGGGAGCGCGCCTGCCCTCCGAGAGGGACCTCGCCGTGCAGCTCGGGGTGTCTCGGCCGTCGGTGCGCGAGGCGCTCATCGCACTCGAGATCGAAGGCAAAGTCGAGGTCCGCGTCGGCGCCGGCATCTACGTGGCCGCGCCCCGCCCGGTCGCCGTCGCAGACCCCACCACCGAGGGCCAGGGGCCCTTCGAGCTCCTGCGCGCGCGCTGGCTCATCGAAGGGGAGATCGCCGCCGAGGCCGCCCGCAACGGCCAGCCCGAGGAGCTCGAAGCCGTCCGCAACGCCGTCGCCGACATGCAGCGCAGGCAGCGCCAGCGGCGCGACCCGGACCCCGCCGACCGCGACTTCCACCTCGGCATCGCCAAGGCCGCGCACAACAGCGCGCTCGTCTCTGTCGTCGAAGATCTCTGGGACAAGGGCCGAGGGGCCATATGGAAGCGGATGGAACACCACTTCCAGACGCCGGAGCTCCGCGCCGCCGCCCTGCGCGACCATCACGCCATCCTCCAGGCCCTCGAGTCGAAAGACGCGCGCGCCGCGCGAACGGCCATGCGCCAGCACCTCGAACGCGTCGATCGCGAGTTCACGCGTGGATGGGAACTCCTCAAGGAGCGCGACTCGGCGAACATCCCCGCGGAGGAGCCGGCCCGCCCGCGCGGCCGAAGCTCACGGTGACGCGATGATGAAGAGCTCCACCCTCCTCTCCGACGACCGACTCCTGCCCGCCGAGCCGCAGGTTCGGGAGATCGCGCGCCGGCTCTACGCCGAAGTCCGCCATTTGCCGATCGTGAGCCCCCACGGCCACACCGACCCGGCGTGGTTCGCCGACAACGAACCCTTCCCCGACCCGGCCGCCCTCCTCATCGTCCCCGACCATTACGTCTTTCGCATGCTCTACAGCCAGGGCGTGCCTCTCGAGTCGCTCGGCGTTCCCCGCGTCGACGGCGGCCCCGTCGAGAAGGACTCGCGCAAGATCTGGCGGCGCTTCGCCGAGCACTGGCACCTGTTCCGCGGCACGCCGTCGCGCATCTGGCTCACGCACACCCTCGGCGAGGTCTTCGGCGTCCGCGAGCGGCTCACCCCGGAGTCGGCCGACCGCATCCACGACCGTATCGCCGAGTGCCTCGCGCGCCCCGAGTTCCGGCCGCGCGCCCTGTTCGAGCGCTTCCAGATCGAGGTCATCGCGACCACCGAGTCGCCGCTCGACACCCTTCCGCACCACCGCGCCATTCGGCAGTCCGGCTGGAAGGGTCGCGTCATCACGGCGTTCCGCCCGGACCCCGTCGTGGATCCCGAGTACGAGGGCTTTGCCGCGGGCGTCGCCAAGCTCGGCGAGCTCACGGGCGAAGACACGTCCAAGTGGGTCGGGTATCTGCGCGCCCTCGCCAACCGGCGACAATACTTCGCGTCCCTCGGGGCCACGTCGACCGACCACGGCCATCCGTCCGCGACGACGTGCGACCTCGAGCGCGCGGACTGCGAGGCCCTCTTCCGCAAGGCTCTCTCGGGCGACGTGACCCCCGCCGAGGCCGAGCAGTTCCGCGGGCAGATGCTGACGGAGATGGCGCGGATGAGCGTGGACGACGGCCTCGTCATGCAGATCCACCCGGGCGCCTGGCGAAACCACAACCCGTCGGTCTTCGAGAACTTCGGCCGCGACAAAGGCGCCGACATCCCGATGCGCACCGAGTACGTGCGCGCCTTGAAGCCCCTCCTCGACCGCTTCGGCAACGACCCGCGCCTCTCCGTCATCGTCTTCACGCTCGACGAGACCGTGTACTCGCGCGAGCTCGCGCCGCTCGCCGGCCACTACCCGGCGCTCAAGGTCGGCCCCGCCTGGTGGTTTTACGACGCGCCCGAGGGCATGCGCTTTTACCGCGAGCGCATCACGGAGACCGCCGGCTTCTACAACACCGTCGGCTTCAACGACGACACACGCGCCTTCCTCTCGATTCCCGCCCGCCACGACGTCGCTCGCCGCGTCGACTGCGGATTCCTGGCGCGGTGGGTCGCCGAGCACCGATTGGACGAGGACGAGGCCGTCGATGTCGCCGTCGACCTTGCCTACAACCTCGCAAAACGGGCTTACAAACTTTGAAAAGTGCGGGGCGGCCCTCGCGGCGCGCGCCCCCAAACGCGACTTTGCTCGTCTTCACCCCGTCCCGCGTCTCCAAGGAGCCCTTCACCGAATCGACGTAGTCCGTGCGCGCGGCAGAGCCGCCGCGAAGGCACCACCAGAAACCGCGGGCGCGGTCGCCTGCAGGGATTCGTGTTGCCGCGATCCGGGCAATGAGCCCAAAAGTCCCATGACCCTCTCCACGTGCCAGACGCTCCGACTGCACCCCGACGACGACGTGGTCATCGCCACGTCGGCGAGCGCTCGCGGTGCGGCCCTCGAGACCGACGTCGGCCCGGTGAAGCTCGAGAGGGACATCCAGCCCGGCCACAAGGTCGCCATCCGCGGGCGATCCATCGGTGACCCCGTCCGCCGCTACGGCGTCGTCATCGGCGTCGCGTCGTCGACGATTCGTCCCGGCGATCACGTCCATGTCCACAACCTGCGCCGGCCCGATCTCGCCGCCGACGGCGAGATCGACCACCACGGGGCCCGCACGCCGCCGGTCGAGAGCGAAGAGCCACGCCACTTCGAAGGCTACGTCCGGCCGGACGGGCGCGTCGGCACGCGCAACTACGTCGCCATCCTCTCCACGGTCAACTGCTCGGCCAGCGTCTGTCAGATGGTGCGCGACCGCTTTCGCGACGTCACGCGGGACTTCCCGAACGTCGACGGCGTCATCGCCCTCACGCACGGCGCAGGCTGCGGTCACGTCGCGGGCGGCGAGGATCACCAGATGCTCGAGCGTGTCCTCGCCGGATACGCCCACCACCCGAACGTCGCCGCGTACATCGTCATCGGCCTCGGCTGCGAAGTCGCGCAGCCCGCGCCGATGGTCCAGCGCCACGGCATGTCCCTGCTCTCGCGCGACCCCGTCCCCGTCCTCACCATCCAGGCGGAGGGCGGCGTCCGCAAGACCGTCGAGGCCGCGACCGCGGCGGTCGCAAAGCTGTTGCCCCAGGCGAACACGGCGCGGCGCACCCGGCGGCCCGCGGCCGACATCGTCCTCGGCACCAACTGCGGCGGGTCCGACGGCTACTCGGGCATCACGGCCAACCCCGCGCTCGGCATGGCCCTCGATCAGCTCGTGCGCCTCGGCGGGACCGGCGTCCTCGGCGAGACCACGGAGCTCGTCGGCGCCGAGCACATCCTCGCCGCCCGCGCGAAGGACGCGGCGGTCGCGAAGAAGCTCCTCGATCGCGTCGCCTGGTGGCGCGCCCACCTCGCCGCCCATGGCGTCGACGTCAGCAGCAACCCTTCCCCCGGCAACATCGCCGGCGGCATCACCACCATCGTCGAGAAGTCGCTCGGTGCGGTCGCCAAGAGCGGGACCTCGCCGCTGGTCGACGTCGTCGATTACGGCGAGCGCATTCGTCAAAAGGGCTTCGTCTACATGGACACGCCCGGATTCGACCCCGTGTCCGTCACGGGTCTGGTCGCCGGAGGCTGCAACGTCCTTTGCTTCACCACCGGGCGCGGGTCCGTCTTCGGATGCAAGCCCGTGCCTTCGATCAAGCTCGCCACCAACTCCGACCTCTATCGGCGGATGGAAGAGGACATGGATATCGATTGCGGCGTCATTCTGGAGGGACGGTCGACGCGAGAAGTCGGCCGCCGAATTCTCGACGAAGTGCTCGCCGTCGCGTCCGGCAAGCGGACCAAGAGCGAGCTCGCCGGCGTCGGCGAAGCGGAGTTCGCCCCGTGGATGAAAGGTCCAACCCTGTGACCAGGTCTCGCGCATCATGATCGCACTCAACTCCTTCCTCACCGACGCGAGCCTCCCGCGGCGGCCTCCGAGCCAAGACGCCGAGGTGCTGGTCCACCCGGCCGTCATCACCGCGCGCGACCACGCCAGGTTTCGCGAGGCCATGGTGGACTTCTATCCGGGCCTCTGGCGCTTCCTGCGCCGCATGGGACTGCCGCCCCACCGCGCCGACGACGTCGCGCAAGCGGCGTTCCTCGTCGTCCTCGAGCGGATGCCCCGGATCATGACCGGCAGCGAACGCGCCTTCCTCTACGCGACCGCGGTGCGGATCGTCCACGGCCACCGCCGCCGCGCCCAGCGCGAAGTCCTGGGCGCCGATCTCGACCGCGACTCGTCCCCCAACCCCTCCCCCGAGGAGTACGCCCACCAGAAGCGCGTCCGCGAGATCTTCGACGCCCTCCTCGAGAGCATCGAGCGCGAGTCGCGCGCCGTGTTCGTCCGCTTCGAAGTCGACGGGCTCACCATCCCCGAGATCGCCACGGCCCTCGCCATCTCGCGCGAAGCCGCCACGTGCCGCCTCCGGCGCGCCCGCAAACAGTTCCGTGCGCTCCTGCGGCACGTGAACGTGGCCTGAGGGCGCGCGGGCAACGCGATGGTGATGCGAGCCGCCCCGAACGAAGGCCGCGCCGCGCTCCCGAGCCCGGTCTGGTACGCGCTGGCCGACGACCACAGCGTGGTCGAGCTCCGTCCCACCGCGGACGCGGCGCCGACGCTTGCCCTCCATGTCGTCATCGACGGCGAGGCCGACGCGACCGTGGCCTGGTGGGAGACGGAGAACGGAATGTGGGTCGTCTTGGTGGGGCAGGCATAGACCGCCTCTCCCCGAGTCCGCTCACGCCCCCCGGCCACACCGCGCCGCGCGCCCGAGCAGCCGCTCGCGTTGCCGCGCATTGCGCGTCAGCGACGCCGCCCGCTCGAACTCTCCCCTCGCCTCCTCCATCCTCCCGAGCTTCTCGAGCATCTCCGCCCGCGCGCTCGGAAGGAGGTGATACCCCGCGAGCGCGGGCTCCTCTCTCAAAGCATCGACCCGGGCGAGCCCGGCGGCGGCCCCCTCCGCCATCGACACCGCGACCGCGCGGTTCAACGCGACCACCGGTGAAGGCGCGACCTCCCCGAGCTCCGCGTACAACGCCGCGATGCGCGCCCAATCGGTCTCCTCCGCCTTCCGCGCCCGCGCGTGGCACGCGACGATCGCCGCTTGCAACGCATAGGGCCCCCGCGCAGCCGCCAGCGCCTCCGCGCGGGACAGCGCCGCGAGGCCGCGCTCGATCTGCACCCGGTCCCACAATCCGCGGTTCTGCTCCATGAGCCGCACGGGCTCGCCCGACCCGGTGGCCCTCGCGACCGACCGGGACGCCGTGAGCTCCATGAGGGCGAGAAGGCCGAGCACCTCGGGCTCCGCAGGCGCGAGCGCCGCCAAGATCCTTCCGAGGCGAAGCGCGTCCTCGCAGAGCTCGGGGCGCATGACGTCGTCCGAGGACGTCGCGACATATCCCTCGTTGAAGACGAGGTAGACGACGGACAGCACCGATGCGAGGCGCGGGCCGAGCTCCTCGCCGCGCGGGACCTCGAAGGGGACGTTCTGCTCGGCGAGCGTCCGCTTGGCCCGCACGATTCGCTGCGCGATGGTCGGCTCCGGCACGAGGAACGCCCGCGCAATCTCGTCGGTGGTGAGCCCGCCGAGGAGACGGAGCGTGAGCGCGACGCGCGCGGCGGGCGGCAGCACGGGATGGCACGCCGCGAAGACGAGGCGCAAGAGATCGTCGCCGATGTCGTCGTCGAGCGACGCCTCGAGGTCCGCCGCGGCCCAATCGGAGACGGAGTCGACCTCGCGCCCGAGCTCCTCGTGCTTCCGATGCCGCATCTTGCGACGTCGAATCGCGTTGATGGCCCGGTTCTTCGCCGCCGCCATGAGCCAAGCGCCCGGGTTGTCCGGAACGCCCGTGGCCGGCCACTGCTCGAGCGCCGCCACGAGCGCGTCCTGCGCGAGCTCTTCGGCGACCCCGACGTCGCGGACGATCCGCGTCAGCGTCGCGATGAGCCTCGGCGACTCCAACCGGAACGCGGCGCGGATCGCACGATCGGGCTCGGGGTCGCGCACCGCCGGAGATCACAGCATTTCTCCGGCGACGCGCAAGCGTGCGACCCGAACCCCGCCCGCGCTCCCCCGCCGAGATTTCCGGCTGGCGCTACGGCGCCTGATCCATCGGATCGAACACCTGGAGGATCTCCCCGTCGCCGTCCCCCGCGACGTTCATGAACCTGCGCGCCACCTCGACCGCCTCCTCGCGCGACTTCGTCTGCACGAGCGCGAACCCGTCGATGAGCTCCTTGGTCTCGGCGAACGGGCCGTCGGTCGCCGTGAACTTGCCGCCGGCGAGCTTGAGCTGGGTGCCCCTCGTCGGACGCTGCAGGCCGCCCGTCATGAGGAGAATCCCCTGCACGGCCATGTCCTGGCTGAACTTGGCGATGGCCGCCATGTGCTCGGGCGTCGGCGGCGCCGTCCGGGGTCCGGCCGCGTAGGTCATCAGGAATTTCATCGTCGTCTCCTTCGGTGCATGGTCGCCCGGGAGCATGTTCCCGAGGCTTCGATGGGTACGTCAATCGAAGCGGCGCCCGTTCGACACCCGAGACGATCTTTTTTTCGGGGCATCCTAAAAGAAGGCATCGATGATCCCTCTCTCGGTCCTCGACCTCTTTCCGGTCTCGACGGGCACGACGCCGACGGCGGCCATCCGAGCCTCGCTCGAGCTCGCGCGTCGCGTGGACGCGCTCGGCTACACGCGATACTGGGTCGCCGAGCACCACAACATCCCGAGCATCGCCAGCTCCGCACCCGAGGTCCTCATCGGCCACGTGGCGGGGTCCACCGGCAGGATGCGCGTGGGCGCGGGGGGCATCATGCTGCCGAACCACGCGCCGCTCCATGTGCTCGAGGTCTTCCGCACGCTCGAAGCCCTCTATCCGGGCCGCATCGACCTCGGCATCGGCCGCGCGCCCGGGACCGACCCGGTCACGTCGTCGCTCCTGCGCCGGCGCTCCTCGGCGGGCGGCGACGTGAACGATCAAATCGAGGAGCTCTTCGCCCTCGCAAACAAGAGCTTCCCCGACGGGCACCCCCTCCGATCGATCGAGGTCATGCCGAGCGACGCGCCGATGCCGCCCATCTGGATGCTCGGCTCGACGAGCGCCGGCGCGGGGATCGCCGCGGCGCACGGTGTGGGGTTCGCGTTCGCGGGACACTTCAGCATGGGCGAGGCCGACGGCGCCGTCGCAAGGTACCGGGCAGAGTTTCAACCGCGCCCCGAGATGAGGGAGCCGTACCTCGTCATGGCCGTCACCGTCGTCTGCGGCGAGACCGACGAACACGCCCGCGACCTCACCCTGCCCTTGCGCGTCGCGTACGCGCGCCTCGCGGCCGGACGCCCCGCGCCGTTCCCCACGGTCGAGGAGGCGCGCGCCTATCGCTTCTCGAGCGTCGAGCTGCCCGTCGTCGAGCGCTTCGCGCAAGGGGCGGTCGTCGGCAGCGCGGCCACGGTGAAGGCGGCCCTCGCGCGCCTGATCGAACGAACGGGCGCCGACGAGCTCATGATCTCGACGGTGGTGCCGATCCACCGCGAGCGCGTGGCGTCGTACGAACGGCTCGCGGAAGCGTGGGGGCTCGACTCGGCGCCGTGAACGCGGCCCTCGAGGTGTCGTTCGCGGTCCGCGGTGCGGCTATTTCTTCTCGGCCGCGTGGTACTCCCGGCGGATGTGCTTCAGGTCCACCGACGGCGGCGGGACCCTGAGGTCCAACCCCTCGAGATACTCCACCACGATCCGCGCGATGACGAGGTTGCGAAACCACTTGTGATCGGACGGGATGACGAACCAGGGCGCTTGCGCCGTGCTGGTGCGGGAGAGGGCCTCCTCGTAGGCCCCCATGTAGTCGTCCCAGAACGCGCGCTCCTTGTAGTCCGCCTCGCTGATCTTCCATTGCTTCGCGGGATCGTCGAGGCGCTCCTCGAAGCGGCGCAGCTGCTCTTCTTTCGAGATGTGGAGAAAGAACTTGAGGATGTGGGTGTCGTTCTCGGCGAGCTCGCTCTCGAACGCATTGATCTGGTCGTATCGGCGCGACCAGACCGATCGCGGGACCCGCTCGTGGACGCGGACGATGAGCACGTCCTCGTAGTGCGAGCGATTGAAGAGGGTGACCTGCCCCCGCGGAGGCGTCGCCCGGTGGATCCTCCACAAGAAATCGTGCGCACGCTCCTCGGCCGAAGGCTCCTTGAACGCCACGACGCGACAACCCTGGGGGTTCATGGCGCCGAGGATGTGCCCAATCGTCCCGTCCTTGCCGCCCGCGTCCATGCCTTGCAGGCAGATGAGGAGAGAGCTCCGCCCATCCGCATAGAAGAGCTCCTGAAGCGCGCGGAGCTTCGCGCGATCTCCCTCCATCTCGTCCGCGGACTTCTTTCGGCCTTCATGATCCTTGAAAGCCGGGTCGACCTCCTTGAGGCGAATCTCTTGGCCCGCAGCCACCCGGAACCGGTCGGCGTACGTCATCGCGTCGGCTTCAGGCGGAGACCGACCGCCCGAGCGTTGAACCTGTTCATCATGCGCGGATGCTACCGCGGGCGGTGGTACGCGTCGCCGCGGCGCAGCGCTCCTTCGCCTCGACGCGGTGCCGTCCCGCGCCGGCTCGGCGGACCGGACTCGACACCGGGAACCGGCCGTCCCCCCGCACGGCGATCACGACATGGCACCATCCACTCCACGACCGCGCTCGCCGGCCGCGGCACAGGTCACCGTCGATATCGCGACCGCGCTCGCCGGCCGCGGCACGGGTCCCCGTGGGTATCGCGACCGCGCTCACCGGCCGCGGCACGGGTCACCGTCGGTATGGCGACCGCGCTCGCCGGCCGCGGCACAGGTCACCGTCGGTATCGCGACCGCGCTCGTCGGCCGCGGCACAGGTCACCGTCGGTATCGCGACCGCGCTCGTCGGCCGCAGCACAGGTCACAGTGGGTACGCGACCGCGCTCGTTGGCCGCAGCACAGGTCACAGTGGGTATCGCGACCGCGCTCGCCCGCCGCAGCACAGGTCACCGTCGGTATCGCGACCGCGGTCGTTGGCCGCGGCACAGGTCACCGTCGGTATCGCGACCGCGGTCGTTGGCCGCAGCACGGGTCACCGTCGGTATCACGACCGCGCTCGTCGGCCTGAGCACAGGTCACCGTCGGTATCGCGACCGCGCTCGACCGCCGCGGACGCGCTCCCGCGGCGGAGATGGCGCCTAGGGGTGGCCCTCCGGGCAGACGTGCTTGAGGACTTCTTCGATGTCGTCGGCGCGGGTGGGCCTCGGCAAGGGCACCCCGCGGGCTCTCGCGACGAGCGTGGGAAGGGTGCCGCCGGAGCCCTCGCGGGTGGACGGGTCCTCGGCGTAGAACGGATCGGCGAGCGCGGTCGGGAGGTCGATCCACCGGACGCCTTCGCGCTCGTAGGCCGAGAGGAGGTCGTCGATGGCGGCGGCCGTGGCGGCGCCGATGTGGAGCAAGAGGATCTGCGGCACCTCGCGGTGAGCGAGGCTCTCGCAGACGGCCCGCGTGCGGCGCAGCTCATCGACGTGGACGTCGACGAGGGTTCGTGTGAGCGTCGCTAGGGCCGCCGCGTCGCCCCGGGCCGAGCATCGCGCGAAGGGACCGTTGAACGCCCAGTCGTTGGCGCTCAGCGAGACCTCCGCGATGGCGTAGCCGCGATCGCGGAGGTAACGGCGCGCGCCCTCGCGCTTCTCAGGGGTGTCGCCTTCCGAGAGGTACGGATAGCGGAAGTACTTCCAGGTCGCGCCGCCCGGCTCGAGCTTCTTCAGAATGCCTTCGCCCTTTTCGACGTCGGCGATGTACTCGGGGAGCTCCACGTCCTTCAGGTTGACGTGCGAATAGGTGTGGTTCGCGAGGAGCTGGCCCTCGTCGAGCCAGCGCCGAAGAACCGCCTCGGACGCGGGGTCGTCGTCGACGTGCTTGCCGTTGACGAAGCCGTACACCCGGGGAACGTGGTGGCGCCGGAACGCGCCCAGGAACGTGTGCGCGATCGCCATACGATCGATGCCGGGGAAAGACGGCCCGTGAACGGGTAGATCGTCGACGGTGACCGCGACTTCGATGGGCGCGGGGTCGGTCGGGGGGGATGAGGAAGGGATCACGGCGCGGGTTGGCGAGGGGGTGCAAGCGCAGGCGAGGGCCGTCAGCGAGAGGCCGAGGATCGCACGGCGCCGGGGCATGCGGGGGTCACATGAACGCGGCTTGCCAGCCTTTGCAGGTGACCGCGCAAGGGCGACGCGGACGGCGCGAAACCCGAACCCCCTCACCACCGGTGAAACGCCGGATGCCCTTCCTTCACGGCCACGAAGATCCCCCTGCACGTCGCGGTGACCTTCCCCTCGGCCTCGATCGTCGCCTCCACCGTGGCGCGGTCGTCGGTGGACTCCGCCACGCGCGCCCGGATGATCAAGTCTGCTTCGAGCGGAGTCGGACGGCGAAGCTTCACCGCGAACTCGGCGGTGACCGTGCACGGCGGCGCTTCCGCTCCCGCCTTGCGCATCAAGTGCCAGGCGGCGGTCCAGTTCGAATGGCAGTCGAGGAGCGCCCCGCAGATGCCGCCGTTGAGGACCCCCGGGAACGCGAGGTGCTCGGGCTCGGGCCGAAAGACGCAGACGGCGGAGTCGTCGCCTTCGGGGAAGCTCCGGATGTGCAAGCCAAGCGAGTTTTTCGGCCCGCAGCCGAAGCACACGCCCTCCGGCGAATAACGCTCCTGGAGGCTCGGCTCGGCCATCGGCCCTTACTTCGCGGACGGCTTGGCCGGCGGAGCGGCCGACGCGGAGGCCGCGCTCTTTTCGGCGGCGTTCTTGTCGCGCCACGCGGCGAGCTGCTTGGAGCGACGGGCCTTCTGTCGGTTGCGGGTTCTCGGTTGCTGGGGGGTGGTCATGGGATCGGGGCGCTGTATAGCAGGCTGCGGCCCCGCTTGCAGGTCACCCGCGTCCGGCTGCGGGGGGTGGCCGCAAAGAAGGTGGAAGTCGCCGGGCGGCCTCGATCTGTTCCCGCCACGACTCGATCTTCTCGAGGGCCGGCCCCACCCACTCGAGCCGCACGAACCGGGCGAGCAGGTGCGGCGTGTGGTCGCCCGTCCGAAGGCGGGCCTCGACCGATCGAACGCCGGAGCCGTCGGGGGAGGCGAGGACGAAGGCGCTCCGCGCGTCGTCCAGGTCGACCGAGGCGTCGGACCAGCGACCTTGCCGCTGGGCAAGCCACGCGCGCGTCAGGTGGCGGTGCTGGCGCGGCTCGGCCTCGTCGAGGACGACGTCGTCGCAGGCGCGGACGAGGGCCTCGGCCCGTGGTTCGTCGCGGGCCAGGGCGAGCTGCGCGATGAGCAAGCGCGCTTCGAGCTCGCCCCACGGGTCCTGCATGCGCTCGTAAACGCGGAGCGCGACGCGCGCGTGGGCGTCGGCGGCCTCGTAGTCGTCGGTGTCGAGGGCGACCATGGCGAGGAGCCGCTCGCAGGCCGCTTCGCCGCGAGGGTTCTGGAGCTCGCGGAAGCTCGCGCGGGACGCGAGGGCGCGGGCGCGGGCTCCGGCGAAGTCGGAGGCACGGTGGTCGGCGTGGCCGAGCGCGACGTCGCACTGGGCGATGCCGAGCCGGTAGCCGATGGCGTCGAACCCGGCGCGCGCCTGGGCGAGGAGATCCCTTCCCCGCCGGAACGCGCCGACCGCGCCTTCGATGACGGCGAGCCACACGAGGCACTGGGCGCGACCCAGGAGATCGCCGGCCTCCGTGCAGCGATCGAGCGCCCGCTTGAGGGTGGCGCGGGCCCGCGCGTGATCGCCGAGGAGGTAATCGATCTCGCCGAGCACGACCTCGGCCTGCGCGCGGCCGGCGATGTCGCCGATGCGCTCGTAGCGATCGAGGGCTTGGACGACGAGGGCGCGGCCTTGCACGGGCTGCGCGAGCTCGCTCGCGATGTGCCCGAGGAGCCGGAGCGCGCTCGCCTCCTTCGCGACGTCTCCCGATTGGGCGAAGGCGCGGCGCGCGCCCTCGGCCTCTTTGCGGGCCTCGTCGAGCTTTCCGATGTAGCGCAAGGCCTCGGCGCGCCAGAGCGCGCCCTCGGCGGCGTTCGAGCCGTGGAGGCGGCCTTGCAACATGTCGAGGTCGCGGAGGGTCGCCGCCGTGTCGCGGCCGCGACGCCACGATCCGCGGATGAAGTCGAAGAGGAGCTTCGCCGCCGTGTCGTCGTCACCCGCCTTGAGGAGGTTCGAGACGCGGTGCTTCATCGTGCGGCGGGAGCCGACGGCGGGGTGCTTGGCGAGGGCGTGGGCGGCGAGGCGGTAGATGGCCGGGGCGTCGTTGCGCTCGTTGAGGCGCTCGAGCAAGTGCTCTTGGAGGAGCGCGTGGGGCCAGCGGAACTGGTCGTTGCCGACGGCGAGGAGGATCTGGGCGCGCGTGAGGGCGACGAGGGCGTCGCGCGGGTCCATGCCGAGGGAGGCGCAGAGCATGCGCAAGACTTCGCCGCGGACGTCGTCGCCGAGGGCGGCGGCGGCGTAGGCGCTCAAGCGAAGCTCGGTCGGAATGGCGCGGACGCGCTCGTCCCACAGCTCGGCGGTGGTGATGGCGCGGCCGTTGAGGGCGCGCTCGGGGACGCTGTAGTGGCCGCCCTCGTCGAGCGTGAGGTATCCGCCGCCGGCCCACGCGTAGAGGAGCTGCAGTGCGAAGAGGGGGTTGCCGCGGCTCTGCTCGACGGCGCGTCGAACGGCGGCCGCGTCGAGCGGGAGGGCCGTGCGGAGCAGGGCCTCGGTGTCGTCGGTGCTGAGCGGGTTGAGCTCGAGCACGCGGCCGCCCCACGCCGCGCGCATCGCTTCCATGCGGAGGGCGGCGTCGAGGTTGGTGGCGAGTGTCTCGCTGCGCGCGGTGGCGACGATCAAGAGGGGGAGGTCCGGCGCGTCGCTCCGGAGGCGCGAGAGCACGTCGAACGTGTTGGGCGACGCGTAGTGAAGATCGTCGAGCCAGAGGAGGACGGGACGGTCCTGCGTGAGCCGCTCGAGGACGCGCTTGATGACGACGAATCGGAGCTCGGGCCGGTCGAGCACGAAGCGCTTGCCGCTCGGTCCGACCGCGGCGACCACGCCCGGCGGCGCCGGCCGCAGCCACTCGGCGGTCGCCGCGACCCAGCTGAGGGCGTCGTCGTCGGCCTTGTCGACCTCCCACCGGGTGAGGAGCGCTTCTTCGACGGCGGCGCGGTCGGCGCCTTCGAGCCCGAACTGCGCGTTGATCGCGCCGGTGATGCCGTCGAGCGGGGTGGGCATCCGGCCGTAACGGGCACGGAGCGGCAACATCACGCCGGTCTCGTGGGCCTCGGCGCAGAGCCACTCGGCGATGCGGCTCTTGCCCACGCCGGCCTCTCCGATGAGGGCGATGAGCGCCTGACGGGGCTTGCCCGCGGCCACCTGCTCGACGGCCTTCCATAGCTCGCGCCGCTCGTCGTGGCGCGCGACGAGCATCGGCGCGCGCAGGCTGAGGATGCCGGGCGCGAGGGAGCGGGCGTGCGCCGCCGGGAGGACCTGCGCGTTGGGAGACGCCTGCACCACTTCTTCGAACGTCCACGCTTGCGGAGGCTTGATGGCCCGCCACGCGCGGCGGGCGTCGGCCGCGAACTCGAAGCGGCGCCACGGCTTCTTCTCGAGGAGCTTCAGCACGAAGCGGCCGGCCTCCACCGGCACGTCCTCGGGGAGCTTCGGCATCGGGACGGCGGTCCGCTTGTGCGCGCGCAGGACCTCCTGCGCGTTGCCCTCGAAGACTTCGCGGCCGCTGATGATGCGATAGAGCACGCAGCCGAGCGCGTAGAGATCGGTCGGCGGGCCCACGAGCGCGGCTTGCCGCCGGATCTGCTCGGGGGCGACCCAGCCCACGGTCCCCGCGCCCGAGTGGACGGCCACCTGCGGAGCGCGCGCCCCGTCGAGGCGCGAGTCGTGCCGGTACTCGCGGAGCCACGCGAGCCCGAGGTCGAGGACGTAGGCGCGCGGACCGCGGCTGCTCGACGCGAGGTCGAGCATCACGTTCGACGGCTTGAGGTCGCCGTGGATGACGCCGCGGGCGTGGGCGTGGCCGAGCGCGGCGAGGACCTGGTCGATCATCGGCCAGATGACGGCCCACGCGAGCGGCGCGGTGTGCATCCACTCGTGGACGCTGCGGCCGGGCAAGACATCCATGACGAAGAAGGGGCTGCCGTCGCTCAGCTGGCCGAAGTCGCGCGCGCGCACGATGGCCGGGTGCGCGAGGAGCGAGACGGCGCGCGCCTCCTGGTAAAACCACCAGCTCTCCTCGGGGCGGCTCTCGCCTTTGTCGGGCGAGCGAAGGCGCTTCAGCGCGACGCGATCGTTGGTGACCTCGTCGCGGCACAAATAGACGACGCCCATGCCTCCGCGGCCGAGCTCGCGCACGACCTCGTACCGCTGCGCGAGCACGGTGCCCACTTCGCTCGGCAGCGCTCCGACGCCCCCGCCTGCGCCACCGCCGAACGTCTTCTGCTCTACCGTCGTCATGGCGCCCGAACGGACACTCAGCTTAGCGACACCCCCGCGCGCCCGGTAGCGGGCCTATCGTCGTTTGGCAGGTATCGAACGGAAGACGATGTCCCAGAGCGGCGACGACACGCCGAAGCCGCCGTGGTGGTCGGCGTGGTGATGCGTCAGGTGGTGACGGCGCAGGAACTTCCCCCAGCGCGTGGTCGGGACGAAGTGGTGCACGTAGTAGTGCGTGCCGTCGTAAAAGAGGTACCCGACGACGAAACCGGCGAAGAACGGCTCGGCCCAGGCGTGGCCCATCGTGACGGAGAAGAGCGTGAAGAAGATGACCGCGAGCGGGATGCTCGTCGGCAGCGGCATCACGAGGCGGTCCTTGTCGTTCGGGAAGTCGTGATGGACGCCGTGGAGCAGGAAGTGGATGCGCTTCCCCCACGCCGTGTCGTTCGTCCAATGGAAGACGTACCGGTGGAGCACGTACTCGGCGATCGTCCACGTGAAGAGGCCCATCGCGCATGCCGCGGCGACGAGAGGGACGCCCAAATCGTGGCGCGACACACTCCGGAAAAGAAAGAAAAGGACAACCGGGATCCAGACGACGAACGGCGTCGACGGGTGGATCCGCGAGAATCGCTCGAGCAGATCGCTGTCGAACATGCGGCACGTTTCCGCGCGCGCACGAGGCGTACGGCCCGAAAATCGCGGCTCTGCCAGGTTGGCCATGGATGGGGGAGGCGTGGGTGGTGGGAGCTCGGTTTTCCTACAGGAACGGAAAGGTTCCCGGCTCGCCGCGACACGCTAGAGCGCGAGGCGCGCCTGCGCAATAGCCCTACGGGTGTGGACGGGCTTCCATGCGGGCGCGAAATCGACTACGCGCCGAAAACCGGCGAAAGGGGTGCGTCCAGCTGTCGCTTGACGCCGGGCGCGACCTTGACGATGCGTGGGGTTGCTCGGCCATGGACGACCCAAAGATCGCGCGACTACTCCAGCTCTTGTCCCGTGCGCTCGGAAGGCTTGGGCGCGAACGGGCCCGCGCCGGGGAGCTCACGCCCCAACAGGCCGACGCTCTCCAGCTCATCGCCGAGCGCGGCGCCCTGTCGACTTCGGCCGTCGCGATGACGCTCGGCATCGACCCATCGACCGCGAGCCGCAACCTCGGCGGCCTCGAGCGGCGGGGTTACATCGTGCGCAAGCGCGGCGCCGATGACGGGCGACAGACCGACGTTCGCCTCACCCCGCGCGGCCGCCGAACGGCCGAGTCGGTGTCCGGCGCGTGGCTTTCGGCCTGCACCCTCCTCATCGAGCGCCTGCCGAGGCAAGACCGGCAGCACTTTGCCAGCGCGGTAGAGACGCTCGCCCGCCTGCTCGATACCTCGGCCTCGTGACGGCTCAGCCCTTGGCGGGCTCCTTCGCTGCGCCGGCCCCTTCGGCGACCTGACGGCGCTTGGCGTGGGTGGCGCGGCCTCCCTTGCGGCCGGCCTCGCGCGCCTCTTCGCTCGTGAACTCGTGGGCCGTGCCCGCCGAGTGCGCGGCCTTGCCGCCCTTGCGGGCGATCTCGCTCACGAGCTTGCGGTCCATGGCGCCGAAGCCACGCGGGCGCCGGGGCTTGACCTCGGTGGCCTCGACGGACGCCGGCGGCCCGTCGGGCGTGAGCTCCTGGGGCGCGTGGACGCTCGGCGCGTCGCGCTCACCCGCGCTCGAGGGAATGCTTTGGTCGTTTGTGATGTGCGGGTGGGTCCCGCTGATGTCGTGGATCATGATGGCCTCACCTCTCAAGTCTGTGCTGCTCATTGGGTAGATGCTCGACAAGGTCATTTGATTCCTTGTCACATCGACCGGCATCCTCATTTGAATGCCGGCGGTTCCTCGTCGTGCGGGGCGCACCTCTCGGGAACCTTGTCTCACACCGTGCGCCCGCGTTCGATGCCTCGCGCGGCGAGGGTCGGAGAAGGGCGCGGTCGGCGCCCTTCCCCTTGCCGAAGGGAGCGTTTAGTTCAGCAAGCGCCGCGACAAATGCTTGGCCGCGTCGACCGAGGCGCGCTCGATCGTCTCGCGTTGCTCTTTGTCGGAGGCGTCGCCGTCGACGAGGATGCTCATGTGCTCACCGTCCCCGGTGATGAAACCGAGCTTCGGATCCGTATCCCGTTCGCCGATCGGCGGCATGGCCTCGACGGGCAACGTGTGTACCTGCGACGCAACCCGCACCTGCACATAGCCAAGAAAGCGGTTCTTCGTGTGCCCTGTCATCCGCATGTCTTTCCTCACGCAGATCAAACTAAACATCACATCAGTCTGCGCAAGGTCCGGGCCAAACCGCGAGAATGACGGGACTTGCGGCGATGGCGGCGACGGTCACGGGCTCTTTGCTGTGGGCCCCGCGGTGCCCGGCTATGCTGCGCTCGCTCACGACAACCCCGAGGATCCCATGACGACGCTTTCGCCCAGCGCTCCCCCCATCGCCCCGAACCCACTTCGCCGCGGCCTCGTCGAGGACCGAACGGGGGACTCCTGCGCGATCGTCATCTTCGGCGCCTCGGGCGACCTGACGCGCCGAAAGCTCATGCCGGCGCTCTACAACCTCGCGTGGGGCCGCTCGCTTCCGGGCGGGTTCGCGGTCGTCGGTGTCGCGCGGCGCGACAAGACCGACGAGTCGTTCCGCGCGGAGATGCGCGAGGCGGTGTCGTCGTTCTCGCGCCGCAAGCCGATCGACGACGGGCTGTGGGCGGACTTCGAGCGGGGCCTGAGCTACGTGCGGGGCCCTGCAAACGAGGCGTCGACCTATGCGGCGCTCAAGGCGCAGCTCGAGCGCTGCGACGCCGACCGAGGCACCCGCAAGAACCGCCTCTTTTACCTTGCCGTGCCGCCGAGCGAGTTCGGCCCCATCGTCGACGGCCTCCGCAACTCGGGCCTCGTCGCGCCGCCGGGGAGGGACCGGGCGGGCGCGCCGTTCACGCGCGTCGTCTTCGAGAAGCCGTTCGGGCACGACCTGGCGAGCGCCAAAGAGCTGAACGACTCCGTGGCGTCGGCGTTCGACGAGTCCCAGGTCTTTCGCATCGACCACTACCTCGGCAAGGAGACGGTCCAGAACCTCCTCGTGCTCCGGTTCGCGAACCTGCTCTTCGAGCCCGTCTGGGGCCGAGAGCACGTGGACCACGTCCAGATCACGGTGGCCGAGGAGATCGGCGTCGAAGCGCGCGGTCGCTTCTACGAGCAGACGGGCGTCACGCGGGACATCGTCGAAAACCACTTGATGCAGCTCTTGTGTCTGACCGCGATGGAGCCGCCGGTCTCGTTGTCGGCCGACGCCGTGCGCGACGAGAAGGTGAAGGTCCTGCGGAGCTTGCGTCCGATGACCCGCGAGGACGTCGCGCGCGACGTGGTCAAGGGGCAGTACCGCCGGGGCATCATCCACGGCGAAGAGGTCGCGGCGTACCGCGAGGAGGCCGACGTCTCGCCCACTTCGCACGTGGAGACGTTCGTCGCGATGCGGTGCTTCGTCGACAACTGGCGGTGGAGCGGGGTGCCGTTCTACGTGCGGGCCGGCAAGCGGCTCGCGAGGCGCGTCACCGAGATCGCCGTCGTCTTCAACGAGGTGCCGCGGACGCTCTTTCACGCGAACGGCCGGAGCGGCATCACGCCGAACGTCCTGTCGGTGCGGGTCCAGCCCGACGAAGGCATCTCGCTCCGCTTCACGTCCAAGGAGCCGGGGCAGCAGACCATATTGCGCGACGTGGCGATGGACTTCCGCTACGGCGCGGCCTTCGGTTCGAACACGCCCGAGGCCTACGAGCGGCTCCTGCTCGACGCGATGCGCGGCGAGGCGACGCTCTTCACGCGCCGCGACGAGGTCGAGGCGCAGTGGGAGTACATGGATCGCATTCTCAACGTATGGGCCGCCGAGCGCGAGCAGCCGCCGCTGATGTATCCGGCGGGGTCCTGGGGTCCCGAGAAGGCCGACGAGCTGCTCGTACGCGACGGCCGGCAATGGAGGAAGCCGTGAGCGATTCACCTGCACAAGTGCTCGCGCGGGTCGACCGCGAGGTGAGAGCCTTCTGGTCGGTGCCGCCGCCCCCCGGCGAGACGCCGACGGCGCGGGCGTGTACGACGAACCTGGTCGTGGTGACGGCGACGCCCGAGCTGGCGACGCGGTGGATCGCCACGGTCGACGAGGTGTTGAAGTCGGTCTCCGCACGCGCGCTCGTCGTCGGGCTCGACCCGGACGGAGACGATTCACTCGAGGCGCAGACGACGCAGGTCTGCGTGCCGGCCTCGGGAGGGGGCGCCGCGGTGTGTTCGGAGAGGGTGACGCTCCAGGCGCGCGGCGCGGTGTGCGCTCGGGTGTCGAGCATCATCGACAGCCTCTGCGTCAACGACGTGCCGCGTACGTTGGTCTGGCTGGGGCGCGTCCACGCCGACGACTTGGTCTTCGGGCCGCTCGCGGCGAGCGTGGACCGCATCGTCCTCGATACGTCGCAGACCTCGACCCACGGGACGCTCTCCGACCTGGCGCACGCGGTGCGGTGGGCCAAAAAGCTCGACGCATCGGCGCGCCCCGGGATCGCGGACCTGGCCTGGACGAGGCTCGCGCCCTGGCAGGAGATGTGCGCGCGCATGTTCGACGAGCCGCGGCTGCGCGCGCTCGCGGGGAAGGTGTCGCGCCTCGGCATGGTGCAGTCCTCGCCGCAAGGGGCGGCGCTCGCGTCGGAGGGAGGGCTCATCCTGGGTTGGCTGGCGACGCAGCTCGGCTGGAAGGCGGTGTCGCTCGCCGGCAAGCTCCGCCTCCTCCGGGCCGACGACGGGAGCGTGCGCGCGCTGCTGCGCGCGGAGGTCAACCCGGCAGCGCCCGGGTCGCTCTTGGCGATCGAAATCGAGGCGACCGACGGGCCGTTGTCGATCCAGGGCAGCATCCGGCGGGATCCGAACGAGGCCGACGCCGCGCTCTGGCGCCTCGACGTGAAGGGCCCGGGCGGCGACACGCAGCGGCTGGAGCAGCGCGTCCGTCTTCGCGCCGCGGAGCCCGCGCGTCTGCTGGAGCGCACACTGCATCGGCCGCCCCACGACGGCGCGCTCACCGAGAGCGTCGAGTGGGCCGAGGGACTCCACGGCGAAGAGCTCGTTTGCGGGTGAGGCCGCGTCGGTGTCCGAGGCGCGCCCCCGCCGTTCCCTCGGAAGGATGGATGCTCTAGGGTGGGGCTCGCGATGTCCACGAAGGTCGTCCCAGGCCAGCTCGTCGCGGCGCCCGATGCGTCCGAGGTGGCGCGCGAGGCGGCGGCGCGCATGGCTCGGGCGCTCCGGTACGCCCTCGAGCGCGGGCAGACGGCGTCGGTGGCTTTGTCCGGCGGAAACACGCCGCGCGACGCCTACGCCCTGCTCGCCGTCGAGCCCGACATCGACTGGAACAAGGTCGACGTATTCTGGGTCGACGAGCGCTCGGCGCCGCCGACCGACGACCGGAGCAACTACCGCTGGGCGAAGGCGACGCTCCTCGAGCACGCGCCCATCCCCGCCTCTCGCGTGCATCGCATGCCCGCCGATGCGCCCGACGCGGACGCGGCCGCGCGCGACTACGAGCGCCTCATCCGCGATCGGCTGCCGAAGGACGACGACGGCGTGCCCGCGTTCGACATGGTCGTGCTCGGCGTCGGCGCAGACGGGCACACGGCGTCGCTCTTTCCCGACGAGCCGACGGTCGAGATCGTCGACCGGCTCGTCGTCGCGGTGCCGGCAAAGGGCGGACGCGAGGCGCGGATGACGATCACGGCGCCGCTCATCGAGCACGCGCGATCGGTCCTCGTCGTCGCCACCGGCACGGGCAAGCGCGATGCGCTCGAGCGCGTCTGGTCGATTCAGGGGGATCTGCGGCGGACGCCGGCGCGTGTCATCCGCGCGTGCCGCGGCGGGGTGACCTGGGTCATCGACAAGGCGGCCGGCGGACTGACGGAGTGAGCCGCGGTCGCGCCGGCGATCACGACCCCATCGCCACACGCGTCGCGCCCGCGAGACCGACGTCTCCGTCGAGCACCACGGCGAGCGGAATGCGTTCCATGAGCGGCGTGAACCGGCCCTTGTCGACGAACGCGCGGTGAAAGCCTCCGCGGTCGAGGACCGAGAGCATCCGCGCCGCGATGTTGCCGCAGACGTACACACCGCCGACGGCGAGGCACTTGAGGGCGAGGTTGCCCGCCTCGGCGCCGTAGAGGGACGCGAAGAGATTCAACGCGGACTCCGCGGCCGCGCTCCGCCCGGAGAGCCCAAACTCTCCGATGGCGGCGTTCCGGTCGGGGGCCGCTTCGATCTCACGCGCGTTCTCCGCGCTCTCGACGACGTTTCTCGCCTGACGGAAAAAATCGTAGATGTTCCCCAGCCCGTCCCCGGAGAGCACCCGCTCCCAGCTGACGTGCCCGAACCGCGCGCGGAGAAACTGGAGGAGCTCGACTTCCAGGTCGTCGCGCGCGGCGAGGTCGGCGTGTCCGCCCTCGGTCGCCGTCGGCAGAAAGCGCTCGCCGTCCCAGACGAGGATCGCCTGGCCGAGGCCGGTGCCGGCCGCGATGACGGCGATGTTCGCGCCCTTCTTCTTCGGCGGCCCCGACGCGCCCATGACATGGAGGCGGCGCGGCGGCACGCTGAGCGCGCCCAGCGAGAGCGCCACCAGATCGTTGAGGAGCGTCACCTTGCGGATGCCGAGCTTGCGCGAGAGGACGCCCGCGTCCACCACCCAGGGGAGGTTCGTCGCGGTGGCGCGGCCGTGGACGACGGGCCCCGCGATCCCGAACGCGGCGGCGGTGACCCGAGGGGAGGGCTTGCCCAGGAACTCGCGCACCACGGTCTCGAGCGATGGGTAGCTGCGGCTCTCGAAGACCTTTTGGCGAAGGCTCTTGCCCTTGGGATCGAGCAGCGAGAGGCGCGCGTGCGTCCCTCCGATGTCTCCGACGAGCAGCACGGACGGCGTCTAACAGATTCGCCGCGAAATCAGAAGGCCGGTCACTCGAATGAGAGGACGGCCATGGCCGCGAGACCCAGACCGACCCCGACGATCCTCCTCAAGGTGACCGCCTCGCCGAACAGCCAGGGAGCGGCGAGGGCGCTCAAGACGACGCCGCCGCCGAGGACGACCGTCCCGGTCGCCGCCACCGGGCCGCCGCGCCGCATGGCCGTGAACATGAGGACGCTCGCGAACGAGATCGCCAACCCCCCCGCCGCGGCGAACCCAACGCCGGCCCGCGTGGTGGCGACCGGAGCGCTGCGGATGCCGACGAGAAAGCTCGCGGCGATGCCGAGGACCGCCGTCGCTTCGAGCACGAGGGCGCCGAGGCGATCTTCGATGCGGCCGGTCGCCGCACGAACGAGGACGTAATAGAGGCCGATGAAGACGGCGCCGCCGAGCGCCGGCGATACCCACGGGAGCATGCCTCCTTCTATTTCACGGCCGGCTTGGCGCCGCCATCGCGAACCGCGGCCGCGTGGGCCTCGTACGTCTCGGAGAAGGTGTGGCGACCTTCGCCGCGGGCGACGAAGAAGTAGAAGCGGCTCGTGGCGGGGGCCATCGCGGCCTCGAGGGACTTGTAGCCGGCGTTGGCGATCGGCCCGGGCGGAAAGCCTTCGTGCGTATAGGTCGAGTAGGGGTTGCCGGGGTCGTGCTCGATGGCGGCCGTGGGCTTGCCGGAGAAGGTGACGCAAGACGGGGCGCGCTCCGGGGCCACGAGGCAGCCGTAGGCGGCGGTGGGATCGCTCTCGAGGCGCTTGGGTTTGAAGGACGGGTCGCGCATTCGGTTGAGAAAGACGCTCGCGATGAGGGGGCGCTCGTCGTCGACCGCGGCCTCTTTCTCCACGATGGATGCGAGGATCACCACGTCCCGGGCGCTCATCTTGGCGGAGGCCATGACGTCGCTCAGCGCCGCTCCGTGGGCGCTCGACGCGAGATCCCAACGGCGGTCGAACTCCCGCTTCATGCGGCGGACGACGTCCTTCGCGTCGTCGTCGAGCGAGAGCTCGTAGGTCGCGGGGAAGAGAAAGCCTTCGGCGCTGTCTCCCTCGATCCCGAGCTCGCGCAAGAGGGCGCCGTCGGTGGTGGCGTCGAGAAAGTCGCGCAGGGACACGACGTGCCGGTCCTGGAGACGCTTCGCCATGTCGAACCGGTTCCAGCCTTCGGGGAAGGTCACCCTGGCGGTCCCTCCTCCGGGCCGGCGCTCGAGGCGCGCGAGAAGCTCGCCGGGGGTCGCGTCGTCGGTCAAAAGGTGCGCCCCAGGCACGACGCCGCGGGTTCCGCCGGTCGCGCGGACCCACAGGGCGAAGAGCCGCGGCTGGGAGAGGAGGCCGGAGGCCGCCAGGAGATCCGCGAGGTCCTGCGGAGAGGGATTCGCCGGAGCGACGAGCTCCACCGCCCGTCCGTCGCCGGGACCGCGTTCGGACGGGTAGACCACGAAGAAGCCCACCGACGCGGCCACCGCGAGGAGCGCCGCCACGAGCAGCACAGCTCGTCGCACGCCGGCGAAGCGCGCGGGCGGGGCTGGCCCCGGCGGGGGCGAGGACGGACGCCGCCGCGGCGTGCGAGCCTTCTTCGCGGTCTTTCTCCGCGCCATGGCTCCCGGGTCAGCCTCTCCGCCGCGCACGGCGGGCGTCGAGCCACGACTGGAGGATCACGCACGCCGCAGCTTCGTCGATGCGGCGGCGGGCCTTGCGGCCTCGCGTGCCGCCGTCCTCGAGGGCGCGCTTCGCCTGGACCGTGGTGAGCCGCTCGTCCCACATCTCGACCGTTCGACCCGTGGCGTCCGCGATTCGCTGGGCCATCGCCCGGGCTTTCTGCGCCGCCCCCCCTTCCCCGCCGTGCATGTCGAGCGGAAGACCCACGACGAACCGGCCGATCCCCTCGTCGTCGGCGATGGACCGGAGCGCCGCAAGAAGGCCCTTTTCGTCCCGGCCGTCGATCGTCCCGCGCGGATGGGCCAGGAGGCCCAAGTCGTCGTCGACGGCGACGCCGACGCGCACGGAGCCCAGATCGAGGGCGCAGGTCCGTGCGAAACGCGGCGGAACGGCCACGGGGGGTGCCGTAGCGCAGGACGGGGCCCGGCTCCAGCCTGCGTACGATCGCTTGACCCGGAGCGGCGGCAGGGGTCATAAGTTGCGGCCTTCTCCCTCGCCCAGGCCTTTTCCCGCTCCATGACCCCGCTCCGCGCCGTCAAAGGCATGAACGACGTGCTGCCCGACGACATCGGTCGTTGGCACCGCGTCGAACGGCTCTTCGCGCGGACGATGAGCCTCCACGGGTTCCGCGAGGTCCGCACACCGTGCGTCGAGCCGACGGCGCTCTTCGTACGCGCGGTCGGGGAGACGACCGACATCGTCGAGAAGGAGATGTATTCGATCGACCACCACGGCGAGCAGCTGACGCTGCGACCGGAAGGGACGGCCGGCGCGGCACGCGCGTTCGTCGAGCACAACGTGCGGTCCAAAGAGCCGCTGACGCGCTGGTGGTACGCGGGGCCCATGTTCCGCGCGGAGCGCCCGCAGCGCGGCCGCTACCGGCAATTTTACCAGCTCGGCGCCGAGGTCTTCGGCGACGAAGGGCCCGGCTGCGACGCCGAAGTGATCGACCTCCTCGTGCGCTTCCTCCTCGACCTCGGCGTCTCCGACCTGCGGGTCCTCGTCAACTCGATCGGCGGACCGGACACCCGCGGGCGCTACCGGGAGGCGCTCGTCGCGTACCTCACCCCGCGCGCGACCTCCCTGTCGCCCGACTCGCAACGGCGCCTCCATACCAACCCGCTCCGGATCCTCGACTCGAAGGACGAACGCGACCGCGAGGCCGTGACCGAGGCGCCGACCATCCAAGACTTCCTCGACGAGAGCGACCGGATGCACTTCGACACGCTCCGCTCGTACCTCGACGCGCTCGGGACGCCGCACACGGTCGACCCGCGGCTGGTCCGGGGCCTCGACTATTACACGCGGACGCTCTTCGAGATCAGCGGCGCGCACGACAAGCTCGGCGCGGGCAGCACGCTCGTCGGCGGGGGCCGCTACGACTCGATGGTGGAGGACCTCGGCGGCCCGTCGGTGCCCGCGTTCGGCTTCGCGGCGGGGCTCGAGCGTCTCCTCGAGGCGAGCCCGGTCGACGTCCCCACCAACGTCATCGATGCGCTCGTGGCTCCGCTGGGCGCGTCGGCTGCCGTGGCGGCGCTCGGACTGGCGCGCGATCTGCGGCGCGAGGGGATCCGGTGCGAGGCCGACACGCGCGGAACGACGCTCAAGAGCCAGCTGCGGCGCGCGAACGCGCTGGGGGCCCGGATGGTCCTCATCCTCGGGGAGAACGAGCTCGCGGACGGCACCGTGCAAGTGAAAGACCTCGACGCACACTCGCAGGAGCGCATGTCGCCCGCCGAAGCCATCCGTGTGGTGGTCGATCGCTGCGTGGCGGCCTCGCGCAACGTCGATTCGCGCCCCAGCATCCTCGCGGCGAGGAAGGCTTGATGCGCCGTCGGACGGGGAGACGACTCGAGGTCGCCGTCGCCGCCGCGCTCGCGCTGCTGTCCGGCGCGGGAACGGTCCACGCGCAGGGCCGCGGAGAGCGGCGACGGCCGCCGCCGTCCCAGCCGGACGAGCCGAAGCAGGCGCCTTCGTCGGACGAAGACGACGAACGCGGGCCTCCGATGCGTGTCGAACCGGCGATCGCCCCTCCGCAAGACCCGCTCGCGGTCTCGCCCGAGCTCAGCGCCAAGCTCGGCACCGACTGGACGTCCGGGCCGCCCGCGCCCGAGGGGATCCTGCACCACACCCAGTGGTTTCCGTATTACGAGGAGCGGCGCGGAGACTACCGGCTGCGCCTCCTGCCGCCGCTCTTCGTGGAGCAGACACGCGGACTGACCGACCCGTCGCAGATCCGCTACGGCGTCCCGCAGACGCCGGACACGCAGGGCCTCTACGGCCTCATTTACTATCGTCGGAGGTCGCTCGCCCTCGACATGGACGTCGTCTTCCCGGCGTTCTGGCGCGTGCGCGACGGCGAAAACCACGTGCTGGTGGCCGGCCCGCTCCTCCACCGGGAAGCGCCGAACGAAAACGACAACTGGCTCGCCCCGCTCTACTTCCAGGGGTCGCGCGCGGACGGCGGCTACTTCCACTCGCCGTTGCTCCTGACGACGTCGCACTGGAACGCTCAGGGCGCGTTCACCCTCGCCGGTCTCTACTTCCGCAGCCGCACCGGGAGCGACGTGGACATGGGCGTCGCGCCCTTCGTCTTTCACGGGGACACGGGGAGCGTCGAGGGCAACCGGCGGTCGTACACGCTGATCCCGCCCGCGCTCTTCTACCACGAGGCGCACGAGCTCGACTCGAGCACCATGACGGTCGTGGGGCCCGTCATCGCGCGGTCCAACCCCAAGCGGGACGTGCTCGACGTGGCGCCGCTCTTCTTCCACATCCACGGCAAGCCGGAGTCCGGCGGGGTGTCGGAGGAGCACACGACGCTCTTGCCGTTCTTTCACTACGGCCACGATCCGGACACGTCCCTCTTCGTCTTGCCCGGTTACTACCGGCGCGTGACGAAGACGAACGACACGCTCCTCAGCCTCGTCTACTCGCGCGTCGAAGGCCGGGGCGGGGCGACCTCGCTCACCGCCGTCGGTCCCGTCCTGCCGATCTGGTGGAGCTATACGGATCGCGACCTCGACGCGCACGCGTGGGCGATCGCGCCGCTGGCGTACGTCTACAGCGGGCCGACGGGGCACGACTGGCTCACGCCGTTGGTCGGGCGCTTCCAGCGGTACGGACAGTCGACGACGTGGTGGGCATTCCCGACGCTCGTCGCCAGCACCGACACCCATGGCTGGGAGACGGACTTTCACCCGATCGTGTACACGGGCCGGACCGACGACACATCGCACACGGTCGTCGCGCCGATCTATTGGGACTTCGCGAACCCGAAGAGCCGCACGACCGTCGGCTTTCCGATCTTCTGGCGCTTCGCCGACGGGGGGGACGTCGTGCAGGTGGCGGCGAACACGCTTTACATGCAGAAGCCGGTCGCGGGTGGGCTCGACTGGCAGTTTCACCTCTTGCCGCTCTTTTCCTACGGGCGCCACCCGGACGGCTACTTCTGGAACGTGCTCTTCGGACTCGCGGGTTACTCGCGCGATGGGGCGAGCGCAGAGGTCCGCGCGCTGTGGATTCCGATCCACGTGGGCGGTGGGGCGCCGCCTCCTTCTCACACGGCCCTGGCGGAGTAGCTCGCTCTCCCTTCGCTCGCGCGGAGGCCCTCAGGCGCGCGCGAGGAGGCGGCCGGCCGCGGCCAGGGCAAGGCCGACGTCGCCCTCGGTCGAACCTTCGCCGAGCGAGAAGCGCACGGACGACGCGGCCGCGGCCTCGTCCCCCATGGCGATGAGGACCGCGGAGAGCTCGGGCGTCCCCGCGCTGCAGGCGCTCCCGCCGGAGACGGCCACGCCCTCCAGGTCGAACGCCGCGACGAGCTCCGCGGAGTCCCATCCGGGGAAGGCGAAGCTCGTCACGTGCGGGGCGCGCGGTGCCCCGGCTCCGTTGACACGGCCCCGCGGAGCGAGGCGAGCAAGACCGGCCTCCAGCGCGTCACGGAGCCTCTCGACGGCCCGCCAGCGTGGCGGCGACGTCCGCGCGTGCTCGGCCGCCACGGCCAGCCCCGCCGCCGACGTCGGATCGACGGTGCCGGGGCGAAGCCCGCGCTCTTGGCTGCCGCCGAGCAGGACCGGCACGACCCGAAAGCCGGGGCTCGTCAAGAGCGCGCCCATCGACTTCGGCCCCCGCATCTTGTGCCCGGCCAAGCTGCGCGTGTCGGCCTCCTCGGCGACGTCTTCGATCCGTCCGAACGCCTGAACCGCGTCGACGTGGACGAGAGCCCCCGCGCGCTTCGCGAGCGCGATGACCTCGCGCACCGGCTGCAGAACGCCCGTCTCGGAGTTGACCGCTTGGACCGCGATCATGCGCACGTCCCCCGGCGCGCACACCTCTTCGAGGTGGGCGAGGTCGATCGTGCCCCGGGCGAGGACGCGAACCCAGCGGACCTCTGCGGCGCCCTCGCGCTCCAGCGCTTCGGCCACGCGAGCGACGGAGGGGTGCTCGAGACGGCTGGTCACGAGGACGCGTCGTCCTCCGCCCGCAAAGGCGCTCCGGAGGGCGAGGTTGTTCGCTTCGGTGCCTCCCGAGGTCAGCACCACGTCGTGCGGATCGCACCGGCCGAGGCGAGCCACCGCGTCGCGGGCCCCTTCGACGAGGGCACGGGCGCGGCGCCCGAAAGCGTGGACGCTCGACGGATTGCCCCACGCGTCGGCCCCCGCCTGCTGCATCGCGAGGATGACCTCCGGCAGCGGAGGGGTCGTCGCGTTCCAATCGAGATAGGCGCGCGGCATGGCGGCCCTCTCGCGCGTCAGTTGCTCGCGTCGACGACGATCATCGGGGCGCGCTTCGCGACGACGAGCGAGAACGCGGCGCCCGTCAGGTACATCCCTTCGACCGTGGCGCCTCCCGCGAGCTTCACCTCTCCGCCCAGCCCGCGCGCGACGCTCCGCGCGATCGCGAGGCCTACGCCCACGCCTCCGTGGGCCCGCGTCGGCGAGCCGTCGACCTGGTAGAAGGCGTCGAAGACGCGCTCGGCGCGGTCGGGCGGGACACCGCCTCCGCTGTCGGCGACGAGCACTTCGTAGTGCGCCTCGAGGACGCTCACGCGGACCCCGACGATGCCTCCGCGCGGCGTGAACTTGCAGGCGTTGTCGAGGAGCTGACTGATCGCGCGCGACAGGCGGTCGGAGTCGCCGTAGGCGGGCAGCGGGCCCCGGGGCATCTCTTCGAGCAGCGTGAGCTGGTTGTCGGCGAACGTGTCGGCGTAGGCGGCGAGGGCGCGTCGGACCGTGTCGAGGAAGTCGTACTCCCGGTGGAAAAAGCGCGTTTTGCCCGTCTCGAGGCCGGTGACGTCGATCAGGTTGTCGAGCGTGGCGCGGAGGCGTCGAACGCAGTCGTCCATCGCGCGGAGGGCCTTGGCCTGGGGCTTGTTGATGGGGCCGAGCTCCTCGTCCAGCAGCATCCGCAGGTAGCCGACGATGGGGGTCATCGGCGTCGCGAGCTCGTGGCTGATGTTCCGATAGAAGGCCGTGCGGAGGCGCTCGACCTCGCGCAGCCGCTCGTTGGCGGCGCTGAGCTCCGCCACCTTTTGCTCCAGGTGGCCGACCATCCGGTGGCTTTGCAGGCGAAGGCGCTCACCGGTCGCGTCGGCGCTCGACGTGTACGGCTCGCGGTGGCCGGAGAGGTAGCGGCGAACGGTCGCGGCGAAGCTCCGCGCGTCGATGGGCTTCTGGATGAAGCCGTCGCAGCCGACGGCGAAGCTCGTGTCGCGGTCGCCCTCCGCGGTGATGGCGACGATGGGCACCCCCCCGAGGGAAGGTTCGCTTCGAAGCCGGAGCGTCACCTCGTAGCCATCCAGCCCCGGCACGTTCAAATCGACCAGGACCAGGTCCGGTCGCTGGGTGAGGGCGCACCGTACGCCTTCCAGTCCGTCGACCGCGTCGATGACCTCGTGGCCGTCGGCGGCGAGCAGCTTGCGTACGAGGAGGCGGTTCCGCGGATCGTCTTCGATATGAAGAACGCGCGACATCTTGTTTCAGAGCCCTTTGACTTCCAGCATATCCTCGAAGTAATCCCCCACCCCATGAGCACGCGGTTCTATCACGTCTGCGCCTTGTCCCTCATCGGCGCCGCCGCTCAGCTCGGCGGCCTCGGATGCTCGTCCTTGACCGAGCCGCCCGGCCCCGAACCCATCGCCACCGAGACCGCTCCCTCGGCCACAGCCGCGGCGGCGGCCCCCGCGAGGACCGCCGCACCGGCTCCGAAGCCCACGCCGACGCCCGCGCCCTCGGCGCCCGCTGGACCCGAAGAAAAGGTCATCAAGACCACGCTCCGGCGCGGCGCCGGCGCGGTCGCGAAGGTCGGCGACAAGGTCCGCGTCCACTACGTGGGAACATTCACCGACGGCAAAAAGTTCGACAGCTCGAGGGACCGCAACCGGCCCTTCGACTTCGTGCTCGGGCAAGGGCAGGTCATCCGAGGGTGGGATCAGGGGGTGGCGGGGATGAAGGTAGGAGAAAAGCGCAAGCTCGTGATTCCCCCCTCGCTCGCCTACGGACCCCAGGGGCGGCCCGGGATTCCGCCGAACTCCACGCTCGTGTTCGACATCGACCTCCTCGCCGTCAATCCCGCACCTTGATGGGCGGGGAGACGCCTGCCCGTCAAGGCGCGGGCGCCTTGCCGCTGCCGGCGCCCCTCGCCTATTCAGGCGCCTTCCTCGCGGGGCTGCTCTATTGGGTGGCGTTCGGGGGCATGGACGTGTGGCCCCTCGCTTTCGTGGCGCAGGTGCCGCTCCTCGTCGCGATGCGCGGACAAACCGTGCGCAGGGCGACGCTCCTCGGGTGGCTCAACGGCCTCACGATGACGACGGCCGGGTTCTTCTGGTTGCAGAAGATGCTCGAGACGTTCGGCGGCTTTCCGTCCTTCGTGTGCTTCTTCTTCGTGCTGGTGGTGTGTGCCTACCAAGGCGGCCGCATGGCCCTGCTCGGGTGGCTCTACGGGCGGGCGGAGGTCCGAGGCTGGCCGGCGGGCCCCGTCTTCGCGGGGGCGTTCGTCGCGAGCGAGCTTTGTTACCCGCTCCTTTTTCCCTGGTACTTCGGGGCGACGGTCCACCAGGTCCCGTGGCTCACGCAGGTCGCCGACATCGGAGGCCCCATCGCGGTCGGCCTCCTGCTCGTCGCGGTGAACCTGGCGCTCGCGGAGCCCATCATCGCGCGCGCGGAGCGCCGCAGGCCGTCGATCCGCGTCCTGGCGACGGGCGCGGCGACGTTGGTCCTCGGGTGCGCCTACGGGGCGCTTCGCGTGCGAGGGGTCGACGCGACGGCGGCGGCGGCGCCGTCGGCCAAGGTGGGCGTCGTCCAGGCCGACATGGGCCTCATCGAAAAGCGCTCTCAGTACGACGAGGGCCTGACGCGCCACCTCGATGGGTCTCATCGTCTGAAGCAAGAGGACGGCGTCGACTTCGTCGTGTGGAGCGAGACGTCGGCGATGCGTCCGGTGAGAGACGACTCGTACCGGCAGGAGCTTCGCGCCGGGGTCGCGCGCCGCATCGGGGTGCCGGCCATCTTCGGCGCCGTCATCTTCAAGCGCGTCGCCGACGCGCGCGGGTACGTGCTCTACAACACCGCCGTCGCGAGCGACGCCGAGGGGACCATCCGGAGCCGCTACGACAAGGAGTACTTGCTGATGTTCGGCGAGTATCTGCCGTTCGGCGATAGCTTCCCCATCCTTTACTCGTGGTCGCCCAACAGCGGTCACTTCAGCCCCGGCACATCGTTCGATCCGCTCGTCATCGATGTGGGAGGCACCTCGCACACGGTCACACCGCTCATCTGCTACGAGGATGTGCTTCCCGAGTTCACGAACCAGGCCGTGCGACACGCCGACCCGGAGCTCCTCGTGAACATGACGAACGACGCTTGGTTCGGGGACACGCTCGAGCCCTGGCAGCACCTCGCGCTGGCGCAGTTTCGGGCCATCGAGCACCGGCGGTACCTGGTCCGAGGGACCAACAGCGGCGTCAGCGCGGTGGTCGACCCGGTCGGTCGCGTGGTGGTCCACTCGGGCACGTTCGCCGTAGAGACGATCTCGGCCACGATTCACTGGATGCGTGGTCGCACCGTGTACGAGTGGATCGGAGATTGGCCGTGGCTCGTCGTCTCCCTCCTTTCCTTGGGAGCGGCGTTCCGGCGGAGGCCGTCGAAGCATGAGGGACCTGTCGCGCCCAAGGTGGCGTGAGCGGAATTTGACGCAGGGCCTCGAGCGGTCCGGTTATTCTGGAGGGCCCACGTTCGCCAACCTCGGTGATCCCATGAACAAAGTCGCTTGGTCTGGAGCCCTCGTCTTGGTGGTCGCCGCGGTGGGCGGCGCCGACTCCGCGTGCACGGTCTCCGTGACGGGCGACGACGGCGGCGGCGAGGTCACGGGCAACGACGAGGACGCGGCGGTGGAGCCCGACGCGGGCGGCGGGGACGACGCGGGCGGCGGGGACGACGCGGCGCCCGACACGTCGACGACTTGCTCCGTCGGTGTATCGACCGGCAGCGCCGCATGCGACGACTGCATCGACTCGAACTGCTGCAGTGCGGTCGTGGCGTGCGACAGCGAACCGAAGACGAACGCCGACTCCACGGATTGCGAGGAGATCGACTCGTGTTACGGCGATTGCCTCTCGCCCCCCGCCGATTCGGGAGTCGCTCCGGGCACGACGAGCGATTGCGCGTCGCTCTGTTCGGGCACCCACTCCGCGCAGGGGCAGACCGACTTCACCGCGCTAAAGTCCTGTACGCAGACGAACTGCGCGTCGCAATGCCAGTGACCGGGGCTTGCGGGCCTAGGTTCCCATCGCCTTCCTGAGGCGCTTCGCGTCGGCGAACATATCGACGTTGGTGAACACGTAGATCGCGTTCTCGTTTTTCGCCGAGTTCGCGATGTCGGCCAACCGCTCGACGGCCGGATCTTCGTAGCGGCTCTTGTGCCCCGCCGGTCCTGGCAGGCGGTAGTACGCGAAGGGCGACTTCGTCGTCCCGTGGGCGAGGGGATCCCGCGCGGCCGTCGCGCCGCTTTCGGAGGCGATGTGCTCGGCGTCGTCGGCGTCCCAGCTCGGCGGGGGTTCCCATACGACGCGCTTGAATCGCTTCTTCACGCTTCCGAGGAACTCTTTCACCGCCGTCTTGTTCGCGCGCGAGGCGGTGAAATCGACTGGCGCGACGAAGATCGCCAATTGGGCGTCGAGCTCTTTGGACACTTCGGAGAGGTTCTTGACGGCCATCTCGGTGACCCGTCCGTCGCGAAAGCCCTCTTGTCCGATGTCGCGAGGCGCGAGCAACGCGAAGACGAAGCCGGGCGGCGCCTCGCGCCTCCAACGGCGGATGGTGCCGGTGCCCGGCTGCCCGACATGCGTCTCTTGCACTTCGACGAGGAGGAACTCCTTGAAGTACCGCGTCGCGGGAACGGGGAACCCGGCGCACCCGATCGTAATCATTGCCGCGTGCAGGAGCCTAGCACGCCTTACGCGCATTCCCTCGATTGTCGCCGAGCTTTTCCTCGATATCGGCGGGCGGCGGCCGTTCAGCGCGGGACACCGGAGGTCCCGCGGCCGTCGGCGTCTTCTCCATCGCCAGCCACCGGGATGCCGATGACCTTGCGGCCCAGCCGCTCCCCGAGCCGCCGCGCCGCGGCCCGCACCGCGTCCGTGCGGTGGAAGGCAGCGCCGCGCAGGTCGAGCGTTCCTTGCGACCGGTCGACGGCAATCACGTCCTCGGACGTCATGTCCCCCGTATCCCGTTCGGGAGTCGCGCTCGGCGAGGCTTCGATCCACGCGCGCGCCACGACGCTCACCGCGATGCCCCGCGCCCGAGGAGCAGGCGCCGACGCGGCTCCGCCCGCGGCAATCCCTTCGCTTTGCTCTCCCGCGCGAAGCACCTCCACCTCGACGCGCGGCCATCCCTCCCCCCCCGCGAGCGCCCCCTCGCGCGCCAAGGCCTCCCGGACACCGCTCGCCACCTCGCTTGCGGCCGCCGCGTCGGCCACGAGCGACCGCGCGAGTCCTACGTGCAATCGGCCGGAAGTCTCCCCCCCGTGCACGGCCCGGTAGCCGCAGCCCGAGGCCGCCAGGAACCCGGCCGCGAGCCATGCACGCGCCTTCATCCGACGATGAAGTTGATGATTTTGCCCTTCACGTAGATGAGCTTCTTCACCGATTTGCCCGAGAGCGACGCCCTCACCCTTTCCTCCCCGAGGGAGGCTTCGCGCGCGGCGTCGGCGTCGGCGTCGGCGGCGACCGTGATGGTCCCGCGGAGCTTGCCGTTGACCTGAACGCCGATCTCCACACGCTCGTCCCTCACGAGCTCCGCGGAGAACTCCGGCCACGGCGCGTGGGCGAGGGACGCCTTCTCGCCGAGGGGGCCATGCCAGATCTCCTCGGCGAGGTGCGGCGCAAACGGAGACAAGATGAGGGCGAGCGAGCGAATCGCCAGGGCCGGCATGGGCTCGAGGGACCCCAGGTGCTTGACCAGGATCATCATCGCGCTGACGGCCGTGTTGAAGCGCATCCCCTCGATGTCGTGCGTGACCTTCTTGATGGTCTTGTGCACGAGGCGCAGGGTGGCCTCGTCGCACGAGGCCGGGTCGTGGTCCAGGGGCGACGAGGAGACCAGCCACGCGCGCTCGAGGAAGCGGGTCACCCCTTCGATTCCGCTCGTCTGCCAGGGCTTCACCTGTTCGAGCGGTCCCATGAACATTTCGTAGACGCGGAGCGCGTCGGCGCCGTGCTCACGCACGACGTCGTCCGGGTTGACGACGTTGCCGCGCGACTTGCTCATGCGCTCGTTGTTCTCGCCGAGGATGATCCCCTGGTGGACGAGCTTGAGGAAAGGCTCGGGGTCTTTGACGACGCCCGCGTCGTACAGCACCTTGTGCCAGAAGCGGGCGTAAAGGAGGTGCAGGACCGCGTGCTCGGCGCCGCCGACGTAGAGATCCACCGGCATCCACTCGGCATAGGCCTTGGCGCTCCAGGGCTCGCGCTCGTTGTGGGGGTCGATGTACCGGAGGTAGTACCAGCACGAGCCGGCCCACTGCGGCATCGTGTTCGTCTCGCGCGCGTACCACCGCCCATCCCTCTGGAAAAAGCGCCAGTCGGCGACGCGCGCGAGGGGGCCGGCGGGGTCGTTGCCGGGCTTGAAGTCTTCGAGCTCGGGCAGGCGGAGGGGCAACTCCGTCTCGTCGACCGCGATGGGCTGGTCGTAGTGGATCGTGGGGAGGGCGCCCGGCGCCCGCGGGTCGCCGGCGGTCGTGACGGGGAAGTAGATCGGGATGGGCTCCCCCCAGTAGCGCTGCCTCGAAAAGACCCAGTCGCGGAGGCGATACGTCACCCGTTTTCGCCCCGTGCCCCGCGTTTCCAGCCATGCCGTGATGAGCCGACGGGCCTCGGCGGGTGCCAGGCCGTCGGGCACCGATACGTCGGCGCGCTGTCGGAAGGTCACCGCGTCCACTTCGTCGGTGAACGCGGCGCGCTGGACGTCGACCGCCGACGCTCCCCCGGCCGGCGCGATGACCTGAACGATGGGCAGACCATGGGCGACCGCGAACGCATGGTCGCGTTCGTCGTGCGCGGGCACGGCCATCACCGCGCCGGTGCCGTACGTCCCGATGACGTAGTCGGCCACCCAGATGGGGAGCCGGTCGCCGTTGATCGGGTTGACGGCGGTCGCGCCGAGCGGCACGCCCGTCTTGGTCTTCGCCTCGGTCCGATCGAGGTCGCTCTTGCGCCGCGCGGCGTCGACGTACGCTCGAACGACCTGCGCCCCGGGCGACGCGCCCAGCCCTCCGAGCTTCGCGACCAGCGGATGCTCCGGGGCGAGCACCACGTACGTCGCTCCGGCCAGCGTGTCGACCCGCGTCGTGAAGACCGTCACGGCCTCCGCCGTCCCCTCCACGGCGAAGTCGACCTCGGCGCCCTCGCTCCGGCCGATCCAATGACGCTGCTTGCCCTTCGTGTCGGGCCAATCGAGGCCGTCGAGATCTGCGTCGAGCCGATCGGCGTACGCCGTGATCCGCAGCATCCACTGCCGGAGCGGGAGGCGCTCGACCGGGTGGCCGCCCCGCTCGCTCTTGCCGTCGATCACCTCTTCGTTCGCGAGCACCGTGCCGAGCGCCGGGCACCAGTTGACGGGGATGTTCGCCTGATACGCGAGCCCACGCTCGAAGAGCTTGAGGAAGATCCACTGGGTCCACTTGACGTAACCCGCGTCGGTCGTGTCGACCTCGCGCGACCAGTCGTAGCTGAAGCCGAGCATCTTCAGCTGGCGCCTGAACGTCGCCACGTTGCGCGCCGTCGCCACGCGCGGGTGCTCCCCCGTCGCGATGGCGTGTTGCTCGGCGGGCAAGCCGAACGCGTCCCAACCCATCGGGTGGAGCACGTCGACGCCGCGCATGCGCTGGTAGCGCGCGACGATGTCCGTCGCCGTGTATCCCTCGGGATGGCCCACGTGGAGGCCGCTCCCCGACGGATACGGGAACATGTCGAGGATATAGAGCTTCTTTCGGCCCGGGTGGCGCTCGGCTCGAAAGGTCGCGTGCTCGTCCCAATACGCTTGCCACTTGGGCTCGATGGCGGCGGGATCGTACTTCGGTCGCGCGTCGTCGTTCATGGAAGAAGGCTCGAGCATAGCCATTGCCGCGCGACGCCGCATCGGCGCCCGCTTTGAGGATGGGCGCCAGGGTGATAACGCTTGGACCCGCCGATGATGCGGGCGATTCTCCGCAGCGCTCGAGCTCCTCTCGCGGCCGCGTGGGCGGGATGGCGATCACCGCTCGGCGTTCTCCTCACCGCGGCGCTCGCGCTCCGGCTCACCGGGCTGACCTGGGGCCTCCCGGCGTCCGACGGGTGGGACGACGACGGCATCGCGCCGCGCGACTTCCTCGTCGGAGTCGCGATGACGTTTTGGCCGGGCCACCACTACACGTACCCGCCCCTTCAGCCCCTTCTTCTGGCGGCCGTTTCCGCGCCCGTCTGGGTCCTCGCCCTCGCCCACGCGCCGTCGCTCGCCCCGGACGCCGTCGTCCACACGTTCATCGCCGTGCCGACGATGACCGCGCTCGCCGTCATCGCGCGCGCCGTGGCCGCGGTGATGTCGCTCGGCGTCCTGTGGAACGTGGCCCGCATCGGGCGCGAGCTCGGCGGAACGCGCCGCGCCGGGGTGTGGACGGCGGGGGCGTGCGCATGCAGCTCGGTCTTCACGTACTACGCGCAGACCACGAACCTCGAGGTCCCGTACCTCTTCTGGTCGACCCTGGCCTTGGAGGCGCTCGTGCGGGCCATTTCGCGGCACGACCTTCGCCTTCTCCGGCGCGTCCCCGTCCTCGCGGCCATGGCGATCGCCACGAAGGACCAAGCGTACGCGATGTTCCTCGCCGGCTTGCCCCTGGCGGCGGTCGTGTGGCTCGCGCTCGATCCTTGGGCGCGCGCGCGCTCCTGGCCCATCGTCCGCGCGCTCGCCCTCGGCGCCTGCCTCGGCGTCGCGATCCTCGCCCTCGTGGACGGAGCGATCGTCAACCCTTCGGGGTTCGCCGATCGCGTCCACATGCTGCTCGGAAGCGCCAGCCAGGACCACGCGTTCTATCCGAAGTCCGCGGCCGGCCGCGCCGCCGCGGTCCGAGATACGCTGCTCGCGTTCCCCCGATTCTATTCGTGGGCGTTCGCGCCGTGGACGTTGGCCGGGCTGTGGCTCGCCGCCCGCGCGTCCGCCCCGGAGAAGCGCGCCGCCGGCCTCGCGCCGCTCTGGCTCGCCGTATCCTTCACGCTGGCCTTCAACGCCGCCGCGCGCCGCTCGGAGCTCCGGTTCGGACTGCCCCAGGCGATGGTGTGGGGTCTCTACGCCGGGCTCGCGTTCGACGCGCTCACCTCGCGCGGCCTTGCGGGCGTCCGGTGGTGGCGCTGGCTCGCGTGGGCGATCGCCGTCCCGTGTCTCGCCGTCGCGGCGTTCCGATGCGTCGCGGTGGACGCGGCGATGGTGCTGGACCCGCGCTACGACGCGGAGGCGTGGCTGCGCGCCCAGGTCCGGCCGGGTGACCACGTCGAGGCCTACGGCAACAACGTGCACCTCCCGCGGTTCCCGCAGGCCGCGGTCGTCGAGCGCGTCGACCCGTCGCCCGTCGAAGGCCGCAACCCGCTGCCCGGCGTCGTCGAAGTGAGCGACCGCTTCTCGAACGTCGACTCCCGACGTCCGCGGTTCGTCCTGGTCTCCGAGTTCTGGGCGCACCGCTACCTGATGGAAGACGACAGCGACGGCTCCGGACGGGTGTTCTCCCCAGCGCAGCAAATGCTCCAAGCCGACACGGACTCGCGGGCGTACTTCCACGCCCTGCGCGACGGAGGGACGGACTACCGATGGGCGCACAAATCCGAGTTCTCGTCGCGGTTCTGGCCCGCCGTCGACATCCACGAGAGCTTGAACCAGGCGGTGTGGATCTTCGAGCGCGCGGCGCCGTGACCCGCGCCGGTCAATGACGCGTCGTCGGCCTGCGCGGCTCCTCGGGCTCCGGCCCGTCGCCGCCATGGTTGGGCCGGTAGGTGTGCGCGGCCGCCGGGAAGGCTCCGCTCCTGACTTCGCCGGCGTAGGCTCGCACCGCATCGACGATGGTGCGCCCGAGCTCCGCATATCGCTTCACGAACCGCGGCGACGGATCGAGCGACATGCCGAGCAAGTCCGTGCAAACGAGCACCTGGCCGTCGCACGCCGGGCCGGCGCCGATGCCGATGGTCGGCACGCCGACTTCGGCGGTGACGCGCTCGGCGACGTCGGGAGGGATGGCCTCGAGGACGATCGCGTACGCACCTGCCGCTTCGAGCGCCTTCGCGTCCGCCAGGATCTTCGCGGCCGCCTCCTCACCGCGACCTTGCATCTTGAAGCCGCCGAAGGCGTGGACGCTCTGCGGGGTCAGGCCTACGTGACCCATCACGGGGATCCCCGCGTCGACGATCCGTCGCGCGTGCGCGGCCACGGTGACGCCTCCCTCGAGCTTGACCGCCTCGAAGGCGCCTTCCTTGAGGAGTCGCCCCGCGCTCTTCACCGCTTGGGCGGGCGAGACCTGGTAGCTGAGAAAGGGCATGTCGCCGACGATGTGCGCACGCGCGACCGAACGGGCGACCGCGCGGCCGTGGTAGCAGACCTCCTCGAGAGTCACTGGCAGCGTGCTCGATAGCCCTTGCACCACCATGCCCAGCGAGTCGCCGACGAGGACGATGTCGACGCCGGCGTGGTCGACCAGGCGCGCCATGGTTGCGTCGTAGGCGGTGACGACGGCGAGCGGCACCCCGCTCCCCTTTCGGGCCCGGATCTCGGGGGCCGTCAGCTTCTTCGGGGGCGCCGCGGCGGCGCGCCCGTTCCCTCGAGACTCCATGGGTTACCTCAGGGTCGGAGCCGCCGCTCGGTGGTCTCCGCGCCTCACTGGAAGGTAACGCCCGGCAATTCCGCCAGCAAGGAATCTCGCTGAAGCAGCGACGGGCCTTGGCCAGGACAAACGGCCGCACTACGTTCGCGGCCGTGCGGGTGATCGGGGTTCGGCGAAAGTCCGAGGCGGCGAAGGGCGTCCGATCGCTCGTCGTCGGGCTCTCCGCGCTCGTGGGCGCGGCTGCGTGGGCTTGCGATCGCCCGCCGTCGCCCGACACGCTGAGGGAATGGAGCCCGGCCGACCATCGGTCGAGCGACGACGACAAGCTCGCCCAAGGGGCGCAGCAAGCCGCGACCCCGCGCGCCAAACCGCGCGAGCAACCGGGTCAGCCGTCGCCGGCGTCGGCCGCCGCTTCTCCAACACCGGCCGGCTCCGCGGCCACGGTCGACGGCCGAAACGCGGCCGACGACGTGGGGCCCCTCGTCGACCTCACCTGGCGCCAGCAGTGCGCGAACTGCCACGGCATCACGGGCCACGGGGACGGCCAGCTCGGCCCCATGGTGCGGGCGCCCGATCTGACGCGGGAAGACTGGCAGTCGAAGGTGACGGACCGCGAGATTGCGGCGACGATCAAGAGCGGAAAGGGCAAGATGCCGAACTTCGACGTGCCCGATCCCGTCATCGACGGTCTCGTGGCGCGTGTTCGGGCGACGAGGGGGCATTAGGGCCGGGAGGGGAAAGTGACCGGAGAACATAGGACCGAAGCGCCGGACGAAGAGGTGGAGATCGCCACGCGCGCGGTCGAACCATCGGACCCGCGCGCCGAGGGGAGAATCGGTGTCCATGTCGTGGTGCTGTCGGGCACGGCGAAAGGGACGACTCGCCCGCTCGGGGCGAAGCTCCGCGTGGGCAAGGCCGACGACAACGACCTCGTGCTGGCGGACGACACGGTCTCGCGGCACCACTGCGAGCTGACGCGGTCGAACGACGGCGTCCACGTGCGCGACCTCGGCTCGACCAACGGGACGCGCGTCCAAGGAGCGCGCGTGTCGGAGGCGATCGTGCAGCCCGGAACGGTGCTGCGCGTGGGCGAGATAGAGATCGCGCTCCGCGCCGCCGCGAGGAACGTCGAGGTGATGCCGAGCGAGAAGCAATGGTTCGGCGCCGCGATCGGGCGGAGCCTGGCCATGCGGTCGATCTTCGGCGTCCTCGAGCGGATCGCGCAGACCGACGCGACGGTTCTGCTCGAAGGCGAGACGGGGACGGGCAAGGACGTGATCGCGCGGGCGATCTGGACCGAGAGCGCGCACGCGCAGGGGCCGTTCTTGGTCGTCGACTGCGGCGCCCTCAGCTACGCGCTGCTCGAGTCCGAGCTCTTCGGGCACGAGCGGGGTTCGTTCACCGGCGCCGTCGCCGCGCGGCAGGGCGCCTTCGAGCTCGCCGACGGGGGCACGGTGTTCCTCGACGAGATCGGGGAGCTGCCGCTCGACGTGCAGCCCAAGCTCCTGCGCGTCCTCGAGACCAAGGAGTTCCGGCGCGTCGGCGGAAACAAGACGCTCAAGACCAACGTCCGCCTCATCGCCGCCACCAAGCGCAACTTGCAGCGCGAAGTGCAGGCGGGAAAGTTCCGGGAAGACCTCTACTTCCGACTCGCCGTCGTCCCCATCACGGTGCCGCCGCTCCGCGCCCGCCGCGAGGATATCCCGCCGCTCGTGCACCACATCCTCAAGGCCTGCGGCGGGGCGCTCACCGTCGCCGACGACACCATGCAGGTCCTCATGGCACACGATTGGCCCGGGAACGTGCGCGAGCTGCGGAACGTCCTCGAACGAACCGTGTACCTCGCGCGCGCGAGCGGGCAGACGGAGCTCAACCTCGTCACCCTCCCCACCGTGGGCGGCGGCGGCAGCGAGGTGTTCCAGTTCGAGCCCGCCAAGAGTTATCGAGAGACCCGCGCGCGGTTCGACTCCGAGTTCGAGCGCCGCTACGTGAAGTGGCTCCTCGGGCGCCACGGCGGGAACGTCAGCGCGGCGGCCCGCGAGGCCAAGATGGACCGCAAGCACCTGCACGACATGGCCAAGAAGCACGGTCTTCGGGGCCACGAGCCGACCGAAGACTGACGCGGGCGCTAGAAGGCGGCTTCGAGGCTGAGCGCGCCGAGGTACGTGAGCGCGTCGGAGACGGGAATCCCCGCCAGCGTGTATTCGTCGTACGAGTAACCGGACAGGTTGAACGAGCCGGCGAGCTTCAGGCTCTCGAGAACCCCGAGCAGCCTCCCGTTCGCCGGCGCGAGCGTCCACACGACGCGGATCCCCGCGAGCCAGCTCGAGAACGGCGAGAGCTCGCGGTCGCCCGTCCAGTATTGACCCCTCGGCCCGAGCGGCGGGTTGCCGCCCGTGTAGTCGTCGCTCCAGAAGACCGCCCCGCTCTGCTTGTAGAACCGCCCGCGCGCCATCACGCGCACGTCCTGGCCGAGCGACTTCTCCGCCTCGAGCTCGACGGACCCGCTGCCGATCGCCCAGGTGTCGTGGTACCCGCGAACGGAAAGGCGGAGCGCGCCCTTGAGCGGGCGGATATACCAGGCCACTCTCGCCGTCACGGCCTCGCGCGCTCTCTCGTTCGGCTCGTGCTCTTGCGCGAGGATCCCCTCGCCGAGGATGACGCTCCGATACGGGTCGCTCTGAAAACCGTCCACGAGCTCCGCGGTGTAGGTCAGCTGCGTCGCGACGACCGGTGTCCACGACTGCGCCCAGCTCACCTCGTAGGCGTCGATGCCGATGGCGTGCGTGGTGCGGCCCGCCGCGTCGGTGAAGCAATCGGTCGAGTTCTCGAGCGCGATCCATTGCGTGGGCCCGCTCGCGTTGGCGCTCTGAACGCGGTCGCACACGCTGTCGAAGTTGCGCGCATAGGAGAGCTCGAACTGGGTATTGTGCTGGAAGACGTCGGTCCGCGCGTCGACGTGCAACGAGTTCGACCGGTAGTCGTGCTCGGTTCCGTAGGCGTAGCCGGCCGTGAGGGACGTGGTATCGCCCTTGATGGCGACCTCGCCGCGCCCGAGGTTCCGGACGTCGTGCACGCTGGCCGTGGTGACGACGTCGGGCGAATGGGTGGCACCGTAGGCGGGTCCGGCCTTGGTCTTCACGCTGGCGCCCGAGACGACATCGGCCTCCCACCCTCCCCGGACGTCGAGCCACGACCAGGGGGAGACCTGGACGGTCGCAGACGGCGAGTACACGAACATGTGCGTCCGCGTCGGCGCCTCGTAGAAGATCGCGTGCGACGTGTCGAACTCCGCGACTTGCGCGTGTCCTTGCCGCGCGTACGCCGCGACCGCGAGGATCGCCGCCGCCTGCGCCCACCTCGCTTTCGTGATCCTCAGTTGCACCCGCAACCCCCGCCCGATACCCCCGTCCCACCGATCGAGCCCTCGCGATTCTCGATCGCGTGGTGGAGCGCCGCGTCGTGCTTCACCTCTCCGTTGAACTGCATCGTCGGGTCGGCGAGGATCGCGCGCTGCTGCGGGGCGACGGTCGCGCACCCAGCGTCGAAGACGGCCGCGAGAGCCACGACGAGCACGGCCAGATGGCCCCCGCGGGCCGGGCGGACTGCGCGTCTTTCTTGCGCTTGTCGCATGGTCCCTCCAATCAGAAGTAAACGCCGAGCCCGCCCGCGTAGGTCTGCGCGTTCTTGTAGGTCTCCGCGGAGAAGAGCGAGAGGTTGGTCACCTCGAGACGCACGAGAATGCGGTTGCGGAGCGCGAACAGGAGGCCCCCGCCCGCCCGCGCCAAGAACAGCTGCTCGCTCCTCAGGACGAAGGAGTCGGGGTTGGCCGTCACGCTGAGCCCACCGGCGGAGAGGCCGACGAACGGGCACACGAGCCACCGCGGCGCCAGGTAGACCGAGACGCCGCCGCCGAAGAGGAGCTGCGTCCCGTCACTCGTCAGCCCATCGCCGACGAAGCCTTCGAGCGAGACTGTCTCGTGGAGGACGAGGGAAGGCCGGGCCTCCACATAGCCGTAGCGTTGGACCGAGCCGGTCGCGACGGGGATGCTGAGCACTCCCCCGAGGAGGGCCAAACCTCCCCGCGATCCCACGAGCGGCGGCGGGGCGAAGAACCCGGGTCGCGAGGGCGCGCCTTGGTCTCCGGGCCGGACGGCGAAGGGCTGCACCTCGTCGCCGAGCACGTACGCCGAGCGACCATCGGGCAAGAGCACGCGGAGCCAAAACCCCGTCCCCGGACGACCCTCGATGCCGAACGTCTCACCGCGCGGCGCCGTATAGATGACCCGATAGCTCACGCCCGGACCGGTGCGCAGGTCCGCCGCGTCGACGACCACCCGGGCGAACGCCTCGACGTCCGCCTCGGCCGGCCTGTCGGCGGCGCGCGCCGGCGCCTGCGTCGCAGAGACCACCGCGGCGGCCAGCAGGACCGAGAGAACGCGCGCGCCGGTCATTTCGAGGCCCAGGTCGAGAGAAGGGCGATGACCTGCGGATCGTTCGGATCGAAGATCTGGCGCGGGTGATAAAGGGCGCCGCCGAAGCCGCTCGGCCGGACGTAGAGCGGCGCGCTCGTATAAACCTTGTTCATCTCGAAGGAGACGGACTCGAGGTTTTGCTGGGCGGGCGATCCGGCGCCCACGTCCATCGCGTTGACCGGGTGATCGCCGCCCCCGCAGTCGACGGCCGGGTGATCGATGAGCGCCATGGCGCTGACCGCCGAGGAGTTGAAGTGGCATCCGTTGGCGGGATCGCCCTGAGAGGGGTCGCCCGGGCCGCACTTCTTCGCAAAAATGAACTCCGGCTCGACGTGGCAATAGAAGTAGTCGGCGTCGAAGTTCGTATCCGCGATTGAGAAGTTCGGTCCGGGGTCCACCGTGGTGACACTGCAGCCCCACGAGCCCAGCACGCCGCTCCACATGATCGGCGCAAGCCAGGCGACTCTCCCCGTTCGCCGCTTCGCAGAGGCGGGCACAAAACGACGATACGGCCTCGCTCTACCCTCTTACAAGTTGCCAACGGCGCGGGAAGTCGTGCCGACACTTCCGCCTCGGGCCTCGCATGCGCGTGAATCGCGCGCAGGTGCCGCGCGCCTCGCACCCGCCCTGTACGCGCCGCAAACCGCGTGCTCGGGGACACACGGTTGTGTCTCCCGACACACACCGCGCGACCCATTGCGGACCCGCCGCGACGCGAGCCCCGACCATGCGCGACGGTCGGCAGGCATGTCTGCAGGCGCCGCCGGGCCATCGCTCGGGGTCTCGTTTCGCGCCAAATTCGGCGGTCCTGGCGCACGTGTCTCGGCGGCGCACCCGCGCGTCGTCACCGTGGGACCGCGGCCCTCGGGTCGCTCGCGCAAGCCGACGAAGCCGTTGGAACGAGTCGTGCGAGGTGGGTGGAGAGTCCGATGATCTCGGCAGTGTTGCGAGGGGCCGTTTTCGTTTCGGCTTGCGCAACCCGAGGCGAGGTCGATAGAAGTTTGGCCCGTCACCGCGGCGTGTCGTAACGTTGCCCACATGTGAGCCACCCGAGGCGTTGCCTGCGGCGGTCTCGGTGCTCCCCCGGAGAATTTTCTGCGCATGAAGCTGACTCCCTGGTACTTCGTGGCCTTTGCTCCCGTCGCCGTGGCCGGGTGCTCTGGGGCCTTTCTGGGTCAGTGCGCAGTGCTCGCCGTCACGCTCTGCATCTTCTTCGGGACCCTCACGCTCGGCAGCCAGAGCCATCGGTCGGCCGGTGTCGTGGGCGGCGAGAGCACGCCCCGAAGCTGAACGGCGACGGTACCCGAGGAGTCCGGCGACCATCGGGTGACGCATTCCCCCCGGGACGCGCCAAAGACCGCTCCTCCGCCGCTGCGTTGCGCTAACGTCCGTCGCGCGAGCGCGATGAGGCCATGAACGACGTCACCAAGGACGCCGTCGAAAGACTCACTCCCTTCGACGAGTTCACCCTCGCCGACGTCGAGTCGATTCGTCTGATTTTGCGCGGCGACTCGGTCATCGACTGGCGGCGCCTCGACTTCAACACGGAGGACGAGGTCTCGGAGTTCCTGTCCACCCACGAGCTGCACCACGCCGACGCCGTCGACCGCGTCCGCATGGAGCACGTGAAGGGCGAGGCCATCGCCTATCTGCGCCGCCAATTCGACTATCCGATACCCCGCCCCGTCGAGCGAGCCACCGTCCCGGAGCTCATGCTCCTCGCTTCCGGACACGGACATCGAGCGATGTGCGCGTGCACCATCTTGAAGTGCATGCACATCATCCATCACCTCGATGGCCGCGAGCTCCTCTTCGTCCTCCCGATGTCCGATCAGGAGGTCTTCCACATCGTGGAGGAGAAGGTCTATCGCGTCATCGGAGGGATGCTGGCGGCGGGCTTCCCGATCATCGAGTTCGTCGGCGGCCGCAAGAACAAGGACTCGCTCATCACGAAGCTCCTGTCGAAACAGGAGACGATCGCCGCCCAGATCTTCGACAAGCTTCGCTTCCGGATCGTCACCCGCACGCGCGAGGACATTTTCCCGATCGTCCAGTATCTGAAGAAGAAGCTCTTTCCTTTCAACTACGTCGTCCCCGGCGAAAGCATCAATTCCGTCTTTTCGTTCCAGGCGTACGTGAAGAAGACGCCGCTCGAAAAGCACCTGGCGCAGCTCCAGCGCGTCGGGGGCGGCGACGACGACCCCGCCCCGAACGGCAACGAATTCTCGGCGCAGAGCTACCGAATCATCCACTTCGTCGTCGACATGCCGGTGCGCCTCCCCCGCCGGATCATGGACCGGGCGCCGCCGGGCGCCTCCGCCCTCGGGAATGTCATCTTCGTCATCTGCGAGTTTCAAGTCGTCGACCGAGACACCGACGCCCAGAACGAACTCGGTGACGCTTCACACGCCAAATACAAGGAGCGGCAGAAGAAGGCGGTGATGCGCCGGCTGCACCTCGGCGGATCGACCGACGGGTGGCCGAGCGGGGCCGCGCCCGACCCGAAGAAGCGAAAATAGCCCCCAGAAACGTCAACTCGTGGTCGCGCCAGCCGGCGCGGCAAGGTATGCCAGCGTCATGCGTCTTTACAGCGGAAAGGTCTCTGCGATCGCGACGGAAGTCGTCCGCGCGCTTCTCGCCGCAGGGGACATCGAGTCAGAGAGCCCGAAGGAGGTCGAGGCGGACGTGGCCGCGATCCTCAACCAATACTTGACCGACGAACGCGACGTGAACGAGCGCGCCAAAGAGATCATGGAGCGCACGGGCAAGTCGCAGAGCGAGTTCCAGCGCCTCCGGTCGCTGGCCGCGGACGAGAAGGGGATCAAGCTCGGAGACGAGACGCTCGACTACCTCCTCGATCAGGTCGTCGAAATGCTCATGCACTCGAACAACGTCGAGGAGGTCTTCGCGGCGGACGTCGAGCTGCGCCGGAAGATGGGGCCGATCTTCAAGAAGCACATGGCGGTCGACGCCTCGCTCGACTCGGAGGTGCGGGCGCAGCTCCGCCACGTCCGCGAGGGGAGTCGCGACTGGGAGATCGAATATTCGCGCGTCCTCGAGCAGGTGAAGCGTCGCAAGGGCCTGTAGGTCCGGCGCCGCGCGAGCTCGAAGTGCCCGAGCGCGCGAAGCAACGATTTCAGGACGCGGGTGCCGTCCCTCTCCTGGAGCGGGAGCCGAAATCGTCGTAGGTTCGGGGGGTATGCGCAGCATGACCGGCTTCGGCCTCGGTGAGGCCCCCCTCGACCATGGGAAGCTGGCCGTGGAGATCCGCGGGGTGAACCACCGGTTCCTGGACGTGCGCGTGCGCCTCTCACGGGAACTCGGCGAGCTCTCCGGCCTGCTCGAGCAGCTCGCGCGCGAGCGGCTGTCCCGAGGCCGGTACGACGTGTCCGTGCGCGTCGACGGCGTCTGCGTGGGCGCGCCGGTCCTCGACCGGGGACGCGCGCGGGTGGCCTATCGCTCGCTCTGCGAGCTCCGAGACGAGCTCGCGCCGGGCGCCGAGGTCCCGCTCTCGCTCCTGGCGGCGCTGCCGGACCTCTTCGTTTCCGGCGCCGACCACGAGCTCGAGGGGCTGCGCGAGGCGGCCCGGCTGGCCTTCGCGGCGGCCGCGCGCGCGCTCGAGGCGATGCGCAACCTCGAGGGCGAAGCTCTCCGGGGCGACCTCACGACGCGTCTGGCCTGCGTACGGCGCATCGCCGTCACCATCGAGCAGCGCTCCCCCGAAGTGGTCGACACGCACCGGCGCCGGCTCCGCGAGCGGGCCGAGCGCCTTCGGGCCGCGACCGAGATCGACGTCGACGCCGGCCGCCTCGAGCAAGAGATCGCGCTCTTCGCCGAGCGGAGCGACGTCTGCGAAGAGATCACGCGGCTCGGCAGCCATTGCGCACAGTTCGCCACGCTCCTCGCGAGCGAAGAGGCCGTGGGGCGCAGGCTCGACTTCCTTCTCCAAGAGATGGCACGAGAGGCCAACACCGTCGGAGCCAAGAGCCCCGACGCACCCATCGCGCACGCGATCGTCGACTTGAAGGCGGAGATCGAGCGAATGCGCGAGCAGGTCCAGAACGTCGAATGAGCGACTACTCCAACTTCCTCCTGCTCATCCTCTCCTCGCCCAGCGGCGCTGGAAAGACCACGCTGACGCGCATGCTCCTCGAGAACTGTCCGGAGCTCCGCTTCAGCGTGTCGCACACGACCCGCGCGCCGCGCGAGCGCGAGGTGGACGGGCGCGACTACCACTTCGTCGACCGCGCGGGCTTCCTCGAGCTCGTGACGCAGGGCGCGTTCCTCGAGTGGGCGGAGGTTCACGGCAACCTCTATGGAACGTCGATGGCCGAGATCGAGCGCGCGCGCGCGACCGCGGGCTGCACGGGGATGATCTTCGACATCGACTATCAAGGCGCCCGGCAGATCCGGGCAAAGGTCGACGACGTCGTCGCCGTCTTCATCTTGCCGCCCTCGATGCAGGAGCTGGAGCGGCGCCTCCGCGGGCGGGCGAGCGACGCCGAGGACGCCGTGCGCCGGCGGTTCGCCGTGGCCCAGCGCGAAATCGAGCACTATGCCTTATTCGACTATCTGGTGGTCAACGACGACGTGAACCGCGCTTTCGACGAGCTCCGGTCCATCGCGGTCGGGGAGCGGGCGCAGCGCCGTCGCCGCGCTCCCCTCGCCGAGTCGCTCCTCCGGTCAGGGCACCTCGGAGACCGACGATGACGCCGCCCCGGCGCGACGTGCTCGCCGTCATCGGAGGGAGCGGCCTCTATGCGCTCGACGGCCTCTCCGACGTCGAAGAGCTCCACGTCGAGACGCCCTACGGACCCGCCAGCGACGCGGTCCTCCGGGGTCGGCTCGGCGAAACCACACTGCTCTTTCTGCCGAGGCACGGAAGAGACCACCACATCGCCCCGCACGAGATCCCGTACCGCGCGAACGTCTGCGCGGTGAAGAAGCTCGGCGCGACCCACCTCCTCGGCGTCAGCGCCGTCGGCTCGCTCAAAGAGGCGATCGCCCCCGGCGACTTCGTCGTCGTCGATCAGTTCCTCGACCTCACGAAGCGACGCGTCGCATCTTTCTTCGACGGCGGGCTGGTCGCCCACGTGGGCTTCGGCGATCCGACGTGCCGCTCGCTCTCGACGGCCGTGGCCTCCGCCGCCGCGCGCGCGATCGCCGCGGACGCTTCGGGCAAGGCAGGACGCATCCACGCGGGGGGCACCTACGTCTGCATCGAAGGCCCTTCGTTTTCGACGCGCGCCGAGAGCCTCCTCTATCGGTCGTGGGGCGCGTCCGTCATCGGGATGACCGCCATGCCCGAGGCGAAGCTCGCCCGCGAAGCGGAGCTCCCGTACGCGCTCCTCGCGCTGGCGACGGACTACGACTCCTGGCACGAGACGGAAGCCCCCGTGAGCGCGGAGGACATCGTGGCCGTGATGCGCAAGAACGTGGCCTTCGCCCGTCTCGCGGTCGCGGAGCTGGCGGGCGCCCTGCCGGACGCAGCCGAGAGCCCGGCCGCGCGGGCGCTCGACGGGGCGATCATGACCCGCATCCCACGGATCTCCACCGACGCGAAAGCACGCCTGGACTGGCTCATCGCGAAGTACGTAAGCCCACGAGGCGAGGGCGGTGGTAAAGAGATGGCAGGCCCGTGAGCACCCGTCCCGATCCTCTTCTCATCGTTGGTTCCATCGCGTTCGACGATCTCGACATGCCGTCCGGCGAGTACCGCGACGTGCTCGGCGGCGCGGCCACCTACGCGTCGCTCGCCGCGTCGATCCTCGCGCGCGGCAGCGTGCGCGTCGTCGGCATCATCGGTGAAGACTTTCCCGAGGCCCACCTCGGCGAGCTCCGGTCCCGCGGCGTCGACACGGCGGGCGTCGAACGCGTCGCCGGGCGCACCTTCCGGTGGCACGGGCGCTACTCGAGCGATCTCGCGAGCCGAACCACGCTCGACACCCAGTTGAACGTGTTCGCGGACTTTTCGCCGAATATCCCCCCCGCCTATCGGGCGAGCCCGTTCGTGCTGCTCGGCAACATCCACCCGTCGTTGCAGGTCGGCGTCGTCGGGCAGGTCCAGCGGCCCAAGCTCGTCGCGGCCGACACGATGAACTTCTGGATCGACCGCGAGCCCGCCGCCCTCGAGGAGGTGCTCCGGAAGGTCGACTTGCTCGTCATCAACGACGAGGAGGCGCGGCAGCTCTCGGGCATCCACAACCTCGTCAAGGCCGCGGCCGACATTCGTAAACGCGGGCCGTCGACGCTCGTCGTCAAGCGCGGCGAGTTCGGCGCTTTGTTGTTCGAGGCGGGCGGGACCTTCTTCGTCCCCGCCTATCCCCTCGAAGAGGTGCTCGATCCGACCGGCGCGGGCGACTCGTTCGCGGGCGGCCTGATGGGCTACCTCGCGGCGACCGGCGGCGACGTCACCTCTTCGACGCTGCGAAAGGCGATGATCTTCGCCTCGACGCTGGGGAGCTTCTGCGTCGAGGGCGTCGGGCCTTCGCGCATCTTGCAGGTCGGGCGGACCGAGGTCGCCGAACGCGTGCAGGCGTTCATGCGCCTCATCGACTGCGGCGGAGACGTCTCCCTCCCCGGCTGAGAGTGGGGGTCGGGGCCGGGCCCGCCGCTTCAGGCCGCGTCGACGACGTCTCGGTCGTCGATGGCGCTCGTGGCGGGACCGTGGGCGCGTTCGCGCTCGGCCGTGATGACCTCGAGGAGCTCGCCGCGGGTGGCGACGCCGAGGTCGAGCAGGGCGCGCATGTACCCGTCGACGCAGCCCCGCGAGCGAAGGACCCGCGAATGGCTGCCCCCCACCGCCGAGGCGGCGAGCGAGTTGCGGAACATGGAGCGCAGCTCTTCGAGTGCTTCGTGCTTGTCGTGCATGGGAGACCTCCGGGCGAGCCTTGAAAGCAGCGCCTCGCCTCTCTGCCGTCCTAGGCGATGACGCACGGGCGGGCCAAATACCGCGCGCCACGGGAAGCTGTGGCGCGGGGCGGCTCGTTCCGGTAACACGACCGTCCGAGTAGATGCCGGTCGACGCCGACGTTCGTGCCTTCGATGCGCTGATTCAGCATCCGCGCCTCGCCGACCTGACGGCCATCGCGCGCTCCCAGATGACGGCGGCGGCCCAGACGCGACGCCTCGAGCGACGCGCGGACCAAGTCGCCAAGCTCGCCCGCGAGATGGGCCTGTCGCACGACGAAGCGCTGACGCCGTTCGGCAACGCGCTCGACGTGCTCGCGCGGGGACCCGAAGGGGAGGCCGAGCGCGCGCTGGCGAGCGGTTTGGCGGGCCACGTCCTTGCCATGTATCCCCCGAAGGGCCCCGACGACGAGAGCCGGTTCGCGAGCGACCTTCTCTGGCTCGCCGACCACACGCACTTCGACGCGACGGGCCTCGTCGATCACGCCCTCGGCGACGCCGCGGCGCCCATCTGGGACGCGATCGCCGATCGCGTCCGTCGCATCGACGAGGGGGGCCTGCCGGGCCGGGGGGAAGCCCTGATTGGCGCCGCCGCGCTCGCGGCGTCCTCGGCCCCGGTGGCCGCCCGCCGAGCCGCGGCGCTCGCGGCGGAGGCTCGAGATCGCAAGCTCGCGCGCGTGCTGCGCGGCGGCGGGCCGGGCTCCGCGAAGGAGACCGCGATCGCCTGCGAAATGGCTCCGGCGCCGCGCGGCGCGGTGGCGACGACGCTGCTCGCGCTGAGCGGCGTGTTGCTGGCGATGCACGCGGCGAGGCTCTTTGGCCGCTTCGCGCTCGCCTACAAGCGCCCGGCGGAGATCGCGCTCACCCAAGACGGCGGCGATCCTGCCCTTCGCGTCCGCTGGCGCGTCGAGATGCTCGGACGCACGCTTCGCGATCGGAGCGTCATGATCCCGCGCGCGGGTCTCCTGCGCGCCGCCCGAGAAGTCCGGTACCCGCGGCCTGCGCTCCATGCCGGGCTGCTCTCGCTCGCGATCGGCAGCTACCTGGGGCTCTCGACGTTCGTCGACGGCGTCCGTGGAGCTTCGCCCTCCCTGCTCGCTTCGGGAGTCGGAATCGTCGCGCTGGGCCTCGCGCTCGACTTCCTGCTGAGCACACTGTGGCCGGGCGTCCGCGGCCGCTGCCGCGTCGTCTTCGTCCCGCGCGGCGGGGCTCCGCTTTGCGTCGGCAACATCACCGCCGATCGCGCAGACGCCGTCCTCGCGGTGCTCGCCCGACCTCGAGGATGAGCAAGTTGCCGCCTCGCGGGCGGCGGTGACGAACCCCGCCTTCGCCTACCGGAGCAGGCGAAGGCGGACCCGTACTGCCGTGGACCGTCGTCGATCAGCCGCCGTCGTCGGAGGCGTCCGACGCGTCGACACCGGCATCCGCGCCGGAGTCGATCGTGGCCTCGCCCGGAGCGTCCGCAGGTGCGTCCGCGGCAGGCGCGTCGGCCGTCGGCGAGTCCGCCGGCGCGTCCGGGGCTGCGCCGTCATGCGCGTCCGGAGCGTTGCCCGCGTCGCCCGCGTCCGGCGTCGTGGCGTCGTGGGCCGCGTCGGCCGCCGCATCCGATCCGCTGTCCGGCGCCGTTGCGTCGTGCCCCGCGTCGCTGCCTGCGTCCGAGCCAGAGTCCGTCACGGTCGCGTCGTGCCCCGCGTCGGTGACGCCGCTGCTGCTTCCCGAGCTGCTGCTGCTACTCGAACCGCTGCTGCTACTCGAACCGCTGCTGCTGCTGCTGGCCCCGCTATCTGTTGCGGTGTCGTCCCCGCCGCAAGCCCCAACCCCGGCAGCTGCCGCACTCAACGACACGATAAAAATCAAACGCCCAATATTCTTCGAACCCATGGGTCCACCTCAGTGCCGGCGACCCTACACGCGTGGATGGGCTAGGTAGCGTCTCGACCGTGTCTCGCATTCTATTCGGCGAGCAAAATAGCAGCTACGATAGAGATTCGTGGCGCCCGATACCACGGGAAGAACCGTGGGCCGCTGAATTTGCTCTGGATTTCATAGCAGGACAACGGGCCCCGGACGGACGCATGACCGTGGTCAATTGGAGGTGGTCTCGCCGATGACCGCGTCCATATGACCCGCCGAGGTCTGCACCTCGAAACGCACATCGCGCGCCGCAGTGGGAAGGGCGCAGCCACGCACTGTGGCGGCGTGGACCGCCTCCGAGCGGTCAAGACTCGTACCGTCCGAAGGGTCGACCGCGCGAAGCTCGATCCCCGATCCCTCTCCTTGCGCGCCCACCGTCACGCGAACACAGCGGCCCGCCGGAACCGTTTCGGTCCAACCGACCACGTGCGCCGCATCGAGCGAGAGAACCTTTGCAGATGCTTCCTTGCCGTCGACGAGCATCTCCGGCCCGACGGCGGCCCGCGTGAGCATGCGCGAGGCCGCGAGGGGGTGGGCCGCAAACTCGGCGTCCTTCCAACGCTCCGCTCGCATCGAGACGGCGAACGGGCCGGGCCGCCCGCGCGTTTCGAGCTCGAGATGGATCGTGCCGCGCGAGCACGCGAAGAGCACGAGCGAGGACGAAGCCTCCGTCGAAGCGAGCACCACACCGGCCTCGTCGACCACCCGCGCGTCGACCAGCGCGAGCGGGGCGCCCGCGACGACGTCGATCCGCGCGCACGCTCCGCCGAGGCCGCGCGCGTCGAGCGGGAGGCTCACCCGTCGCCCGAGCACCAGCGTGCCCCCGGTCGCCGCCACGGGCGGCGAGTAGCCGCTCTTCGCGAGGAGCGCGTTGCGAGCCACCCTCGCCGCCTCGAGCGGCTGGGCGCCGGCCGTCCACGCGACCTCCGGACGAGTGGACAGATCGCGCGCGACCTCGCCGTGCGCTCGCGAGAGGACCGCCGCGACGAGACCACGACCGACGTGGGGGCGTATCGACAGCGATCCGGACATCGGGGCCGGTGAGCAAACCGTGATGGTGCGGACGCCGAGGCCCTCGCGCGCGCGGGCCATCACGCGGCCGTCGCCGTCGAATGCTTCGACGTCGAGGAGCGCGACGTCATTGTCCGGCACGATGATCGCGTCGACGCACTGGTCGCCCTCGATCGGGAGCGCGAGGTACGTCGGCACGCGCGTGTCGACCGACAAGGCCACGCGCTTGAACTCTTCCCAGGAGCCGCCGAGCGCGACCCTGTGGGCGCGGACGGCGTCGTCGAGCCCGGGCCATGCGTCGGCCGGTCGCGGCCCCTCGACGACCGCGCCGCGTGCGCCCAGCGCGCGCGCCACGACCAGCGCCCGCTCCTTCGGGACAAGTTGTGCCCCCACGGCGACGAGCCCCTCGCCCTCGACGACGTGCGCGGCGACGTAGACGCGGTCGGGGTGCGGCGGGCACAGAAGCACCGTCGGATGCACGTCGCGGCCTTCGTCGGCGGCGAGCTGCGTCCCCTCCTCCGAGTAGATCGCCACGTCGACGTCTTCGATCGAGCTCGACGCGCGCCCATAGCCGAGGACGCAGTCGTCGCGCGGGACGTCGACGAAGCCGCCGGCCCAATCGTTCTCGATCGCCTCCGTCGAGGACACGAGCGCTGGAGCGCCCGCCCCCAACCGGGCGGCGCGGGCAGGGAGCTCGCCGAGGACCGTCCTCGGGTCGAGCGAACCCGCCGTGACGCGCGGCTCGGGGAGCACCCCGGGGCCACCCGGCGCCGACGCGGACGCCCGCGGCACGCAGCCGGCCACGCCCGCGGCCATCACGGCGACCGGGAGCAAGCGCAACCTCATCGCGGCACCTCCCATACGCCCGAGCGAAGCCGATAGAGCGCCAACCCCCAGCCGAGCAGCGGCCCTCCCCTCGCCTCCACGGTCGCCACCGCCGTCGACCCCCGGCCCGCGCAGAACCCGACGGCCGCGCCATCTCCGTCCACGCCGCGATCGTCGAACGCGTCCTCCGACCCCACGTGCACGCGAAGGCCGAGCGCCCGCGCCGCCTCCTTCACGCGGGCGACCACGATGAGGTAGCACCCGCCCGGTTCGATGGTGAGCGGGACCGGCGTGTCTCCCGAGCCGCCCTGAGCGAGCAGCACGGGCTCGCGCGGCAGCGACGACACGTGGCGCTCGAGCAGCACGTGCGCCATGCGCGCGCGCGCGTCCGCGTCCCAAATCGTGGGCAGATGCTCCGGCAGCGGCCACGCGAAGTGCGCGACGAGAACGCGCGCCGCGGGGGGCGACCCCGCGAAGACGACGCCGACGCGGGTCGGGTCGCCGACGCACGCGGCGAGGTGGGCGTCGGGAGCGTCGGAGCGATCGCGCGCGAGGACGCGGTCGCCCGTCTCGTCGCGCATCTCGGCGTCGAGGTCGAGCTTCGTGCGCCGGCCGGGGTGCGACGCGCGTGGATCCGGCGCAAAGAGCTCGAGGGTGTGGCACCCCGGGTCGAGGAGGGCCTCGCCGGCGCCGCTCCCGTCGCCGCTGGCCTCCCATGTCTCGCGCGTCGCGATCGATGCGCCGTCTCGCTTCGCGCGGGTCTCGGCGATCTCGGCGCGCTTCTCGGGCGGGGGCAGCGCCGGGAGCGCGCCGGGCTCGGGCATCGGCATCGCCGGGCCAGCCGATCGTTCGGGCAGGACGGTCCGAACGCTCGGCAGCGGCTTGGACGACCGAGCCACCACCGTCTCGATCGCGCCCCGGCCGGAGTCGCTCGCGACGATGAAGCGCGTCGGAAAGTCCTCGCCGCAACGCTCGATCGACAGCGCGCCCGCGACGCTGAGCACGCGCTGCCCCGCGCCCTCGTCGCCGCCCGTTCCGGGCAGTCGGACGTGGAAACCAAGACCCCGCGCGCCGAGCAGCACCAGCGTCGTGCACTCTCCTTCGGGGAGCGCCGGGAGCCCGATGAAGACGGGGCGGTCGTCGTCGTTGTCGTCGGTCAGAAAGCGGGTCTTGTCGAGCACGACGGACGCGCCGACGGCCCGCCATGCGTCGGCCAAGCGCTCGACGGACTCGTGGAGCTCGGCGCGGGCGCTGCCGGGGAAAGCGGCGACGGCCACCGCGGCGGCACATGCGGCCGCCCGCGCGCGCTCGCCCGTCTTCGTCATCGTCAGTCGCCCTCGTCACCCTCACGCACGACGAGCGGGCTCTCGACGAACTCCTTCGCGTCGGGGCTCCAGACGAAGAGCGTCCGCGCGTCGACCCGGCCCTTGATGACGCTCGTGACGAGGTACGCGAGGTCCCACGGCGGCTCGCCTTGGCCCATCTTCGCGACCTCGGCGTCGGTGGCGGAGAAGTAGGCGCCCGCGTCGAGGTGCGAGTGGTAGAGCACCTTGACGGGCCGCGCCTCCGCCTCGCTCCGCCGGATGGCGGACTCGAACTTCATCGAGTCGATGTCGAAGTAGGTGCGCCCCGTCCGCGGGAAGGTCTCCGGGTCGAGCCGATGAAGCGCGTTGGCGCGGTTGACCATCGGGACCACCCCGTCGACGTACCGAGCCTCGGCGGCGGGCCCGACGAGAAAGCCGCAGCTCTCTTCGTCGCGCTCGTACGCCTGCCGGGCCTCCTCGTCGACGCGGTCGAGGACCTCCCGCGACACCGTCAGGTTTCCGGCGGCCCAGGGGTGCTTTTTCTCGTCGCGCATCGGATTGACCACCGCCGAAAGAGCCCCCCAGCCTACCACACGTATCGTCGTTCCCACTTCATGGGCGCGAAGTACCGGTCGCCCCGGTCGCACACGATGGCGACGACGCAGCCCCCCTTCCCGCTTCGCTGCGCTTCTTCCGCGACGAGGAGGGCCGCGGCGATGTTGGCGCCCGACGAGTGCCCGACGTGCAGTCCCTCCTCGCGCGCCAGACGGTCGGCGGTATCCCACCCGAGGTCCGTGCCAATGGGAAGGATGCGGTCGGGGACCTTGGGATCGTAGATGGGGGGCACGAGGCTCGTCGCCATGTGCTTGAGGCCCTCGAGCCCGTGCAGCGCCTCGGCCGGCTCGACCGCGATGCACTGGATGGGCCTGCCCGAGTCCTTGATGCGCCGTCCGCAGCCCATCATCGTGCCGGTCGTGCCGAGCCCCGCGACGAAGTGGGTGAGCTGCGGGAGATCTTCGAGGATCTCGCGGCCCGTGCCGTCGTAGTGGGCGCGCCAGTTCGAGGGATTCGAGTACTGATCCGGATAGAAGTACGCGTCCGGTTCCTCCGCGACGATCTGGCGCGCGAGGAGAATCGCGCCGTCGGAGCCCTCCATCGGGTCGCTGTAGACGATGTCGGTCCCGAAGTTCCGCGCGATGTCTTTGCGCGCCTTGCTCACGTTGGAGGGCATGACGAGGCGCACGCGGAGCCCCAAGGCCGCGCCGAACAGCGAGTACGCGACGCCAGTGTTGCCGCTCGTCGAGTCGATGAGGATCTTGTCCTTGGTCATCCGGCCGTCGGCGAGGGCGTCGCGGATCATCCGCAGGGCGGCCCGATCCTTCACGCTCCCGCCCGGATTCGCGAACTCGAGCTTCGCCCACACCTCGACGTCGGGCACGTGACGCGCGACCCGGTGGAGGCGCACGAGCGGGGTGTCGCCGACCGCGTCGAGGACGGACTCGATGCGCCGAACGCGCGGGACGCTCAAGAGCGTCCTCCCGGGACGGCGCCGGCCGCGTCTTCGCCGGTGATGGCCCCGCGCAGCGCCCGCAGCGCGAGAACCGCGCCGGCGGCGAACGCCTTCGCGACGGGATCACGCAGATCGAACGACGCGGTCGACGCCTCGGGGATCGACGCCTCCACCTCGACCCGAACGCCTGGATCGATGCCACGCGCGACATCGCCCAGAGCGGCGTCGCGCACGTTCACGCGGCCCGCGCCGGCGCCCGCGAGGTAACGGACCGCGACGTCCGCCGCGAGGCCGCTCGCGCCGACGTCGACGACCGCGCGCGCGATGCGCGCTTGCCCCGCGGCCCCGACCTCGGCCAGCCTCGCCTGGCGGGCATGACGATCCATGGCAGAGCGCTCAGCCGCCGGCGATCGCCGGGACGATGCTGATCTGATCTCCGGGCTTGAGCGTGGTGCGGAGGCCGTCGAGGAAGCGCACGTCGTCTTCGCCGACGTAGATGTTGACGAACCGCCGCACGCCCTTCTCGTCGAGGAGACGCTCCCGGATGCCGGGGTGGCGCCGCTCGAGGTCTTCGATCACCTCGCCGACCGTTTGACCCGCCGCGGGGACTTCGTCCGCTCCGCCCGTCAGGGTGCGGAGCGGCGTGGGGATTCGAACTATCGTTTCCATTGGACCCATTTCTCCTTGTGACGCCCTCATGCGGGCGCGTGAGCACTCGCGACGGCGGCCGCGATCCGCCGCGGATTCCCGCACAGCGGGCAGTCGGGGCGCGCGGCCGCGGACCGGCGCCGCAGGACCTCCGTCCTGCCGTCGAACGTCACGATCTGCCCCTCGACCGATTCGCCGTCGAGGATCGCGAGCGCGAGGTCCACCTGCGCCGCCGCGACGACGCCCACGACGGGGCCCATCACGCCGGCGACGGAGCAGCCCTCGCCGCCCTCTTCGGGCTCCTCCTCGAACACGCACCGATAGCAAGGCCGCCCCGCCGCGCCCACGGCCAGCACCGTCCCCACCCAGCGGACCGCCGAAGCCTGGACGATCGGCACGCCGGCGACCGCGCACGCATCCGCGGCGAGGAACTTGGTCGCGAAGTTGTCGGCGCCTTCGAGGACGAGGTCGTAGCCGCGGACGCGATCGACGGCGACACCCGGCAAGAGGCGTGTGTCGTGGACCTCGACGTCGACCCCGGGCTGCCACGCGCGGAGCGCTCGGGCGGCGGCCTCCACTTTCGGACGGCGGGCGGCCGCGTCGGCCGCGGAGAAGAGGATTTGCCGATGGAGGTTCGTCGCGTCGACCTCGTCGTCGTCGCAAAGACCGATCGTCCCGACGCCGGCTCGCGCGAGCATCATCGCCGCCGGGCAGCCGATGCCGCCCACGCCGACGACGAGCACGCGCGCCCCCGGCCGGCTCACGACACGACCCCGGGGAAATACTCCTCCATGCTGAAGTAGCGCTCCCCCGTGTCCGGAAGCAGCGTCACCACGTTCTTGCCGGGACCGAGCTCGCGCGCCATGTCGAGCGCCACGCGGACCGCCGCGCCCGCGCTGATGCCGACGAGGAGGCCCTCGCGACGCGCGAGCGCGACCTTGATGCGCCAGGCGTCGGCGTCGTCCACGGTCCGCACCTCGTCGACGACGTCGGGGTGGTAGTTCCGTGGAACGAACCCGGCCCCGAGGCCCTGAATCTTCGTCGGCCCGCGCTGGCCACGCGAAATGGTGGCGCACGACGCCGGCTCGACCGCAACGACGCGCGGCGCCGGGGAGACTTCCCGCCGCAACACTTCGCCCACCCCGCTCACGGTGCCTCCTGTCCCCACGCCGACGACGAACGCGTCGATCGAAAGTGGCGTCATCGCCTCGAGGATCTCGCGGGCCGTCGTCTCCGCGTGGACCCGCGGATTGGCGGGGTTGTCGAACTGGTGCGGCATGAAGGCGCCGGGCGTCTTCTCTGCGATCTCTCGCGCCTTGGCGACCGCGCCCTCCATTTGCTGGTCCTCGGACGTCAGCACGACTTCGACGCCGTAGGCCTCGAGGAGCTGTCTTCGTTCGAGGCTCATGCTCTCGGGCATCGCGAGCACGCACCTGTACCCGCGGACGGCGCAAACGATGGCGAGCCCGATTCCGGTGTTCCCGCTCGTCGGCTCGACGACCACCCCGCCCGGCTTGAGCTTGCCCGTGCGCTCGGCGTCCTCGATCATCGCGAGGCAGATGCGGTCTTTGACGGAGCCGCCCGGGTTCGCCTGCTCCATCTTGGCCCACACGTCCGCGCGGCCCTCGCCTTCGAGCGTGCGAATGGCGACGAGCGGCGTTCGACCGATCAGCTCGAGGACGTTTTCGGCGAGCCGCCGCATGGGGTAGCCACAGCGACACGATAGTGTTGGCCTAGGCACTGTCAACCGCGCACGCTCGCGGCTCCCCTCGCGCTATGCTCTCGGCCGCGGCGATGCTGGGCTCCCTCGACGCGCACGCCCTCCACGCGCAAAACCCGCCCATCGATCTTCACGCCGACACGCTGACGTGGGTCCGCATGCTGGGCTACGACATGCGCGAGCGACACGAGCCGCCTCTCTGGGGCGCCGCGTTCGCGGGCCACGTGGACCTGCCTCGCCTCCGGGACGCGCGGATGGGCGCGCAGTTCTTCGGGCTCGTGTCCCTCCCGTTGGCCCACCACCTGCGCGGCCTCGCCCGCGTGATCCACGATCAGATCGATCTGCTCGAAGAAGCGGTGCGCCGCACGCCCCACGAGCTCCGCATCGCGCGCACCGCGGACGACGTCGAAGCGTGCCGGCGCGACGGCGTCATCGGCGCGCTCCTCGGGATCGAAGGCGCGCACGCGCTCGAAGGGCGGCTCGCGCGCGTCGAGGAGTTCGCGCGACGCGGCGTCCGCTATCTCGGCTTTCTCCATTTTTCCGCCAACGAAGCCGGGTATCCCGCGTACGGCCACGGGCGCCGCGATGACCAGGGCCTCACGCCGTTCGGCCTCGAGCTCGTGCGGCGGTGCGAGGCCGCGGGCGTCCTCGTGGATCTTTCGCACATCAATCGCCGCGGTTTTCTCGACGCGTGCGCCATCGCGCGCAAGCCGCCCATCGTCAGCCACACGGGCGTGCTCGGCGCGCACCGCCACTGGCGCAACATCGACGACGACCAGCTCCGTGCGGTGGCCGACCGCGGCGGCGTGATCGGCGTCATCTTCTATCCGCGATACCTCGGCGGCGGCGGCCTCGAGCCCGTGGTGCGCCACCTCGTCCACATCTTGAACGTCGTCGGCGAAGACACGCCGGCCCTCGGGAGCGACTGGGACGGGATGATCATCCCGACCCGCGAGCTTCGTGACCCGCGCGGCCTGCCGCTCCTCACGGACGCGCTCCTCAAGGCCGGCCTCCGCGACGCGACGATCGCCAAGATCCTCCGCGGCAACGTGATGCGCGTCCTCGCCGAGGCGTGAGAGACGTCTCGCCGCTACGGATTCGCGCCCTGCATGATCCACGTCTCGATCGTGGCCAGGTTCGTCGCGTCGATGTACGGGCCGCCGAGCGGCATCCGCGAGCCGCTGATGGCGGTGCCGGCCGCGGCGCACGCCGCGTCGGTCGGGTTCACTTTGCACCAGAAGTAACTGTGGCCGGGGTCACCCGGCGTGACGTAGTCGATGGAGGGGAGCTCGACGGCGGAGACGTTGACCAGCGTCGCGTACGAGACGGTCAGGCTGCCGGCGTTGGGATGGCAGCCGCTGCAGCCGAAGCTCCGGATGATCGGGCTGATGTTCGCCGCGTAGCCGAGGGTCGGAGGAGGAGGCGGTGTCACCGTGCCGCCGCTGCTGCTCGAGCTGCTGGAGCCGCCGCCCGAGCTGCTGCTCGAACTGCTGGAGGTCGAACCGGCGCCGCTGCTGCTCGAACTGCTGGAGCTGCCGCCGCTGCTGCTCGAACTCGAGCTGCTCGAGCTGACCTTGCCGCCCGAGCTGCTGCTCGAGCCGCCCGACGCCGTGGGCGCGCCGGAGCTGCTGCTCGCGTTGCCGGCGGGGGAGCCCCCCGAGCTGCTGCTCGAACTGCTGCTCGCGCTGCCGGCGGAGGAGCCCCCCGAGCTGCTCGACCCGCTCATCGCGGAGCCCCCCGAGGCGCTGGGCGTCCCCTGGGCGGAGCCGCCGGAGCTGCTGCTGCTCCCGTGGTCGCCGTTGGCCGCAGGATCGCCGTTCGCGGCGGGACCCGCGTCGTCGTCGCCGAACCCGAGGGCACCGTCCGGCGCCGCGATGCACGCGGTCGACACGGACACCATCGCCATCAGCAAATACCGTCCAGCGCTCCGCCGCGTGCCGTGGACAGAGAGAGGCACCCCGCAGCCGGCTACAAGTTTTCGCATCCCGTTCGAAGAGGTACCCAAACCCCGTCGCCGGCAGGCACGCGCTCACGGCAACGCGAGCTCCAAGCGCACGCCGAGTTCCGCCGACGTTGGACCGACTTCGAGCTTGGTGTCCTCGTGGATCACGAAGCGCTGCCACTTCGCCATGAGGGTCGCGCCGAGCCACGGCGCGATCCGAACGAGGCCGCCGAGGGTCTCGAAGTTCAACGCGAACCCCCGCTCGGACGGCAGCGTGCCCGCGAGCTCTGCCGGAGGCGCCTGGGAACGAAGGGCTGAAGAGGTTGTAACGATCGCCGATCGGCGCGGGCGATTTCCCCCCGGCTGAAAATTGGGTGCCGTCCGAGGTCCTTGACCAGAGCGGCGGAGGAGCTAGGTTCCCGGGTTCGATTCGCCGCGCCGCGTTCTTCGCGGAAACCCATACGACAGGGGTGCTCTCCGTGAACGAAGGTCCTGGGGCGCTCGTCGCACAGGTAGCCGCCGCCGCCGCGGTCACGGTGGTGGGCTCGCTCTTCGCGGCCGGAGACGCCGCCCTCAACGAAATCCCCGAAGGCCGCCTTCAGGCCCTCAGCGGCTCGCCGTCGGGCACCCCGTTCCGCCGCTTCGTCGGGGACCCGGTGCGCACCTTGTCGCGCTGGCTCGTCGGCCGCGTGGTGGCGCTCAGCGCGGCGACCGTGCTCCTTACGGAAGTCCTTCAGGGTTTGGGCCTCGAGCGGGCTGTGCTCCCGCTCGCGGTGCTCGGCGCGGTGTTCACGTACGGGACCCTCACCGAGGTCGCGAGCACGTTCGCGCGCCGTCGCCCCGAGCGGATCGGCGCGCTCGCCCTCGTGTTTTTGCGCCCCGTCGAGTGGCTCCTCGTCCCCCTCGCCGACCCGCTCGCCGTCGTCGGCCGCGCGGTGGGCCGCGCCGTCCCCAAGTCCAGCGCGGTCGACGCACGCATCACGGAGACCGAAGTCGAGTGGGTCGTGAGCGAGGGCGAGAAGGCGGGCGCCATCGCCAACGGCCCCGCCGAGATGATCCGCAAGGTCCTCGATTTCAAAGACCTGACCGCCCGTGAGATCATGGTCCCCCGCCGGCACATCCTCGGCATCGAAGTGAGCACGCCGCTGAGGGACGTCATCGCCTTCGTCTCGATCGAGAAGCACTCGCGCTACCCCGTGTACCGGGAGAACCTCGACACGGTGGTCGGCCTCCTCAACGCGAAGGACCTCTTCGCGATCGTCGGCGAAGGGCGCTCCGCGACGACCAAGCTCTCGGAGGTGATGCGGCCGCCCGTCTTCGTCAGCGAGAACCAGCCGGCCGCCAAGATCTTGCAGGACATGCGCTCGCGCAGGCTCCACATGGCCATCGTGAGCGACGAGTTCGGCGGCACCGCGGGCCTCATCACGCTCGAGGACATCATCGAGGAGATCGTCGGCGACATCCGCGACGAGCACGATGGGGAAGCCCAGATCCAGTCGATGGGCGATGGAAGGCTCGTGGCCGACGCGTCGGTGCCCCTTTCCGACGTGGCCAAGGCCCTCGGCAAGCGCCTCCCCGACGACGGAGAGTTCGAGTCCCTCGGCGGCTTGGTCGTGAGCCGGGCGGGCCGGGTGCCGCAGATCGGCACCACCCTCCAGGTCGGCGGCCTGAAGCTCATCGTGCGCGACGCCGACGAGACGCGGGTCGTGAAGGTCGAGATCGTGCCGGACCGGGCGCCTCCGGCCTCGACATGACGCCACCGCAGCCCGTCGCGCTGCGGCTGTGGACCCGCGCGCCCGCGGCGCCCCGCCTCCGCCCACCGTGCGGACTTTCGGCGTTCAGCGACGCCGCGACGGCGATCGCCGTGCTCGTCGACGCGACGGGCGTCGACGAAGAGGACGCGGGGGCCTTCGCCGATCAGATCCCCGCCGCGATCGAGCTCGAGCCGGGGACGCCCGTCTTCGTCCTCGACACGGCGCTGCGCGGGCGGGGCGCGCTCCGCTGGCTCGGCGCACGCAAGGTCACGCTGGCGCGCGCGGCGCGCTGCACCGCGCTCGTCGCCCGCGGATACGTGGGCGTGGGCGCGATCGCCGACCCTGCCGGATCCGGCGATCTCGTCTGGGGCTTCAGTTCACCTTGTTGAGCGAATCGGCGAGCTTGAGCGCGACCTCGCCGAGGCCGGCCTTCGTCTCGGTGATGACGTCGCCCTCCGCGGGGGCCTTCTGGCCTTCGATGTCACCGATGACCGAGTTCATGCTCGATACGAGCTGCGCGATCTGGCCGCGCTGGGTGCTCGGGCAGACCTTCTCGAAGCTGTTCGGCACGATGGTGATCGCGGCGCCCTGCGGGGGTACGTGATCGCTGTTGAGGCGCGGCAGCTTCACGTTGCCCGACCCGTGCGGGTTGACGAACGTGAGGTCGTTCGGGACGCCCGTCTCGGGCCCGAGCGGCACGGCGAGCGGCGCGAGGACGCCGCCGCTGCTCGGCGTGTCCTTGTCGACGACGAGGACGTACTGGAGCGGCAGCTGCCCCGGCGGACGGCTCAGCTCCTCCTTGATCGGCTTCTGCAGCTTCGCGAGAAGCGATACGATGAGGTCCTTCTTGTCGTTGAGCGTCTGGACGCGCGTGATGAAGTCGAACAGGTTGCGCGTCGTCTCGGCCGGGACGCCGCTGAACCGACGCCCGAACAGCTTGTCGCCGCCGAAGTCGATGTTCATGCCGGAGAGCTTCTGGCCGAGATCGTCGGGGAACTTGCGGTCGGCCACGAGGCTCTTCGCGCCGTCTTGCAGGGCGTGATCGAGCTGGTCGAGCGAGTCCTTCGCCTTCGCGAGATCCCCCGCGAGGTCGTGTGCGTCGTGGATGCCCTGGGCGCGCGCGGCGCCCTGGGCCGACGCGCTGCCGCCGACCCAAGCGACGCCCGCCGCGCCGACGGCGAGCACGAGGCCGATGACGACGCCCTGCTTGCGCGCGGAGCTCCGCGCCTGGCTGACGGCGCCTTCGTCGATCTCGATGCGCTGCGATTGGATGATGGGCGCGGGGACCCCCGCCATCGGACCGGTCGCCTTGAAGGCGCCCTGCGCCACCGCGGCGAGTGGGTTGCGCGGATCGAGCGGCTGCGCCGGCCGGCTTGGAACCGCCGGCGGCACGGACCCGCCCGGACCGGGTACCATGGGCGTCGCGGCGCGCGGGGGGCCCGGAGGAACGCTCGGGCTGACCGGCGGCACGGGCGTCGCGCCCGGCGGAGGACCCACCTTCTGCAGGCGTGATTTCAGGTCGATTTTCGGTTTCGGTTGTTCCGCCATCTACGCGGAGCGAAACTTACGTGTCTTGCCGCTCGCGTGTCAACGTGAGCGACGGGCAAAAAGGCCCCACGCGCGTTGACCGGTCGGCCGTCCGCCCCCATGCTCAGGCCCACGGGATCATGAGCGAAGGTTTCTCGGGGCTTCTGTCGCGTCTCTTCGCGCGCCAGGCGGTGACGTCCGACGAAGTGCGGGCGGGCTTCGACGCCATCCTCTCCGGCACGTGGACGCCCATCCAGGTCGCCGCGTTCGCCGTGGCGCTGCGGATGCGCGGAGAGACGGCGGAAGAAATCGTCGGCGCGGCGCAGGCCATGCGCGCGGCCATGATCCCCGTCGAGCACGACCTGCCCGTCGTGGTCGACACCTGCGGCACGGGCGGAGACGGCGCGCAGACGCTGAACATCTCGAGCGGCGCGGCGGTGGTGGTCGCCGCGAGCGGGTTCGTCGTCGCCAAGCACGGCAACCGCTCGGCCTCGAGCCGCTGCGGTAGCGCCGACGTGTTCGAGTCCCTCGGCATCCCGATGGACCTACCGGCCGCGCGACAGAGCGAGGTGCTCCGCGACGCGGGCATCACGTTCCTCTTCGCGCGCGCCCATCACCCGATGCTGAAACACGTCGCCCAGGCGCGGAGCGAGCTCGGCGTCCGCACCATCTTCAACGCCCTCGGACCGCTGGCCAACCCGGCCCGCGCGACCCACCAGCTCCTCGGCGTCTACGACGAGGGGCTGCGGCCGCTCATGGCCGACGTTCTCCGCCGGCTCGGGAGCAAGCGCGCGTGGGTGGTGCGGAGCGAGGACGGCCTCGACGAGGTGAGCCCGTCCGCGCCGACGCGGGTGAGCGAGCTCGGGGAAGACGGCGTCGTCCGCGAGCGCGTGGTGGCGCCCGAGGACTTCGGGATCCCGCGCGTGCCCGTCGCGGCCGTCGCCGGGGGCGACATCGAAGCCAACGCACGGGCCCTCGTGGCCATCCTCGACGGCGAACATCACACCGCCCGCGGGGCGGTCGTCTTGAACGCCGCCGCGGCGATCGCGGCTGCCACGGGAGACGACCTCCGCGCCTGCGCCGAGCGCGCGCAGGCCGCCATCGACAGCGGGCGCGCGCGCGACACCCTCCATACATGGAGGCGCGCGGCGGCCAAGGCGCGCGGGGCGTGAGCCGCCTCGCGGACATCGTCGCGACCAAGCGGCGCGAAGTGGAGGCCCTTCGCGCGAGGCCGCGGCGCGAGGCGGCACGGCGCGATCCCATCGATCCCGTGCAAGCCCTCCGGCGCGCCCGCGGCGAGCCGCTCCGCCTCGTGGCCGAGATCAAGCTCCGGAGCCCGAGCGCGGGCGTGCTGTCGCGCGCGCTCGGACCGGGGGAGCGCGCGCTCGCGTACGCGCGGGCGGGCGCCTCGATGGTGAGCGTCCTCTGTGACGCCCCCTACTTCGACGGGGCCTTCGCCCACCTCGCGGCGGCGCGCGGCGCGCTCGACGCGGCGCGACTGCGGGTGCCGCTCCTCGCGAAGGAGTTCGTGATCGACGAGGCGCAGATCGCCGAGGCCCGTGACCACGGCGCGGACACCGTCCTGCTCATCGCGCGCATCGTGGACGGATCGCGCCTGCGGGAGCTCGTCGGAGCGGCGCGCGCCGAGCGCCTCGAGCCGCTCGTCGAGGTCTTCGACGAGCGCGAGCTCGAGCAAGCCCTCGCGGCCGATGCCCGCCTCGTCGGCGTCAACGCGCGCGACCTCGACACGCTCGTCATGGATGCCGCGCGGGCCTCCCGCGTGTGCGCGGCGATCCCTGCCGGCGTGGTCTCGATTCGGCTCTCGGGCCTCCGGGACGCCGCCGACGTCGCGGGGATCGCCCGGACGGGCGGCGACGCGGCCCTCGTCGGCGAATCGCTCATGCGCGACGAAGATCCTGCCCCGCGGCTCCGGTCGATGGTCGAAGCCGCACGCCTCGCGCAGCCGTCCGCGTAGGAAACTGGTCCTCCGGCCGCGCGCGGCCCTAGGCTCGCCCGTCGTGGATCTCCACGGCTGGATCGACGTCTACCTCGACCACTTGCGGGTCGAGCGCGCCCTCGCGCAAAACACGCTCGAGGCCTACGCCCGCGACATCAACGGGCTGGCCGCGCACGCCGGCGGGGCGACGGACCCGCGCGACGTCACGGTGGACGTCGTCGCGGCCTGGATGGCCGCCAACGTGGAGCGCGGCTTCGGCGCGCGATCGAGCGCCCGCCAGGCCTCGGCGGTCCGCGGGTTCTTCCGCTTCCTCGTGCGCGAGCGCGCCATCGAGGACGACCCGACGGAGCTGCTCGACCGGCCGCGGGTCGGGCGCAAGCTGCCGCGGGTCATGTCGTTCGAGGAGGTCGAGCGCCTCCTCGCGGCCCCGGACGCGACGACCGACCGCGGCGCGCTCCACGCCGCCATGCTCCACCTCATGTATGCGACCGGCCTTCGCGTGAGCGAGCTCTGCGCGCTCCGCCTCACGGACCTCGATCTCGAGCGGGGCGTGGTCCGCGCCCTCGGCAAGGGCGGCAAGCGCCGGCTCGTTCCGATGGGCGAGGTCGCCATGGACCACGTGGCCCGGTACTTGCGCGATATCCGGCCACGCCGCGCGGCGGCCGGCGAAAAGGCGCTCTTCGCGTCGCCCCGGGGAGGCCATTTCACCCGCGAGGCGTTCTGGGGGATCGTGCGGCGGTACGCGGTCGTGGCCGGGATCGTCCCTTTGCCCTCGCCGCACAAGCTCCGCCATTCCTTCGCGACGCACCTCCTCCGCGGAGGCGCGGACCTCCGGGCCGTGCAGGCCATGCTCGGCCACGCCGACCTGGGGACGACGGAGATCTACACGCATGTCGCCCCGGACCACCTTCGCGCGGCCTACGACAAGTCGCATCCGCGTGCGTGAAGAGCGTGCTATTTTCGTGTGCCTATGCGCGCGGTGCTGCCGTTCGAGCTCCTCGAGCCGACGGGGCCGGAGACGCCGGTCGTCGTCGAGGTACCGCACGCCGGCCTCGAACTGCCCGCGCCCTTCCTCGAGCCGCTCGCGGCGCCCGCGCGCGCGCTCGCCCGTGACGCGGACCTCTACGTCGACACGCTCTACGCCGACGCGCCGGCGGAAGGCGCGAGCCTCCTTTTCGCCCGCACGTCGCGCTACGTCGTCGACTTGAACCGCGCGGAGGGCGACGTCGACAGCGAGGTCGTGGAGGGCGCGCGGGCGGACGTGCGCATGCACCACGGGCTCGTCTGGCGGACGACGAGCGAAGGAGAGCCGGCCCTGATGCGCAAGCTGCGACCGGCCGAGCTCGAGGAGCGCCTCGAGCTCGTGTGGCGCCCGTACCACCGCGCGCTGGCCGCCATCATCGCGCGCAAGCGCGAGCGCTTCGGCATGGCGGTCCTCATTGCGGCGCACTCGATGCCCAGCGTCGAGCGCAACGGCGCGCGCGAGTCCGCCCCGGCATCGAGCCCGCGGAGCCGGAACGGGCCCGCGAGCGCCGAAGCGCGGCGCGCAGAAGAGTCGAGAGCTCGGGCCGACGTGGTCCCCGGGACGCGGGGACGACGGAGCGCGGACGCGCGCTTCATCGACGCCGTGGAGGCCCACGCCGCCGCGCGCGGGTGGACGGTCCGGCACGACGACCCGTACGCGGGCGGCTTCACGACACAACACTACGGGAGGCCCGCGACGGGCATCCACGCGGTGCAGGTCGAGCTCGCGCGGCGCCTCTACTTGGACGAAGCCAGCCTGCGCCCGAACGACAACTTCGTCCGCGCGCGCGCCTGGTGCCGCGAGCTCGTCGCCCGCCTCGGGCGGGTCGCGCTGGCCCCCTGACCGGGTCTCGCCGAGCCCTTGACAGGACCCTCGCGGTCAGCCAGTAGTTGCGCCCCCGTTCGGGATGCGTATTTTGGCGCCCCGCGAGGCTTTCCCAGAGGCTTTGGAGAGGCATGGCCAAGAGCGACATCACCGGCAAGCGCAAACTCAAGGCGCACAACGTTTCGCACTCGAACATCAAGACGAACCGCTGGCAGAACGTGAACGTTCAGCGGCGTCGCGTCTGGGTTCCCGAGCTCAAGCGATTCGTCGCGCTGAACCTGACGACGCGCGACATCCGCAGCATCGACAAGCTCGGCGTGAGCGAATACGCCCGCCGTCACGGCATCAACCTCGCGCGCGTCTGAGGGGGCCCGCTCCCACGTCTACGCGGGCAGGACGCGATCCCACGGCGTAGGGTCGCGATCCCAAGCCCTCGGGTCGTGATCCCAAGCTCTCGGGTGCCCGTCCCGAGCCCTCGGGTCGTGATCCCAAGCCCTCGGGTCGCGATCCCCACGCGTCAGACGTCGATCCCAAGCCCTCGGGTGCCCGTCCCGAGCCCTCGGGTCGTGCCCCCAAGCCCTCGGGTCGCGATCCCCACGCGTCAGACGTCGATCCCAAGCCGTTGGGTACCCGTCCCAAGCCCTCGGGTCGCGATCCCCACGCGTCGGACGTCGATCCCGAGGCCCCGGGCATCGTTCCCGAGCCCTTCGGCGTGAGCGAGCGGTCGATTCGCCTCGCGACCTACGCCGAAAAGAGGGCGGCCGCCCGGTCGTCCGCGCAGATGACCGCGACGACCCGGCCCGTCGTGGCCGCGCCGATCGACGCGGCCGTGGCACCGACCGCCGTGAAGTCCGCCACGAGGCCCGCGAGCGCGGCGTCGACGTCCTCCGACGCCGCCAGCCCCACCGCGAACTCGGCCACGCCCCGCGCCGCACGGAGCGCGATGGGGGCCGCCGCCGCGCGAGGCGTTCCCGCGGCGACCCTGCGCTCCCCGCGCATCACCGGCGCCGCGAACGCGGGAGCGCGCAGGCCCAGGGCCGGGACGTCGAGCCCACCGCCGCGCACTTCGTAGCAGGCGACGGCGGCCATCCCGCGCGCATCGACGGCCGCCACGACGTGCGTCGTCGACCCGTCGACGGCCGACGCGCTCCGCCACGGAATCATCCACACCGCCTCCGACGCGACCGACCGATCTTCCGACGACGCGATCGCCGGCCGGACCGACCCGAGGTCCTCGAGCGTGAGCAGCCCGTGCGCGGCCCGGCCCGCGACCGCGAGCAACTCGCCGGAGAAGGCAGCGTCGACGAGGGCCGCCGCGCCGCGTCCCGCGAAGGCCTGCAGCACGTCCGCCCGCTCCGCCGACAAGGCCCGCGCGTGCTCCACCGCGGGCCCGACGACCCGCTGCTGCGACGTCGCGCCGAGCGAAGCCACGCACGTGGCGACCGCCGCGGGCAAGCCGGGCACCGCGACGAAGGCCGCGGAGGGCACGACCTCGCCGGCGAGAAAACCGCGCGGCCGCGGGATGCCCCGCCCCGGCTGGAGCACGCGCCCGTCGACGGCGCGGAGGCCCGCGCCCGCGCCTCCGACGAGGAGCTGGAGCGGCCCGAGAAAGACCGACGGCGACTGCGCCGCCGCCACGAGCACTCCCGTCAGCACGGCGTCGACCGCGTTGCCGCGCACGAGGGCGTCGCGCGCCGCGGCCGCCGCGTGCGGCTCCGACGCGCCCGCCGCGTAGCCCTTCGCGTGGCTCACTCTTGCTCGTCGTCGCCGACGACGATGCCGCCGCGGGGGCGGACCAGACGAGGCGCGCCGCCCTGGCGTGCGCCCGCCGTGGCGCTCTTCACGAGCTGCCGGAGTCGCTTGGCCTCGACGAGGGCGGAGTCCGTCTCGATGATCGCGAAGACCTCGCGCCGCGCGCCGACCGCGCGCACGATCCGCTCGAGGGCGACCGCGCCGAACGCGCGCGTCTCGCCGAGCGCGCGCAGCCGCAGATACGCGATGGGCCCCGCGGGAACGGGGTCGCGCGCCGGGTCGACGCCGAGCACGATGCCCCAGGCCTTCGCCTGCGCGGCGGCGTCGCCCTCCTCCCAGACGCCGCTCGGCTCCCACACGAAGCGCGTCACGTCGTGGGGGACGAGGTCGATGATCTTCGCGAGGCGATCGCGCCAGACGGGGCTCGGCGTCACGTCGTGCGGCGTGCGCAGGACGAAGCACCGGGCCTGGAGCGCGTCGATCGCGGCGCGCGCCGCCACGAGCTCGCGATCGCCGAGGTCGCTCTGCTTGACGCGCGAGAGGTGCGGCCCCGCCACCACGGCGAAGTCGAAGTGGGGCGGCACCGACCGGCGCCATCGCCGCAGCGTCGCCAAGGAGGGCACCGGGGCGTCCCCGTCGCCCTCCGAAGGTGCCCCGATGGCCACGCGGACTTCGAGCAGTTCGAATCGCTTGGCGTACGCGGCGATGGCGCCACGCAGCTCCTTCGCACCGATGTGCCAGCGGGGCGTCATGCGGGGCCCCATGTTGCACGGCTGCCGCCGTTCCGCCAGAGGCGGGTCATTCGGCCCGGAAGTGGAACCAGCTCGTCGGGTGCGTGCGGACGAACGCTTGCATCGCGTCGGCCATGGCCTGCGCGGCGGCGTCGAGCGCTCCTTCGCTCGCGTCGCGGGGCAGCCGGATCGGCGGCGCCGCGAACACTTCGTACCTCCGATGGCCGGTGCGGGCGGCGAACACGGGGACGAGCGGCGCGCCGGTCAGCATGACGAGGCGAAGCGGCCCCTCGGGGACGCGCGCGTCTTCGCCGAACACGCGGACACGCCGCGTGCGCAGGCCGCGCGGCACGCGGTCGATCTGGAGCGCGACCGCGCCGCCGCCCCGCAGGTGCCTCGCGAGCACGAGGGCGGAGAGTGGATCGGTGCCGACGTGGGCGACGAGCAGGCCGTGGGCCCGCCGCGCCTCGTCCTGGATGGCGCGGGCGTCGCTGTCGCTCTCCGGCTCGGCGGCGATCATCACCCGCAGCGCGTGGTCGCGCGAGAGCAGCGGACCGACCATCTCCCATCCGGCCGTGTGCGCCGTCGCGAGCACGACTCCCCTGCCCTCGCGCATCGCGTCTTGCAGGTGCTCCTCTCCCCAGATGACGGCCTCCGGCAGCCCACCCCGGGCCGATCCCGCGCCGAGGATCTCGCTGAGGCACGAGGCGTACGTCGCGAACGTCCGCCCGAGGTCGACCGCGTCGCGCAGCGGCCCGCGTCGCCCGCGCACGCGCCTCAGGTTGCGCAGCACGGCGCGCCTCGGCTCCGTGGCGACGCCGCACGCCACGAGCCCGACGATGGGCGGGCTCACGCGCACGAACCATTCGGGCCCCCGCGACGCCCCCCAGCGCGCGAGCCTCCTCCAGAAGCGGCCCTCCAGCGCCAGCGGTCGATCGCTCCGCGCCATCTTTGCCCCTAGACCCGGATGACCTCCGGGGACGCGTTCAGGAGCTCGTCGAGCCACGTGTTCGAGAGCTTCTCCTGCATCGAGTTCGCGCGCAGGCGCTGGCGCAGGTGCGGGAAGTCGACGGCGTCGAGGTCCTGGTCCTGGTTGAAGCACGTGAAGACGACGCGCTCCTTGCCGGTCACGGGGTCGCGCAGCTTCTGGAGGCACTGCGCGCACACTTCTTTCATCATGCACTGCATCGGCGAGTTGATGCTGCCGATCGCCAGGTGGCGCGGGTCGAGGAGCGGCGCGAGGATGTCGTGTCTCGCTTCGCGCACGGCGTTCATCATGCCGTCGCTGCCGATGGCGATGATGCGCGCCACCTCCTTGAACGGGATGGCCGGCGGGCCGCCCAGCTTGCCCGTCGCGTAGGCGTACATCGCCTGGACGATGTTGCCGCGGAAGTGTTTGTCCTGCGGGCGACGCGGGTCGATCGGCGCGCCACCGTCGGTGCACCAGATGACTTGATCGGTCCAGCCTTCGATGTCGTCGCGCTTGAAGAGGTCCTCGCCGCGGCGGTACCCGCCGAAGTAGAGGACCCGGCCGCCGAGGGCCTTGAACGCGCGGGCGATCGAGAAGAGCACGGCGTTGCCCAGGCCGCCGCCGCAGAGCAGGACGGTCTCGCCCTTCTCGATGTGCGTCGGCTGTCCCGTCGGGCCCATGAGCACGATGGGCTCGCCGGGCTTGAGCGCGGCGCAGAGACGCGAGCTGCCGCCCATCTCGAGGACGATCGTCCCGAGGAGGCCCTTCTCGACGTCGACCCACGCCCCCGTCAGCGCGAGGCCCTCCATCGCGAGGCGCGCGCGCGCGCGGATGTCGGGTGTGCCGTTCCCGTCGCCCTTGTGCTCGAGGGAGATGAGCTGAGCGTAGGTCTCGAAGTTCTGGAGCCGATAGAACTGGCCCGGCTGGAATTTACGCGCGGCCATCGGGGCGTGGACGACGATCTCGACGATGGTCTTCGTCAGGCGGTTGACCTCGTGGACCGTCGCGATGAACGCCCCGTCGAGCTTCGCGAAGAACGCCTCGAGGGCCCGATCGCGCGCGGCCTGGGCCAAGACGTCGACCGGCTGCGCGCCCGCGCCCGCCTCCGGAAAGAGCGCGACGACGCGCGAGTAGCCGTCCTTGCCGCTCGCCATCGCCTTGACGACGCTGCCGGCGTAGTGCGGGTGGTTGTCGCCGTAGAAGGAGACGGTATGGCCGTCCTTCAGGTAGCTCGTGAAGAAGCCTTCGGCGGGCGTCTTCGCACGCTCGAGGACCAGCTGGCCCGCGTCGTCGCGCTTGGCGACATAAGGGCGGAAGTACTGCTTGCGGTCGTCGAGCTCGAAGGTGCCCGGGTACTCCTTCTCGTAGATGACGTTGGGGCTCGTCCCCGCCGCGACGCACACCGTCCGCGCGGGCAGGTCGAGGGTGGTCCCGTCGGCCCGCTGGAAGCGCAGGCCCTTCACGTGGTGGCGCTCGTCGAGGAGGGCCTCGAGCGGCGACAGGTGCTCCATGTAGCGGATGCCCTCTTCGAGGCTCTTGGCGACCTCCTCGTGGTTGAGCCGATACGCGGGCGAGTCGACGATGCCCTTGCGGTAGACGAGCGTCACGCCGCCCCACGCGTCGAGGAGCTTCTGGACCCGCGGCTCCCGGCCCTCGGCCGCCGCCCGCTTCTTCTCGTCGCGGAGGGCGCGCGCGTGCGCGAGGTGCCGCTCGAGCGTTTCCCACTCTTCGTCGTCGAACATCGCGCGCACTTCGGCGGCCGTGCGCCCGCCGCGGACGAGGAGTTCGTAACGATCGAGCTCCTTCTCGAGCTGCACCTGGTAGTAGGCGAGGAGCTCGGTCGCGGTGTCGATCGCCGTGAGGCCGCCGCCGATCACGATCGCGGGCAGGCTCACCTGGAGGTTGGCGATGCTCGTCTTCTTGTAGGCGCCCGTCAGCTGCAGGGCCATCAAGAAGTCGGACGCCTTGCGGATGCCCCGCGCGAGGTTGTTCTTCATGTCGATGATCGTCGGTCGGCCCGCGCCGGCGGAGATCGCGACGTGGTCGAAGCCCATCGCCCAGGCGTCTTCGAGCGTGAGCGTCCCGCCGAAGCGGATGCCGCCGTAGACCTGGACGTGGCGGTTCCGCGCGAGCGTCAGATAGACGATCGTGAGGAAGTTCTTGTCCCAGCGAACGGTGATGCCGTACTCGCTGACGCCGCCGAAGCCGAGCATCCGCCGCTCGTCGAGCTCGGTGAAGAGCGTCGACGCCCACTTGACCGGCCGCGGAGGCCGCCCCGGACCGCCGACGAGCTCCGGGTCGAGCGGCTCCACCTTGAGCCCGTCGACCGCGGCCACGCCGAAGCCTTCGCACGCGAGGTGGTGGGCGAGCGTATAGCCGGCCGGCCCGAGCCCGACGACGAGAACGTTGCGGCCGTTGTACGGCCGCATCGCGGGACGCGCGACGTGGAGCGGGTTCCAGCGGGTCAAGAGCTGGTAGATTTCGAGACCCCACGGGAGCGACAGCGTCTCGGTGAGGACGCGCGTCTCCACCTGGGGGATGTTCACCGGCTCCTGCTTCTGGAAGATGCAGGCCTTCATGCAGTCGTTGCAGATCCGGTGGCCGGTGCCCGGGCACATCGGGTTGTCGATCGTGATGATCGCCATCGCCGCGAGGAGCTCGCCGGCCTGCCGCATCGCGTGCATCTCGCCGATCTTTTCTTCGAGCGGGCAGCCCGCGAGGGCGACCCCGAGTGGGTTCTTCTTGAACCCGCCGGTCTTGGCGTCGACCATGCCTTTGCTGCACGAGTCCTTGTCGCGATCGTGGCAGAGCATGCAGTACTCGATCTCGGCCTCGACCTCGCGACGGCCCATGCGCCGGTCGGTCAAGAGGAAGCCGAGGCGCTCGCGCCGGTCGTGGTGCGGGCCGACCGAGAGCTCGGGGATGCCCGGCTCCGGGTGGATCACGTCGACGAGGCGCGCGTAATCGAGCGTCTTCGGGACGTGCATGCTCGGCCAGCGCCGCGCCGGATCGTTCCCGTCGGCCTTGCGCGCGGCGAGCCATGCCTCGACCGCCTCGAGCGACAGCGCGACGCCGCGGCCGAGCGCGTCGTCGTCGAGCGAAGCCGGGTCGCCCGCGACGATCTCCTCGGGGACGAGTCCGCCCACGCGGGCGAGGCACGCGCGCGCGCGCGCCCGGAGCTCTTCGGTCCAGTGCGCGCCGCCGGCCTTCGCGGCCTTGCGCGCCACTTCGTCGACCTCGATCAGCGGCAGCGCCGCGACGGCGATGGTGAGCTCTTCGTCGGTCGTGCCGCCGATCGGCGCGGCCGTCATCGCCTGGAGGGCGGCGCGCGCCACGGCGGAGGCCCGGTCGGCGCCGAACGTCCAGCCCTTGCCGGCGCCCGCGCGCAGCACGCGCTTCTTGAGGAAGTCGCGCCGGAACTTCCAGATGGGGTCCTCACTCCGGACCTTCTCGCGGAAGACCTCGAGCTCGTCGTCGACGCCGAAGAGCAGCCCCACGAAGCGACCGACGTAGGGGGCCGCGGCGAGCAGCGCCTCGCTCCGGGCGACGGGCGTCATCCCTTCGCCCTGACACGCGCGATAGGCCGCGAAGCGGCCGTGGTGCTCGGGGGACTCCGCGGAGAACCAGCGGTCGAACCTCCGGTGGAGCTCGTCGAGCTTCGCGGGGTCGTAGAGATCGGCGTAGGCGAATCCCTCGAGCCCGAGGACGATCTCGGAAGGATCGTCGCCCGGATGCACCGAGGTCGATGCGTTCGAGTCGGTCATGGAGGCGACGTGCTTTAGCACCAGCCCTCGCGGGGCGCCCTGCCCTTAGTGGTCGTGGTGATCGCCGCCCGAGGCGGACCCTTCGGCGGGCGCCGTCCACGCGGTCTGTGCGACGTCGCCCTGCTCGTATCCGAAGTAGATGCTGCACTGCTTAAGCATGAACTTCTGGCCCTCGGGCGCGGCGAGGTCGACACGATACGTGTTGATGAGCTTCACCGAGTCCTTGAGCCACTGCTGCCAGCCTTCTTTGGAGACCTCCGCGAAGAGGCGCTGACCGAGCTCGCCTTTGAACGGCGCGCGATCGAGGCCTGGGAGGTCCTTCTTCAAGAGGCGGCAGTGGACGATACGGTCGGCCATCGGAGCTTCGGTCTTCTAGCCGGAAGACGGTGTGCGCGCTAGGGGCGGCCCAGGCCGAACGAGCACACCTCGCACTCCGCGGACGCCGAAAGCGCGTTGGTCTCGGGTCGATGCGAGGGCTTGGAAAGTCCGCGTCGATGTTATCGTCCTACGCTTGGGGGGTGGTCCGGGATCCGGGCGCCTTCGGAGGGGGAACGCGTTGTCATGAAGGGCGTATCGGTCGAGGAGCACAGGATGCAGACGCGCGTCGCGCAAGAACCCAAGGGGCGAATCTTGGTCGTCGACGACAACGACGAGATCCGGCGCGCGAACGAGCGCGTGTTGATCCGCGCCGGCTACGAGGTCGAGGTCGCCTCCGACGGGCTCGAGGCGCTCGAGAAGATGGAAGACGGAGGCGTCGACACCATCGTCAGCGACATCTCGATGCCCAAGATGGACGGCATCGCGCTGCTCCGGACCGTGCGAGAAGGAGACCTGGATCTGCCCGTGCTCCTCTTGACCGGCGAGCCGAAGGTCGAGACGGCGGTCGAGGCGATCCAGCACGGGGCGCTCCGCTACCTCATCAAGCCGGTGCCGCCCGAGGTCCTCGAGCAGGAGGTCCAGTACGCGGTGCGCCTCTACGCGTGGGCGAAGCTCCGTCGGGTGGCCGAGGACGAGGTCGGCGGCGATCCGCTCCGCGCGGGCGATCGGGCGGGGCTCGCCGCGAGCTTCGGGCGCGCGCTCGCCCGCATGTGGATGGCGTACCAGCCGATCGTGTCGTGCGCGAAAAAGGAGATCATCGGCTACGAGGCCCTCATGCGGACCGACGAGGAGTCCCTCCACATGTGCGAGGCGATCCTCCGCGCGTCGGAGCGGCTCGGCCGGTGTGCGGACATCGGGCGCACGGTCCGCCGGCTGGTGGCGACCAGCCTCACGGGGCGCGGCGGCCGCCAGCAGGTGTTCGTCAACCTCCACGTGCGCGACCTCCTCGACGAGTCCCTCTACGACCCGTACGCGCCGCTCGGCAGCCACGCCGATCACGTGGTCCTCGAAGTGACCGAGCGCGCGGCGCTCGACGAGATCTCGGACGTCGGGAGCCGGGTGACGCGGCTTCGCCAGCTCGGGTTCCGCATCGCGGTCGACGACCTGGGCGCCGGCTACTCGAGCCTGACGAGCTTGGCGCAGCTTCAACCCGACGTCGTCAAGCTCGACATGTCGCTCATCCGCGACGTCCACAAGCACCCGATCAAGCAGAAGCTCGTGTCCTCGTTCGCGACGCTCAGCAAGGACATGGGGATTACCCTCATCGCCGAGGGCGTCGAGACGGTGGACGAGCGCGACACGCTCCTCGGGCTCGGCTGCGACGTCTTCCAGGGCTTTCTCTTCGCGCGCCCGGCCCAGGGCTTCCCCGAGGTCGACTGGCAGTAGTTTCTGCCGCTCGGTCCGCCAAAGCGGCGGAGCCGGCGCCGAACGGCGCTAGAACCCGAAGGCCAGCTGCGCCGCGCCCGGGCGTGCGCCGGCGGCGGCGTCGAAGCGCCGGGCTTCTCCCTGCGCGAGGACGTCGACGGGGAGGCGGCGGACCCGTGAGGCGACGACGTCGCGCGCCCGCTCGGGGGTGTTGTTCACGCGCGAGAGGTGGACGAGCACGAGGCGCCCGACGCGCGTGTGATCGAGCGACGCCGCGACCTCCGCGGCTTGCTCGTTCGCGAGGTGGCCGAGTCCGCCGCCGACGCGTGTCTTCAGGCGGGGGGGGTACGGGCCGCTTTCGAGCAGCGCGGGGCAGTAGTTGGACTCGAGAAAGACCAAATCGCAGTCGGAGAGGAACGCGCGCAGCCCCTTGGGCGCCGCCCCGAGGTCGGTCGCGAGCGCGAACCTCCAGCCGCCGGCCGACACGCGCACCGCGACCTGAGCCGCGTCGTGCGGAACGGCGAGGGCCTCGATGAGGAAGGGGCCGAGGGCCAGGGCGCGGCCGGGCGCGTAGCCGCGGACCTCGGCGCGGCGGCGGGCGCGCGGGAGCGTGACGCCGTCGTGGGCGAGGATGGGGGCGCGCAGGGCCCGGGAGAGCGGCAGGGCGTGGGCGGCGTGGTCTCCGTGCTCGTGGGTCACGAGGACGCCGAGCGCGGGACGCGACGTGACGAAGTCGGCGCCCATCGCCCTCATCCGCTCGACGGCGCGGGTCGGCCCCATCCCCGCGTCGACCACGAGCCGCTCCCCCTGCGACTCGACGACGACGCAGTTGCCGCTCGAGCCGCTGCCCAGAACGAAAACGCGCACGCCCGACTGTACCCCAAGACGGCGGCCGGAGGTCTATGATGGCCGGGTCTCCCGATGACGACGCGCGCGTGCACACAGTGCGGGCAGCCGCTCTCCGAAAAGGCGAAGTTCTGCAGCCAGTGCGGGCAGGTCGCCGACAGCCCCCGCGCGAACGCGCCGGCCGCGGCGCGCACGCTCCTCGCCATCCCGCAGCTCGACGCGACGCCCTCCCCCGCGGCCGGCTCGGCCGCCGCGAAGCGGACGATCGTCGGCCTCCCTTCTCTCCTCGTCCCGACGAAGCCCGACCCGCCGCCCCCTCCGCCGCTCGTGGAGGCCACGCCGCCCGAGGCGCCCGCGCGCGCGGCCGCCGGCACGTTCGCGCGAAAGACGATGCTCGGCGTGGCGCTCCCCGGCATCGCTCCCCGGCGCAACGGCGACGCGGGCGAAGCAGCCCCCGCGCCCGCGGAAGAAGCCGCCGCACCGGCGCAACCTCTGCCTGCGCGTGGCATGGGCGAGACGCTCCCGCTTCCGGCCTTCTTCGTCCCGCCGCCCGCGCCGCTCGTCGACACCGCCGCGCCCATGGATCCGGCCCTCCCGCGTCGGCGCGGCGCGCCCCTCGTCGTCGCCGCCCTGGCGGCGCTCGCGGTGGCCGCGGTGGGGGGCACGACCTTCGTCCTTCTGTGGCACGGCTCGCCGCCCATCACGGCGCTCCCGCGCGTCGCCCCCGACGGCAACGATGTGCTCCACCTGACGTGCGACCCGAAGAGCTGCGAAGACGGGACGACCGTGTCCTTCGAGGGGATGCGGACCACCTTCGCGGCGGGCGAGGCCGACTTGCACCTCGCGTCCCCGTTGCGCATCGGGGAGAACACGCTCGCGCTCGCGGTCGACCGGCCCGGAATGGGCCGCGACGAGACCATCAAGCTGGTGGTCCCCGTCGCGTACCGCGTCCGCTCCGACGTGACGACGATGGAGTCGACGCCGCCCACCATCACGATCCGCGTCGAGGCGCCGCCGGGCACCGACGTGAAGATCGACGACAAGCCGGTCGCGCTCGACGCCGAAGGGTCCGGCACGTACGTCATCGACGAGTCGGCGGAGACCGACGGCCCGGCCGACGAGTCGCGGCCCATCGCCATCGACGTCCCTTACCTGGTGACCCCCAAGGGCCGGCCCTCCGAGAAGGGCACCGTCAGCGCGCGCATCGCCGTCGCTCCCCTGCGCGTCGACGCGCCGGGCGCGGCCAGCGTGATCGAGGACGCCACGCTGCTCGTCGCGGGCCGCGCCGCCAAAGGCGCCCGCGTGACGGTCGACGGCGTCGCCACCGTGCCCGCCCCCGACGGCGCCTTCGAGGCGACCGTCGCGATCCCTTCGCTCGGGTCCCGCACGATCGAAGTCCGCGCCGGGACGCCGACGCTCGCGTCGCGCACCGTGCACGTCAAGGTCACGCGCGTCGCCAGCCTCGCGGAGTCGGCCAAAGCCTTCGAAGCGCGGCAGCCCGTCGGCTACGACGCCGCCCTCCAGAACCTCTCCGCCTCGAAGACCGGCGAGGCGATCGTCGTCGAAGGGGACGTCGTCGAGGCCCGCGGCTCGGGCCACCGCACGCTGGTGCTCGTCGACGACCACCGCGGGTGCGCGAAGGGGCCGTGCCTCGCGCGGGTCATCGTCGGGCGCGACCTTGCGCTCTCGCACGGCGAGTCGCTCGCGGCTTACGGGGTCGTGGCCCGTCCGTTCCGGACGCCGGCCGGCCAGACGGTGCCCGAGATCGAAGCCGAGTTCGTGGTCCGGTCGGCGCGATGACGAAGCGGCGGCTCGCCGCGGCGGCGCTCGCGGCGTTGGGCGCGGCGTCGGCGGCCCGCGCGGTGCGGGGTCAATCGCTGATCGTCGAGCGCCCGCGGACCTTCGTCGTGGGCGCTCCCTCCGGAGGCGCGAGGGCCGATCGCGTCGACGGCGCGCGCTCGGGGCGCACGACGGTACGCCTGCCCGCGTCCCCCTTGAAGAGCGAGTGGCGCATTCCGCTCGGCACCCTCGTCGAGCGCGCCCCCCTCGTCGACGAGCACGGCACCACCATCGTGGTGGGCAAGCGCGGCGAGGTGATCGCGATCGCGCGGGACGGAACCGAGCGGTGGCACGTCGCGACGGGAGCGGGGCAGCCGGGTCCCGCGGCCCTCCTCTCGGACGGGACGGTCGTCTTCGTCGACGCGGCCGGGGAGGCCGTCGCGGTCCGCCGCGGCGCGGTCGCGTGGCGGCGCCGCTTCGGACGCTCGGACGCGGCCCGGCCGGCTCCATTGCCGCTCGACGACGGGGGCGTGGTCGTGGCGACCCTCCAGGAGATCGCTCTGCTCGACGCGGAGGGGACCGAGCGCGCGCGGGCGCCTCTTCCCGAGCCGACGGTCCTGCCGCTCGTCGCGGCGGGCGGTCAGGTCCTCCTCGTCGCGCTGAGCGGCACCGTGTGGTCCTGGGGCCTCGGGCTCGAGGAACCGACGCGGGTGGCCTCGTTCGGTTCCCCGGTCGACGGCGCGGCGGCGCTCGCCGACCCGACCACGCTGATCGGCGTCACGGCGGAGCAGCTCCACGTCGCCGCGGTCGACCTCGCGCGCGGAGACGCGAAGACGCTGGCGGTGGCGCCGGTGGGCCAGTGGCTCGGACCCCCCGCTGTCCTGGGCTCCACGATCTACGTCGGCCTCCTCACGCCGACGAGCGAGCTCGCCCTCACCCTCGGCGTCGACGGCAAGGAATTATCGAGGACGCTCCTCGCCCTGCACCCGCCGGCTCCGTCCGCCGACGGCGGCGCGGCGCCCATCCATCCGCTCCATACGCCCCCGCTGGTCGACGCCGCCGGTACCATGGCGTTCGCCACCGCCGACGGAGCCATCGGCGTCGTCCACCACGAAACGGTCGAGCCGCTCAGCGACGCCTGCGAGCCGCCCCTCGGGACCGCTGCCCGCGACGCTCCAGCCGTCGTGGCCCTCGCCTCGCTCGAGCCCGGAGCGATGGTCGCGGTCTGCCACGCGGGCGCCGTCCTCGCCATCGTCGAGCGGACTCCGGCGATCCAGAGCCGCTAGCGCCGCTCGGGCGCTCCACGAGCCGTTCCACGAGCTCGATGGGCGGAGCCGCGCCGCGAGCCATGGCGAAGAGGAGGAGCTACGCGTATAGTCCTTTCTGAAACCGCCAAGGACGAGAGCCCCATGATCACGATTACCGAGAAAGCTGCCATCAAGGTGAAGGAGATCGCCGAAGCCGAGAGCCTCCTCGGGCAAGGCCTGCGGCTCCGGGTCGTCGGCGGCGGCTGCGCCGGATTCAGCTACGACCTCTACTTCGAGGACAAGCTCGGAGAGATGGACGAGGAGTTCGAGTCGAACGGGGTGAAGCTCTTCGTCGACCCGATGAGCTACCAGTACCTCGAGGGGGTCGAAATCGACTACGTCGAGGGCCTCCACGGCGCCGGCTTCAAGTTCAACAACCCCAACTCCAAGGGGTCTTGCGGCTGCGGCTCGAGCTTCAGCGCCTGAGCGTCCCCGTTCGCCCTCTCGTAAGCCGGGCGTGCGCATCGGCCCGAGCGCGCGAGACGTGACGATCGGGCGACCCCTAGGCCTTCGTCGTCCGCGCGAGCCCGAAGAACTCCTGGATGCGGTCGAGGATTCGCGTCTCCTCGGTGGCGACGCGTGCTCGCTTCGCGTCGGCGTCGAGGCCGTCCAGCGCGGTTGCGAGGTCCACGCGGCGGAGCGCGAGGGTGCGCGAGAACTCGGCGGCAACCTCGGGGCGCTCCTCGAGGATGTGCTGCAGGCCCGTCTTGTCGAGCCGGTAGCAGTCGATGTCCGTCAGCGCGACGACGTCGGCCGTGCGCGGCTCCCCGGTCATCAGGCCCATCTCGCCGAAGAAGTTCGGCGCCTCGATCGTCGCCACCTTCTTCGCCTCGCCCCCGTGGTCGGGGTGTCTGCGGATCTCGACCTTGCCGGCCGCGAGCACGTAGAGGAAGTGCGCGACCGCGCCCTGCTTCGTGACGGTCTCCCCGGCCGTGAACGGCGCGTACATCAGGTGGTCCGCGACGAACGCGCGCTCCTCCGTCGTGAGCGCGTGGAATAGATCGACCCGCTCGATGGACCGTACCTCCCGGTCTTTCCGCCGGGCCTCCTGCGTCGCAAAGTCCTCCTCCTGCGTGACGAACAGCGTGCGCGCGGGCCGCGCCAGCGGGATCCCCGCGCGCTTGAGCGCCGTGTAGATGCGCAGGCGCACGCTGGAGCTCGTGGGGTCGTCGTTGGCGAGGTCCGTCAGAAAGTAGCGGACGGCGTAGTAGCCGAAGCTGTCCCGCCCGTCCTTCGCGAGGTCGTAGCAAATCACGCTCGGGAGCGGGTCCGCGGCGACGCCGTCGATGGGCGCGGCGCAGAGCGCGTCGCGGACCACGTCGATGACCCGCGACGGCGCGTGGCGGAAGTCCACGTTGAAGTAGACCCACATACGGTGCTGCACCGGCTTGCCGGCGCGCTTGCCGAGGATGACGATGTTCTGCGCGAGGAGGTTCGCGTTGGGCACGACGATCGTGTCCCAGTTGCGCGTCTCGACCACGGTGTGCCGCCAGCGGATGGCGACCACCCTGCCCTGCTGCCCGTCGGGGAGCTGGAGCCAATCGCCGACGTCGATGCTCCCGTCGATCTGGAGCGCGACCCCGCCGATGACGTTGCCGAGCGTCGTCTGCAGGCCGAGCGCGAGCACGCCGCTCGCCACCGCCGACGTCGTCACGACCGACGACGGCGAGACCCCCGCCGCCTTGAGGACGCCGAACGCGGCGAACACGTAGGCGCCGAAAACGACCAGGTCACCCGTGATGGCCACGAACGACACGCCCATCGCGGGCAGCGCGACGTCGAAGACCGCGAGCGCCGCGATGTTGACGAGCGTGAACGCGCCGAGGAGATCGCAGAGGAGCCCGAAGTGTTCGTTCCACGCGGCGACCCCCGGCGCGTGGACGAGGCGCACGAGGTGCCAGGCGGCCGCCGCCATCACGAAGACGACGTACATGAAGAGCGCATGCCGCAGGCGGCGGCGCTTCTGCGGCGCGAGCTTGTTGACGAGGAAGGCGACGGTGATGAGGAGCGCTCCGAGGAACGCGAAACCCCAAGTGCGCGAAAGCTCGACGAGCTCCTGCATGCGACCGGACGATGGCGCCCCGGTCAGACGCCGAAGGCTTGCTCGAGCAGCATCGCTTGCTCGAGCGCATGCGCTCCCGTGCTCCCCGTCGCGGGGCTCGCGCTCTCCGCGCGCGAGACGTGCGAGAGCGGGTGCCGGTCGGAGAAGAGCTCCTCCTTGCGGGCGTTGATGAAGTACCAGGCGCCCATGTTGCGCGGCTCTTCCTGGACCCAGACGACGGGCGTGCCCGGCTGGTAGCGCGAGAGCGCTGCGGGCAGAGCGTCGCTCAGCGGATAGAGCTGCTCGACGCGAACGATGGCCACGTCGTCGCGCTTGCGCTTCCGGCGCTCGGCGGCAAGGTCGTAGAAGACCTTTCCACTGCAAAGGAGGATGCGCCTCACCTTGGCCGGATCCACGACGACGTCGGGCAGGACACGCTGGAAGGAGCCCGTCGCGAGCTCGTCGAGCATGCTCACGGCCTCGACGTGCCGGAGCAGCGACTTGGGCGTGAAGACGACCAGCGGCTTGCGCCACGGCCGCTTCACCTGGCGGCGCAGCACGTGGAAGAACTGGGCCGGCGTCGTGAGGTTGCAGACCTGGATGTTGTCCTCGGCGGCGAGCTGCAAGAACCGCTCGATGCGCGCGCTCGAGTGCTCCGGCCCTTGCCCTTCGAAGCCGTGCGGCAAGAGCAGCACGAGCCCGGAGAGGCGGCCCCACTTGTCTTCCGCCGAGACGATGAACTGGTCGATGATGACCTGCGCCGCGTTCGCGAAGTCGCCGAACTGAGCCTCCCAGACGACGAGCTTGTCGGGGCGGTCGAGGGAGTAGCCGTACTCGAAGCCGACGACCCCCGCCTCGCTGAGCGGCGAGTCGTAAATCTCGAATCGGCCCACCTGCGCCTGGACGCCGCCGCTCGACGGCGAACCGCCGACGGCGCCGAGGTGAGCGAGCGGCGTATAGGGCTCGCCGGTCTCCGTGTCGAAGAGCACCGCGTGGCGGTGAGAGAACGTCCCGCGGCGCGCGTCCTGCCCGCTGATGCGGATGCCGTGGCCCTCGAGCAGGATGGAGGCGAACGCCAGGTGCTCGGCAGTCCCCCAGTCGAGCGGCTGCCCCGCCGCGGCGCGCTCGCGACGCTGCTCGACGATCTTGAGCGCCTTATGGTTCGGGTGGAACCCCGGCGGCATCGTGGTGAGCTTCTCGAGCGTCTCGAGGAGCACGTTCTCGGGGAACGCCGTCGGCACCTCCGGCACGCCCGCGTCGGGGCCGCCCTTGTAGTTCTCCCAGACCCCCCCCATCGCCTCGGGCATTTGGTGGAAGTCGCCTTGCCGCGCCTCTTCGAGCGCGCGCTCGAGCGTCGCCCGGCGCTCTTGCGCGATGGCGTCGGCCTCCTCGCGCGTGATCTGCCCCGCCTCGACGAGCCGCGCGACGTAGACGTCGCGGACGGTCGGCTTCTTGTCGATGAGGGCGTACATCACCGGCTGCGTGTAGCGCGGCTCGTCGCCTTCGTTGTGGCCATACTTGCGGTAGCAGTAGAGGTCGATCGCCACGTCTTGCTTGAAGCGCTGGCGGAACTCGATGGCGAGGCGGGTCACTTGAATGACCGCCTCGGGGTCCTCGCCGTTCACGTGGAAGACCGGGATGCGGAGCATCCGCGCGACGTCGGTGCAGTAGCGCGTCGAACGCGAGTCTTCCGGGAGCGTCGTGAAGCCGATTTGGTTGTTCACGACGAGGTGGATCGTGCCGCCCGTCGTGTACCCCTCGAGCCGCGAGAGGTTGAGCGTCTCCGGGACGACACCTTGGCCCATGAACGACGCGTCCCCGTGGATGAGGAGCGGCATCGTGCTCTTGCGCTTGCGCCGGTCGATCTTGGCGCGCACCCGGCCTTCGACGACGGGGTCCACGAACTCGAGGTGGCTCGGGTTGAAAGCCAGGGAGAGGTGGACGTGCCGGCCGCCCTGGGTGACGACGTCGCTCGAGTAGCCGAGGTGGTACTTCACGTCGCCCGCGCCGAGGAAGCGCTCGGGACGCTTGTCGTCGAAGGCGGCGAAGATCTCGCGAACGTTCTTGCCGAGGACGTTGGCGAGCACGTTGAGGCGCCCTCGGTGCGCCATTCCGATGACGAGCTCCTCGATGCCGAACTGCCCGGCCGATTCGATGAGGAGATCGAGCATCGGGATCATGCTCTCGGCGCCCTCGAGGGAGAAGCGCCTGGCGCCCACGTAGTTCTTGTGGATGAACTGCTCGAAGATCTCCGCTTCGGTGAGCTTCGTCAGGATCCGGAGGAGCTCGGTGTGATCGAGCAACGCGTGGTTGCGCGTCGACTCCATGCGCTCCTGGAGCCAGAGCCGCGGCTCGGGCTCCTCGATGTGGAGGAACTCGACGCCGATCGACGAGCAGTAGGTCTCGCCCAGGTGGTCGATGATCTGGCGGAGCGTGGCCCGCTCGGGCAGGCCGCTCATCCCTGCGGTGCTAAAGGTCTTGTCGAGGTCGGCCTCGGTGAGGCCGAAGTTCGCGAGCTCGAGCTCGGGGTGCGCGTCGGGCGCGTTGTCGAGCGGATCGACGTCCGCGAAGAGGTGGCCTCGGACGCGGTACGCGTTGACGAGCTGGGCGACCCGGCTCTGGAGCTCGGTCGCCGCGAAGACGGTCTCGCGGACGGTCTCGGCCTCGCGGTGGAGGACGGCGTGGCCGTTGCCGTTCGCGGGCGCCGCCCATCCGTTCCCATTCCCGTGGACGGCCGGCTTGACGGGCGTGGGCGGCGCGGTCGGAAGCGACGGCGCGCCGGCTCCCTCGAAGAACTGCCGCCAGCTCTCCTCCACCGATTGCGGGCTATGGAGCCACTGCGTGTGGAGGTCTTCTACGTACCCAGCGTTGATGCCAAACTCGTCGAACATGTCGGTTCTTCGCTCTGCCACCCTTCGGCGGCCGATAGATGTAGCGCCGGCTCTCGCACCCTTCCAGGGCCGAACCGGTTGCCTTTCCCCCCGCTAGCCCCCGCATGCGCAGCGTCGATCCCGTCGATTTCTCCCCTGCGCGCCTCCGGGCGTCCCGCCTCCCCCGATCATGGTACGCGCGCGACGCGCTCACAGCTGCACGAAACCTCATCGGGTGTTTTCTCGTACACGAGGTGCCGGGCGAGACCGCGCCGCGCGTCGCGCGCATCGTGGAGACCGAGGCGTATCGGGGGCCGAAGGACCTCGCGTGCCACGCGCGCGCGGGGCTCACGAAGCGGACGCGCGTGCTCCTCGGGGAAGAGGGGCACGCGTACGTGTACTTCATCTACGGCATGCACTTTTGCTTCAACGTGACGTGCCTCGGCGAGGGGAACGGACATGCGGTGCTCGTGCGCGCGGGCGAGCCCGTCTGGGGCTTCGATGCCGGGGGCGTTCGCCTCGACGGGCCCGGACGGCTGTGCCGGGGGATGGACATCGCGCGGCCGCTCCACGGCCACGATCTGACGGAGCCGCCTCTCTACCTGTGCCCACGACGAAGCCGGCCGCGCATCGCCGTGAGCGCCCGCGTGGGGGTCGCGTACTCGGGAGAATGGGCGGATCGGCCGTGGCGGTTCTTCGACGACCGCAGCGCCCACGTCTCGCGGCCGCCGAAGAGCGCCATCGGTCGTTAGTCCGGATCTCTTCAGAAGGAGCGGAACGAGGCGACCGCGACGCCGATGCACGCGACCGCCGCGGCCAGCACGAAGGCGACCACGAAGCTCCGGTGGGCGAGCCGCGCCATCGTGTCCGCGGTCGTCTCGTCCATCCACGGCAGCGAGAGATGAGCGATGCAACCGGCGAGGGCGAACGCTACCGCGCCCACGGCGAGGTGCTCCTTGCGCTCGAACATCCAACCGAGGGCGGGCGTGTCGATGAAGATCGATTGCTTCAGCCTCGACCGGTACTCCGGATACAAGTACCCGCCGAGGATCGCGGTCCCCACGACGAGCCCTGTCGCGAGCGACACCGCGAGGCGCGCGCGACGCCTCGGCCGGCGGAGCAAGACGGCCGGGTGAAGGAGCGCGGCGACGGCCAGCCAGCCGAGGTGGCCGTGGATCCGCTCGAGGACGCGCAGGAGCTGGATCACGGGAGCAAGACGCCCTGCACGACGAGCAGCGACGAAGCGACGAAGAGGAGGACGCCGAGCGCCTTCGCGGCAAAGGCCGGGTGTCGCCGCGCCGCCCAGTACGCCGCCGGCGCAATCGTCGCCGCCATGTACCCGCCGATCGCGAGCCTCCAGAACATCGCGACGTGACCCGACCACGACCAGATGACCGTTGCGGGGTCGGGCTCGTCGCGGAACAGGACGTCGTACGCCCGCAGGGCGGCGTAGACCGCCGGGATGCACAGCACGACGGCGATCGCCGTGGCCACCACGGCAAAAGCGGGTGCGTCTCGCATCGGCGCTCGGAAATGTACCACCGATCAATCGCCGCCCGCGTCGCCCGCGGACTCGTCGCCCGCATCGACGGTCGAGGCGGCCCGGGTGCAGGTGGCCGCCTCGTAGGCCACGCCCGCGAACTCTCCGGGAAAGATCCTCTGCGTGATGAAATCGGCGTCGTCTTGGGTGAGCGCCGAGCCGGCCGCGCAGTCGCCGGTGAACGTCGTATCCGAAACGTGGACGTGGAGCGTCTCGCCGCGCCCGGCGGTAAGAGGGGCGGTCGACTTCGCAGGCAAGAGCGCGGTCGGCGGCGTCGCGGACGACGGGGCCCAGCCCGGCGCGAGTACGGCGTATGCGAAGTTGGACGCGGGGACGGCGCGCTCCGTTTGGCCTTCTCCGCCCGGAGCGACCGGGTCGGGCAGGAGCGAAGTCACCCACCAGACTTTGAAGACGGACGTTCCCGCGGTCGGGGAGGCTGCCGTCCCGGCGGGTGGAAAGTCGTCGTCGACGACGACCATCGTCGGGTCTTCCGTAGCGCAACCGGGCAACACGATGAAAGCCGCGGCGAGGAGCGCGCGCAGCCATGGGATCGAAGGCCCGCGAGGAGAGAATCCCGTCCACATCGCGCTGTTCAATCCAGGTAAACGGTCGCCATGAGCCGTGCGGTGAATGGATACGCCGGCGTGAAGTCCACACCCTCGCATCCGCCGAAGCCGCCGGTCGCCGCGACGACGAGCCGCCCGTTGGCGCCGCACAGGTTGGCCGGCACCTGGCTCAGCGGAGTCCCGATGGCCGGATCGGTGCGCAGGCGGCTCACCGTGTCGAACTGTGCGGAGCGGTAGTTGCCGTCGAGCAAATTCTCGATGTCGAGCGCGAGGTCCCAGCGGCGCATTCGATACCCCGCGTGAAGGTCCACCTGCGTGAAGCCCGGCGCCACGATGACGCCGTCGTCGGACGCGGGGCGATCACCGATTCCGTAGAAGCGAAGCCCCGCCCGCGCCGTGCCTGGGCCGACCTCGTGACGCGCCGAGAGTCCCCCCGACCACGTCTGCTTCGGCGCGAGCGCCAGGCCGCCGCCGTTCTCGCGGTCGGTGCTGAACTGTGAGTGCGTGAACGTGACCGAGCCGTCGGCCGCGAGCCACGGCGTGATTTCGTAGCGCCCCTCGAGCTCGAGGCCGTAGCGGCGCGTCGCCGGCCCCACCACGGTCGTCCCGTCGTCGCCGTCCCACGTGGTCTCGTTGTCGAGGTCGAGGAGCCAACCGGTGGCGGCGAAGTCGACCTTGTCGGCGAGACGAGCGCGCGCGCCGATCTCTTCGCCGATGGCGCGCGTCAGCGGCGTGACCGACGGCGTCGTGAAGACGCCGCGTACGTCGTTCGAGTGATAGCCGTTGCCCCAGTTCACGTAGACCTCGAGCTCCGCGTCCTTCTTGCGCAACGCCGTCACGATGGCGCTCGCCTTGGGGCTCAGCTGGTGGGCGCCGTCGGCGCCGCTGTGCGGGTTCCGCGGGTCGGCGCTGCCCTGAAGCTCGTTGTCGACGGAGAACGCGAGCTCGTCGGCGCGGAGGCCCACCACCACGCGGGCCCAGGGCACGGGCGTGATCTCTTCGCTCGCGTAGACGCCGATGAGCGTCTCGCGGGTGCCGTCGTCGCGGATCGCGTCGAGCTCTACCCGGTTGAGGGTGTGCCAGAGCATCTCGTGGATGTCGTCGGCGCGGACGTCGCTGCCGATCGTGGTGTCGAAGCGCACGCCGGCGATCTCGTGGACCGTGCGGTAGCTCACCTTGGCGCCGTAGAACGTGCGCCGATCCTGCTGCTCGATCTCGTCGCCGTTCTCGGGGTCGTCGAGGTAGAGGGTGAAGTTCGAAAAGAGGTTGAAGGTATACGTGCCGATGTACCCGAGCGCGCGGACCTCGCTGTCCTCGCTCGGACGCAGGTGGTACTGCACGTAGACTTGGTGGCGCATCGTGTCGCCGCCCTCGTTCGGATCGATGGACCCGAAGCGGCTGATGATGCCTTCGTCGACGGCGCGCGACGGGATCTGCCCCGACCCGTGCCAATTGCCGCCGTAGCTCATCTCCGTGATCGAGAGCGTCGACGTCGGCGTCAGCTTGAAGGTGAGCTTGTTGAAGAGCTTGTACTTGTCCCAGTTCTCCGGGTTGTCGAACGGACCGTTCTGCCGCCCGACTTCGGCGGCGAAGGTGGCGGTGGCCACGTCCCACTTGGGGCTCGCGATGAGCAAGCCGCGGTAGCCGAGCGCGCCGTGGCCGGGCGATCCGGAGATCCCGAAGCCGACGGAGCTGTGGTCGAAGTCGTCGCGGGTGACGAGGTTCACCGCGCCGGCCGTGGCGAAGTCGCCTTGATTCGCGAAGTACGGGCCCTTGGTGATTTCCAGCCGCTCGACGGCTTCGGGGATGATGAAGTTCGTGTCGGCGTAGCCCTGGCCATGGGCGTGGCTGGGCATGTTGATGGGGACGCCGTCGACGGAGAGCGCGATGTCCGTCCCGTGGTCCGCGTCGAAGCCGCGAAGAAAATACTGGTTGGCCTTCCCGCCGCCCGAGTGCTGCACCATCACGAGCCCGGGCGTGACACGCAAGATGTCTTGCACGCTGCCGATGGGCCTCAGCTCGAAGTCGCGCGCCTGGACGGCGAAGGACGACGCCGCGCTCATCGGCCGCCGCGCGAGGACGAGGGTCGATTGGTCGGCGCCGGTCTGGGAGGCCGCGCCCGGTGCCGCGGCGGCCGCCGGGTTCGCGGCCGCGGGCGGCGGCGCGGGGGGGCTCTGGGGAGGCAGCGGCGAGGTCGGAAGTGGAGGCAAGTGAAACTCGTATGCGAGCTGGACGACCGAGCGCACGGCCTTCCCGCTCTGCATCGCGGGTGAAAAGGTGAACTCCTTCGCCGCCGCCGTCGCCGCCTCGTCGAAGCCGTGGCCCGCGGGCGACAGGACACGGACGTCCGTCACGCGCCCGGAGGCGTCGACGTCGAGCTCCAACGACACGGTCGCCTCGACGCGATCGCGGAGAGCGTCGGGCGGGTACACGGCCTCGGTGCGCGCGCGCAGGACCGGGGCCGCGATCTCGGGCGTCGCCGCGTCACTCGATGGGCCTGGATTGGTGGCAGCCGGGACGTCGTGGCCGGTCGGGTCTCGAGCGCTCGCGGGCGACGCGACCGAAAGAGCCCAGCCGAGGGCGAGGAGGGTAGGCAGGGCGACGCGGCGGGTTCGCATGTCGATGGGTCCTTGCCGCGTTGGCGACGAAGGGGCCCGGGCAGCGCAGTAACACGTTACGAGACGATCGTGTCAATCACTCCCTCCCCGCTTGCGGCGGCGATGCGCTAGTGTGGCGCCGTGCTCTCCATGTCGCCCGCCGGCCGTGCCACGATCTGGCTCGTCTCTGTGTGCGTTCATACGACGGCATTCCTTGCCGCGGGGAGCGCCGGAGCGCCTTCGGGCGTGGATCCGCCCGTGGCGACGGAGCTCTCGATCGACGTCGCGGCCGCGCCCGAGCCCGAGAACGACGAGGACCCGGCGGTCGCCGCCGCCGCTCCCGCAGCGCCTGTCGTGCCACCGTCCCACGCGACGCCGCCGGCGGCCCCGCGGCCGCCTCCCGTGACCGCAGTGGGCGCCGCGAGCGCCGGCGAGACCGCCGAAGACCAAGCGGCCCCGAGCGACGTCCCGGTCGCCACCACGGCCCCTCTCGCGACGGCCCCCGCGCGCTTCACCCTCCGCCTCGAGAGCGGTTCGACGATCGGCGCCCCCGCGCCCGGTCCATCGTTCGCCCCCGGAGGCGACGCGGCTCCCCTCTCGGAGGACCGCGTGTCCTCACCCGCCCGCCTCGCGAGCACGATGTCTCCACAGTACCCGTCGGGCGCCCGGGCGTCGGAGATCGAGGCCGACGTCGTGCTCTCGCTCGTCGTCACGTCGGCGGGCGACGTGGCGGACGCCCATGTCCTCCGGGCCGCCGGCTTCGGGTTCGACGAATCCGCCCTCCACGCCGCGCGCCTCGCTCGCTTTGCTCCGGCCACACGCGATGGCCGCCGCGTGGCCGTGCGCATGCGGTGGACCGTCTCGTTTCGCCTCCGCTGAGCGTCAGGTCAGGGCGACTGCCACGCCACCCACCTCACGCTGCCCGCGCCGCCGTCGCTGCCTGCGGCGACCGCGCTCACGGAGTCGCCTCTGCGCACGCAGACGGGGCCCCGCGCGCCGAGGATTCCGCCGGTCGCCGGCGCGTCGAGCGAGGCCAGCACGTTTCCCCCCCTGTCCACGAGCTTGGCCAACACCGGCGCGCTCGCCTCGAAGGCCACCCGCACGCACGCGTCGCGGTCTCTCGCGCGCGCGACGACGACCTTCTCGGCGGTCGACCGGAGCCGGCTCGACTCACGCATCCCCGGCGCGACAAACGAGCCGCGCGCCGCCAGAGCCGCGAGCGACGCGTCCTCCCGCGCGGAGGCGGCCTCCGACGCGCCCCGCGCATCCCCGGCCGGGGGCGGCCCCGCGCAGGCGAGCGGTCCCCGCGCGACGGCGATGCAGATCAGCGCGAGGAGCGCGAACGACCAAGCCTCACGCACGCGTGGCGCTCGGGCCCGCGGCGGCCGGCTTCACGGCGGCCTTCCCATCGACAGGATCCATCCTGCAGCTTCCCTGGAACTCGACGCCGCGGTCGATGAAGAGCGACGGCGCGTGGAGGTTGCCGATCATCTTGCCGGGCGCATAAAGCTCGATGGCCGTCGTCGCGCGGATGTTTCCATGCACGACGCCGCCGCGCACGATGACCGTCGCCACGTCGATCTCCGCGTGGATCTCGGCGCCCTCCCCGATGACGAGAGTGTCCTCGCTCCGGATCTCGCCTTTGAAGACGCCGTCGATGCGGACACGGCCCTCGAAGTGGAGCCTGCCCTCGAATTGCGTCCCGCGCCCGAGGAGGGCAGTGATTTCGGTGGCCGGCAGCTGCTGATCCATGGGGGTTGCCGTGGGACTACCAGACGGCCCGTGCCGTGTCATGGACTACCCCCGGCGGCAAGCCCTGCAGCGGCCCCAGCTCTGGTAGGATCCGGCGGCCGTGGCGCCGAAAGCGATCGTCTGGACAGGCTCGCTCCTGGCGGCCACGCTCTTCGTCGGGGCGCCGGCCGCCTTCGCCCAGGGCGAATCGCCGCACCCGGAGCCCGCCGCACCGCCCACGCCGGAAGCGCTGGTCCCGGCGCCCGAAAGCCCGACGCCCGATCCCGCTCCGCTTCGCACTCCCCCGCCCGCGACCTGGTCGGAGGCCCCTTCCGGGCCCAACCCACCCGCCGCGGAGCCGCCCGCGGCAGCGGAACCTGAGCCTGCCCCCGCCCCGGAGATTCCCGCGGAGCCGGCCCAGCCGGAGACCCCGGCCCAAGCCAACGTGTCTCCACCCCTGCCCATGTCGTCTCCGAGTGTGCCCCCGAACCGGCGAAGACCGCGCGAAGACAGCACCAACCCGCTGCGCGAGTCCGTCCTCACGCTCGACCAGAGCATGACGACGCAGAGCGCAAGCATCGGCGACACCCCGCAGTCGTACGTCCCCCTTTACGAGCTTTGGCTCAGCTTCCGACCGCGTTACCACTTCGACGAACATTGGAGCGTGCGCGGCCGCTTCGACTACACGAAGGAGCTCACGAACGCGGAGCAGACGACGTACGCGCAGGAGGACGTCTTCGGCGACGTCTGGACGGACGGCGTCTACGAAACGAAGCTCGACAGCCTCTGGCCGCTGACGCGGGTCGAGATCGGGGTCCGCGCCATCTGGCCGACCTCGAAGATCAGCCAGGGAAACGGGACGTACGTCACGCTCGGGCCGAGAGCCGTGCTCGAGCACCGGTTCATGATCCACGGCATGGACGCGCCCTGGCTCAATCTGGTGTTCGCGCGCGCCGGCGTCGTCTACCTCCACGACTTCTCGGCGGCGACCACGCCGAACGACTACGGCAACTTCGGTTATGTCCGGCAGAACGTGGAGGATCAGTCCTTCGTGAGCGACGCGATCAGCGGGCAAACCTTGCCCGAGCACGAGATCGACGCATCCATCTCCGCACAACTCAACATCACGCCGCGCCTTTACCTGGGCTCCACCTTCGTCGTCCTCGCCCAGTGGCACTATGCACCGACCTCCGGCGCGAACATCCCGATTTCGGGCGGCGCGGTCGCCGTGTCCCCGGCAATCAACGACAACCAGTTCACCGAGTTCACGTGGTGGACCGCCGAAGTCAGCTACGACCTCGTCGACGAAATCACCCTGAGCCTCGGCTACTACGACCTCGCGAACGCCGTCGCGCCCGACGGTCAGGGCCGCTCGGTATTCGGCTCCGAGAACATCTGGTGGAGCCCGAGCGCGCGCTTCTTCTTCGACATCACCGCCAACCTCGACTCGATCTTCGACGATGCCCGCGGCCACGTGTACACGCACGTGAACGACGAGACGGCCCGCGAATCCCGCGTCAATGCCCACATCCACTGACGCGCGGGGTGTTTGAAGGCTTCCGCGGGCGACCTGAATTGTGGAGTCATGCCGCAAGCTTGGTTAGCCTCGCGCCGGCCCTTCAGGCCGTTTGTTCGAGCCGGGTCCATCGTGCTCTACTTGCACTATGCGTCTTCTCGTCCGCAGGCTGGCGCTCTCGGGTGCCCTCGCGCTCGCGCCGGTGCAGGCATCCGCCCAGTCGTCGAGTGCGCCCGGGCCGGCCCCCGCCGACTCGACGTCCGCAGCGCCGGCCCCCTCGACCGCCGCGGCCGACGCCGACGCGGCACCCTCGAGCTCCGCCGCGCCGAAGCCCTCGTACCCGGCGACGGGCTTCTCCTACGGCGCCACGTCCGCCCAGCGACCCGACCGACCGCGCGCGCGCACGACGACGGGCCCCTTGCCCGGCACCGGCGCCATGATGCCTGGCTTCGAGACGCTCCCAGACGGCTCGACCCAGCTCTTCGTCGCCCTGACCAAGCCGGCCACGTTCGACACCAAGAGCAGCCCGTCCCAGGTCACCGTCGTCTTGAAGGATGTGCGGGTCGACCGGAGAAACAACCTGAACCCGCTCATCACCGCGCTCTTCAACACGCCCGTGGCGACCGCGCGCCTGGTGCCGCACGGGCGGGACGTGTGGTTCGTCGTCGACCTTCGGGCGAACGTGACGCCGGCCGTGTCGATGGGTGGCGGGGACACCGGCAAAGACGGGAGCTCGGTGCTCCGCGTCGCGTTCCCCAAGGGCGACTACCTCGCGGTGGCCCCTCCGAGGACACCGAACGCGAAAAAGCGCGCGGCGGCGCCGGCCCAGGCGAGCGCGTCGGTCGACGCTCCGTAAGACGCCAGGGGGCGCGTGCCCGGGCGTGAGCCGCCCAGACGGCTGGCGCGCGTTCGCCCGTCTCTCGCTTGTCTCGCCGCGTCGATCGCTCTCGCGACCGCCGGCCGCGCGCTTGCCGATCCACCCGCCGACGGCGCGGGCCTCCCGGTCGCGTTCGGGGCCGACCAAGTGCGGCTCGACCCCAAGGCGCAGGCCCTCGACGTGGCGGGCCACGTCCACGTCGACGAGCCGCCGTTCCACCTGACGAGCGACGAGCTCCGGCTGCGGCGTGTGCCGATCGGCGTCGCCCTCGAGGGCGATGGCAAGGTGGCCTTCTGTCCGTGCTTCGGGTCGCCGCTCGCCGTCCGTTTTCAGGGGGCCACAGTCGCGCCTCCCCACGACCTCGTCCTGCGCGACCCGGTGCTCGAAGTGTTCGGCGTGCCCGTCGCGTGGGCGCCCGTCATGTGGCTCCGGTCCGCGGGTCGGGTCGGGCTCCTCGCGCCCGACGTCGAGTGGCGCGGCGCGGACGGCCTCTTCCTGGGCGAGGGCATCCACGTGCCCTGGCGCGACGGGGACTTGGTACGAGGCCTCGACGTCCGGGCGGGAGGCTACGTCGACGGTGGCGCAGCGGCCGAGGTCCGGCTCCGCACGGCGATCGCGGAGACGCGGGCCGGCTGGGATTGGTGGCGAGGGGACGCGGGCTTGACGCTCGCGGCCAACGGCTCGACGGCGATCGTGGACGGCGGAGGCCCGGAATCGCTCGCGTGGGAGCTCGAGGCACTTCGCGGGGGCCGTGCGGTGCGTGCGACGTCGGACGTAGGCGCGGCGGCGTTTCCGTTCGACCGCGCGCGCGGAGAGGCCGCATGGCAGGCCGACGGGTGGACATTCGCGAGCGGCGTCCGCGTCCTCGCGGCCCGCGGCGGGAGCCTGCTCGACTTCGGCTCGGGCGGCCCGTTCCTCGAAGCGAGGCGGGACGGTAGCCTGGGCGACGTCGGCGCCTACGACATGACCGTCGAGGGGGGCGCCGTCGACGGCGCGGGCCTCGGGGCCACGTCTTTCGCGCGCGGCGAGGGCGGCGCCGCCGTGACCGCTCTCGCGGGGGCCACCGCGACGACCTTCGCCCTTCGCGCAACCGGCGCGGCCGCCCACGACGGGGGCGGCACCGGCCTCGATGGCGCCGCCGAGGCCCGCTTGAGCGCCACGGCGCCCTTCGAGCGCCCATACCCTTCGGTCGACGCCGACGACCCCTGGATCCACCGCGTCGCGCCCGGCTTCACGGCCGCCGCCCTCCTCGATGGCGCGAACGGACCGCTCCTCGTTCCCGCCGCCAGGGGCGCCACCGTCCCGAACGGCGCCGCATGGGTCGCCGCCGCGGACTTCGCCACTGCCCTCGGCCGGTGGGGATCGACCGACGCCGCCGAAGCCAGCGCCACGGGGGGCGTCGTCGGGGACCGCGATCGCACGGTCCCCGTGGTCAGAGCGCGGGCGAGCGCCGGCGGCCGCTGGCTGGGGCTCGCGGCCGATTTCGCCCGGGTCTTCGATGGTACCTCGGCCGGCGGGGGCGGCGCCTTCATCGGGCGCCTCCGGGTCGGGCCGGCGCGGAGCCTCCACCTCTCCGCTCACGTCGCCGAGCGGGACGGCGTCGACCCTGTGGTCGCGCGAGCCATCGTCGACGCGCCCCTCGAGCCGTCGAGCGGCTTTCTCTCCGCCCCGGGCTGGACCGGCGGCGCCAGCGCGGGTGTCCCCCTCGGCCCGCGCGTCACCCTTCGCGGAGGCGCCGACGTCGACTTCGACGCCCGGGAGCTCGTCGCCGCCCTGGGCGCTGTGGAGCTCCACGACCCCTGCGGCTGCGTGGTCCTGCGCGCGAGCGCCGCCCATCGCATCGGCAGGGACGGGGTCGACGTGTGGCTCTCCGTCGACCTCCCGAGGCCGTGACGCCCGCCGCGTGCTAGTCTCCGCGGCCCTTGATGCACCACCTCATCGTCGGGGAAGCCGCGCGCCGCAGACCCCTCGTCTCGACGCCCGGGCGACGGAGCTAACGACATGCCGACAGAGGCATCGGCGCCGCACGACACCGTGCGCGCGTATTTGGGCCAAATCGGCCATATCTGTCTTCTGACCCGCGAGGGCGAGATCACCATCGCCAAGCGCATCGAGCTCGGCGAGCACGCCGTGCTCCGGGCGGTCGCCGCGTGCGACGTCGGCGTCCGTGAGATCCGGACGCTGGGGGATCGCCTCCGGGACGGCAACGTCCGCGCACGAGAAATCCTGCGCGGCGGCGGAGACGAGGACCGAGACGTCCAATGGGAGGAGACCGAGCGCACCCGCGTCCTGCGCCTCATCGAGCGGGTGACGAAGGTCGCTGCCCGCCGCGAGACCGCCGAGGGCAAGGACCGCCGGACCGCCGCGCCGAAGAAGCGCGCCGCCGCCCGACCGACGCCCCGCCGCGGACACGACGAAATCGTCGAGGCCATCACGGCCATGCGCTTGAACCAGCGCACCGTCGACTCCCTCGTTCGCGTCCTCAAAGACGTGGAGGTCGGCGACGACGGCCCCCGCCTCTCGCCACTCGAGGCGAGCCGCGTGCGCGCGGCCAACGCCGCCATCGCAGAGGCCACCCGCCTCTCCGCGTCGGCGCGTGCGGAGCTCGTGCGCGCGAATCTCCGGCTCGTCGTCTCGATCGCCAAGCGTTACGCGAACCGCGGCCTCGACATGCTCGACCTGATCCAGGAGGGCAACATCGGCCTGATGCGCGCCGTCGACAAGTTCGAGTACCAGCGCGGCTACAAGTTCAGCACCTACGCCACCTGGTGGATCCGGCAGTCGATCTCGCGCGCCATCGCGGACCAGTCGCAGACCATCCGCATGCCCATCCACATGTTCGATCTCGTCAACAAGGTCCGCCGCACGAGCTACAAGCTCGTCCAGGAGTTCGGCCGCTCGCCCTCCCCGGAGGAGGTCGCGCGCGCTCTCGAAATTCCGGTCGAGCAGGTCCACGGAGCGCTCCGCTGCATGCGCCAACCCGTGAGCCTCGAAGCCCCCATCGGCGCCGATGACGGAGCGACCGTGGGCGAGCTCCTCGAGGACAAGCAGGCCGTCTCCCCGCTCGAAGGCGCCGCGCAGGCGCGCCTGGCCGACCAAACCTTGCGCCTCCTCGAGACGCTCACGCCACGCGAGGCCAAGGTGCTCATGATGCGGTTCGGGGTCGGCGAGGAGAGCGAGCACACACTCGAGCAAGTCGGCGATCACTTCGACGTCACGCGCGAGCGGGCACGCCAGATCGAAGCGCGGGCGCTTGACCGGCTCCGCGCCAGCGAGCACTCGCGGCACCTCAAGTCCTTCATCGATCCTTAGAGAAAAATCGCGACGAGCCCCGCGAAACGTTCATCCGACGGACCAACCATGAAAGCCGACGCACGCATCCTCGACCTGCTCAACGAAATCTTGACCGGTGAGCTGACGGCCATCAGCCAGTATTTCCTGCACGCGAAGATGTGCCTCAACTGGGGCTACGACCACCTCGGCAAGAAGATCTACGAAGAGTCGATCGACGAGATGAAGCACGCCGACAAGCTCGTCGAGCGCATCCTGTTTCTCGAGGGCCTGCCCAACCTGCAGAAACTCGGCAAGCTCTCCATCGGGCAAACGGTCGTCGAGATCCTCAAGAACGATCTCGCGTTCGAGTCGCAGACGGTGCCGCGCCTCAACGCGGGCATCAAGGTTTGCCGCGACGTCGGCGACAACGGCAGCGAAGACCTGCTCACGCATATCCTCGTCGACTCGGAGAGCCATGTGGATTGGCTCGAGTCGCAGGTCGAGCTCGTGAAGCAGGTCGGCGAGCAAAACTACCTCGCCCAGCAGATTCGGCACTGAGCGCGGCGCCCCGCGCGGGCGAGCTCGCTCTCCATCGGGCGCCCGGCCGTGGACGCACAACGTGCGGATACGGACGGGGCGGGGGTGCCGATCCGCGCACCGCGCGCGACCCCGTGGATCGTGAGCATGCTAACGATCTCGATCGTAACTACGCGTTTCTCCAAGATTTCATCCCCCGCCCAGCCCCACGTATCGCACCGCGCCATCGAGTCCCGGCTGGACTTTGAAAACGGTATTCATTATCTTGAGTGGCGAGGGCGAGGTTTCGGCGATGTATGTTTGCGTTTGCCGCGTGGTCACCGAGGGAGAGGTCAACGCCGCCATCGACGCGGGAGCCGACACCGTCGGCGCCGTGACCGAAGCGTGCTGCGCAGGCAGCGATTGCGGCAGCTGCCACGGCGCGATCGAGGACATGATCGAAGCCAAGGCCTGCACCAGGCGCCTGCCGATGGCCCGCGGACGTGCGGCCTAAAGCCCCGGACGAGCCTCGCGCTCGCCTCGACGAAGCCCGCGGGCTCCGGCGAGCCCTAGGGAACGGGCGTCCCGGGCCCGCAGAGCCGGTGGACCAAGTAGGACGCCACCATACCGGGCTTGGTCCCGGGGCCGAACCCGGCGTCGAAGCCGAGCTCTAGGGCGAGCTTCTGGTCGACCCGCGGACCGCCGAGCAGGAGCACCAGCGAATCGCGAAAGCCCTGGCGCTCGATGAGCTCCACGAGCGCGCGGCTGTTGTCCTTGTGGCAATTGCGCTGGGTGATGACTTGGCTCACGAGGACGGCGTCGGCCGTGAGGGCGCGGGCGCGCGCGGCGAGTTGTTCGTTCTCGACCTGCGCGCCGAGGTTGTAGACCTCGAAGCCTTTGTAGCTCTCGAGACCCTTGTCACCCGCGTAGCCCTTGTAGTTGAGGATCGCGTCGATGCCGACGGTGTGCGCGTCGCTCCCGGTGCACGCGCCGACGACGACGATCTTGCGACCGAGGGCGGCCTTGATGCGTTGCTCGATGTCGTCGCGGGACATCGCGTCGGCGCGAACCTCGGGCACGTCCAGCGCGGCGCTATCCACGGCGACCGACGACCGCCCGTAGACGACGAAGAACGAGAAGCCGTTCGCGCACGGTTCCATCGTGGCCACGATGGGGTCCGCCATGCCGTGGAGCTCGACGAACCGCTTCGCCGCCTCGCGCGCGCGCTGGCTCGGCGGCAGCTCGAGCACGAACGAGAGCTGCACCATCCCATCGCCCTCTCGGTCGCCGTAAGCCCGCAAAGGGCGGCTCGGGATGGGGCTTGCCACACCTTACCAATAGCACCGTGAGCGGGGTCGCTCACCCGCCTTCGAGCACCTCGAGCAAGGGATTCACGTATTCGGGCCGACGATCGACCACACCCGAGTAACCCTTCCCGCCCGTCCTCGTTCGTTTGACGTCGGCGAACGCTCCCTTGGCGATCGACTCCCAGATGGTCGAGCCGGCCACGTCCTCGAGGAGCGCGAGGGCCGCGTCCAGCACGTGAGCGGCGCGTCGGGCGACGATACCGTCGGCCTTGAACTCGATTTCGCTCCCGAGGTGACGGGCCGCGGAGTGCACGTAGCGCGTCGCCTTGAGCGCGAGGTACCGGTCCATCAACAGCGGGTTCTGCACGGCCTCGCTGAACATGCCGAGGAGCTCGATCGACTGATTCGTGGTGACACCCACGAGATCGAACATGGCGTCGTGGACGTGAGCGAAGAAGACGTCGCCGGTCTTGTGCTTGGTGGGCGGCATCCACTTGATGGGATGGCGATTGAAGATCTGCCGGACGAGCTGCGCCTGCGCGAGCTCGAGCAAGAACGAGTCGGGCAACCAGGGGTCGATCTCGTAGGCGTGGCCGAGGCCCATCTGCTCCTCGCGGAGGCCCGCGCGCAGCGAGAGCGCTTCGTTGATGAACTGACTCGCGAGAACGGTATGCGCCTTTTCGACGGCGTCGGCGGTGGTCAGGTAATTGTCTTCGCCCGTATTGATGACGATGCCGGCGCGAGCGATGAACCGCCGCGAGACGTACTGGTCGACGAACGTCCGGCACATGTTGATGTCTCGGAAGAGGATGCCGTACATCGCGTCGTTCAGCAGCATGTCCAGCCGCTCGACCGCGGCCATCCACGCGATCTCCGCCATGCACAAGCCCGAGGAGTAGTTCGTCTGCTGGATGTAGCGGCCGTGCTCGAGCGTCGCTTCGTCGAGCGCACGCCGGATGATGCGGAAGTTCTCTTGCGTCGCGAAGGTGCCCCCGTATCCCTCGGTCGTCGCGCCGTGGGGGACGTAATCGAGGAGCGACTGGGCGGTCGCTCGAATGACGGCGACGACGTCGGCGCCTGCGTATGCGGCGGCCTTGGCCTGAAGAGCGTCGTCGTGGATGTTGCCGGTCGCAACGATGACGTACTTGTGCGGCGTCTCGCCGGGAGGCGCCTTTGCGCGCAGGGCCTCACGCTCGGCGCGGGCGCGATCGATGCGCGCGAACGCGGCCGCGGTATGCGGCGCGAGGGCTTCGCGCGCGGCGGGGGCGGTCGGCCCGGCCTCGCCCGCGTCGAGCGCGGCGCCAAAGGCGAGCCGTTCCGCCGCGTCCTGGACGCCCGCTGCACCCGAGAGGAGGGCGCGCCCGAGGAAGAACGCGATGCCGTGTCCGAGCAGACCGGCCGCGTGATAGCGATCGACGACCGTGTTGACGAGCGGGACACCGTCCCCGTCGACGCCGTCGGCCCCGTACGCGCGGAGCACCGTGCGCTCGACGCCGGTCGTCGTATGCCCGGCGATGTAGCGCTGCACGTCGCCCGCAATCGCCGCGGCGAGCTCGCGGCACCGCGCGACCTTGGCGACATCCATCGGTACGGTGGCCATCGTCCATCAATTTAGCGCCTTCGCAGGCGCCCCACCGCCGTTCGGAAGGGACGGCTCAGGCGAAGTCGCGGCGGCTGAACGCGATGGATCCCACCGCGAGCAGGGCGGCGACGTAGAAGACCGCGTGGAGCGCGGCCACGCCGACGTAGCCCCACACCGGCGAGCCGCCGACCTGCCCGAGCAAGAGCGGCCGAGGTGGAACGTAGACGTGGAGATTCGGAAAGACGCGAGCAAGCATCCGACCCAGCGCCGCGGCCTGCGCGCCGAACACTTTGACCGGTAGGCGAGCAAGTGTGTCGGAGCTGCGCCCGATGACGAAGATCATCGCGGTGAACGCCGCCGTGAGAAATGGCGACGAGAACGAGGCGAAGAACGTCGCGACGGCCGCGACGATGCCCACTTCGCACACGGAGAGGACCGCCGACGCGACGACGAGCTGCCGCTCCTCCGGCGCAGGCGCCGCCACGAACCACGCGGCGACGAGAAAGGCGATCGACCACGGGATCGCGACGAAGACTCGGGCCCGGCGCGCGTAGAGGAGCGCCCCGCCGAGCACTCCGAGCATGACCCCGGCGACGCCGCCGACCTTCCAACCCCACTGGCCCGCTTCGATCGCGAGGAGCAAGAGGCCCGCTCCCGCGTCCACCGCGAGAAACACAGCCACGGTGAGGACCGTCCCGAAGTACTTGCCGACGAGGTACTCCCACCGACGAATGGGGCGCGACAAGATGGGGAAGACCGTCTTGTGTTCGAGCTCGCGGTAGAGGGAGCTCGAGCCGAGGATGACGGCGACGAGGACGCCGTAGAGCGACGCGGACGCCGCGGTGAGGTCGGCGACGACGCGAAGCTCGTTGTGGAGGGAGAGCTCGGCGACGACGAGCGAGTACGCGGCGGTCGCCAGCGAGAGCGCGAACAGGCCGAGTAGGATGCGGGCGCGGACGGCCTCGCGGTAGGTGTTGAGGGCGATCGCGAGGACACGCTCGGGCATCGGTGCCTCAGTAGCGCGCCCGGGCGGCCGAGACCACGGGTCCCGCCGCCGCGGCCCCTCGCCGTTCGACGACGCCGCGCACGCGCGCCGGCACGGTGAGGGCGAGCTCGCGCACGCGGTTCTCGAAGAGGTCCCGGAGGAGGCCGTCGCCGAGATCGATGAGGACGCCGAACGTGACGAGCTGGCGGCTGCCCTCGACTTGATCCGCGCGGATGAAGCCCCAGACGTCTTCGATATCGTGCGGGCGCGACGGATCCATCCAGAAGCGGACCGTCCGCCCATCGCGGTGGATGCGGATGGTGTACTTCACGCGCACGAGACCAGAACCGTGCGTGACCTCGACGAGCGCGTCGCCCGCGTCGATTCCGAGCAAGCGCGTGTCTTGCGTGCGCGGCAGGATACGGTGCCACCCCGCGACGTCGTCGATGACGGCTGCGACGTCGTCAGCCCGCGCGTCGAGCACGGCGTACGTCACCCCGCCGACGTACCGCCGGTCGCCGCGCGTGAGCTCTTGCGTGCGCATGACGAGCCCACCGTGGTCGAGCCGGTTTGCCTCCAGCGGCGACAAGCCGTCCGCGTAACCGGGGGCCCCCACGAACATCGAGCCCACGGCCGCCCAACAGGCGATCGAGCGCGCGCGCATTCGACCGGTATCGTAGGAATCGCTCCGACCCTCCGCAACCGGGGCGAAGCACGCGGGCCGCGACGAGAGCGGCAACGAGCGCGGGTCACGGAGAAGGACCTACATACCTCAACGCAGGACGACGAGTTTGACGCGCGGGCCCACGGCGATCTCGAGCTCGCCGGTCGTTTCGTGGAGATCTCCGTCAATCATGTACGCGACGCGCCCATCGGCGCTGCGGACGATGGCGCGCGACGCGAGCGCCTCGAAGGCCTTGCCGGGCCGCATCGCACGCGCATCGTGGATGCGCGGGAGCTCGCGCACGAACGACAGCGGAGACGCGTGAATGCCGAGAAGGTGGAATGTACCGGGCCGCTCGGCGTGGCGGTAGAACGGTTTGAATTGCAATCCGATGTGGGCAATCGTTCCCGCGGCGACCGCGAGAAAGTCACGCTCGCCCCACACCGTGCCGTCCTCCAAGGTGACGGAGCCACGAAACGACTTGGCCATGCGGGCGATGGTCTCGCCGCGCACCAGCGCGCTGCCGACGCCACGCGCGAGCGTCTTCAGGGCCACGAGTGGAGAGGGCTCTCCGTGGCGGTAGTACTCGGCGAGAAACCCGTGCACCACGCCCGTGCCGAAGAGAAACCCGAACCGTGGCTTTCCTTCGCTCGGCGCGCGAAGCCGCATGACGTGGCGCTCGACGTTTTCGAGCTCGAGGGCCCCCCGTCGCGCATAGTCGCGCACGAGGCGACCGAGGAGGCCTTCGGGCCCGCCGCGGCGGACGCCGACCGAGTTTGCGACGGTGTTCATGGTGCCGCCCCGAAGGAGGGCAACTTGAGGCATCGTCGCGCCACCGTAGACATCGAGGAAGCCGGTCAGCGTCACGTGGTTGGTGCCATCGCCGCCGCTGATGGCGAGGACGTCGATGTCGACGCTCCGGAAGTCTTCGGCGATGCGATAGAGCTCGTCGATGGAGCGCGCTTGACGGACGACGCCGTGATCGCCGAGGGCATGCGCCAGGCGTGTCGCGGCACCGGGATCGCGCGCGTTGCGCCCGCTCTTGGGGTTGAGGACAACGCCGATGCCCGGCACTTTGCCCCCAGGGTATGGCCGCACGGACCCCCCTCGTCAACAAAGCTGAGGTGCAAAATCCGCTCGTGGGCCTTATGAACGACGACGAATGGACCTCAAGACGCAGATCGAGGCGGCGCGGCGCTCCGTGCTCGCGGTACCCCGTCCCGACCTCGCCACGCTCGAGGTGTCCGGGGCGGACCGCATCTCTTGGCTCAACGGGCTCCTCACCTGCAACCTCGTCAAGCGTGCCCCCGGGCAGGCCCTGTACGGCCTCGTCGTGGCGCGGAGCGGCCGGGTGCTCTCCGACGCGGTCGTCGTCCTCGACGGCTCGGAGCCCGGCGAAGCCATCGTGCGGCTCGTCGTGCCCTCGTCCGCGGTCGCCGAATTGCTGGAGCACCTCCGGCATTACCTCGTGATGGAAGACGTCGAGCTGACACACCACGCGGACGCGTCCGTCGCATGGGCGCTCCACGGACCACGCTCGATCGACGTTCTCGCCGCGGCGAAGGCGGCCGGCGCGTGGGGCGGCGTCTTCGACGCGACGGGCCTGGGCGGCGCCATCGTGCTGATCCCGACGACCGACCTCCAGGGGACGCGCGCCGCGCTGCAGGCTTCGATCACGGCCGCCATGGGCGTCGTCGGCGACGACGACGGCTGGGAGGCGCTTCGTATCGAGCGCGCCGTGCCGCGGTTCGGTCGCGACTTCGACGCCAAGACGTATCCGCAGGAGGCGGGCCTCGAGCGAACAGCCGTGAGCTTCGACAAGGGCTGCTACCTCGGCCAAGAAGTGGTGTGCATGCTCGAGATGCGGGGCCACGTGAAGCGCAAGCTCGTGGCCCTGGTGCTCGACGGTGCGTTGCCCGACCGAGGAGCGCCCGTCACCGACGCGGGGGGCGCCGCAGCCGGAGAAGTGACGAGCAGCGCGCTGTCGCCGGCGACGGGCAAGCCCGTGGCGCTGGCGATGCTCAAGCGCGCATACACGGAGCCAGGGACGCGCCTCCTCGTGGCCGGGGCGAACGCGCTCGTCGTCGACCGCCCCGCGTAGCCTTCGCGCCGGCGACCCGAACGCACATCCTACGGTCTACGGCACGCGCTCGAGCGGCTCCCAGCGGAGCGACTCACCGACGTCGCCGGAGATTTTCTTGGCCAGCCATGGACGCTGGATCGGCATGATGAAAAGGCCCGCGCCTTCGTTCTTCTTCCCCGTCGAGAAGAACGCGACGAGGCGCCCGTCCGGGCTGCAGGAGGCGTAGGAGTTCGCGCCCTCGTGCTGCGTGAGCCGCCGGATGCTCCCGCCGCCGGTGTCCATCGAGATGATATCCGCACCCGACCCGACGCCGACGGTGCAGAGCACCAGCAGGCCCTGCGGCGTGTCACAGAAGACGGGCGCGCTCGCCATGAACCCCGGGGGCGAAATGGCCTTTCCGTCGACGTATACGCGCTGCACCGGGCTACCCGCGACGTACGCAATCTTGCCGAGCGGCCCGAACACGGGGTGATTGGCGAACGCCGCCGTGGCCGTCGGCTGGAGTTTGCCGGAGGCTCCGACCCAGAGCTGGCTCTTGCCCTCTTCCATCACGGTGAGTGCCATCCGGGTGTGGTCCGCGCTGAAGGCAAGCCCCATGATGGAGCCGGGCACGGCCAGCGGGACGGGCGTCGCGTTCGGGCCGAAGACCAGGCGAAACGGCGCGTAGTCGCTCGAGAGCGCGTAAAAGAGCTGGCCCCCCGGACCGAACGCGGGCGAGAGCGCCGTCGCGTCGACGGGCCCAATCGCGCGAAGATCGAACCCATCGGCGTCGATCGCAAAGACGCGTCGCCAGCGACCGACCTTCTCGACGTAGGCCATCTCGCTGGCGAAGCCACCCGGACGGCCGGTGAGCGCGCCGAGGATCCGGTCGACCAAGCGGTGGGCCGCGGCGCGGACCTCGATCGTGGTCGTCGGGACCATAGTGTGGAAGGCCGGCTTGGGATCGGGCGGAGGGGCCGCCGTGTCGCCGAGCGCCGCGAGACGCGCCTTCTCTGCGGCGGCCTCGGTGGGCGTCGGCGTGAGGTACGCGTCGCCGACGAGCTCGGTCTTGGCGGAGTCGTTGGCAGCAGGCTGAGAGAAGACGCGGACGACGTACTCGGCGCCGTAGCCGCGCCAGGAGCCGAGGTCGATCGGCGAAGCGTGCGTGAACGTGCCTTGGGGAGAAGCGTTCTCGTCGAGCACGTCGAACTGCCCGCTCAGCTCCATGTCGCGGCGGACGACGAAGTTGACGACGCTGTCGGCCGAGCCCGTGGTGATGATCGGCACGATGCCCAGCTTGGGGAGCGGAGGAAGACCGCCGGCCGAGCCGTTGACCTCCACGGTGCCGAGGAGGTCTTCGTTCGGCTGATCGGCGGCGACGGTCGCGGCGGGCGCCGGAGACGCGGTGTCGGCCCCGCCGGCCCTCGCTGCGCAGAAAACGGCGAACGCGCCCGCCGCGCCGACGATCGCGAGGAAGACGCGGCGCGCGCTCATTCGCAGGACCTTCGCACGTTGCACGCGAAGCCCACGTCACGCGTGGCGCCGAGCATGTCCGGGTACATTTGCGGCGGCGCGGGGAGCTCGACGCCGCTCGACTGGATGCGCTGGAGGGTGCTCTCCACTTCCTGGTCGAACGTCGCATCGCCGCTCTGCCGCACGATGACGAACCCCCCTACTTTTCGGTCGGCGGTCACGGTCACTCTCGCGGTGGCGTGCAGTGTCTTCAACTTGTCGAACGGGAGTTTGCCACGAATCTCGAAGTGGGCGCCAAACCATGCGGCGAGCTGGTCGCGGTACATGTCCGCGGCGCGCGCCTTGAGGGGATCGGTCTCGGTGCCGTTCGCGGCGCCCTGCTCGGAGCCTTGCGTCGACGCGACCGGGGCCGCCGCTCCGGCGTCCTCGTGCACGGTGAGGTTCGGCTGCTCGACGGCGGATGCGTCGACGACGACCGGGGCGACGGCCGCGTCGGCCACGCTCGTCTTCGGAATGGCCTCGACCGTCTTCGAGGCCTCTTGCGACGGCACGGCGGCCTTGGCCTGCTTCGCGACGGGCTTGGCCCGCTGCCATTGGGTGGGCAGCTTCGCCGCCGCTTTGCTCCCGAGCTTGAGCACCGGAGTGATCGAGACGGCGATCGGCTGCGCGTTCTCGTCCGAGATGTCCGCGTTCACGAGCTTGGGCGGCGGCAGCGAGAAGGCGGCGAGAAAACCGAGCTGCGCCAGGATGGCGACGGCGCAGGCGATGACGACCTCTTGGACGTCGAACGTGCCGCGCACTCCGGCCGTCACGGCCCGTTCTCCTCCGGCTCGACGAGCAGGTTGAGCGCCGTCACCCCCGCGGAGCGCGCCGCCGCGACCGCCCGCGCGACGACACCGTAGCGCGCGTCCTTGTCCGCGCGGATGTAGAGCTCGTGCTCCTTCTGGACGCGTGGGTTGGTCTCGAGGACCTTCTCGACGTCCTTGGTGACGTCGTCCTCGCCGAAGAGGATGCGCTCGTCCTTCGTGATGGAGAGCACGAGCTTCGCGTCCTTCACCGGCGTGTTCGACGCCTGCACTTCGGGAAGATCGATGTGGAGGCCGCTCGTGAGAAGGGGGGCGGTCACCATGAAGACGATGAGGAGGACGAGCATCACGTCGACGAGCGGCGTGACGTTGATCTCCCGGAAGGCTCCGGCGCCGGCGCGGTTGCGGGTGGACAGGGCCATCGATGCCCCGCCGTCTAGGGTCGCTGGCGCGCGCCCGCGCCGGGGAAACGCCCGCCCGACGGATACGGCATCGTCGGCTGTTCGGGCCTCGGACTCACGTTCTCGGCGACGATCGCGACCCACTCGGCGGCGCTGGCCTCGAGCTCCGAGACGAAGTCGCCCACGCGCTTGTCGATCCAGTTGTAGAAAAAGACGGCCGGGATCGCGGCCGCGAGGCCGATGGCGGTCGTGATGAGCGCCTCTCCGATGGCCGGCGCGACGACGGGCAGGCTCGCCGTCTTCGCGGCGCCGATGCGGATGAACGCGTCCATGATGCCGTAGACGGTCCCGAAGAGGCCGATGAACGGCGCCCCCGCCGCGATGAACGCGAGCAGCCACATCAGCCCGCGTGCACGCTGCCCTTCGGCGAGGATGGCCCGATCGGCGATGGCGCGGAGGCGCTCGATCGGCGCTCCCCCGCCGCGCGCATAAATATCGCCGACGATCCGGGCTCCCGCCGCGGCGCCGTGCGAGCCGCCGGCGACCTCGAAGAGTTCGACGGCGGTCGCGACCCGCATCGCGCGGCGGTCGAAGTCGTGCTCCGCGGAGCGGAGCCTACCGATCTGGAGCATCTTGAGGATGGCAATGACCCAGACGAGAAACGAGCACAAGGCAAGCAGGCCGATGGTGATCTTCACCGGCCACGCGGCATGCTCGAACATGCCCACGAGATCGAGGGGCACGACGGGCGCATCAGCCACGCCCGCCGCGTCGCCCCCGGCAGCCCCGAGAGGCTGGAGCGCCGTCATTGCGCGAGCACGATATCGACGCGCCGGTCACGCGCCCAGCCGGGCTCGTCGTATCCGGTGGCGTCCATCGCACCGCGGGTCGTCGATTCGGTCTTTGCCTTCTCGAGCCCCTTCGACGTCAGGTAACCGGCGACGGAGTCGGCGCGCGACTGGCCGAGGGTCATGTTGTAGTCGCTGCTGCCGCGCGGGTCGGCGTGTCCCACGAGCTTCATCGTGCGGCCCTTCAGCGGGCCGGTCGAGAAGCACGTGATCAACTGGCCGAGGACCTTCGCGTCGTCGGGCCGCACGTGGGCGGAATCAAACGCGAAGTACGCATCGGGATCGTTGATCCCGCACGCAGTGGTGATCTCGGGGGAGATGCGTACCGCGCTCGCCGTGGGCGAGTCGGGCGGCTGGGGAGGAAGCCGGTTGGCGGGCGGCGGGGCGCTGGCTACGGGCTTGGCTGGCTCGGGAGCCTTCGCGGACGGGGTGTCGCTGCCGCATGCGAGCAGCGCGAAGGGCGTCAACGCGATGGCAAACGAAGCCGCGCGAATGGCGAACGATTTCATCATGGGTAACCTCCAGTCGAACGCACTACGGTTGGAAACGCAACGGCTGGAGACGGATTAATCTTTCCGACAACGCAGCGTCAAGCGCTCACATTCGTCGTTCCAGTTTGAAGCGGCGTCGGCCTTCTTCCGTGTCCTCGACGCGGGTGACGCGCAGCATGCCGAGCGCGATCTCACGGACGCGCCCGTCTTTGTGGACCCTCAGGTGAAGGCGGTCGCCGTCGCTTTTGACGACGTCGGCGCGGCCGAAGGCGAAGTGGTCGACCGAGTCGCCTTGCTCGGGGAACGGCACGTCGACGTCGGCCCCCCGCCGCGTCGGTGGACGCTGCGGCATGGCGGTCGCCGTGGCGTCGCGCCCGCCCGGCTTGGCCTGCGTCGGGCGCGGCGGGGCCTCTTCATCGGCGTCGCTTGCGTGGAGAGCCGACGACCAGGCCACCGGAGCGCCCGCGCGCGGCCCAGGAGGTCGCCCGCCGCCGGAGGACTCTCCCGAAGGGCTCACCATCCACAGACCCGCGGCCTCGTCGAGGCTCCGCTCGACGGTCACGTCTTCGAGCGCGGTGACGAAGAGCTCGAGGGCCACCGAACGCGCGCTCGCGATCTCGCCCGAGACCGTCTCGAGGCCGCGATCGGTCTCGCGTCCGAGCATCGCCCGGAGCGACAACGACACCGCGCCCCCCGACACGCCAATGCTCCCCTCGAGAGCCAGAACGTGAATGGGCCCGTCGATGCGGTGCGCGTTCCCGAGCGAGGCGATGCCCGCGCCGTACGCGCGCAGCTCGACGTCGGCGAGCACGCCGCCTCCGCTCAGCCAGCCGCAGGTGACCCGCTCGTCCTCGAGCGTCTGCACCAGGGCGCTCGGAATGGCCTCGCCGTCCGGCACGCGGATGACGAGGTAGCGCGGCCTCTGGCTTCGGTGGACGTCGATGGTCACGGGGTGAGGCTGATTACTCCTCCGGGGGGTGCCGTGTCCACGGCGCGGGCAAGCGCGTCCTCGCAGGGATGGTAGACCGTGCGCCGGGTGGAGGCCGTCGCCAAGGCTCGCTGGCAGATTCACGGCGCGACGCTGCTTTGGGGCTGCACCTCGGTCCTCGGTCGCGACATTCGCCTGCCGACGTTGCCGCTCGTCCTGTGGCGGGTGGTCTTTTCGACGATCGCCATCGCGCTGTGGCCTCCCGTCTGGCGGGCGGCCGCGGCGATGCCGCGCGAGCTGCGCCGCGCGCACGCCGGGGTCGGGGTCCTGCTCGCGATGCACTGGGTGGCGTTCTTCGGCGCGATCAAGCTGTCGAACGCGTCGGTGGGCGCGGCGTGCCTGGGGCTCGCCACGGCGGCCGTGGCGGTGATCGAGCCGCTCGTGGGGCGGCGGCGGATCGACGCGCGGGAGCTCGGTCTCGGCGTTGCCGTCCTGCCGGGGGCGGCGATGGTGGTCGGCGGCGTACCCGCGGGGATGCGCGCCGGCGTGTGCGCGGGGGCGCTCGCGGCGGTCTTGAGCGCATGGGTGGGCGCCGAGAACAAGCGGCTGGCTAGCCCCGCGGGCGCGCTGTCGGTCGTCTGGGTTCAACTCGCGGCGGGGGCGCTTTTCCTGGCCGTCGTGGCGGCGCTCTTCCCGCACACCGGGCCCGCGATCCCCGTCCCCGACGTCCACGACGTGGGCGAGCTCCTCCTGCTCTCGCTCGGGTGCACGCTCCTGCCCTTTTCGCTCTATCAGATGGCCGTCCGCCACCTGTCGGCGTTCCAGATCCAGCTCACGATCAACCTCGAGCCCGTCTATGCAATCGCCCTCGCGGTCTTGCTGCTCCACGAGCAACGTGAGCTCGGCGCGCTCTTTTACGCGGGCGTCGCGGTCATCCTCGCGGGCGTCTTCGTCCATCCGTGGATCGCGCGCCGGCCGTAGTCGCTCGCGAAAGAACGGGCCTCACTTCGTCGGAGCCCAGCGGAGCCCGAGCGTGAAGCGGAACCTCGGCGTCGTGATGGGCAGGTCGCCGCTGAACGGGATCCCTCCGCCGCCCCCCACGTCGATCGAGAGGTCGCCGCTCGCGAGCGGCGCCGAGCGCACCGAGAGCTGCCACTCCGACGGCGTGATGCGCGCGCCGTCGGGGACCCAGGCGATCGCGTTGCCGACGTGGACGGGCGCCTCTTGCTCGGCGAAGGTCGGCAGCGCCCACGCCTCGAGCTGGGCGCTCAGGAGACCGCGCGGCAGAATCTCGTAGCCGGCGCCGACGGCGGCGAAGACCTGGGTACCGACGCGGGCGCCGAGGAACTGGGTGATCGGCCGGATTCGCAGCCCCGCCTCCGCTCCCACGAACCACTCGCCCACGTGCCACTCCGTCGAGACTCCCGGAAGGAAGACCGCAGTCTCCTCGCCCGCGAACTGGTCTTCGTCACCCGTCGGCGCGCTCATCTCGAAGCGCGCCACCACCCCGCCTCGCGTCGGTGCCGTCCCTTCGGGTGGCATCTGCAAGACGTCGAACGCGAGCCCGAAACGCAGGTCGCGCACCGCGGTGTCTTTGAGACCCGGTCCGCCGGTGACGGGCGTCAGCCCGGTGCCGCCCTGCCCGAACGTGAGCGGCAGCGCGACGTCGAGCTCGAGGCGATCGGTCACGCCGTACGCATAGAGGAACGTCCCGGTGACCTGATCGTTGACCGCGTTCATGTCGGTCCCCGGGCCCGGCGAGACGAGTTGGAGCACGACGGGCCTCGACAAGTAGCTCGTGACGAGGCCGAAGGCGACGCGACCCCCCGTGGTCGTCCGGCCAGAGCCGATGGCCTCGAAGATGCCGGGCCCCGCGTGAGGCCAAAGGGTGTCGTCGTTGATGCACGGGCTCATGACGCCGGAGCAGCCATCCGCGCGCGCGTCGCCCGCTCGGGCCGACGCGAAGGCAAGGACGGACACCGAGCAGAACACGACGAAGGCGGCGCGTCGGCGCATCGCGCGGACGTTATCACGCGGGAGCGGCGGGGGGCGGCCCCTCAGTGACAGTCGACGAGGATGTCGAGCGCACTCCCGGAGGTGTTCTGGAGCGGATCACACGTCGCGGCGCAGAGCGTGATCTGCGCGGGCGCGAGGGGGTTGTCGAAGTACCAGCCGCCAAGCGCTCCGCACGACGCCGCCCCGCGCACCTCGTTCACGGTGTCCGAGACGGCGCCGAGGCCCACACGCGCTTGAACGCTGACGTCGCCGCCGTCGACCACGGCGCCGTTGAGCGGCGGCAGCACGTAGTCGCACGTGATGGAGTCGGCCCGGATCGCGTTGAGCGCGGTGGTGAGCGTCGCCGCCCCGCCCGACGCGACGAGGTAGGCATGCCCGGTCCCGCCGGCCGCCGCGATGGCGTTCAAGTTGGTGAGGTTCGGCCCGATGCCGAGCACGTAGGTGCGGATCGGCGGGACACTGGCGGCGCCCACGCTGGCGGCGGTCGACGCCGTCGCGATGGTGCTTGCGCACTGGGTGGGGTTGCCGTCGGTGACGAGGAGGACGGCCACGTCGCGATCCGGCTCGGCGACCTGCAGGGTCCGCGTGTAGCTGTAGGCGCCCTGGAGGGCGGGCGTCGTCGGTGTGCCGCGTTCGAGGACTTGGGTGAGGATGGCGGCGCCGATGGGCGTGACGGGCTGGGGCAAAGGCTCCACCGGCACGACCGGCACGGCGTAGTCGGCCGCGTTGCAGTCGGGCGCGCCTCCCTCTTCGGAGATCGGAAAGAAGGCGATGCCCGCACCGAGGCCCGCGCTGTCCGGCGAGGACAGGAAGGCGCCCATCGCGTACGATACCGACAACCAGCGCGACGTCAGCGACCCCGGGTCGGTGATGCTCATCGATACCGATTTGTCGACCATGAAAAAGAGGTCGGTGGGCACGCCGTGCGTCTGGTGCGAGCTCGCGAGGCAGGTGACCGGCAAGACGCCGGCTTCGTGGTCGGCGGGTGCGTCCGCTGCAGCGTCGTGCCCCGTGGCGACCGACGCGTCGCCGTGGGACGGCGCCGAGGTGCCGGGAGCGCCCGAAGAACCGGAGGACGAGGGCGTGATCGGCAAGTTGGGGCTGACGTCGTCCACGAGGTCGACGCCCAACCCCGAGCGGGCGCCGCACGCGGCCAGGGCCGCGACGACCGACGCCGAAGCGATGCGCGACCACGTGAGACCCCGACTCCGCATGCCTCGTCTCCCTTCGAGTGTGTCGCGCGCGCGAGCACGCTCGTCAAGCCGGGCGGCCCTCGCTGCCGTCGACGTCACCGTCGCTTCGCCTTCCCTCCCAACAAAGTTCCCGCGACATGCGACACTGCGCGGCCTGCGCATCACCGACGCCGCCCCCCTCGTGCTCGGAAGCGGGTCTCCCCGGCGCCGGGAGCTCCTGTCGACGGCCGGCGTGCCGGTCGTGGTCCGCGCGGCGGCGATCGACGAGGCGGTGATGCCCCGCGAGGACTCGAACGCCTACCTCGAGCGGGTCACCCTCGCGAAGCTCGAGGCGGTTCGAGCGCTCCTGGCCGCCGAAGGCCCGGCGCCGCTGCTCGTCGCCGACACCATCGTCGTTTCGCCGCGCGGCGCGATCCTCGGTAAGCCGGCCAACGACGACGAGGCGCGCGCGGCCCTCGAAGCGCTCACGGGAGCGACCCACGAGGTCCGCACACGATTCGCCCTCGCGCCATCGCTCGCCGGCTCGCCCGTGGCTCACGCCGAGACCGTGACGACGCGGGTGACCTTCCGCCTGCTCGCGGCCGGCGAGGCCAGCGCCTACGCCAGGACCGGCGAGGGGCGCGACAAGGCCGGGGGATACGCCGCCCAGGGCCGCGCGGCCGCCTTCATCGCGCGCATCGACGGCAGCTACACGAGCGTCGTCGGGCTCCCGGTCTGCGAGGTCGTGGTGGCGCTCCGGGGCCTCGCGTGGTGGTGAGACGGGTTGCGCCGGGAGCGCTGCAGAGGCAAAGTCCCCCGGTCGACGCCGCTCGGGCGATCGCCGGTGACGCAAGGCCCTGCCCCGTTCGCGGGGACGCCACGGCGTCACGGGAGGAAAGTCCGAGCTCCACAGAGCACGATGCCGGGTAACGCCCGGTGGCGGTGACGCCGAGGAGAGTGCCACAGAAAAGAAACCGCCGTCTCCGCGCGCCCTCCCGGGTGCGCGCTGAAGGTAAGGGTGAAACGGCGGGGTAAGAGCCCACCGCGCACACGGCAACGGGTGCGGCAAGGCAAACCCCATCGGGAGCAAGGCCACGTAGGCAGGCGCCAAAGAGCTGCTCGCTCGAGCCTGCGGGTAGGCCGCTGGAGGCGACGGGTGACCGTCGTCCTAGAGGAATGATCGCCTCCGCGTCTCCGGGTGACCGAGACGCGAGACAGGACTCGGCTTACAGAGCGACGTCGACCCGAACGCCCGGCCCATACGGTCCGGGCGTTCGTGTTTTGTCGGCGAACGTCAGCACCCGCCGCTGACCGCGAGCCACTTTCCGCTCGAGCACACGAAGGCTGTGCAAGACCAGGTTCCCCCGGAATACTCGTGGTAGCTGCAGCCCTGGTCGGCAGGCATCGCGCACGGCGACGCGGCCGCGGGAGCGAGCGGCGGACAGATGGGGAACGGACCGGAACCGCCTTCGTCCGAGCCCCCAGCGCTCGTGTTGGGGTCGGACATGGGCTGTGCGCCGCCGTCGGCCTCGGTGGTCGTCCGCCCGCCGCACGCCGCCGGCAGCGCAAGCACGCCGACGAGGCACACCCAGATCCGTCCCTGCGCTCGATGCTTCCCCACCTGGATGCCCATGGCCGGTCCCCCGGGAATCTTGTCTCCCATCCCCGCGCGAGCCCGCTAGGGGCCGCATCGCTAGGGTGTCCGGAGCTTGCCCCCGGCGGAGAGCGAGTGGTGGCCGCTCGCGGTAGCGTGGTCCACCCGGACGACGATGGCCGTGATGTTGTCGCGGCCTCCTCCCTGGTTGGCCTTGTCGACGAGTGTCTTGGTCGCGAGGTCGAGGTCTTCGGTCGAGAGGAGCGTCGCGCGGATGTCCTCGGCGGGCACCATGCGGCTGAGCCCATCGGAGCAGAGCAGGTAGACGTCTCCCGGGAGGGGCGATTCGACCGCCACGTCGACGTCGACGTGGTCTTCGACGCCGAGCGCGCGGGCGAGGAGCGACGCGCGGCTGCCGCCGATGCCGGCGGCGCCGAGGGTGTGGTCGGTCGTCAGCTGGGTGAGCTCACCGCGCCGGACGCGGTAGCAGCGGCTGTCGCCGACGTGCGCGATGTACGCGCGCTGGTTGTTCGGCGAAAAGTACGCGGCGACCACCGTGGTCCCCATGCCCGCGTAGGCCTCGTTCGCGCGGGACTCGGCGAGCACGCGCTCGTTCGCGATGAGGATGGCGCCGCGGAGACGCGCGGCTCGCTTGGCGAGCGTCGGTTCGCGCGGAGGTCCGAAGGCGCTCGAACGAAACGCCTCCCGGACGGCCTCGACGCAGAGCCGGCTCGCGACCTCGCCGGCGGCGTGGCGGCCCATCCCGTCGGCGATGACGAAGAGGTGGTGATCTTCGAGGATCGCGTAGGCATCCTCGTTGTGGTTTCGCTCGAGACCGGGGTCGGTTCGGCCGACGGCGGTGACGAGGATGAGCGCGTTCGGGCCGGTGGGGCTGTCGTCTTGGTCGGGGTCGACGCCCGGGCCCGCGCCGGCTCCCGCCCCGACGGGAGAGCGGGGCTCTGCGACGAGCTTCCCCACCCTCCCCGGAGCAGACGTGGCCGGGCGCATGAGCACGAGCGTCACCCACGTGACGAGGCCGAGCACCACGACGGCCGTCACGGCATAGAGCACGTTGGGGTCGGGCATCGGCGCGCCATGGTAGGGCAACGCCGCCCGCACGCCACTACCGATCGCGGACGCTGAGCGATCCGATGTAATCGCGCTTTCCCACGTCGACCCCGTTGTGACGGAGAATCGCGTAGGCCGTCGTCAGGTGAAAGTAAAAGTTCGGCAGCGAGGACTCGCGAAGGTAATCGGCCGAGGTCATCACCTTGCCCTCGAGGAACGGCAGCGCGATGAGCCGGCCCTCGGTGGCGTCGAAATCGGCCGCGCGAAGCGTGTCGAGATACGCGACACAGGTACGAATGCGCGCTTTCAGATCGTCGACCGTCTGTTCGGTGTCGGGGTGCTTGGGGGGGTCCTTCCCCGTCAACCGAGCCGCCGCGAACTTGGCGTTGTCGCAGGCCGCCTGGACCTGCCGCGAGAAGGGGTACTGGTCGGGGGCGAGGCGGGCCGTGAAATACACGGCGGAGTCGAACGACTTGGCCTTCGCGTGGCTGACGGCCTTGTCGATCCAGCCGTCGAGCTGGTTGAGCATCTTCTTCATCTGCATCACGTGGTCGTGGAAATAGGACATGGGCAGCTCCTCTTGGGGTCTCGCTGGTCTCGGGCCCGCGGGGGCCCGGCGCTCGGATGCTACGTGGCGATGTTGCGTTTCGCGATCGGTGCGAGCGCCGGCACGGGAGCCGCTCGACCGGCGGCCGTGCTAGCCACCACCCCCACATGTCGCCCGCATCGAAAGCCGCGCTCGACACGCTCTGCATCCACGCGGGCCAGGCGCCCGACCCCGCGTCCGGCGCGGTGATGACGCCGATCGTCCTGTCGACCACGTTCGCCCAAGACGGTCCCGGCGCGCACAAGGGGTACGACTACTCGCGGGCCGGCAATCCCACGCGCGCGGCGCTCGAAGGGTGCCTCGCCGCGCTCGAGGGCGCAAAAGACGCCATCGCCTTCGGGAGCGGGTGCGCAGCGACGACGGCCGTCCTGATGACGCTCAAGAGCGGCGACCACGTGCTGGTCGGCGACGACGTGTACGGCGGCACGTTCCGCATCTTCGACAAGGTGCTCGCCCAGTTCGGGATCGAAGCGACTTTCGCCGACCTCGGCGATCCGGCCAAGATCCGCGCGGGCCTCCGGCCGAATACGCGCCTGCTCTGGGTCGAGACGCCGAGCAACCCGATGCTCAAGATCCTCGACGTGGCCGCCATCGCGGAGGTCGCCAGAGGCCATGGGGTGGCGCTCGCGGTGGACAACACGTTCGCGACGCCCATGCTCCAGCAGCCTCTCGAGCTCGGCGCGACGCTGGTAGTTCACTCGACCACGAAGTACTTGAACGGCCACTCGGACGTCGTCGGAGGCGCCGTGATGACGAGCGACGACGACCTCGCAGAGCGCCTCCACTTCTTGCAGAAGGCCGTGGGCGCCGTGCCGAGCCCATTCGACTGCTACCTCGTGCTCCGAGGCATCAAGACGCTGGCCGTGAGGATGCGGCGGCACGTGGAAAGCGCCGGGGCGATCGCGGCGTGGCTCGCGGCCCACCCCCGCGTGTCGATGGTGCGGTACCCCGGGCTCGCGTCGCACGAGGGGCACGCAATCGCCGCGCGGCAGATGAAGGGAGCCGGCGGAATGATCTCGTTCGAGCTCGCGGGAAGCCTGGCCGAGGCGAGCGCGTTCCTCCGGGCGCTCCGCATCTTCGCGTGCGCCGAGAGCCTCGGGGGGGTGGAGTCGCTCGCCGAGCACCCCGCGCTCATGACCCACGCGAGCCTGCCGGCCGAGGCGCGGCGCGCGCTCGGCATCGGCGACGGCCTAATCCGGCTGTCGGTCGGGCTCGAGGATCCGGGTGACCTCGTCGCGGACCTCGAGCGGGGCTTCGCGGCCGCCAAGAGTGCCTGAGCGCGGCGCGTCACCGCATCGACAATCTCGCGCTCTCTGCGGGCCTCGGAGTATGCTCCGCGCGATTCTTGTCGGGAGCGCCGAGGCTCCCCGTGGAGACCGCACGATGACCCATCGCGATTCCGACGTGTCGACCCTGCTCCGTGGCGGCCGCTCCGTTCTTGCGCTCGCGGTGCTGCCGATCCTCGCCGCGGCGACGGCCGGTTGCGGGAACGGCTCGCCACCCGCGTTGCAAACCTACGTCAACGCGACCCTGATGCCTGCCACCGACGCGGCGAACAACAACCTCTGCAACTCCGCGAGCACGACGACCGCGCTCCTCATCGGGATGCCGGGGGCGACGGCCGCGCAGGGCCCCGCGACCGTGGACGACGGAAGCCAGGGGGTCAATATCACCTGCACCGTGCGGTCCGGTTTCACCGTGAGCCTCCTCGCACTGGCGACCGGCGCAGGGACCGGCGAGAGCGGGAGCATCTCGATGACCGGGAACGTCGATTCGACGTCCACCGCGACGAACATCTCGGCGCAGCTCGCCGGCATCGCCGGCGACGGGTTCTCCGAAGACGACTGCACGCTCGCCCCGACCTACGAGGGCACGACCATCCCCGCGACGCCGCCGTTCATCGCGCCAGGCCGGATTTGGTCGCACCTCTCGTGCCCGAAGATGGCCAGCACGATGGGCCACAGCAAGGTAATTAACGGCACGACGGTCACCGAGATGTGCGACGTCGAAGCGGACTTCCTCTTCGAGAACTGCGGGCAGTAAGCGCTGCGCGCGACGGCCGCGAGTCCGCTTCTCGCCGTTCGTTCGAGCGTGCGCGGACTCGCGCTGCTCGGCCCACCCAAGCCGGAGGAGCTCGTGCCGAGCGGATCTAGCGGCGGATCTCGCAGACGTACGGGAGCGTGCCGTCGGGGGCCAGCGTCGGCTGGTTGCTCGCCAGCGTATCGTCGACCAGAGAAGCGGCTTGGCTCTGGTAGAGGAACGCGCGCTTGTAGCCGTCCTGGCCCGCGCCGACGGGCTGCCCGGTCGCCCATTCCGACGGATAGGCGGCGTCCGGGCCATCCGACGGAGTGTGGTCGTCCCATTGCCAAGTGGCCGGAACGTGAGGGCTGCCCGAGCTCGTCTGCGACAAGCCGATCCATATCGCCGGGGGCACCACGGTGAGGCGGTCGAGCTCCTTCCAGAGCTGCTCGCGCTCGTCCGACGACTGGAGGACGACGAGCGTCCCGCCGAGCGACTGACAGGCATCGCTCGCGTCGTCCGGCGAGGCCGGCGTGGCCTGGTAGACGTAGCTCTTCGAGGCATGCGTCTTCACGAGCTCGATGCAAATGCCGGCTTCGCACGGCGTCGATTCCCGTCCGACCGGCTCGACCTCGCAGACCACGTCGAGGGTCACGAAGCGCAGGCCCCGGCAGGGGAACTCGTTCCACGATTGGCCGGGGTCCGCGATCGCGGCGATGCAGTCTTCGGGGCCGCCGTCCGCCGATGCGTCGGGGAACGCGGGGAGGACGCCGCCGCCCCCGTCGGCCTGGTGCGCGTAGCAGCCCGGGCACCGCGACGACCAGCCCGGCTCGAGCGAGTCGACCGAGCCGTACGAGCCGACCGGCAACGTGCCCATGTCGAGCCCCACCCAGAAAGGCCTTCCCGTTCCGACCAAGGGGACGACCTGCTCGAACTCGGCTTCGCTGGCGAAGGTGACGACGTGGCCGCCAGCACCACACGCCGCGCTGGCGCGCTGAAGGGACGGCGCTCCCAGCGACTCGGAGATTGGATAGTAGCAGTGGTTATTGCCAGCCCAGGTGATACTGCCGTCGGGGCACTGCATCTGACAGGTCGCGCTGCACGCGCCGATTCCCGCGTCGAGCGCGCCCGGACCGGGGTCGCACTGCTCTCCCGCGCTAAGGTCGACGATGCCGTCCCCACAGACGCTCGGGGGCCCCGCGTCCTGGTCCGCGGGCAGATCGGGGATGCAACCGGCGGCCAATACGATGGAGCCTGCTGCCGCGGTACACGCCGCGATCACGACAGCCACCGCGCCTCGGTTCAACTTCAGCCTCCCACGACCTCGCCCCAAGCATACCCTGCACTAGACTGAAAGCGATGCCTAGCCCCACGCCGCCTGCTCCGCTCGAGACGGGCCGTGAGCGCGCGCCTGCCTCTCCGCAGCCGCCGCCACGACTCGCGGCGGGCACGCGCGAGGCTCTCGGGGAGGATCGCTACCGCTCGCTCTTCGTCATCGGTCGAGGGGGGATGGGCACGGTCGAGGTGGCGCTCGAGCGCGGCGCGAACGGATTCGAGCGCATCGTCGCCCTCAAGCGCCTGCTCCCCGAGGGCGCGCGCGACCCGCGGCACAAGGAGATGTTCTTGCGGGAGGCTCGCCTTGCGGCCCTGCTCGCGCACCCCAACGTCGTCCACGCGTATGCCTTCGGGGAGCTCTGCGGAGACCCGTTCATGGCGATGGAGTACGTCGAGGGCGAGCCGCTCTCGCATCTCCTTCGGACGGCGCAGACGGCGGGCCGGGAGATCCCCGCGGGCCTCGTGGCGCACGTCCTCGCCGAAGCGTGCGAGGGGCTCCACGCCGCCCACGAGCTCCGCGACCGCGGAGCCCAGGGCGCGCCGCTCCACGTCGTTCACCGGGACGTGAGCCCGCACAACGTGATGGTCGCCTACGACGGGCGCGTGAAGCTCTTGGACTTCGGGGTCGCGAAGTTCGAGGCCGCCGGCCACGAGACGCGCACCGGCGAAGTCAAAGGCAAGATGGCCTATATGTCGCCCGAGCAAGCCCTCGGCGAGAAGCTCGACCGGCGCAGTGACCTCTTCAGCGTCGGGGCGGTGCTCTTCGAGTGTCTGACCGGCCGGCGCATGTGGGGATCGGGGACCGACCTCGAAGTGATGCGTCGTCTCGCGCTCGAGAACCCGCCGCGCTTGGACGCGGCGCTGCCGGGCGCGCTTCCCGCGCTCATCGATCTGCACGCGCGGCTCATGGCGCGGGACCCGGGCAAACGGCCGGCGAGCGCACGGCAGGTGGCCGAGGAGCTCCGCGCCATCGCGTCGGTCTCGTCGCCGCCGGGAGACTCCCGGGCGGCTCGTGACTTGATGCACACGCTCTTCGGGGCGCAGGCCGAAGGGCGGCGCACGCTCCTCGACGAGTCTCTGCAGGACATGACGCCGTCGCGGGTGCAGCAGCTCCAGCACCGACTCGATCGTGCCTCGGCGCGAGACGTCTCGTCGTCGACCGAACCGGTCATCGTGGGATGGCCGCCGTCGACCCCCTCGCTGCCCACGAAGAGTAGGCGGCGTCTCGTGGCGATCGCCGCGGTGGTCTCCGTCGCGGCCGTGGTCCTCGTGGGATCCGCCGCGACGCGAAAAGGCTCGGCGCCCGCGGCCAGCACGGCGCGGCCGGCGTTGCCCAAAGTCGTCGCGGGGCCGGCGACTCCGCAGGTGCGCCCCGCGGCGCCGCCCGAGATCCCGCCGAAGGCCGCGAGAAAGGCCCCTGCCGCAGAGCCGGCGATCGAAGTGACGGCGGCGACCGCCCACCCCCTCCCGTCCCCTGTCGGGAGTGTCTCGGCCGGCGTCCGACCGCGGACGGCGCCGAGCGGACCCGCGCCCGCGCCTTCGAAGCTTCCCGATGTGGACCCGACGCCTTTTTGACCTCGGGCTCGTCGCCTGCCTGATGCTCGCGGCCGCCGAAGCGCGCGCCGCACCGCCCGCGACTCCCCCGTTCGCGCCCGACGAAGACGCGCTCGCCGTCTACCGGGGTCAGTTCAAGCGCGGGATCGATCGTTACAAAGCGGGCGCGCTCGCCGAGGCCATCGGCTACTGGGACCCGATTTACCGAGAGCTCGGGGAGCAGCAGGGCTACCGCCTCGCGTACGACCTCGGCATCGCGTACCAGGAGTCGGGCGACGCAACGCACGCCGCGGAGCGACTTCAATCTTTCCTCACCGAGGTCGAAGCGCGGCGTGAGCGAGGCGACGTGCTCGCCTCCATCGTCGAGAAAGAGGAGGCCGACGCGCGGCAGCGCATCGCGAGCCTCACCGCGTCGACGGGGCGTATCCACGTCGGCGCGGTGAGCGCGCCGCGGACGGCTCGGGTCGACGCGCGCGAGCCGCGCATCGCGGGGTTCGTCGCGTGGGTCGCGCCCGGCGATCACACGGTCACGTTCGCGGCCGGCACACCGGACGCCGAGACCAAGCGCATTCACGTCGGCCCGGGCGAGATGGTCGAGGTGACGCCCAGGCCCCCTCCGCCTCCTCCGCCACCGCCGGAGCCCATCATCGTTCGCATGCCCGCGCCAGCGCCTCGGGTCGTGCCCGCCCCCCAGATGCGGCACCCCTTCCCCTGGCCGCTCATCGCCGTGAGCGGAGGCGCCGCGCTCGTAACCGCCGTCGTCGCGGTGCCGCTCTACAACAACGCCGGCGCGCTCTACGACCGCCTCTCCGTCGAGCCATCCATCCCACAGAGCGACCGTGACAACTACAACCGCGCGCGCACTACCGCGTACTCGGTCGCGGGGGCCGCCATCGGCCTTGCGGCGCTCACGGCGGGCCTCGCGGCGTGGTATTTTCTCGGGACATCGGAAGGAGAGGGCGTCACGGTGAGCCCGGCCTTTGTGCCCGCCCCCGGCGGCGTATCCTTTGGAGCGGCCGGCCGATTCTGACCGGCGCCCCCGATGCGCCAGAAGTCCGTTCCTACCCCGAAGCGCGCACGGGCGTCGCGCTGGGCGCTCGTCGTGGTCGTCTGCGGCCTGCTCGTCGCGCGCGACGCGCCGGCTCGGGTGCTCGTCCTCGGGCGCACGACGGCGGAGCAAGCGCTCGAGGTCACGCCTCGACAAGCACGCCTCGCCGCATGGGCGGCCGAGCTCCCCGCGGTCGCCGTGTCGAGCGTGAAGAACGGCGAGGTTGCCCGGCTCCGTCTCTACGACGCGACGGGCGAAGTCGACGACGAGGCGCGGGCGGCGCTCGAGCGCATCGCCGCCGGGACCGACGGAGAGGCCCATCCCCTGGCGCCCCGGGTCGAGCAGCTGCTGTTCAAGGCGGCGTACCACTTCGGAGCGGCGCCCATCGTGGTCGTGTCGGCCTGGCGCCGCCACGCCGGCAAGCACACGGCCGGCGAGGCGATCGACTTCAAGCTGCGCGGGGTGTCGGCCGGAGCGGTCGCGGGCTACCTGCGCGGGTTGCCGCGGGTCGGCGTGGGGATCTACACGCATCCGAGCACGCAGTTCGTGCACGTCGACGTCCGCGAGCCGAGCTACCACTGGGTCGACGGCTCGGCGTCGGGCATGCGGGGGCGTGAGCGGCAGATGACCGACCGCAGCGCGGTGAAGCGCGACGCCGCTTACGCGACCGACATGGATCTGCCGATCGAGCCCTAGTCCTCCCGTACGCTCGGCCTACACCGCCGACTTGTCGATCCGGTACTTTCGCAGATACGCGCGGACGTGGTGGCGCTCCATGCCGCTCTGGCGCGCCATCTCGCTGACGTTGCCCTTGCAGCGCTTCGTCAGGCTGTTGAAGTACTCGCGCTCGAAGGCCACGATGGCGGACCGCTTCGCTTCGCTGAACGCCGTGCTGCCCGCCATCCCCGGCCGCTCCACCGACGTTTGATCCCGGGTGAGCATGAGGACGTCGTCGATGGCGCCCGGCTCGTCGGCGAGCGTCGCCGCCACGCTGGCCACGTTGACGAGCTCGCGGACGTTCCCCTGCCAGTCGTGGGAAGCCATCCTGTGCTCGATCCAGGAGAGCACCGTCGAGACGTGCTGCGGCTTACCGACGCGGCTGCATACGTCCTCCACGAGGAGCGGCAGATCGCTGAGGCGCTCGCGCAAGGCGGGAAGCTCGACTTTGACCTGCGCGATGCGAAAGAAAAGGTCGCTCCGGAAGCGGCCGGCGTTCATTTCGGCGCCGAGGTCGCGGCGCGTGGCCGCGAGGACGCGCACGTCGATGGGCTCGAAGGTCGAGCCTCCGACGCGCTTGACCTGACGCTCGCTGAGGGCGCGAAGGAGCTTGGGCTGGAGCTCGATGGGGAGCTCGCCGAGCTCGTCGAGGAACAGCGTTCCGCCGTCGGCCTCGGCGAGGGCGCCCTTGCGGCGCTCGCTCGCGCCGGTGAACGCGCCCTTCTCGTGGCCGAAGAGGATGCTCTCGGCCAACGTCGGCGGGATGCTGCCGCAGTCGACGACCACGAACGGTCCGCCCGCGCGCTCGCTCGCGTCGTGGATGGCGCGCGCGACGAGCTCCTTGCCCGTCCCGGTCTCCCCGAGAATGAGGACGCTCAGCTGCGTGCCGGCGACCTTCTCGAGGACGCCGAAGACTCGCCGCATCTTCGGCGAGCCGCCCACGAGCGGCCCGAAACGATCGGAGAAGCCCACATCGACGCGGCGGCGCGCTTGCGGCTCGACGAGGATGGCCGAGCGCCCGACGGTGAGCTCCGTGGGGCTGACGATCGTCGCCTCGCGCACGCGCACCGAGCCGAGGAACGTCCCGTTCGTGCTGCCCAGGTCCTTGACGAGGATGCCTTCGCTGACCGCGCGGAGCTCGCAATGGAACGCGCTGACCTCGGGGTCCGCGACAATCATGTGGGCGCCCGGGTCGCGCCCGACGACGAGCGCGTCGACCTCGATGGGGAAGCTGCGACCGTCTGGTGCCTTCGCGATGCCGCCCGAAACGAACCAGTGCAGGACCCGCGTTCGCGTTTCGCTCATTGTCGTGTACGGCTCTTCGTGTGCTGCGCTTTGCCGGGCGGCGCCGGCGCAGGCTCTCTCGGCTGGCGAATGGATAAGCGCTTCAGTGCACGCCGGCAGTATGGGCGCCGGCGGGCGGCGGCTCGACGAACACTTGGAGAGGTTCGAGAATCGAGAGCTGCTCGGGGGTAATGCCGACGCCGTTGTCCGCGAAGAAGAGATCGTTTTCCGCGAGCTGCGCCCGAGCTTGGGCGATGAAGAGAATCGGCGCGGCGTTTCGGTTGTAGCCGAGCTGTACGAGCGCGGCTTTCGGCCACTCGCCTCCCTGGAAAGGGAGCGGTCGCCGCAACATGTAGAACCCCTCCGAGGGGAGCTTCACCAGGCTGTCCGCCCAGGAGAGACCCCGAAACGGGCGCCCGCTCCCGTGGAAGTGCCATCGATTGTGGACGTTGTGCTCGGGAGCGATGACGACGGGCAGGCCCGAGTCCGAGTGATTGTGGAAGTAGACGAGAATGCCCGAGGGAATCTCCTCTTCGTGGTCGGGGAGGGGCTTGGTGGTGCGAAATAGTCCGCAGTCGGGGAGGAGGCTCTTCGGCTTGACCATGCGCGGTGCCGTTACTTTGCCGGCGCCCGAGCCTTTTTGCCAGCGCCTTCCGAGCGTTGATGCGGGAGGGCCCGGACGCCCGGGCGGGTGAGCGGGAGCCGAGGAGGAGCGCGAAAAGCGCGCGGCGGCGCGCGGGGGAAGGAGGGCGAGGACGTTTCGCCCCGCGAAAGCTTCCCTTGACGCATCCTCGCCGCCCGAAGAAGCTTTGGGTTGGGCCTTCGCCGCTTTTCGCGGCCCCGAGCCCTACCGATGCCCGAACCCTCGACCAACACCGCAGCGCGCTTGAAGAAGGTTCTGGTCGAAGCGGGCTTCGAGGTCTTTCGGACCCGCGGCGAAGAGATCGTCTTGGCCGAGCGCCCCCGCGAAAACCTCATCATGGACTCCGGCGTGCGCCTCTTCTTCGGCGAGCCGTTCGAGGTGAGGATCGTCCTTCGGGCCCAAAAGGCCGACTTTCCCAACGAGGACGACGTGAATCTCTTCGAGCGCGTCCGCAGGCTGGCCGCTCCGGCCCAGTCGGACGGATTCGTCGAGGTGAGCGCGGCGGTGACGCCCGTCGCCGACCCGAGCGACAGCGCACGCACCCTCGATACGTTCTACGAGATCACGTACGCGAAGCACGCGCCCGAGCTCGAGTCCGCGCTCGCCCAGCTGCGCTTCGCGTTGTGCCTCGAGAAACGGGCCTGAGCATCCGGCCGGCGCGGCCGCGCTCGGGCGGCGCCGCCCGGGACAGGGCCGGCCGTGGTCGACGGACCGAAGGCCCCGTGTTACACGGGCACGCAAAATGCTCAGCCTTTTCCGGCAGCGGGGCCTGTCGAACATCGTTTACGGCATCATCATCGCCGCGACGATCTTCGCCTTCGTCATCGGCTTCCGTCCGCAAGCGACGTCGAAGACCGCGTCGCTGACCGAAACCTGCGTCGCCCGCGTACGCGGTCGATGCATCGACCCCAAGGACTTCGGGGCCGCGTATCGGATCCTGATGCCATCGCGCAGCAACGCGCTCTCGCGGAAGCTCAACCTGAAGCGCGCCGCGCTCGACGGCCTCATCGAACGCGAGCTCCTCGTCGACGAGGCGAGGCGGCTCGGCATCACGGTGAGCGACAGCGAAGTGACCGACGAGCTCTATCGGGGGTACGTGCGCGTCAGCGTGCCGGCCGCGGACCCGGCGACGGCGCAGAGGATCGTGCAGGAGACCTACCAATCGTACGCGCGCGCCGGAATCATCTCGGCCGAGGTGGCGCAGGCTCACGTCAACGACCGCGACACCGCCATCCCGATCGACTTCCGCGACCCGAAGACGAAGATCTTCGACATGAAGGTCTACGAGCGGCAGGTGCGGATGCTGAGCAACCGCTCGACCACCGAGTTCCGCGAGGAGCAGGCCCGCGAGATGCTCGCCGCGAAGATGCGCGACGTCGTGCGCGATCCCGTGCGCGTGAGCGAGGCCGAGGCGTGGGACGAGTACCAGCGCCGATATGCGACGGCGACGGTCGGCTGGCTCCTCGTGAAGGAGGCGTGGGCGGCGCGGTGGATCGTGGATGCGCCCCAGGCCAACGTGGACGCGTGGGTGAAGGAACACGCCGCCGACGTCGACAAGGCGGTGGAGGAGCGAAAGAAGGAAGACGCGCCGAAGGCGGGCCATCTGCGGCACATCCTCGTCAAGCTCCCGTTCCCCGCGACCGACGACGAGAAGGCGCTCGGGCTGGCGAAGCTCTCGTGGGCCGCGGCGCAGATCCGAGCGGGCGCGTCGTTCGCGGAGGTTGCGCGCGCGACGTCCGACGACACGGGCAGCGCCGCGCAGGGTGGAGACGTCGGCGACAAGACCGACGGGTTCGTGCGCCCCTTCAAGGTCGCGGCCGACGCGCTCAAGCCCGGCGAGACGACGGCCGGGGCCGTCGAGACGCAGTTCGGTTACCACCTCATCATGCGCGACGACCCGGCGAAGGCCGCGGACATCGAGGCGCAGGTGAAGCGCGACGTGGGCCGAGACCTTTACCGGCGAGCGAAGGGCACCGAGGCGGCGCAGGTCGTCGCTCGGAAAGTGGGCGACGCCATGAAGGGCGGCGCGAACGCCGAAGACGCGTTGGCGACGGTGCTCGCCGGATACGCCCACGCCAACAAGATCACGTCGCTGAAAGTGCTTCCGCCTCCTCCCGCGGCCGCCGGAGACGCGGGCGCCGACGACGACACGCTCGCGAAGGCCGACGGCGGCGCGGCCGCGACCCGGCGACCGGCGCCGCTTCCCGAAGGCCGCCTCGACGCGAGCACGGACACGGACCGTCCCCAGTGGCAGACGTCGACGGCGTTCAACAGCGGCGGCGATCCCTTCCCCGGTCTGTCTCCCGCCGGTACGTCCAGCGTCGTGGGGTTCGCGTTCTCGGCCAAGCCGGGAGCCGTCGACGCGGAGCCCGTCCGCACCGCCGAGGGCTTCGTGCTCGTGACCCTCAAGGACCGCAAGACCGTGACCCGCGACGAGTTCGCGAAGGACCGAGCGGCCGTCGAGGAAGATCTCCTGCGGGCCAAGCGCGACGAGGCGATGGCGCTCTATGTCAAGCAGCTTCGCGAGAGGGCGAAGGGCGACATCAAGATCGACCCGTCGTACATCGAAGAAGTAGGCGCCGACGGCGGCGCGGGTGGGGCCAACGACGAAGAAGATGAATACTGATCGCGGGCCCGTCGCCGCCGGGCCGGCCGGCGCCGTGGCGCTGCCCCACCAGACGACCGTCCTGGCGAACGGGCTGCGCGTGGCGGTGGCGCCGCTCCCCTCCCTTCATCGAGCGCACGTCGCGCTCTGGGCACGCGTCGGATCGCGGTTCGAGGCGAGGGCGGAGAACGGCATCAGCCACTTCCTCGAGCACATGATTTATCGAGGGACGCGGCGAGTGCCGAGCGCGCACGCCGTCAACCTCGCTTTCGAGAAGCTCGGCGGGTCGCTCTTCGCATCCACCCACGTCGACCACGGCGTCTTCTCGCTCACCCTGCCGCCCGAGTCGCTCGACCGCGCCTGCTCCCTCTTCGGCGAGGTCCTCTCGCAGCCCGCGTTCCTGGACATCGACATCGAGCGAGGCATCGTGCTCGAGGAGATCCTCGAAGACCTGGACGACGAGGGCCGCCAGATCGACCCGGACAACATCTCGCGCGATCTCATCTACGGCGAACATCCGCTCGGCTTCACCATCACCGGCAGCGAGTCGCACGTGCGGTCCTTCGACGAGGCCGCGCTCCGCGCCTGGCACGCGCGGCACTACACCGCGCAAAACTCGGTGCTCGTGTTCGCAGGCGCCATCGACCCCGAACACGCCGCGCGGCTGGCCGAGCGCGACTTCGGAGGACTCACCGCCGGGGCCCGCGCCGCCGCGGAGGCGCCCAGGCACACCCAGCGTCGCGCGCGCTTCGAGATCGTCGACAACGTCTCGAGCCAGACCGAGCTGCGCGTGTGCTTCCGCGCCTTCGCCGAAAGGCACCCGCTGCGTCCCGCGCTCGACGTGCTGATGCGCGTCGTCGACGATGGAATGTCGACGCGGCTCTACCACCGGCTCTGCGACGCGCGCGGCCTCTGCTACGACGTGTCCGCGGCCTACGACTCGTACGAGGACGACGGCGTGATCGACGTCGCCGCCGGCGTGCAGCACAAGCGCGCCGCCCTCGTGACGGGCGAAATCTTGGCGATGTTCGACGAGCTGGCCACCGAAGGCCCCACGGCCGAGGAGCTCGAGAAGGCACGCCGCCGCATCGCGTGGGACGTGAACGCCCTCGGCGACTCCGCCGAAGAGACCGCGGCCTTCCTCGCCTCCGGGCTGCTCTTCGATCGCTTCGCGACGCCCGAAGAGCACGTGGGCGAGCTCCTCGCGGTCGGAGCCGCGGACGTGCAGGAGGCGGCGCGGCAGCTCACGCGCCCCGAGCGGCTCAACGTCGTCGCCGTGGGCCTGGCGGGAGCCGGCGAGGACTCCGCGCTGGAAGACCTCGTCGCAGGCTGGCGTCCGGCGACGCCGTAAGCGGGTGTGCGAGCGGGCTCGCGCCGCGCAAAGCGGCAAGCCCCACGGTTCGGGCGCACGGAGGGAGCGAGGCGCCCACATCGGCCGTGCACGAGAGCGCCTGGCCCCGCCGTCGCGCGCAGCCCATGCTTCTCAGACAGGATGAAGGCGCCCGCCGGACCGCGCGCACCATCGTCGGTCGGACGGTACGTCCTGCACGGCGAGATCGCATCGGGGGGCATGGCGACGGTGTACTTCGGCCGCCTCCAGGGGGCCGCCGGCTTCACGCGATCGGTCGCGATCAAGCGACTGCACCCGCAGTTCGCCAAAGACCCGGACTTCGTGGCCATGTTCGTCGACGAGGCACGGCTCGCGGCGCGCATCGCGCATCCCAACGTCGTCTCCACGCTCGACGTCGTGTCGTACGCGGACGAGCTTCTCCTCGTCATGGAATACGTCCACGGCGCATCTCTGTCGCGATTGCTCAAGGTCGTCGCGCAGCGGGGCGAGCGCATGCCGCCGCGCATCGTGGCCTCCATCCTGTGCGGCGTGCTCCACGGGCTCCATGCGGCGCACGAGGCGAAGAGCGAAGGCGGGCAGCCCCTCGGCATCGTGCACCGCGACGTGTCTCCTCAGAACGTGATGGTGGGCACCGACGGCATCGCGCGGGTGCTCGACTTCGGCGTGGCAAAGGCCGCGGGCCGCTGGCAGTCGACCCAGCGCGGACAGCTGAAGGGCAAGCTCGCGTACATGGCGCCCGAGCAGATCGCGACGCACGACGTGACGCGCAAGAGCGACGTCTATGCGGCGGCCGTGATGCTCTGGGAGGCGCTGACGGGCGGCCGCCTCTTCCGAGCCGACAACGAGGCGCGCCTCATGGCGCTCGTGCTGGGCGGGCGCGTCGACCCGCCGAGCGCGGTGACTCCCGGGCTGCCCGCAAGCTTCGATCGCATCGTCCTCCGCGGTCTGCACCGCGATCCCGACCAGCGGTTCGCGACGGCGCGCGAGATGGCCGCCGAAGTGGAGCGCGTCGTCGGCGCCGCGCCGCCCACCGAGGTCGGCGAGTGGGTCGAATACATCGCGTCCGAGGAGCTCAGGGAGCGGACGCATCGCATCGAAGAGATCGAGCGCATCACGCCGACCCCGCCGCGACCGAAGCCGACGCCCGCCGACGCGCACGACCCGCGATCGCTCGTGCACCTCGGGATGGCGCGCTCGCACGCGCACAACCCGGTTGCGAGTTGGAGGTACATCGGCATCACGGGCGCCGTCCTCGCGGGTTGCGCGCTCGCTCTCGGCGTCATGGCGATCCACGCGCATCGCGCCGTGCACACCGCGGACGCGCAGGCTCCGGCGGTGGAGACTCCGTCCCTCCCCGATGTGCCGAGCCACGACGTCGACGTCGTTCCGCCCGCGTGGAATGCAGCGGCCACAGCCGAACCTCCCGCGCCTGCGGCCACGAGCGCGCCCCCGGCGAGCGCGGCCCCGGTGCGTCGCAATCCTCCGCGCTTCATCCGCGCTCCGCGCGCTGCGTCGCAAGCTCCTACGGCTCGGCCCGATTGCAATCCCCCCTATACGGCGGACAGCAATGGGCATATCCACTTCAAGCCAGCCTGCATCGACTGAAGCGCTCGACGTACTGCGTCGTGGCCCATCGGTTGCTTGGCGGCGCGAGCAGTCGAGCTACAAGGCAGCTCGCTCCTTCGAGGAGGTCACATGGACGGTCTCGTTTCGTATCTCGTCGCGGCCATGCTTGCCTGGGTGCCGGCACACGCCCACGCGCCCCGCGAGCCGAACGCACACGTCATGGAACGCTACGACAGCATCGCGCGCGACGCGGCCGCCGTGGCGCTCGACGAGCACGAAGACTCGCTCTTCGACGGAGACGTCGGGCGGACGGAGACGGCCGTCTTGCTCCTCGCGGTCGCTTCGTACGAGAGCTCCTTCAACGCGCGCGTCGACGATGGCACACGGCGCGGCGATCATGGTCGCTCGTATTGCCTCATGCAAATTCGCGTCGGCGACGGAGAGACGAAGGAGGGCTGGAGCGGCCGCCAGCTCGTCGAAGACAGAAAACTCTGTTTCCGTGCCGCGCTCCACATCCTGCACGCGTCGTTCGCCGCGTGTCGAAAGCTCCCGGTCGACGATCGCCTGAGCGCCTACGCGAGCGGACACTGCTATGCGTCCGCCGCGGTCTCGCGATCGCGGGTGTACCGCGCACGTTCGTGGTGGCAGGCCCACGCGCCGCCGGCGGTTACGACGACGACACAAGGGTGACCTGAGCGCACGGCGGCCAGCGCCGCCACACCGCACGGCACACGCCGGTTCGCAAGGCGCACGCGTCGGCCTTCATTGGAAATGCCGCCACTGGCGCAGTTTTGCGAAATGAAGGACACCTGTGAGGGCGATGTCCCAGGCGATCGCGCCCGACGACCCCCGCCCCGAGCTCGAGGCCACGCCCTCGTCCTCCGAGCGACCGCTCGTCGCGCACCGCGCGGCGTCCGTCGGCCGGTGGAGATTCGTGCGCGCGTACACGACCACGTTCGTCGTCATCGCCAGTTACCTGTGGTTCGCCACGCGCGCGCGTTTCCTCGGGCGCGGGTGGCGCGAAGTGAACGTCGGCGACGTGCACATGCGCAACGCCCGGCGTGTTTACGCGACGATCCTCAAGCTCCAGGGACTCTTCATCAAGGTCGGCCAGCTCCTCTCGATCATGGCCAATTTCCTCCCCGCCGAGTTTCGAAACGAGCTCGAGGGGCTGCAGGACCAGGTGCCGCCGCGGCCCTTCGCCGAGATCGAAGAGCGGCTCCACGCGGAGCTCGGTCCCGGGATGTCGCTCATCGCGTCGCTCCAGCGCGAGCCGATCGCGAGCGCTTCGCTCGGCCAGGTCCACGGGGCTCGGCTCGTCGACGGACGGCGCGTCGCGGTCAAGGTCCAGCACCGCGACATCGACCGCACCGTCCGCCTCGACCTTCGCACGATCCGCCGCATCCTCGGCATCGTGCAGTGGTTCGTCCCCGTCGAGGGGCTCGACGCCTACTACCATCAGGTGAAGGCGCTCCTCTCCCAGGAGCTCGACTTCGAGCTCGAGGCGGCCAACATCGAGCGCATCGCCAAGAACTTCGGGGCCGACGCGCGCGTCGTCTTCCCCTCCCCGGTCCGCGAGCTTTGCACGCGCCGCGTACTGACGACGACCTTCGTCGAGGGCGTCAAGGTGAACGACGTCGCCGCGCTCCGTGCGCGCGGGTTCGACACGAAGGACATCGCGCAGCGCCTCGTACGCCTCTACTGCCAGATGATCTTCGTCGACGGCACCTATCACGCCGATCCGCACCCCGGCAACGTGCTCGTCCGCGATGACGGCGCGATCGTGCTGCTCGACTTCGGCGCCGTCGCCGAGCTCAGCCCGCAGATGCGCGAGGGCATCCCCGACTTCCTCGAGGGCGTCCTGCGTCGCGACACCGACCGGCTCGTCCGCTCCCTCCGCAAGATGGGCTTCATCTCCCGCACGGGCGACGAGGCGGTGAGCGAGAAGATCATCGAGTACTTCCACCGGCGCTTCCAGGAGGAGGTCCGCCTCGACAGCTTCAACCTCAAAGACATCAAGATCGACCCGCAGCGCGGCCTCGAGAACTTGCTCGATCTCCGCCGGATGAACATCGGCCTCCGGGAGATCTCCGGCGCCTTCCACATCCCGAAAGACTGGGTCCTCCTCGAGCGAACGCTGCTCCTCGTGTACGGCTGTTGCTCCCTCCTCGACCCGGACCTGAACCCGGTCGCGATCGTGCAGCCGTATCTGCGCGACTTCGTTCTCGGCAACCGCGACTTCGCGCAGATCGCGATGGAGGCCATCCGCGACACGGCGATGAGCGCGATGACGCTCCCCGAAGACATGCGGCGGTATCTGGCGAAGGCGAACCGCGGCGAGCTCGAGGTGCGCGTGCGGGGCGTCCAGGAGGGCGCGCGGACGATCTACGCGGCGGGCAGGCAGCTCGTCTATACGGCCGTCGGGCTCTTCGCGGCGGTCGAGGCGCTCGAGTCGTGGCGGCGAGGCGAGTGGGCGCTGTCGCGGTGGCTCGGCGCGACCGGCGTCGCCGCGGGCCTGTTGCTCGTGCTCTCGAGCGTCTTCTCCCGACCGAGCGCGAGAAGGTAGTCTTCGTCGGCCATGTCCAAGCATCTGCTGGCCATCGACCAGGGCACGACGGGCACGACGGCGCTCGTCATCTCGCGCGACGGACGCACGCTCGGACGAACGACGACCGAGCTCCCCCAGCATTTCCCGCGCCCCGGCTGGGTCTCGCACGACGCGCGCGAGATCTGGCAGACCGTCGAGGCCAGCGTATGGGGCGCGCTCGGCGCCGCGGGCATTCGCGGCGAGGACGTCGCCGCCATCGGGATTACCAACCAGCGCGAGACGACGCTCGTGTGGGATCGCCGCACCCGACTGCCGATCGACCTCGCCATCGTCTGGCAGTGCCGGCGCACCGCCGAGACGTGCGAGGCCCTCAAGGCCGACGCGGACCTCGTGGCGCGGGTCCGCGAAAAGACCGGCCTCGTCATCGACGCGTACTTCAGCGCGACGAAGATCGCGTGGCTCCTCGATCACGTGGACGGCGCGCGCGCGCGCGCGGACAAGGGCGAGCTGGCGTTCGGCACGGTGGACTCCTTCCTCGTCGACCGGCTCACGCACGGAGAGGTCCACGCGATCGACGTGACCAACGCCTCGCGCACGCTCCTCATGGACCTGAAGCTCGGCCAGTGGGACGAGGAGCTCCTCCGCGTCTTCCGCGTGCCGCCCGCGGTGCTCCCCACAATCGTCGGCAGCGCGGAGATCGTCGGCCGGACCAAGGGTGTGCAGTTCTTGCCCGACGGCATTCCCATCGCGGGGATCGCGGGCGACCAGCAAGCGGCCCTCTTCGGCCAGGCGGCGTTCCACGAGGGCGACGCCAAATGCACCTACGGGACCGGCGCGTTCGCGCTGATGAACATAGGCCACAATCCCATCCTGAGTCGGCACGGCCTGGTCACGACGGCGGCCTGGCGGATCCACGGCGCGACGACGTACGCGCTCGAGGGGAGCGCGTTCATCGCGGGCGCCGCGGTGCAGTGGCTTCGCGACGGCCTCGGCATCATCCGCACGGCGCAGGAGGTCGAGGCGCTCGCCCTGAGCGTGCCCTCGAGCGACGGCGTCGTCTTCGTACCCGCGTTGGCGGGTCTCGGCGCTCCGCATTGGGACCAGGACGCGCGAGGAACCATCACGGGATTGACGCGCGGCACCACGGCAGCGCACCTCGCGCGAGCGACGCTCGAGGGCATTGCGTTCGAGGTGCGCGACCTGCTCGACGCGATGGCCAAAGACGCAGGCCGTCCGATCGAGCACCTCCGCGTCGACGGGGGCGCCGCCAACAATGCGTTCCTCATGCAATTTCAGGCGGATGTGGCCGACCTCACCGTCCAGCGGCCGCCCGACGTCGAGTCGACCGGACGCGGCGCGGCGATGCTCGCGGGGATCGGAGCCGGCCTCTTCGACAGCCTCGACGCCGTCGCGGCGATGACCTCCGTCGAGCGCGAATTCCGGCCGCGGATGGATGCCGCGGAGCGGAGAGAACACCTCGCACGATGGCAAAGCGGGTTAATGCGCGCGAAGACGCGCCCGTAATTCGCGTCGCTCCCGTTTGCGCGCGGGCCGCCTTCGCGCGTGCAATTTTGTAGGTAAGTCCTATCTTCGTAGGATTCGCCGTGCGCTCCAGCCCGAGCAGCGGCGGACCGTTGGAATCGCCCGTGGTCGATATGGCGTCGGCCGCGCTTCAGCGAGCTTGAGAGGAAGGGAAGCCATGTCCAGTAACAACGCCGGCGAACGCGCGGTCGCAGCACCCGCCGCGGGCGCGCTCCGCGACGTACCCGTCGATTGGGAAGCACTCGAGGACGCATTCGAGAACAACGCCCCCGAAGTCCACAGCTACTTGCACCTGACGACCGGAGAAGTACTCCGCGTCGTCGACGGGGTGGCCGATCCCCAGATGCACGTGCGAATCGCGTCCGACGGGAATTATCTCCGTGTGGACCCCGTCAGCTCCCGCGAGCAATACCGATGGATGGAGCGCTTCATCCCGATGGTCGAGAACGCCGAGCTCCGCGGGAAGCTCACCCAGGCGATCGACGGCAAAGGCGCCTTCCGTCGCTTCAAGGACGTCCTCATGACGTACGGGGCCGAGCGGGAGGGGTGGTTCTCGTTCCGTGGCGAGAGGCTGAAGACCTTCATGGAGGCGTGGCTCACGGCCCACGCCATCAAGGCCATCGCCCGCCCCGCGTGGGCCGACCCGCCGTCGGGACCCGAGACCGAGAACCCGCCCGACCTGACCGACGAAGGACCGAAGTCCTCTTCCTCGGGGCGCCGCACACGGAACGCCGAGTCGCTCCGCGAGCACCTCAAGGAGCTGGGCGACGTGCTCGGCCCGCGCGATCTCGACATGGTGGTGAGCTTCGCCGAGTTCTTGAAGGCTCGCCGGGCGGCGCGTTCGTTCGCGCACCACCACGAGCACCTGCTCCAGGAGCGCGGCTCGGTGGCGCCGAACGCCACCTCCAGGGACGACGAGGTCCCTTCTTGAGGACTTGGGCGGCGGCGGCCGTGATCGTCGCCGCCGCCGTGTTCGAGCGGCCGGCCGTCGCCGAGGCCGTCTCCGGCACGCTCGATCGCACGGCCGTGCGGTTCTACGCGCCGGAGACCGGCGGCACGGCGTATCCCCGATTCATCTTCGAGCGGACCCTCGCCTTCGAGGCGCGCCTCGCCGCGATGGCCGACACGGCCGAGGGCATCGGCGACGGCTACGACGAGCGGGACGTGCGCGAGGCGCTCGAGCGGCACGTCGCGGAGGAGATCCTCTCGGGCCTCGCGGATCGCCTCATCGCCGATCTGCCGCCCGAGCGGAGGCCGAGCCCCGAAGACCTGCAATCGGTCGAACATGACGTGGCCCGGGCGTTCGTCGAGCAGCTCGGCGGCCAAGCCCGCGTCGACGGCGCGGCGCGCGCGGAGCACATCGAGCCGGCGGAGGTCGACGCCGTCGTGCGCCGGCGGACGTTCGCCGCCTGGTACATCGATCGGGCGCTCACGCCGATCCTCCACCCGACCGAGGAACAGCTGCGCGACGTCTTCCGGACATCCGCCCATCCCTTCCGCGGGAAGTCCTTCAGGGAGGCCCACGACGCGCTCGAGCGCTGGTTCGTCGGCGAGCGGGCCCGCGCCGCCGAAAGCGCCTTCCTTCAGTCGGCGCGGTCGCGGGTCCACATCATCGTGGGGCCGTGAACCGCGCGACCTCGTCGGCGACCCTCGCGACGACGGCGTCGGGCGACTCCCCGGCGCTCTTCGGCAGGACGAGCGAGTGATCGCCGCCCTCGACGACGTAGATGCGCGCCCCGCCCGGCATCTCGTCGACGAACGGGCGGAGCTCGTCGGGCGTGCCGAACGCGTCGCGCGAGCCCTGTACGAAGAGGGCGGGAACCCTCACCTTCGGCAAGTGCGCCACCCGGAGTCGGTCGGGTTTGCCCGGCGGGTGGAGCGGATACCCGAACGACACGAGCCCCTCGACCTTCTCGTCGCGCGAGTCCGCCTCGGCGACCACCTGGGTGGCGACCCGTCCGCCCATCGACTTGCCGCCCGCGAAGAGCCTCGACGCGGCGCCGCTCCGCGCGCGGACGGCCGTGAGCACCGCCCTCCACGTCGCCTCGAGGATCTCGTTCCGATCGGGGAGCCGCCGCCGCGCGTGCGCGTAGAGAAAGTCGAAGGTGACGACCTCGATCCCGCGCTGCGCGAGCGCCTTCGCCATCGCGACCATCCACGGGTGCGTCTGCCGGCCGCCCGCTCCGTGCGCCAGGACGAACGTCGTCGCCGGCTCCGGCGCCCCGGACGCCGCATAGAGCGTCGCGTCCGTGCGCTCCCCTGCGACGTCGACGGGAAAGCTCGTGGGGCCGGCCATCGGGAGCGGTACTCTCCCCCGAGCGCCGCCCCATGTCCAACGCCGACAGTCGCAAGGTCGTCCTCGCCGCCCTCGCCGGCAACGTCGCGATCGCCGTTTGCAAAGTCGCGGCCGCCGCGCTCTCGGGATCGACCGCGACCCTCGCCGAAGCCGTGCACTCGCTCGCGGACAGCGGCAACCAAGCCTTGCTCCTCGTCGGGATGCGCCTCGCCAAGCGCCCCCCCGACGCCCGCTTCCCCTTCGGCCGCGCGAGCGAGCGTTACTTCTGGCCGTTCGTCGTCGCGCTCCTGCTCTTCAGCGCGGGCGGCGCCTTCGCCATCTTCGAGGGGCTCGACCACCTCCTCTATCCGCGGATGGAGACCCACGCGCGCGGGTGGAGCTACGCCGTCCTCGGCGTATCGCTGGCCTTCGAGGCCATGAGCTTCCGTGTGGCGCTCGGCGAGTTCCGGACGATGGCCGCCGGAAAGTCGATCCGCGCCGCCCTCTTCGAGGCACGCGACCCCACGATTCCGCTCGTCCTCGCCGAGGACACCACGGCGATGGCAGGGCTGACCGTGGCGCTCCTCGCGGTCGCGGCGAGCGGTTGGACCGGCCGGGATTTCTGGGATCCGCTCGGCAGCGTCGTCATCGGCGTGATGCTCTGCGGGGTCGCGCTCGTGCTCGCGTGGATCACGCACGGCCTGCTCATCGGCGAGAGCGCGACGGCCGAGGACCAGGCGCGCGTCTTGAAGCTCGCCGAAGGGGTCGACGGGGTCGACGGCGTGACCCAGCTCCTGACGATGCACCTCGGGCCCGACGTGGTCGTCCTCGCGATGAAGATCGCGTTCCGCGCGAGCCTGCGCGTCGAAGAGGTCGAGGCCGTCACCAACCGGATCGAGGCGGCGATTCGCGTCGATCTGCCGCGGATGCGCAAGATCTTCATCGAGGCCGACTCGCGCGGGGACCTCCGCGGCGTCGGCGAACGCGAGCCCCGTCAGGCCTTGTAGTTGCCCCGGAAGGCGCACTGCGTGTCGCCGAGGCCGACGCAGTGGGTGCGCTCCAGCACGAGCGCCGTGTACCCCGCCGCGCGAAGCGCGCTCTCGAGCATCGCGCGGACGGTCCGGCACACGCTCGGGTGGTGGTGCGCCCAGTTTCGTACGCGCGCGTCGAACGAGCCGCCCGAACGCATGCGCACGGTGAGCGTTCCCTCGTCGACGTACGCCCGCCAGACCCGCTGCGCGTGGGCCTCGAGGAGCGCGGGAGACGCCACCAGCCGGAAGAGCGCGCGGTGGACGCCCGTGACGTTGTCCTGGGCGATGGCCTCGCCCACCGACGCTCCGAAGGCCGCCGGATCGATCGGGGCCGCGACCCGCTCGATGAGCTCGACGAGCTCGCCGACGAGCTGCGTGTCGTACCAGCCCGACGCGATGAGCCCGCACGCGGTGCTCTTGGGCCGAAGGATGGCGCGAAGCTCCGGGGACGCGAGGTCGACGACGCGCGCCACGCCCGCGTTCCCGTACGTCTCGGCGAACCAGGAAATCCCCGCGCGCACCGCCACGCCCTTCACACGACCGCGCGCCGCCGAGACGCGCGTCGCGCTCGAAGGCGGCTGCGCCGACGGCGCCGGCGACGATCGCGACCCGTTCATCGTGAACGGCAGCGACGGCACGCGCGGCGGCGGCGGGATGGTCCCCGACGAGAGCGGCAAGCCGGGGCGCACCGAGGAGCGCACGTACGTCCGCTCGAGCGGCGGCGCGGACTCGGCCTCGCCGAGCCCGTCGCGCAAGAGCACCAGGAGCTCCCGAGCGGTGGCGACGCGCGCGAACGAGTTCTTGCGCAGGCACGCGTTCGCGAGGTGGATGATGGTGGCCGGCACGTGCGAGGGGAAGACCGGCTCGTCGTGGATGATCGCGGCCGCTGTGGTCGAGCCGCCCCGGCCGAACGGCGGGACGCCGACGACCATCTCGTAGAGCAGACACCCGAGCGCCCAAACGTCGCTCCGCTCGTCGGCCAACCCGTGCTCGATTTGCTCGGGCGCGTCGTACGGCGACGTGCCGGCGAAGGGATCGGCCGGGGGGGGGTCCACCGCCGCTTCGGGCCGGGGAAGGATGCCGAAATCGACGAGGACGATGCGCCCGTCCGGTCCGGTCATCACCTTCGACGGCGCAAGGTCACGGTGAATGACCCCCGCGTCGTGGAGGACGGCGAGCGCCTCGCCGATCTGGATCGCGTGGCGCAGCGCGCCTTCGACGGACAGTGGACCTCGCTCTGCGAGATGCCGCTCGAGGTCGGTGCCGCGCGCGAAGCCGAGCGCGACCCAGAGCATCCCCTCGTGCTCGCCGGTCCCATGCAGCCGAGCGAGGCCCGGGTGGTCGATCCCGCCGAGGGAGCGCGCGTCACGCTTGAAGCGGGCGCGGCCCGCCATCGACACGACGGGCAGCGCCTGGACGCGAACGACCACCCGCGTGCCGCGCGGGTCACGCGCGAGGTAAAGCGTGCTCGCGCGCCCCTGCCCCAGGCGACGCTCGAGAACGTATGGACCTAGGCGAACCCCAGTGTCGATTCGGAGCGAGGCGGTTGTCACGAGAGAGCGCCATTCTGCGCGCACTCGGCGACTGACGCTAGATCTCATCGAAATTTATAAAAAAGGCGCGAGCCCCAATGAGCCATTGCGTCATTTGCAGAGGTGGCCACGGCGGGTTCTCCCGCGACGCCCGAGGCCCTCCCCGCTCATTCCAGCCACACGACCGTGACGCCCTCGCCGCCTTGATCGGGCGCGCCCCCCCCGAAGCGGACGACGATGGGGGACCGCGCGAGCTCTCTCCGCACCGCCTCTCGCAGAGCCCCCGTGCCGTGGCCGTGCAGGAGGAACACGGCCGGCTGGCCGTCGTGGAGCGCGCGGTCGAGGAAGGTCATCGCCATGGACACCGCGTCGTCGACGCGAACTCCTCGCAGATCGCAGGTGTTGTCCCGCGTGACGAGGAGAGCCGGGGCGCCCGGCCCCCGTTGCGCGTCGACGGACGAGCCGGCCTCGGAGCGCGATGCGCCGCGGGAGCCCCGCACCGGCGAGCGCGACGGGGCGGGCTCGACGCGGGTCGCCGCGCGGAGCTCGCCGACCGGCACCATGAGCTTGAGCGGCCCCGCCGCCACCCGCACCATGTCTCCTCCGAGCAGCTCGACCACCTCCGCGTCGGCGCGAAGGCGCGGCACCCACACGCGGGCCCCCTTTCGCAGGTCGGCGGCGGGGACATTCTCCCGCGGCGCTTCATCGCGGGGCGCAATCCACGGGTCGAGCGCGCCGCCGACGGAGACCTCGCCGGCCGCCCGCTCGATGCTCCGCTCGGCCTCCCGGAGGGAGACGGCGTCCGGCTTCTTCGCGTTCGCGCGCAGCCGTGCCTGCGCGGCGCGGAGCTCCGCGCGGGCCGCCTGCACGCGGTCGAGCAGGGCGCGCGCCTCCTCGGAGAGCACATTCTTCTCGCGGCTGCGGACGTCGCGCCACTCCGCGTCGAGCCGCTCCGACGCCGTCCGCGCCTCCTCTTCCCGTCGCTCGGCCGCGGCACGCGCCAGCTCGAGCGCCGCCCGCTCCTCGTGGAGCCGCGCCACCACCGCCTCGAAGCTCCGGTCCTCGCGGGTCAGAAACCGCTCGGCGCGCTCGACGACCGTGCTCGGCATGCCGAACCGCCGCGCCACCGCGAACGCGCTGGAGCTCCCGGGCACGCCCATCGAGAGCCGGAACGTCGGCGCCATCGTCGCCATGTCGAACCCGACGCTCGCGTTGATGAACCGGTCGTCGGCGAGCGCGAGCGCCTTCAGGCCCTCGTAGTGCGTGGTCGCCGCCGTCGCGCCTCCCCGCGCGCAAAGGCTGTCGAGCACCCCCGCGGCGAGCGCCTCCCCTTCCCGCGGGTCGGTGCCGCCCGCGAGCTCGTCGAGCAAGACGAGCGCGCCGCGCGTGGTCTCGCCGAGGATTTCGACCAGATTTTTCACGTGGGCGCTGAACGTCGACAGGTTCTTCTGCATGCTCTGGTCGTCGCCCACGTCGGTGAGGACGACGTCGAACAAGCCGACCGTGCTTCCGTCGGCGCACGGGATGGGGAGGCCGGCCCGGATCATCAGCGCGGCGAGGCCCATGGTCTTGAGCGCGACGGTCTTGCCGCCGGCGTTCGGACCGCTCACGACGATCGCCGTGCCTGCCTTCAGCGAGAGATCGCTCGGCACGACGTCGGGCAGGTCGAGCGCGAGCAAGAGATGGCGCGCCCGCCGGAGCTCGAGGCGAGGCTCGTCGACGACCTCCGGAAAGAGCAGCTGCGCGTCGCGCGCGAGGACGGCCGTCGCGTTCCGAACGTCGGCCAGCGCGAGGGCGTCGGCCGCCGCCTCGGCGCTCGGCAGGCGATCGGCCACGAGGGCGCTCAAGCGCGCGTAGACCGCCTCCTCTTCGCGCCGGACCTCCGCCTCGAGCACCTTCAAGCGGTTGCCCATGGGCACGACGACGCGCGGCTCCACGAAGAGCGTCGCGCCGCTCGCGCTCGTCGCGTGCACGATCCCCGGGAAGCGCTCGTGCGCGTCGCTCCGGACCGGCAGCACCCAGCGCCCTTCGCGCTCGGTCACGAAGCGGTCCTGGACCACGGCCTCGTGCTTGGAGAGGAGCTCTTCCATCCGTGACAGCATCCGCTGCCGCGCCGCGTGCCACTCTCCGCGGAGCTCGCGCAGACGCGGGCTCGCGCGGTCGGCGAGGGTGCCCTCCGCGTCGAAGCTGTCGGTGATCTCGTCCGCGAGGTCGTCGAGCGTCGGGTCCGTCGCGCACGCCTCGAAGAGCGCGGGGAGATCGCCCTTGCGCGAGGCGAGGAACCGCCGGAGCGCGCGCGCGGCGCCGAGCATGCGCCCCGTCGACCGGAGCTCGAGCGGGGCGAGCGTCCCGCCCACCCTGGCCCGGTCGAGCGCCTCGCGCACGTCGTCGACCCCCTGGACCGGCAGCGACCGGCCTTCGTCGACCACGCGGACGGCCTCCGCCGACTGCGCGAGGAACGCCCGCGCTTCGTCGCGCGTCGCCGCGAAGGGCAGCTCGTGCGCGAGCGCCCGCCCCATCGGCCCCGCGCAGCGGTCCTCGAGGGCGGAGAGAACGCGGCCCCATTCGAGATCGGCGCGGGTCTTCGGCGGACACGGGTCGGGGCGGAGCGGGTGCACGCCGACATGGTAGCCCCGCGCGCGCCGCGTCAGCTTCTGCTAGACGAGCCTCGCGCAGATGCCCACCATCCAAGTTTCATCCGTCACGAAGTCCTACGGGAGCAAGCGGCTCTTCGAGGACGTCACGGTCACTTTCGGCGATGGCCGCCGCTTCGGCCTGACCGGCCCGAACGGCGCCGGAAAGTCGACCTTCATGAAGATCCTGGCGGGCGACCTCGAGGCGGACTCCGGCGCCGTGGCGCGGCCCGAGAAGACGTCGGTCCTCAAGCAGGACCAGTTCGCCTTCGAGGACCGGCGCGCGGTGGACGTCGTCGTCATGGGCAACAAACGCCTCTGGGCCGCGATGGAGGAGAAGGAGCACCTCCTCGCCCTGCCGTCGATCACCGACGCCCAAGGGGAGCGACTCGGTGAGCTCGAAGGCGTCGTCGCCGAAGAAGACGGGTACACCGCCGAATCGGACGCCGCGACGCTCCTCTCGGGCCTCGGCATCCCCGACGACCTCTACGAGCGCCCGATGAAGGAGATCGCCGGCGGATACAAGCTCCGCGTCTTGCTCGCGCAGGCCCTCTTCGGCCACCCCGAGGCCCTCCTGCTCGACGAGCCGACCAACAACCTCGACCTCGACTCCATCCGCTGGCTCGAGCGCTTCCTCTGCGAATACCAAGGAGTGCTCATCACGATTTCGCACGACCGTCACTTCTTGAACGAGATCTGCACGCACATCGCGGACATCGATTACAACACCATCATCACGTACACGGGCGGGTACGACGAGATGGTCCTCGCCAAGAGCCAGGTCCGCTCGCGGGTCGAGCAGGAGAACGCCGACCGCAAGAAGCGGATCACGCAGCTCCAGGAGTTCGTCGCCAAGTTCGGCGCCGGCACGCGCGCGTCGCAGGTCCAGAGCCGCAAAAAGCAGATCGAGAAGCTCCAGGTGGCCGACCTGAAGAAGTCGAACATCGAGCGGCCGTTCATCCACATCCCGGTCAAGCGCCCGTCCGGCAAGCAGACGCTCACCATCGAGGGGCTGAAGAAGCGCTGGCCCGGGCGGGACGGACACGGCGACGTCGTCGTGTGCGGCGGGTTCGACGCGCTCGTCGCCAAGGGCGAGAAGGTCGCCATCGTCGGCGCGAACGGCGTCGGCAAGACGACGCTGTGCAAGATGCTCGTCGGCGAGCTCGCGCCCGACGCGGGGAAGATCACGTGGGGGCATCAAGCGTCGATCGGCTATCTCCCGCAGGATCACCGGGACGGCATCCCCGACGGGACGACGGTCTACGAGTGGCTCCACTCCTTCGACCCGCAGGCGGGGGTACAAGACATCCGCGGCCTCCTCGGAAAGACCCTGTTCAAGGGCGAGGAGGGCGCGAAGCCGACCGAGGCCCTCTCCGGCGGAGAGGTCATGCGCCTGCTCTTCGCGAAGCTCATGCTGACGCAGGACAACGTCCTCATCCTCGACGAGCCGACCAACCACCTCGATCTCGAATCCATCATTGCCTTGAACGACGCGCTCCAGCGCTACGAGGGGACCGCCTTCGTCGTGACCCACGACCGTGACCTCATCGCCGGGTTCGCGACGCGGCTCTTCGCGTTCACGACCGCCGGCCTGGTCGACTTCAAAGGCCCTTACGACGAGTACCTGGAGAAGCAAAACGCGGCCAACGCCGCGGCGCGTGGGGGCGCGGGCGGCGCGGGCGGCCAGGGAAAGCGCGCGACGTCTTCACGCTGAGGCCCCGCGCCGGAAAGCGCCGTCGACCCCCCCTGCCCGGCCCGCGTCGAGACCGCCGCGGCGCCGACGGCCGCTCTTGGTGGTGCGCCCGACACCTCGCGCAGCATCCCTCACACCGCCGCCGCGTGTACTCGTTCGAGGGCGCGCCCCCCGCCGAGCGCGACCGGGAAAGCCCGCTCCGGAGCCGCGCCGAACGCGCCCAGAGCCGCGGGACGCCCGACGGTGCCCGACGGACTACATACTTGCACCGGCTGCCGCGCAAAGCCGATGATTGGTCCGATGGCCGAACTGACCCAGGGACGCGAATCCGCCGCGCGCGTGGGCAAATGGCTGATCGACAAGGGCCGCTCCGACGAGGCCGTCGCGGTGCTCGCGGCGTGGGCGGCCATCGGCCCGAACGACGCCGAGGGACAGGGCCTGCTCGCCGAGGCGCTCCGGGTCGATCCTTCGTCGCGTCTCGCGAAGCTCGCGTTCGAGCGGATGGAAGGCGTGACGGGCGACCACGCCGCCCTCGAGACGGCGATCGCGCGATGGTCCGCCGACGAGCTTCGCAAGGTCGAGCGGGAGATCGTCAAGCCGGCCTTTTTGCGCGCGCAGGTCGGCTTCAACAACAACGTCAAATACAAGGAGCGGACGTTCCACATCCAGACCGAGGACAGCGGCCTCGATAAGCCGCACGTCATCACGCACCTTTTCGCCGACGGCGGCCGCGTCATCAAGAGCCACAAGCGGTCCTACGCGGCGCAGGTGCGCCGCGACGACGTCGCGACCCTCGTGCGTCAGCTCATGAAGGGCCAGCAGCTCGAGATGGCCCTCATGCTGCGCGAGGGCCGCTTCGACGACGTCATCGACGGGCGGCGCATCGGCGGCGTGGAGGTCCTCGATCACCCGCCGCGCACCGAGGTGCAGCGCCTCGCGACGCAGAAGACCGCGCGCGTGCAAGCCGGGGACGGCGGCGAGGCCCCGGCGGCGGCCGCCGTGCCGTCGAGCGCGCGGACGAAGGCGCGCTGGCCCTTCCGGCTGAAGGTCGTGCGGAGCCGGGGGTTCGGCCCGACCGAGTACGAGCTCGACGGGGACGAGGCCATCATCGGCACGCAAGGCGTCGTGTCGCTGCCGGGGGAGACGTTCTGCCACCCGCGCGAGGCCGCGGTGCGCCTCCGCTCCGGCCGGCTGTGGCTCCACGACTTCGAGGCCGGCAACGGCGTCTTCCTCCGCATCAAAGGATCGGTGGAGCTCGAGACCGGCGACGAGCTCGTGGTCGGCGATCAGCTCCTGCGTGTCGAACGAAACCCCGTCCCGAAGGACGCGCCCGGCCCCGGCCCCACGTACTTCTACTCGTCGCCGAAGTGGCTCTCTTCGTTCCGCGTGGTGCAGCTCTTCGAGGGCGGCGCGCGCGGAGCCTGCGTGCTCGCGCGCGGGACGACGCTGCAGATCGGGTCGAAGCGCGGCGACTTCGTCTTTCCGAGCGACGCGCTCGTGAGCGATCAGCACTGCGTCATCGAGGAGCAGGCGGGGGCCGTCCTCCTGACGGACCTGGGCGCGCCGACGGGGGTCTTCGTGAGGATCAAGGGCGAGCAGGAGCTGGTCGACGGCGACGAGCTCTTGGTAGGGCGCACGAGGCTCTCCGTTCAGCGCTCGTAACCCCTCCCGTCTGCTCCGCCCATCGGCCTCCAAGACCAGCCCAAGAGCGTCTTCGGTCAGCCCCTCGACCTCCAAGACCAGCCCATCGACCTCCAAGACCAGCCCAAGAGCGTCGTCGGTCAGCCCATCGGTCTCCAAGACCAGCCCAAGAGCGTCGTCGGTCAGCCCATCGGTCTCCAAGACCAGCCCAAGAGCGTCGTCGGTCAGCCCATC
>DASYBG010000019.1:0-108594 GCA_036500865.1 Polyangiaceae bacterium
CGGGAAAGCATGGGCGTTACCTTAAGGCTTCGATCCAGTGTCGGCTAGCCCACGACATGTACGAACGGCAGCGCGGAGGCTGGCGACCGTGCGAGTTTCCACCATGACAGGAATCCGGACCCACTGCCGCGCTAGAAAGCCTAGCGACCCGCCCTTGCGACGTTTGGGGGTCCGAGCATCGTGCGACCCGACATGGCTGAGCCGGGGAGCGTCGCCCCGGATCTTCCCCCACCTCCAATGCCCCCGGTATTGCGGCGAGTGCCGCTCCCGCGGCGCGTGCGACCGTGCGGCAATCACCCAAGGCGCCTTCCGGTGCATCGAGATCAAAGAGAACGAAGAACAGACCCCTCGGACGCACGGAGATCGTGGTTTGAACTACAAACTCATGGGCATCGACGACGACGGCGTTCCGAGATCTCGACCTCGAGCTCTATGACGAGAACGGAACCTCATCGACCTGGACGGGAGCCAGGACAACCTGCCAATCGTGAGCGTTACGCCGCGATGGACTGGACTGTTCCGCGATAAGACAGTGATGCGCTCCGGCAACGGCCTCGTTGATTTGCTATCAGGTCCTGTCGGCCGACCGGCGCTTCGTTGCCGCTGAAATACCAATACACGGCTCTGATCCCGCGCAGCGTGGCGGCCTGCCCGCGGTTGATGCAGGCTCGGCGCGCGTCGACCCATAGCGTCGTGGTGCGCGCCGCTGGGCGCGGGGAGCGCAATGATGGGCCCGCGGTCCAGCTCGGCACCGTATGTCGGTCCGGAAGGACGCGAGTCCGGGCTGTTTGCCCGGACAGATGTGCGAGCGGAGGAGGAATCGCTGCAACGCGGTTTTCACACGGCGGCAACCGACGGGAACAAACGCGCGGTTACGGTGTTCTTCGGCGAATGCTTCAAGGCCTCTATGCTCTGCTCGTTCTACGCCGGCTCGACCCGCGATGGGTCGGCGCCGAGCTCCACGTCGACGTGCATGGGCGCCGGTTCATGATCCGGGGCGGTCCCGACAGCCTCTCGGTGCGCACGCTCGCGACGACGGCACCCGTGACCTTCGACGATCCGGACGACGCGCTTGCCGCGATGGGCGTCGGCCTCGACGCGACGGGATAGTCGGTCGGGTCGCCACCGCCGATCAGAAGGGCGTACCGCCGGTGCACGAGTACTCGGTACCGAAGCATATCCAGCCGCCCGTGGCGTCGACCCCCGCGTCGGAGCATACGCACGCGAAGCCAGCGCCCTGGCTGCACCCCATGCATCCGCTGTCGATAGGGCACGTCCCCGATCGGTCGAGCGGTACGGGACAATAGGCTTCTGAGAAGTTCTCGCAGACGCAGTCGCCTCCCGCATCGCCGATCGGGCACACGCAACCGCACGGGACGTTCGGCGGGCAGTGAGCGCCGTCTCGAGCGTCCGTGGACGCGTCGAGGGTCGTTACGTCGTCGGACGCGTCGAGCGTCGTGGCGTCGCCGAGCGCCGAGTCGACCGCATCGCGCGCGCCTGTCTCGCTCGATGGAGCGCACGCAAGCATCATCGTCAGAGCCAAAGGCACGCCAATTCGGATCATCGTCGACCCTCCGCGCCGAGTCACCGCTCGAGACCTCGAGCATGGAACAGTAGGACGTTCTCGACGTCCAAGAAACTCAGGACCCCGCCACGGGTTAATTGGCGAGCTCGCCATCGACTCTTTTTGCCACGTCGTGCATCGCCAGACCCCGCCGAACAACGCCGGCTCGGGTGCGAACGTCACCGATGTGAACCAGAGCTGCTGGACCGCGTGGATCGGCGTGAGCTGGTGCGAGTTCTCCCGGGATTCGCGGGCTTGCACAGGACATCGCGCCTGCCGACTAAAGGAGCGGTCTCGTGTGCCGTATGTCCGTTGGGGCACCGTGCGGGTCAATGGAAGGCCGCCCATGGCAGCCTCGTTCGGAGCCAAAGCATGAGAAATGTCCTCGCCGGCCTTTTCGCGAGCACGGCAGTCGCTTCCTCGGCAGGTCTCGTTCTGTTCGCGGGCTGCTCGGCGTCCATGACGCCCGCGGGCTCAAACGGTGTCCTGGACGGATCCTCCGGAATGGGCGGCGACGATTCGGGCCCCGGTTCGAGCGACCGAGGCGACGAGGCACCTGCGATCGTGAGCGACGGAGGAGATAGTTCGCCGGGAACGGCGAGCGATGGAGGAGATGGTTTGCCGGGAACGTCGAGCGACGGAGGAGATGGTTCGCCGGTAACGGCGAGCGATGGGGGCGCCGGCGACGCGTCGGTCGAGGCGTCCGCCTGCCCGCCGCCCGTGCTGTACCCGCCCTCGCAGGACGGCGGCATCTACTGCCCGTTCAGCGCGGCCACCGCCACGCGTGTCGGGGCGCAAACCTGCGCAAACGGTTCGCAGATGTGCTGCGTCTCGCCGAGTTCGAATGCGGGTGTGTCGTCCTGCGAGCCGTTCGGCGCCACGTGCCCCGTTCCCGTATCGAGCTTTGGTGTCTGGCAATGCTCCTCACCCCAGGATTGCGTCGGGGCGCCCGTCGACGGCGGGGGTGGGCCTCTCGTCTGCTGTCTCGTCTCCGGATACACTGAGGTCGCGAACACCGGAGCGGGCTGTCCGCCCACATACAAGACCGCCGGCGGCTTCGATAGCGTGACGTGCACGGCCGCCTCGCAGTGCGTGGGCACGAAGCAGCTTCCGAACCCCGCCTCCGACGGGGGGATGTTCACGGACTATCTCACCATGGTGTGCGAGGCCAACGAGGATTGCGTCGCCGCCGGCGCCGGCAGCACCTGCACGCCTGTCTTGGTGGCCGGCACGGGCGTCGGTCTCTGCACGCTTAATCTCAAGTAGTTGGCCATCGCCCCGCTTGCCGCCTTGCGCGGCTGGTGCCATCGGCAAGCCGCCCGGGAGGAGACGGAGCTTCCAGCCTTCGGCGTGCACGCGGCTGCATGCATTCGACCGCGTCCCCCAGCCATCGGGGGACAGTCGGGCCGATTTGGGGGACAGTGCCTTTCGAGGGGCCTCCATACCGGATGCGATCTTGCTCCTAAGTCCCCCTCTTTCCTGCTCGTGCGAACGGAGGGAGTTGCTCTCGGGTGGACGGAGCGTCAGCGCAGTCCACCGAGCTAACGACCGACGCATGGCTCGGCGCTAGCCGAGCAGGGGTGCGAACGGAGGGAGTTGAAGCCGCAACCCGTCCCGTCTTCCGAGGGATATTCTGCGGCGATCGTGGAAGTCAATAGCGACGAGCCCGCGGAACCGAGCCAAGCTAACCCCGTGGATGCAGGTCACGTAGACACGAGGCTAGACGCACTGACGTTGCTCCGGAGGGCGCTCGATGGCGAAGCGTAGACCCGGGGCGGAGAACGACAAGGCGACGGCCGCGCGTCCGCGCAAGCAGGCCGATCGGAGACCGAAGGCGGTCCGCGAGCTGGAGGCGCGTCGGGCCGAGATCGGCGCCGCAATTGAAGCGGCGGGGGGCATCGGTCCGATTGACGCCGAGGGGAAACAGACGGCGCCCACGCCACGGGAACCGCCGATCGTGAATTCACGGCCTGCACTCGACGCCGCGATCGAAGAGGTCGAGCTCTACGAGCGCCACACGGCGCGCGGGCGGATGCTGGCCGCCGTGCTGCGGGCTGCGTCCCGCGCCGCGTGTGCCGAGAACCAGGACGATCTCGAAGCGCTCTACAAGGTCGCGACGACGATCGTCACGCCGATGCGCTTCAATGATTGGGACGACTTTGCGGCGTGGCTGTTGAAAGCGGCGAGAGAGATCGTGGCGACGGAGCGACTCTGCCCGCAATGCTTCGCCGTTGACGTAGCGGCCCTTATCAACGTGCGCTCCCCTGCGGGCGCCGGCCGCGCGGAACCGATCTATGCGGCGTTCAAGAAGGTCATGGCCAGTGTGATTTGCATCGATGCGAAGACGGGCCATGTCGTGAAGGGCGACGATGCAGTCTTGATCAAGCTCCTCACTTCAGCGATCCGCGCCTCCGGCATCGACAGCACGATGTCCCAGGACCCCTTCCGCGCGCAAAAGGACCGTCACGGCTTACGCGTTTCACGAAAGTCGAAAGCCGCGAAACGCGTTTAGTACGGCGGCGTGTAGTCGCGTTTAGCGATTACACATAACCGCATGGCAAACGCGGTTCACGAATCGCCGATCGCCGACCTCCAGAGCCCCGTAGCCTCTTCTGTGAAGGAGCTCGGCGTCACGGAGACGGCGCGGCGTCTCGATCTCGACCCCACCACGGTGCTGCGCCTGGCGGCCGGCATCTCTCCCCGACGCGGCTCGATCGCCGTCGCCCGGGCCAACCTCCACAAGCTCCACGCCTGAAAGGCGAACGCCCCGATCCGCGCTGCTGACCAGGCGAGCGGACCGAGGCGCCGACGAACATCATGGCTTTACCATTCAACCCCATCACCGTCGAGCAGACGGGCAACGAACTCGTGATTCGAGTGCAGGCGTCCGCCACGCCCGTCGACGAGCTGGTCGCGATCGAGCGCAAGGCTCTCAAGCCCATCGGCCTCGAGTACGCCCCCGTCCTCGCCCTCGCTCAGGCCGGCACGCTCCGAACGGTATGGATCGGCCGACGTCGGTTCACTCGCCGCAGCTGGCTCGTCGCTCTCGCCGACATTCTCCCCGCCGCCGTCGACGCGGAGCCCACCGACGACATCGGGCTCGCCGCGGCGAAGCGCGCAGTTCGGAAGGGGGCGACCCGATGAACAAGGACGTCCACGGCATCTCGCCCGGCCCCCTGGCCGAGCGGGCATTCCCCGAATGGGACCGCGCGTTCATGTTCACGTGCGCGTGCCAGCCGCGCGAGACGCGTTTCGAGGCCGCGGGCATGTGCTGCGCGAAGTGCGACAAGCCGATCGTCCGCCGGAGGTCCGCGTGACGGTCCCCGTGAAGGAGATGCTGGCGCTCTCCGTCGACGACGGGCTGCTCGAAGAGCTCCGCGCGTACGGGCGCCCTCGCGGGCTGACAGCTCATGACGTCGCGCGGATCGCGCTGCGCCTCGGGATGGAAGCGCTCCGCAAGCCGAGGCAAGCGGACTTGCCTGGGGTGCGCCGATGAAGGCCGAGACGTACGTCGTGGCCCGCATCATCGCGGCCATCAACACCGCGCCGCACACGTTCGTCTGGAGAAATCAGTCGGGCTCCGTGCGCGCTCCAGGTGGCTACGTGCACATGGCGCCTGCGGGATCGCCGGATGTCGTCGGCTGGACCCGCGGCAAGTTCCTCGGGATCGAGGTCAAGGTCGAAGGCAACCGGACGAGCAAGGAGCGGGCGGCAAAGCAGGCCGAATGGCGCGAGCGGATCCGGGCCGCGGGCGGGATCGCGTTCGAGGCGCGCAGCGCGCAAGAGGCGGTGGACCTGCTGCGCGCGGCGCTCGGGGAGGCCGCATGAGACTCTCCCCGACCGGGCGTTCCGCGATGGCGTACGCGCTGCGATTCGGCTGGCGCGTGGCCCCGACCGAGCCGGGCACCAAGCTGCCGTGCCGGCGCTTGCTCGCGCACGGTCACTTGGAGGCGACCACTAGTCGCGAGCAGATCGTCCGCTGGTGGACTGCCGTGCCCGACGCGGGCGTGCTCGTCTCCTGCTCCGCGTCCGGCCTCGTGGTCATCGACGCAGACCTCTACAAGGACGACTGCGGATTCTCCGAGCTCGAAGCGAAGCTCGGCACGCTGCCAGAGACCCCGCGCGTCCTCACCCGACGCGGAGGGGTCCACTACTACTTCCGCGACTCCGTCGGCTCGTATCGGAATCCGTGCGCCGGCGTCGAGGCCAAGCACGAGGGGTACGTGCTCGCGCCCGCGACGCCCGGGTATCGGTGGGACGTCGGCGCGCACATCCTCGAGACTCCGCTCGCGGAGCTCCCCGACGCGTGGCTCGCGCACTTGACGGCGCGGTCCAGGAGCGTGGCCGGTACGGCGCTCCCCTCGAGCGGGACGGACGCTCGGGAGTCGTGGCTGGGCCTCGCGTTCGAGGCCGCCAGGTGGCTCGGCGACATGTTGCCCGACGGCAAGCGCATGGTGCGGTGCCCGTGGCTGCACGAGCACAGCGACGGTCGCGGCGACGGTACGGACTCGTCGTGTGTGCTCTTCCCGCGGGCCGAGGGCCGAACGCTCGGCGGTTGGCGGTGCGCGCACGCGCACTGCGAGGGCCGGAGCTGGCGCGACGTCGTCGACGCGTTGCCCGTCGAGGCGAAGAGGGTGGCGGACGCGGCCTTCGTGAAGGAGCGGAATCGAAAGACGCTCGAGATCATCGAGCGGTCGAGGAAAGCGGTGGGCTGGTGATGATGAACGGCATCATCGACGACGCGCCGTTCTCGTGTGACTTCATTACCGAAAACACGACCGCGAACGACGCTGCTCCCCCCGAGCCGTATTCGGCATATCGCGAGCGTCAGGCGGAGCAGCAGAAGGCCGCGATCAAGTCGCCTCCGCCGAAGCTGGGCGGGATGATCTTGCCTGCCATCGCGCGCGCGGAACGGCGAGCGCAGGGCATCGAGAAACCTGTGCCGCTTCCGTGGTCCTCGGTCTCCGCGCACTTCGGCGGCGGCCTCTGGTCTGGCGTCCACTACTTGATCTCCGGGACCGGCATCGGCAAGACGACCGTCGCGCTGAACTGGGCGTTGTACGCCGCGAGGTCCGGAATCCCTGCGCTGTACATCGGCCTGGAGCTCGAGGATACGCAGATCGGCCTGCGGGTCATCGGCGAGGCCGCTGGGATCCCCTGGTCCGCGTTGTACACCGGGCAGGCCGGCCCGGCGCTCATCGAGCGTGCTCGCGATGCGGCTCCTGGACTCGCCGAACTGCCGCTCCACGTGGAGCTCGCGCGACCGCAGGGATGGCCGTCGACGGAACTGGCCCAACGCGTCGAGGCCATGCGCGCGCTCTACCCCGAGACCAACGGATCGGGCTCCGCGCCCCTGCTGGTCGTTGTGGACTTCCTGCAGATCGTCGGCGACGAGCACGACGACCGCGGGCGCTCGCTGGAGCTACGGGAGCGTATCGGTAGGGCGGCATACAGGTGCCGCGACTGCGCGGCCCGTCTTGGCGCCTCCGTCTTGGTGATCTCGTCGACGGCGCGGGACAAGTACGGCCTGCTCGACGACGCCGTGTCCAAGGCCGGCTTGGTCTGGGACACCGACGCGACTGGAAGGCCCGTGCGTCGGCGCGTCATGAAGCCGGACGTGCTCGTCGGTCTCGGCAAGGAGTCGGGCGAGATCGAAAGCTCGGGCGATTCCGTGTCGGTCCTGGCGCGTGTGCCGGGCAGCCACGACGACCATGGCGGCTGCGACGTCTTGCTCGTGACCGCCAAGGGCCGCGCGACCGGAGCCACGTGGAGCCCGCTTCACTTCACGGGGACTTCTTACCGCGAGGCGGATGACGGAGGCTCCTTCGTCGTCGAGCGCTTGAATGAGCAGGCCGACGCCAGGACGGCCGAACGCGACCGTAAGTCCGAGGCGAGGGAGCGTGCGAAGACCGACCGGGTCATCCGCGATGCCGTCTCGGTCGTGAAGTACGTGCTCGCCCACGACGGGTGCAGCGTCCGCGAGGCGCGTGGCGCGTGCGTCGGCGACGCATCGGGGCGCTGGCGGGCCGTCAAGGACGTGCTCGGCGCGTCGATGGCGAGCGCCGACGGTCTGCACATCGACACGGGGCGCCTGCCCGAGGAGGTGCGGTCGTGCATCGGTTGAGCCGTGGAAGCGTGGAAAGCGTGGAACTGTCCACGATGTTCCACCCCACCCACGCCCCCCGGGCGTGGACGTGGAACGCAGGGGGGGTACGGGGGGGAGTTTCCACGTTCCACGCCGGCGGCACCCGAGGCCCCGAGGCGCGCCCTGAGCAACGCCCGGAAGGCCTGACGGTCCAACCCGAGCGCTCCGGTGCGCTGTCGCGCACTGGCACGCCCAGTGCCGCACGACTCCCAAGAACGGCGGCACGTCTAATCGCGATATTCGCAGCCGTTTTCTCGAGTGTCTGGAGGGTGAAGCACCCTCTGACTGTCTAATAGCTCACGAATCACCGAGGTTCCGCATCATGCCCACCCCCGATCATCCCCAAAGCTCAACCGCATCGTCTGCCTTCGCGGCTGTCGCCACGCCGCTCGCCGAGTTCGAACTCCGAAGTGGCGCGCGCTTCATCTTCGAGCTCCTCACCTGGCCGAACTCCAACGCCGCCCGGCGAACGCTCAGCATCACGCGCGTCGCCGCGGGCCGACACCCCGCCGTCATTCACGTCCCCGCGGCCGTAGGGCGCCAGTTCGTCGCCGTAATCAACCGCTGGCTGGCGATCGTGGACGGCGAGGCATCAGGGTCGCCCGCCGCGTCGAACGCGCGTCCTACGCCAACCTCGCGCGACCGCGAGGCCATCGTCGACGCGCAGCTCGCGCGCTTGGCAGGTGGACGATGACCGCCCTCGAAGCCCTGCTGAAGGCCATCGAGGCGGCCGACGCTCGCCTCCAGAAGCTCGAGGTGAAGGTCGGCTTGCGCGAGCCGACCAACGGGCAGGCCCTCGTCAAAGACGCGCCAGCGCGCATCCTGGGGCCGTGGGCGCTCCGACAGAGTGGCGAGGAGGATTGATGGCCTGGCGAACCGGTCATGGCGCAGGCGCTGGCGTGCCTCGCATCGAGGTCATGCCGGCCGACGAGCTTCCCGCAGGCTTGCCCGAGGATGCCCGCAGCGAGAGCCCGCGCGACCGCGGCCACGCCGGCCGCTTTGCCGAGGGCAACGCACTGGCTCGCAAGGGCGGCCGGGCGAAGCGGGGCAAGTCGCGCCTCACCGCGCGGCTTGGCCTGACGTCGCTCCCCGAGGGCGACGCGTTCGCACCCTACCGCCGAGCTGCGGCGACCTTCCGGCGGGTGCAGTGTTCCGAGCTGGCACGCACCGTCGGCGGCGGTGTGTGCGGTCCAGGACCGTCGTCCGTCGTCGCGTCGGCGGCGCTGGCGCTCGCGTGGAGCCGCTACCTCAGCGACCAGGCGGCGACGACCGGCGACCCCGAGCTTGCGATGCGCTCCGCGCGTCTCGGCGAGACGTCACGCCAGCATTTGTTGGCTGCCCACGAACTCTGCGCCCGCGAGGCATCCGCCCGCCCGCGCGAGACCTCGCTGGCTCGCCTCCGTGCATCCGTCGACGTGGAGGGCGACGAGTAAATGCCCGCCACCTTCGCCACCCTCGTTCGGCTCGACAAGACGCTCGGCAAGCACGGGCGCCCACGCATCTTCCGCACGGGATCATGGTGGGCCGCGGAGGCCGAACGGTTCTACGCGCACGCCACGGCCCGCGAATGGTGGGGTCAGGTCGGCCGCGCGGGCGCGAAGTCGACCGTCATCTACCGCCTTTGCGTCAACGAGACGATCCACGGTGATTGGATCGTGCCCCCGGGCGAGCGCCACTGGGCGACCATCAAGTCGCGGTCGAAGGAAGAAGCCGCGAAGGGCATCGGCATCATCTCCGCGGACCTGACGGCCCTCGGCGTTCAGCACACCGTATCCGGCGACGTCATCGAGCTCCGCGACGCGCCCCTCGGCATCAGGATCACGGCATCTTCGGTCGGCGGTACATCGGGATGGCGATCCTACTTCGACGCGAACGACGAGCTCGCCAAGTGGCCGCGCGACGGCGCAATCGCGGTCGACGCACGCGAGGTCATTTCCTCCGGCCGCGCGATGACGGCCACGCACGGAGGCGCGCGCCGGCTCTACTTCTCCTCCGCGTTCACCATCGACGGCCCGCATTACGACGCCATCCAAGCCGGCGATAGCGACCGCCAGATCGTCAGTGTCGCGGCGTCATGGGAGGCGAATCCGATCGTCACCGAAGAGGAGACGCGGCGCCTCGAGCCGACCCCGCACGTGTGGGCACGTGAATACGCGAGCATCCCGCAGGCGTCCTCCATGTCGGCGCTCGACCCCGCCCACGTGGACCGCGCGATGCGAATCACGATCCCGGCCGACTGGGAGGCGAGTCGCCGCGTCATCATTCTCGATCCGAGCAGCGGCAAGGCCGACTCCTTCACGTGGTGCACGGCGGGCTGGCGCTCCGGCGGAGACCGAAAGGTGCTCGAGATTCGCGATGTCGGTGGAGTCGCGGACGCCGTCAAGCAGGCGGTGACATCCGACTACCTCGTCGAGCACGTCGCGAAGATCGCGAAGCAGAACGGGGCACACGTCGTCCACGCGGATCAGGCAGAGCAGTTCGCTCTCGGCGCCGCCTTCCGCCGCCACGGGCTCGAGTACGTCGTGCACCCGTGGACGCAGACGAACAAGGAGGCGGCCGTCCTTCATCTCCGCTCGTGGCTGCGCGACGACCGGATCGCGCTACCGGGTGGCCACGCGCGCCTCAAAACGCAGTTGCTCTCGCTCACGGAAATGACGAGCTCCAACGGGGGCCTGACGTTCCGCGGCCGAGGCTCGAGCCACGACGACTACGCGCTCCTCATCATGATGGCGGCGCTCGTCGACATCGAGCGTGGCCTACAGGGATCGGTCACCGGACAGCCGATCCCGGGCGAGGGCTGGCTCGGCTTCGCGCGCGCCGAGATCGCGAAATTCAACGGACTCAATGGCGGCCATTCGCCCCTGCGAATCGAATCAGCCACCGACCGAGTCACCCTCATCGCGCCACCGAAATACCGCTGCATGAGTCTCGGCGCCCAACGCGTCTACCACGTCGGCATCGACGGCGTCGTCGCCGTGCATCCGGACGACGTGGATCTCTACACGAAATACCCATTCGGCTTTCGCCACCACCAAGAGGAAACGACACCATGACGACTCGACTCCATCATCTCCACGCGCGCCGCGCCGAGCTCCAAGCGGCCCTCGAAAAGCAACTGCGACTCCGCGACGCCATCGAGCGCCCCCTCATCGAGGCCCGCGCTGAGCAACAGCGAGCCGACGCCGCCGTCGCCGAGGCCTTCCAAACCTGGCTCGCCGCGGCCGATCCCAACATCCCGGCGCCCGGCGTGACGCCGACGACGACCGACAGCGCCGAGCGCCTCCGCCGCACCGAGGCGATGATCGCCCCCGCGCTCGCCGAGCAGAGCGCCCGGTGCGACGCGCTGGCGCGCGAGCTCGTCGAGGTGGTGGCGAGCATCAAGCTCGCGGCCCTCGAACAGGTCGTCGCCGTTCACGCGGCTCCGCTCATCGCCGAGGTCCAAAAGGGCATCGACATCGCGACACGCGCCATGAATGAGTTTACGGCACTTCATGATATGATTCGCGAGCAGGCGAACGCGCTCGGAGTCGGGTCGATGGAGTCGGTGCCGCTCCACAGAATCGCGAATGGGCTTCCGCGGCCCCCCGACGAAGCGGGCTCGCTCTTCAGGCACCAAGACGAGATCGATCATCACGCCAGTCGCTACCGAGGGCTCGCCGAAGCGCTCGAGTCCGCACCCGTCACCAACATCGTAGAACACGCAGCTCAATAACCCTCACCACGAACCGATAGGAGAACGAAAATGGCAACCCAAGCAGATGTGACGGCAGCGCAAGAGGCCGTGGTAGCAGCCGACGCCGCGTACAACGCGGCCTACAACACCATGAAGACCGCGGGCGATGCAGCAACCGCCGCGCGAACACACCTCGAGCAGGTCATGTACTCGTTCCAGCAGTCGAGCGGCAACACTCCACAATTTCAGAAGTACGGGCAGGGGATCTGAATCATGAACACTCCCGAAGACGACAACGCGCTCTCAATTGTCGCAGAGCTCGACTCTGCCACGGCCAGCATTGCATCCGCAAAAGCACATCTCGTTTCTCCACTGGAGAACACCATGCGGGCGACCGACTTGCGAAAGGCCGCGAAGCCCGCGAAGCGCGAGGGGGCAACGCCGGACCTCCACGACTTGGCGATCCGCGTCGCGAAAGTGCTCGCGGCCCCGCATCGCGACCGCGCGCTCGCGAAGTGTGCAGAAGCGGCGTTGGCGCGAACGCCGGCCGCTGCCGCGAAGTGCGTCGACGCGGTCGGCGAGATACTGAAGATCCACGGACCGAGGACGACATGAGCGTCACCAAGAAACCCGGGCCCGGCGTGGGCCCGGCGGCAGGAAGGAACTCACGATGAGCGGCGGACTGTTCGGCGGATTCAACATCACGCTCGGGCGTAGTATTCAGTCGGCTGTCCTATCGACCGTCCTCCCGCAGCTGCCCCAGTACACGGGGGTCCAGCTGCAGACGAGCGCTCAGTCGATTCCGATCACGTTGTTTTACGGCACCAGGCGCGTGACCCCGCAGCTTATCTGGCAATCGACATTGGTGACGCAAGACCTGGTGAGCGGGCCTACGACGGGACCTGGATTCGGCATGTCCCCGATCGGCTTTCCATCAGGGTCTGCGAACGCCGTGACGTTCACCGATGCGGGCGGCTCGGAGGACACGAGCGCGTTCACCATGGGCGGGCGGTTTCAGAGCCGCATCGTCGTCAATCACACGGGCGGAGGGACAAGCTCCTACGGCGTCGGCGACCAGGGGAACGCGGGCTCCAATTGGTGGGTGCCGGCATTATATGCCTTGGGGGAAGGGCCAATCAACATCGCGACGGACGCGCATGGTCATCCTGTGCCCGTGCTGCGCGCGTGGAACGGTGGCGGACAGGCATCCCTGCCCTGGACGGACCCTGGCACCGGCCTGTTTATGGGCGGCGGCAACCCGCCAAACCCCATCCCGTCGCTGTTCTACTGGGGCTTCCCGGGTGACTTTGCGCAGACAGCATGGCCATTCCTCACGACGTGGTCGCTGCTGTACCCCGGGCAGGCGATGGCCTACCGAGGCACGGCGCTCATTGCGAGCGCCGTCGTGGACTTCGGCCACAACAACACGCCGCCGCAGCAAGCGTTCGAGGTCGTGCGCACGCCGGATCTCACGTACGCAAAGCCGGACTCGTACAACATCGGCTCGGACCTCGTGGAGGGGCTGCCGTGTCCTTAGTGGCGGGCGTCTACGCCCGCGACGCCATCGTGGTCGCGGGCGATCGGGCCTTTCAACGCCAGGGCATCCCTTGCACGGGCATGTCCAAGATCGCCGTTGCCGGCGGCGTACCGATGGCCGTCGTCGGCCGCTCGGCCATGCACGACGAGCTTGGGCGCGTCTGCTGGTCGCTGCTCCACATCCTTCAGTCGTCCGCGCCGGAGCGCCTCGGCCTCGACGACGTCCCGGCGCTCGCGGCTCGAGCCGCGGCCGCGGTCCGGCGCCGGCCCCCGCGTTCCGTCGTATCCACCATGGACTCAAAATATGAGAGTGCCCGCGTCGCGTTCTTTTTCCCCGAGGAGGTCCTCACCTTCAAGGTGGACGATGACGGCGCCTCCGCGGTCGAGCAGTCTCCCCAGCATGCGGACATGACCGCGTCGCTGCCGGTCCTGTTCGGCCTTGTGGGCCCGCTCGCGGCGCAGATCACGCCGCTGCTCTCCCCCCGGTCCGCGGCGCTTCTTCGTTGCCAGCCCCGCATCGGGGAGCTCGCGGTGCGCGACGCACTCGATCTCTGTCGTGACGTGCAGCACTGCGCCGCGGTCGCGACGCGCGATACCGGCGCGATCGGTGGCGGACTCGACGTTCTCATCTACGACCGGGCCACCGGGCGGATCACGGAGGGGGCGACGTCATGAGCGCCGACGTCATCGAGGCGGAGGGCATGGTGCTCAGCGTCGGCCGCGGGGATCTCTTCAAGGTGGAGGTCTGCATGGGGGGTCAGAAGCGCGAAGTGCTGGCCCGCCGCGGCGGGAAGCTCGTCAAGCACCGGCTCACCATCGTCGCGGGGGACCGCGTCCGGGTCGAGGTCTCTCCGTACGACCTCGGGCGGGGGCGGATCACGTACCGGATTTGATGATGGTGGCCGAGCTCTCGGAGGTGTTCGCGGAGCGGAACCGCCAGAAGATGGCGGAGGCGGAGGCGGGGGCGAAGGGGCGCGAGGGGAAGGGCAAAAAGAAAGGTGGGGACGATCCGTCCCCACCTTACTCGGACCGCGATGAGTCTTCTCGTTCGACCGCGCAGGCGGCCGCCGTTGTCGGCGCCGGCATCGGCGCCACGAAGGCGATGCGGCGCGTGCTCGCCGCCGCGGTCATGGCCGCCGTCGCGCCCACGCACGCGGACGCGGGTGCCCGTGGGGGACGAGGGCACAAGAAAGCCGGTGACGACGGTAACGGGCTTTTGAGGGGCAACGGCTCCGACTACCTCGCCGCCCGCATCGCCCGGGACGCGCCGGAGGTCCACGAGCGCATGAAGGCGGGCGAGATCATCGTCATGGCGGACCGGCGGCGGGCGGAGCTCGAGGGAGAGGAACGGAAGGGCAAAGGCCGACCTAGAAGCAACACCGGTGTTGCTTTACCGAAGTCGCAGACCGTCGCCGAGTCGCGCCGCGCCCCGCTCCTCGCGCTCCCAGAGGAGGATCAGGACCGGTACTTCGCCAAGTGCCGCGAGGCGACCGCAAGATCGCGGAAGCTTGCGGGGTATCGCCCGAACTCGCACGCATGGCTCGATCACAGGTGCCAGAATCTGGCACCTCGAAGCCACGCACTGGCAAGGACGGCAAGCAGTACCAGCCGCGGCCGCCCAAGCCGGAGCCGACTGCGAAGCCGGAAGCGGGGTTGCGAGTGGGGCTTGACGAGTAACGCCGTTGTGTATACGTTGAACGTGCTTCACAACGTACCCACGGAGGCGTTACGATGCAGGAAGAGATGGCACGAGAGAAGACGTTCAACATGCGGCTTACCGCCGAAGAGGTGCAGACGTTCGAGATGGTTGCCGGTCACTACGGGCTACCCGTCGCATCGATGCTTCGCATGCTCGTAAAGAAGGAACACAGAGAGATTCTGGCCGAGTCCAGTGTCCTGGCGGACACAAGGTCAGTCGAACAGCGAGACCAGATCGTCGGAGGCAAGCTCACTCTCAAGATCGACAAGAAGCCAAAGAAGAGCCCGAAGGCCAAGCGTTAGAACGAAAAGCGCCCCCCGCGCCGCCTAGGAACGGCCGGGAGGCATGACCGCAACCCTCAGAGAGCGAGGATCACGATGGAACAGAATGTAGTCACCTTCACCGAAGACGAAACCCCGACACAGCGCGAAGCGCCGTCGGGCCGATGGATCGTGAGCGTCGACCGCGGCGCGCGAAAGCTCGAAGCGGCCATCTCGGCGCTCGAAGACGGAGCCGACGTCGCCGACGTGCTCGACGAGCTCAAGGAAGCGCACACGCTCGTGAACGGAGGTGCGCGATGAAAACCCCCGAGATGCTGCACCGCCTCAAGCTCGCCAGCGCGATGCTGCACACGGCCTATTACGCCTCCGTCGCCAACCACGGGATCGATGGTCCCGAAGAGGAAGTCTTCGACGAGGGCCTGAAGATCGTCGACGAGGTCGTGGAGGCGCTGCGCAAGCGCCTCTACAGGATCAACGATCGTCTTGTCGCCAAGGCCGCCGAGAAGATCGCCGACGCTCCGAACGCCGAGCCGCCGGAGCAGGACAAGATGGCCGAGGTGCTCGCTCTCGCGAAGGTGCCCGGCCAGAAGATCGAGGCCATCAAGTTGTGCCGGGAGCTCACCGGCATGGGCCTCAAGGAGTCCAGGGAGCACGTCGAAAGTCTGCTCGCGGCGAAGGGCGGTGACGCATGAACGCCGAGCGTTACGGGCGGGCCCTCCTCAGCGCCACGGCGGACGGCGACTCCGGCATGATCGAGCTGGCCGGGACCCTCCTCAGCGTCTGCGCGGACGCGACCGACAAGGACAAGAACGCGAACGTCACCGGCATCGGCATGCTCTTGATGGTGGCCGTCGAGATCCTCGATGTCGCCGCGTCCGAAGTTCGCGTGCTGGAAAAGGCAGCCGAGCGACGTGAGGTGACCCAATGAGCGCCCACGACACGACGCCGCCCCCTGCGGCCCCGAGCACGACGCCCGCGTTGCCGGACGACGAGATGCCGATCCCGGTCGGCGCTGCCGAGGCTCGCATCGACGCGGACCTCGACACGCTCGCTCGGGCGTTCGCGTCGGCGTACACGAGGCTTGCTGCCACGGCTCAGGCCATCGCGAGGGCGCTGGACGCGGCGGCGACGAAGTAGGGCTCGCCCGTCTCCCCCGGCTCCGCGGCGACGTGGGTCGGGGGGAGGAGGTCGAGATGACCGACGAACCGAAGACCCGAGGCACCGTCCAAGAGTTCAAGGACGCCCGCGGGCGCAAGTACTACCGCGCACGGATCACGCTCCCCGACGGCGAGCGCCTCTGGCTCAAGCCGCGCTTCGACCGCCGCGAGCGCGCCGAGGAGTACGCGGACGTGAAGAGCCACGAGGCCGAGAAGCGCGGCGTCACGCTCGCCAAGAGCGCACCCCGCTCGAAGGCCTCCGGCGAGACGGCCGACACGTGGCACGAGCGCTACCTGAAGCACTGCGAGGGCAAGGGCATCGTCACGACGGGCGACAAGGGCTATCGCTGGGGCAAGTGGATCGCGCCCACCATCGGCGACCGGCCCATCGCGGACGTCACGAAGGAGGAGGTCGAGGCCATCCGCGACGCCCTCGACGCGGCCATCGTCGACGGGCGCATCTCCGCCAAGACAGCGCAGAACGCGTGGGGCGAGCTCACCGTGAGCTTCGGCGAGGCGGCGAGCAGCAAGCGCAAGGACCTCCGCGTCCGCGACGACAACCCGTGCCTCGGCGTCCAGCCGCCGGAGACGGGCACCTCGAGATCCAAGGTCTACCCGTACCCTTCGGAGTGGCTCGCCATCGCCTCGTGCGAGTCAATCCCCGCCGAGTGGCGCGAGATCCACACGATCGCCGTATACACGTACCTTCGCCCCGGAGAGCTTTGGGTGCTCGACTGGACGGACGTCGACCTCGACGATGAGAAGATCCACGTGCTCAAGGCGTGGGACTTCAAGAACAGGAGGGTCAAGGGGACCAAGACGCACGAGACGCGCGAGATCCCCATCGAGCCCGCCCTCCTGCCGCTTCTCAAGGCGATGCACAAGCGCGCGGGCGGCGTGGGGCTCGTGGTCCCGACGCTCTCGCAGACACACCCCGACGAGCTCGCGAAGATCACCCGCGCGCACTTCGAGCTCGCCGAGTGCAAGCGCCCGCGCCTCTTCAAGGACACGGACACGGAGCGCCACGTCGTCTTCCGCTCGTGGCGCGATGCCGGCATCACCTGGGCGATCGTCCGCGGCGACGACGTCATCAAGGTCCAGCGCCGCGCCGGCCACACGCTCATCGCGACGACGCAACGCTACATCGTGGAGGCCGAGAACCGGGGGGCAACGTTCGGGACGCCGTTCCCCGCGCTACCCGCTTGCCTGCTCTCGGCGTCTAGGCTCGCGGCTAAGGGCGCCGCTGTAAACTTGCAATCTGCTGGAGTTACACATCAAGTCGAGTGCGAACGGAGGGAGTTGAACCCTCACGCCAGTTACGGCGCCAGAACCTGAATCTGGTGCGTCTGCCAATTCCGCCACGTTCGCGATGCGTGCCTCGAGCGGGGAGGGTCTACCATCGTGCTCGCCGCCTGCCCAGCACCATCGCGCTCCGAGGGGCCCTCGGTTGTGCTCGGGACCCGCCCGCGCGATAATCGGCCATCCATGCGCTCCACGCCCGTGACCGCCTTCGCTCTCGCCGCTGGCGTTGCGTTCTCCGTCGTCGCGTCGCGTCCCGCCTTTGCCCAGTCCGACGCGGACCGGGCGACCGCGCGCTCGCTCGGCGTCGACGGCGAGGGAGCCCTCGACCGCAAGGACTACAAGACCGCCGAAGACCACTTCCGGCGCGCCGACAGCCTCGTGCACGCGCCGACCCTCGAGCTCGGCCTCGCGCGGTCGCTGGCGGGGCTCGGACGGTTCGTCGAAGCGCAGGAGACGTACAACCGCATCGTGCGCGAGGGTGTGCCCCCGACCGCGCCGGACGCGTTCAAGCGAGCGCTCGCGGACGCGAAGAAGGAGGTCGACGCCGTCGGCCCGAAGATCGGCGGCGTGACCATCGTCGTGCACGGCGCCGCCGGGGCCGACGTGCCGAACGTGAAGGTCGATCTCGACGGAGCGGCGGTGAGCACGGCGTCGCTCGGCGTTCGCCGGTCGGTCGACCCGGGGACGCACACGCTGAAGGTGAGCGGGGACGGGTACAAGGCGGCCGAGCTCCATTTCGATATTCCGCCGGGCGGTTCAATCGACGAACCGGTGACGCTGGAAGTGGACACGACGGCAGCGACCGCGGGTGGTCCGCCGGTTGCGCCCCTGCCGGTGACCCCCGAACCCGCGGCGGCGTCGAGCGGACACGGCGCTCGGTCCGTCTTGCCGTGGGTGGCGTTCGGGGTCGGCGCGGTCGGGTTGGGCCTCGGCGCCGTGACCGGGTTCATGGCGATGGACGAGCACTCGACATTGGCGAACGAGTGCTCGGGCACCGAGTGCGATACGACGACGAACCCGAAGTCGGCGAACGACCTCGACACGTACCACACGCTCGCGACCCTCTCGACCGTGGGCTTCATCGTCGGCGGCGTCGGTGTCGCGGCCGGCGTGGTGCTTCTCCTCACGCAGCCCAAGAACGAGAGCGCGCCGTCGGTCACGAGCCCGCCGCCCGCGCCCCAAGCGTTCCGCGTGGTGCCGGTCGTCGGACCCGGCTCGATCGGCCTCGTCGGGCAGTTCTGAGTTTGCGCGGGGGGATCCTCGATGCATGGGGGTCGTGACCCGAGGCGCCGGGACCGCGAGAAGGAGCGGTCGAGCCGGTCTTGACACTGAACGGACGCACCGTATGGTTTCGCCATGGCTCTCGCGGTGGTCGACGGCATCCACATCCGCGTCACCTGCGATAGCTGCCGCTCCGTCACGGCGGAGGTGTGCAGCCGCCGCGATCTCCCGGTCGTCGCCAGGGTCGCCGCCATCCGCAAGTTCCGCGCGACCGGCTGGCACCACGACGCCGGCTACCACGCGCGGCTGAAGACCCAAGAGCAGATCGACCGGGACGGGGCCGGGCGCTGGTATTGCCCCGAATGCGGGAAGAGAAATCACTTGTGACGCGTCCGTGCATCGCCCGCCTCCGAGCGGCGGTTGCCAGAGAAGCCTAACGACGATAGGTTTCGCGCTCGAGCATGCACCGCGACGACGTGGAGCCCCGCTTCCGACCGGCGCCGCCTCCGGCGGTATGCTCCGCGTGGATGCCGTCCCCGCCCAAGACCACCGACGCCGAGATCGTCGCCGCCGCCCGCAAGCTCGTCGAGCGCCGCGGTCGACACGGCTTCTCGATGAAAGACGTCGCCGATGCCGTCGGCGTCCGCGCGCCGTCTCTCTACGGGCGGTTCGCGGACCGCGCGTCGCTGCTTGCGGCCGTCGAAATCGAACTGTGGCGCGGGCTCGGGCGGGCCCTCGCGCGCGCGCCCGTCACCGGCGATCCCACGCAGACGCTCGCCGCCCAGGCCCGCGCGTACCGCGCCTTCGCCAAGGGGCACCCGCAGGGCTACGCCCTCATCTTCGACGCGGAAGCCGAGCGGACCGAAGAGGGCGCCCGAGCCCGCGCCGCCGCGCTCGCGCCGACCGTGCCCTCCTTCGTCGCGCTCGTGGGCGAAAAAGCGGCGCTCGGCGCGGCGCGCGTCCTCACGCCGTTCCTCCACGGGTTCGTCTCGATGGAGCTCGCCGGCGCGTTCCGGCTCGGCGGCGGGCTCGACGACGCGTTCGAGCGGGGCGTCACGACGATCCTCGCCGGGCTCCAGAGCGCTCCGAAAGCAAGGAAGCGGCCGCCGCGGCGCCGCGGTTAGGAACACGCCATGTCATTCATCCTCGGTCTCCTTCTCTTCGTCGTCGTCGTCGGGATCCTCGACGCGCGCTTGCCGTGGCCGTCGTCCACGCGACCGAGGGCGTCGTGATCGCCGGCCACTTCGGCTTCGCCGCCGGGGTGAAGGCCCGGGCGCCCGCGGTCCCGCTGTGGGCCCTGATGCTCGCGAGCCAATGGCTCGACGTCGTGTTCGTGCCGCTCTTGCTCGCAGGCGTGGAGCGGTTCGACGCGGTCCCCGGCGCGAACCCGAACGCCTACGGCGGCGCGATCATCTACGCGGACTACACGCACTCGCTCGTCGGCGCGCTCGTGCTCTCGGCGATCTTCGGCGCGGTCGCGGCGATTCGCTATGGCAAGCACGCGGGTTGGGTCCTGGGTCTCGTCGTGATGTCCCACTGGGTCCTCGACGTGCCGATGCACCGCGCCGACATGCCGATCCTCCCGGGGAACGCGGGGGGTCTGCCGCGGCTCGGCTTCGGGCTGTGGCGTTCGCCGGCGGCGTCCGCGATCCTCGAGCTCGCCTTCGTGGTCGTGGGCGCGGCGATGTACTGGCGCGCGGCGCTGAACGTCGCCGGGGCCGACGCCGCCATGGTTCGTCGCGCGCGCTTCTGCGGAGTCGCCGTCCTCGCGTCGGGTCTCCTCACGCTCGCGCTCAACGTCGCCGGCATGTAGCGACTTTGCGTGACGGACCCAGCGCGCCGACCCAATGAATGGGCAGGAGCGATCGCGCCGCCCGCGTGGGCGGCGGCGGTGACGCGACGTCGTGCGCGCGGTTGAACCATCATCGCGCACTCCGGCGTTTGCCTCGCTCCCGGGGAGCGGTGTCCATTCATGCGAGCGATCGCGGGTAGTCTCGTTTTGTCCGCACTCTTCGCGGCCCGGGCGGCGCACGCTCAGCCGTCGCCCGCCGCGCCTCCGGCGGAGTCCCCCTCCGAGCTTCCGCCGCCGCTCCCGGGCGTGCCTTCTTCGGGAAACGACGCGAGCGCGGGCGCCGCCACGCCCGCCGCGCCCGAGGGGCTCGCGTCTGCCGCTCCCGACACGAGCGGCGCGCAACGCAGCGGCCTCGGACCCGCGGCGGCCCCCGGCGGAGATTGGAAGTTCAGTTGGAGTGGGTATTTCAGGGCGCCGCTCCGGATTGGCGTTGGCAGTCGCCCGGCGTGTCCGGCGGGCGTATCTCCGGCCCAGCAAGCCGCGAAGGACCTCGCGAGCTACCAGGCCGCGCTCGGCCCCGCCAACGGCGGCGGCGCGACCAGCCCGTACAACGGCGTCTATTGCGCCGCGCCCGGCCAGAGCCGCACGTCGTTCCATTCGCCGTACATCCCCGACGATCAAGCCCTCGCGTGGTCCTACACGCGCCAATGGGAGCAAGCGTGGGCCGAGATCTTTCTCAGCTACGGCAACGACCGCATCAAGGGCACGGTCGGAATCCAAGGATACGATTTCACCGACACGAGCCTGCTCGGCAATCAGGCGGCCCCCGCCCAGTTCGGGATTGGCCAGGGATGGATCACCGTCACGCCCAAAGTGCCGATCGACGGCGCGGACGTCGTATGGAAAGTAGGCGCCTTCTGGGAGAAGTTCGGTATGGCCGGCCGCTACGACGGCGGCCCCTACGACACGTACATGTTCGGCCGCACCCACCAGCTCGGCGAGTCCCTGCTCGGGCAGTACAAGACGGGCGACTGGCTCGTGTCGCTCGAGCACGGATTCGGCGCGCACCTCGAGATGGTGCCTTCGGGGATCTCGCTCAGCGGCTCTCAGTTATCGCTCAATTACTTGAACAACGGAGCCGGCAACAACTACCCCCCCGGTGCCTCGCCCGGATTCACGCTCCTCGATCATTTCCACGCCGGCGTCGCCTACAAGCAGCTCCTCGACTTCAAAGTGCATTACATGGTCGCCTGGAGCCAGGACGACCGCGTCGAAGGGACGCTGGGCGGATCCCCGACGGGAGGCTCGACCAACACCGTCGACCGCTCGGCGCAGCCCGACGGATCCATCACGGTCCTCGGCGCGGAGGCGCGCGTCTCGGCCGGCGCCCTCGGCTCCCTCTACCTCGCGTACTCGCACATCGACGCGAAGAACGTCACCGCGGTCGGCCCGGCCATCGAAGTCCTCCACTCGCAGGGCGGCGGCGGTCACAACGCCGGCAACGGCCTCTACGACAACTTCTTCAACTCCGTCGGCGACGGCGACGGGCAGATCGACTCGGTGCAGCTCTTTTACGAGGACCGATTCAACCTCGGCCCGATTGACACGAAGGTCGGCCTTTTCGGCATGTACTCGGCGGTCTCGGGGACGGACGCGACGAGCGTGAACCTCCTCACCGGCCTTCCCACGTCCGGGACGCAAAAGCTGAAGTACGGCGCCGACGTCGTGATGAACGTGCTGCCCTGGCTCGGCTTCGGCGCGCGCGGAGACTACGTGCAGCCCGACTCCCACGACGCGGGCGCGGCCTTCGGCGTCCTCTCGCCGAAGGTCATCTTTCGGACCAACTACGTGACCCACGAGGAGGTCACCCTGCAGTACTCGCACTACTGGGACGGCGCCGACGTCCTCCCGCAGCAGTGGCTCTCGCTCGCCGGGCTGAAGAACATCGCGACCGCCGCCGGCCACGCCACGCCCGGCGGATACCTGAACTTCGCGGGCCCGGTGTACCCGAACGACACGGACGTCTTCGGCATCAAGGTGACGATGTGGTGGTGACGTCAGGGGGAGGCGCCCGCGTCGCCGTCCGTCGAGATGGAGACGGGGCCTGCCCCGGCCGCGAGCTGCGCCTGCCCGTACGTCCACGCCGCCGGAACGCCGACGTCGGGGACATCGACGGCGCTCACCGTGAGCCCTTGGACGGTGATCGTCGCGCTCGGGGTCGGCGCGCCGCCGCCACCCGGGAGGTCGGTGACCTGCACGAGGAGGTTCTCCGGCGTCGCGTTCCAGTTGACGACGATGGCCTGCGTCCCATCCCCTGCCGCGTTCCGGCTCGCGTAGACGCGGACCCCGGCCGGCGACGACACGGAAGGCAGGAGGGTCGGGCCGGAGTGGCCGGAGAAGAGATCGAGCGCATAGTAAGCCGGCCGCGGCGTGTGCTCTGGGGCCGCGCCGATGAGGCCGAGGTCCCACGGATCGACGTCGCTGATGTCCCAGATCGCCGTCGTCCAGAGACCGAGGGCCGCCGACTCGCCGAACGCGTCGGCCACCCAGAGCGCGGCCGGCACGGTCCCGGGAGACGCGGCGAGCCCCGAGCCCGGAGGCGTGGCGTCGTAGACGATGTTCATCTCCGTCAGCGCGAGCGGGACGCCGCCGTATCCCGCCGCCGTCATCAGGCCCCGCACCGACGTCATCGTCGTGGCGAAGGTCTGTACGTCGCCCATGGCGGCGGGGAGGGTCGCCTGGGTGTGATTGAACGGGTAGCGGTGGATGGAGACGATGTCGAACAGGCTCCCGCACCCTTGCAGGATGGGCGTCAGCCAGTCGGCGAACGATTGGTATTTGTAAGCGAGGTCGGGGCCGACGATGTGGATCGTCGGGTCGGCTTGCTTCATCGCGGCGACGAACGCCGTGGCGGACGCGCAGTAGCTCGCGGGCGTGTAGCCCGGGATCGCGGGCAGGCTCGGGTCCGCGAGCGAGCCCTGGTCCGGGTAAAGATCCGGTTCGTTGCCGATCGAGAAGTACTTGATGCCGTAGCCCTTGGTGACGTTCGCGTACGCGACCATCGACGCGGCGAAGGCGGCCGTCGGCACTTGGCCGCTCGTGTCGGCGAGGAGGGGAACCTGGAGGATCGGCTCGGCGCCGACCGCGCGCGCGTACGCGACGGCGGCGTCGAGCTGCGCGTCGTCGAACGGGTCGGGGCTGTTGACGTCGTTGTTGTAGCCGCCGACCCGCATCAGCGCGGGCGCGATCGCGCTCGTCAGCGACTCGGTGCCGGCGACCTCGTCGCCGAAATCCGTCGGCCACTGCCAGTAGTTGACCGACCACGTCGACGTGCGCGGCGTCTGCGTCGCGGCGGAGATCGAGACGAGGGCCGCGGCGCCGCCCTGGTCGCAGACGCCGAAGTCGGCGCCCTCGGGGAGGCAGGATCCGCCCGTGGCGCAGGCGCCGCCGAAGTTCGACGGGGGGCAGAGGGCCGTGCACCGCGCTCCCCCGCCCAGGTCGAAGCAAGACGCGCCGGCGACGCAGTCGGCGGGGCCCAGGCAGGGCTGACCGAGGGCGACGGGGCCGGCAGGGACGCACGCGAGCGGCGCCCCCGTGAGCCCCGCCGGAGGACACCACGTGCCGCCGCCGCAGTCGGAGCCGAACGGCGTGCAGACAGGCGCCACGGTGTCGACGCCGGTGACGACGTTCACTTGCCCCGAGCCGATCACCACGACGACGCCGTCGGTCTGGAACCGAAAGACGATCGTCGTCGTGGCGCCGTTCTCCACCGTGAAGGGGAGTTCGTTCTGCTCGAGGGTCGCGCCGACGGGCAGGAACGTGCCGGTCCCGTCGTCCTTTTCGAGCGCGAACGACTCCATCAGGGCCGTGTACGCCCCGGTCGGCAGCGTGGTCGAGAGGACCGCCTCGTCGGGATCGGTCTCGCGGAGGAAGGACGACCCGCTCTGCCCGAAGACGGCGACCTCCACGTTCTCGAGGCGGTAGCGCACGCCGTTGGTCGACGTCGTCAGCGCCAGGGACACGGCGCCCGTGGCCCCGGCGTGGTCGGCCGCGCCGGTTCCGCCCGTGCAGCCCATGGCGAACGGCGCAGGGGAGAGAGCACACGCGAACAGCACGACCTTCGATGTCCAAGAACGGCGCATGGGCGCGACCCTCCGAGCGAGATGGGAGACGACTCAGTCGTTCGTGAAGGAGATGCCGCTGACGGTGATGTTCGCGACGCACGGGGCGGTGACGCCGTCCGTCGGCACCTCGAGGTTCCAGTTGATCCCGATGAGGGACCCCGGCGTCGCGCGCGGATCGGGGGTGCCCATGCCGAGATCGGAGAAGTGCACGACCGTCGTGCCGGTCCCGATCGGCGGCCCGGACGGTGAGATGCAGGTCGCGGCCGTGCACCGCGCGTTGGCCCCGCTGTTGGAGACCGGGCCGTCGTCGCTCTGCGTGACGCCGAAGTTGAGCGCGCAGGTCCCCAGGCTGCCCGTCACCGTGAACTCGACGCCGGTGAACGCCGACGCGTCGACGCACGAGAGGAAGTAGATGCCGAAGCCGGTGAAGGCGTTCGTGGGATCCGTCGTGGTGCCGGGGTTTTCGCTGACGAGGATTTGCGTATCTCCCATCGCGGTGACGGCCGTCGACACGGTGGGCGCGACGAGGCCCGGCGCCGCGTAGCCGTACGTTCCGCCGCCGGCGCTTCCCGGAGTGCCGAGGAGCTGGGGGCTGCCCGGCGGCGTTCCGCTGCACGACGGCAAGCCGCTGCCGGCGTCGCCCCCCGGGGTCCCGCAGATCCCGTAGTCGGTCCCAGCCGGAAGGCAGGTCGCGCCGCCCGCGCAGGCCGCCGTCGTCGAGCAGAGCGCGGTGCAGACCGGGCCGGACCCGGCGTCGAAGCACGAGGCGTTGGCGACGCAATCGGCGGGGCTCGTGCACGGCTGGCCGATCGCGACGGCCCCGGCGGGGACGCAGGCGATCGGCTGCCCCGTGAGCCCCGAGGGAGGACACCACGTGCCCGTCGGGCAGTCGGTCCCGAGCGGCGTGCACGCGGACGGGACGGTGTCGACGCCCGTGACGACGTTCACGCTCCCCGATCCGACGACGACGATGACGCCGTCGGTCTGGAAGCGGAACTCGATCGTCGTCGTCGCCCCGTCGTAGACGATGAAGGAGACCACCGTGTTCTCGGGGGTGGCCGACACGGGCTGGAAGTTGCCGGTCCCGTCGTCCTTCTCGAGCGCGAACGACGTGAGGAACGCGGTCCAGTTGCCGGTCGAAAGCGTGGTCGAGAGGACCGCCTCGTCCGGGTTGGTCTCGCTCACGGAAGCGAACGTCGCCCCCTCGAACGAGACGGTCACGTTCGTGAGCCGGTAGTTCACGCCGTTCGTCGACGTGGTGAGCGGCATCGTGACTGCCCCGGTGTTGGCCGTGTGCTCGTTCGCGCCGGCGCCGTTGCCGCAGCCGGCCACCATGACGGCTGCAGCGGACGCGCAGCCAAAGAGAGACATCGATAGAGCGGATCGCATGACAGTTTCCTCCTGAGGAAGCGCGGCGCCGTGTTGCCCGCCGCCGCGCGAGAGAGAGCACGCACCCCGAGAGCGCCGGCGCGCCAACACTGCACGAAGTGGACGCGGCGGGCGATATCGACCGATTTCGCCCGTTCCCCGTCCGCCTCTTCGTCACCGAGGTGACGCCGGATCTTCCGCCGGCCCGCAATGCAGGCCCCGTGCCTCGCTCCCCACCCGTCGTTCCCGGCCGGCGCGTCGCGGGAGGTGTACGACCGAGGCCGGACGCCTGTGCGAACTTCCGGACACGTGTATCGTGTGCCGGTGCCGCGCAGGGGCCGTGCGTCGTGCGTGGGTTGGGCCGTCGTCGCGGGGTGGCTCGCGGTCGCGGCTCCGGCGGCCGCCGACGAGTACGACTCGGCCATCGCGCGCGGCGTCGCGGCGCGCGATCACGCGCTGGAGTCCGGGAGCGTGCAGGACTGGAAAGAGGCCCTCGACCTCTTCGACCTCGCCACCGAGGTCCGCAAGACGAAGGAGGCCGAGTTCGAGTTCGCCGAGGCCGCCGTCCACCTGGACCTCGACGACGAAGCCTTCGCCGCCTACGGGGAGGCGCTCGACCTCGGCGTGCACGGCAGGGCCGAGGAGCGCGCCCGCGCGTTCCTCGACCAGCATCGGACCCAGATGGCGGCGCTCTCCGTCGAGGGGCCGGACGGGGCGACGGTGATCGTCGGCGAGCGAAAGCGCGGCGTGTTGCCGCTCGGGCGCCCGCTCGTCGTGTCCGCGGGCGTCGTGCGCGTCCGCCTGGAGATGCCCCGGTTCCAGCCGTGGGAGAGCAACGTCGTGGCGCCGGCGGGGGCGACCGCGGCGGTCGTCGGCCGTCTCGTCCCGGACGCGGCGGCGCCGTCCACCGTCGTGGAGATCGAGAAGGTCGTCGTCCCGGCGTCGCCCGTCGTGGCGGGGCAGTGGGCGCGCCCGCTGCTCGTGGGCGGCGCGCTCGCGATCGTAGGCGGCGGCGCCGCGATCGTGCTCACCACGGTGCTCTCCGACCAGAAACAGCACACGCTCGAGCAGCAGTGCGTCATCTTCCAGGGCAACGTCTGCACCGCGACGACGCCGGGCCAGCGCGCCGCCGCCCAATCCACGGCCGACGACGTCGATACGCTCGTGAACCTCCGCTGGGCCGCCATCGGGCTCGCGAGCGCCGGCGGTCTCGCCCTCACCGCGGCGCTCTTCGAGCTCTGGTCGGCGCGGCGGTCGTCGGGCCACGCCTTCAGCGCCGGCGTGCGCGCCTCGGACCGCGGCGCCTACATCGAGTGGCGGGGAGCGTTCTGAAGCTCTCCGCTCAGCGGAGGACGATGGAGTCCAGCTGAAGGTGGCCGGCACCGCATTCGCCGTCCGAGGGCGGCGATTGGACCGAGAAGTTCATGCCGTCGGCCGCGGAGAGGCACGTCGTGATGCCGATGCCTGTTTGGGCCTTGTACCCCTGCTCCTCGAAGCTCGAAAAGGGCACGGACGCGAGCGCCCAGGCGCCGACCGACACGTCGACGTTGCCGTCGAAGGCCGTGTTCCACGCGCTGCAGTCGATCTCCACCATGACCCGGTCGGTCCCCTCGCACGGCGGCGACGGGTCGAAGCGGTGCGCGAACGCGACGAGTCCGTACGCGGAGAGATCGATACTGGGGACAGCCGTCCACGTCTGCACGCCGGCGCCGGGATACTGGAGTATGCCGTCCGGCGGATCGACCATGTAAAACGAGAGCTCCAGCGCGAACGCGCTCGCGTATCCGGGGCTCACGACCGAAGCAAAGGCGCCGGGGTTCGCGGGGCCCGGCGCGCCACCGGGCATGAGGTCGCCCGGATTGTACGAATAGGACGTCCATCCGGTGAACATCGGGAAGCCGCGCGTGTTCCCTTCTTCGAAGTCGTCGACGACGAACGCGGGCGCCGTCGACCCCGCGTCGGACCCGCCGTCGGCTCCGCATTTCGTGACGAAGGTGACGTCGTCCAGCCAGAAGTCGAAGGGCGACCCGCTCGCGAACACCCACTCGATGGCGCTCAGCTGCGAGGGGTCGAACGCCGCCGGCGCCCCGAACGTCTGGTAGAGGTCCTTCCAGTCGACTTCGACCGTCGTCGGCGTGGGCGCGATCTCGAGCGCGATCTCGAAGGATCCGCAGTCGGTCGAGCACGTGCCCTGCGGCGGCATGCTCGTGGCCACGGTCGGCACCTGGAACATGAGCTTCGTCGCCGACGTGTACGTGAAGCGAATGCCCGCATAGCGGCTCGCGTCGTACGGCGCGGGATCGGACGTCGGCGTCTGATTCAGCTTCGCGCCGACGAGCGCGCCCCACCCCGTGAATCCGGTCCCGAACGTGTGGAGCACGTGCCCACCGGTCCCGAACGCGGCCGGCGCGGACACCGGGAGGACGAGGCTGTCGGAGGGCGGCGTCTGGGCCCCGGTCCCGTCGTTGACCGTATACCAGGGGCCCGAGCGGCCTCCTCGATCGTAAATCCAGCCGCCCGTGCGCTCGAAGTCGTCGATGAGCGCCACGTCGGCCGATCCGTCGGCGGTCCCGGCGCATGCGACGGTGGCGCCGCCGACCGGGGGCGCCGCGAGCACGCAGTCGTGACCGGAGTTGCAAAGCTCGTTGTCCGCGCAATCGGCGTCGGTGCCGCACGCGACGACGGCAATGACGAGGGCGTGACAAGCGCTGGCGAGGGTGGCCAGCGCGGCGACGAGGACCGCCAAACTCGTTGCCGCCCGCGCTCCCCGAAGCGTCGGAGGGGTTCCCCGCGTCCCGCCGGCCATGCGTGTTCTATTGCCTCAGTCGCATTCGAATGCAACGCACAGGCCACTCTCGCACTCGCGGGAACGTTCGCACGGCGCGCCCTTCGTGCGCCCCGACGGAGGTGCGACCCCGTCGGCGTGCTTGGTCTTGGTGCTCTTTGCGTCGACGTGCGTCGCGGACTTCACCCAGGCCGGCCCGGCGCCCGCGACGGAGAGGACGGTCTTCGACCCCGGCTCGGGCCGAGGTGCCCCGCCGCTCTCCGCGGGCGGCACCGTCGTGGAGGAGGGGAGCGTGTGCGGCTCCTCGGCCAGGCTGTCGGGTGGACCGGACGGTGGGGTCCGCTCGGGACCCTTCGCGAGCGCGGCGTGCGCTTCACCGCGTGCGCGGGTCGCCAGCGTCTTCGCCGTGAGCACGCCCGCCAGCGCCACCAGCGACGCCACCGACAGCCAGCGGAGCGCAGGCCGTCGGAGGCCCGAACGCGAGACGCCCGCGGCCCTCGCCCGCCGCCCCGTGGGCTCCCCGTACGCGTTGGAGAGTTCGACCGTGCCCCCGCGATCGACCACCGGCCGCGACACCGGCGGCGTCGACGTGTGGCCGGAGTCGTCGGCCAGCGCCTCGTCGGGATCCGCCGTCATCTTCGGCGCGCCGAACCGCGGGACGGTGACGGTCGTGTGCCCTTGCCAGACCGCCAGCACCTCGCGCAGATCGCCCGGCCTCTGGTGGGGCGCGCGCGACAAGCTCCGGCCGATGACGTCCGCGATCTCGGCCGGGAGGCCGGCGACGACGCGGTCGATCGGCATGATGCCCGTGCTGAGGAGGCTGACCATGAGCTGCGCGGCGTTCTCGCCTTCGATCGGCCGGGCGCCGCTCAGGCACTCGTACGCGATGACGCCGAGCGACCAGACGTCGACGCGGTGGTCGAGCACGCGCTCGCCGAGCGCTTGCTCGGGCGCCATGTACGACGGCGTCCCGAGGGTCGAGCCGGTCTGGGTGCGGAGCTCGGGCAGCGCGCCTCGGCGCGAGAACCACTTGGCGATGCCGAAGTCGAGGACCTTGATCTTCGCGTCCCCGCCGCTGAGAAAAATGTTCGCGGGCTTGAGGTCTCTGTGCACGATGCCGCGTGCGTGCGCCGTGCCGACGGCCGAGAACACCGGCAAGAGAATGCGCGCGGTCTGCTCGAGGTCCAGGGTGTGCTCGCGCGTGATGCGCGCCGCGAGCGTCTCTCCTTCGAGGAGCTCCATGACGATGACGGGCGGGTCGTCGCCGCGCTCGATGAAGTCGAGGACCTCGACGACGTTCGGGTGCAGGACCGCGCAGGCGGCCTGGGCCTCGAGCACGAAGCGCGCCCGCGCCTGGTGCTCGGGCCGCCCGTCGATCGAGCGAAGGAGGCGCTTCACGGCCACCGGCCGCCCCGTCGTGACGTGGATCGCCGCCCAGACCTCGCCCATCCCGCCCACGCCGAGCGGTCGGGTCAGCCGATACCGCTCGGCAAGCACCAACCCTGGGAAGAGATGCAAGGGACGCGCTCAGCGTACACGAAAGCGTCAGAGCAGCCCGTAGTCGCGGAGCTTCGCGTAGAACGTCGACCGGCTCACCCCGAGCACCCTCGCCGCCGCGCTGCGGTTTCCGCCGACGTGTTCGAGCGCGCGGACCAGGGCTTGCTTTTCCGCGGCGCGAAGCGCTTCGTCGAGGGCCGGCACCGCCGCCTCCGCGCCCACTTCGGCGGCGGCGTCGCCGCCCACGGTGCCGGTCTCGGTCGCGAAGCGCACGGGCCGCCCGATCTCGGCCTCCACTTCGGCGGCGGTGATGATGGGGTGGCCCGAGAGCACGACGAGCCGCTCCACGAAGTTTTGCAGTTGGCGCACGTTCCCGGGCCAACGCTGGGTGGCGAGGGCGCGGAGGGCCTCGGGGGCGAGGTGAACGGCCTCCTTGCCATTGTCCGCCGCGGCGTGCGCGCAGAAGTGCTCCGCGAGGACGTCGATGTCCGCGCGGCGCGCGCGGAGCGGCGCGATCCACATCGGTACGACGTTCAGCCGGTAGAAGAGGTCCTGGCGGAACGACCCCCGCTCGACCATGGCCTCGAGGTCGCGGTGCGTCGCGGCCACGACGCGCACGTCCACGCGCAGGGTCTTGCTGCCGCCCAGCCGCTCGAACTCCCGGTCCTGAAGCAGGCGCAGGAGCTTGGACTGGATGGTCGCCGGCAGCTCGCCGATCTCGTCGAGAAAGAGCGTCCCACCGTCGGCCAGCTGCACGCGGCCGACCTTCTGCGCGGCCGCGCCGGTGAAGGCGCCCTTCTCGTATCCGAAGAGCTCACTCTCGATGAGCGTCTCGGGGAGCGCCGTGCAGTCGATCTTGATGAACGGCCCCGCGGCGCGCGCGCTCGCGCGGTGGAGCGCCCGCGCGACGAGCTCCTTGCCCGTCCCGCTCTCGCCGCGCACGAGGACGGTCGACGACGTGGGGGCGACCCGCTCGATGAGCGAACGGAGGATCTCCATCGCCGGGGAGCGCCCGAAGACGATACCGAGGTTCGCCTTCGGAGGGGGCGGCGCGGCGGCCAAACGCGACGCCACGCCGACGGCCTTGTAGAACGCGAGCGCGAGCTGCTCCGCCGATACGGGTCCGAGCAGGACGTCGCTCGCGCCGGCGGCGATGGCTTCGACGACGTCCGCCGTCGCACCGCGATCGCTCACGACGATGGCCGGCATCCCCGGCCACGCGGCCTGCACCGCTTGGAGGAGGCCAAGCGACTCCGGATCTCCCAGCCGACAATCGGCCACCATGATGTCGGCGGGTCGCTCGTTCAGGACACGGAGCGCCTGCGCCGGGTCGGCGAGGACGGTGATCGACGGTTCCTCGTGCTCGAGCGCGCGCGCGAGAAGCGCGGCGAGCGGAGCGTTTTCACCCGGGTCGACGCACACGATGGTGCGGAGCGGCGGCATGGCGGTAGCGCAGACCATAGTGTGATTGGCCTCTTGCGTCGCCCGGGAGCGTCACCGCTCTTCGCTTTCGTGGGGAAGCGCGAATCGAGACTGGAAGGCTCCGATTCGCGTCGGTAGAGTGGGCTCCAGATGCAGCCCTCCGCGCGGTACGACGCGGCGCGGGTCCTTTCTGGCTACACGGCCACGCCCGCCGTCTGCAGCGCAAACAGAGCGCAGCCTCCCACGATGCCGGCCCCCGGGATCGTCGCTGCCCAGGCCCAACCGATCCGCTGGGCCGTCCGCCAGTGAATCTGCCGCGCGCGCCGGGCCGAGGCCACACCGACGATGCCGCCCGCGATCGTGTGGGTCGTCGAGACCGGGATGCCCAATAGCGTATCCATCAGAAGCGTGATCGTGCCCGCCGCCTCGGCGGAGAACCCGTCGGGCGGGGTCAGCTTGGAGAGCTTCGTCCCCATCGTCCGGACGATGCGCCACCCGCCGAGGAACGTCCCCGCCGCCATCGCCGCGTGGCACGCCAGGACGACCCAGAGCGGGACCTTCGGATGCGCGCCCTGGCCACCGAGGTGACCGGTCGCGAGCAGGGCGGCGACGATGATCCCCATCGTCTTTTGCGCGTCGTTTCCCCCGTGGCCCAGCGAGTAGCCCGCGGCCGAAAGGAGCTGGAGCCGGCGAAAGATGTGATCGACCGACGCGTAGGGCTTGTCGCCGGCGAGCCGCATGACGAGCGTCATGATGAGAAAGCCGAGGACCCCGCCGATGAGAGGCGACAGGACGATGAAGGAGGCCGTGAGGAGAAAGAAGCTCACGTCGATCGCGTGAGGTCCCGCCTTGACGATCGCGGCGCCGGCGAGCCCCCCGATGAGCGCGTGTGACGACGACGTCGGCAGGCCGAGCCACCACGTGAGGAGATCCCACAGAATGGCCCCCACGAGGGCGGCTGCGATGAGACCGAGCGAGAGGACGTGCGGGTCGACGCCTTTGGCGATGTTCGCGGCCACCCGCGTCCCGAAGACGAGGAACGCGATGAAGTTGAAGAACGCCGCCCAGGCCACCGCCCATCGCGGCGAAAGGACCCGAGTGGACACGACGGTCGCGATCGAGTTCGCCGCGTCGTGGAAACCGTTGAGGACGTCGAAGGCGAGGGCGAGGGCGATGAGGGCCAGGAGCGGCAAGAGGGGGGACATGCGCGGTGGCTTCTCTCGGGAGGGTCAGGCGTTCTCGAGGACGATCGCTTGCAGCAGGCTCGCGACGTCGTGACAAAGATCGGTGACCTGCTCGAGGCGATCGAAGACGTCGCGCCATTTCATGATCGTCACGGCGTCGCAACCCCCGTCGAAGACAGCCGCCAGCGCGCGACGGTGGGTCTCGTCGGCTTTCCCTTCGATGGCGTGTATCTCGCCCGCGAGGCGGAGCATTTCCGCGGCCGATTTGGTGGAGAGCTTCGGCAAGAGGTCCGTGGCGCTGCGGAGGTGGCCGCACGCGAGCTTCACGTCGTGCGCGAGGTCCTTCGACTCGGAGCGCGGCTCGGCGATCTTGAAGACGACGATGCGCGCGGCGGTCGAGTCGATGAGGTGCGTGATCGCGTCGATACCGAGAATGAGCTCGTGGATGTGATGGCGATCGATGGGAGTGATCCACGTCTCGTGGAGGGTGCGAATGGCCGACCGCGAGATGTCCCCGCCGCGCTTGCCGGCATCCGCGATGGCCGCCGCGGCGCGATCCGTGACCGCGGGGTCGGCGAGCATCTCCGCGAGCCCCGTAGCGGCGTGCACCGAGGCGTCGGCCTGGTCGCGGAAGGCGTCGTAGAAGATATGGTCCTTGGATCGGGATGTGCCGAACATGTTTGGGGCTGTCTCCGAGTGTGGTTCGTGTACGCCTTTGCGAACTATGCACGTGCGCGGCGTCGTGTCTCGAAACGTTCTCGCAAGCGAACTTGGCCGCTGCAAGCGAATGCCAAGGACGAGGCCGCGGCGCTGGCGTGCATTTCGCTCTTGGCGGGCAGGTCGTGCTTGGTCGCGACCAAGAGAGGAGCGGGCACATGTTCTGGTTCGACAGCGTGCTGGGCTGGATGGCGATTGGGGCGGCGGCCAGCCTCGGCGGAATGATTTGGCCTTTCCGTCGCGGAGTGAGCGGTGTGTTTGCCAATCTCTTCGTGGGCATTGTCGGGGCCGTCGGGCTGGCGCTCCTCAGCATTCCCATCTATGGGCCCGATCGGCCGCACGCGATGATGGCGCGCCTGGGCGTCTCGGCGGTGGGGGCGCTTTTGGGCCTCTGGCTCGTGCACGCCTTGTGGTCGCACGAGAAGGAGGCTGCGCACTGATGGCAGAGGGCGCGCGTTCACGTAACGCGGCCACGACCTGCCGGGCTTGCTTCGGACCCGGGGGGTGTGAGCCGTCCTATGACCAGATGCGACCGAACGTGTGCACCCTCGCTCGAGACCGCTGACGCCGAACGCGAATCGTGGGACTCTCGCGTTCGGGGGCCCGGGGGGGCCGTCGTCGAGTCGCCCGGGGGGGGAAGCGTGAAAAACTTCGAAGACGAAGTCGCGATGCTGCGCGGTTTAACGGCGGAACAGATGAACGCGATCGTCCTTCGCCGCGTCAAAGGACAGGAGGCGGAGCGATATCTGAGCCTGACTCGGGGCGTGAGCCTCGACGTGCGGCTCCTCGTCTCCGCCCGCACGCTCCTGCGCGCCTCCTAGTCTCGAGGCGAAGCCGCCGGCGAGAAGCGCCGCGAGGGTGGACCGTCGTCGGTCGACCATGCATCGTGGCGGCCCATGATGCGCCTCGCCCTTCGCCGTGCAGCGCTGGTTCCCTTCGCGTTCGCCGCGTGCGCTGCGCCTTCCGCGCCGACGCCGGTCGCGCGGCTCGCCCCCGCCGAGGTCCCGTCGGCGGCGTCCGCTCCCGCCGCGCCGGCCGCGATCGTGCCGCCGCCGCGAGAAGATGGGCGTCTGCCCGCCGGCGTTGCGCCCACCGGGTACCGCTGGGACGTGACCGTCGACCCGTCGCGCGCGCGCTTCTCCGGGCGCATGCGGATCGCCGTGCGCGTCGATGCTCCGACGCGGGCCGTGGTGCTCCATGGGCGTGGCCTCGATATCCGATCGGCGGTCGTGGAGGGATCGTTCGGATCCGTCCCGGCCACGGCGGCCTTCCGGTCGGCGGCGCACGCGAAGGGAGAGGCCGACGAGCTCGTGCTCACGACGGCCAGGCCCATTCCTGCCGGCGAGGCGTCGCTCGACCTCGCCTACGAGGCGCCGTTCGCGGAGGGCCTCCACGGTCTTTACCGCACCCTCGACGGGGGAAAGGCGTACGCCGTCACCCAGCTCGAGCCGACGGGCGCGCGCCTCGCCTTTCCTTGCTTCGACGAGCCTTCGTTCAAGGTCCCGTTCGAGATCGCGGCCACGATCCCCAAAGACCTCGTCGCGCTCTCGAACATGCCCGAGACCGGGCGCAGCCCGGGCGCCGATGGGTCGACGGTCACCGTCGCGTTCGCGCGGTCACCGCCGCTCCCGACCTACCTCATCGCGCTCGCGGTAGGCCCGTTCGAGGTCAGGGTCGGTTCGCCCGCGGGCGCCGTGCCCATTCGGCTCGGCGCCGTGGCGGGGCGCGCGGCGCTCGGCACGCTCGCCCTGGCGACGGCGAAGGACCACCTGGGCGTGCTCGAGGCGTACTTCGGAATCCCGTACGCGTATCCCAAGCTCGATCTCCTCGCCGTCCCGAACTTCGGCGCGGGCGCGATGGAGAACGCGGGCCTCGTGACCTTCCGCGAAGAGCGGCTGCTCCTCGACCCGCGCACCACCTCCACCACGCTCCGCCGCGCCGCCGTCTCCGTCATCGCGCACGAGCTCGCGCACATGTGGTTCGGCGACCTGGTCACGCTCGCCTGGTGGAACGACATCTGGCTGAACGAGGGCTTCGCGACATGGATGGCGGCCCACGTCCTCGACACGTGGCGCCCGGACATGGAGGCCGGCGTGGACGCGTTGGGGAGCACCGCCCAGGTCCTCGACGTCGACACGCTGACCGCGGCGCGCAAGGTGCGCCAGCCCGTGCGCTCCACGACCGAGGCGCTCGAGGCCTTCGACGGCATCACGTACGACAAAGGGGCGGCGCTCCTCCGGATGGTCGAGCAGTGGATCACGCCCGCACTCTTCCAGAAGGGCGTTCGCGCCTATTTGAACGACCACCGCTTCGGCAACGCCACGGCGGAGGATCTCTTCGCCGCGCTCGGGACCGCGAGCGGACAGGACGTCGCCGGCGTGCTCGGGAGCTTCACGGAGCAGACGGGCGTCCCCGCCGTGGAGCTCTCCGCGTGCCGACTCGAAAAGGGAAGCCCCGTCGTCGACCTGACCGAGCGCGAGTACCGGCCGCTCGGCGCACCGGCCCCGACGGGGAAGGTCTGGCGCGCGCCCGTGTGCGTTCACTTCGCGGGGGCCGGCGGCGACGCCCGCGCGTGCACGCTCGCGGGCGCGGAGCCCGTTCGCTGGACGCTCCCGGGGACCGCGTGCCCGCGCTGGATCCACCCGAACGCCGACCAGGCGGGCTACTACCGCGCGATCGAGACACGCGACGGGCTGACCGCGCTCGCTCGCTTGCCGCGCGGCGTCCTCGATGTGCGCGAGCGGGTCGGCGTGTTGCTCGACGCGTGGGCGCAGGTCGAAGCGGGGTCGATGCCGGTGGGCGATTTCCTCACGCTCGCGGAGCGCTTCCGGGGCGACCCGGAACAGGCGGTATGGCAGCGCATCGTCGAGCCCCTCGAGCTGCTCGACGACTGGATCGTCCCCGCCAACGAGCGTCCCGCGCTCGCGGCGTTCGCGCGCCGGCTCCTCGGCCCCGAGGCCCATGCCCTCGGGTGGGAGGAGAGACCGGGGGAACGCGACGGCGACCGCATGCGCCGCAGGCTCGTGCTCGAAGGGCTCGGCCGCGTGGGGCGCGACGAGGCCACGCTGGCCGCGGCGCGGTCCATCGCGGACCAATGGCTCGCGAACCCCGACTCGGTCGACGGGGACCGGGCGGCGATGGCCCTCCCGCTGGCGTCGGCCGAGGGCAGTCCGGCGCTCTTCGACCGCTTCGTCGCTCGACTGCGCGCGGCAAAGACGCCGACCGAGCGCGTCCTCGCCCTGTCCGCGATCGGCGCCTTCGGCGATCCCGCGCTCGTGCGGCGCGCCCTCGACCTCGTCGTCGACGGCACGGTCCGGTCGCAGGATCAGCAGTACGTCCTTCGCGCCGTCTTCGGACGCCCGGCGCCTCGCGCCGAAGCCTTCGCGTACGTCGCCGCGCACATCGACGCGGTGCTCGCGAAGATCCCTCCGTTCAACCGCGGGAGAATCATTCCGTTCATCGTACGGTCGTGCAGCGAGGAGGACGGCGAACGCGCGCGCGCCCTCTTCGAGCCGCGCCTCGGGACCCTCGAAGGCGCCGACCGGCCCCTCGCCCTCGCGCTCGAGTCGACGCACAGGTGCGCGGCGCTCCGTGCCCATCACGCGGCGCCGCTCGGCGAGTGGTTGAGCGCCGCGGCCAAGCCGGCCCATTGAGGGCAAGGATCGGCGCGGCGGGCATCACGGCTCGCCGGGCGCGACTTTTGCGACCAATCTCGCGAGGTGAGGCACCGTGACTCCTCCGCACCGCCGAACTCTGCTGCGCGCGGCCGTCGCCGCCGCGGTGGCCTTCTCGCTCTACGAAGTCGGGTTCAACGTCTTTCTCATGAGCGGAGCGCTCTCGCGGCTCATCAGCGCCGACCCCGACGTCGTCCTCGTCACGTACGATCGCGGGTGGAGCCTCGTGCCGGGCTACGTGCACGCGCGCGGCCTCCGCATCCGGAGCAAGGACTCGAACGTCGAGTTCGACCTCCACATCGACCGCTGCATGTTCCGCTTCGCGCCCACGGCGCTTCTCCATCGCAACTTCCACGTTTACTGGGTCACGGGCGACGGCGTCACCTTCCGCGCGCGCCAGCGCCAAGACCCCAGGGACGCCACCGCCAAGAAGATCGCCGAGCTTCCCCCCATCGAGGGGCTCGAGCCCGTCCCGCTTCGTGGCGCGCCCCGGCCCCCTCCCGACGACGCGCACTACAACCTCTTCACCGTCGAGCTCGAAAACGTCGACGCGCGATCGACGCGGGAGATCTGGGTCAACGAGCTTCACTTCACCGGTGACGCGCGCGAGACGGGTGCCTTCTACCTTCGTCCCATGCGCTGGGCGTGGATCGGGCCTGCGACCGCGGAGCTCCACTCCGGTCAGCTGGCGGTGGGCGACCAGACGTGGGCGAAGCCCCTGGCGGGGGTCCTCGAGGTCACCATCCGCGGGTTCGACCCACGCGTGGCCGAGGGGAAAGATGTCCTTCGTGGAACGAGCGCGCACGTGGACGTCCACGCGTCGTTGCCGGGCCTCGCCTTCGTTCGCCGTGCGTTGGAAGACAGCGCGTGGCGGGTCCGCGACGGGGAAGGGGAGGCCCTCTTGGACCTCCACGTGGCCGACGGGCGGCTCGCGTCGCCGAGCAAGCTCGAAATCAACGCGGCGCGGACCGTCCTCGAGGACCACGACCTCACGCTGGAGGGCGCCGTGCACGTCTCGGCGACCATCTCCGACGCCGAAGGCGGCGACCGGCTGGACGCCGTCGTCGGCGTGACGCGCGCCGCCGCCACGCTGCGCACGGCCCCCGGCGCCGCGCTTCGCGCCGACCACGCCGAGGCGACCTTCTCGTCCTCGCACCTGGACCTCGTGGACCGCCCGCTCGCGGACCCCTCGGCTTCGGTCCACGTGCCCAGCGTCGACATCCCCGACGCGCGCATCGCCAACGCGATGTGGCCTCCCGGGAGCGCGGTCCAGGTCGAGGCCGGCGGCGGCACCCTGGGCGGCGAGGTCGACCTCGCCGACGGCGTCGCCCACGGGGGCGTCCTGCTCGCGATCGACCACCTGCGCTTGCGCCTTGGCTCGACCGCGCTCACCTCGAACCTCCGCGCCCATGCGGTCCTTCGCGAAGGGCATATGGATGCGGGCACCTTCGACTGGAGCGGGTCGCGGATCGACCTGAACGACGTGGAGGCGAACGGCTCCGAGCCGGACTGGTGGGGGACCGTCGCGCTGACCTCGGGGGTCTTGGTCGTCGCGCCCCCACGTGTGTCCCTTCGCGCCCATGTTGAGGCGAAAGCGCGCGACACCGGGCCCATGCTGGGGGTCGCCGTCGCCGACGCGGGGGTTCCCGGGTGGGCGGCCAAGGTCCTCTCCGCGCCGAACTTTCGCGCGTCGGGAGACGTACGCGCGTCCGCCGGTTCGATCCTCGTCCGCGATCTCGTCGCGACCGCCGGGTCGCTGCGGCTCGACGGGGCCCTTCATCGGAGCGGCGCGCGCGACGACTTGCTGTTCCTCGTCGATGCGCCGGTGATCACCGTCGGCGTCGAGAAAGACCACGACGGGACCCACGTGCAGCTCCTCGGAGCGCGCGACTGGTACAACGCGCGCTTGGCGGATCATTTCAAGGCGGCGCCGCCCTGAGCGGCATGGAACTTGGATTGGTGAATCCCATCATGCGTACCTACGAATCCTGGACCGCCGACGACGTGACCGAGCTCGAAGAAGCCCTCGATTGGACCGAGCTATCGGACTGGCGATATCGCACGAAGCGCGACAACGCGGGGGACGACACGCTCTTCGGGTCTCTCGCCGAAGAAGAAGATCTCCCGCCTCACTTGCACATCTGACGGCGATGCCGCGTCGCTCTCGAAAGAGCGCGACGCGGCGATCCGGACCTCGCGCCGGGTCTAACCGGCGGTCGCCACGAGGCCGCGGAGCACTTCGGCGACGCTCCAGGCCTGCGCGATGCACCCGCGCGGCAAGTAGGGGGCCTCCGCATCGAAGATCTCGCTGATGGATCCGATGCAGGCCTCGGAAACGTGCGCGTCGAACCCGGCGAGGAGGGCGCGCGCCTTCGCCCGGTCTCCGTGCACCTTCAGCCACGCGTCGACCATCGGGCCGATGAGCCACGCCCACACGGTGCCCTGGTGGTACGCGAGGTCGCGGGCGCGCAGGTCGCCGAAGTACCGGGCCTTGTAGTTCGGGTCACCCGGCGCGAGCGAGCGGAGGCCGACCGGCGTCCATAGCCGCCGGTACACCTCGTCGAGGACGCGCGCCCAACGCGACGGGTCGAGGATGGGGTGACGGAGCGAGATCGCGAGCACCTGGTTCGGCCGGAAGGACGTGTCGTCCCCGCGGTCGCCGTCGACGATGTCGTAGAGGTAGCCGCCCTCCTCGAACCAGAAGCGGCGGTTGAACGAACCGAGCGCGCGCTCGGCCCGCTCGGCCCACGGTCGCGCCGCCTCCTCGCCGCGCTCCTCTTTGAGCCAGTCGACGAGCAAGCGAAGGGCGTTGTAATAGAGCGCGTTGATCTCGACGGCCTTGCCCCGCCGCGGCGTCACCACGAAGTCGCCGACCTTCGCGTCCATCCACGTCAGCGCGTAGCCCGGCGCGCCCTGGGAGAGCAGGCCGTCGCGCGGGTCGACGCCGATGTTGAAGCGCGTGCCCGCCACGTGTTTCTCCGCGATGTCGACGAGCTTCGGCAAGAGCTCCCGGAGCAGGGCGCGGTCGCCCGTATAGGCGATGTAGCGGTCGATCGCGTGGAAGAACCAGAGCGTCGCGTCGGCCGTGTGATAGAGGCCGTCGCGGTCGTGCTCGGGAAAGAGGTTCGGGATGAGGCCGTCGCGGATCGCGTCGGCGAACGTCCGCAGGACCGAGGCCGCCTCCGGCGCGCGGCCGGTGACGAGCGTCAGCCCTTCGAGGCTGACCATCGTGTCTCGGCCCCAGTCGGTGAACCAGTGGTAGCCGGCGATGATCGTGCGCGCGCCGTCGGCGAGCGGCGGGATCGTCGCGCGGGTCCCCGAGGTCGTCAGCTCCTCGGCGCGGCCGGCCGGCGCGATCAAGAACTGATCGGCCGCGAGCACGAGCTCTGCGGCGAACCCCTCGCGGGCGCTCGGCTGCGCCGCCGCCAAGAGCCGCGCTCGCCGCTGGGTCTCCGCGTCGAGCGACTTCTCCAGCGTCAGGCCTTCGAACCGGTTCCACGCCTCCGCCGACGCCGTGAACGTGCCCGGCACGCCGGGCGCGAGCGATACGCGATAGAAGCCCGGGCTGTAGAGCTCCCCGACCGACTCGTATCCGCGCGTCCGCTCGAGGTGGTAGCGCACGTCGCGCAGGCGCTTTCGGTCGATCGTGAAGGTGCTCGGGGTCGGGCCGACGAGCATGCGCAGCGGCGGGTACCCTTCGGCGGCGACCTCGTAGCGATCGTCGACGACGGTCAGCGTGTGCGTGGCGAGCATCGGCGCGTCGAGCGGTCCGTCGTGCGGCCGAAAGCGGATCCAGGGCTCGAGCTCGAGGCGAAGGGCGCCCTGCCCCGAGAGGAGCTCGTAGCGAAGGAACGCGGTGTTCTGCCCGTTCGCCATCCAGAGGCGGCGCTCGACGACGACGCCGAACGCCTCGTAGCGCCACACCGGCAGGCCGTGCTCCAGGCGAAACTCCGCCAGCGTCGCCATCGGGAGCTGGCTCGCCGCCGGGCCGAGCCACGCGCCCAGGTGGGCCGCGCGCCCGTCCGGCAGGTGGACCGTCTCGCCCAGATCCGCGAGCATCATCGTCCTCCCGAGCGGCGCCGGCAGCGCGGCGATGAGCAGACCGTGGTAGCGGCGCGTCGCGATGCTCGCGACCGTGCCCGACGCATATCCGCCGAGGCCGTTGGTCACGAGCCACTCGCGCGTCACGTGCGGGCTCGTCGGGTCTTCCTCGCGCGAGAGCTCGTCCATCGCCGGCGGCGCCGTGCTCGGTCGGGGAACCACGCGGGTCGGATGATTCATTTCGCCTCCAGCCTCGGCGCCAGCAGCATCGTGGTCTCTCCTCGCAGGCGCCAACCCTTGCTCGTCTCGGGCGGCGGCGTGCCGTCTCCCCCGTAGCGCACGTCTTCCGACGACCAGAGAAGCGACCACACCGCCCCCGCCGGGGGGGCGAGGAGCGGCTCCGCGATCGATTCGAACGAGCGGTCCGGCCCGAGGTTCACGACGACCAACCGGTCGTCCATCTCGACGGCGCCGGCGTATCGAATCACGAACGCGTGCGCGCCGAGGACCGCGCCGTCGAGGCCGCGGATGCCCTGGGATTGGATGGTCTCGTCGCTCCTTCGCAGGGCAAAGAGGTCCGCGTGCATCGCGAGGATCGGCGCGTGGCGCTCTCGCTCGCTCCAGTCGAGCTTGCACCGCAGGAAGGTCGCGCGGTCGGCGGGATCGTCGAGCCGGCTCCGCACCTCTTCCTGCGCGATCGAGGGGAACTGCGACAGGAACTCCGCGCGCCCTTTCCGCACCGCCGCCGCGAGCTCGCCGTCGTGGTGGGCAAAGTAGAGAAACGGCGAGGTCGACCCGAACTCCTGGCCCTGAAACAGCATGGGCGTCCCCGGGCCGAGCAGGACGAGGGCCGTCAGCGCGCGCAGCCTTCCCGGATGCGCGCTCGCCCGCGGTCGCTCTCCGCGCGCGGAGTTCGCCACCTGGTCATGGTTCTCGAGATACGTGACGAAGCGCGACGGCGCGATCCCGCGCGTCGAGCTCCCGCGGCGTTTGTTCTGCCACGCGTAGTGCTGCCCTTGAAAGAGGTACCCGTGCTTCGTCGCCGACAGGAGCTCCTGCGGCGTGCCCCGGTGGTCGGAGAAGTACGCCTCCGAACGCCCCGTCAGCGCCACGAGCGCGGAGTGGTGGAAGTCGTCGTTCCACGCCGCGTCGAGCCCGAAGCCGCCGTCCTCGCGCCGCCTCAGCAAGCGCGTGTCCTGGCTCTCGCTCTCCGCCACGACGATCGTGCCGCGTCCCCGCGCCGTCGCCCTCACGAGGCTTCCCACCTCGGCGAGCACGTGCGGGGTCGAGTCGTCGAAGATGCTCTGCGTCGCGTCGAGCCGAAGGCCGTCGAAGTGAAACTCGTCGATCCAGTACCCGGCGTTCGCGATGTAGTGCTCTCGCACCCCCGCGTTGCCTTCGCCGTCGAAGTTGAGCGCGTCCCCCCACTCGGTCTCGTGGCGGTCCGTGAAGTACGTCTTCGAGAACTCGCCGAGGTAGTTTCCGTCGGGGCCGAGGTGGTTGTAGACCACGTCGAGGATGACGCCGAGGCCGAGCGCGTGCGCCCAGTCGACGAACGCGCGAAGGTCGTCCGGCGAGCCGTAGAGGTGCGTCGGCGCGAACAGGTTCACGCCGTCGTAGCCCCAGCCGAAGTCGCCCGCGAAGTCCGCGACGGGCATCATCTCGACGACCGAGCAGACGCCCACCAGCTTCTCGAGGCGCGCGGTGGCCGCCGCCCAGGTACCTTCGGGCGTGAAGGTGCCGACGTGCATCTCGTAGATGACTTGCCCGGGCAACGTCACCCCGGACCAACGCCCGTCGCCCCAGCGAAAGCGCGACGGGTCCACCACCTGCGACGGACCGTGGGGCCCGAGCGGCTGGAAGCGCGACGCCGGATCGGGGCGGAGCTCGGATTCCCCGTCGAGGCGGAAGCGGTAGCGCGCCCCCGCGACGACTTCGGGCGCGAACACGCTGAAGTGGCCGGTGTCCTCGAACGTCAGCGGCTCGGTCCGCCCGCCTTCGAGCACCAACTCGACGGCGCGCCGGCGTGGAGCCCAGACGCGAAAATGGGTGCCCCCGCCGAGCGTCTCCGCGCCGACGGGAAGGCGGCGGGTGCGACCGCGGTGGCGTAGTGCGTGGGGGTCCATGCTTGGTGGGGAGCCGCCAGGGCGGCCGGGCCACTCGAGCAGACTCCGTGCCGGCACCGCGCGCGTCCCTTTCCGCGCGATGCGCTCGCACGCGCGCCACGGTCGTGGCGGAATGGCCGGGCGGCGGCCGCCGGGCCGAGCGCCCGTTTCGCGCCGACTTGAAGGGACGACCCGCGCCGCGTCGGGTGCGACCGTGTCGGTCCGACCCTTGCTTGGGCTCGCCGCACATCGATGCGGCAAATCTGGCCCGGCTCCCCGTACCCGTTGGGCGCGACTTACGACGGCGAAGGCGTCAACTTCGCCGTGTATTCGCGCCCGGCAACACGCGTTGAAGTTTGCCTTTACTCCGCGGACGACCCCGCCAAGGAGATCGATCGCTTCGAGCTCCCGGAGGTCACCGAGCACACGTGGCACGGCTACGCGCCGGGGCTCGCGGCGGGCGTCCTCTATGGCCTGCGGGTCGACGGGCCGTACGCCCCCGAGCGCGGCCACCGGTGCAATCCGAACAAACTCCTGGTCGATCCGTACGCGAAGGCCCTCTGGGGGGAGGTCGACTGGAAGCAGCCGGTCTTCGCGTACAAGCTGGGCGACGAGCTCGAAGACCTCTCCTTCGACGCGAGAGACAGCGCCGCGGGCGTGCCCAAGGGGGTCGTGGTCGACAGCCGCTTCGACTGGGAGGCCGACATCCCGCCGAAGACCGCCTGGAGGCAGACCGTCCTCTACGAGCTTCACGTGCGCGGCTTCACGAAGCTCCACCCCGAGGTGCCCGAGGAGCTGCGCGGCACGTACGCGGGCCTCGGGCACCCGGCCGTCGTCGGGTACCTGAAGAACCTCGGCGTCAGCGCCGTCGAGCTCTTGCCCGTCCACGAGTTCACCGACGACGGATTCCTCCTCGATCGCGGGCTCAAGAATTACTGGGGATACAACTCGCTGGCTTACTTCGCGCCGACGCAGCGCTACGGGAAAGACCGCAAGCCCGGCGCGCAGGTCGCGGAGTTCAAGGGGATGGTGAAGGCCCTCCACGCCGCCGGCATCGAGGTGATCCTCGACGTCGTCTACAACCATACGTGCGAGGGCAACCACCTCGGGCCGACCTTCAGCCTCAGGGGAATCGACAACGCCACCTATTACTGGCTGATGCCCGAGGCACGGTATTGCCTCGACTTCACCGGCACCGGCAACAGCATCAACGCGTCGAGCCCCGTGGCGGCGCGGCTCATCGTCGACTCGCTCCGGTACTGGGTGAGCGAGATGCACGTCGACGGGTTCCGCTTCGACCTGGCGAGCACCATCGGCCGCGTGGGGCGCGGGCAGTTCGACCGCCACGCCCCCATCTTCCAGATCCTGCATCAGGACCCCGTCCTCTCGCAGGTGAAGCTCATCGCGGAGCCGTGGGACACCGGCCTCGGCGGCTATCAGGTCGGCAATTTCCCGGCGCCCTTCCGTGAATGGAATGGCAAGTTCCGGGACGCCATTCGCCGGTACTGGAAGGGCGACGCGAACCTCGCCTCGGAGATCGGCTATCGCCTCTCGGGGTCCGCGGACCTCTTCCAGGGCGAGCGGCGGCAGCCTCAGGCAAGCGTCAACTTCATCACGTCGCACGACGGCTTCACGCTCCACGACCTCGTCAGCTACGACGGCAAGCACAACGAGGCGAACGGAGAGGACAACCGCGACGGCGCCGACGACAACAGCTCCTGGAACCACGGCGTCGAGGGCGAGACCGACGACGCCGCCATCATGGCGCTGCGCGAGCGGCAGAAGCGCAACCTGCTCGCGAGCCTGCTCGTCTCGCAGGGCGTCCCGATGATCCTCGGCGGCGACGAGATGGGCCGCACCCAGCAAGGCAACAACAACGCGTACTGCCAGGACAACGAGATCTCGTGGGTCGACTGGCGGCTCAGCGACGCGCGTCGCGCGCTCGCCGACTTCACGCGCCGGCTCATCCAGCTTCGCAGGCGACACCCGGTCCTCCAGCGGCGGCGATTCCTCCAGGGCGGGCACATCTGGGAGTCGCAGTCCAAGGACGCGACCTGGCTGCGGCCGGACGGCAACGAGATGGAGCGGGCGGACTGGCAGAGGCCGTGGATCTCGTCGCTCGGTCTGATGTTCGGCGGCGACACCATCCCGACGCTCGACGAGCGGGGGGAGCGCCTCATCGACGACGGCCTGCTCGTCTTGATGAACAGCCACCACGAGGCCGTGACCTTCAAGCTCCCCGAGGACGGCGGGCCGACCTGGCTGCTCGAGTTCGACACCGCGCGCGACGGCGAGGCGGGGGATGCGCCGCACACCGTCGAATACGAGGTCGCGGCGCGCTCCATGGTGGTCATGCGGCAGCCGCTCGACGCCGAGGCCGTGAAGCGCGCCGGGACCGCGGCGGCCCGGGCCCAGCGGAGCGAGGCCGCGCGGCGGCGCAGGCGGGCGGGTCTCGTCGTGCCTCTCTTCTCGATCCGGTCGGGCAACGGCTGGGGGCTCGGCGAGATCGCCGACATCCCGAAGTTCGCCGCGTGGGCGCGGAAGGCGGGCTTCTCGGTGCTGCAGTTTTTGCCCATTCAAGAGGTCTCGGGCGCCGACGCGAGCCCGTATGCGGCCGTCTCGGCGTTCGCGATCGACCCGCTGTATCTGTCGCTCGAAGCGTGCGAGGACTTCGTCGCCGCGGGGGGCCGCGCGGCGCTGCCGCCCGAGGTCCAGCGCCGGATCGAGGCCGCCGAGCGTGCCCCCCGCGTCGATTGGCCGGCGGTGCGGGCCGTCAAGCGCGAGGGCATCCGCCTCGCGTTCGCGCGCTTTCTGCGGGACGAATGGAAGAAGCAGACGACGCGCGCCCGGCACCTCGCGATCTTCACGAAGCAAAACCGCGAGTGGCTCGACGACTATGCGCTCTACACGGTCTGGCACGAGAAGCTCCAGAAGAGCTGGCGCGAGTGGCCGCCCGGTCCGCGCGACCGAGACCCGGGGGTGATCGAAGCCTTCCGCCACGACGAGGCCGAGGCGCTGCTCCGCGTGAAGTGGGTGGCGTGGCAGCTCGACCTGCAGTGGCGCAAGGCGCGGCGTGAGGCGAGCGACGGCGGCGTCGAGCTCATGGGCGATCTGCCGTTCATGGTCGGCGAGGACTCGGCGGACGTGTGGGCGAACCGACCGATCTTTCGGCTCGACTGGCACGTCGGGACGCCGCCCGACGCGTCGTCGCCCGATGGGTCGGACTGGGGTCTTCCGGTCTACGACTGGAGCGCGCTGCAATCGAGCGACTTCGGCTGGATCCGCGCGCGGTCCATGCGGGCGGGCGTGCTCTTCGGGCTCTATCGCGTCGACCACGCGATCGGCTTCTACCGGACGTACTACCGTTCGGTGGACGGCCACGCGCGCGGCTTCACGCCGGCCGACGAGGCGTCGCAGGTCAACCTGGGCGAGAGCATCATGGGCATCATGCGCCACTTCGGCGAGGTGGTGGCCGAAGACCTCGGGGCGGTGCCGCCGTTCCTGCGGCCGTCGCTCGAGCGGCTCGGGGTCGCGGGGTACCGCGTGCTCCGGTGGGAGAAGGACGGCGACGCGTTCCGCTTGCCTTCGACGTGGCCGGTGGCGTCGGTCGCCACGAACGCGACCCACGACACGGACACGACGGCCGATTGGTACGACGCGCTGCCCGAGACCGAGCGAGAGGCGCTACGAAAGATCCCGGGTCTCGAGGGCATCGATCCCAAGGGAAAGTTCGACGATCGGATACGCGACGGCCTGCTCCACGCGATCTACGACGCCCCCTCGTCGCTCGTCCTGGTCCTCTTCCAGGACGTGATGGGCTCGCGGGACCGCATCAACAAGCCGGGCACGGTCGACGCCTCCAATTGGAGTTACCGCATCGGCGCGGGTATCCAGGAGCTCGAGGCCGATCACGCCACCATCGAGCGCCTCGCGAAGTTGGCCGCCGACACGCACCGGTCCGGCTCGTCTGGCTAAAAAAGCCTCTGCGATGCCGGCGTCCCTCCGCGTGGGCCTTCCGCGAGAGAGGGCACGGCGTCTCTTTCGGGGGGACGCGTGCGCGTCCGTGAGAACGGCCGTCCCCCCGTCTCGAACGGCCATCCCTGAGCGGGGGACACGCGCGTCCTCCGAGGGGACGGCCATCACGGAGCTCGCGAGGTGGGCACCCCTCGTGGGGACGCTCGTCACGGAGCTCGAGCGGCGAGCGCCCTCGCTTGGGCCGCTCATCCACGAGCGCGCGAGGTGAGCGCCCCTCGTGGGGGCAGCCATCTCCGAGCCCGGGGAAATGCGCGCCCCCGGCGGGGACGGCCTTCTTTGCGCGGAGGACGCGTACGTCCCCAGCGCAGAGAGGCGTGCCCCCGAGGGGGACGCGTTTCCCCTTGCGAGGGGCCCTCTCGTCTCCACCGAGAGGGCGTGCGCGTCGCCGAGGCGCACGCCCTCCCCCCGCGCGGCCGCGGCCCATTCGTTCCGAGAGGCTCGCGCGCGTGCGCGAGGCCGCGCCTACCACCAGACGTGGTTGGGCGTCAGCACGAAGAAGATCAAGAGGACCACGACGAGGAGGCCGAGCCCGCCGCTCGGGTAGTAGCCCCAGCCGCGCGAGTACGGCCACGCGGGCGCTGAGCCGAGGGCGACGAGGACGAGGACGATGAGAAGAATCGTGAGGAGCATGGCGGTTCTCCGTCGCGAGGGCGCGCGTGCGCGCGGTCCCGCGGGTGGCACTACTGTTTGATTTCGTATCCGTGGCGGACGAGATGCCGGACGTCGCGCCACGGCGTGTCCGCGGCCCAGAAGCGCTGCAGCATCGACTCGAGTGCGTCGTTCCAGCGGGGGAACTCGTCGCCGAACTGCCGGCGGGCCGCGTAGCCGAACCCGATGGGGATTTCGGCGTCTTCCCAACGGCCGAGGATCTTCGGGGGATTGGGGACGTCGATGGGCGGCATGTTTTTCTTGCCGGCCGCCTGCCCGACCGTGTCGCCGAGCTTCTGATTCAGCTCGTGACCGCCGGCATGAAGGTCGTGCCGGGTTTGATCCCAGTCGCGGTGAAAGGCCTCCTTGACGCGCTCCCAGGAGCCCTCGTGCTTCTTCCACCAATCTGGCTGTTGCATGACAGGCAAGCAAAGCACCCCTCGTGCCGGCGGGGCCGACCCCGCCATCGGCCGAACCCGTGCGTCACTCGTGGCGAACCGAACTGGCGCGGTCGCGCAGCGCGCTGCGGCTCCTCGAGGCGATGCGCCGGTATTCGTCGCGGAGCGCGCGGAGCTCCTCGTCGGTCAGCTCGTCGACGTCGAGCATCTGGTTTCTTGCGGCGCGGATGGACCAGATGAGCTCATCGAGCTGAAGGCGAATGGCCTCCGTCTCCCTGTTTTGGGTGTGCTGGACGAGAAACACCATGAGGAAGGTGATGATGGTCGTGCCGGTGTTGATGACGAGCTGCCATGTATCGGAAAAATGGAAGATGGGGCCGAGCACGCCCCAGACGATCACGACCGCGAGCGCGATGCCGAACGCGGCCGGGGTGCCGACGAGGTTCGACACGGCCTGAGCAAAGCGGCGAAAACCGGATTGCTTGCGCGCGAGGCGCCGCGTCGTCGCGCTCGGCACCGTGTGGTGTCTCGGCGAATGCGCCAAAGGTTCGCATCGTGGTCCTTGCGGCGCTTTCTTGTCCATGACGGCAGGCAAAGCATGCGGAGTGCCGCGCCGCGAAGGAGCAGAGTGATGCGTGATCCACGTGAACTCGCTCCACGAGACGCAGATACGCCACAACGCATGCGCGCGGAGGTAACAGAATGCCACGATGGAGATGGCGTCTACCTCGAGCAATGCCGAGGAGCGCACGACGGCGCGCCTCGTGCAAAGCCGCCGGGTCATGAACCACATCATTCGCATCGTGTGCGGAGCGTCGTTGGTGTCGACGGGGCTGCTCGTCGCATGCGGCGGGTCGAACGCCAATACGCAACCCGAGTATCCGGGCACGGGCGTCACCAATGCGCAGAAGGTCGATTCCTCGGTCGCGAATCGTTTGGCCGAGGCGCGCTGCGATCGCGAGCAAACGTGCAACAACGTGGGCGCGGGCCAGAAGTATGCATCGCGCTCGACCTGCATGGATCAGATGCGCGGAAGCCTCGCGAACGACCTGAACGCGTACAACTGCCCGCGCGGCATCGACGACGGGCAGCTGCGCGAGTGCATGACGTCGATCCGCGCGGAAGAGTGCGGACACCCCTTCGACTCGCTGTCGCGGATGGAAAAGTGCCGGACCGGCGCGCTTTGCATGAAGTAGACGCCCCCCCGCGCGTGAAGCAAACGGGGTGACGCGGCCCGCCGGCCCGGCGCGACGACGCCGGGCCGGCGGGAGCGCACGAATTTGGCTTGGCTTACGGAGCGGCGGCGGGCGCCTTCGCCGGATCCTTCTCCGTGTCTTTCTTCGGCGGCGGCTTCTTCGCGTCGGCGCCGGGCGGGACCGTGGGCGTCGGAGCCGGGGAAGCCGAGGCGACCGGCGCGGGCTCCGTCACGCCCACGGGCTTACCGCCGAACTCGCGCACGTGAAACTCGACGCGACGGTTCTCGGCCATGTGCTCCGGTGTGTCGTTCGGCGCGAGCGGGTTCTTGGATCCGTTTCCGCGCGCGGTCAGGCGCTTGGTGTCGACGCCGCCCTTGGTGAGCCAATCGATGATGGACTGAGCGCGCTGCTCGGAGAGCTTCTCGTTGTCGAAGCCTTTGCTCTCACCTTCGTTGTCGGTATTTCCTTCAATCGACAGCTTCGTGATTTCGGGGTTGTCCTTGAGGATGCCGGCGAGCTGCGTCAGCACCTTCTTGGTTTTCTCGTTCATCACGATCTTCGCGCTCGCCTTCTGGAACTCGATGTCGCCCGGCATGTCGATCTGCGTGGCGCTCTTCATCTGAACGCCCTTCAGCGCGATGACCTTGCGCGGTGCGGGCGGCGGCGGCACCGGCGGGACCTCGGCCGCGGTGCTCGCCGGCGGCGGCGGCGCGGGAGGCGGCGGGTTCGGAGGCGGTGTTTGCGCGACTTTCGCCTGGCCCTCGGCGTGGCAGCCCACCATCGCGAGAAGCGGCGTGCCGAGTGCTGCGAGGGCGACGACCGCCACGAGCGCCTTTTGAGTCTTCATGAGTTTACCTCCCTTGAAAAGATCGACCGCGAGGGTGCCCCGAGGGCACCTCGCCTCACGTTGGCCCGTACTTGCGGCCCCACTTGCGCGTACGTCCGCGTGCCGCACGGTGTCGAGGAGTCCCGAAAATTCTACGGCCGCACCCCCACCTGGCGGGTCCGGTGCCAACTGGTGCCGGACCGCCGTGCAGACTAAATGGAAGCGTGGCGTTTTGGGAAGCCATGGCCTCTTGCCCGCCACACCGTCACACCGCACAAATACCCACGACATGACCGCGTCCCGTTCCGCTCTCTCCGTGAGGCCGCCCCCGCCGCCCGCGCCCGACAACGAGCTTCGTGAGAGCGTCGAGCGTCATCGCGCGTCGCTGGTCGAGCGCCTGCGCGGCGGCGAGGACGGCATGTCCCTCGGGCGCGCGAACGCGCGGTTTCTCGACGCGTGCTTTCGCACCCGCTTCGCGGCGGCGGCGCGCATCGCGGACGTGCCGGCCGCGGGGCTCGCCGTGGCTGCGGTCGGGAGCTTCGGGCGCGGGGCCGTGGCGCTCCGGAGCGACGCGGACATCGTGCTCGTCATCCACCCGCGGGTCATCGGGGCGGAGCAGGCGACGGCCTTCGCGGAGGCGCTCCTCTATCCGCTCTGGGACGCGACGTTGGCGGTCGGCCACCAGGTCGTGAGCGCCGAAGACGCGATTCGGCTCGCGGAAGAAGACCTGGCGACGGCGACGGAGCTCCTCGACCTGCGCTTTTTGGGCGGAGATGGGGATTTGGTCCGGGAGCTCGTGTCGCACGCGAACGAGGGGCTCTTCGGCGAGGAAGACATCGCCGGTTTCATTCAGCGCCTCGAGGTCGAGTCGGCGGCGCGCCACGAGCGGTTCGGCGGCTCGGTGTATTTGCTGGAGCCCGACGTCAAGAGCGGGGCGGGGGGACTGCGCGACATCGACGGGATGCGCTGGGCGGCGCGCGCGCGATACCGCGTGGGAGAAGACGACGCGGAGGGGAGGGTGGCCACCTGGCGGGAGCTCCTCCACAAGGGGGTGCTCATCGACCGCGAGGCCGCGGAGATCTCCGCCGCCGAGGAGTTCCTCTGGCGGCTGCGCAATCGACTCCACGCGCGAGACGGCCGAAAGGCCGATCGCCTCGGCTTCGAGGAGCAAGAGGTGCTCGCGGCGGTGATGGGGTACGGGCACGATCGCGCGCGCGCGGCCGAGCGCATGATGCAGGACTACTACCGGCACGCGCGGGCGGTGACGCGCGCGCGCGACGCTCTGTTCGAGCGGCTCCGGCCCGTGCGCCGGCGCACCAAGGCCCCGACGACGGACGTGGGCGGGTCGGTGCACCTCTTCGACGGGCACGTGACGATCGCGGGCACGGCGGAGCTCCAGGCGGATCCGGCGCTCGCGCTGCGGACGTACGCGGCGTGCGTGCGGTACGCGGCGCCCGTCTTGCCGTTCGCGCGGGACGCGATCACCCGCGCGGCGGACGACCCCGCGTGGTGCGAGCGGCTGCGGGCGAGCAAGGAGGCGGCGTCGCTGTTCGTGGAGCTCGTCTGCACGATCCCCGACACCCAGACGCGGCGCGGGTCGATGGTCGCAGAGCTCTACGACGTGGGGCTTCTCTTGGCGATGGTGCCGGAGTTTCTGCCGGTGACCGGCCAAGTCCACCACGACACCTATCACGTCTATACGGTCGACGCGCACTCGGTCGCCTCGGTCGACCGCTTGCGGCAGCTCGCCCGAGGGGAGCTCGCCCACGAGTACGCCCTCGCGTCGCGCCTCGCGGCGGAGATCGCCCGCCCGCACCCGCTCTTTCTCGCGACGCTGCTGCACGACGTCGGCAAGGGGTACCCCGACTCGAGCGGTTCGCGGCGCGGGCACTCGAAGACGGGGGCCGAGCTCTGCGAGCGCATCCTGCCGCGCCTGGGTCTCTCCTCGGAAGACGTGGACGACGCACGGCAGCTCGTCCACGACCACCTTCTCATGTACCACGTGGCGACGCGGCGCGACCTCGACGACGCCTCGACGGTCGAGGAGTTTTGCCGAAGCGTCCGCGGGCGCGAGGGTCTCCGGAGCCTCTTTCTCCTCACCGTGTCGGACCTCTCGACCACGTCGCCGACGGCGATGACGTCGTGGAAGGCACGGATGCTCGACGATCTCTACTTCGCCGCGGAGACCCACCTCGCGGGCGGACAGGAGCCGCGAGCCGACGCGGAGCGATTGAGCCGCGTACGCGAGGCCGTGAGCAAGGCATGGTCCGGTCCGCGCGCCGTCATCGATTCGCTGCTGGCGTCGATGCCCGATCGCTATTTGCTGGCGAACTCGCCCGAGGCGATCGTGCACCACGCGCGCGTCGTCGGGGAGCGCGCGGAGCGTGCCGCGCACGTCGGGCGCATTCCATCGAGGCACACGGAGGCGGCGGAGCTCTGCGTCGTGGCGAGGGACCGGCCGGGGCTCCTCGCGAGCATCGCGGCGGCGATCACGGCAAATCGGCTCGAGGTCCTCGCGGCGCAGGTCTACTCGCGCCAGTCGGGCGGGGCGGTGGAGGCGGTGGACCTCTTCTGGGTGCGCGATCGGGACGGCGGGACAGAAGGGATCGACCGCGCGCTGCGCAGGCTGTCCGAGGACCTGGTCGACGTTTGCTCCGGGGCGGTCGACGCGGCGGACCTCGTGCGCGGGCGTGTGGGGTCGTCGTCGCCGTGGCGCGAGCGGCCGAGCCCCGCGGTAGCCATCGAGGTCCACGTCGACGATCGCGCCTCGCCGCGGCACACCGTCGTCGAGGTGTTCGCGAAAGACCGGCCCGGCCTCCTCTACGAGCTCGCCCACGCGCTGCACGAGCTGCGACTCTCGATTGCGCTCTCGAAGATCAACACGGAAGGGATGCGAGTCGCAGACGTGTTCTACGTGAGCGAGCTCGATGGGTCGAAGGTGGCCCCGGGGCCGCGCTACAAGCAGATCCACGAAGCTTTGATCAAGGCGCTCCAGAAGACGAAGTAGTCGTACACTCGGGCCCATGCGGATCCGCGTGTGCAGTCTCGCCTCCGGGGCGCTGTGCGTCCTCGGGTGCGGAGGGTCGACCCCCACCCCCCAGACTTCGGCCGAGGCGTCGCCCGCGGCGGCGCTGTCGAGCGGGCCCTCGGCCTCGAGCCCTCCCCAAACGACGCCGCCGCCGTCGCCCGAGCTCCTCGCGGGGATCAAGGCCTTCGACGCGGGCAACTACGCGGACGCGCGCAAATCGTTCGAGGCGGCGACCCACGAGAACCCGAACGACTTCGATGCATCGTACAACCTCGGCATGGCCTGCGAGAAGCTGAGCGACCCGTCGTGCGCCGAGGCCGCGTACAAGTCGGCCCTCGCGGCGAAGCCGGACCTCGAGACGGCGGCCGCGGAGCTGTGCGCTCTCTACGTGGACGCGGGCCGCTTCGACGACGCGCTCGCCGTGGGGCGCGCAGGTTTGGCCAAGCACCCGTCGAGCGGGCCGCTCCACGAAAACGTGGGCGTCGCCCTCGCGTCGCGCGGAGATCAGGACGGCGCGGTCCGCGAGCTGAGGGCGGCGGTCGACGGGCAGCCTTCGCAGCCGATGTACCGGCTGACGCTCGCGCACTGGCTGAACGCGTGGCACTCGCCCGGGGCGGTGGCCGAGCTCGATCAGGCGCGCGACCTCGCGAAGGACGACTACGGCATGATCGCGTCGATCGGGTTCGAGTACCGGTTGGCGGGCGACTTCGCGGCGTGCGAAAAGATGTTCGATCGCGCCATCCACATGAAGGACGGCGGCGAGGTGCGCACGCAGCGCGCGCTCTGCAAGCTCGGCGAGAAGGACGAGAAGTCCACGCTCGAGGATCTGCGCGCGGCCGTCGCCGCCGAGCCGACCTACGCTCCGGCGCACTACTATCTGGGTGGACGCCTCGCCATCGCGAAGAAGTTCAAAGAAGCCGCCGCCGAGTACACGAAGTACCTCGAGCTCGCGCCGAACGGATCGCTCGCCAAGGTGGCGCGCGAACGGTTGAAGGCCGCCGAGGGCGCCGCGGGCAAGAAGTAAGATCACCCGCCGGCGGCGGTCACGTCGGCGAACCCGCGAAGCACCCGCCCGCAGCCCCCCGCGTCGGTCTCGCCGACGGCGACGAGGAGCCCGCGCGCGTCGAGCCACGCGCTCGGCCCGGGTCCCGGGGTCGCGATCTCGCCGGGCTCCACGCGGCGGCCGTGGCGGGCGTGGTCGGCGCCGGCGTCGGTGAGGGTCGACACGGGGAGGGTCCGGGCGGCGGCGAGATGGATGGGCTGCAGGCGGGCGAGGAGCGCGTCCGGGGAGGCGTCGGGAGAAATGGCCTCGTCGCACGAGAAGGATCCGGATCGGACGCGCCGGAGGGAGGTCAGGTGGCCCACCGTGCCGAGCGAGAGCGAGAGATCGCGCGCGAGGGCGCGCACGTAATAGCCCTTGGCGACGTCGAGGCCGACGGAGAGCGAGGGCGGGTCGGCCGTGCAGGCGAGGAGATCGAGTCGGTCGACGCGGACGGGCCGCGCTTCGAGGACCGGCGCTTCGCCTCGTCTCGCCATGGCGTAGGCCCGCTTGCCGTTGGTCTTCACGGCCGAGAAGGCCGGCGGGATCTGGGTCGTGCGCATTTGCTCCGAGGCGAGCGCCGCGGCGAGCAAGGGCGGGACGGCGCCGCCCGGCCTCGTCTCCGCGAGGGCGAGCGAGAGGGAGCCGCTCACTTGCTCGCGCGCCGTCTCGCGGCCCTCGGCGTCGAGCGTGTCGGTCTCGACGCCGAGCGCGATCGTGGCGACGTAGGCTTTGTCGTGTCCCGTGAGCCAGGGGACGAGCTTCGTGGCCTCACCGAGCGCCACCACCAGGACGCCGCTCGCCATCGGGTCGAGGGTGCCCGCGTGGCCCACCTCCCGGAGGCGCAGCGCGCGCCGGATCCGCATGACGACGTCGTGGCTCGTCGGGCCGCGCGGCTTGTCGACGACGAGCAGGCCGTGTGGAATCGGCCCCCGCGTCACCCGAACCACACGGATCGCCGCGCCGCGACCGTGCGGTCGAGCATCGCCTGAATCTCGCCTCGCACGCGCTCGGCCTGGCGGGTGACGAGGATCTCGTCCTCGGCGGAGCCCGCCCCGTACGCCGAAAAGTCGATCGGTGGGCCGAAGACGATCTTCCACTTCGTCGGGGCCGGCAAGAGACCGAAGGGCCCGAGGAGGGGGAACGTCGGCGTGATCGGCAGATACGGGATGCCCACCGCTTTGGCGAGGTGCTCGACGCGCGCGAGCATCGGGTTGGTCTCCTCGCTGCCGACGATCGCCACCGGGACGACGGGCGTGCGCGTCCTCATGCACAGCTTGACGAAGCCGCCGCGCCCGAAGCGCTGGAGCTTGTAGCGGTCGCGAAAGAGCTTGCCGATCCCCTTCATTCCCTCGGGAAAGACGGCGACCAGCGCGCCCTGCGCGAGGAGGCGCTCGGCGTTCTCCTGGCACGCGCGGACGGCGCCCATGCGGTTCGTGAAGCTGCCGAGGAAGGGGAGATGGAAGATGCCGTCCTCGGCGAGCCAGCGCACCTCCCGCCGCTCGGCGTGCTCTCGTCGGACGGCGAGGCGGAGCATCATCCCGTCGAGCGGGAGCGTGCCCGAGTGGTTGGAGACGAGCAGGCAGCGCCCGTCGCTCGGCACGTGGTCGATGCCGGAGGTCTCGACGCGGAAGTACTTCTCGTAGAGAAACTCGAAGAGCGGAAGGGCCCTCTGCTCGAACGCGGGGTCGTAGCCGAAGTCGTCGGTCTCCTCGGATCCCTCGCGCAAGCCGAGGCGGCCCCAAGGGCTCGGCTCGACGTCGGCGGGGAGCTCCGCCAGCGAGGCGGCGCTCGAACGCTCGGGCGGAGGCACGCTCGGCCACGGCGGCGGCGGCTCCGAGATGGCGGTCGATCGGGGCGGGAGACTCGAGTGTCCCGAGACGCGTTCGCGCGCGAGGATCATCTGGTCGAGCCTCGCCTCGAGGTCCCGAATGCGCTCGGCCACGCTCCCTCGCGCGCCGCCGCCGTCGCTCGGCTCCGAGTCGGGCGGGGGAGGCACGCGTTCGAGCTCGCGCGAGTCGACCCGCTCACGCACGGCGTGCGGGAGATAGGAAGGCCGCTCGCGCCGGGCGTGGCGCCGGGGCCGCCTCCGCGAGCGCTCGCCGTCTGCGCGCTGGGGCACGTCGGCCCCCTCGGCGCGGACGAGACGCTCGGACGCGTCGGCGTCCGCCGGGGCAGGGGGAGCCTTGGACTTCCGGTCGGTCATGCGGTGCTCTCGGACAGGAGCTTGACCTCGCGCAGGCGCTGGGCCTGTACGAAGTCGAGGAGCGCCTCGCGGGAAGTGTACGACGAACGAAAGCCCATCACCTCGCGCGCCTTGGTGCCATCGGCGACGCAAACGAAGCGAAGGTAGGTCTGGAACGCGGGCGGCTCCTTGAGAAGCTGCGCCGCCCAGCCGACCGCGCCGAACGAGTTCGCGAGGGGATGCGGAATGGGAACGGCCAGGCGCCCCGCGAGCTTGATGGCCGCCGACAAGGCGAGGACGCCGCCGCCGACGATGTTGAACGCCCCGGCGTGGTCGCGGACAACGGCGGCGTGGAGCGCCGCGACCGCGTCGCTCTCGTGGAGAAACTGCACGAGCGGGTCGAAGCCCATGGCCGTCGGCACGAGGCGCCGAGAGAGATAACGCGTGAACGTGTTGCGGACGTTGGGGCCGATGATGGGCGCGGTCCGCAGCACGGTGACGACGACGCCGGGGGAGCGATGCGCGAGCTTGCGCGCCTGCTTCTCCGCCTCGATCTTGTCGGCAAAGTAAGGCTCGCCCGCGGGGGCGCGGAGTGGGTGCTTTTCGGTGAGGAAGTTGGGATTCGACGGGTGCGCTCCGTAGAGCCAAGTGTGCGACCAGAGCACGAACTTTCGGACCTGAGCCTGGCGCGCGGCCACGACCATTTGCATCGTGCCGACGCTCTCGAGCTCGTGCGCCCACGCGGTCGCGTGCGTGGGCGATGCGAGAAACGCGAGGTGGACCACGGTGTCGGCGTGCTCGGCGGCGAGGAGCTCCGCGAGGCGCGCCTCGGCCGTCGGATCGGTCAGGTCGACCTCGTAGGATCGCGTCTTCCGTCCCGCCGTCGAGGGTGCACCCACATCGACCGCGACAATGCGCGATATGCGGTCGTCCTCCTCCATCGCTCGGATCAGTCGGCTGCCGAGGAACCCCGAAGCGCCGGTCACGGCGACGACGCGCGCCCGCGCCCGCAGCGCGCCGGGAGGCTCGCTCCGCGCGCGCACCGGCAAGGCGCCCGCCGAGGAAGGGGGCGGCGGTACCTCGGAGCGGAACCTGCGCGGGTTCGTCATCTCGCGCGAAGGTAGCTGCGCCCGCGGACTCGGACCAGATCGCCGATGCGATCTCTCTACATCGTAGACAATAGACAGATCGTGATACCCTGGAACGCGAGAATCACGATGACGATCTCCACTATCCCGGCGCCGTTGCGCCTGGGGCCCTACGAGCTGCTGCGGCGGATCGCGACGGGCGGGATGGCCGAGGTTTATTTGGCAAGGCGCGCCGGCCCACACGGCTTCCAGAAGACCGTGGCCCTCAAGCGCATCTTGCCGCAGTTCGCGCGCGACCCCGATTTCGTCGCGATGTTCGTGGACGAGGCGCGGGTATGCGCGAGGCTCGGCCACCCGAACATCGTCCAGGTCTTCGACTTCGGCGAAGAGGACGGCGAGCTCTACATGGCGATGGAGTACGTCGACGGGACGACCGGTGCGCGGCTCGTGCGCGCCGTCGCGGCCCGGGGCGAGGAGATCCCGCTCGACGTATGTCTGCACGTCGCGATGTCGATCTTGCGCGCGCTCGGCGCCGCGCACGGCGCGCGCGACGAAGAGGGCCGCCCGCTCGCGCTCGTGCACCGCGACGTGTCACCCGGGAACGTGCTCATCGATCGATCGGGGGCCGTGAAGCTCACCGACTTCGGAATCGCGCGCGCCGCCGAGATCGAGCGCAGGACGGACGCGGGGCAGCTCAAAGGCAAGCTCGGATACATGTCGCCCGAGCAAGTCGTCGGCCGCGACCTCGACGCGCGGAGCGACATTTTCACGCTCGGGATCGTGCTCGCCGAGATGCTGATCCTGCGCCCGCTCTTCAGCGGCGGCAAAGAGCTCGACGTGCTCATTCGGATCCGCGACGCCGACCTGTCGGCGATCGACCGGGCCGGCGCGAGGGTACCCGAGGACGTGCGGGCGGTGCTCTTCCGCGCGCTCTCCCGGGACCCGGCGTTGCGGTGGCCGAGCGCGTCGGCCTTCGCGGACGCGCTCGAGGAGATCGTGCGCCGGCGTCGCCTGCAGGTCGGGCCCTCGCGCCTCGGGATGCTCATCGACAAGCTCGGCCTCGTCGCGGCCGAAGACGGCGATGCCCGCGAGAGCGGCGAAGAAGAGAGCGCCGAGGCGACCGCCCCCCTCGACCACGACACGACCACCCGCCGGGTCCTGCGCGAGGAGTCCGGCCGCGGGCACGCGCCCGACGAGAACGCGACGGCCGTCTCGCCGAACATGTACACGCTGCAGCGGAGCGACGGTACGGTGGTCGGCCCCATGCCGTTCCCTGGCCTCATCGAGCTCTTCGCGACCGGCGGCGCGGGCGCGACCTGCACCATCGCGCGCGAGAACGGCCGCTACAAGCCCGCGGCCGACTTCCCCGAGCTGTCGCGCTTTCTCACGAGCCCGGCCCTCAAATGGGACGTCGACTTCCCGGGAGACCTCATCGACCGCGGGCAGTTCGACCCCGCGCGTCTTCCGACGCGCATCTTCCACCTCGCCGTCCGCCGGGAGACAGGCCTTCTCGCGCTCCGGGACGGGCCCCGCAAGAAGCGCATCTTCTTCGTCGAAGGGTCGCCCGAGTGTGTGAGCTCCACGGAGAAGAAAGAGCTCCTCGGCGAGTTTCTCATCGCGCGCGGGCAGGTGCTCCGCATGGAGGTAGAGATGGCGCTCGCGATGCTGCCGCGCTTCGGCGGCCGCCTGGGCGACGCGCTCGTCGGCATTCAGGTGCTGCGTCCGATGGAGCTCTTTCGGGCGGTCCACGCGCAGACCCAAGAGCGCCTTCTCGAGACTTTCTCGTGGAAGCGCGGAGAGATCGTGTTTTCCCGAGGCGTCCGCTCCCAGGAGGAGACGTTCCCGCTCGGCGTCGACACCTACGAGCTCATCGGTCGGGGCATCCGCCACGGCTTCGGCTACGGGGAGCTCGAGTCGATCCTCGCCCCGTCGTTCGAAGAGGTCATCGAGCCGGTCGTCGTTCCTCCGGTGCGTCTCGAAATGTTCCGGCTTCCCGAGCGCGAGGCCGCGGTCATCGAGGCCGTGACGGGCAAGACGACGCTGGCGAAGCTCATCGCGGAGCTCACCTCGTCGGGCGCGGCGGACCCCGAGGAAGTTCTTCGCGCGACATTCCTGGGGCTTTCGTGCGAGCTTCTCCGCAGCCCCAAATGGGTCATCCCACCGAGCTTCATCAAAGCAAGATGAGGAAACGCCACGCGACCCGCGAGCCCGTGCAATGAGGCTCAGGGTTCGCACCAAGTTGCTCGCGCTGACGGCGGCGGTCGTCGTCGCGGCCATGGGCATGGCCCGCGCGTTTCTTCTCGACGGCGTCGCCGCGCGCGTGGCGTGGCTCGCGGCCCTCCTCGCGGCGCTCTTGGCGACGAGCCGCCTCGCCGCGCGGCTCGGCCAGGCGCTCACCGAGCTCGGGGAAGCCGCGCGCCGGATGACCGAGGGAGACCTCGGCGTGCGCTCGCGCTTCGTGGGCGACGACGACATCGCGTCCCTCGGGCACGCGCTCGACCGGCTGGCCGGCGGCCTCGCGACGTCGCTGGGAAGGCTTCGCGCCGAGCGCGACCTCCAGGGCCGGATCCTCGAGGCCATGCAGGAGGGCGTCGTCGTCGTCGATCGGGACGGGCGCATCGTGCTCATCAACCCCGCGCTCCGCGCGATGCTCCTCCTCGGGGCCGACGCCGTGGGCAAGCTGCTCATCGAGACCGTGCGGCACGCGCAGCTCGAAGAGCTCCTCGCGGCGGCGCGGGAAGAGGGCTCGGAGTCGACCCGACTCGAAATCGACGTGCCGGGCCTCAAGCCGCGCCGGCTCATGCTCCACGCGGCGCCCTTGTCGGGTGACGACGAAGGCGTGCTCGTGGTGTTCGTCGACGTCACCGATCTGCGCCGGCTCGAGTCGCTGCGCCGCGAGTTCGTCGCCAACGCCTCGCACGAGCTCCGGACCCCCATCGCCGCCGTGCGCTCCGCGACCGAGACCCTGCGGAGCGGCGCCCTCGAAGACCCGACGGCCGCCGTGCGATTCGTCGACATCATCGAGCGCAACGCGCAGCGTCTCCAGAGTCTCCTCGAAGACATGCTCGAACTCTCGAAGCTCGAGTCGAACGAGTTCAAGCTGAAGCGAGAACGGGTGGAGTTGGGGAGCGTCGTGCCGATCGTGCTGGCGCTCTTCCGGGAGCGCGCCGAGAAGAAGTCCGTGAAGCTCGGCTCGGAGCTGGCGCGCGCGCCCGCCGCCGTCGAAGGCGACGCGCGGGCCCTCGAGCACGTCCTTTCGAACCTGGTCGACAACGCGGTCAAGTATTGTCCGGCGGGCACACGCGTCGTCGTCAGCGCGTCGGTCGCGGGCGATCGGATTCATCTCGTCGTATCCGACACCGGCCCGGGGATTGCGGCGGAGCACGTGCCGCGCGTGTTCGAGCGCTTCTATCGCGTCGACGCGGGCCGCTCGCGCGATCTCGGCGGAACCGGGCTGGGCCTCTCGATCGTGAAGCACATGGTGGAGGCGATGAGGGGCAAGGTGTGGGTCGATAGCGAGGTCGGCCGCGGATCAACCTTCACTGTGTCTCTTCCGCGCGCCGTCTGACCGGCCTGTCACGAACATTTCACCGTACGAAGCACAGGCTGTCACGGACGGGCGGAATTCTTCCCCACCGTGAGCCCCCTGCCCATCGCGCTGGCGATGACCGCGGTTTCGCTCGCTTTGTACGCGGCCACGATGACGATCTTCGTGTCCGCCGTCACGCGACGCCGGTCCCGACCGCCGCCCTCGCTCGACCGCGCGCCCCGCGTGAGCATCCTGAAGCCGCTGTCGGGACAGGACGACGACCTCGACGCGAACCTCGAGTCATTCGCGAACATCGATTACCCGTCGTTCGAGATCCTGCTCGGCGTCGCTTCGCCCTCGGACGCCGCGTGTCCGGCCGCCCGTCGCTTCATCGCTCGCCATCCGAAGCTCGGCGCGCGGTTGGTCTTCACGGATCCCGACGCCGCGGTAAACCCGAAGGTCGCGCAGCTCATCGGTCTCGACCGCGCCGCCACGGGCGACGTCTACGTGATTTCCGATTCCAATGTCCGGGTCCGGTCCGGATACCTGTGGTCGCTCGTCGCGGAGCTCTCGGACCCGCTCGTCGGGATGGTGACGAGCCTCTTTTCCGGGGAGGGGGAGCGGACCCTGGGCGCCGCCCTCGAGAACCTCCAAATCTGCGCGTCGACCGCGCCCGGGTACGTGGCGGCGAACGCCGTGGTCACCAGGCAAATCACCGTCGGCAAGTCGATGGCCGTGCGCCGTCGCGATCTCGCGGAGCTCGGCGGCTTCATGCCCGTCGGCGATGTCCTCGCCGAAGACTACGCGCTCGGCCGACGCTTCCTCGACGCGGGCTTTCAGGTGCGCACGTCGCTCTTCACCGTCGAGAACCGCAACGTCGCGTGCGGGGTGGCCCGCACCGTGGAGCGGCACACGCGCTGGTCCAAGATGCGCCGGGCGCTCTTCCCGGCGGGGTTCTTCGTGGAGCCGGTGCTCACGCCGGTCATCGTGGCCTCTTGGGGAGCGGCCCTCGTGCCCGATCGGTACACGGCGGCGGCGCTCGGGGTCGTGTGGGTCGTGCAGACGGCAGGCGCGATGGCCGCCGTGCGCGTTCTCCGCGGTCGGTGGCTCGCGTGGTGGTATGCACCGCTCGAAGTGATTCGTGCGTATCTCATGTTCTTCTGTTGGGTCCGAGCGGTCGTCAGCCGCCGCATCGAATGGCGCGGCCACTCCTTCACGTTGACGCGGGGCAGCGTGATCGTGCGCGAGGCGTCCGCATCCGCGCGGTCGCAAGGACGACCCGGACTCGCCGCATGACTGAGACGAAAGATCCCGAGGAAGACGTATCGTCACACGAACGTCACAAGAAAGACGCGTCGACTGCGCACGCGGGAGCCAGAGTGCCGCGCGTGGTCGCCGCCACCAATGTAGCCGTTGCACACGGCACGCAGCTGAAGATGCGGGCCAAGGACCTATCGGTTCGCTACGGCGAAAAGGTCGCCATTCGCGACGTGACGATCGACGTGAACGCCAACGAGGTCCTCGCCCTCATCGGACCGAGTGGCTGCGGCAAGAGCACGTTCTTGCGGTCGCTCAATCGCATGAACGACACGGTGCCCGGCGTCGGCGTGAACGGTCACGTCGAGCTCGACGGGGAGCCGATCTACGGGCCGCAGGTCGACCCGGTGCTCGTGCGCCGGCGCGTGGGAATGGTGTTCCAGCGCTCGAATCCGTTCCCGAAATCGATCTTCGAGAACGTCGCGTACGGTTTGCGCATCGCCGGAGTCCGTGAGCGGAGCGTCATCGCCGAGCGCGTCGAGCGGGCCCTCCGCCACGCCGCGATCTGGGACGAGGTCAAAGACCGTCTCCACGAGTCGGGGCTCGGCCTCTCGGGGGGTCAGCAGCAGCGCCTCTGTATCGCGCGGGCCCTCGCCGTCCAGCCGGAGGTGCTCCTCATGGACGAACCCGCGAGCGCCCTCGATCCGATCGCCACGGCCAAGATCGAAGACCTCGTCTCGAACCTCCGAAGCGAGCTCACGATCGTCATCGTGACCCACAACATGCAGCAGGCCGCGCGCGTATCGCAGCGCACCGGCTTCTTCTACATGGGCAAGCTCGTCGAAGTCGGAGAGACGACCACGATATTTACGCGTCCCAAACAGCGTGACACTGAAGACTACATCACGGGAAGGTTCGGCTGATGAAACCCAATGCCATCGTGCAGACCGCTGCCGCCTTTGCGCTCTCCATGTTCGCCTGCGACAAGAGCGCGCCGCCGGCGCCGGAGGCCCCGGCCGCTCCTTCCGCCTCCGCCGCTACGGCGCCCACCGAGACGGGGGCCGTGCAGCTCAGCGGGTCGAGCGCGCTCCAGCCGCTCGTCAACGCGGCGAAGGAAAAATACGAGGCCGAACACAAGGGCGTCAGCATCGAAGTCTCGGCGGGCGGCTCCAAGAAGGGCCTGACCGACGTGGCCTCGGGCGCGGTCCACATCGGCAACAGCGACATCTTCGCGCCGCCGGACATGCAAGGGCAGCTCGTCGATCACCGCGTCGCCGTCCAAGGGTTCGCCGCGATGGCCAACAAGGGCGCCTTCGACGAGAAGGTGACCGCCATCAGCCTGGCCGACATGGCGAAGGTCTTCTCGGGGACCATCACGAACTGGAAGCAGCTCGGCGGTGGGTCGCAGCCGATCGTCATCATCAACCGCTCGCCGAACTCGGGCACGCGCGCCGTCTTCGGGAGCGTGGTGCTCGGCGGCGACAAGTTCATCGAGGGGCAAACCGAAGACAACTCGGGGGCGCTCGTCGCGAAGTTGAAGCAAACGGTCGGCGCGATCAGCTACCTCGCCCTGTCTTTTGCCGACCCGCAGCTGCAGGTCATCGGGCTCAAGTCCGAGGCCGGTGCGGCCGTCGAGCCCACCACCGCGAACATCACGAGCGGCAGCTACCCCATCTGGTCCTACGAGCACATGTACACGAAGGGCCAGCCGTCTGCGGCGGCGAAGGCGTTCTTGGACTACATGCTGTCGCCTGGGTTCCAGGAGCACGTCCTCCCGACCGTGAAGGGCTTTATCCCCGTCACCCAGATGAAGATTTCGCGCGACAAGGATTGATCGAATGGGCCCCACCGTTGCCCTGGCTCAAGCCGAACGAGAGGCAGGAGACTCGCGATCCGCGTCGCCGGCGCGGGTGGGGGACGCGTTGGTGCGCGGGTTCTTGGTCGCGTGCGCGGTCTTCGTCGTTCTGACGACGGTCGCCCTGCTCGGGTTCTTGGCGCGGACGGGAATTCGGGGCGCGGCGGCGGTAGGCGTAGGGGCCCTGCTCACCGGGGACATTTGGAAGCCCGAGGCCGGAGTCTACGGAGGGCTGGCGCTCATCGCGGGCACGTTCATCAGCGCCATTGCGGCGGTCTTCATCGGCGCCGTGCCCGCGGTGCTCGCGAGCGTTTGGCTCACCGAGTTCGCCCCCCGGTCCATTCGCATGGGTTACCGGCGCGTCATGGAAATCGCGTCGGCGGTACCGAGTGTCGTCTACGGGTGGCTTGCGCTCGTCTATCTCGTCCCGCTCATGAGCGGCCTCGCGCACGCCATCCGCGGCCACGACGCACCGGTGACCGGGGAGGGTCTCGCCTCGGCGGGCCTTCTTTTGGGGATCATGATCGCGCCGACCGTCCTCCTGCTCGCGCTCGATGCGCTCTCGCGGGTGCCGGGTCCGCTCCGCGAGGCAAGCGCCGCCGTCGGGGCGTCGCCGTGGCAAACGGCCTTCCACGTATCGGTGCCCTACGCGTGGAGGAGCATCCTCGTCGCCATCTTCTTCGGGTTCGCCCGGGCTGCCGGCGAGACGATGGCGGTGCAGATGGTCATCGGCGGCGCGCGCAGGCTCCCCACCGACCTTCTGTTCTCGCCGACGACGACCATCTCGGCGCAGATCGTCATGGACATGCAGGAAGCCCGCCCCGGGTCGACCGAGAGCGACGTCCTCTTCTCCATGGCGCTCGTTCTCTTGCTCGTGTCGGTCGCCGTCGTGCTCGTCACGCGCGGGCTCAGCCGAAGCAAGCAGGGCGCGCGTTGAAGGCCCGGTCCGTCCACGTGTCGGAGCGCGCAGGCAGTAGCCGCGAGGCCGCGCTCAAGTCGCTCCTCGGCGCAGGAGCGCTCCTCTTCGCGGCCGCTTACGGGCTGTGCCTCGTCTACCTCGTGGTGCGCGGCGGCGGGAAGATCGCATCGTTCACTTCATACGCGTCGCCGCCGACCGGTATCGACAACGAGAGCGCCGTCCGCTTCGTGCTGGCGGCGTGCGTCTTCGGCGTCCTGGGTTGGACCGCTGTGGTGCTCGCCCAGATGGCGCTCTCGCGGTGGGGTCGGTCCGGGTGGATGGACGTCCGCGCCGGGCGGGCCGTCATCGGTGCGGCCGCCCTCCTCGGCGGCCTCTTCGCGCGCGATCACCTGCCGCGGTTCCTCATCGCGCTCCCGAGCGAGACGCACGCGGGAGGCGGGATTGGCCCCGAGCTCTTCAACACCATCTACTTCGCCGTCCTGAGCACCGCGATCACGCTTCCCGTCGGCGTCGGCGCGGCGGTCTACCTCGCTCGCTTCGCCCGGTCGGCGCGCTTCGTCGGCGCCGTGCGCACGGCCCTCGATACGCTCGCGTCCTTGCCGAGCATCGTCTACGGCCTCTTCGGTTTCCTCATTTTCGTCGTCTCGATGAAGGCGGGTTACTCCCTCTTTGCAGGCGCCTTCGTGCTCGCGCTCCTCAACCTTCCCCTCGTCGTCGGCATCGCGGAGGAGAGCTTGCACGCCGTCCCGCGGGAGCTCGACGAAGCGAGCCTGGCGCTCGGCGCCACGCGCGTGCAGACGACGCTTCGGGTGACGTTGCCCTACGCGTGGCCGGGGATCTTGAGCGCGCTCGTCCTGTCGATCGGGCGGGTCTTCGCGGAGAGCGCGCCCCTCATCATGACCGCGGGCACGACGATTTCGCGCTCCAACGCATACTCGCTCGACCCGTTCCGCGGCGGGGAGACCCTCGCCGTCCACCTCTGGTACGTGAACTCCGTCGGCTTGTCGCCGGACCGCGCGGACGTGAGCGCGGGCACGGCCGCGGTGCTCGTGGTGCTGGTCGGGATGACGAACGTGCTTGCGGCGCGCCTCGCCGGCTTCGGCGGCGCCGAGGGCTCGCGAACCAAGAAGGCGACGCGATGAGTCACAATATGCATACCAGTCGCGACTTCGAGTCGGAGCTGCGGGAGCTCCGCGCCCATTCGCTCGCCATGGGCGCCCGGTGCGAGCGCGCGCTGCAGCTCGCGCTCAAGGCGTTCTGGGAGGGGTCCCACCAGCTCGCCGACGAGGTCGAAGAGATCGACCGCCACATCGATCGTGACGAGATGGACATCGACGCGCTCATCTTGCGCATCTTGGCGCTCCGTCAGCCGGTCGCGTACGACCTGCGCTTTCTCGCGGCGGCCCTTCGTCTCGTGACGGACCTCGAGCGCATCGGGGACGAGGCCGTGAACATCGGCGAGCGCGCGAAAGAGGAGCACGGCACCGCGCGCGACTCGGTGCGCGGAGAGCTCAAGACGATGGCGGAGCAAGCCCAGGAGATGCTGCGCGACGCCCTCGACGCGTTCGTCCAGGCCGAGACGACGCGCGCCGAGCAGGTGCTCGTGCGGGACGACGCCGTGGACGAGCTCTATGGGCGCATCATCCGCGCGATGACCGATTTCATGACGCAGCAGCCGCACCAGGTGGCCGAGGCGATCCGCGTGATTCACGTGGCGAAGTACTTGGAGCGCGTCGCCGATCACGCGACGAACATCGCCGAGGAAGTCATCTTCATGGTGCGCGGCGAGGACGTTCGTCACGTGCGGACGCATCCGCCGCCGCCCGCCCGCGCGAGCTGACGCGCGTCGTACACCGGCGCTTTTGTGCGCAGAATGCCGCGGGCTTAGGGGTCTGCGGCCCTGTGGATAAAAGATGCGAGAACGTTTCACGAGCGACTGCGGCGAGTCTTTTTCATTTGCGATTCTCTCCTTCAAGAGCGCCCTGGCGGTGCTCGCGGATGGGAGGAGCAACATGGAAGCAGGCGGGACACGCATTGCGCACCTGTCGGACGTGCACATGCTCGAGGCCCGGCCGGGCAGGTCCCGGGCGGGCTGGTCGATGCGGCACCATTTCTTGAGCTTCGGCCGGCCACTCGACGTCGCGGGCCGACGCCGCAAGCTCGCCAGCTCTCTCTCGGCGGCGCGCCGCGGGGGAGCCAGCCACGTCGTCATCTCGGGCGATCTCACCGAGACAGGACTCCAAGGGGAATACGAGGCATTGGCCGAGGCGCTCCACGACTGCGAGTTTGCGCCGGACCAGATTACGCTCGTACCCGGCAACCACGATCTCTACGAGTCGCCCGACGCATGGCGGATGGCCGTCGAGGGACCTTTGTCTGCGTTCGCGGAGACGAGCGCGTGCGGGCGGAATCAAGTGATCGAGCGCGCGGGCGCCTACATCCTGCCGCTCGACGTCGCCTTTCACCAAGCCGTCACGCGCTCGGCGGGGGTCATCGGGGCCGACACGCTCGCGGTCTTGGCTGATCGCGCCGCGGACCCCACTCTCTCGGGGCGCCCGCTCGTGGTGGTCCAGCACCACCCGCCCTTCGTTCGCAAGACGAGCGCTCTGCATTGGCTCGACGGGCTCGTCGGTGCCGCGCGCCTGATGACATTGCTCGAGAGCTTCCGGCATGTCTTCGTCTTGCACGGGCACCTCCACACCGTGGTCGACCGCGTGCTCGGGAGCGGGGCCGCGCGCATCCTCGGCGCCACCGCCGTCGTGGAAGACCGTGACCAGCCGCGCGTCCGTCTCTACGACGTGCGCGGCGGAGCGCTTCACCCCGTCGTGGCGCCCAGGGCCGTCGAGTTTACGTCGCAGCCATCTTGGGCGTGAGCGAGCGGGCAGGCGAGCGTGCCTCCCACGCCGACGCCACGGCGAGCATCGTCGCCTCGTCGAGCGGCCTTGCCATGATCTGAAGGCCGACGGGGAGGCCGGCGGCGGTCGGCGCGCACGGCACGCTCATCGCGGGTATGCCCGCGAGGCTCGCGGGCAGCGTGTAGACGTCGCTGAGGTACATGGCGAGGGGGTCTGCGGCACGCTCGCCGAGGCGGAACGCCGGGGTGGGGGACGTCGGGGAGCAGATGACGTCGACCTCGCGGAAGGCCGCGTCGAAGTCCCCGCGGATGAGGGACCGGGCCTTCTGCGCTTTGAGATAGTAGGCGTCGTAGTAGCCGGCCGAGAGCACGAAGGTGCCGAGCAAGATGCGGCGCTTCACCTCGGGACCGAACCCCACGTCGCGCGTCGCTCCGTACATCCCACGCAGGTCCAGTCGGCCGCGGTGCTCGCCGTCGCGCGCCTCGTCGACGCGTAGGCCGTACCGGACGCCGTCGAAGCGAGCCAGGTTGCTCGACGCCTCGGCCGTCGCCAGCACGTAGTACGTCGCGACCGCGAACCGCGTATGCGGCAGCCGCACGGGACGCACCGAGCATCCCTCTCGCTCGAGCTCGCCGATCGCGGCGCGCACGCTGGCCGCCACCTCGGGGTCGATGCCGGGCGCGAAGTACTCGTCGGGCACCCCGACGCGCAGGCCCTTGACGCTCCGCTCGCAAGCGGCCTCGAACCCGCCGGCCGCGAGCTCGAGCGACGTGGAATCTCGCGGGTCGTGGCCCGCGATGACCGAGAGCACGCGCGCCGCGCCGCGCACGTCGTTCGCGAACGGCCCGATCTGGTCGAGGCTCGACGCGAACGCGATGAGGCCGTAGCGCGAGACGCGCCCGTACGTTGGCTTGATGCCCACGGTCCCGGTGAGGGCCGCGGGCTGGCGAATCGATCCGCCGGTGTCGCTTCCGAGGGCGCAAGGCGCCATGCGAGCAGCCACGGCCGCGGCGCTGCCGCCGGATGAGCCTCCGGGCGTTCGGGAGAGGTCCCATGGGTTGTGCGCGGGACCGAACGCGCTGTTCTCGTTGGACGAGCCCATCGCAAACTCGTCCATGTTCGTCTTGCCGATCACGATGGCGTCGGCCGCGCGGAGGCGCTCGATGACCGCGGCGTCATAGGGCGGCACGTAGCCTTCGAGGATCTTCGAGCCCGCGGTGGACGGGATGCCGCGGGTGCATATCGCGTCTTTGATGGCGATGGGCACGCCCGCGAGCGCGCCGGCAACAGCGCCTCGGGCACGCTTCGCGTCGATCGCTCGCGCTTGCTCCAGGGCCTCGTCCCGCGCCACATGGAGGAACGCGTGAACTTCCCCGTCGGAGCGGCTGATGCGCGCGATCGCCCCATCGACGATCGACTCGGCCGTGGCCTCTCCGCGCCGCACGCGATCGGCGATTTCGATGACTCCGATCGACATGGCTACTCGACGAAGGTGGGAACCGAGAAGCCGCCGTGCTCCGCCTTCGGGGCCTGGTCGAGTGCTTCTTCGTGGGTGAGGCCGGGGCGAGGCTCGTCCTTGCGCCAAGGCAATCGGTCGAGGTCGACGTGGGCCATCGGCGCCGCTCCGCTCGTGTCCAGCTCTTCCAGCTGCTCGACATAAGCGACAATGCTCGAAAGCTCTTGCGTCAGGCGATCGGCTTGCGCCTCGGACAGGGACAAGGACGCGAGCTTGGCCACGTGAAGGACGAGCGCGCGATCCACTTTGGGCGCGGACATGTGGGAGACGTTAGCATGGGATACTTCGCGTCCGGCCGCCCGGGTGGCGAGCCGCTGGCCCTTCGTGCGCGGCGCGCGAAGGCGCGCCCGATGGTGCTACAAGTGGACGGGCTTCGTTGAATTCCTGGGTCTCTCGAAGTGTTCTTCCCGTCGCCGGCGCCGTTTTCGGCGCAGAGCTCATCGGCGTCCTGGAGGCGGTGCGCATCAGGAACGAGGTCCAAGCTCCGATGGGCGACCTCGCGGGGGGAGACGCGGCCGCGCTCGTGCCGCTGGCCACGCTCCTCGGGCTCGGCGTCGCGGGCGCGGCGATGCTCCTCAATCCGCGTCGCACGCGGACCGTGAGCGCGGTTCTCCTCGCGATCCCCCTCCTCAAGGCGAAGGCGCGGGCCCGGGCGGCCGCGGCGGCCCTCATGGTCCCGCCGGCGATGCTCGTCTGGCTGCTCCTCAGCGCCCGCGGGGCTCGCGCGGCCCTGGCGCACGGCGGTCCGACCGCGGCGGGCGTCGAGATGGCGTCGGTCTCGATCGTGGGCCTGTGGTGCATGGCGGCGGCCGTTCTCGCCGGATTGCCGCCCATGGCGCGGCGAATCACCGCGGGCGTGGGGCCGCTCACGGCCGGCGCGTGCGGGGTGTCCTTCACGCTGGCGTGCATGGCGATCGGCGTACGGCTCGGCGATACGAGCGGGGACGGCCCGACGGCGCTCGCCATTCTCGGTGTCCTCGCTCGCCCCGAGCTCGATCTCACGCCCGTCGTTGCGCTCATGGCCATCGTGGGGTTCGCCGTGGCCGGCGTCATGGCGTCCAAGCACGGTACGTGGGACCGTCTCGTCATCTCGGGCGTGGTCATCGCCATGGCATGGGCGCTCGTCGTGCGGGAGGCGTTCGCCCTCTCGGACGCGCCGAGCATCGCCCGCGCCATCGAGCTCGGAGCGCCCCTCGGGCGCGTGGGCCTCGCCTTGGCGCGTCGCGCGACCGACCGCGATGGGGACGGCTATTCCGCGCTCTTCGGGGGAGGCGACTGCGACGACAGCGACCCGCGCCGCTCTCCGACGGCGGTCGAGATCCCAGGCAACGGGATCGACGAGGACTGTTCGGGCGCCGACCTGCCCATGCCGCGCCCGCCGCCTCCGCCGCCTCCGCCCTCGCCACGCGCGGCGGTCCCGCCCGACCTGAACCTCGTCCTCATCACGGTGGACACCCTCCGGATCGACCTCGGATTCATGGGGTACGAGCGGCCCGTATCGCCCAACCTCGACGCCCTGGCCGCCCGCTCGACGGTCTTCGAGCGTGCGTATTCCATGGCCTCGTATACCGGCCGCAGCGTCGGGCCGACCCTCATCGGAAAATATCCGAGCGAGTGCGATCGCGATGGCGCCCACTTCGCGACCTATGGGCCGTCCAACGTGTTTCTGGCGGAGCGCCTGCAAGACGCCGGGTTTCACACGATGGGCGTCGCCTCGCACTGGTACTTCAAGCCGAAGTACGGCCTCGCCCAGGGAATGGATATCTGGGACCTCTCCGCTCTTCGCTCGGACGCGGAGGGCGACGCCGACGCATCGGTGACGAGCGACTTGCTGAGCGACACGGCGATTTCGCTTTTGTCGGAGCCGAGCAACGTCGACAAGCGGTTCTTCCTGTGGGTCCACTACTTCGATCCGCACGCGCCCTACGTCCCGCACTCGGAGGCCCCGGACTTCCGCGCCGGCGCGAAGAGCTGGGGCAAACCCCTTTACGACGGGGAGGTCTGGTACACCGATCACCACATCGGCCGGCTCCTCGATTTCATCGATTCGCAGCCGTGGGGGGCGCGGACGGCCATCGTCCTGACGAGCGACCACGGCGAAGCGTTCGACGAGCATGGCATGAACTGGCATGGCGTCGACCTCTGGGAACCGCTCGTGCGGGTGCCGCTCGTCATCTACGTGCCGGGGGTCAAGCCCCACCGCATCCACGCCAAGCGAGGACTCATCGACGTTGCGCCGACGTTGGTCGATCTCATGGGTCTTCCCGCGCCGCCGCCGGGCGAGATGTCAGGGCAGAGTTGCGCCAACGAGATCGTGGATCCGGAGGGATCGCCGCCCCAAGAGCGGGACGTGTTCCTCGACATGCCCACGGGGCCGCGCGTTCCGAAGCACCAGGCCATCATCCACGGGCCGACGCCGGGGCAGAAGCTGCTCCACGAAGGGGGGCCTGTCTATCTCGTGTTCGATCTGAACACCGATCCGGGGGAGCTCAACGACCTCTCCCGGTCGCGGCCCCTCGTCGCCGAGATGTTCGAGGCCTACCAGGAAAAGCTCGCGACGCTGCACGAGGTTCGGGTCGACCCCACGCTCTGATTTCGCGCTCCCCGGGTGGATTCGCGTGCCGCGACAGGGGGCGCTAGGCTGCCCGCCGATGACCGCCGACGACCAAAAGCAACCGGGATTGCCGACCATCGACGTCAACGAGTACGGCGGCAAGCGGGGCGGGGAGCGCCAAGTCATGGACCGGCGTCTCTTCATGCAACTCCTCGTCGTCGACGTGCCCCCGTCGTCCAAGGCACCCTCGGATGTGGCGGGGCAGACGGCGGCGGCGATGACCGAGCGCGGGATCCCGGGCGTCGTCTATGCCGACACGATGTCGCCGCGTGGGATCGGCCTTCTCACGTGGAGCGAAGACCCGGCGCACTTCGTCCGGACGGTGCGTCCGCTCTTCGCGCTCGACGCGCTCTCGTCGTCCGTGCCGCGCGATCGGTTCGGGATGTTGGGCCGCACCTACGCGACCGGGCACGAGCCCGACCTCGAGCACTCGCTGTTCCGGCGGCCCGTCGAGAACGTCTCCCACGCGGCATACCCGTGGCACGTCTGGTATCCGCTGAGGAGGACCTCCGCATTTGCCCGGCTGGACCCGCACGAGCAATCGCAGATGCTCCGCGAGCACGCGCAGATCGGCATGGCCTACGGCGCCCAGGAGCTCGCCCACGACGTCCGCCTCGCTTGCCACGGCCTCGACGCCGAAGACTCCGAGTTCGTGATCGGACTCGTCGGCCGCGACTTGCACCGGCTATCTCACCTGGTTCAGGCGATGCGTAAGACCCGGCAGACGAGTGAGTTCATCAGCACGATGGGACCGTTCTTCGTCGGCCACGCGCTCCACCGGGTGGGCGCGCCGACGGCATGATCACGGTCCCCCTGCGCGACGGTTCAAGCCGCGGCGATCTCTCCGCCGGCCGACACGTCTTCCAGGATGGAGCGGAGGCGCGAGCGCGCGCGATGAAGGCGCGAGCGGACCGCGCTCTCCGTCGTCGAGAGGCGCCGCGCGATCTCTTGGAGACCCATGTCCTCGTGGTAGTGGAGCGATACGACGTCGCGGTAGTCGGCCGGCAGCTGCTCGAGCGCCTGCCGCACGCGCGCGTCTCGTTCGCTCGCGACCGCGACGCCCTCGGCGCGACCGTACGCGGCGTCGTTCGCGGCCGGGAGGCTCTCGAGGTCTTCCAGGTCGAGACCCTCGACGAGGCGCGCCCGGTGTCGCCGCTGCGAGCGCATCATCATGAGCGCTTCGTTGGCGGTCACCCGGAAGAGCCAGGTCGAGAAGCTCGCGTCGCCGCGGAAGGAGCCGACGCGCCGAATGACTTGCATGAGGGTCGACTGCACGAGATCCCGTCGGTCTTCGTCCGACAGCGGGTAGCGCAGGAGCTGCTTTTCGATCCGGGGCCGCAGCTCTTGGGCGAGCGCGCCGAGCGCGACGGGGTTGCCTTCGGCGGCGTGCTCGAGGGTCGACTTGTCGATGGAGAAGGCCATGTTCATCCTTGGGTTTCGCCCTGCCGTTCGGGCGGGGGCCGCCGGCGCCCGTTCGGGGGTCGCTGCGACGTATGTGGGTCTTTGCGACGGCCATGCCGGTCCCGGAAGGCGCGGAATTGCAGCGAATTGCTAGCTCGAGCGCTGTTGGATTGGCGACAGGTGGCCGTGGCTGGACAGCCGAGGTGAGGTTGACCCCGCTGTCGCGATGTGGTCTCGGTCTGTGTTCATCATGAGCCGTGAAGCGACCATCCAAGCGCTCGAGCACCCGCTTCCTTCGGGCATGCGCGACCTTCTCCCCGAGGAGGCCGCCGTACGGCGCGCTCTCGCGCGGAAATTGCTCGATCGCTTCGCGCTTTGTGGGTACGCGGTCGTCACGCCGCCGGTCTTCGAGTTCGCCGAGGTGCTCGAGCGAGGCCTCGGGACGCTCGATCCCGCCGACGTGCTTCGCTTCGTGGAGCCCGAGTCGGGCGAGGTGGCGGCGCTGCGTCCTGACATGACGCCCCAGATCGCGCGCATGATCGCCACGCGCCTCCACGACCGCCCGCCGCCTTACCGTCTCGGCTACGAAGGCACGGTGCTTCGTCGGCGGAGCGGCCGGGCGCGCAAGCACCGCCAGATACCGCAAGTGGGGGTGGAGCTCGCGGGGGTCGCGGGGCCCGAGGGGGACCTCGAGCTCCTTGCCCTCGCCGCCGACGCGCTCTCGGCGACGGGGCTCACGCGCTTCACGATTGACGTGGGCGACGCGGGGGTCGTTCGCGCGTTGCTCGCGGGCCTCACAGACGAAGCGCAAGCCGCCGTCTCGGACGCGCTCGCCCGCAAGGACGAGTCGGAGGTCGCCGAGGCGTGCGCCCGCTATGCCGTCGCCTCGTCGGACGCGGTGCGGTCGCTCGCGGCTTTGCATGGCGGACGGGACGCCCTCGCGGAAGGCGTCGCACGCCTTGCGCGCACGCCGGCGGCGGCGGCGGCCCAGCGCCTCCTCGCCCTCGTCGACGCGGCCGTCGGGAGGGGCCTCGGGGCCCACCTCGTGGCCGATTTGGGCGAAGTCCGCGGATTCGCCTATTACACTGGCACGATTTTCCACGTCTACGCTCCGGGCACCGGAGACGCGGTCGGCTCGGGAGGCCGCTACGACGAGCTTCTCGCGCGGTTCGACCGGCCGATGCCGGCGGCCGGGTTCGCCCTCGATCTCGACCGCCTCACGGAGGCCCTGCGCGGGGCGCGCGACGTCGAGGATTCGCGCGTCCGCGTGGTGGTCGTCGGCCCGGCGCACGACCCGCGCGTGGCCGATCTGCGCGCTCGCGGGATCGCCGCCGTGACCGCGGACAGCCGCGCCTCCGCCCTCGCCTGGGCCTCGGCTTGGGGGTTCTCGCACGTGCTCGACGGCCAGGGACCCGACGGGACCGCCTGGGTGGCGGCGGCGACCGGCGCGAGTACTGTGTCGCCTTTCGCAGAAAGAGGAACCAAATGACCGCGGTCGTCGTCGTCGGCGCGCAGTGGGGCGACGAAGGAAAAGGGAAAATCGTCGACATCTTCACCGAGCACGCCGACATGGTGGTGCGCTACGGGGGAGGGCCGAACGCGGGGCACACGCTCGTCGTGGGGCAGGACAAGCTGGTCGTGCGCCTCATCCCGAGCGGGATTCTCCGTCCCAAGACGACGTGCGTGCTCGCCCAGGGCATGGCCATCGATCCGATGAGCCTCGTCAGCGAGCTCGACGAGCTCGCGCGCCGGGGACACCTGCGTGGGGCCGGGTCGCTCGTGGTCAGCGATCGGGCGCACGCGATCTTGCCGTACCACGTCGTCATCGACACGCTCCGCGAGCAGGCGCCCGGCGCCCTCGGGACGACCAAGCGCGGGGTGGGCCCTTGCTACGAGGACAAGGCGGCGCGTCGGGGCGTCCCGCTCGGCGCCCTGCGCGATCTCGCCAAGACCGAGGTGCTCGTCAAGCGCGCCCTGGCCTGTTGGCAGCCTGCGGCTGCGGAGCTCGGGGGTGTCCTGCCGAGCGTGGGTGAGGTGATGGACCGACTGCGGCCGGTCGCCGAACGTGTCGTCCCCCTCCTCGCGGAGACGTCGAAGCTCGTGGAGTTGGCCGTTCGCGAAGGCAGGCGCGTGCTGTTCGAGGGCGCGCAGGGAACGTTGCTCGACATCGACCACGGCACGTACCCGTTCGTGACGTCGTCGCACGCGACCGCGGGCGGCGCGTGCACCGGCGGCGGCGTCGGACCGTCGCGCATCGACTCCGTCATCGGCCTCGTCAAGGCCTACTGCACGCGGGTGGGCGAGGGCCCCTTCCCCACCGAGTTGAGCAACGAAATTGGGGAGCGGCTGCGCAAGCGTGGCGACGAGTTCGGCTCGGTGACCGGACGGCCCCGGCGCACGGGTTGGCTCGACTTGCCCGCCTTGCGCTACGCGGTGCGTGTAAACGGGCTGGATGGCATCGCCCTGACGAAGCTCGACGTCTTGACGGGGCTCTCCGAGATTCAGGTGTGCGTCGCTTACCGGACGCCCGAGGGCGTGACGGGCGACTTCCCCGTCGACGACATGGACCGCGCGACGCCGATCTACGAGCCGATGCGAGGCTGGCAGGCGGAGCTCGGCGCGGCGCGGAGCATGGACGCGTTGCCCAGCGACGCGCAGGCCTACGTCGAGCGGATCGAGCGGGAGGTCGCTTGTCCGGTGGTCCTCGTGAGCGTCGGCTCGCGGCGCGACGAGACCATCGTGCTCAAGGACCCGTTCGCGTCTCCCTCCCGAAGAGGGTAAGCGGCGGGTTCAGGGCGCGATGGCGCGCGCGAGCGCCTCGTGGATCTCTTGCGACCGCGGCCCGGGAACGATCTTCGCTCCGTCGATTTCGCCGACATAGAAGACGTCGGCCACACGGGTCCCCTCCGTATTGATCTTGGAGAGGGTGATCGTGAGCCCGAGCTCGTGCAGGGCGTTGGCGAGCGTGTAGAGAAGGCCCGGGCGATCTTTGGCATACACCTCGATGACCGTCCGGCGAGGCGACGCGCGATGGTCGAAGAGGATCTCGGTCGGTACCGCCGGGCTGGGGCGCTCGCGCCAGGGCGACTCGGACCCCGTTCGCCTCCGGAGCAGGTCGGCCGGCGAGACACGCCCCGAGCAGACGTCCTCGAGGTCGCGCTGGAGCGTCTGCATGGCCTCCTCCACCCCCTCGGTTCCGCCATCGCGGTCGCGCACCCAGAAGAGATCCAGCGCCTCCCGCTCGGCGCCGACGGGGTGCGAATAGACCTCGGCGGTGAGCACCTCCAGGCGGCTCGACGTGATGGCGGCGGCGATGCTTCCGAGCAAACCGGGGCGGTCGGCGGCGACGACGCACAGCTCGATCGCGCCCACGTGACGGGACGACACGACCCCGATGTGCGCGACGCGACCGCCGCGCTCCGCGACGACGCGCGCATGCTGCACGATCGACTCGGGGTCGTTGGCGAGCAGGTACCGCTCCGGAAGGGACGCGAGCAAGGCGTCGAGCGTATCGGTCGGCCCCGTCCACGCGGCGCGCGCCGCGGCGCCGATGCGGCCGAGGCGCTCGGCGTCGGCCTTCGGCTGGTGACCCGCGAGGTACGATTCGGCGGCGAAGTAGAGCTCGTCGAGCATCCGCGCCTTCCACGAGGTCATCGCCGTGGGTGACGTCGTGCTCACGTCGGCCATGGTGAGCAGGTAGAGATTGCGAAGGCCCTCCCGACCGCGCACGCTCCGGCAAAACTCCTGAATGGTCGAAGCGTCGTCGAGATCGCGTCGCGTGGCGACGTGGTACATGAGCAGGTGATCGAGGACGAGCTGGCGGGTCTCGTCGGCGTCGTCTCCGGTCACGCCGAGCCGCGGAAGGATGCGCTCGCAGAGCTCCGCGCCGGCCTGCGAGTGGCGCTTGCGCGAGCCGCTCGCGTCCGGCCATCCCTTGCCGATGTCGTGGAGCATGGTCGCCAGAAAGAGCGGGCGAGGACGCGCGATCTCCACCGCGAGGCGAGAGGCGAGGGGAAAGTCGTGGGCGAGGACGCCGCGGGCGAGATCGCGGAGGCGGTCGACCGCCGCCACCGAGTGAACGTCGACCGTGTAGACATGGTAGACGTCGTGATGGACCCGGCCGACGACGGGCAGAAACTCGGGCACCATCGCCAAGAGGAGGCCGACGTCGTGAAGGTCTCCCACGATGGACCCGCGCGGGGTGCGCGTCTCGGGGACCGTGCACAATAGGTCGACGAAGATCTGCGCGGCCTCGGGGTCTGCGCGGAGCCGGTCACACCAAGAAGGGTCGTCGGCGGCTCGGGCGATGGCGTCCCGCGCGAAGGGCAGGATGGGCGCCTGCTGGCGGACGCACGCGGCCATGGCGCGAAGGGCGAGCGCGGGATCCCGCTGCAGCTCCACGCTGCCGCCCACGGTGACGTGCCCGTCGAAGAGATAAACGCCCTTTCCCAGGTCGACGCGCGCCGCCCGCCCGACCCCGCGCCGCCGCGGCGGCCGGAGGCGATCGAGCAAGCTCGCGCGAGCCCGCGTAACCCGGCGCGCATAGAGGTAGAAAGACTGCATGAGCTTTTCGGCCGCCCGCGCGCGGTCGTCGCCGTAGCCCATGTCCTTCGCGAGCGCCTCTTGGTCCTCGAAGCCGAGCCGGTCCGCCTTGCGCGCGTTGCGACGGTGCAGTCGGTTGCGGACGCGCCAGAGAAACTCCTCGGCCTCCGCGATCTCTCTCGCCTCTCGTCCGACGAGGATGCCGAGTCGCACGAGCTCGCCCCACGCGCCGAGCGGCGCGTCGGCCCTCGCGTCGCCGACGCGATAGCGCGCCCGGGCAGCCCATCGTGCTCCGTCGAGGTCGCGCAGACCCCCCGGGCCGAATTTCACGTCCGGCTCGAGCAGGTAGACCGATCGTCCGAAGCGGTCGTGGCGCGCCTCGGCCTCCGCGTCGAGCCGATCGAGGAACACGCCGAGCTGCTCTTCGCCGAACATGCCCTCGTTCGAGCGCGCGAGAAGATCGAGCAGGAGCGACTCGTCACCGGCGAGCAGACGCATGTCGAGGAGCGCCGTCGCGGTGGCCAGGTCCTTCTGCGCGAGGGGGATCGCGTCGGCCGTGGTGAGCACCTGGTGACCGACCGTGAGCGTGGCGTCCCAGAGTGGATAGAGGAGGGCCTCCGCGAGCGCCGACGCTTCCGCGGCGTCGACCGCGTGGGGATCCACGACGAGGACGACGTCCGCGTCGCTCCGGAGCGCGACCGCGCCCCGACCGAAGCTGCCGACGGCCGCCAGCGCAACCCCGCGCGGGAGCCCGGAGCGCCGCGCGACGCCCTCGAAGAGGAGCTTGAAGCACGCGTTGAGGAACCGGGCGTTCGCGCGGCCGAGCGCGACCCCGTCCTCGCCGGCGTCGAGCCGCTCGACCATGGTATCGCGGTGGCGCGCGACCTCGTCGCGGAGCGTGGGCGCTTCGAGGGTCGTCGGGGGGATGCTGTGAAATACTGTGGTGGTCATGAGCGATTGACGCTGCGGCCCCCGCGCACCGCCCGCGTCGGCGCCGCGCGGAGAGGGGTCGGGAGTGGGCTCGGCGCCGCTTTTCAGCGGAAAGTGTGCACGAGTCAATTCGGGTGAATCAAGCCAATGTCTCGCGCAACCGAGGCGCAACCACGCCGAAACGAAGCGGGTCGCGCGGGCCCGGCTTCGGGCGGCCGGGCCCGGCGGCCGAAGCATGTGCGGTGTGCACGTTCCGGCGCGGCGAGAGGGGGCGGATCGATCGCCCCCGCGAACTTGTCCGCAATCCTCGCGGGTGAGATCCTCCCGCCCGGTGAACCACTCTGCCGTGAGATCGTCGCTCCTCGTCGCTTGTTCGCTTCTGGCCGCGTGCCGCTCGGAGACCGGGACGCCGGTCTCACCCGTGCGCTCGGCCCAAGTCGCGGTCGATCCGCCTCCCGGTCCGCCCACGCTCGCGCCTCGGGCATCGACGGAGGTGCCGGCCGCGTCGTCGGCCCCGGCAGCCCCGGAGTCCCCGCCCGCACCGCCTGCCGAGCCCGCGCCTCCGTCGTTCGCGGAGTGGCTTCGGCAGCGCTTGCCGCCGGGCGGCGCCGTCGCCACGGGGGACGCGGGGGCACCCACGGTCGTGCACACCGTCGCATCCACGGACACCGCGCTGACGATCGCGAAGGCGTACCTCGATCTGACCGACGTCTATCACGCGAAGGACCTCGCCGCCGAGATCACCAAGCGGAGCCCGGCGCTCTCGGCCGGGATGGTCATCGAGATCCCGCATCTCCTCTCCGCGCCGTACAAAACGCCCGACGAGGGGCGACTGCCGTGGCCCCCGGATCGAGCTCTCCGCGGCGTCTTCATCACGGGGATCTACGCGGGAGGCTACTGGCCCGACGTGCTCGAGAAGCTCGCCGCGCGCGGGCTCAACGCCGTCGTCCTCGACGGCAAGGACTACATGGGGACGGTCAACTACCCGACCCACGTGAAGCTCGCGCTCGAGACGAACGCGGCGAAGGACCCGCCGATCCCCGACTTTTATCGCGCCATCCGCTTCGCCCACGACAAAGGCATTCGGGTCATCGTCCGCATCCCGTGCTTTCACGATCCGTGGGCGGCAAAGTACGCCACGCGCGTGGGGCTCATGAGCACGAGCGGCCATCCGTTCGAGATGGGGTGGACCGATCCGGTCAACGACGAGGCGCAGCAGTACGTGGTCGACCTCACGCGCGAGGTCGTCGACCTCGGCGCCGACGAGGTGCAGCTCGACTACGTGCGCTTCCCCGTCTACTCGCCGGGGATCAAATACGCGGCGATGCCCGCGGCAGACGGACATCGCTCCCTCGCCATTCGTGATTTCGTCCGGCGCGTGCACGAGGTGACCGCCGCGCGGCACGTACCCTTGTCGCTGGACATCTTCGGCGTGACGGCGACGGGGAGCTCATCGGACATCGAGGGTCTCGGCCAGAACATCGGCGTCATCGGAGCCGAGGCGGAGGCGCTCAGCCCGATGGTGTACCCGTCCCACTACGGGGCGGGGTTCATGGGCTTCGAAGAGCCGGGCAACCACCCCGAGATCGTCGGCGTAGGAAGCAAGGCGGCGCTCGAAAAGCTCCACGCGGCCCACGTCACGACGACGATCATCCGCCCCTGGCTCCAGGCGTCGGCCTACAAGTCGAGCGCCTTCGGGCCGAAGTACATCGAGGACGAGATCCGCAGCGCGGAGTCGAACGGGGCGGTCGGCTGGCTGATGTGGGACCCGGACAACAACTACTGGGCCGTCTGGCGCGCCGTCCCTCTCGTCGCCAAGCCGTCCGCCGCCCCCACGCCGTGAGCCCGCGCGGACCGTCGCTCACTCGAATTCTTGCTCCTGCGTCAGGGCTCGCTCGAGCTCCGCGAGGCCCTGGCTGACGTCGAGCTTCACCCCGAAGTGCCGAAAGCTCATCCCCGCGGCGTAGAGCACCTTGAAGAGGTTGTGCGACCGGCATTGCTCGCCCATCTGCCCCACGCGCACGATGTCGAGGCCGAACGACCCCGAGATCTCGACGCGGAACTTCCGGGACATATAAGTGAGCACGTCCTTGGCCTGGACGCGCGGCGGCACTTCGATCGCGACGACCGAGTTGAGGCGGTGCTCCTTCGCGACGAAGAGCTGGAGGCCCATCGCCTCGAGCCCCGCCTGGAGCGACTCGGAGCTCACGCGATGCCGCGTGTGGCGCGCGACCAGGCCCTCGGCGCACACGAGGCGGAGGGCCTCGTAGAGGGCGAGGATGCCCGGCACCGGCGCCGTATAGTGGTACTGGTGCTCGCCCCAAAAGCGCTGAGCGCGCACGGCGTCGAGGCACCAATGGGTGGGCGGCTCGCGACGACTCTCGATCGTGGCCCAGGCCCGATCCGAGAAGGCCACGAGCGAGACCCCCGGGATCGACGACAGCCCCTTTTGCCCGCCCGTCACCACCGCGTCGAGCCCCCACAGGTCCATCTCGACGGGCATCGTGCTCAGCGTCACCACCGCGTCGACGAGCGTGAGGGCGCCGTGCTCGCGGGCGAGGCGGGCGATCTCCGGCAGCGCCGCGTTGAGGACTCCGCACGAGGTCTCCCCTTGGACCAAGCTCACGACGTCGTACCGCTCCTTCGAGAGCGCCGCGCGGACCTCGTCGGGCGACACCGGATGCCCGGTCTCCTGCTCGAGCACCGTCACGTCGGCGCCCACGCACGTGGCCATCTCGCCGAGGCGCCCGCTGAAAGTCCCCGTCTTGATGCAGAGCACCCTTCTGCCGCGCCAGAGCAGGTTGGCGACCGCCATCTCCATGGCCGCGGACGCGGGCCCGGCGACGCCCATGATCTTGTCGCACCGCGTCTGGAACGCGTAGCGCGCCATGTCCTTCAGGTGGACGATGACCCGGTCCATCGTCTCGCCGAGGTGGTTGATGACGACGCCGTTGGCGCGCGCGACCGCGTGCGGGATGGGGACCGGACCGGCGCCCATCAGCAAGAGGGGTTCCGAAGGGAGGATGGCGTCGAGCGGGGCGAGCTCGGGGGGCGCGAAGGTCACGCTACATCGCTCCGGTGGGCGTGCAGGACGAGGTGCAATTGGCGGTGCCGTCGCATTGTTCGCCGAACTGGGTCTCTACGATACCATCGCCGCAAAATGGCGCCTTGGTGCAGGACGTCGTGCAGATGCCGACCCCATAGGCCGTCGCCGGGGAGACGTTGCTCGCGCCGTTGTCGCAAGCCTCGGGTCCGTTGGTGAGGCCGTCGCCGCAGTAGGGCGCGAAGCGGCATCCCGGTCCGCAGACGTTGGCCTTGTCGTTGCCGTAGGTGGCGAGGTTCGATCCGTCGTCGCACGTCTCTCCGAAGGCCGTATTGACCACCGCGTCGCCGCAATACGGCGCGAGCGTGCAGTTGGTCGTGCAGACCCCCTTGCCGTAGGCGATGTTGGGCGGAACGTTGTTGACCCCCGTGTCGCACTGCTCGGTGCCCGACACGATGCCGTCGCCGCAGACGCTCTGGCACTGCGAGATGACGTGCGTGAAGTTGCTCAGCGTCAGGTTGTACGTCGAACGGCAGACGTGTTGCTCCGCCTGGAACACGTCGATCGAGTACCAACCTCCGTCGACGAGGCCGAGGGGTTGAAGGTCGGTCGACGTGGCGGTCGGCGTGAGCGTGAAGGTCTGGCTGGCGGGATTGTGAACGCCGCCGAGGTCGACCACGAGCTTGTTGTTGATGAACGCCCAGACACTGTCATCGCCGGTGAAGGAGAAGACGGAGGGCGCCGTGCTCGCGGCGACCGAGGCTTGGTACGTGAAGATGTAATGGAGCTCGCTCGTGAACGAGAAGTTGTGTGCACCGTGGACGAGCGGCGGCCCCGCATCGGGATCGGGCTCGCAATCGACGTCGGTCTGAGGATTCGTGCCGGCGTTCCAGCCGAGGGTGTCGAGCGGGAAGAAGAGCGGCTGCGCGTAGGTGTACGTACCGGACGCGCCTTGCGTCAGCGTGAGCGTGGTCGGTCGGCCTTGCGCGTCGAGGAAGACGCGCCGTGCATAGGGGTTTGCCGTCCCACCCGCGTCCGCGCCCGCGGGTCCCGCCGTCGTCGTGCCGCCGTCCGACGCGGCGCAACCGTTGTCGTGGTACCACCAGCAGAAGTTGGACGGGCTCGAGAGCGTATTCATCGCCGCGGCAGGGACGCCGAAGTTCGATGCCCAGAGCGGCTCGCCGTCGGTGCCCAGCGTGGTCTGGACGAGGCCCGTCACGATCCCCGGGTTGGCGCGGTTGAAGTCCGGGTGGCCCCCGCCCACGGGCGCGGGCACGGGGAAGTTCGTCGTGTTGAAGTAGAGCATGTCCCGATAGAGGATCGGGATGACGAGGGTCGCGGCGGGAGGCTGCGCCACGTTCGTGCAGACGAAGCCGGGCTCGATGGTGCACGTGGAGCTGCACCCGTCGCCCGAGAGCGTGTTCCCGTCGTCGCACTGCTCGCCCGGGAAGACGAGCCCGTCGCCGCATACGCCGGTGCAGCCGCCCGTGCCGTTGCATTTGGGCTCGATGGTGCACGTCGGCGAGCATCCGTCGTAGGGCGCGAGGTTGCCGTCGTCGCATTGTTCGGACCCCTCCTTGATGCCGTCCCCACAGACGGTGACGTGGCACACGGAGAGCGCCGGGGGAGGCGTGCAGGCGAAGCCGGGCTCGATGGTGCAGTTCGCGCTGCAGCCGGTCGGGGCGCCCGCGTCGGTCCCCGCGTCGGTCGTGCCCGCGTCGCCTCCGCCGGTCGGTCCTACGTCGCACTGCTCGCGGCCGACCACGAGCCCGTCGCCGCAGATGGGCGTGCACGCCGAGCCTGGGACCGGGCACTGCCACCCGGTCTCGACGGTGCAAGACGACGAGCACCCGTCGCCCGAGGCGCGGTTGCCGTCGTCGCATTGCTCCGCCCCGTCGAGGGCGCCGTTGCCGCAGAGATTGATGAGCGTGCACGGCTGATTGACGACTGGGCACGTGTAGCCCGTCTCGATCTGGCACGTGGACGAGCAGCCGTCGCCCGACAGGAGATTTCCGTCGTCGCACTGCTCGCCGGCCTCGATGGCCCCGTCGCCGCAGATCGCCGCGGCCGAGGCCTCGGCGCAAACATCGCCCGTGCAGTTGCCGTCGAGCGTCGCGTCTTGCGTCGAGGCTTCCCCGATGGTGAGCGGCGGCCCCGCGTCGCTCTGCGGCGGGGGCGCCGTCGCGTCCATCTCGCCGGCATCGCTGCCGCTGTCGTCGCCGAAGACCGAGACGCCCACCTCGTTGTGGGCCGTCGCGCACCCCGCCATCGCGCCCGCCAGGCCGACGAGCGCCCCGAGGACGAGCCACCTCGACGCGCGCTTGAACATCTTGTTCTCCGTGGGGTGGCGCGACCGTACGGCGCACGCACCAACTACAGCCGCAATGGCCTCAGTCCACCGTTTCCGTCATCGCTGCAGCGCGTCCGCGCGCTACTTTGCCGTCTCGATCTGGCAGGTCGAGCTGCAGTTGTCCATGCCGTCGCACGCCTCGCCGAACTGGGACTGCACCCGCCCATCGCCGCAGAACGGCGCGAACTGGCAGGCCGTCGTGCAGACGCCGGGCCCGTAGGCGGTCGCCACCGGGACGTTGGCCGCCCCGTTGTCGCAGCTCTCGGTGCCGTTCGTGATGCCGTCTCCGCAATACGGGGCCAGGGTGCAGTCGGGATTGCACGTGCCGTAGGCGCCGTTGTTGACGCCGTCGTCGCATTGCTCGGGCTTCTGCACGATCCCGTCGCCGCAGGTGAACCGGCAGTGGGCATCGCACGGGTCGCCCGCGGTCCCGTTCTTCGCCCCGTCGTCGCACTGCTCGGGCGGGTCGATCGTCCCGTTCCCGCAGGTGGGCAGGGGCACGAATCCCTTGCAGTCCGGCGTGCACGACCCGGGCAGACCGCTGTTGACGCCGTCGTCGCACGTCTCGCCGAACTGTCCTTCGACTTCCTTGTCGCCGCAGAACGGCGCCGGCTTACACGAGTTCGTGCACAGGTTGACGCCGTACGCCGCGGCGCTGTTCGCGGCTCCCTGGTCGCAGGTCTCGGGGGGGCTTTGCAGGATGCCATCGCCGCAGTACGGCCCGATCTGGCAGGTCGGCGTGCAAGTGCCGTAGCTCCCGTCGTTGACCCCGTCGTCGCAGGTCTCGGGCGGGTTCTCGACGATCCCGTCGCCGCAGAAGGGGCCCTTCGTGCACATGGCGGTGCACTGCCCGTAGAGGCCCGTGTTGTTGGCGGCACCCTGGTCGCAGGTCTCGGGCGGCTCGATGACGCCGTCGCCGCAGGAGAACTGGCAGACCTTGTTGCACTTGTCGCCGGACGTCCCGTTGAACGCGCCGTCGTCGCAGACCTCCTGCGGCGCCTGGACGACGCCGTCGCCGCAGAAGGCGAGCTTGCACGTCGCGGTGCAGTGCGGGTACCCGGTCCCGTTGAGCGCACCCTCGTCGCACTCCTCGCCGTTCGAGACGACCCCGTCCCCGCAGAACGGCGCGAACTTGCACCCGGGGCCGCAGACTTCCGAGAGGCCGCCGTACGTCGCGAGGTTGACCCCGTCGTCGCACTGCTCGGGCGGGTTCTGGACGATGCCGTCCCCGCAGCGCGGTCCGAGCGTGCAGTTGGCGAGGCAGCGGTCGCCGGGGGTGCCGTTGAGCGCCCCGTCGTCGCACTGCTCGGTCCCCGCGACGATGCCGTCCCCGCACGTGGTCTGGCAGGTCGTCACGATATGATCGAAGTTGCTCAGCGTGAGCCGGTACGTCGACCGGCACACGTGCGCCTCCGCCTGGAAGAGGTCGATCGAGTACCAGCCCCCGTCGACGAGGCCGAGCGTCGTCGCGTTTGCGGTGGTCAGCATGAAGCTGCCATTGGCCGGCGCGATCGTGGTGCCGAAGCCCGCGGGGCTGTGTACGCCGCCGAGGTCGATGACCAGCTGGTTATTGATGAATCCCCAGACGTCGTCGTCGCCCGTGAAGTTGAAGACGGCGGGGTTCGCGCTCGCGGCGACGCTCGCCTGATACGTGAAGATGTAGTGAAGCTCGCTCGTGAACGCGAAGTTCCGGGTGGCGGAGTCGACGACGCCGGCCGTGAACTGGGCCTCGCAATCCGTGTCGAGCTGGGGATTGGGCCCCCCGTTCCAGCCGAGTCCGTCGATCGGGAAGAACTGCTGATCGAAGAAGGTGTACGTGCCCGCCCCGGTCGACGTCAGCCTGAGCGTCGTGGGATTGCCCGCCGTGTCCTCGAACACGAGCTTGTCGAAGGGGTTCGCGCCCGCGCCGCCGCAGCCCGTCTCGTGGTACCACCAGCAGAAGCTCACGGGATCGGTCAGCGTCTGGGGGTTGCCCACCGAGGCAAAGACCGGCTTACCGTCGGCCCCGAGCCGCGGCTGCACCTCGCCGGTCGAGACCGCGTCGGCCCCGCAGTGCCCGGGCCCGCAGTTGAAGTCGGGGTGACCCACGCCTCCGGGCGGCGGGTTGGGCAGGCTCGCCGTGTTCCAATACAGCATGTCCCTGTAGAGGATCGGAATGACGAGCGAGTTCGCGGGAGGGGCCGCGGCGTTCGTGCAGGTGAACCCGGTCACCGCCGGCGACTCGAGCTGGCAGGTCGAGCTGCAGCCGTCGCCCGAGACCGTGTTGCCGTCGTCGCATTGCTCACCGGGGAAGACGAGCCCGTCGCCGCACACGCCCGTGCACCCGCCCGCGCCGTTGCATACGGGGTCGATGGTGCAGGTCGGCGAGCAGCCGTCGTAAGGAATGAGGTTGCCGTCGTCGCACTGCTCGGAGCCCTCTTTGACGCCGTCCCCGCAGACGGTCTTGTGGCAGACCGACGCCGCTCCGGGGGAGGGGGAGGTGCACGCAAACCCCGGCGTGACGGTGCACGCCGTACTGCACCCGCTGTTCGCGGCGCCGTTGGCCGGCCCTTCGTCGCACTGTTCGTGCCCCGCGATGACGATCCCGTCTCCGCAGACGGTGTTGCACTTGGCACCGGCGGTCGGGCACTGCCAGCCGGATTCGACCTGGCACGTCGACGAGCATCCGTCGAAGGACACGGCGTTGCCGTCGTCGCACTGCTCGGCGCCGCTCACGCGGCCGTCGCCGCACCTCACGGTCGAGATGCAGGGGGCGCCGGCGGTGGGACAAACGAAGTTCGTCTCGACCTGGCAAAGGGTGCTGCACCCGTCGCCGGACACCGTGTTGCCGTCGTCGCACTGCTCGCCGATGTCGAGCTCGATCTGGCCGTCGCCGCAGAACTCGACCCGCTTGCAGGCCGTTCCGGCGACGGTGCAGGTAAAGCCCGGCTCGACCGTGCACGTCGAGGAGCAGCCGTCGCCCGAGGCCGTGTTGCCGTCGTCGCACTGCTCGGCGCCGGTGATGACGCCGTTGCCGCATGCGTTCCCGGGGACCGCGGTGCATACCCCGCCGGTGGGCGGGCAGGTGAAGTTCGGCTCGACCGTGCATGTCGAGGAGCAGCCGTCGCCCGAGGCCGTGTTGCCGTCGTCGCACGCTTCACCCGGGTCCACCTTGCCGTTGCCGCAGACCCAAATCTTCACACAAGGCTTTCCCGGCGTCGGACATGTGTAACCGGGCTCGATCGTGCAAACCCCGGAGCACCCGTCGGCGGGGACGGCGTTGCCGTCGTCGCATTGTTCACCCAGGTTCGTCTGCAGGATCCCGTCCCCGCAATACTGCAGGACGACACAAGCCGATCCCGGCGTGGGGCACGTGAACCCGGGCTCGATCTGGCAGGTGGCGCTGCACCCATCGCCCGAGACGACGTTCCCGTCGTCGCATTGCTCGCCGCTGTTCACGGAGCCGTCTCCGCAGCGAGGGACGACGTTCTTCGTGCAGGGGCGGCCCGGCACCGTGCACGAATACCCCGGCTCGACCTGGCACATCGCCGAACAGCCGTCCCCGTCGACGACGTTACCGTCGTCGCAAGCCTCGGTGCCCTCGATGATCCCGTCGCCGCATTTCATCTGCACCGTGGAGATGCACGGCACGCCGGCCATCGGGCACGTGGAGCCCGGCTCGATCTGACAGATGCCCGAGCAGCCGTCGCCCGGCTTGCTGTTGCCGTCGTCGCAGGTCTCGGGGCTCTGGATGATCCCGTCGCCGCAGTATCCCGGCGCGCTCGGTCCGTCGTCGCAAGCTCCGTTGCACCCGTCGCTGCCCGACCCGGCCTCGGAGGCGTCGTCGCCACCGGTGATGACGATCGAGGGCGGGCCGTCGCCCGCTTCCTGATCCCCCGGAGCCGTGCTCGCCGGCGCGTCCACGCTGGCATCGCGCGTGAAGGTCGACGACGATGGGGGAGGACTCCCCGCGCAAGCAACAAGAACGAGGAACGCGGCGCCGACTAGCCCAGTGAGGGTAGGCCGCGACATGCGCTTGGACATCTTCTCCTCCAACAATGCAGCCTCGGGCGAGGTTCGCCGCATCCGGGCTAAGGCTCGAGCCACGGCACGTTATCGCATTTCCGACTCACCGCACGCTTCAATTGAAATTCTCGTGAAGACGAAATTTAATGCGCGAGCCTGGGGCGACGTGCCAAGGTCCGCGCGGGGCGGTTCGTCCGCGACGTTCATGACGCGTCGTCGATGGGCGTGGCGCGCTGCGGTAGGCCGAAGGCTTGGAGGTCTCGGCGCCGCGGTGCGAGGGGCCGTGAGAAGACACCCGGCCCCTTTTCGCGTGATTCGTTTCACGTGCCGATCTTCACCCTGTTGGGTCGGGTAGCGAAAACCTCGTCGCGCGAATTTCCCGCGGCGATTGTAAGTCCCGACGTCGGTCGCCTAGTCCTATGTCGAACTGCAAACGTGATTCGTCGGTCGAAGACGAAGGCTGCATTGCAAAGTCGGGCGAAGAGAGCAATCCTCTCGTCGGTATGAGTCGCCTTGCTTTGCTTGGGCTGCTCACGATTGCAGCCTGTAGTCTCGAAAAAGGGGGGTTGGGCGTCGGCCTCGACGACTCCGGCTCCCAGTCTTCGACGTTCGGGGACGGCTCGATCGCGCCTCCCACGGAGGACGCCGGCGACGGCACGTCGATGGCGGCCGACGCGTCGTCCGACGTCGTCGGCCCGCAGACGGGCATCGACACGGGCGCCCCGCCCGTCGACGCCACACCCACCGACGACGCGCCGGTGGACGACGACGCCGGCCTGGATGCCGATTCCGCGACAGACGCCGCCAAGGGCAAAGACGCCACCGCGCCGGACGCCGCCGATGCGCGTGCCGAGGATGCGCCCGTCGACGCCCCGGCCGACGCGACCGTCGACAGCCCCGGCCCCGTCGATGCGGCGCCTCCTCCGCCCGACGCGCCGCCCCCGCCGTCGTGCGTGAGCGGCATTCCCGCCGGCTGGACCGTCGCGGTTTACGATCTCGGTCCTGACGCGTGCCCGGCCACGTTCCCCGAGCATGACGTAGAAACGGCGCCGACGATCGGCGCCACGGCGTGCTCGTGCAGCTGCGATGTGACCCAGGACGGCTCCTGCACCGACGGGACTCTGGCGACGTCGGGCGACACGCTAAACGCGCTGGCGTGCGGCAACGCCTGGTTCAGCGTGCCCATCGTCGATTCGACCTGCACGACCATTCCGACCGACGGCGCGACCATTCGCGACGTCCCTCTGTCGTTCCAAGCACAGCCGCTTGCCCCACAGCCCGGCACGTGCGCGAGCACCCTCATCGCCGACCCGACGCAACTGTCGACGTCGCCGGCGCGCTACTGCGATGTACCCCCCGCCGCCGCCGAGTCGGTCTGCAACGGCATCGTCCCGTCGGGATTCGCCGCGTGCATCGCGTCGCCCGGAAGCAAGGCGTGCCCCGCGGGATCTCCCTTCACCCATCCGTTCCCCGTCGAGACCGCGGCGGACGTCCGGTGCTCCGCGTGCACCACCTGTGCGGTCGACACGACGTGCGCGAACGCCGTGCTCACGGTGCACACCGGAGCGAAGTGCGGAGACGTGGGCGTTTCCTTCGACGTGGACGGCACGTGCGACCCGAGCGGGTTCATCGGCGCGAAGGCCGTCACGGCGGTGGAGTACACCGCAGACGAAGCGTCGACGTGCACCGCGGGGTCGTCCACCGCGTCCGCCCTGCTGACGGGCGCGGTCACCCTTTGCTGCCTGTAGGGCCGATCGAGTATCCGCCGATCGAGAGCTCCGGGTGTCGCGCCGCGAACGCGGATACGGCACGCGGGATCGCACCGAGCGCCTCGAGGCGCGGCGGCAACGGAGAGTCGACCAACGTGGACATCGTGTACGAGCCCCACCCGCCCTGCGTGCAGGCATAGCAACTCGGCACGGTGACGAGCGCCGTCGCCTGGAGGCGGGGCTCCGCTCCGATATGAGGCAGTACCTCGCTGATCGACGCGGTCTCGCCGTCCTCGGTGAAATCGGTCGCGTCAGGGCCGTCGTCGATGACTTTCTTGCCCGCCGCGGCGATGTCGTCCCGATTCGGAAGATCCGCGACGAGGTCGACCGGCGCGCCTTCGTCGATATTCCAGACGGCGAATGCCACTCCCGTATTGCCGTGCGCTCCGCACATATACGCATACGTCGACTCCTCGACGAAGACGTACGGGCCGACCGACGCGAGCACCCGCGCCGACTGATCGACCTCGTTGACCTCTCCTCCGTCGACGGGGGTCACGATGGTCAGGGTTGCACGCGATTTGTCCTCGGGGACGAGGCGCGCACGCGTCGCGTGTCCTTCGCCGGCCGGTCGCTCCGGATCATCCTCGCAGGGCGTGGTCTCGATGGTCTCCGGCGATTCCTCCCAGGTCCAGAGCGTGCCCGCCGCGGAGACGTGGACACCGGGCAGCTCGTCGAGCACGTCGCCGGCGTCCGAGAGCACGTGGGTCACGGGCGCGGCGTCGTTCGCGCCGGTCGTCCACACGTAGACGCGGGGGGACGGCGGCGACGGTGCCGCCGCCGCGCGAACCACGGTGGGGACGGTCACGGCGGGCTGTGAAGGAACGCTGCATCCTGCAAGCGTCGCCAGGAGGCCGAGGGCGAGGAAGGCCACCGTGCGAGGCCGGTCGAGGTGGGAGACGGGAGCGTACGCCATGCCCTCCCGAGTGCAGCCTCCATGCCCCCTCCGCCGAGTCGGCGGCCTGCGGGGAAACCGAGGCATTTGCGGGCGCTTTCGTCGGGCGGACCGCGGCGCGCGGCCAGTTCCGTGGGGCCGTTGCCGCGGGCGCGTGGACCGCGGTACACGTCGGGTGCGCCGGGGTCAGGAAGGGACGGGTTCGTGCGTTCGCTGCGGCGCTTGCTCGAGCGCGCGAGCCGGCGCCGGGCCGTGCACCCGCCGCAAGGCCTCGATCGCGCCGGGCGCCGCGTATCCGGTGATGAGTCGCGCTCCGCGACGGTACGTGAGATAAGACCACGCCCACGTGATGAGGACGACCAGGCGGTTGCGGAATCCGACCAGGTAGATGAGGTGCACGAGGAGCCACGCCAGCCACGCGACCATCCCCGAGAGCTGAAGCGATTGGATCTGCGCGATGGCCCGGCTGCGCCCGATCGTCGCCATCGACCCCTTGTCCCGGTACGCGAAGACGACGGGCGCACCCCCTGCGACGACGCTCCGAATGGACCGGGCAACCGCCCGCGCTTCCTGCATGGCCACCGGACTCACTCCGGGCAGGGGCTTGCCGTCTTTGCCCGTGAGGATCGCGGCGTCGCCGATGACGAACGCGCGAGGATGGCCGGGGACGGTGAGGTCGGGCTGGACGAGCACCCGACCCGATCGGTCGAGCGGCGCCCCGATCGTCTGCGTGAGCCCGTTCGCGCGCACCCCCGCGGCCCAGATGGCGACCGAGCACGGGAGGCTCTCCTCGCCGAGGACGACGCGTCCGGGCACGAGCGACGAAACGCGGGCCCCCGTCCGCACTTCGACGCCGAGCTCGCGCAGCTCGTCGACAGCGCGTTCGGAGAGGCTCGCCGGGAAGGCCTGCAAAATACGCGATCCCGCCTCGAGGAGGCTGACCTTGGCCGCTCTCGGGTCGATGCTTCGGAAGTCCCGCGCCAAGACGTACCGCGAGAGCTCGGCCAGGGCACCTGCCAACTCGACGCCGGTCGGGCCGCCGCCGATGACGACGAAGCTGAGGAGCTCTTGTCGTCGCTTCGCGTCGGGCTCGCGCTCGGCCAGCTCGAACGCGAGCAAGACGCGCTGACGGATGTCGATCGCGTCTTCGATCGACTTCAGGCCGGGCGCGACCTTCGCCCAGTCGTCGTGCCCGAAATACGCGGTGTCCGCCCCGCACGCCACGACGAGGAAGTCCCATTCCAAGGACGCCCCGTCCGACAGCTCGACGGACCGCCGCTCGAGATCGATCCGCGTGACCTCCGCCATGAGCACGGTGGCGTTGGTCTGCCGGTGCACGATGGATCGGATCGGCTGCGCGATCTCGGCGGGCGACAGCCCGGCCATCGCCACTTGATAGAGGAGGGGTTGAAACGTGTGGTGGTTCGTCCGGTCGACCAGCGTTACGCGCACGGGGGCCCCGGCGAGCTTCTGGGTGACCGTCAAACCGCCGAAGCCACTCCCGATCACGACGACGTGCGGTCGAGCGGTCGTGTTCTCGGGCATGGTGAGCCTCCACCCCTACGTAAGGTCGCGCGGTGCGTCGAACAAGGGCCGCCGGCAGAGCTCCCCATGCGCGGGGTCTGGCGCGCTGGAGAAGGCGTCCTTAACTTGCCGCGCAACCATGAAGCGAATCCCATTCGTGCCGCGTTTGCTTGCGGCGTCGGCCTTCTGTGTCGCCGCAGTGACGTTCGCCGGCGGAGCGCGCGCGGGCACGCTCGGAGTGCACGATGAGGCGCACTCGCTCTCGTCGCAAGATACGGCAAACCTCCGCGCGATCCTGGCCTCCCAGCCGTTCGACGGGCGCGTCGCGTTCACGACGGCGCACGCGGAGCCGCAGGACCTCGCGCGCTACGCGCGGTCCATCCTGACGGAGCCGGACATGGTGGTCGTCGCCGTCGATCCGGACCACCACCACGTGCGCGTCGAGTATGGCGATGCCACCCACGTCCCTCGGTCGGCATGGCCGAACATCGATCGGGCGGGCAACGCCGCCTTCACGCGCGGCGCGTGGGAGGAGGGGGTCGCCGACATCTTCACGGCGGCCGGTCGGTCCGTCGATGCCTCGGCCGCGCCCGCGCCGGTCGATGGGCCGGTGGTCGCCCGTCGGCCTTCGCTCTTCGGCCCGCTGCTGCTGATCGCGCTCGTGGGCGGCGCCGTCGCCGTCGGCCTCTACTTCGCGCGGCGGCGAAGCCTCCAAGGTCCTTACGGTCCCGGAGGATATGGCCCGGGCGGAGGCTATGGTCCGATGGGCGGTCCGCCCTATGGCGGGGGGTATGGTCCTCCGCCGGCGGGCGGCCTCGGTCCGGTCGGAGGCGGCGTCATTGGAGCTGGCCTCGGAGGGCTCGCCGGTTACGAGCTCGGCAAGCTCGAGGGCGAGCGAGAGAACCACGAACGCGGAAGCTCGGGGGGAGGTGGGTCCTCGGGCGACGATCAGGGCGGCGGATTCGACGCCGGCGGCGGAGACTCGAGCTGGGGCGATGGCGGCGGCGGCTCCGACGGCGGCGGTGGGGGTGGGTTCGATGGAGGCGGCGGGGGGTCCGACTTCTGAGAGGCCGCGCGTCTCGTCCGAACCGGCGGCAGCCCTTCAGCGCGCCGTTCTTCGGCGCGCGGCCTCGAGCGTGTTGGCGAGGAGCATCGCGATCGTCATCGGCCCGACCCCGCCGGGCACCGGCGTGATCGCCGCCGCGACGCGGCTCACCTCGTCGAAGGCGACATCGCCGACGAGCTTCGTCTTTCCGCCCTCGACGGGGATACGGTTGGTGCCGACGTCGATCACGACCGCGCCGGGCTTCACCCAGTCGCCCCGGATTATCTCGGGCCGTCCTACGGCGGCCACGAGCACGTCGGCGCGGCGACACACGGCCGGGAGGTCGCGCGTCTTCGAGTGCGCGATCGTCACCGTGGCGTTGGCCCCGAGCAGGAGCTGCGCCATCGGTTTGCCGACGATGTTGCTGCGTCCGACGACGACCGCCTCGGCGCCTTCGAGGAGGGCCCCGGCCTCCGCGAGCAGACGCATACATCCCGAGGGGGTGCACGCGACCAGCGCTCCGGGGCGCCCGAGGGCGAGCATGCCCGCGCTGGTGATGTGGAAGCCGTCGACGTCCTTCGACGGGTCGATCCGATCGAGCACGCGTTCGGCGTCGACGCCCTTGGGGAGGGGGAGCTGCACGAGGATCCCGTCGACGGCGGGATCGGCGTTGAGCGCGTCGACGAGCGCGAGCAGCTGCGCCTCGGGCGTCGACGCGGGCAGGATGTGCAGCTTTCCGCGCATGCCCACTTCGTTCGAGGCCTTCTCCTTGTTGCGCGTGTAGATGGCGCTGCCGGGGTCGTCGCCGACGAGCACCACGTCGAGCCCCGGCGGGCGGCCCCGCGCGGCGACGAACCGCTCGACGCCGTCCTTCACCTCGGCGCGAACCTGCGCGGCGACCTTCTTGCCGTCGACGATACGAGCGCTCAATAGCCCTGTCCCTTCAGAGGAGTTTGTCGAGGATTCGATCGAGCGCGTCGAGATCCCGGTAGGGGATCGCCACTTCGCCCTTGTTTCCGCGGTCGCGGACTTCCACTTTCGTCCCGAGCGCACGCGTCAGGCGCGCCTCGAGGTCGCGGATGCCGGGGCTCTTGTCGGCCGCCGCACCGACGCGAGAAGGATCCCCCTTGCTCGCATGCTGCCGGACGAGCGCTTCGGTCGCACGGACGCTCATCGCGCCCCGAATGACCCGTTCGGCCAGCGCCTCGACCGCTGCCGGTTCGACGGCCCCGAGAAGCGCGCGCGCGTGCCCCTCGGTCAGCTCTCCGGCGATCACGTTCGCGCGGACGCTGGCCGGAAGCTTCAGAAGGCGCATCGCGTTGGCGATCGTCGTCCGGTCCTTGCCGACGCGCTCCGCCAGCGCCTCCTGCGAGTAGCCGTGCTCGCGCACGAGCCGGTCGAACGCTTCCGCGAGCTCGATCGGGTTGAGCTCCTCGCGCTGCACGTTCTCGATGAGCGCCAGCTCGAAGGCCTCGTTCGCGCTCACGTCCTTGACGACGACGAGCGCCTCGAGCATCCCGGCCCGCTGGAGCGCCCGCCACCGGCGCTCTCCCGCAATGAGCTCGAACTTGTCACCGTGCCCGACCATCCGGCGCACGACCAGCGGCTCGACCAGGCCGTGCTCCCGGATGCTCTGCGCCAGCTCGTCGAGCCTCTGCGAGTCGAAGTGCTGCCTCGGCTGCCCGCTCTGCGGGACGATCCGCTCGAGCGGGCAAAGAAAGACGCTCCTCTCCGAGTACCCCGGCGCCGCCGGCGCGGCGGGCAGGAGCGCGTCGAGCCCGCGGCCGAGCGCGCGGCGCTTGGTGTCGGTCGGGCTCATCGCGCGGCCCTCTGGCCCGCCGGGCTCCGCGCGCCCGACTCGCGCGTGATCATCTCGCGCGCCAGCGAGAGGTATCCCTGCGCGCCCTTCGACTGCACGTCGTAGAGGAGGGCCGGCTTGCCGAAGGACGGCGCCTCGCTCAGCCGCACGTTGCGCGGAATGACCGAATCGAACACGTAAAAGTGCCGCTTCACTTCGTCTGCGACCTGATGGGCGAGGTTGTTTCTCGGATCGAACATCGTCAAGACGATTCCCTCGAGCTCGAGGCGGGCGTTCATGCCGCCCCGGACCCGATCGATCGTCGACATGAGCGACGTCAGCCCCTCGAGCGCGTAGTACTCGCATTGCATCGGCACGAGCACCTTGTCGGCCGCCGCCAGGGCGTTCACCGTCAAGATCCCGAGCGACGGCGGGCAATCCACGAACACGTACTCGAACGCCTCCTCCGCGAGCAGCGCCCCGAGCGTCGATCGCAGGCGATACGCCCGATCGGGGTCGTCCACGAGCTCGACCTCGACGGCGACCAGGTCTTGCTTGCTCGGGATGAGCGCCAACCCCTCCAGCTCCGTCGGCACCATCACCTCGCGCATCGTCGCTCGCCCGATGAGCGCGTCGTACACGCTTCTCTCGACCGTCCGCGGCGAGATGCCCACGCCGCTGCTCGCGTTCCCCTGCGGATCGAGGTCGAGGAGCAACGTCCGCCGTTCGGCCGCGGCCATGCTGGCGGCCAGGTTGACCGAGGTCGTCGTTTTCCCCACGCCGCCCTTTTGGTTCACGACCGCGATGACCCGGGCACCGCGCTGCCCGGAAGGCTTCGACATGATGCCGCCCTGTCTACTGCACAGTCTTCGCAGCGTCACCCATCGCGGCGAGGGAGGCCTCGACGCGCGCGCGCAAGCAGAACGAGAAAATCGTTGCGACTTTTTTCGGCGGCTCGGGGCTGCGTAGTAGGTTGAGCGACATGTAGGGCAGCTCCCACGGGGAGCCTGGAAAGACTCATGCGCCATCGGTTCGCGAACGTGCTCGAGAGCGACGAAAAGGACCCGTCTGCGGAGATTGCCCTCCGCCGCTTCTGGGCACGCACGGCGCCGTCCGGCTCCGCGCGTCGCTGCAGCACCGAAGCCCGCGTCATCGATCTGGCCGGTTGGGCCCAAGGACGCGAAGAGCCCACGCGCCGCTGAGCCCATTCTCCTGGGCCTCACCGACGCCCGGCGACACGACCCATCCCGCGCGGCGCGCGCGAGAACGACGCACACCTGCGCCGCCGTGGCGCCGGCATCACCGAGTCAAACGCCGAGAGGCGGCGAGAGGAAACGACCATGCACGTCCCGAAGAACTATCGAACCATCGAAGACTTCCACCGCGAAGAGCTCCGGCCGCAGAACAAGGCCGGGTTCTCCTTCGACGATTTGATGCAAGAGACGATGCTCCACGAAAACGATCTGCTCTTCGACGACCAGGTCGACGAGTACGAGGTCGACGACGACGAAGACGAAGACGAGGAATGAGTCGCGCTCTTCGCGCGCGATGCGCCGCGGTGCAACCGGTCGTCGGCGGCCCGATTTTCATCGCGCAAAGAGCCTCTGACCTGACTTGCTTTCCACGAGCGGAACATTAACCTCCGCCCCTCCCATGCAAGTCCAGGTCGCTCGAATCTCGCCCGTCGTCATCGAACTCGCCGTCGAGGTTCCGGCCGACGCCGTGAAGGTGGAGGTCGACAAGGCGTACGCGACCCTGCAGAAGAAGGCCCGCGTCCGCGGCTTCCGCCCCGGGAAGGCGCCCCGCCAGGTCCTCGCTCAGCTCTACGGGCCGCAGGTCGCCAACGACGTGGCCAACGCCATCGTCAACGAGACGCTCCCGAAGGCGCTCTCGGACCACAACGTCCAACCGGTCAACCAGCCGCGCGTCGAAGCGGGCCGGGTCGAAGGCGGCGCTGCCTTCTCTTACAAGGCGCGCTTCGAGGTCTCGCCCGACATCGGCGAGGTCGCGTACGAAGGGCTCGAGCTCGTCAAGCCGCCGGCCGCCCCGACCGACGCCATGGTCGACGAGCAGATCGAGATGCTCCGCAAGACGCACTCGGCGGTCGAGCCCATCGATCCTCCCCGCGCGGCCGCCACCGGAGACGTCGTCACCATCGACTTCACGCTCACGTCGGAAGGCGTCGATCTCAAGGACGCGGGCGGCGAGGGAGTGCAGCTCGAGCTCGGGTCCGGCCAAGTCCTCCCCGACCTCGAGGCGGCCCTCCTCGGCAAGAACATCGACGACGCCTTCCTCGTCACCACGACGTTCGGCGATGGACATCCTCGCGAGGACCTGCGCCAAAAGACGGCGACCTTCCAGGGCAAGATCAAAGACATCAAGCAGCGTGTGTTGCCCGCCGTCGACGACGAGTTCGCGAAGGACGTCGGCTCGTTCCAGACCGTCGTCGAACTCCGCGCGGACGTGCACACCCGACTCGAGAAGATGCTGAAGGAGCGCGCGGACACGGCCCTCGCCGAGCAGATCATCGAGAAGCTCAACGAGAAGAACACGCTCGACCTGCCGCCCTCCCTCGTCGAGCAGCAGTGCCGCATGATGGAGCTCGAGCTGATGCAGACGGCGGGACGCAACGGGCGCCGGCCGACGCAAGAAGACTTCCAGAGGATCCACGGGCAGGTCCACGCGGACGCCGAGAAAAAGGTGCGGGCGGGACTCCTCATGGCGGCGATCGCCAAGAAATTGTCGATCCAGGTGACCGACGACGACATCCGCAAGGGAATCGAAGAGCTCGCCGCCGAGACGGGGAAGAACGTCGCCAAGGTGCGGGCCGAGTACGCCGATCCTCAGCGCAAGAACATCCTCATCGGCATGATCTTGGAGGACAAGGTGCTAAACGTCATTGAGAGCAAAGCGGTCGTCACCGAAGGGGACGTTCCGGTCAAGACCTGAACCCACCCGGAAGCGAGGAAGGCGAAGATGAGGACCAGGATGACCAAGCGACCCGAGACGCGGGCCCAAGCGATTGCCAGCATCGAAGCCGCGAAGGACATGATCCCGTACCCCACGGTCGTCGAGACGACGCACCGGGGCGAGCGGAACTGGGACATCTTCAGCCGCCTGCTCAAAGACCGCATCGTCTTCTTGGGCACCGAGATCAACGACGACGTCGCGAACATCGTCATCGCGCAGTTTCTCTTTCTCGAGAGCGAAGATCCCGACAAGGAGATCATGCTCTACATCAACAGCCCCGGCGGCGTGGTGACGAGCGGGCTCGCGATCTACGACACGATGCAATACGTCCGGTCGACCGTGAGCACCACGTGCCTCGGGATGGCGGCGTCGATGGCGGCCGTGCTCCTCGCGGCCGGCCACAAGGGACGCCGCGTCGCTTTGCCGAACGCCCGCATCATGATCCACCAGCCGATGGGCGGTGCCCGCGGTCAGGCGACCGACATCGAGATCCAGGCGCGCGAGATCCGCCACTGGAAGGACGTCATCACCGACGTCCTCTCCAGCGCCACCGGCAAGCCGAAGGATCTCATCCACAAGGACATCGACCGAGATTTTTACATGGGGCCCGTCGCCGCGAAGGAGTACGGCCTCATCGACGACGTTTTGCCGCCCCGAAAGAAGGGCGGAGGCGACGGCGAACGATCCGCGCGCGAGCGCTGACGGACGCGGTTCCGCATACCGACCATGACCCAAACCAAGCAAACGGCGCGAACCAGCTTGCGAGCGGAGTTCACGAGCTTGCGACGGTTTGTGGGCGGGTCTAAGCTTTCGACGTGAGGCCGGGCATTTCCCGCTGCGTGTCAACCAACCGAGGCGAGCTTTGGAACGCAGACGTGACGACCATCAGAACGGCAATCTGAATTGCTCTTTCTGCGGCAAGTCGCAGAAGGAAGTCAAAAAGCTCATTGCCGGCCCTACGGTCTACATCTGCGACGAGTGCATCGGCCTCTGTAACGACATCATCGCGGAGGAGGTCGAGAAGGACGAGCCGTACGCCGGCTCGACGCCCGTCCCCAAGCCCTCCGAGATCAAGTCGATCCTCGACGACTACGTCATCGGCCAAGAGCGGGCGAAGAAGATCCTCGCCGTCGCGGTGCACAACCACTACAAGCGCATCGACTCGCGGGTCGGCGCCGACGACGTGGAGCTCTCGAAGTCGAACATCTTGCTGCTCGGTCCGACCGGCACCGGCAAGACGCTCCTCGCGCAGACGCTCGCGAAGATCCTCAACGTCCCCTTCGCCATCGCCGACGCAACGACCCTGACCGAGGCGGGGTACGTCGGCGAAGACGTCGAGAACATCATCGTCCAGCTCCTTCAGAACGCCGACCACGACGTCGAGCGCGCGCAGCGCGGCATCGTCTACATCGACGAGATCGACAAGATAAGCCGCAAGGGCGATAACCCCAGCATCACGCGCGACGTATCGGGCGAGGGCGTGCAGCAAGCTCTCCTCAAAATCATCGAGGGCACGATCGCGAACGTGCCCCCGAAGGGTGGCCGCAAGCACCCGCAGCAGGACTTCCTGCAGGTCGACACGACGAACATCCTCTTCATCTGCGGCGGCGCGTTCGTCGGCCTCGAGCAGATCGTGCAGCGCCGCATCGGCCAGCAGACTCTCGGCTTCGGCGCCGAGATCAAGAGCAAGAAGGACTACAAGCTCGGCGAGCTCCTCGAGCAAGTGCAGCCCGAAGACCTCCTCAAGTTCGGGCTCATCCCCGAGTTCATCGGCCGCCTCCCGGTCCTCGCGACGCTCCACGAGCTCAACGAAGACGCCTTGGTCGATATCCTCACGAAGCCGAAGAACGCGCTCGTCAAACAGTACCAGCGCCTCTTCGAGATGGACGGCGTGAAGCTCAAGTTCACGAAGGGCGCGCTCCAGGCGGTCTCGAAGGAGGCGCTCCTCCGACAGTCCGGGGCCCGCGGCTTGCGCGCCATCCTCGAACACGCGATGCTCGACATCATGTACGACATCCCGTCACGGAGCGGCATCAAGGAAGTCGTCGTGAACGAGGACGTCATCACCAAGCGGGACGTACCGCTCATCGTGTACCAGAAGGAAGCCGAGCTGGCATGACGGCTCTCGTGCCGCTCGCGGGGTCGTGATGTTGTTCAACAAAGAGACCGACGGCAAGGGGCCCCCGGGTACCCGGCGGCGGACTGTTCCGCTCCTCCCGCTCCGCGACATCATCGTCTTCCCGCACATGGTGTCGCAGCTCTTCGTGGGCCGCGAGCGCTCGATCAACGCGCTCGACGCCGCGATGGCGCGCGACAAGGACATCTTCCTCGCCGCGCAGAAGAACGCGAAGACCAACGAGCCCACGCCCGACGACATCTTCGGCACCGGCACCCTCGGGACCGTGATGCAGCTGCTCCGGCTGCCCGACGGGACGGTGAAGGTCCTCGTCGAGGGCAAGCGCCGTGCGCGCATCAAGCGCTTCGCGCAGACCGACGAGTTCTTCGTCGTCGATGTCGAGGAAGTGTCCGACGCGTGGGAGGGCGGCGTCGAGGTCGAGGCCTTGATGCGGAGCGCGCAGGCGGCCTTCGAGATGTACGTGAAGCTGAACAAGAAGGTTCAGCCCGAAGTCCTCATGAGCGTCCAGACGATCGACGATCCGGCCCGCCTGTCGGACACGATCGTCGCCAATCTGCCGACCATCAAGCTGGCCGATCGCCAGCAGCTGCTCGAGATGGAAGAGGCGTCCAAGCGCCTCGAGCGCCTGCATGAACTCATGCAGGCCGAGATCGAGATCCTTCAAGTCGAGAAGAAGATCCGATCGCGCGTCAAGAAGCAGATGGAGAAGACGCAGAAAGAATATTACCTCAACGAGCAAATGCAGGCCATCCAGAAGGAACTGGGCGGCGGCGAGCGCGACGAGTTCAAAAACGAGATTCAGGAGATCGAGGAAGCGCTCAAGACCAAGCGCATGAGCAAGGAGGGCTCGGCGAAGGTCAAGAAGGAGCTCAAGAAGCTCAAGATGATGCACCCGACGAGCGCCGAGGCGACCGTCGTCCGCAATTACATCGATTGGATCATCAGCCTCCCCTGGTACGAGCGCAGCGAAGAGACCTACGACCTCAAGAAGGCCGAGGAGATCCTCGAAGAGGACCACTACGGCCTCAAGAAGATCAAAGAGCGAATCCTCGAATACCTCGCCGTCCAGGCCCTGACGAAGAAGCTCAAGGGCCCGGTCCTATGCTTCGTGGGACCTCCCGGCGTCGGCAAGACCAGCCTCGCGAAGAGCATCGCCCGCGCGACGGGTCGCAAGTTCGTGCGCTTGTCGCTCGGCGGCGTGCGCGACGAAGCCGAGATCCGCGGCCACCGCCGCACGTACATCGGCGCGATGCCCGGCAAGCTCATTCAGTCGCTCCGCAAGGTCGGCACGAACAACCCCGTCTTTTTGCTCGACGAGGTCGACAAGATGTCGACCGACTTCCGCGGCGATCCGGCGGCGGCCCTGCTCGAAGTCCTCGACCCCGAGCAAAACCACAGCTTCAACGACCACTACCTCGACCTCGATTACGACCTGTCCGACGTGATGTTCATCACGACGGCGAACACCCTGGGCGGCATTCCCATCCCGCTCCAGGATCGGATGGAGATCATCCAGCTCTCCGGTTACACGGAGTTCGAGAAGCTCAACATCGCCGTGAAGTACCTCGTGCCGCGCCAGCGAAAAGAGTGCGGCCTCGAAGAAGTCCCCTTCACGATGACCGAGAACGCGATCCGCACGATCATCCATCACTACACGAAGGAAGCCGGCGTCCGCTCGCTCGAGCGCGAGATCGCCAGCGTGTCGCGCAAGGTGGCCCGGCAGGTCGTCGCTGACGGGAAGAAGACGATCGAGGTCATCGCGAAGGACGTCCCGCGGTACCTCGGCGTGCCCAAGTATCGTGTCGGCAAGAAGGAAGAGCACGACGAGATCGGCCTGACCAACGGCCTGAGCGTCACGTCGAACGGGGGCGGCGAGCTCCTCGCGTGCGAAGTCACCGTCGTGTCCGGCAAGGGAAAGCTCGTCATCACGGGCCTGCTCGAGAAGGGGATGGAGGAGAGCGCCCAGGCGGCGATGAGCTACGTCCGCTCGCGGGCGGAGGCCCTCCACCTCGACGCGGATTTCTACCAAAAGGTCGACGTCCACGTGCACTTCCCCGAGTTCGTGCGGAAAGACGGGCCGAGCGCCGGCGTCACGATGGCGACGAGCCTCGCCAGCGCGCTCATCAAAGTTCCCGTAAAGCGCGACCTCGCGATGACCGGCGAAATTACCCTCCGGGGGCGCGTCATGCCGATCGGCGGGCTCAAAGAGAAGCTCCTCGCCGCCCATCGGAGCGGCATCACGACCGTCATCATTCCGAAGGAAAACCGGAAGGATCTACGCGAGGTGCCGCGGCGCGTCCTCAAGGCGACTCGCGTCGTGCTCGTCGAGCACATGGACGACGTGCTCCGCGAGGCGCTCTGCCTGCCCTCGCGCGACGCCCTCTTCGGAGCCTCACGCGAGCGCTGGGAGTACCGGGGCGGCGAGCTCGTGACCATCCCCGCCGACGAGCTGGATACCGGCCACGGGGGCCTGCCCGAGGCGGCCGACGTTCCCCCCGTCCCGAAGCCCTCCCTCCCCGAGCCGGCGCCTCCCTCGCTGCCGGTCTGAGTTCTTCCTTGACCGATGCTGCGCCGTGCGTAAAGTGGCGCGCCCCGGTCACCGATAGCGTGGAAGACGAAGGAAGCGAAAAGGATAGAAGGCGAGACGGGCGGGTAGCTCAGTGGCAGAGCGCTGGCCTTACAAGCCGGATGTCGCAGGTTCAATCCCTGTCCCGCCTACCGGAGCGGAGCAGCCGCAGCGAAGACCAAGGAAGAAGAAGAGCGCAGAGAAGACGTAGGTTTCGAGTTTGTTTGGGGTGGTAGTTAAGTTGGTTATAACGCCGGCCTGTCACGCCGGAGGCCGCGGGTTCGAGTCCCGTCCACCCCGCCAATCATCAGTGATTCCGCCAGCTTGGCGGTCCGGTAAGCCGGAATCGAAAAGGCTGCCGCTATAAGCGCTTCGGGAATGGCAGGGAAGGGCTCTCCGAACTGGCGCCGGACCTTGCTCGCGTTGCGGACGTACTGGTCCGTCTGAACGGTGCTCGTGTGGCCGAGCACGTCGCGGATCTCGTACGACGCGCGGCCGGCCACCGCGTGCCACGTCCCGCACGTCGCACGGAGGTCGTGCCAGCGCATGGCCAGGTTGAGGTCCGTCGTCTTCTGGAGCTCGGGCCGGTCGACGCCCGCCTTGCGCAACCAGCGCCGGAGTCCACGCGCGGAGTCGCGCACGCTCGTCATGCGCTGGCACACGCGGCCTTCGCCGGCGCACTCGTCGCGCATCGTCTGAAGGAGCACCATGATCTGGGACGGGATCTCCACGTCGCGCGCGGTGTCCGTTCCGCTCGCGGTTATCCAAGCGCTGGCCATCCACGACGCGGCCCAGTAGGGAGCGGAGCTTGTTCCCGGCCACATGGGCATCCTTGGCTTCGCCGAACACGGCCCTCAATGCGTCCCGGAACGCACGCTCTTCGTCGACGACGCCCAGCCGTGTGGCCAACTCCAGAAGCTCTTTGGCAAGGTAGCTGCGACCCGCTGGCCACACGGCGAGAAGGTCCCGGAGTGCGTCCTTCTCCGGCTCTGCGTCCTCCGGCGGCTTGGCGTCGATCACATTCGGGCCGCCCGCCCAGGCGATGGCCGCCGGGACGATCTCGGACCACGCCTCGAACGACCCTTTGACGCCACTGGCCTTCGGACACCCAGCGACGAAAAACGCGCGCAGGAGGGTGAGCGCCGCGACGACGAGCCGGCCGCGTTCCTGGCGCACCCACGCCCGAAGATCGGCGTGGCGGAAGCCCGTACGCGCCTCAGGGTTCTCCTCCTTTGGCTCCAGGCGGGAGACGAGCACGCGCCGGGACGTGTCCCCGCGATAGGAGACGTTGTTTCCGGTGAAAAGGGCCACGGCGATCCACGATTTCGACTCGATTGCGGACTTTCCGAGGATGCGGAACTCCACCTTGTCGCCGGCGGTCAGGACCTTGTCGATCGGCGCGCCCCCGAGTGGAGTGGCGACGTTGTCGAAGCAGAGCAGGCGGGACGCGTGGAGAGCGTACGCCCCTCGTGAAGGACGGCGGAGACGATGTCCTCGTCCGGCTTCGTCGCGACGCTCTTCCATGCCGTGCCACTCGACCCATCCGCGTTCATCGTCTTTTCGAGACGGAGACGCTTCCACGCGATCACCTTGGTGAGACGCGCCTTCAGCGTCGCGGCATTCATGCGTCGCACCGTTGGCGTGCCGGCGAGATTGCGGCGATCGGCGTCGCTCTCCGTCACTCGCACGACGCGAACGAGCTCCCCATCGCGTTGGTACAGGTCCGGGTCCGCCCCGATCGCGCGACATGCCGCCGAGACGTTGGCGTGAAGGTCGGCGGTGATCTCGATCTCCTCCGTGGGCGGCGCGTCGTGGCCCTCTTCCGCGCGCGCCGCGAGGCCCTTCACGAGCGCCGCCGGCGTGGGCGCGCTGAGCTTCCAGCCCTCAGGCGCGAGCCCACACGGGAGGTCGCTCTTGTCGCGCGCGCTCTCCAGCTTGTGCCAGATCTCGGCCTCACTCCACGTGGGCTCACACCGCGGGTTGTAATCGTGCTCGATCAGCTCCGCGCACGTCTCCAGCGGGAGCTCCAGACGGCGCACGAGGTACAGCGCGGCGGCCCAAAGCTTCCCGGAGCCGTTGTCTCCCACGACGCTCGGCGGGGCCTTCTCCAGGTACTCGCGCGCGAGGTTCACTCGCCGGATCCACTCCGGGTGCTCTTCGTCGATGGCGCGCGGCGCGTTCGAGCCCGCCTCACCGAACACGCGCACCGCCGCGCGCAACCCTGGCCACTCGAGTAGCCACGCGGGCGCGTCCACCGGCTCGCGGTCGTCGATCACGTCGTAGGTGACGCCGCTCCGGTGCACGCTCCCAGGGGAGACTACGAACCCCCCGTCCCCTCGGATGTCGACCTTGGGCGCGAGAGTCCCGGCGCTGTTCCGCACCGTTCACCCGGGCCACTTGAAGTAAAGGTGGACGCCGCGCGCGGTGGCGACGGAGAACGTCGCGGGCAGACGGGCGGCCAGCGCCTCGTACGCCTCCACCGTGTCGCAGTCCACGACGAAGCACGCGGAGCGTTCGCCGGTCGCCAGCCCATGGCCGCCATCGCCCGCGGCGTTGAACACCTTCTCCGCCGCTCCGAGCTGGCCCCACGCCACGCGGGGGTGCTTGCCGATCCGGTCGCACGCGGGCGCGCCGCACGGGCACGCACCGTCGACGACGGGCCAGAGGGGGAAGATCGTGGCGCGACCACCGAGCCGCCGGTCAAGGGTGAGGATGTCGGGGAACAGAGCGCCCCACTGCTCGGGGGCAAGTTCGGTGAACATGAATACCTACTCGCGGACCGCCCATGGGCCGCTCATTAAAGTAGGTGTTGATCCATGACATTACGTGGCCATACGTCGATACCGACTATCAAGGATCGAGGTATGGTCGTGACGATACGTCGGCATCGACTACTCTAATAGGCCTCTTCGGTTCGTGACACCTACTCCAGCCCAAGCCCAGGCGCGAGCCCGGTATCCACAAGGTGCCGGGCTTTCGTCTTCCATCGGCGATAGTCACGCGTCCGGCGATTCAGCGTGGCGCGCGTGCTTGGGATCGAAGATGCTGAGAGGCGCCTTGCGTGCCTCGGCTTCCGCCGCGCGACGCGCCTTTCGGTTGCCGTGCGCGTCCGGCACGACCGGCCCCGGGGTCCGCACGTCGCCGGTGACCGGATGGCGCCCATGCCGGGCGCTCATCGAAGGTCACCGAAGTTGAGACGGAACGCTTCCGCGATGGTCTCGCCGTCCTCGGTCGCGAACTCCGCGCGTAGGATCGCCATGCCCGCGTGGCGGCTACCCTTCACGCGACGGAGCCGGAGAAGCTCGGCCCAGACTTGGTCCCGGCGTTCCCGAGGAAGGAGCGGCACGCCGCGGATGCGCTCCAAGATGGGCGCAGCGGCGCCCCGTTGTGTTTCCATGACTCTAAGTAGCGAGGCACCAAAGACGAACGCCCCGGCCCGGAAAAGGGAGGCCGAGGCGCGCGCCTTGGAAGACACAACGGGGCGGGCCATGCGCAGGCCCTATGGATCAGAGTAGTTGAACAGTGAAGGGCCGGCACTTGCCGGACGTCGCCGCGCATGCTTCATTGTGAGTTGTCCCGGAAGGGGCGCGCTCTCCCACCGGAGGTGAGAGGGCAACTGAGGCGGATGTCCACGGAGGTTCAAAATGGCAAAGCGACCAATGAAGGTCGGGGGCATGCATGGTGTGCGCGGGCCGGGCATGCGCGGAGGGCACCTAAAGCCGCCGCTCAAGATGCCGGCGTCGGAGACGACACCTACGGCCCCGAGCGAAGTGACTGCGCCGGAGGCGGCCGAGTTCGTCGATTCGACGTCGGGTATTCCGCAAGATCAGGTGCCGTCTGCGCGGCGCATCGCGGAGAGGCTGCGAGTCGCCAAAGAGTCAGCCGCCACGCTCAACGAAGCCACGGATCGATTGAATGCGGCGTTGGTTGAGGCAGAGACGGCACTCGCGGATCTTCGACTCGGCGTTCAAGGGTACGCTCGCATGTCCGATCCCGACGCGGAAGACAATGGCTACAGCGTCTGCTTGTGCTTTAGGAAGCACGATGGCAAGTGGTCGCTAGTAATCGATGCTGTTGAGGAAACTGGGGAGGACAGGAACACGACGCCTCTCGTGAAGGCAAGTCGCGCAGACCGTCTGGAAGCCGCACGGCTGCTTCCGCAGCTCGTAGACAATATGATTGCCAAAGTCGGCTCACAGGTCGAAGAGGTGAACGAGGAAGTCGCGAATGTAAGAGACCTTGTTGCCGAACTCCGTGGGGCGCGCTCGTGAGCCGCTGGACGTGGTTGTGGCATGCTCTTACCGACACGAGACGCACAGTCGTCGCCGCTGGAATCGTAGTGGCCGGAGCGATCGCCATTTTCTACCTCGTGATGGGGCACCGTTATGCGATTGGCTTGCAGTGGGGACCGAACACCCGATTTGAACTCGCACCGGCCTCCAGTGCAACCCCATAGCACCGGAGCTCCCTCGCTCGGAGCACGGACGTTGGCGGCTCGCATGTCGCGCGAACGGTAGGTTGGCGACGAGAGGAAGGTCAGGTCATGAGTCAGGTTGTTCTGCACCCACGTCGGGGCCTGATTGGACGTCTCCGGCGGTTCCTCTGTCCAAGTCAGGGTGCACCTTCTTGAAGGACTCGGGATCCACGCGTTCTAACAAAATAAAGCCATATTCCAGTGCCGCGGTCTGATATCGATTAAAGTCTTCCGCGGTCAGGGACATCCTAGACCCGATCGGAAACCTTGATGCAAGGTGGGGACAATTCCGCAAAAGGCGACTGTCAGACCGACCGCGCTTGTGAACTAGTACGTGACGTACTTGACTCAATTCGAACAAGATATCACGCAGTTCCTTCGGCATCGGTCCCGATAGACCGAAGGGCTTGAGAAGTTCCTCGAACCGATTCGCGCCCATTTTCAACGGTGCCTTCTGCACGACTTCTAGTTGCTCGATAGCGTACCAAGCGCGTTCCTCCTCAGAAAGGGACTGATAGAGCCCGAGATTGATCTCGACCTTATCAAGCTTGCGCCATGCATTAGGGTCGTTGCAGAGCCAGTCGTATGCGAGGCTTCGGACCGCATCCTCAAGAGCAGTCCAGATCGATACGATCAATACGCTATGGGTCAGGGCGAAGTCGGACGCGCGCTCCTTTTGCGCTACCTGTTGCATGTGTACCCGATCGGCCATTAGGTGCGGTACGTCTCCCAATGCTCTGGGCCGTTCTCGAGGAGGTTTTTCAACCAAGCTCCACGCCGTCGTCGACACCAAAGGTCGCCCGATCCACATCGCGCTCACGCCGGGGCAGCGGCACGAAATGATCGTTGCCGACGAGCTGCTCGATCACG